>NZ_CP162829.1:4800000-6178916 GCF_054685145.1 Pseudomonas sp. H1_A03
CTGGAAGTGCCACGGCGCATTGGTACTGCCTGTACCCACGATCAGGTGCCCACGCTTGAGCACGTTATCGAGCTTGCTGTCCGCCGCTTGCACGAGGCTGGCGAGGGAAGCCGATGCGGCGAAGAGAAAAACACACGCTTTAAACACGGAAGGTCGGTGATGCATGACAAGCACTCCAGGAGTTGTGTATTCCGCTATACCGGAACTTAGTATGTAACAACGGAATAGACAGCAGAAAGTGTGCCACACGCGCTAACAGAAAAATATGCTTGGAATAAATTCGTTAGGAATCAGTTGGATGAATGTTTTCGGCGATGAGGCGTTGCGCCATCACTTGGAATGAGCGTGCTACCCAAGGCCCCACACAGCGGTGATCGGCCCCACTTGAGTGCGCCATAACAGTGTTACCGCGCACCCGTGCAGTGCACGCCCAACCTGGAAAAATCCCTGCCCTGGGCTAGCCTTGGCACATTCATGCCGATAAGGACCCCGCCCTGATGAAGCTACGTCTCAGCCTGTTTTTGCTGGCCTTCCTGGTGGCCGCCGGCGCCTCTGCCAGCAACGATCGTCGTGACTGCAAGGAAGAACTGCGCAAGCTCAACGAAGCCTTGAGCACCCACTACACGAGCCAGAATCACCACGGCTATCGCGAAGCGAAGGCCTCCAGGGACAACTTGGAATACAAGAAATGTGCGAGCCAGGCACGCAAGGCGCGGGAACGCGTGGAACGTGAGGGGGACCTGTAAAGGTTGACAGTAGACGGTAGTGACCTTCCGGCTTAGCGTTGGCCAAACACCGCTGCCGATAGGGAGATCACCATGGGAATCGCCAAAGACGTCATCACCAGCATCGAGGACTACCAGTCGGTGCTGGCATCGAATCGGATCGTTTTCTTACTGTTTGTTATGCCGGACTGCCCGCCGTGCGCAAAGGCCGTGAAGCTTTTCGAGCCCATCGCCGACACCTATGACTCCACTATAAATAGCATGGTGCTCGAGACAGCCAAGACCCCCAGGCTGCCACTGGAAATCAACAGCACGCCCACACTGGTCACGCACGTGGAGGGCAAAGTCATGGAAGTCATCACGAGGTTCGGCTCCTGGGAAACCCAGGAGCAAACACTCACAGAAATCTTCAGACGCTATGCCCGGCAGCGGGCTCCAGGCGAACCTGCGTGACCCGCCGCTCCTCAACCACCGCGACAGTCAGGCGCCAGCCCTCATGCACAAGGCTGTCGCCCACCACCGGCAAGCGGTCCAGCAGGCTCATTACCAAGCCCGCCAGGGTCTGATAATCCCCAGTTGCAACCGCGTTGAAGCCTGTGCGCTGGCGCACATGGTTAAGGTTCAACGCGCCATTGGCACGAAAACCCGCTCCCTCTTCGACGATATCCGGCCCCTCGATCTCGCTGGCGTCCGGCAACTCACCGGCAATGGATTCGAGAATGTCGGTCATGCTCAACACCCCCATGAAGTCACCGAATTCGTTGATCACGAACGCAATGTGCGTGGATTCCTGACGCATCTGCTCCAGGGCGTTAAGGATCGAAAAACTCTCCAGCAGGTTGATCGCGCGGCGCGCCAGATGCTCAAGGTTCGGCTCGTTACCGGCCAGGTATTCCTTGAGCAACTCCTTCTTGTGCACGAAGCCTAATGGCTCATCGACGGCACCGTTGCGGATCAAAGGCAGCCGCGAGTAGGACGAATGCATCAATTTCAAGCGAATAGTGTCGGGATCGTCTGCCAGATCGATACAGTCGACCTTGGCCCGCGGCGTCATCAGCGTGCGAATCGGCCGTTCGGCCAGTTGCAGCACGCCACTGATCATCACGCGTTCACGTCGGTCGAACAGCGGGCCTTGTGCAGCATCCGACTCGCCAAGCAAATCGGCCACGTCTTCGCCCACCTCTTCCACTGCCAGGCTGCGGCCGCCGAGCAAACGCATCACCGCGTGAGCAGTGCGCTCACGCACCGGCAACACACCTTGCGCCGATTTTTTGCGGCGGGCGCGGGCAATCTGGTTGAACACTTCGATCAGGATCGAGAAACCAATGGCCGCGTACAAGTAGCCCTTGGGAATATGGAAGCCCAGGCCTTCGGCGGTCAGCGCGAAACCGATCATCATCAGGAAGCCCAGGCACAGCATGATCACGGTCGGGTGTGCATTGACGAAGCGGGTCAACGGCTTGCTCGCCACGATCATCAGGCCGATGGACACGATCACCGCGATCATCATCACCGCCAGCTCGTCCACCATGCCCACGGCGGTAATCACCGCATCCAGGGAGAACACCGCGTCGAGCACCACGATCTGCGCCACGATTGGCCAGAACATCGCGTAGGCCACGTTGCCGGTTCGCTGTGCGACATGGCCCTCCAGGCGCTCGTGCAATTCCATGGTGGCCTTGAACAGCAGGAACACACCACCAAACAGCATGATCAGGTCACGGCCGGAAAAGCTTTTGTCGAACACCTCGAACAGTGGCTGGGTAAGGGTCACCAACCAGGAAATACTCGCCAACAGGCCCAGGCGCATCAGCAGTGCCAGGGACAAACCGATCAAGCGCGCACGATCACGCTGCTCCGGCGGCAACTTGTCCGCCAGGATCGCAATAAACACCAGGTTGTCGATGCCCAGAACCAGTTCCAGCACAATCAAGGTCAACAGGCCGAGCCAGGCCGTTGGATCCGCTAACCATTCCATTTATAGAGTCTCTTCAATCGAATTTCAGAATGCCAGACACGGCAACGCACGGTCAGGGGACCGGGACAAGACTAGCAGTCGGAATACGGGGTGCTTCAGCGGGAACAGCGGCAGCGGTTGTCTTGAGGAAAGACGACTGGGAGGCTCCGAGAGGGTGTTCATGCAAATCCTGCGATGACAAAAGGACCTGAATCGTACAGGCGAAAGCGAAATCTCCTACAACGCAAAACTATTACAAAATCTGTAAACCCGGACAAAAAAAACGATCATATGATCAATACATGAAATTAATATCGCGACAAAAATCACAAATAACGGGCTAATGGTCAAAAAAAAATCCTGATCACCCCAATAAAAGCTATTTTATTGTTTTATGCGAAAGTGTTTGACTGATCATATTTTCATTTGATAAACATATGATCACAACAAGGCAATGAATGAACAACTGACTACAACAATAATTGGGGTTCTGATCATGAAACTTGGTACGACCTTCGCCGCCGCTGCAGCCTTCTCCCTCCTCGCCAGCAGCATCGCCCTGGCTGCCGACGGCAAGACCTACAAGGTCGGCGCCGCGGTCTACGGCCTCAAGGGTCAATTCATGCAGAACTGGGTGCGCGAGCTCAAGGAACATCCCGCCGTCAAAGACGGTACCGTGCAACTGACCGTATTCGACGGCAACTACGACGCACTGACCCAGAACAACCAGATCGAAAACATGGTGACCCAGCACTACGACGCCATCCTGTTCGTGCCCATCGACACCAAGGCCGGTGTGGGCACAGTGAAGCAAGCCATGAGCAACGACGTGGTAGTCATCGCCTCCAATACGAAAGTAGCCGATGCCTCCGTACCCTATGTGGGCAACGACGACGTGGAAGGCGGCCGCCTGCAGGCCCAAGCCATGGTCGACAAGCTCAACGGCAAAGGCAACGTGGTGATTATCCAGGGCCCGATCGGCCAGTCGGCGCAGATCGATCGGGAAAAAGGCGAACTGGAAGTGCTGGGCAAGCACCCGGACATCAAGATCATCGAGAAAAAGACCGCCAACTGGGACCGCGCCCAGGCCATGACACTCACTGAAGACTGGCTGAATGCCCACCCCAAAGGCATCAACGGCGTGATCGCGCAAAACGATGACATGGCCCTAGGCGCCATACAGGCACTGAAATCCCACGGCCTGACCGCCAAGGACGTACCGGTCACCTCCATCGACGGCATGCCGGATGCGATCCAGGCGGCGAAAAAAGACGAAGTCACCACCTTCCTGCAAGACGCCCAAGCCCAATCCCAAGGCGCGCTGGATGTAGCCCTGCGCGCACTCGCCGGCAAGGACTACAAACCGCAATCGGTGATCTGGGAGCGCTACGCCAAAGACGTGAAATGGGCCGATGGCACCGCGAAGAACTACATCCTGCCCTGGGTGCCCGTGACCAACGCCAACGCCGACGCGCTGTACAAGCAAGTCAGCGGCGCCAAATAAAACGTTGCCGGTTGATCGCTCCCGTGTGCGCACAGGAGCGATGAGCTCACCTTTGCCCCGAGGCCCGCCATGTCCACCGTTACCGAACGTTCGCAAGCACAACTATTCCCGGTCATCCCGAAAACCATGCAGGCAGTGGTCTGCTATGGCCCGGAAGATTATCGACTCGAAACCGTCGATGTACCTGTGCCCGGCCCCGAGGAAATCCTCACCAAGGTCGAGCTGTGCGGCATCTGCATGGGCGATATCAAGACCTATCGCGGCGCGCCTTCGTTCTGGGGCGATGCCGAGCAACCGCGCTATGTGAAACCGCCGATGATCCCCGGCCATGAATTCGTGTGCCGCGTGGTCGCCCTGGGCCCCGGCGCGGAAAAACGCGGCGTGAAGGTCGGTGACCGAGTCATTTCCGAGCAGATCGTACCGTGCTGGGGCTGCCGCTTCTGCAATCACGGCCAGTACTGGATGTGTCAGAAACACGACCTGTATGGCTTCCAGAACAATGTGCAGGGCGCCATGGCCCAGTACATGATTTTCACCAAGGAAGGCATCATCCACAAAGTCCCGGATTCCATTGCCCCGGACGAAGCCATCCTGATCGAACCCCTCGCCTGCTCGCTGCATGCCGCCGAGCGAGCCAATGTCGACTTCGATGACGTGGTGGTGGTCGCCGGCGCCGGTACGCTGGGGCTGGGCATCATCGGCGCAGTGCGCATGCGCAACCCGAAAAAACTCATCGTGCTGGACATGAAACCCGAACGCACCGCGCTCGCCCTGCGCATGGGCGCCGACGAAGTGTGGAACCCGGCCGAAGTCGATGTGCTGGCGAAGATCCGTGAAATCACCGACGGCTACGGCTGCGACATCTACATCGAAGCCACCGGCCACCACAAGGCGGTCAACCAGGGCCTGGCAATGCTGCGCAAGCTGGGGCGTTTCGTTGAGTTCAGCGTTTTCAATGACGAGGCGACGGTGGATTGGTCGATCATCGGCGACCGCAAGGAACTGGACGTGCTCGGCTCGCACCTGGGGCCCTACATGTACCCACGCGCCATCGACTTTATCGGCAACCGCAAGATCGACATGCGCGACGTGGTCACCCACAAGTTCGCCCTGGCAGACTTCAAGGAAGCGTTTGCGGTGATGGAGCGCGGCGACAAATCCTTAAAGGTGGTACTCGAGCCTTAACCATCAACGCCAAACCAATGTGGGGCATTGGTATGTAGTGAGCGGGCTTGTCCCGCGCTGGGTGGCGAAGCCGCCCCAACTCAGGCACCGAGTTTTTTCAGCTAGAACTGAAGTGCCTGGGTTTGGGGCGGCTTCGCCACCCAGCGCGGGACAAGCCCGCTCACTACAATGCCCGCATGGGATTACCAACATTCAACGTCGGGTCACCAGAACCGCTGCTGGGTCAACCGGCTCCACCAAGTCAACAGCACCCGGTCCACCGAGCCACTCGCCGCCAAGCCAACCCGCTCCTGCAAGCTCTTACGCTCGGCATAATGCAGGTGGAACACCTCGGCGGTCTTGGCCTTGGTGGCCAGGTATTCGTCGCTGGTTTGCAGCTCATCGACCAATTGCTTGTCGAGCGCCGCAACACCCAGCCACACTTCTCCGGTCGCGACATCATCGATTGCCAGCTGCGGGCGATAACGCGAGACGAAATTCTTGAACAACTGGTGAGTGATGTCCAAGTCTTCCTGGAACTTCTCGCGGCCCTTCTCGGTGTTTTCGCCAAACACGGTGAGGGTGCGTTTGTATTCACCCGCGGTCAGCACTTCGAAGTCGATGTCGTGTTTTTTCAGCAGGCGGTTGACGTTAGGCAACTGCGCCACCACACCAATGGAGCCGAGGATGGCAAACGGTGCGCTGATAATCTTCTCGCCAATGCACGCCATCATGTAACCGCCGCTGGCTGCGACCTTGTCGATGCACACGGTCAACGGCACGCCCGCCTGACGGATACGCGCCAGTTGCGAAGACGCCAAGCCGTAGCTGTGGACCATGCCGCCGCCGCTTTCCAGGCGCAGTACCACTTCGTCCTTTGGCGTGGCCAGGCTCAGCAGTGCGGTGATTTCATGGCGCAGGCTCTCAGTGGCCGAAGCCTTGATATCGCCGTCGAAATCCAACACAAACACCCGTGGCTTGGCCTCGGTTTTCTGTTTGCCTTTCTTCTTTTCAGCCTTGCCTTCGGATTTTCGCAACGCCTTGAGCTGGTCTTTGTCGAGCAGGCTCGACTCCAGGCGCTCACGCAGGCCCTTGTAGAAATCATTGAGCTTGCTGACCTGCAACTGGCCGGCGGATTTGCGACGACCTTTGCTGCGCAATGCCGCGAAGCTGATCAGTACCACCAGAATAGCGACCACCAGGGTGACGGTCTTCGCCAGAAAGCTCGCGTATTCGGCCAGAAAATCCATAGTTCTCCTTACAAGTGCAGTGCGCCAGGCGCGGATGGCCCCAGCATACCGACGGGGCTTGCTGTGAGCCAGTGCTCAAACCGCCACCAGGCGCCCTCCAACGCACTTTTAAAACAAGCGTATGTTTTTTCATTGACAGCTTGAAGGCATCCTCATAACCTCGCCAGACTTTCAACGTACCGGGAAAACGGACGTGGGCAGCATCTATTTGATTCGACATGGCCAGGCCTCCTTCGGTGCAGACGACTATGACGTCTTGTCGCCCATCGGCGTGGAGCAGGCACAAGTGCTCGGTCGGCACCTGGCGGACATGGGCCTGGTCTTCGATCGCTGCGTGGCCGGCGACCTGCGCCGCCAGCAACACACCGCCACCGCCGCCTTCGAACAATACAGCGCCCTGGGCCTGCCGGTACCGGTGCTGGAAGTCGACAGCGCTTTCAACGAATTCGATGCCGAGGCGATCATCCGCGCCCTGCTCCCCGACCTGCTCACCACCGAACCCGAAGCCCTGGAGATCCTGCGTAATGCCGCGCAGCACCGCAGCGAATTCCAGCGCATCTTCGCCTTGATCATTGAACGCTGGCTGGCCGGCACCTATGACCCGCCAGGGCTGGAAAGCTGGTTGGGTTTCGTCAAGCGTGTCCAAGGCGGCCTGCAACGTATTCTTGAAGCGGCGGAAAACACGCAGAAGATCGCGGTGTTCACCTCCGGCGGCACCATCACCGCCCTGCTCCACCTGATTACCCGAATGCCCGCCGCCCAGGCGTTCGAACTGAACTGGCAAATTGTTAACACCTCGCTCAACCAGCTGAAATTCCGCGGTCGCGAGGTGGCACTGGCTTCCTTCAACAGCCATACCCACTTGCAACTGTTGAAGGCGCCGCAGCTCATCACCTTCCGATGAACTGCGGCCAACCGTGACCCCAAGGTCACTGGACTCCACCCTAAAGGATCGAAACCATGACTGACGTAGCCAAAGCTGTAGAAGCAATGAAAGCCAAGTTCAACCCAGCCGCCGCTGACGGCCTGGACCTGGTGTTCGGTTTCCGTATCGACGACACCAAGAACTTTTCCCTGGTCGTCAAAGACAAGACCTGCGAACTTCATGAAGGCGAAAACCCGGACGCCCAAGTGACCCTGGTCATGGACAGCGAAACCCTGGAAGGCATCGTCGACGGCTCTACTGACGGCATGCAAGCCTTCATGGGCGGCAAGCTGCGCACCGAAGGCGACATGATGCTGGCGATGAAGCTGAGCGAGCTGTTCCCTTCCTGATTCACGGGTAACCCTGGATCCCTGTGGGAGCGGGCTTGCTCGCGAATGCGGTGGGTCAGTCAACGAATATGTGACTGACCCACCGCATTCGCGAGCAAGCCCGCTCCCACATTTTATTCTGCGGTGTGACTCAGGTTTTTGGCTGTAGCAGCAACGCCACCAACGCACTCCACCCGGTCTGGTGCGACGCGCCCAGCCCCCTCCCGGTCTCACCATGAAAGTATTCGTGGAACAGCACCAAATCGCGACTCTCCGGGTCCGCCTCCAACTGCGCATACCCCGCCATCGACGGCCGCAGGCCATTTTCATCCCTTAGAAACAACCGCGTTAGCCGCTGACTGAGGCTGTCAGCCACGTCCTCCAGCGACGACAGATAACCACTGCCCGTCGGGTACTCCACCGAGAAGTTATCCGCGTAGTAACGGTGAAACTCGCGCAGCGACTCAATCAACATATAGTTCACCGGCATCCACAACGGCCCGCGCCAGTTGGAGTTACCGCCGTACAAACGCGAGTCGGATTCGCCTGGCTGATAGCAGGCACTCAGCGTGGTGCCATTCATCTTCAACGCCATGGGTTGCTCGGCGAAAGCCTTGGACAAGGAGCGCACGCCAAAGGGCGCCAGGAATTCGCTGTCATCGAGCATGCGCCGCAGCAGGTCTTTGGTGCGCTCACCGCGCAGCAGCGCCAGCAGCAGGCGATTGCCTTGTCCCGGCTCATTCCAGCGCGAGACCAGCTTTGCCAGGTCCGGGCGGTGATGCATGAAACCCAAGAGCCGCTCGCGCAGCCCTTCCAAACCTTCATGCTCGCGCTGTTCCAGTACCAGCACGGCAAACAGCGGCATCAGGCCGACGATGGAGCGCAGGCGCACCGGCTCGTTCTGGCCGTCGGGGCGGTGCAGCACATCGTAGAAGAACAGGTCCTGCTCATCCCACAGGCCTTCGGCGCTGTCGTCGACGCGGTTGATGGCGCCGGCGATGTACAGGAAGTGCTCGAAAAACTTCACCGCGATGTCGACGTAGACGACGTTGCGCTTGGCCAGCTCCAGGCCGATGCGCATCAAGTCCAGGGCATAGGCCGCGACCCACGCCGTGCCGTCGGCCTGATCCAGCTGGTAACCCGGCGGCAACGCGGCCGAGCGGTCGAACAAGGCGATATTGTCCAAGCCCAGGAAACCGCCCTGGAACAGGTTGCGGCCCTCGGCATCCTTGCGGTTCACCCACCAGGAAAAATTCAACAGCAACTTATGGAAAATCCTCTCAAGGAAATCCATATCGCCTACACCGTTCAGCGCTTTGTCTTGCTGATAAACCCGCCAACTGGCCCAGGCATGTACCGGCGGGTTGGCGTCGTCAAAGCGCCATTCATAGGCCGGCAACTGGCCGTTGGGGTGCATGAAACGGTCTTTCACCAGCAGCAACAGCTGTTGCTTGGCGTACCCCGGATCGATCAGCGCCATGGCCACCGCCTGGAAGCCCTGGTCCCACGAGGCATACCACGGGTATTCCCAGGTGTCCGGCATGGAGAGAATGTCGAAATTCGACAGGTGTCGCCAATGGGTGTTGCGGATATGCAGGCGCTCGGGCGGTGGCGCGGGTTGCGCCGGGTCGCCGTCGAGCCATTGGTTTACGTCGAAATAGTACAGCTGCTTGGACCACAGCAGCCCGGCCAACGCCTGGCGCTGCACATTGCGCGCATCGTCGCTGGCCATGCCATGTTGCAAGGCGGCGTAGAACTCGTCGGCCTCCTGACGGCGTTGTTCGAACAGCTTACGCGCGTTGACCTGCGGCGCGTCGACGGGCGCAAAACGCAGATAGAGCGTTTTGCTTTCAAGGCCCGCCAATTCGAGGACAAAACGCGCCGCGACCTTGGTGCCGCTGTCACGGCGAATCGCCGCTTGCACACCCTCAACCACGTAATCGTTGACCCCATCCTTGAACGGCCCTGGCGCCGGCTGTCCATTTAGCCTGGGATAGTTGCTTTCGTTCTCGCAAAACAGCCACTCCACCCCATCCTGGCCCCAAGCACTGAGATGACGATCAGGCAGTTCATGATGGCGCGCCAGCACCGACTCTCCGTCCATCTTCAACAGCGGCCTGGGCGCATCAAAGGTCCAGCTCCAGTCATTGCGCGCCCACAGTTGGGGCAGCACCTGCAAGCGGGTCGGCTGGTCCGAACGGTTGTGCACGGTGACGCGCATGAAGAGGTCGTCGGGCTGGTGCTTGGCATATTCGACGCTGACGTCGCAGTAACGGTTGTCGGCGAACACCCCGGTGTCGAGGATTTCGTACTCGGCATCCTGCAGGTCACGGCGGGCGTTCTCGCTGATCAGGTCGTCGTAGGGAAAGGCTGCATGGGGGTATTTGTAGAGCATGCGCATGTAGGCATGGCTCGGCACGCCATCGACGAAAAAGTACAGTTCCTTGACGTCTTCGCCGTGGTTGCCTTCGGCGTTGTTGAGGCCGAACAGGCGCTCCTTGATGATCGCGTCGCGCTCGTTCCACAGGGCCAGGCCCAGGCACCAGCGTTGCGCTTTGTCGCTGAAACCGGCCAGGCCATCTTCGCCCCAGCGGTAGGCACGACTGCGGGCATGTTCATGGGGGAAGTAAGTCCAGGCGTCGCCGTCGGCGCTGTAGTCTTCACGCACAGTGCCCCATTGGCGTTCGCTTAAATAAGGGCCCCACTCGCGCCAACGCTCGGCACCCGGCGTCGCCAGGCGTTGGCCTTCGATTGTTCCAACTATTCGGGTGTCGGGTGTGGCCGCCATTGGGTCCTCCATCGCCTACCAAGTGAGAGGCAGTGTAGAGCCCAATGACGCCCGGGTGCACATGAAGACTTAGAAGATGGCGTACGTGTAGTTGAAGATCAGGCGGGTTTGATCCTGATCGGCAGTGCCGGTGTTTTTACCGTGGTAGGTGCCGGTGCGGAAAGTGGTACCGAAGCCTTTCAGCGGCCCTGCCTGCACGACGTAGTCCAGGCGGAAGTCGGCTTCGTTTTCTTTCTGGTCAGGACCGCCGGCGACTTTCGACTTGATATCCGTACCGTCCAGGTAAGCCACGGACGCTTTCAGGCCAGGCACGTAGGCCTTGAAGTCATACGAGTACTGGCCAAAGTTGACCTGCTCGCCCGCACGTGAGAACTGGCCGACCACGGCGTCGGTGAACAGGTAGAAGTCGCTGCCGCCGGCGCCTTGCGCATGCGGGTCGGCCAGGCTGCCCTGGTTGACCCACACAAAGCCGCCGTCGTCACCCACGCCAATATGGCCGAGCATCAAGCTGCTGCCGCCCAGTTGGTAAGTGAAGGCCGCGCTGTAGGTTTTGTTGTCCACTTCGTTGGCATGCTTGGCAAAGCCGCCGTTGTTGTTGAACTGGTAGCCGCTCTCGCCGTTCTTGCCGTCGCTGCTGCTGTCGAAGTAGCGCAGGTCCGTCTTGAACGACTGGTCATTACCCAGTGGCAATACGTGAACCAGGCCGACGTAGTTCTGTTTGTAGAAGTCTTGCAGTTGAGCGTAGTAGTACTGCAACGTCAGGTTTTTCGCGATGGTGTTGTCGGAAGAACCAAACGGCTTGTAGTCCACACCGCCAAACTTGAAGCTGTCACTGTCGCGGGTACCGCCGGCCACGCTCAAGCCGGTGGAGTTGCTGGAGGCACGGCCTTCGGCACGGTTGAGCTCACCGCCGGTGAAGGTGACATTTGGAATGTCGTTGGAGGTGAGGACCCCGCCGTCAAAGGTTTGCGGTGCCACACGGCTGTCGTTGGAGACCAGGATCGGCAAGACCGGCGCCAAGCCACCGCCGACGTGCAATTCGGTCTGGGAAATGCGGAACTTTACATTGCCTGCCGCGCGACCAAAGGAATCGGCCGGTTCGGTACCATTATTCTTGGTTGGGAAGAAACTGTTGCCGTTCCCCGCCAAGCCTGGGCCCGCGGTGTGACCATCGCCACCGTCCAGGCGCAAGGCGCCGAAGGCCATGACGTCGAAGCCGACGCCAAGGGTGCCTTGGGTGTAGCCGGATTTGTAGTCAAAACGCAGCGCGGTTGCCGCTTCGCGCAGATCGTTGTTGGTGCCCGAGCGGTTATCCGCGCTGTAATACATGGTCCGCGAACTAATCGCCGCATGACTGTCTTCAAGGAAACCGCTGTGACCGTTACCCGTGCCCAGAGCGCCGAGCCCGAAATCATCAGCGTAAGCCTGTTGTGCAAGAACGGCGGCGGTGATCGACAACGCCAGTGTAGAAATTTTCATTAATGACGGCCCCTAAACATATTTTTATGTGCGTGATGTGCATGACGGCGTTTTCATCCTTGCAAACGTGGCGATTCTTTCATGCCGACCGGGGCGCACTCCGTGAAGAATTAGTTAGGAAAACCGCCGGAAAATGAAATTTTGCACCGGCTGTTTTTTGTCATATTCAGGTCATCTCATTCATTTGCAGAATGAAGTCCTGAGGATTCTTCGTTTGCAAGCAAGCCTTGCGCTCAACAAACTCCGGGAAACGGCCACCCCCATCGCCATGCCATCAGGAATTTTTCTATGCCCACCACCGCACATGTCAGCCCAGACGAGATCCGCAAGGGCTTTTCCAAGGCCATGTCCGACATGTACCGAGATGAAGTTCCCCTGTATGGCGCGTTGATGGAGCTGGTGGCCGAGACCAACACCCGTGTGCTCGACGCCGAACCGAGCTTGGCGCAGCAGTTGCAACGCACCGGCGAAATCCAGCGACTGGACATGGAGCGCCACGGAGCGATCCGCCTAGGCACGCCTGCAGAACTGGCGACCATCAGCCGCTTGTTTGCGGTGATGGGCATGCAGCCAGTGGGCTATTACGACCTGACCCCGGCTGGCGTGCCCGTGCACTCCACCGCCTTTCGCGCGGTGCATGAACAGGCGCTGCAGACCAGCCCGTTTCGCGTATTTACCTCATTGCTGCGCCTGGAACTGATCGAGAATGCCGACCTGCGCACCTTCGCCGAGACCGCCCTGGCCAAACGTTCGATCTTCACCCCTGGCGCCCTGGCGCTGATTGAACAGTCGGAAAAGGACGGCGGCCTCAACCCCGTGGATGCGGATGAATTCATCCGCCAGGCGTTGGAAACCTTCCGCTGGCACCACACCGCTACCGTCACCGCTGCGCAGTATCAGCAATTGAGCGACCAGCACCGTCTGATTGCCGACGTTGTCGCTTTCAAAGGCCCGCATATCAACCACCTGACCCCGCGCACGCTGGACATCGACCAGGTCCAGGCCGCCATGCCCGGCAAAGGCATCACCCCCAAGGCCGTGATCGAAGGCCCACCGCGCCGTCATTGCCCGATCCTGCTGCGCCAGACCAGCTTCAAGGCGCTCGACGAACCCATCGCCTTCACCGACGCCAAAGGCAGCCACAGCGCGCGCTTCGGCGAAATCGAGCAGCGCGGTGTGGCGCTCACGCCCAAAGGCCGTGCGCTGTACGACCACCTGCTGAACGCCGCGCGCGACGCACTGGGCGCCTTCCCGAATGAGGGCAACGCCGCGCGTTACATGCAATTGATGGAGCAGCACTTCCAGGCCTTCCCGGATAACTACGGGCAAATGCGTGAGCAGGGCCTGGCGTATTTCCGCTATTTCGCCACCGAGCAAGGCCTCGCGGCGCGCGGCACAGCGGATCAACCGCGCACCCTGGAAGCACTGATCGCGGCAGGCCACATTAATGTGGAGCCGTTGGTGTATGAGGATTTTCTGCCGGTGAGCGCGGCGGGGATTTTCCAGTCGAACCTGGGGGATGCAGGGCAGAGCCACTACGCGGCGAACTCGAACCAGGCCGAGTTTGAAAGGGCGCTGGGGCGCCGGACGGTTGATGAATTGACGCTATATGGCGAGACTCAGCAGCGCTCTATCGATGAATGCACCCTGGCGCTGCTGGCATGAAATAAAGTACCCACCCGGCTCACCGGCGCAATCCTTACGCCGCAACAGTCCCCAGAGTCGGGTAGGCGGTGGGCATCATAGGCAGTGAAGAGAAGCCTGTCCTTCAGACAATTCTGAACAAATGTGTGCGCCCCCTGTAGGAACGCGGACTATCCCCTACCCCAACTTCGCCACAATGTCGTCTTTGATCAACAACCGTTTCTTCTTCAGCTTCTCCACCTCTTCATCGCCGGCGCTTGCTGATTCTGCCTTCAGCACCTCCTTGTCAGCGTCGTCGTATTGAGTGAGCAGCGAGTCCAGGCGTTTGTCATTTGCCCTGCGTTCGTGAACGACTTCCTTGCTCAACCCCAAGTCCTGATACAGGTCGTGTTTCACTGGCATGGCGTACCTCCGCAAGTTGATCAATGGCTTACGCCCTAGAAGCTAGACCATTGCGAGGGGTCTTGTCATGTTCGGGGTCAATACATCCCCGTTCGTCGCGACATCGGCGATGCGATCAAACCTTCGTGGCGCCCCGCCCTCCACTGTAGATAGACACTCGAGGGAGACCGGATTCATGAATCACGCTGCCACCGCTGTCGACACGCAATGCATCAACACGATCCGCACCCTGGCGATGGACGCCGTGCAAAAGGCCAATTCCGGCCATCCGGGCACGCCCATGGGCCTGGCGCCAGTGGGCTACACGCTGTGGAGCCGCTTCCTGCGTTACCACCCGGAACATCCCGACTGGCCCAACCGTGACCGCTTTGTGCTGTCAGTGGGGCATGCGTCGATGCTGCTGTATTCGCTGCTGCACTTGGCCGGCGTGGTCGAGATTGATGAACATGGCAAGCGTTCCGGCCAGCCGGCGATCAGCCTGGACGATATCAAGCAGTTCCGGCAAGCCGGTTCAAAAACCCCAGGCCACCCTGAGTACCGCATGACCACCGGGGTCGAGACCACCACCGGCCCACTCGGCCAAGGCTGCGCCAACAGCGTGGGCATGGCCATGGCCGAGCGTTGGCTGGCCAAGCGGTTCAACCGCGAAGAAAAAGCCTTGTTCGACTACAACGTCTACACCCTGTGTGGTGACGGCGACATGATGGAAGGCATCAGCAGCGAAGCCGCGTCGATGGCCGGGCATTTGAAGCTGGACAAGCTGTGCTGGATCTACGACAACAACACCATCAGCATCGAGGGTCACACGGAGCTGGCGTTCAGCGAAGACGTGATCAAGCGCTTCCAGGCGTATGGCTGGCACACGTTGCACGTGACCGACGCCAACGACTTGCAAGCCCTGAGCAATGCGTTGGAAGCCTTCCATTGCAACCGCGGCGCGCCGACCCTGATTGTGGTCGACAGCGTGATCGGTTATGGCTCGCCGCACAAACACAACACCGCCGCCGCCCACGGTGAGCCCTTGGGCGAGGATGAGATTCGCTTGACCAAGGCCGCGTATGGCTGGCCGGAAGACGCCAGCTTTCTGGTGCCCGACGATGTCCGCACGCACTTGCGTGATGCCTTGCTTGACCGCAGCGAGTCGCTGTATGAAAAGTGGGCCGAGCACCTGTTGCAACTTGAGCAGTACGAGCCGGAATTGGCCGATGAATTGCGCCGCATGCGTGCCGGGGAAATGCCGGAACACTGGCAGAAACACCTGCCCAGCTTCGATACCGACGCCAAGGGTGTGGCCAGCCGTGCCGCCGGTGGCGAAGTACTGAATGCGTTTGCCGAGCAAATCCCATGGTTGCTGGGCGGCTCGGCGGACTTGTCGCCGTCGACCAAGACCAACCTGACCTTTGAGGGCGCCGACCGTTTCAGTGCCGACGACTACAGCGGGCGCAACCTGCACTTCGGCATTCGTGAACACGCGATGGGCGCGATTGCCAATGGCATGGCGCTGTCCTATCTGCGGCCGTACACCTCGACGTTCCTGGTGTTCAGCGACTACATGAAGCCGCCGATCCGCTTGGCGGCGATCATGGAACTGCCGGTGGTGTTTGTGTTTACCCATGACTCGATTGGCGTGGGTGAAGATGGGCCGACGCACCAGCCGATAGAGCACCTCACGCAGTTACGCTCGACACCGGGACTGTTGACCCTGCGACCCGGTGATGCGAATGAAACCCTGGAGCTGTGGAAGGTGGCCCTGGCGCAAACCCATCGACCGAGTTGCATGGTGTTGTCGCGCCAGCCATTGCCGACGTTGGACCGTACGAGGTATGCAGCGGCGTCCGGCGCGGCCAAGGGGGCTTATGTGTTGGCGGGTGGCGATGAGCCCGAAGTCCTGTTGTTGGCGACGGGCAGTGAAATCAGCCTGGCCGTGGCTGCGTATGAGCAACTGAAAAGCGAAGGGATTGCTGCGCAGGTAGTCTCCATGCCCAGCTGGGAGTTGTTTGAAGACCAGGACCAGGCCTATCGCGACAGCGTATTACCGCCGGCAGTGAAAGCTCGGGTGGTGGTCGAACAGGCGGGGCCTTTGGGCTGGGATCGGTATGTGGGGCAGACCGGGGCCAAAGTGGTGATGAACAGCTTTGGCGCGTCGGCGCCGTTGGCCAAGTTGCAGGAGCAGTTTGGGTTTACGCTGGAGAATGTGGTTAAGCAAGCCAAGGCACAAATCCAACTGACTCAACACTGATCAAAACGGTGGGAGCTGGCTTGTCGAATCGTCGAACCGCTGCGATGGCCATAAGTATCTACACATCTTGAGGGAGCCCTCTGCGTAGCAGCTGTCGAGCCCTGGCGAGGCTGCGTTTGCGGCCTGTCTGACACACCGCTGACGCAGCCTCGCCAGGGCTCGACAGCTGCTACGCAATTTCACTTTGAAGATGTGTAGATACCTATGCTGCGATGGCGGATTGTCAGGCAATGCAACTTTGACTGATGGACCGCTATCGCAGGCAAGCCAGCTCCCACATTTGATCCGCTGTGTTTGTTAGATCAACTCTCGAGCCAGGAATGGCGCGGTGCGGCTGGTCTTGCTTTTGGCGACCTTCTGCGGCGTGCCGCAAGCAACCACTTTCCCGCCCAAATCCCCGGCCCCCGGCCCGATATCAATCACCCAATCACTCTGCGCGACCACGCGCATCTCATGCTCCACCACAACCACCGTATGCCCCGAATCTACCAGCTGATTGAGCTGGATCAGCAAGCGGTCCACATCCCGTGGATGCAGCCCCGTCGTGGGCTCATCCAGCACGTATAACGTGGCGCCCCGCGCATTGCGTTGCAACTCGGTCGCCAGTTTGATGCGTTGCGCTTCGCCGCCCGACAGCTCGGTCGCCGGTTGCCCCAGGCGCAGGTAACCCAGGCCGATATCCCGCAGCACCTGCAATGAACGCAACACACTGGGTTGTTCGGCAAACACGTCGACCGCCTGCTCCACCGTCAGCCCCAGGACCTGGGCGATGCTCAAGCCCTGCCATTTGATAGCCAACGTCTCGGGGTTATACCGCGCGCCGTGGCAGGTCGGGCATGGCGCGTACACGCTGGGCATGAATAGCAGCTCGACGCTGACAAACCCTTCACCCTCGCAGTTCGGGCAACGGCCCTTGGCGACGTTGAAGGAGAACTGGCCGGCGTCGTAATGACGCTTCCTGGCTGCCGGCGTGGCGGCGAACAGTTTGCGCACGTTGTCGAACAGCCCGGTGTAGGTCGCCAGGTTGGAGCGCGGGGTGCGGCCGATGGGTTTCTGGTCCACCTGCACCAGGCGGCGGATCAGCTCGAGCCCGGCGCTGATACGTCCACCGCTGGTTTGCGGCGTGTCGTCTTCCAGGCTCGGCTCATCGTCGTTTTCCACCACCCGGCCGAGGCCGCTGCCTACCAGCTCCAGCAGCGCCTGGCTGACCAGGCTGGACTTGCCCGAACCGGAAATCCCGGTGACTGCCGTGAAGCACCCCAGTGGGAAATCGACGTTAAGGGCCTTGAGATTATTACGCGTCACGCCGTCCAGCTTCAGCCAGCCGGAGGGCTCGCGGCGTTCCTGATTCGACACGCGTTTTTCAGCAAACAGGTATTCACGCGTCTGCGACGCCTCCACCTGCGCCAGCCCCGCCGGTGGCCCGCTGTACAACACTTGCCCGCCGTGCTCTCCGGCGGCCGGGCCCACGTCGATCAGCCAGTCGGCGCGGCGCATGGTTTCCAGGTCGTGCTCCACCACAAACAACGAGTTGCCCGCCGCTTTCAAACGATCCAGCGCGGTGAACAGCGCCTCGCCGTCTGCCGGGTGCAGGCCTGCCGACGGCTCGTCCAGCACATAGATCACGCCAAATAATTGCGAGCCCAGCTGTGTGGCCAGGCGCAATCGCTGCAACTCTCCGGACGATAAGGTCGGTGTGCTGCGCTCCAGGGACAAATAGCCCAAGCCCAATTCGGTCAAGGTACTGACCCGCTCGAGTAAGTCCTGGGCGATACGTTGCGCGGCCAGGCGTTTTTCCACCGACAGCTTCATCTTGTCCTGCCCCGCCGCCACCGGCCGCAGCAACTCGGCCAGTTGCGCCAATGACAACTGCGACAACTCACCGATATCCACCCCGGCGAACTTCACCGACAGCGCGGCCCTGGTCAGGCGTTTGCCCTCACATAACGGGCAAGCGCTGCCCTGCATGAACTGCGAGACGCGCTTTTTCATCAACGCGCTTTGGGTGTGGGTGAAAGTGTGCAGGATGTAGCGTCGCGCGCCGCTGAAGGTCCCTTGGTAGCTGGGCTCAAGCTTGCGCTTGAGCGCATCGCGGGTCTGTTCGGGGGTGAAGCCAGCGTATACCGGGACGGTGGGGGTTTCTTCGGTGAACAGGATCCAGTCGCGCTGCTTTTTCGGCAGGTCGCGCCACGGGATATCCACGTCATAGCCCAGGGTCACCAGAATGTCGCGCAGGTTCTGCCCTTGCCACGCCAATGGCCAGGAGGCCACCGCGCGCTGGCGAATGGTCAACGAGGGATCGGGCACCATTAATGCCTCGGTCACTTCGTACACGCGCCCAAGACCATGACATTGCGGGCACGCACCTTGCGGCAGGTTCGGCGAGAAGTCCTCGGCGTACAGCATCGCCTGGCCCGGCGGGTAACTGCCGGCGCGGGAGTACAGCATGCGGATCAGGCTCGACAACGTGGTGACGCTGCCCACTGACGAGCGCGCACTCGGCGTACCGCGCTGCTGTTGCAGGGCCACGGCGGGCGGCAGGCCTTCAATGCTGTCCACATCCGGCACGCCGACCTGGTCGATCAGCCGCCGTGCATACGGCGCCACCGACTCAAAATAACGCCGCTGCGCCTCGGCATACACCGTGGAAAACGCCAGGGACGATTTGCCCGAACCCGAGACGCCGGTAAACACCACCAAGGCATCCCGTGGAATATCCACATCGACGTTACGCAAGTTGTGTTCGCGGGCGCCGCGGACGCGGACGAAGCCTGTGTGGTGGGCGGTGATCGAGGGGATGTTGCGCTGTGAAGTCATGGACAACCTTGTTGGGCGGCAAGCACGCTGCGGACCCGTTGCGTCAGGGCTTCGGGGCTGTAGGGTTTGCTCAGCAGATGAATCTCGGGACTCAGCAAATGATTGTTGGAGAGAATGTCGCGGGTGTGGCCGGAAGTGAACAGCACTGCCACGGCAGGCGTTTGTGCGCGAGCCCAGTCAGCCAGGTCGGTACTCTTGACGCGACCGGGCATCACCACGTCGGTGAAAATCAGCTCCGGCTTAACACCGGTCTGTAGCATGTTCATTGC
Organism: Pseudomonas sp. H1_A03; assembly: GCF_054685145.1. Lineage (NCBI taxonomy): Bacteria > Pseudomonadati > Pseudomonadota > Gammaproteobacteria > Pseudomonadales > Pseudomonadaceae > Pseudomonas > Pseudomonas sp. H1_A03. Next base: position 4,819,493 of record NZ_CP162829.1, read on the forward strand.
GCGGTCACCGTCTTCGGCCGTGAGCACGGTATAACCCGCCTGCTCCAGCAGTTCCACGACCGTCTCGCGCACGTCTTCGTTGTCTTCGACCACCAGGATTGTTTCATGGCCATGGACATGCGGCAGAGGCTCGTCACAGGCGTCCTCGCACTCTTCGCCGAGGCTGCGCGGGAAATACATCTGCACCACGGTTCCGCGCCCTTCCTCACTCCACACGTCGACATGCCCGCCGCTCTGGCGCACAAAGCCAAACACCATGCTCAGGCCAAGGCCGGTCCCATGGCCGTTACGCTTGGTGGTGAAGAATGGCTCAAACACCCGCGCCAGGATCGCCGGCGGCATGCCCACGCCGATATCGGTAACAGCCAGGCGCACGTACTCACCGGGCTTGATGCTTTTACCCGCGCAATCGCCGGGGTTGAGGATAATGTTCTCGCCGGTGATGCGGATCACCCCCTCACCTTGCATGGCGTCGCGGGCATTGATCGCCAGGTTGAGCAGTGCGTTTTCCAGCTGGTTGCGGTCGACGTTGATGCACCACGAATCCTGGGGCAACTGCACATCGATATGGATGGTTTCTCCCAGCGCCCTTTGCAGCAGTTCGCCGAGGCCCGCGTAAATCCGTTGCGGGTTGTACACCGCCGGCGACAACGGTTGGCGCCGGGCAAACGCCAGCAATTGCGATGACAGCTTGGCACCACGATCCACCGCCGCAATGGCCGCCGCGACACGTCGCTGCACCTGCGCGTTGTCCGGCTCGTGGCGGGCGAGCAAGTGCAGGTTGCCGGCGATCACTTGCAGCAAGTTGTTGAAGTCGTGCGCCACGCCACCGGTCAGGCCGCCGATGGCTTCGAGTTTCTGCGACTGGCGCAACTTATCCTCGGCGGCAGAGCGCGCCTGCACTTCGGCGGCCACACGCTGCTCGAGGTTATGGGTGAGTTCCTGGCGTACCTGCTCGGATTTCACCAGCTCGGTGGTCTCCACCACAATCGCCAACACCCCGGCGGGTTGCTGACTGTCGCCGGCGACAGGGCTGTAATAGAGATCCAGCCACACGGTTTCCGGTTTGCCGTTACGCAACAACACCAGGTCTTTGTTATTGAACGACAAGGTCCCGCCTGCCAGGCAGGTGTCCACCACATGACGGTTGAAGTCGGCCACTTCCGGCCAGCCCAGTTCTACCGGCGTGCCCAGCAGGTAAGGGTGGCGGCCACCCGCAAATACCGAATAACTGTCGTTGTAGATCATGTACCCCGCGCGGCCCCACAACATCACCATCGGCACGGGTGATGCCAGCATCATCTGCACGTTGCAGACCAGGCTGGTGGACCACTGTTCAATGGGCCCCAGGTCGGTGTCCGACCAATCAAATGCGCGGATCCGCCGGGCCATTTCACCGGCCCAGCCTTCACAGCCATGAGAGTTGGATAAAAATTGCATCGGTTGGCTCTGCGCTAAGAGAGGACGGTCGCAAAAATTTGGAGCGCGTCGGACGCGGATGGTTCATCTCTTATAATTTAGGGGGTTACGCCTCCACAAGCCCCCGCCTCAGTGAAAGTCCCGGCTGCGCACATTTATCCCTTCCAACAGCGGCGTCAGGTCGGTAAGCCGGCCGGCGATCAGGTGCCGAACTTCACCCACCGCTTCCCAGCGCCCGTCCACTTTTAACAGGCGCGAGCCCACCAGCGCCTGGCGCTGACGCTCAGCCAGGTCACGCCAGACCACTACATTGAGGTTACCGAATTCATCTTCCAGGGTGACAAAGGTCACCCCACTGGCAGTGCCTGGGCGCTGCCGACCCGTCACCAACCCGGCGACGCTGACGTTGCGCCCATGCTCGACTAGCATCAGCTCTTGGGAACTGCGGCAGCGCCGCTTACGCAATTGCGCGCGCAATAACGCCAACGGATGCGGGCCAAGGGTGGTGCCGACTGTCGCGTAGTCAGCGTGCAGGTCCTCGCCCACCGTGGGTGTCGGCAACTCGACCACGGCTTCGTCGGGGCTGGGCAGGCCGGCAAACAGCCCGAGTTGCTTGTGCACGCCCGCCACTTCCCAACGCGCCTTGTGCCGGTTGCCGGCCAGGGCGCGCAAGGCACCGGCATCCGCCAGCAATGCCTGCGCACGCGCATCCAGTCCGGCGCGTTCGTCCAAGTCAGCGATGTCGCTGAACGCCCGACGTTGGCGCGCCGCTTCGATGCGCCGCCCATCCTCTTCGCGAAACCCCGAGATCATGCGCAAACCCATACGGATCGCCGGCTGCGCACGGTCGATGGGTTCCAGGCTGCAATCCCAGTCGCTGGCCTGCACATCCACCGGGCGAATCTGCAAGCGATGGCGCCGCGCATCCTGCAGGATCTGGTCCGGGCTGTAGAAGCCCATGGGCCAGCTGTTGATCAGCGCACAGGCAAACGCCGCCGGTTCATGGCACTTGAGCCAGCAACTGGCGTAGGTCAGCAAGGCGAAACTGGCGGCGTGGGATTCAGGGAAGCCATAGCTGCCAAAGCCCTTGATCTGCTCGAAGAGCTGCGCGGCGAAGGCTTCGGTGTAACCGTTTTTGAGCATGCCGGTACGCAGGCGTTCGCGGTGCGGTTCCAAACCGCCATGGCGTTTCCAAGCGGCCATGGACCGGCGCAATTGGTCGGCCTCGCCGGGGCTGTAGTCGGCGGCAACCATGGCGATCTGCATGACTTGTTCCTGGAACAGCGGGATGCCCAGCGTGCGCTTCAGCACCACTTCCAGCTCCGGCGAGGGATAGGTGGTCTCCTCCTCATTATTACGCCGACGCAAATAGGGATGCACCATGCCGCCCTGGATCGGCCCCGGCCGCACGATGGCGACCTCAATGACCAAGTCGTAGAACGCCTTCGGGCGCAACCTGGGCAACATCGACATCTGCGCCCGCGACTCGATCTGGAACACGCCGATGGTATCGGCCTTGCTGATCATCGCGTAGGTCGCCGGGTCCTCCTTGGGCACCGACGCCAGGCTCAAATCCCGGTGGCGATGACGACGCAGCAAATCGAAACAGCGGCGGATCGCGCTGAGCATGCCCAAGGCGAGAATATCCACCTTGAGCAAGCCGACGGCGTCGAGGTCGTCCTTGTCCCACTGGATGATGGTGCGCTCGGCCATGGCCGCGTTTTCCACCGGCACCAAGGTGTCCAGCGGGTATTCGGAAATCACAAAGCCACCAGGATGCTGGGAAAGGTGCCGGGGGAAGCCGATCAGTTGCTGGGTGAGCGTGAGCACACGACGCAGGATCGGGCTTTCGGGGTCAAAGCCGGCTTCACGCAGGCGCGCCAGGGGCGGCGTGTCGTCGCTCCAACGCCCGCAACACTCGGCCAGCGCGTTGATCTGATCCGGCGGCAAGCCCAAGGCCTTGGCCACATCGCGTACCGCGCCGGTCGCGTGGTAACTGCTGACCACCGCCGTCAGCGCTGCACGTGTGCGGCCGTAGCGCTGGAACACGTACTGCAGCACTTCTTCACGGCGTTCGTGTTCGAAGTCCACGTCGATGTCCGGCGGTTCATTGCGCTCCCGGGAGAGAAAGCGCTCGAACAGCAGGCTGGTCAGGCTTGGGTCGATCTCGGTGATGCCCAAGGCAAAACACACCGCCGAGTTGGCCGCCGAGCCCCGGCCCTGGCACAGGATCGAACGGCTGCGAGCGAACTGCACAATGTCGTACACCGTAAGGAAGTAGCTTTCGTAGCCCAGCTCGCTGATCAACTCCAGCTCGCTGTTGATCTGCTGCAAGGTCTTGGCGTCGACACCCTGCGGCCAACGTTGGGCGATGCCTGCTTCAGTCACCGCGCGCAGCCAGGATTCGGCGTTGTGGCCGCTGGGGACCAGTTCGCGCGGGTAGTGATAGCGCAATTGGCTGAGGTCGAAGGTGCAACGGCGGGCGATGGCCTGGGTTTCATCAAGCAGCGACGCGGGGTACAGCGTGCTTAACGCCTCCAGGCTACGCAGGTGCCGCTCGCCATTGGGGTGCAGCCGCGTGCCGGCTTCGGCCACCGGTACGTGATGACGGATGGCGGTCATGGTGTCTTGCAGGGCACGGCGGCCGCGCGCATGCATATGCACATCACCGCAGGCCACCGCCGGGATTTTCAGGCTGGCCGCCAGTGCCAGGCGCTGCTCAAGGTGGCGCGCATCGTCCTGGCCGCAATGCAAATGCACCGCCAGCCACAAGCGCCCGGCAAAGGTGCGGCGCAGCCATTGGATCTCGGCTTGAGTGCTGCTGTCTTCGGCGACCCACAGCGCCAGCAGGCCGGACAACGGTTGCTCGAAGTCCTCCAGCAGCAGGCGATAGCTGCCTTTTTCAGCACGTCGCCTGGCCAGGGTGATCAAGCGGCACAGGTGCTGGTAGCCGCTGAGGTCTTCCACCAGCAGCACCAGTTTCGGGCCGTTCTCGATGCGCATCTCGCTGCCGATAATCAGCGGCAGCTCCACCGCCTTGGCCGCCTGCCAGGCACGCACGATGCCCGACAGCGTGCATTCATCGGTGATCGCCAGGGCGCTGTAGCCTTGGCGCTTGGCCCGTTCGAACAACTCCAGCGCACTGGACGCACCGCGCTGGAAGCTGAAGTTGGACAGGCAGTGCAGCTCGGCATAGCTCATGCAAACCAGCCTTGCAGCCACAGCCCATCGCTTTGCCCCACGGTGCGATAGGCCCAGCCTTGCTGGCCGGCGCGGGTCTGGATCAGGTAGTAATCACGGCGGATATCGGCGCCGTCCCACCAGCCGGATTCGATGCGTTCCGGGCCCATGAGGATGTGCACGCTGTGCTCGGCCAGCAGTGTGGGTTCGTGCAGCAGCCAGCCGGGCCGTTGCACCTTGTTCAAGGCCTGGCACGGGTTTTTATCCGCCGCCGCTTGCCAGGCGCATTCTGGACGATGGTCGGCGTGAAAGCGCAGGCCCCGCACGGCCTCATCCCCCAAGCGCGCGCGCAGGCGCTCGCGCAATTGTTCCCACGGCAGGGTCTGTTGCGGGCGGTCGTCGAACAGGTCATGGCGCTGCGGCACGAACACTGGCAGGTCCTGGGCCACCAGGCGAAAGCCGCGTACCGGCGAGGTCACTTGAACGTGCTCCAGGCGGCCACGGGCCAATTCAAACAGCATCGCCGGTTCACGCTCGGCGCTGAGCAGGCCGACCTTGATCACAGTGTCCGGCGCCTGGGCGTGTTCCAGGTGCAGGTCGAAACGCTGCACGCCACTGTCGCGACCGCACAGAAACGCGGACAGATCGCCGGTCAACCGTCTTAAAGGAAACAGCAGCGCCTGGTGGGATTGCACATCGAAATTCAGCTCGATACGCACATCAAACTGGTCCGGCGGCTGATAGAACGCCAGGGCCAGCGGACGCTGCCCGGTCAGTGCGTCCAGGTGCTTGAGCAAACTGGCATCAAAACGTCGCGCCAAGGTATGCCGGGGCAACGCCTGCACCTGGGCCAAGCAGCGCAGGCCCATGCGCGACAGGGCCGTGGCGGCCTGTGGTTCGAGCCCGGCGCGGTCGATGGGCAGCGACGCCAGGGCCTGCATCAGGACGTCATCGGTAACCGCCAGGCCATCATCGATATTCGCCAGCACCCGCGCGGCGGCCGGGTTGGGCGCAGCGACGATCCGGTGACGAAAACCCAGTTCGGTCAATTCCTTGCGCAAGCGCGCTTCGAACCGCGGCCACGGCCCGAACAGCCCCAGGCTCGATTCGATCTCGAACAGCAAGGCACGCGGGTAATGCAGGCTGACTTGGGAGCTGAACTGGTAGGCCCAGGCGGCAAGGAACTGTTGGTAGCGTTCGATCTCGGCAGGGTCGTATTCGGCACTGGCAAAGGTCTTGGCCAGGGCATTCGCTGCCGTCAGGGATTGGCCAGGCCGCAGGCCCAAGGCACGGGCGGCGTCATTGACGGTTTGCAGCACGCGTCGCTGCGGCGTGCCGGCCAGCAGGGCCAGGGGTTGGTCCGGTTCAGGGTGCACACGCAGCACCCCGTCCAGCGCCAATTGCGGGAAAACAATACACACCCAGCGCATGGCAACCTCAGTGCCCCGCCAGCGCAATCGGCGCCGGATGAGCCAGACCGCCCCGGCACTTGAGCACTCGCACCTGCGCGGGCTTGGCCTCGACCGCCAGGCGCAAGGCGGCGGGCGATGAGTTGATCGCCTCGCCCAAGGCGCGCCAGGCAAATGCCAGGGTCTGCCCGGTTTCCGCCGCGACTTGCAGACGACGCAGCGCCCGGTCATCAGCCTTGCGCGGCCAGCACAACACCGCGCCGCAACTGCCGGAACGCAGGCACTGCTCCACGGCCCATAAGGCGTCGCGCTCCTCGGCCTGGATCACTGAGAGCAGGCGCAGATCAACCCCGGCGTTCTGCCACGCATGCGGGTATGGCGTATAAGGCGGCGCCACCAACACAATCCGCTCCCCCGCCTTTGATAGGCGCGCCAGGGTCGGCAGCACCAGTTGCAGCTCGCCCACACCCTCCTTGGCCATGAGGATTTCACTCAAGGCCGCCTCCGGCCAGCCGCCCGTGGGCAACACCGCATCCAGCGCCGCCAACCCCGTGGGATGCACACTCGTCGGCGGCGCGGCGGGTCGGCCTTTCCAGACACGCCCGCCATTGAACAGCGTGTCCAGGGCAATCACGGCGCCCATCAGCCTTGCCTCACCAAACCGCAGAACACGCCTTCGATGGCCAGGTCCTGGTCGGGCCCGACCACAATAGGCTGGTACGCGGGATTGCGCGGCAGCAGGCGCACGCTGTCGCCGCTGCGTTCGAAACGCTTGATGGTCACTTCGCCGTCGAGGCGCGCCACCACAATCTGCCCATTCAAGGCCTCGGCACTGCGCCGTACGCCCACCAGGTCACCATCGAGGATGCCGTCCTCAATCATTGAGTCACCCTGCACCCGCAACAGATAGTCCGGCGTTTTTGCGAAGGTAGACGGGTCAAGTTGCAGGCGGCTGTGTACTTCGGCATCGGCGCCGATGGGCAAGCCGGCAGCGACTCGACCGAGCACCGGCACATCCAGCCATTCCGGACGCGGTGGCTGGTTGAGCAAGCGAATGCCCCTGGCCTGGTTAGGGTTGACCTCGATAAACCCGGCTTCGGTCAGCGCCAGCACATGCTTGCGCGCCACGCTGCGCGAGGCAAAGCCGAACGCCTCGGCGATCTCGGCGAGGCTGGGGGGCTGGCCTTGCTGCGCGATGCGGTCGCGGATAAAGGTCAGGATGGCGGTACGGCGGGGGGTTAGAGTCGTCATGGAGTACATTTGTACTCCTGTGGGAAATTTCTGACAATAGCCGTCAGTCGCGTGGAGGAAGGACGAGCGTTGTCGAAATGTCCCACGTGATGGTCGGATTACCTCTACTCCCCTCCCCTGAAAAGGTCCGCAAAGTCCTTCGCCTGAATACACAGTGCGAGGGATTGCAGATGGCGTTTTTTGTGTGGGCCCCGGTTGATGGGGTTGTTTCATGATAGGCGTGACCAGCCAAGCCATTGGCTACCTGGTGCTGGCCACCATGGATTCGAAGGCGCGAGACGTCGAAGCCGTTATCAACGACTTCAAGCGCTGTCTTAACCACTACGACGCCTGGGCCGAGAATTTTTTCAGCTTTTCGGCATTGGATATCGAACAGGTATTCAAGGTCGGGGATGAAGTGACGCTGGTCGCGCCGATCAGCCCTTCGCTTTTTCCCAGCACCACCACCGCAACTTGCCAGGCCAACGGCACGTTGACCCTGGTGCATATGTTCCAGAGCTCACGGTTCGTACCCATTGGTAATACGCCCGTGATGGTGCAACGCATCGACCCCAACGGTGGCCCGCTGGGTGAGCCGATCCATAAGACGATTGGCCCCAGCGGCATTCTCGAAATCACAGAATGTGATCGCAACCAGCAGTACCGGGTCAGTTTCTACCCCACTGTTTCCAAAGCGCATTACAAGGCGTTGTACGCCTCTTATCAGTCGGTTATCGCACCGCTGGAAAGTTGGCTGCGCGCTGAATGGAGCAGCACCTTCGAGCCGCTGTGGAAAGGGTATTCCGAAGCCAACTTCCTCAAGCGCTACCTCTCACTGCATCAAGGCTATGCCCGCGGGTTTGGTGAGGCGTTGTATTCGCTGTGGGACACCATCAAGCAGCTGTTTCAGTGGCTTTCAGACCCGCTGGGGCATGCCGAAAAACTCCTGCATTACCTGTCTCAGGACCAATTTGAACAGCTGCTGAAACTCGGCACCGAAAGCATCGCTAAGGGCTTGTTGGTGCTTAGTGATGAGCCGCTGCTGTTTATCTATCTGTCGGCGATGGTCAGCTGGATGCGGCTGTTGCCGCCGGCGTACATGAACGAGTTGCTGGGGGAAATCAGCGCTGAAGTATTGATCAATTTGTTGCTGGGTCTTGCCACTGCCGGGATGGGCATGGCGGTGCGCATGAGTGCGAAGGTGCTGGAGGGCATCAAGTCTCAGCGGGCGCGCAGGTGGTTGGAGCATATGGCCGGGCAGTTCGGGAAGGCACGCGTGGAAGACCATGCAGCGCTGGCCAAACCGATTCTGCTGGGGGGCCCGGCGACGCCGATCAGGGTGATTCCGGATGTGCCGTTGAAGGCTGGGGATCAGGTGGTTTCCAATCCGGTGCCGATGGTTCGGGACAAGGCCCAGCGGACGGTGTTGGTGCGGCAGGAGCCTGTGAACGATGTGCCTGTTGGTTCGAAAAATCCGGCGGGGGATGCGACGGCTTCTGCGGATAAGACCGCGACCAATGGCTGCCCGGTATCGATGGTTACCGGGGAGGAACTGCTGACACTGACCGATGGTGCGCTCGATGGGATTTTGCCGTTTGAGTGGACACGGTTATATCGCACCAGTGCGGTGGAAGTGGATTGTGGGTTGGGGTTTGGCTGGAGTCACTCGCTGGCGCATCGGCTCGCGGTTTCCGGTGATTCGGTGGTGTGGACAGATCATGAAAATCGGTCGACTACCCTGCCCTTGCCATCTGTTTCTCGGCCCGCGATCACCAATAGCCTGGCCGAAGCGGCGATCTACCTGGGGGCTTTGCCTGATGAGTTGGTGCTGGCTCAGGCGTCGCGTTTCTACCACTTCCGCGACGGTGTGCTGACAGCGATCAGCGACGCGTATGACAACCGATTGCGCATTTTCCGTAACTACCTGGGGCAGATCGAACGACTGGACAACGGCGTGGGGCGCTCGTTGTTTTTGCACTATGCGTCGGGCCGCATTGTTGCCGTGGATTACCAGGTTGAACGGGCGGTGGATGAGGGTCCGTTTGTCTGGGTGACAGAGCAGAAGGTTGTTTCCTACGCCTATGACGCTGCTGGTCGGTTGGTTTCAGCGACTAACGCTGTAGGCGAAAGTGAGGTTTATCGGTACGACGAACAGCACGTCATTCTTGAGCGCGGACTGGCCGGTGGGGCGAGTTTCTTTTGGGCGTGGGAAAGGTCTGGCAAGGCGGCGCGGTGTGTCCGGCATTGGGCGAGCTTTTCGCAGATGGACACGCGGTATGTGTGGGATGACAACGGGCAGGTCACGGTTCATAACGCCGATGGCAGCCAGGAAGTCTACGTGCATGACCAGCGGGCGCGGCTGGCGCGGCGGGTGGATCCGGATGGTGCTGAGCACTTCAAGTCCTACGATGACAAAGGCCGGCTGACGGTTGAGCAGGATCCTCTCGGCGCGATCACGGCCTACCAGTACGACGAAGCCGGACGCTTGGTGGCGTTGTTTCCGGGGGATGATGAGCCCACTTCCTACGAGCATGAGAATGGGTTCGTACGGGTTGTAAGGCGGGGTCTGGCGGTTTGGAAATATGAGCGTAATGACCAGGGCGACGTTACGCGTAGGACTGATCCAGACGGGCATTCCACGGACTACAGCTACAACAAATACGGGCAGCTAATTGGGGTTTGGTTTCCGGATCACAGTTGTCAGCGGCTGGTCTGGAATGAACGCGGACAACTGCTTGAAGAGCAATTGCCGAATGGCGGTATCAAGCGCTATCGCTATGACGATCTGGGGCGGCAGGTTGCGCGTGAGGATGAATATGGTGCGCTCACACAGTTCGAATGGAACAACGCTGGGCGCCTAGTCCAAATAGTCTTGCCGAGTGGTGACACGCGTAAATATACCTATAACGCTTACGGAAAAATCACCTCCGAACGCGATGAACTGGGGCACGTCACTCGTTACGAATATGCCGACGGCTTGCACCTCATTAGCCGCCGCATCAACGCCGACGGAACCCAGGTCAAATACCGTTACGACAACGTGCGGTTGTTGCTGACCGAAATCGAAAACGAAGTCGGCGAAACTTACCGGCTCCAATACCACAACAACGGCCTGATCCAACAGGAAACCGGGTTTGACGGCCAGCGCACTGCCTACGTTTACGACCTCAACGGCAACCTGCAAGAAAAGACCGAACATGGCGACGATGGCAGTCAGTTAGTCACCCGCTACGAGCGCGACCACGCCGGTCGACTCGTAAGAAAAACCCTGCCCGACGGCAACATCGTCGATTACGCCTACGACCGCCAAGGCAACCTTCTAAGCGTCGACGACGGCCACTGGGCGCTGGCCTACGAATACGACCCACAAAACCGCCTTACCGCTGAACACCAAGGCTGGGGCACGTTGCGCTATGGCTACGACGCCTGCGGTCAGCTGAAAAACCTGCGCCTGCCGGATAACAACCGTCTCACCTTCAACCACGATAAAGGCGGCCATCTAGCCACTGTCGACTTGAACGGTGAAACCCTCACCTCGCACCTGTTCAAAGCCGACCAGGAACAGCAACGCCAACAAGGCCAACTGATCAGCCACTACCACTATGACGATCAGCAACGCCTGCACGCCCACGCCGTCACCCAACAGGAACACTACCTTTACCAACGCCAATACGACTACGACAAATCCGGCAACCTCACCCGCCTCCTCGACACCCGCAAAGGCGAACACCACTACCACTACGATCCCCTCGCCCGCCTGACCCGAGCCGATCACTCCCAAGGCGAGCAGGAACGCTTCGGCCACGACCCGGCCGGCAACCTGCTCATGCAAGACCGCCCCGGCCCGGACATCGTCGCCGGCAACCGCCTGATGATCCAAGGCGACCGCCACTACGACTACGACGCCTTCGGCAATTTGATCCGTGAACGTCGCGGAAAGGGCCATCAACTCGTCACCGAATACCGCTACGACTGCCAGCACCGCCTCATCGGCCTCACCCAACCCAACGGCCAAACTGCCAGCTACCGCTACGACCCGTTTGGCCGCCGCATCAGCAAAACCGTTGACGGCAAAACTACCGAATTCTTCTGGCAAGGCGACAAACTCATCGCCGAACACCACGCGGATCGGCACCGCAGCTACCTCTATGAACCGGACAGCTTTCGTCCGCTGACCCTACTAGAAGGCTTCGGTCCAAAAGAAACCAAGCCCTACCACTACCAACTAGACCACCTCGGCACCCCACAGGAACTCACCGCCCCGGGAGGCAAAATCGTCTGGTCCGCGCACTACCGCGCCTACGGCGAAATCACCCGCCTCGACATAGGAAAAGTCGACAACCCGCTGCGCTTCCAAGGCCAATACTTCGACTCGGAAAGCGGGCTGCACTACAACCGCCATCGCTACTACAATCCGGATCTTGGTCGCTACCTGACACCTGACCCGGTGAAGCTGGCGGGTGGGATCAATGCATACCAGTACGTACCCAACCCGACAGGTTGGGTAGATCCGCTAGGCTTGAACTCTTGTCCAGGTGGCAAAAAGTGCAAACCGACGACCGAAGCTGAAGAACCAGAAACGGAGGCAAAAGCTAATTATGGGGAGCCACTCCCCCCCACCACCTCAAATATCCCGCCTGAAATGGGATATCACAAAGAAACCTATGCCAACAAACCAGTTAAACCGGAAGAAACCACCCGAAAGTGGGATGAATTTCTAGGGCCACGTCCCCACACGAACACCAACCCGCGAACTGGAAAACCTGATCGCGACAGGATAGTTTCTAGTGACGCAAAAAGAAGTATTCGCTATGGCGCGCACGAAATGAACAGCAAACCAAGCAAACATCACTACCATGAGGAGACATGGACTCTTGAGCTTAAAACCAACACCATGAATGTGGACAACACTGTTGTTAGAGTCCCACTACCGAAGAAGTGAAATGAAGATACGAATTACCGAAATACTTTCTACTACGGACACTTTACTCGTCAGGTTCCAATCATCTATCGGTAGTGGCGCCGCTCTATGGGCCGGGATCACTCCCAAAATCGGCGATGAACACGACGTAGAGTTCGATCTGGATGAAATCTTTTCTTGGGGGCGAAGCATTACTCCGTCCTCCGATACGACCCCGCAGATCATCGAGATAAAGGGTATCACTCAAATAACAGCCGAATTGACTCAAGTCGCGGACGAAGAATGTGCTGCATTACAACTTGGCGACTCTATAGTTCTTGTTGAACTCGACCGACCAATCACTCAAAAATCTGGTTACGTTGACGTGCGGGCAACCAGAATCGTCCTATACCCAACAAATATTTAACCCCCCTCACCCCCACGCCACCACCAACAACCCCACCCCCAACACCAAACACAACGGCGAATAAAAATACGTATCCAACCTCGCAAACCTTGACCCGCCGACTTTCTTGAAAAACCCCACCAATTCCGAATCCCCAATCGCCCTGGCAAACATCACCAACGCAATCGCACTGATCCCCCACTGCAACGCCCCATGGGACACCGCCGAAAAGTACAACCCCGCCCGCAGGCACACCATCAGCGCAATCCCCACCAATCCCAATGCGACCAGAAACGTGGCGAGCGCCGAGGGCTTGAACGCTGGCTTGGGTCCGCTGGCGAATTCTCCGGGCAGTTGGGGGATGGCGGCTAAGAAGCCGAGTTTGCCGCCGGCAGCCCAGTACAGATGCACCATGCTGATGAATGTAAAAACGCCGACAATCCATCGTGCGACTACAAAGCTCATGACTGGCTCTCCCTGAAAAGGTCCGCATCAGGATAGCCCCCCTGAGATTTTCTGCAGGCATTTCGTCGGCGGCTGATGGTAAAGTGCCGCCCCATGAAACTTGCCCGTGCCGACCGCTCGCTCATTGCCTGGATGCTCTATTGCTGCGTCCTGTTCAATGTGTTCGCCTGCAGTATCGGTCATGGGCAGATGGTCGGGATGCAGCTCAATGGCATCGGCGGTCAGTTCTGTACAGTGGACCCGCGCACCCAGGCGCCCAAGCCGTCCAACTCCACCGAAGAAAACCTGCCCACACTGTCAAAGGCGTTTGGCTGCCCGCTGTGCTCCACTGGCGGTATGGGCCCGGCGCTGAGTTCCAGCCTGAATGTAGCGGTGTTGCCCCAGCCCCATGCGCCACCGCCAGCTATTGTCCTGGCTGCTGACATCCCTACCCACTTCACCTGGCCCACGGCTCATCCGCGCGCGCCGCCTGCTTTCGCCTGATCCCTTCGCTTTCTGATCTGCACTGACCGCCGTTTCCGCAAGGAAATACGGGCGGCTGTGCGTTGTTTTCAAGCCAAGTTTTTCAGGATTCAACCATGAAACATCTACCCCTGTTGGCGGGCCTGTTCGGCTGCCTGCCTGTCTGCGCCTGGGCCCTTGAGTTGGCCCCGACGACCATTGATGGCGAACAAACCGCCGAGCCCGGCCTGGCCCTGGACCAACCCAGCGGCGTGGCGTCGCGGTTGGGATTGAGCGTACGGGAAACCCCTGCGTCGGTGGCCATCGCTAAGCGCAGTGACATCGAGCGCCACGGCGCCAAGACTTTCCGCGATGCGGCCAACACCCTGCCCGGCGTCAACGCCAGCGCCCCGCCGGGCTTTGGCGGGTTTGTCTCCTATCGGGGTTTTACCAGCAGCCAGATCACCCAGATGTTCAACGGGATCAACGTCGCCACAGGCCTGGCCCGGCCTGTGGATGCCTGGATCTATGATCGGGTGGAACTGGTCGGCGGCCCCTCCTCCCTGATCAACGGCGCAGGCTCCGTGGGCGGTTCGCTCAATTACGTGACCAAGCTGGCCACCCGTGAGGAACAGGCGGCAGAGGGCCAGCTCACCTATGGCAGCTATGACACCGCCGGTATGGCGTTCGGCGTCAATCACGCCCTGACCGAGCCCGGTGCCGACGTGCAGCACTACGCGCGCCTGGATGTGAGCCGCAACACCAATCACAGCTACATCGACCGCGACCAGCGCGAGGCCTGGAGCCTGGCGTTTTCCCTGCTCAGCGACCTCACGCCCAACCTGTCTCATACCCTGGCACTGGAATACCAGGATGAGCATGAAGACAGCCCCTACTGGGGCACGCCGGTGCTCAATCCCAAGGCCGGCGAGCTGAAGATCGACAAGCACAACCGGTTCAACAACTACAACGTCGCCGACGGCCGCTACGAGCAGCGCACGATCTGGGCGCGCTCGATCATCGACTACCGCATCAACGACAGCACCACCCTGAAAAACACCCTGTACCACTTGGACAGCCAACGTGATTACCGCAACCTGGAAACCTACCAGTACAGCGCCGACAACAGCGCGGTGAACCGCTCGACGGCTTACCAGGTACGCCATCAGGGCGAACAGAACGGCAACCAGTTCGAGCTGCGCCACGATGACAGCCTCTACGGACTGTCGACCACCTGGTCCGGCGGCTTCGAGTACAAGGTCAACAGCACCACTAGCACGCCGTGGAATGTGCCGGGTAACAGTGCGGTGGATCCGAATACCTTCAACCCTGGGCACTTCTACGATATTCCGCGAACCCGGGAGAACTTCGGCAACGACAAGACCAACGAAGTCACCACCAAGGCGCTGTTCGTGGAGAATCGCCTGGGCCTCACCGACAAATTGTCGCTGTTGACCGGCCTGCGTTACGACGCCATCGACCTGGATGTCACCAACCACCGAGTGGTCACGGCCACCAACCCTCGGCACTTCAAACGCAGCTGGGAACCGCTGACCGGCCGCGTAGGCCTGACCTATCAATTCATCCCATCAGCCAATGTGTACGTGCAATACAGCACCGCCGCCGAGCAGCCAAGCACCACCACACAAGTGTTTGACGTCTCGACGGGTAAACAGTGGGAAGTGGGCAGCAAGTTCGACTACCTGGACGGCCGTGGCTCGGCCACCGTGGCCGCCTACAAGATCGAGCGCAAGGATTTTGCCGTGACCGATCCGCAGGATCCCACCAGCAGCATCCCGGTCGGCGCGCAGTCATCCAGAGGCATCGAGCTGGCCAGCTCATTGCGCATCACGCCAAGTCTGCTGGCGGAGGGCAACTTCGCCTGGGTCAACGCCGAGTACAAGGATTTCAATGAGAAAATTGCCAGTGGCGCGGTGGTCTCGCGCAAGGGCAACACGCCGACCAACGTACCCACGCGCGTGGGTAATCTGTGGCTGACTTATGATTTTGCCGAGGATTGGCAAGGTGGTGTGGATGCGCGGTATGTGGCTGAGGTGTATGCGGATAATGCCAATACGCAAACGGTGCCGGCCTATACGCTGTTCGGGACGTTCCTGCGTTATAAGGTGGACTCGCATACCTCGGTGACGGGCCGGGTGCGCAACTTGACGAACGAGGTGTATGCCGAGTTTGCCCATGTGTCGCCGGCATATTATCTGGGGGCACCGAGAACCTTCGAGCTGGCAGTACAGACCCGGTTCTGACTTTGGAATACACACCAATGTGGGAGCTGGCTTGCCTG
The DNA here is from genome assembly GCF_054685145.1 of Pseudomonas sp. H1_A03. Taxonomy (NCBI): domain Bacteria; kingdom Pseudomonadati; phylum Pseudomonadota; class Gammaproteobacteria; order Pseudomonadales; family Pseudomonadaceae; genus Pseudomonas; species Pseudomonas sp. H1_A03. The sequence goes on from NZ_CP162829.1 coordinate 4,835,245, forward strand.
CGATAGCGGTGTGTCAGTTGATGAATCCTTGACTGATACAGCGCTATCGCAGGCAAGCCAGCTCCCACATTTTGAGCTCACTTGGCAGTGAGACCGGTGTTTATTTCAGGCTCGCCTCAACCTTCTCCGCCACATCCTCGGTCAACCAAGCCTTCCACACTTGCGGATGTTCCTTGAGAAACGCCTGGGCCACATCCCGTGGCGCTGTGTGATTTTCACTCATGGTCGCCAATGCCTTATTCAGCGGCTCGATCGGAAACTCAACTTTCTCAAAGAACTGCGCAATCTGCGGATGGGCCTTCTGGAACGGCGTAGATACCCCGATACTCAACTTGGACGCCAACGAGCGCGTGGGCTTCGGATCAGGATTATCCGCATCCGTCAGGGTCTTCCAGGCCTCGGCATCGAACGGCGGTTCCTCCAGTTGGATCAACTTGTAGCGCCCCATCAACGGCGTCGGCGACCAGTAGTAGAACAGCACCGGCTTGCCCCGGCGGATCGACGAGGCAATCTCGGCATCCAGTGCCGCGCCTGAGCCGCTGCGGAAGTTCACGTAGCTGTCATCCAGGCCGTAGGCCTTGAGCTTCTGTTTGTTGACCACTTCCGAGGTCCAGCCGATAGGGCTGTTGAGAAAGCGGCCCTTGCCTGGGGATTCCGGGTCCTTGAACACATCCTTGTAGCGCGCCAGGTCCTTTACGCTCTTGAGGTCCGGCGCCAGTGGCTTGATGCCTTTGGCGGGATCACCCTTGACCACGTATTCCGGCACCCACCAGCCTTCGGTTGCGCCTTTGACCGTGTCCCCAAGACCCACCACCTTGCCTTCGGCCTCCGCCTTGACCCACACCGGGCTGCGGCCGGCCCATTCTTCGCCGATCACCTGGATGTCGTTCTTGGCCAGGGCGGTTTCCAGGGTGATGGTAGTGCCGGGCAAGGTGTCGGTGGGCAAGTCGTAACCCTTCTCGACAATGACCCGCAGCACTTCGGTGATCAGGCTGCCGCTTTCCCAGTTCAGGTCGGCAAAATGTATCGGCGCCTCAGCGGCGCGCACCGGCAATGCGGCCATTGACAGCCCTAGGGTCGCCAGGGACGCCGCCAACAGCGTTCTCAATCCTTTCATGCCTCAGGCACCTCGCGATATCGCAACCAATAGCGGAAGGCTTTGCTGCGTATGCGCGAAGCCTCTGAACAATTAAGTCAACTCAACTGTAGTAGAGGTTCCGGGAGATAACGGGTGTTCGCGTTTTTTTGCTGATTATTCGCTGGCCTTGAACGTGACCAGCTCGCCCTTGCGCCACTTGGCAGCCTTGCCGGTCACGGCCTTGAGGGTTTTGGTCAGGCCTTCCTGCAGTTGCTCATTGGCGGCAAACACCAGCATCACGCTGTGGCCTTCCTTGAACACGATGCCCTGGCCTTCGGCCGAGGACACGAAGGCGTAGTCGCCCAAGCCATAGACGGTCAACTTGATGTCGCGGAACTTCAATTCGAACTTGCCACCCTCACGACTGGGCAATACCGCCGCGCGGAAGTGATCGCCGACTTTGAGTTCCAGGCGAGGTTTGTCGTCCACCACCATCGCCGCCTCGGTGTCGATTTCGGCGATGTAGATACCTTCCGGCGTCTGCTCGGTGATGTAAACGAAACGGGATTGAAACTGCTTGACCAACTTTGCGCGCAAATCACCCAGCACGAACAACGCGTGCATATCCAGATTACTGACTGCCAAGGAAACGCCCCCACATCGAAAAGAGCGCTGTCCGCCAGAGCGGGCAGCACAAAAAAACGGCCATCACGGCACGATCACATCACTCATCTTTGAAAAAAACTGAAGAAGATCCCACTGTCGCGTCACAAGACTAGTACAGACGTACGTGATGGACCTTGTGCAAGGTCATCAGGCACCACAGGAGATCACAGGTTCAACGGCCCGAGAATACGGCCCGACCAACTTCAGAGAATAACCCAATTAAAAATGCAGTTTTCCGACACACAAACACAAATAAACACACTGCCATGGAACCGGGCGCTGGCCGCCGACGACAATACTAAAACAGCAACACCGATCAAAACCACCTACAACACTGCAATCAAGTCATCCGGATCGATCGAAAGGAGCAGGCCATGCAACGATCAGCCTACAACGCGATGTCTTCGCACACCCGTCCATCCTGTCAGGACGAAGCTCAATACTACCGCTTGAACGGCTTTGAAGGGTACTCGGATTCGATTCTTTACCAAGTCGTACCTGCCGGCCGAAACTTTTTCCATATCCGCGAAGTGCTCAGCGGTCGAATCAAAGGCTTTCGCAGCGACCATGTCAAGGCCTGCGAACTGGCCAAGAAACTTGAAGCCATGTTACAAGCGGCCCCACGGAGCAATCGTTTCGTCAGCCCGCTAACTTAACTGCGCCGCCGACCCGCAACAACTGCCATACTGGCCCGTCCACTGAAGTTTGTGTCCACCCGGGCCAGGTTTCTCCAGTGCAGTTATCTCCAAGGGAAGGCTCTACGTGACGGAATTTGATATCGGCGAATTTTTTATCCATGGCGACGCAAGGGAAGTAGACGGTGAGTTCCAAGCCGTGATCATCATGCGGGCCAAGCCACCGCTGACCACTGTCACCACCCACCAGGTTGAAAAAGACCGCTGGTTCAAAACCGTCGACGCCGCCGCCATCGCAGCAAAGGACGCCGCCAAAGCGTTAAAAACCGCCGTAGATTCCGGCGCCCTGAATTCCTGACAATCCGATAGAACTCTACTGCGTCACAACCCTCCCATGCATAACGACCACCCTGCATGGAGAACGATATGGACGCGCCAATCCCTACCCTTGAAACCCTATTTGACCAATTGGGCCTGGATTCAACCCCGGACGCTATCGACGCCTTTATCGCCGCGCACCCTTTGCCTGACGACGTGAAGTTGATCGATGCGCCTTTCTGGTCCGCACAACAGGCAAGTTTTCTCAAGGAAGAGCTGCGCGAAGACGCCGAATGGGCGATCGCGGTGGACGAACTGAACCAACGCCTGCATCAACCGCACTGACGGTAGATATCTACACAACGTTCAAAGGCTGAAAAATCTCCCTGTAGTGAGCGGGCTTGCCCCGCGCTGGGTGGCGAAGCCGCCCCAAACCAAGCGACCTAGTTCTATCTGGAACTCGGCGATGTCTTTATTGGGGCGGCTTCGCCACCCAGCGCGGGGCAAGCCCGCTCACTACAATATGTGTCGATAGCTATGCCCATTCCGGAAAAGCCCAATTCACGTCAACGCCTTACAGCCTCGGGTTTATAGCCCAGGCGCAAACCACCCCAATGCCGGCCCTTGACGACGATCGGCACCGACAGGTCGTGCATCAGCTCACCGGTATCGCGGGTGTAGGTCTGCAACAAAACCGCCTGTTGATGGCTGCCACAGCGGATCCCGGTGCGGTCTTCAAACTTGCGCTTGGTGCGGTTCTGCACAGCATCCACCTGCACATCGCCGGTCAACGCCTGGGAAAACGCCTTGTTGTGCGTCGGCACGTAACCCTGGGGCGTGCAGGCAATGGCGAACACCAACCCTTCATGCCTCGGCAGCAGATCTTCCTGGATCGCCGGCAACACCTGATCGGTATAGCCGTCAAACCGGGTGTGGTACTTGCTTGGGCTGGTATTGGCAATCGGCGTATAGCTGCGGTCGAACAGGTCATCCAGGCTGATGCGGTTCTGTAGCACGTCGGCCTCGAATTGCGCGGCAATTCGGCTAGCGCCTTCACGGGCCAAGTCGTAGATACGCTGATGATAGTCATCCAGGCCAACTTCCGCCAAGCGCTCACTGATGGTTTCGGCCTGGCCTTCCATCTGCACGGCGGCGTCGGCCAGTTGGCGGGTTTGCTGATCGCTGACGGCTAGGTCGCTGCGCATTTGTTCCACAGCATGGAACAGGCTGTCGAGCTGGGTGCGGTTGGTGTCGGTGCCCTGGGCAATTTCATTCACCTGGCCTTCGACATCCGCCGCCAGGCTGGCGATGCTATGCAGTTGCTCACCGGCGCGCTCCACTTGCTCCACGCCCGTGTGCAAGTCTGCCGAGAGCTGGCGAATCTGCTCCACCACCTGAGCGGTGCGTTGCTGGATATCGGCCACCATCACCCCAACCTCATCAGTGGCTGTGGCCGTACGGCCCGCCAGCCCGCGCACCTCATCCGCTACGACTGCAAACCCCCGACCATGCTCACCGGCTCGCGCCGCCTCAATCGCTGCATTGAGTGCCAACAGGTTGGTCTGGCTGGCGATGGACTGGATCACCAGGGTCACCCGCTGGATTTCCTCACTGCGCTGGCTCAAGGCTTCGATCAGTTCACGACTGGCATCGGCGCGCTGGCTGAGCTGGTGCATGCGGCTGATCGATTGGGCCAGCACTTCGCGGCCTTCGGTGCTGCGTTGATGGGCCTGGCTGGCTGCCCCCAGGGCCTCGCGGCTGAGTTGGGAGGTGACCTTTTCGGTGCCAATCATCACCTCGGCACTGCTGACAATCTGCTTGGCTGCACTCAACTGAGACTGCAAGCGAGCCGCCAGTTGCTTGACCGAATAGGCCACGCCGGCAGCGGACAGTGCGTTATGGCTGGTGGTATAGGACAGGTCGCGAGTCAACTCGCCAATCGCATCGACGGCGTCGCAAGACGCAACAACGGGCGTGCGACTTGTCAGGCGAGGCAGCCAGATCACCAGCACGGCCAGTGGCAGGCAGAGGTACAACGGCAGGATGGCAAATGCCAGGCCCAACAGTATCAGCACCAGGGCGATGCTCTGCGTAAGCTGCGTCAACCAGGCGGGCAACCCGCGCACCACCGATTGCGGTGCCACTGCTGCGCCCGTCAGAGATCCGTCTCCAGCCATCTTCGTCACCCCACTGCTTATCGTTATTGTCGCTGCATTAAACGCCACTATCGGGCCATTATCCATGGGCCTTTAGTGGGGTGGTTTGCAACAGATCAATAGACGGGGGTGTAACGAGTCTTTCCCTGGGGGACCGCTCAGCGATCCCCCAGCTTCACCACATCAGGCTTGGCGCTGGTGCTTGTCGATCTGCTCGTGGCGCTCTTGCGCTTCGATGCAGTACTTGGTGGTAGGGCTGATCAGCAAGCGCTTGAGGCCGATAGGCTCGCCGCTGTCATCGCACCAGCCAAAGGAATCTTCCTTGATGCGTTCCAGTGCACGCTCAAGCTGCGGCAACATGCGCTGGTCGCGGTCGATGGCGTTCACCAGCCAGGTGCGCTCTTCTTCAACGGAAGCGGCGTCGGCAGGGTCGGCCGGAGTGTCCAGGCTTTCAATGGCGATACGGTTCTGTTCGATGCGCTCGTGGTGCTCCACTTTCATGTCTTGCAGCAACTTCTCGAAAAAAGCGTGCTGTTCGGCATTCATGTAGTCATCCGCCGGCATGGCCAGCAACTTTTCCTTTGTCATTGATTTCTCTATAAAAAATACGTGCATTAAGGCGAATAAGGGAGCGTTCCGGCCGACCTCTGCAGGTCTCGGAAGGGCGCCGTCCATTTCAAGCGCCACCCGGCACTCAATTTACGAGGGGCGGCAGTCTAAGGCCGACTTGAGGGCACAGCAACTGAAAAGACAGGCAATTTTTCCGAGATAACCCCCAAAAGCACCAGGACGGGCTCGGCGAATGGTTATCGGAGTGCGTTTATAGCAAGAAATTCAGTGTTGTGGAGCTATATAGAAGACAAACGGTTAGAACTGCCTGATAAAGATGCAAGTGTGGGCGTCGGGCTTGCCCGCGATCCAGGCGACTCGGTCCGTCAGGGCTACCGAGTTGATGCAATCGCAGGCAAGCCAGCTCCCGCACTTGATTTGTGTTGGTCGTAAGACGATCTCAGCGTTTGAGTTTGCGCTTGTTGCGGTACTGGTCGATCACCACTGCCACCACAATGATCAGGCCCTTGATGATGTCCTGAATGTACGCATCCACCCCGACAAACGTAAACCCGCTGGCCATCACCCCCAGAATCAGTGCGCCGATCACAGTCCCCGTGATGCGCCCTACCCCGCCCGCCAGGCTGGTGCCGCCGATCACCGCAGCCGCAATCGCATCCAGCTCATAAGACATGCCCATGCCGGCCTGCCCGGTTGCAGCACGTGCCGAAGCGACCACACCGGCCAGACCAGCCAGCAAGCCGGCGATGCTGTAGACGATGATCAAGTGGCGCTTGACGTTGATCCCCGACGTACGCGCCGCCTGCATGTTGCCGCCGATGGCGTAGGTGTATTTGCCGTACTTGGTGTAGCGCAGGGCGATATGGAAGATCACGGCCACCACCAGGAAGATGATCACCGGCATCGCGCCATGGCCGATGGCCGTGTACGAATCCGAGAGCATGCTCACCGGTTGGCCTTCGGTGTAGTAACGCGCCAGGCCACGGGCCGAGACCATCATACCGAGGGTGGCAATAAAGGGTGGGATACCGGTGACGGCGATGATGCTGCCGTTGATCGCCCCTGCCAGCAGCCCGACGCCAAGCCCCATCGCCACCGGAATCCACACTGGCAAATCGGTCAGGCTGGGAAACACGGCTCGGGAAAAATCAGAGGTTTGCGCCAAACTGGCAGCGATCATCGCCGACAACGCCAATACAGAGCCCGAGGACAGGTCGATACCAGTGGTAATGATCACCTGGGTCACACCGATGGCGAGCAGGCCGATGATCGACACTTGCAGGATCATCAGCACCAATCGCTGGGAGTTCATCAGGAAGCTCTGGTCACGCACGATCCAGCCGAACACTTCAAACACCAGGCCGATGCCGATCAGCACCAGGAAGATGCTCAGCTCGGTGGGCATGCGTCGGCGACTTTTGGTTGGCACCGTCGCGGGTTTGTTATCCGTTATTGCATTCATAGCCCATCACCTTTTTATTCTGTACGTCAGTGGACTGCCGTCATCCCGGAGGCCAACTGCATGACTTTTTCCTGGGTCGCGTCGCTGCGGTCCAAGGTGCCCATCAATTCACCTTCGTGCATCACCATGACTCGGTCGCTCATGCCCAGTACTTCGGGCAGCTCGGAAGAAATCATGATCACCGCCATGCCTTCGCTGGCGAGGAAGGCGATCAACCGGTAGATCTCGGCCTTGGCGCCCACATCAATGCCCCGCGTGGGTTCATCAAGGATCAGCAGGCGCGGGTTGGTCATCAGCCAGCGCGCCAGCAAGGCCTTCTGCTGGTTGCCGCCGGACAAGGTGTCGATGCATTGCTCAAGGGACGGGGTTTTCACCCGCAGCTTCTTGCACATGTCTTCGCACAGCGCACGCAGGGCTTTCTGCTGGATAAAACCGTTGCCCGAGTAGTGCGGCAGCACGGCCATTTCCATGTTTTCCAACACGGAAAGGCAGGGGAACAGGCCACTGAGCTTGCGGTCTTCGGTCAACAGAGCAAAGCCCTTCTCAATGGCCATGTGTGGATCGGTAATGCGCACCGCCTTGCCGTCCAGACTGATCTGGCCGCTGCTGCTAGGGGTGATGCCAAAAATGGTTTCGGCCACGTTGGTGCGGCCCGAGCCCATCAACCCGGCAATACCGAGGATCTCGCCGGCATGCAGGTCAAACGATACGTCCTTGAATACGCCGTCCAGCGTCAGGTTGCGTACCGACAGCAACAGGTCACCGATGGGCGTCTCGCGCACCGGGAACAGCTGGCTCAGCTCACGGCCGACCATCATCGAAATCAGGCTGTCGCTGTTCATGCTGTCCGCGCGTTGCAAGCCGATGTACTGGCCGTCGCGGAACACCGCCACTTCATCGGCGATGGCGAATACTTCATTCATTTTATGGGTGATGTAGACGATGCCTTTGCCCTGGGACTTGAGGTCGGCAATGATCGAAAACAGGTGGGCCACTTCCTTGTCGGTAATGGCCGATGTCGGTTCATCCATAATCAGGATGTCGGAGTCGTAGGACACGGCCTTGGCAATCTCGACCATCTGCCGCTCGGCGATGCTCAGGTTGCCCACGTGTTCCTCGGGGTCGAGGTTGATGCGCAAGCGCGCCAGCAACTCGGCGGTGCAGCGGTGCATTTCACGGTGGTTGACCATGTGCAGGCTGTTGAGCTGCTCGCGGCCGATCCAGATATTCTCGGCGATGCTCATGTGCGGCATCAGGTTGAGTTCCTGGTGGATCATCGCGATCCCGGCCTTTTGGGCCGCCAGGGGTGTTTCAAACACGATCGGCTTGCCGCGCAGGCGAATTTCACCGGCGTCGGGCTGGTAGATGCCGGCGATGATTTTCATCAATGTCGACTTGCCTGCACCGTTCTCGCCCATCAGCGCCAGCACGGTACCGGGGCGCACGCGCAGCTGTACATCGGCCAGGGCCACGACACCGGGAAAGCCTTTGCTGATATTGACGATTTCCAGCAGGTAGGGTTCTTCCAACAGCTGGGGTTGGATACCGGGAGGCTGCGAGACAGTGGCTTGAGCGAGCATAAGGAGGTACTCCATCGGCAAGGCGGGCACGACCGCCCTGCCGGTTTATTGTTGTTATGTCAGGGCTACTTGAACTTGGCGACGTTTTCCGGAGTGATCAGTTGGAACGGAATAATCACGTTCTGCTCGACCGGCTCCTTCTTGGCCATTTTGCGCGCCGCTTCCACCGAGCCCACCGCCTGACCCTTGGCGTCCTGGAACGCCGACGCGGCCATGTCACCCTTGGTGATCGCGTTCAGACCGTCCGGGGTGCCGTCGACACCCGCGATCAGCACGCTGCCCGGCTTGGTACCCGCCGACTTCAGGGCCATCGACGCGCCGATGGCCATCTCATCGTTGTTGGCCAGCACCGCGTTGAATTCGCGACCTTGGGTCAGCCAGTCGTTGACCAGGGTCATACCCTTGTCACGCAGCCAGATGCCGGTCTGTTCCTGTTCGATCTTGATATCCGGGTATTTGGCCAGCACCTCCTTCACGCCCTTGGTGCGATTGGTGGTGGAGTTGTTCGCCAGGTCACCCAGCAGGATCACAATCTTGCCTTTGCCGCCGAGCTTTTCAGCGATGTATTGCATTTGCAGGCGACCAGCCTCGATGTCATCGGAGGTCACAGCGACCACATCCTTGGGCAAGTCTTTCTGGTCGGGACGGCGGTTGACGAAGACCAGCGGGATGCCTGCCTTGGTGGCGGCACTGATGATGTTCTTGGTCGACGCGGTATCCACCGGGTTGACGATGATGGCGTCGACTTTCTGGCTGATAAAGTTCTCGACCTGGCTCAACTGCTTGACCACGTCGGCACGCGCGTCTTCGAACTGCAATTGCACACCGTCACCCTTGGGGTAGGACTTGGCTTGCTTGTCCATGTCCTCGCGCAGGTAAGTCAGGAAGGTATCGTCGAAGGCGGACATGCTCACGCCCACCTTGATATCGGCGGCACTGGCAAAACCACTGGCCAGCATCATGGACAAGGCCAGCGCGGTAAAACGGATCGGGGTCTTCATGAACGGTCTGTCTCCACATTCTTGTTGGTTTTGTTGGACGTTACGTTGATCAGAGCGGGACTTGCGAATTGGACAGTCGAACCACCGGCGCGCCTGGAATGCAGCAGACCAGCGCGCCTTTGTTTTCGACGCACAGCACATTAAGGAAGGAGAAGTAGAACGGCCGGGCGCGGGGCAGACCGCGTGGCGCTAGGACAGGGCGTAAAACTCGCAGTACAGCGTTGAAGATTTTCATCTGACGGTACCTGGTTGTTTTTGATCTTGTTTTTGTTGAGTCGTGCAGATCGAGTCCGAACGTACTTTATGCAACCTGGAAAAGACTTTATTGGAAAATAATTTCCATATCAACCTGTTTTAGAATTTTATTCTATTTTTGTTGAAACCACCTGCTGGCGCTCCGCGCTCAGGCGTGCGGCGTCCAATATACGGGTGGTTTCCAGCGCATCATAGGCATCCACCGGCAGCGGCCCCTGCCCTTGCACGGCCAATTGCAACTGTCGATAGAACTGCGTCCAACAGCCCTTTTCCGACGGCACCCGCTCGCGGTCCGGGCCTTGTTCGAACCAGCCCCAGCGGCGGTGTTCTTCAGAGCCCCAATGCTCACCTTCAGTCTTCGGCGACTTGCCGGCCATCAGCGCTTCTTCCTGGCCGTCCAAGCCTTCGACGGTGTAGCAGCCAGAGGTGCCACTGACGCGAAAGCGCGGCGCCTGGCTGTTTTGCAGGGCATTGCCCCACAGATGGGAAATCACACCGTTGGCGTGGGTCAGGGACACAAAAAAACCATGGTCCACCGTGGGATGTTCGGCGGTGTATTGCAGTTGCGCGAACACCCGATCTACCGGGCCGAACAGTTGCAGGGCCTGGTCGACCAAGTGGCTGCCCAGGTCGCGCAGCCAACCACCGCCGCTGGCGTTACCTACGGCTTGCGGGCTGTAGCGTTCCACGCGGGATTCGAAACGCGTGATCGTGCCCAAGGCGCCGGCGTCGATGAGTTTGCGCAGGGTCAGGTAATCCGAGTCCCAGCGTCGGTTCTGGTAGACGCTGAGCAGCGAGCCTTGGCGTTCGGCCGCGGTGATCAGCGCCTGGGCCTGTTCGGCGTTGGCGGCGAAGGGCTTGTCGCTGACCACGGCAACGCCATGTTCGATGGCTTCCAGCACCAGGGCCGGGCGGCCCTTGAGGGTGGTGGAGATAACCAGGGCATCGACGCCGGCTTCGACGATTTGGCCGATGTTGTCAAAAGCCCTGACGCCGGGGTGGTCGATTGCCAGTTGCTGGCGGCGCTCGGGGGACCGAGTTACTACGCCGACCAATGTCGCACCTGGCAGGGTTGCAATCAGCGGCGCATGAAAGAAGCGCCCTCCGTGGCCGTAGCCGACTAGACCGATTCGCATGCATACACTCCTTACTTGAAGTGGAAACCCAATTCAAATGTGGGAGCGGGCTTGCTCGCGAATGCGGTGTATCAGTTAAAGAACTTGTATCTGATACACCGCATTCGCGAGCAAGCCCGCTCCCACACTGACTGCATTCCATCTGTGGGATCGCGGTCAGCCGTAGAAGTGCGGACGCTGCGGCAAGCTCACCTTCACAATCTGCTCGCTATTCTGCGCTTCAATACACGCATCCGCCGCCACCGCCGCCGCAAAACCATCCCACGCCGACGGCCCGCCAACCTGCCCGGCGCGTACGCTGTCGATAAACGCCTGCAACTCGACGTCATAGGCACCAATAAACCGATCCTTCCAGTCCATCAGAATCGCATTGGACAACTTCGCGCCACTGCGCATTTGCACCTGGGATGGCTCCGGCAGCTTGGCAATACCGGTCTCCCCCACCACTTCGCACTGGATGTCATAGCCGTACTGGCAGTTCACGAACACTTCGACATCGATACGCGTGCCCTTGGCGGTTTCCAGCAGCACGATCTGCGGGTCACGCAAGTGGGCCAGGGCCTTGCTGGATTTGCGTGGGAACACCACTTGCACCGAGACGTAGTCGTCGTTGAGCAGCCAACGCAACACATCCAGCTCGTGGATCAGGGTGTCGGTGATCGCCATGTCGGTCTTGTAGTTCTCGCCCACCGTCGGGTTGCGGTGCGCGCAGTGCAGCATCAGGGGTTCGCCGATCTGGCCGCTGTCGATCACCGCTTTCAATGCGCGATAACCCTCGTCGTACGGGCGCATGAAGCCGACTTGCACCAGGCGCTTGCCGTAGGCCACTTCGGCGTCGACGATCTTGCGGCAGCCGTCAGCCGTCACGGCCAAGGGTTTTTCGCAGAACACCGGTTTGCCGGCGGCGATGGCGGCGAGCACGAACTCTTCGTGGCTCGGGCCCCATGAAGTGACCAGAATGGCCTCGACCTGTGGCGAATTGATCAGCGCATGGCCGTCGGCGTACACCTCGGCGTCCAGCTTCAACTCTGCGACAACCTTGGCGGCTTGCTCAAGATTGATGTCGGTTACCGCCACCACCTGGCTGTTGAGCAAGGTCTGGCTGCAACGACGAATATGGTCACGGCCGATGGCGCCGGTACCGATAACACCCAACTTCAAAGACATACATTCACTCCTTTTGTTATTAGTACTGCCGGGCCTTCGCCAGGTGTTCGTTGAGTTTTTTCGCGGCGGCATTCGTACGTTCGCTGGTGGACACCTGCGCCACACCCACCCGCCACCACGACAGGTAGCCGTGGATCATGGTCTTGGGCAGCACCTTGATATCGATCAGCGTCGAAACCGTTTGAGTTCGTGCATCGGCCAGCGCCGCTTCGAGTTGCTCCACAGTGCTGACCTTGTAGGTCTTGCAACCATAGGCCGCCGCGCTCATGGCGAAATCCACCGGCACCAGGCCGCCGTCGAGCTTGCCGCTCTCGGGGTTGCGGTAGCGGAACTCGGTGCCGAAGCTGTCCATGCCATTGCCGATCTGCAGGTTGTTGATGCAGCCGAAAGCCATGTTGTCGAGCAGCACCACGTTGATCTTGCGGCGCTCCTGGATCGAGGTGGCCAGCTCCGAATGCAGCATCATGTAGGAACCATCGCCGACCAGGGCGTAGACCTCTTTGGTCGGCTCGGCGAGTTTCACGCCGAGGGCGGCGTTGATCTCATAGCCCATGCACGAATAGCCGTACTCGACGTGGTAGGTGTTGACGCCCTTGCTGCGCCAGGCGCGCTGCAGGTCACCGGGCAGGCTGCCGGCGGCTGCGACGATGATTGCGTCATCGGCCAGGGTTTGGTTGAGCACGCCAAGCACACGGCTTTGGGTGAGGCACGAACCGGTCAGCTCGATGAATTCACGCAGCACCGCGCGGTCCAGGTGGTCGTCGACCTCCGGCACGAAGCCGTCACCGTCATATTCCACCTGATGCACACGGTCCACTTCGGTGTCCAGCTGCGCCTTGGCTTCACGGATCTGCTCGCCCCAGCCCGAACGATAATCGCCCAGGGCATCGGCCAGTGCTTCAAGGGCGACTTGTGCGTCAGCCAACACCTGCACGCCGTCCAGTTTCAAGGCGTCGCAGGGACTGATGTTGAGGTTGAGAAACCTCACCTCGGCGTGCTTGAACAGTGATTTGGACGAGGTGGTGAAGTCGGTATAACGCGTGCCGATACCGATGATCAGGTCGGCTTCGGGCGCCAGCAGGTTCGCCGCCAGGCAGCCAGTTTCTCCGATCCCGCCGACGTTCAGCGGATGGCTGGAGACCACGGCGCTCTTGCCCGCCTGGGTTTCGGCGAAGGGGATATCAAACCGTTCGGCAAACGCCTGCAGTGCAGCATTGGCACCGGAATACTTCACACCGCCGCCGCAGATGATCAGCGGCTTGCGCTTGCCGCGAAAGGCCGCCAGCGCATCACTGATCATCGCGGCGGTGGCCGGGCGACGTTCGATACGGTGCACGCGTTTTTGCAGGAAGTAGTCGGGATAGTCCCAGGCCTCGGCCTGCACGTCCTGGGGCAACGCCAGGGTCACGGCACCGGTTTCAGCCGGATCGGTAAGCACGCGCATGGCGTGGATTGCGGCGGTCATCAACTGCTCGGGGCGGTTGATGCGGTCCCAGTATTTGCTCACGGAGCGGAAGGCATCGTTGGTGCTGATGCTCAGGTCGTGGAACTGTTCGATCTGTTGCAACACCGGGTCGGGCTGGCGACTGGCATACACATCGCCGGGCAACAGCAGCAGCGGGATACGGTTGGCGGTCGCGGTCGCGGCGGCGGTGAGCATGTTGGCAGCGCCGGGGCCCACAGAAGCGGTGCACGCGTAGATCTTGCGGCGCAGGTGCTGCTTGGCAAAACCGATGGCGGCGTGGGCCATGCCCTGTTCGTTGCGGCCCTGGTGCACCACCAGGTCACCGCTGTCTTGCTCCAGGGCCTGGCCCAGGCCCAGCACGTTGCCGTGGCCGAAAATCGTGAACACCCCGGCGACAAACTTGCTCTGCACGCCATCGACTTCGATGTATTGGTTATCCAGGAACTTCACCAGGGCTTGGGCCATGGTCAGTCTTGTTGTGGTCATGTTCGCACCTTGAATGAATGCAAATCTTTCGATCAACAGTGATCCCATGTGGGAGCGGGCTTGCTCGCGAATGCGGTGTGTCAGTCACCGGATTTACTTACTGGTCCACCGCCTTCGCGAGCAAGCCCGCTCCCACACGTTATCCGCTGTCAGTTCCGGGATTTGTTCAGATGGGCAATGCTCGCGCCCAACGCCTGTTGTATATCCGCCAGTTCATGCACGCTCTCGGCAAACGGCTCAAACGACAAATAGCCGCTGTATCCCGTGCTGAGCAGCGTGTCGATCTGCGCCGCGTTACCAAGGATGTCACCCTCGCCCACCAACACGCGGTGGCCGTCACGAATCGAATTGAGCGGCGCCTCGGCATCTTCCACGCCGGAGATATGCACCAGCCCGGTCAATTCGGGGAAGAACTCATGTTCGCTGGCCAAGTGATGATGGAAGGTGTCGTGCACCAGGCGGAACACATCCAGGCCGCCAATGGACTGGATCGCATCCACCGCCACGCGCTTGCGGCGTAGCGCACATTCCTCAAAGCCTAGGGGTTCGATAAAACCGAGAATCCCGTATTCACGCAGGATCGGCGCCAGCTCGCTCAAGGCCGTGCGCAACCCGGCGGCACGCTGCGCTTCGTTGCGCGTATCGCCTCGCTCGTTGAACGGGCACATCACCAGGCCCTGGGCGCCGCACTCACGGGCATAGGTGGCGAGCTGGATCGCTTGGGCGCGACGCTCCTCGTTCCACACGTCAAAGGGGTACAGCGCGTTGATCGACAGCACCTGGATGCCCTGCGCTGCGCACAACTCGCGCACGCGGCCGGCCGGGGTGCCGAATTCGATTTGCTTGTCCGCAAGGTCATTGCGGATCTCGATGGCATCGCACTTGAGCGCTGCGGCCAACTGGATGAAGTCCGGCAGGGACAGGTTGGGGGCGACCATGCGGTTAAGGGCAAAACGTAAAGGCGACTTCATTGTTGTTCTCCGTCCAAAACCGCTTAGAGGTCCAGCAGCCAGCTGTGCTGTGGGTCGTTATGGAAATGCCAGGCGCGCTTGGGGCCGGCCATCACGTTCAGGTAATACGATTCGTAGCCATACGGCACACTGACCGGGTGGTAACCCTTGGGCACCACCACCAGGTCGCTGTTTTCCACGGCCATGGCCTGGTCAATGCTGCGATCGTCGGTGTAGACGCGCTGGAACACAAAGCCCTGGGGCGGGTTGATCTGGTGGTAGTAGGTCTCTTCAAGAAAGCTCTGGTGCGGCAGGTCGTCGGTGTCGTGCTTGTGCGGCGGGTAGCTCGACGAATGCCCGGACGGCGTGCGTACCTCCACCACCAGCAGTGAATGGGCCGGCTCGCTGTCGGGCAGGATGTCGCACACATAGCGGGTGTTGGCCCCTTTGCCGCGCACGCTGCGTTTGCAGTCTTCCGGGCGGATCAGGCGCGGCTCGTAGCCGTCCGCCCCCGGCGCGGCGCAGACGGCAATCTGTACATCGCTCAACGCAGTGACCTGGGCATCGGTACCCGGTGGCAGGTAGGCGGCGAAGGGGGATTTGTCTTCAAACACCGACTGGCGATCCCCCAGGTTCTGCCAGTTGAAGCCTTCGCCTTCAATGTTCACGCGACCGCTGAGCAGTACCAAGCACAGCTCTTGATCACCGGCGCTGACCGGCAGGGTTTCGCCCAGGCTCAGGCGGTAAGCGGAAAAGCCCACGTACTCCAGGCGCCCCGCTTCCAGCGCGACCATGGTTTGTCCGCGTTTGCTGCTCTTGACCAACAAGCTCATTTTGCAGTCCTCTCATTCAGCAGGGCATCATTCAGCAGAGCACGTAGGGTGTCGTATCCTTTTTTCGCATAGATATAGCTGGGCGCCACAGCCGGGTCCTGCTCGGCCTCCACAACCAGCCAGCCTTCATAGTTCGCGGCCAGCAACTCATCGAGCAATTCGGCGAAGTCGATGTCACCGTCGCCGGGCACGGTGAAGGTGCCGTTGACGATGCAGTCGGGAAAACTCCACATCTGGTTACGCGCCAGTTGCACCACAGGCTTGCGCACGTCCTTGAAATGCACGTGGCAAATGCGGTCGATGTGTTTACACAGCACCTCCACTGGCTCGCCGCCGCCCATGTAGCAGTGGCCCGAATCGAACAGCAGGCCGACTTCCGGGCCCGTTCGCTTCATCAACTGGTCGATGTCTTCCGCGGATTCGACGTAGGCGCCCATATGGTGGTGGTACGCCAGGCGCACGCCTTGGGACAGGGTGAAGCGCGCCAGTTCGGTGAGCTTGTCGGCATAATCCTGCCAGGCCTGTTCGCTGTGAAAGCGCGGGCGCTCGATCAGGCGGATGCGCGAACCCTGGATCGAATCGGCGACTTCGCCGTAGACCAATACACTGGCACCGTTTTGCTTGAGCAACTCGACATGGCCGGCGATGGCCTCGATTTCTTCGGCCACTGAACGCCGGGCCAGCCGGCTCGAGTACCAGCCGGAGACCAGTGCCAGGTCATAAGGACGCAGCACATCGCCGACGCCTTTGGCGTCCTTGGGGAATTTGCCGTTGAGTTCGAAGCCTTCGTAACCGATTTCCTTGCCTTCGCTCAAGGCGGTGCTCAGGGGCGTTTCGCCGCCCAGGGCTGGGAGGTCGTCGTTGCTCCAGGAAATCGGGTTGATGCCAATTCGGATTGCGGGCATGGCTGCACCTTTTGTTTTTATCTAGAGATCACCGGGATCTGCTTTATGTGGGAGCGGGCTTGCTCGCGAATGCGGTCTGTCAGGCAACACTTCTGTAACTGAACCACCGCATTCGCGAGCAAGCCCGCTCCCACATTTGACTGCATTCCACATTCGAGAAGCGTGTTTAGGTTCGGGCACTTCGCCAGGCATTGATCAGCTGTTCAAACGTGGCCTGTACTTGCTGAATCAAAACCTCATCATCAATCTCCCCCGCCATCCACGCCCGGCTCGGCTCCTGGAAGATCGTGCGGCCCACGGCAAAACCTCGGCAGGTAGTGCTCAGGCGGGCTTGCTGGAAGCCATCGGCGAGAAACTCGGCCGAGGCATTCAGGCCCAGCAGCACCACGCCACGGCAGTACGGGTCGCGGTCCTGGATCAGTTCGTCAAGCTTCTTCCAGTCCTCGGCCGACTGCGCCTCGATCTTCCACCACGCCGGGTAGATACCCAGGTTGTACAAGCGCTTGAGGCTGCGATAGAGCACGTCCGGGTAAGTGGACGGGTGGTCCTTGGGCGGGATGACTTCCAGCAACAATTCATGGCCACTGACAATAGATGCCTCGTACACCGCCTTGAGTTGCGCTTCCTGTTCCAGGCGCAGCAACGGCTCGTCGTCGGGGTGGAATTGCACGAGGCACTTGATGATCTGCTCCTGGGGCCAGGCGATCAGGTTGCTGCCAATCGAGCGGCCGTGCTCGAACGCCAGTGGGCGCGAGTTCTGCACCTCCACCGGGCGTGCGATCCACCAGCCACGGCCGCTGGCCGCATTAAGGGCGTCCTGGCCGAAGCGTTGGTCGGCCAGCAGGCCCACATCGGCATCTATGCCTTGCTCGGCGAGCTTTTTCTCGACGCGTTCGATGGCCTGGATAAACAGCTGCTTGATATCGCTGATGCGCGTTGGGTCCTGGCCACCTTTTTGCGCCAGGTCCACCAACTGCCAGCGGTGGTCGAAAGCAAACACGAACAGTTGCTTCCAGGGCTTGCGCGGCACCGAGACGCGGTGCAGGCGTTGCAAGGTGACGTCTTGATCCGGCCGGGTGATCGGCACCGGGCTGTTGAACAGGTACTCAAGCTCGGCAGGCGTCGGCATGGCCGGTGCGCAGGCGTGGCGCGATACCACAAGCCCGCCGCAGGCATTGGCCAACTGACTGCAGCGCTCATCGCTGGCGTCATTGATCCAGCCGCTGAGGAAGCCCGACATAAATGCATCGCCAGCACCAAGCACGTTGAGCACTTCAACGCGCACACCGGGGTAGATGGCGCCGTCTTCCAGTCGCGCGGGGATGGCGCCGTGAATCACCGTGCAACCCTGCGGGCCGAGCTTGACCACCAGGGTCGCCGGTGTCAGCTCGCGGACTTTACGCAGTGCGGTGAGCAAATCTTCACTGCCACCCGCGATGAGGAATTCTTCTTCGGTACCGACGATCAAGTCAAAGCGCGGCAGGATTTTCTGCACATGCTGGCTGACGTTCTGGTCGGCGACAAACCGCGTCTCTCCATCCGCCTTGCCCGCCAGGCCCCACAGCACTGGGCGGTAGTCGATATCCAGCACGCGCTTGACGTTGTGCTTGGCCGCGTAGTCCAGCGCCTGGATGCTGGCCTTGTACACGCCGTCGGTGGAGAAATGCGTGCCGGTGATCAACAGCGCCTTGCTGGAGGCAATAAAGGCTTCACTGATGTCCTCGGCGCGCAGGGCCATGTCGGCGCAGTTTTCGCGGTAGAACACCAGGGGGAAGGTTTCGCGGTCCTTGAGGCCGAGCAGCACCAGGGCGGTCAGGCGCTCAGGGTCGACCTTGATGGCGCTGACATCGCAACCTTCGCGGGCCAGGGATTCCAGCAGGAAACGGCCCATGTGGTCATCGCCCACCCGGCTCAACATCGCCGACTTGAGGCCCAACCGTGCGGTGCCAAAGGCGATATTGGCAGAAGAACCGCCGAGGTATTTGGCAAAGCTGGACACGTCCTCAAGCCGTGCACCGACTTGTTGTGCATAGAGGTCGACGCCCAGGCGCCCGAGGCAAATCAAATCCAATTGACGCCCACTGGCAAAACGAGTCTGGCCCATGCTGGCTCCTGTTATTTTTATCAGCCTGCGTTGTGCCGTCGTGGTGGCGGCAAACGCTCTTGGTGGGAGCAGACTAGAACGTCCGGCGACACCAATCAATATTTATTCTAGATATTTTTTCGTTGGAATATTTTTTCCATTAAGCTTGCACAGGGGCAGCCCAGCGAGACTGCATCGTTTCAGCAGGCCACGGCGGCCGTGATGCGCAGGTATTTTTTTGCGCCTACCCTGTAGACTTGCGCCACTTATCAGCGCATCAGAAGAACCGTCAGAAGGATTACCCATGTCCCGCACCGATCATGAGCCCCCCCTGGAAGAAACGCCCGCCAGCCCTCCGATCAATGCCGAACGCCTGTTGCAGCTGATCACCGACGAATACGAAAGCCTGCCACGCCAACTCAAACGCATCGCCAGCTACATGAGCCAGCAAAGCGACCGGATCATGGTCGACCGCATCAGCGACATCGCCCGCGAGTGCGAAGTGCACCCGTCGGCGATCGTGCGGTTTTCCCAGCGTTTCGGTTTCAGCGGTTTCAGTGAGATGCAGGCGCTGTTTCGCGAGGCCTACACCCACAAGACCACCCCGGTGCAGAACTACCAGCAGCGCATCCGCAGCATGATCGCCAACAAGTCGCAGAAGGCCAGCGGCGGCGACCTGGCGCGTGAGTGCGTCAACGCTACCCTGTCCGGCATCGAGCGCCTGGGGCTGGAACTCGATGACGTGGCATTCGACAAGGCCGTGGACCTGGTGGTCAACGCCGACAACATCTACGTGATCGGCGTGCGCCGCTCGTTTGCGGTGGCCGATTACCTGGTCTACAACCTGCAGCACACCAACAAGCGCATCCACCTGATCTCGGGCCTGGGCGGCAGCTACCGCGAGCAGATGCGCAGCGTACGCGCCAATGACCTGGTGATTGCAATCAGCTTCTCGCCCTACGGCAAAGAGACCCAGCATTGCCTGCGGATTGCCCAGCATCATCAGGCCAAGACGTTGATTATCACCGACAGCAACCTGTCGCCCCTGGCCAAGCGGGCGAACGCGGTGCTGTTGGTGAATGAGGGCTCGTCGTTTGCGTTTCGTTCGTTGAGCGCCACGTTGTGCCTGTGCCAGGCATTGTTTATTGCGGTGGCGTATCGCTTGGAATTGAAGGTGGACGAGATACATGAGCAGGTCGGCTTCGACGACTGACCGCGCCTACAACAACTGCGCCAACGCGCGGCCGTGAAAGCGGATCTGCGCCAGGGTCAACGCGGTGTAGCCGATGATCACCGCCGGCGGCAATGTCAGCGCATGACAGAACTTGCCCAGCGGCTGTAGCGTCAACCCGACTGCAGCGGCACGGCGACAGAAATCCCCCTCTTCGACCCCTTCCGGCAGCCACAACACAAAGTGCAATCCTGCCTGCTGCCCGCTGACGGTGCAGCGCCCACCCAGGCATTCCAGCAGCGCATCGCGCCGTGCCTGATAAGCCTGCCGCGAGGCACGTAGGTGACGCACAAACGCGCCGCTGCGCAGAAACTCCACCAACCCCAGTTGATCACTGGCCCCCACCGAGTGCCCGGTGAGTTGCAAGGTACGCAACAACGAGCGGCGCAGCACGTTGGGCACCACCATGAAGCCCACGCGCAAACCGGGGAACAGGTTCTTGTTGAAGCTGCCGCAATAGATCACACGGTCGCCCGAATCCAGGGATTTAAGCGCGGCCAGCGGCGCGGTGTTGTAGTTGTATTCACTGTCGTAATCGTCTTCGACCACCCAGGCGTCGGCGCGGGCGGCCCAGTCCAACAGCGCCAGGCGACGGGACACCGACAACGTCATGCCCAATGGCGCCTGGTGGGCGGGCGTGACATAGGCCAGACGCGCCGTCTCGGGCAGTTGGGCAGTGTCGAGGCCGTCGGCAGTGACGGGAATTGCGTGGATGTGCGCCCCCGCCAGGGCGAACAAACGGCGTGCCGGCAGATAACCGGGGTCTTCGACACAGGCCGTGTCACCCGGCTTGAGCACGCTGCGCGCAATCAGGTCGAGGGCATGGCGGATGCCGGTGGTGACGATCACTTCATCGGCCTCGCATTGCAGGCCGCGATAGCTGCGCAGGTAATCGGCAATCTGCGCGCGCAACTCGGGCAGACCGGCCGGGTGCGCCGCTTCCAGCACACCCGGGCCTACCGTCAGCAACCCACGGGAGATGCAGCGGGCCCAGGTTTTCAGATCAAACAGGCTGGCATCCGGACGCCGCGCAACGAAGGGCACATGGCTCTGCACGCCGGCATCCGGCTGGTCAGGCTCCACGGGGCGCCGTGGGATTTCCCTGGCTGAAGGTGCCGCGATGAATTGTTCCGGGATCACCGCGCACACTCGCGTACCGGACCCGGCCACCCGCATCACGTAGCCTTCGCTGTGCAGGCGGTCAAACGCCGCCTCCAGCGTGCCACGGGATACCAACCAGCGCTCGGCCAGGCTGCGCGTGGAGGGCAAGCGGCTCCCGGCGGGCAACTGCCGGTTCAGGATCGCCCCGCGCAGGGCCTCGTAGGCGCCTTGCTGCTTGCCCGCATCCAGCGTATCCGGGCGCGGCAGGTCGAGGGCGGATGCGGTTTTTCCTCGGCTCATAGTGGTCCTATCCATCAAGGCATTAGTGGCCCTGAGGATTAAACCACAAAGCCGCTAGAGTCCGGGCTCTACCTCTTGCATCGAGACGTCCCATGACTCAACGCGCCCTCTCTACCGGGTTCTGGCTGGTGCTGCTGACCGTCCTCATCGCCCTGCCCCGTATCACGCTGGACATGCACCTGCCAGCCTTGCCCGCCATGGCCGACTACTTCCAGACCAGCGACAGCCAGTTACAACTGACCCTGACGCTCTACACGCTGGGCTCGGCGATTTCCCTGCTGGTCAGCGGCCCGCTCACCGACCGCTTCGGCAGGCGTCCGGTGCTATTGGCCGGGCTGTTTTTGTACGTCGTGGCCACAGTGGCTTGCGCCCTGGCTGACAGCATCACCCTGCTGATCATCGCCCGCCTGTTCCAGGCATTGGGTGGCTGCTGCACCACGGTGATCGGCCGGGTGATCGTGCGCGATTACTTCGACCGCGACGAACAGGCGCGCTTGCTCGGTTTGATCTCCATGGCCATGGCCGTTTCGCCGATGGCCGCGCCGGTGCTGGGCAGCGTGCTGTTGCCCGTCGTCAACTGGCGCGGGCTATTTGTGTTGCTGGCGATGATTGGCGCACTGCTGTACGTAGTGGTGTATCGCCGCCTGCCTGAAACCCGTCCGCCGCAAGTCGCCGCGGCACCACCGAGTGGTTTGCTGCGCCTCTACGGGCAGCTTTTGCGCGACCGTCATTTCCTGCGTTATTCCCTGGCGATTGGCTGCGTCTACAGCACGTACTTTCCGTTTATCAGTGAGTCTTCGGCGCTGTTGCAACGGGGCTTCCAGTTGTCTGCCACGGCTTATGCACTGGTATTCGCTGCCACGATCAGCGGCTACATGCTGGGCGCGAATCTGTTTCGGCGGCTGGTGCTGCGCTTTGAACCAGACCGTTTGATCGCCGCAGCGATAGGCCTGAACGTGCTTGGCAGTGTCGTGCTCGCGGTCGCTACAACCACACTGCCAGGGGAATGGCTGGCGATTGTGCTGCCGATGGTGGTGATCATGGTGTCGGTGGGGATGGTGATTCCGGCCTGTCAGCTCTCGGTTTTGCAGCCGTATGGCGCGATTGCCGGGACAGCATCGGGGCTGTTCTTTTTTACCCAGATGTTCCTGACAGCGGTAAGCAGTTGGGCAACTGGCTTGTTGTCAGATGGTACGTCAGGACCTTTGGTGATCATGACAGCGGTGGCGAGCGTGTTGCTGGTGGCAAGCTGGCTGACACTGCGCACAACCAAATTTGGGAGCGGCGGTGCGACGATTCGACTTGCTCGCGAAGGCGGTGTATCAGTCACCCCATGAGTAGCTGACACACCGTCTTCGCGAGCAAGCCCGCTCCCACAGGGGGACCGAGCCAGGCTCAGTATCAGTGCACGAAGATCGCAATCAGGATAATGATCGGGATTGGAATGCCGAGGAACCACAGAAGTAATGAGCGCATGATGTTCTCCTTGAATTAATTAACGGACGAAGTGTTCGGTTTCGACATACACCACGGCATCGCGACGACGACCGCCATAGGTTGCAGCGAAACTGGCAAAGAAGGCGCCGATCAGCAGGGCAATGAAGGTCCACAGCGACGTATAGGCAGCGACTTTCGCAGCGGCATCAGCGGCTTGCTTGGCCTTGAGCTTGGCGTCTTCAACGGCTTTACGGGCATCGCCATAGACCTTGTCGATACGGGCTTCAGCATCAGCCTGACTGAGGTTGGTACGCTGGCTGATCAACTGGGCCAGGTAAGCACGGTCTTCAGCGGCGAGTTGACCGTCATTGCTCAGCGTGCGGGTGAAGATGCGCGCGACCACGCCATGTGCAGCGTCGTCACCGACGGCCACCGGGCGATCATCGCGAAACAGGCTGTCGACGTAGTAGTCGAAATCACCGCCGCTGACGCCTTTGGCTGCACTGCCGGCGGCCTGCGTCATGCCACTGGCCGCGCCGGCTGCAACGCTGGCACCGGCTTTCACACCACCGCTCACCACACTGCTGACCGAGCCGACCACCAGTACTGCGGTAATCAGCGTGGCAACAGCCCAGGCCAGGAAGCCATGGGCGGTGTCGCGAAAGTACACCTCATCGCCGTGCATATTCGCCCACTTCACACGCAACCGGCCGGCGATATAGCCGCCCAGCCCGGACGCGACGATCTGGGTAAAGGCCAGCCAGATAATCGTGGAAATGCCAAGGCCCTTGGCGCTGATGCCACTGTCAGCCCACGGCGACACCGCCGAAAAGCCCAGGCCGAAACCCAGCAGTACCAAGATCAGCGACAGTGCAGCCGCCGCCGCAGCCCCAGCAAAAATCGCCCCCCAGGAAACCCCGGAGAGCGTGCTCGACTCTTGTAGCGTGGATGAGGATGTGATCATTGTTTTTTTGCTCCCGGCAGGAAAAATGGTGTTACAAGTCTCAAAAAGGACAGTGCAGGCAGCGTGCCAGTCGCTATTAAATTTAATATCGTTGCAGATCAATAAGTTAAGTAATTTGAACTTACAAAAACCATGCAAGTTGCAAGAATTGATCGTTTGAGGCGGGCGTTATGCATTCCACGTAGTGAGCGGGCTTGCCCCGCGCTGGGCTGCGAAGCGGCCCCAACCCAGACACCCAGTTTCTCCAGTTGGAGCGAGATGTCAGGTTTTAGGGCGGCTTCGCCACCCAGCGCGGGGCAAGCCCGCTCACTACAATCCTTCGCAGCCATGAAATCTGTGTCAGTTTCGCCAAGATGACGTTTTATTTAGGAAGCGTTCAGCCATTTCTTGGCAAAATGCCCACACTTCTAGTGTGAATCGCTCACCAGGTAATCCTATGACCCGTATTTTGACCATCGAGGATGACGCCGTAACAGCCCGCGAGATCGTCGCCGAGCTGAGTAGCCATGGACTGGATGTAGATTGGGTGGACAACGGCCGCGAAGGCCTGGTCCGTGCCGTGAGTGGGGATTACGACCTGATCACCCTCGACCGCATGCTGCCGGAACTCGATGGCCTGGCCATCGTCACCACGTTGCGCACTATCGGGGTGTCGACGCCGATCCTGATGATCAGCGCTCTGTCCGATGTCGACGAGCGTGTGCGCGGCCTGCGCGCCGGGGGTGATGACTATCTCACCAAGCCGTTCGCGTCCGACGAAATGGCGGCGCGCGTCGAGGTGTTGCTGCGGCGCAAAAGCACGGTCAAGGAATTCGAAACCGCCCTGCGCGTGGCCGACCTGGAACTGAACCTGATCAGCCGCGAAGCCAGCCGCGCCGACCAACCGCTGAGCTTGCTGCCCACCGAATACAAACTGCTCGAATTCCTGATGCGCAACACCGGGCAGATCCTGTCGCGGATGATGATCTTTGAAGAAGTCTGGGGCTATCACTTCGACCCGGGCACCAACCTGATCGACGTGCACATCGGCCGCCTGCGCAAGAAGATCGACCCGCCGGGCCTCACGCCGCTGATCCGCACGGTACGAGGTTCCGGTTATGTCATTGCTGAACCCATCTAAAGGCTGGCGCTCTTCCAGCAGCCGCCTGCTGGCGCTGTACAGTTCGTTGTTCGTGGCCTGGAGCTGCATCCTGATGGGGGTGCTGTATTACGAGGTGTCGGGTTACCTGAGCGACCTGTCGCGCCACTCCCTGATGCAGCGCCAACACTTATTCCAGCGCTTCGACGGCGAAGAACTGGTGGAAGCCCTGACCACCAGCATGACCTTCGACATGAAGGGCGTGGACGCCTACGGCCTGTTCGATGAGCACTTCCGCCCTCTCAGTGGACCGATCCGCGCAGTGCCGCCGGACCTGCCCCTGGATGGCAAGATCCACGCCCTGGCCAATTGCGTCGACTCCGACGACCCCAAGCTGCCCAAGGACAGCTGCGACGCCGTGGCCACCCACACCGAAGACGGCCGTTGGCTGGTGCTGGTGCGCGCCAACGGTTCGCTGTTTGGCGTGACCCGGATCATCTGGCATGCCCTGCTCTGGGCCCTGTCGTTGACCATTATCCCAGGCGCGGCTGGCTGGCACTTGCTGCGTCGGCGCCCGTTGCGTCGGATTCGCGGGATCCAGGCCAGCGCCGAAGCCATCGTCGCCGGCGACCTCACCCACCGTTTGCCGCTGTCCAACCGGCGCGACGAACTGGACATGCTCGCCGCCATCGTCAATGCCATGCTCGACCGCATCGAGAAGCTGATGAACGAGGTCAAGGGTGTGTGCGACAACATCGCCCACGACCTGCGCACGCCACTGACGCGGCTGCGCGCACAGCTGTATCGCATCAAGCAGGAGGCTGAAGCCGAGTCGGGCTACGCGGTGAAACTCGACGACGCGATTGCCGAGACCGACACGCTGATGGCGCGCTTTCGCGGGCTGCTGCGCATCTCCGAGCTGGAAGACCACCAGCGCCGCTCCGGCTTTCTGGTGATGGACCCACTGCCCCTGCTGCGTGAACTGCACGACTTCTACCTGCCCCTGGCCGAGGAAGGCGAATTGCAGTTGGTGCTCGACACCCCAGAGTCCCTGCCCTGGATCACCGGCGACCGCGCGCTGCTGTTCGAAGCCTTGTCCAACTTGCTGAGCAATTCGATCAAGTTCTCCCCGCCGGGCGGCGAAGTGATCTTGCGCGCGGTGAATGACGCTGGCAGCACACGCATCGAAGTCCACGACTCCGGGCCGGGCATACCACTGGCAGAACGTGCAGCGGTATTCCAACGCTTCTATCGCGTGGATGAAAGTGACCAACAAGGCGGGTTCGGGTTGGGTTTGTCGATTGTGGCGGCGATCATCAACTTGCACGGGTTCAAGTTGGAAGTGGGTACAAGCGAGCAAGGCGGTGCCAGATTGGTGCTGGAATGCCGCCAGCAGCTCATGCCCAAGTAGCCCAAACACCACAAAACCCTGTGGGAGCTGGCTTGCCTGCGATAGCAGTGTGTCAGGCAAATAATCTCTGATTGACACACCGCTATCGCAGGCAAGCCAGCTCCCACATGGGCCTGCTCTACGTCTGAAAGTCAGGCCGGAAAGTTGGCCCGCAACGCCTCAAGCCCGCCGCTGTAAACACCAGCGAACAGTTCTTCCACCGCCGCATCCGTGGTGCCTGCCGCCGGCGTAAACACACCGGACCAGGTCACTTTCGCCGACGACTCGCTCAACGCCTCAACCTGCAACGTCGCCAGGTACGCACTCACCGGAAACGGCGATTGCTCAATGGTGTAGCTGTACGTGCGCCCCACGTTATCAAACGTCTGCAAACGCTCCACGATTTCGCCACCGTCAGCGGTTTGCAGGTGACGCACGCGGCCGCCCTCGCTCGGTTCGCTCTTGACGATAAACGCCAGCCAGTCCGGCAGGCTGTTGAAGCCGCCGATCAATTGCCAGACCTGATCGGCCGATACCGGGATTTCAATCACAGAAGAGGCTGTTGCCACAATAAATACTCCAGAAATGAAAAAAATCAGATCGCCATGCTGTCGACCACACCACCGTCGACCCGCAACGCGGCACCGGTGGTGGCAGACGACAGGGGTGAAGCAATGTACGCCACCAAGTTGGCGACTTCATCCACATTCGCCGCACGCTGGATGATCGAGGTCGGCCGCGCGTTACGCACAAATACGTCCGCCTCGTCCCGCGCACTGCGCCCGGACTTTTGCGTCGCGTCCTTGAGCATCTGCTCCAGCCCGTCGGTGAAGGTCGGGCCCGGCAGCACAGCGTTGACCGTCACACCGGTGCCCGCGAGGCGCTTGGCCAAACCATGGGACACCGCCAGGTTGGCGCTTTTGGTCACGCCGTAATTGATCATATCCGCGGGCGTCGCCACGCCGGACTCCGACGACAGGAAGATCACCCGCCCCCAGCCCTGCCCGACCATGCCCGGCACATAATGCCGCGCCAGGCGTACGCCGGAAATCACATTGACCTCATAGAAACGCGTCCACTCGCTGTCTGGCGTTTCGAAGAAATCCACATCGTTGAAGATGCCCAGGTTGTTGACCAGGATGTCGGCACGCGGTTCGGCGGCAAACAGTTTTTCTGCGCCTTCAGCCGTGCCCAGGTCCGCCACCAATCCGCGCAAGTCAGCGCCGGGGACGGCCTGGCGAATGCTCGCCAAAGCCTCATCCACCTTGCCGGCTTCACGCCCGATCACCACCACGGTAGCGCCGGACTGCGCCAGCGCCTGGCTGATGCCCAGACCAATGCCGGCGGTGCTGCCGCTGACGATCGCGACTTTGCCACTTACATCAATTTTCATGGTTATTACTCCTGAAGTTAGAGCGGCAGTGGTGCGCGGTCCGAGATCAATCGGGCATCGCGCAGGGCCTGCCAGAAGGCTGCCGGGATCTTCTCTGACAACGCTGCGACGTCTTCGGCAATCCGCCCCGGACGACTGGCACCTGGAATCACCGCGGCCACTGCCGGATGCGCCAGCGAGAATTGCAGCGCCGCAGCTTTTACGCTGATGCCGAATGCCTGGGCAATTGCCTTGATCTGTTCGACCTTGCTGATGATCGCCGGGCTGGCTTTCTGGTATTCGAAGTGCGCACCACCGGCGAGGATGCCGGAGCTGTAGGGGCCACCGACGACGATCTCGACGTTCTGCGCCAGGGCCGCGTCCATCAAGCGTTGCAGGGCACGATCGTGGTCCAGCAGCGTGTAGCGGCCGGCCAGCAAAAAGCCGTCGGGTTGCGCTTCAGTCAGGTCCAGGGTCAGTTCGCACGGTTCGACGCGGTTCACACCCAGGCCCCAGGCCTTGATCACGCCCTCTTCGCGCAGGCGGGTCAGGACCTTGAAGGCGCCCGTGCGAGCCTCGTTGAAGTACTCCAGCCATTGGTCGCCGTAGAAGTCCTGGGCGATGTCATGAACCCACACGATGTCCAGGCGATCGGTTTTCAAGCGAGTCAGGCTGTCTTCAATCGAACGCATCGTCGCGTCGGCGCTGTAGTCGTTGACCATTTTGTTCGGGCGACCGTGTTCGAACACGCCGCTCTTTTCGCCAAGGTCACGGGCACTTTCTTCGACTTCGTCGAGAATCACCCGGCCGACTTTGGTGCTGAGCACGAAGTCATCGCGGTTGTACTTCGACAGGGCTTGGCCCAGGCGAATTTCCGACAGCCCCGAGCCGTAGAACGGCGCGGTGTCGAAGTAGCGCACTCCGGCGTTCAAGGCGGCCTCGACGGTCGCCTGGGCTTCGTCTTCAGGAATGGCGCGGAACATGTTGCCCAGGGGTGCGGTGCCAAAGCCGAGTTGGCCTGGGAGTTTGTCTTTCAAGCTCATGGTGGATCCTCAATTGGGTAAGAGGTCGCTGTGACCGTTGAGCAAATCCTAGATTGCCTAGATCGGACCGTCCAAGACATACTGCGACGAACTTGAGTCCTCTCAGGTCTTAAAAGAAGAGGTCTGACATGATTGATCTACGCCAACTGCGTTACTTCGAAGTGGTCGCTGAAGAAGAACACGTCGGCCGCGCGGCCGAGCGCCTGCACATTTCCCAGTCGCCGCTGAGTCGGCAGATCGCCCAGCTCGAAGAACGCCTGGGCCTGACCCTGTTCGAACGCAGCCAGCAACGCATCCGCCTGACCCGCGACGGCCAGACCTTTCTCGCCGAAACCAAGGCGCTGCTGACCCATGCCAATCGCCTGGAATCCCTGGGCAAGCGCCTGGGTCGTGGCGAGGAAGGCGGCCTGTGCATCGGCTATATCGAAAACGCCATGCATGCCGGCGTGCTGCCGAACGCCCTGCGCGTGCTACGCGACGACCGGCCCAACGTGCATATCAAGCTGTATAACCTGCCCTCCCTGGAACAACTCGAAGGCCTGCGCCAACGCAGCCTGGACATCGCCCTGGTCGGCGAGCCGCCAGCCGCCGACGATCCCGATCTGACCGCGCTGCAAGTGCTGGACGACCCGATGCTGCTGGCCTTGCCGGAGCATCATCCGCTGGCCCGAGAAAACCACTTGCTGCCCGAACACTTGGCGGACGAACAGTGGATCGGCGTGCAGCGCAAACCCAGCGCCAACCCTGCCGATGACTTTGTCGCCGCCTGCATCCGCGCCGGTTTTACCCCGCAGATACCCATGGAAGCCAGCGAGCCGTTCACCGCATTGGGTTTGGTGGCCTCAGGGCTGGGCATGGCGATGGTGCAAAAAGGCCTGAGCCGCAATGCACCGCCCGGCGTGGTGCTGCGGGAATTGCCGTGGTTGACCTACACCACCCCGTTATGGGCGGCGTGGCATCGGATCAACCTGCGGCCATTGGTGGAAACCTTCCGCAAAGTGCTCACCGAACCCAAGGGCTGACGCTCCCACGTTTGGATTGCGGCGCCTGCTAGACGAGCTCCCGCAGGCGATACCACATCATCCCCAACGCCAGCAGCGGCGAGCGCAACGCTTTGCCGCCGGGGAAGGTCATGTGTGGCACTTGGCTGAAAATATCCAGGCCCTGGCCCGCGCCTGCATGAATCCCTTCAGCCAACAACCGCGCGCACCAGTGGGTCACGTTCAGCCCATGCCCGGAATACCCCTGGGCGTAGAACACATTGGGGTATTGCTTCAAGCGCCCGACCTGGGGGAAGCGGTTGGCGGTGATGCCGATCTTGCCGCCCCACTGGAACTCAATCGCGGTATTGGCCAACTGCGGGAACACCTTGAGCATTTTCGGCTGCATATAGCCGGCGATGTCCGCCGGATCGCGTCCGGAGTAATGGCAGGCACCACCGAACAACAGGCGACGGTCGGCGGACAGCCGGTAGTAATCCAGGCCGACTTTCTGGTCGCACAGCGCCAGGTTTTGCGGGATCAGTTGGTTGGCCATTTCTCCCGACAGCGGCTCGGTGGCAATGATGTAGCTGCCGGCCGGGAGCACTTTGCCGCTCAAGCGCGGTTCGAGTTCTTCCAGATGCGCATTACACGCCAGCACCAGATGGGCGGCGCGCACCGTGCCCCCTGCGCAGCGCACCTGAACCGTGTCGCCATGGGTCAGTTCCAACACCTCGGTATGCTCGAAAATTCGCACCCCGAGGGATTCGGCGACCTGCGCTTCACCCGACACCAGATTCAGCGGGTGCAAGTGCCCCGAGCCCATGTCCACCAGGCCACCGGCATACACCGTCGAGCCCACCACTTGCTGTATGTCCTGCGGGCCAACCAGCCGGGTTTCATGGGTGTACCCCAGCTTCGCCAGGTGCTCCTGTTCAGCGTTGAACGCCGAAAACTGCGCCGGCGTATTGGCCAGTTCGCAAAAGCCCCAGCGCAGGTCGCACTGGATGTTGTGCTCACGAATCCGTTCGCCCACCAGCGCCACCGACTCGATACCGGCGCGCTCCAGGTAACGCACGCCCTCCTCGCCCACATACTTGGCAAACCCCGACACATCGTGGCCGATACCGCGAATCAACTGCCCGCCATTGCGCCCACTGGCGCCCCAGCCGATGCGCCGGGCCTCCAGCAGGATCACCGAGAGCCCGCGCTGCGCCAGTTCGATAGCGGTATTCACGCCGGTGAACCCGCCGCCGATCACGCACACATCGGCATTCAAGTCTGCGCCGAGTGACGGGCGCTCCGGCAGGGCATTGGCCGAAGCACGGTAATAGGATCGGGCGTGGTCACTGGATGGGGTCATTTGTTGGTCTTCACTTTGCTCCAGGCGCGGGTCATCAGGCGCATGGTCGCCGGGGTTGGCGTGGTGGAAATGTAGAGTTTGTCGAGCACTTCCTGCGGCGGGTACACCTCAGGGTTGTTCACCAGCTCCGGGGCCATGAAGGCCTTGGCCGCCGGGTTGGCATTGGCGTAACCGACCGAGGCGCTGACCTTGGCGATCACTTCAGGGTCGAGCAGGTAGTTGATGAACGCGTGAGCTTGTTTCGGGTTGCTCGCGTCGGCGGGAATCGCCAGCAGGTCGAACCACAGGTTGGAGCCTTCCTTGGGAATCGAATAGGCGATGTTCACCCCGTTCTTGGCTTCCTTGGCACGGTTGGCCGCCTGGAACACGTCCCCGGAATAACCGAAGGCCACACAGATATCACCGTTGGCCAGGTCCGAAATGTACTTGGAGGAATGGAAGTAGGTGACGTACGGCCGCAGCGTCAGCAGCTTGGCCTCGGCCTGCTTATAGTCCTCGGGATTCTCGCTGCGTGGGTCCTTGCCCATGTAGTTGAGGATCGCCGGGAACAGCTCATCTGCCGAATCGAGGAAGGCCACGCCGCACTGATTGAGCTTTTTGATGTTCTCTGGCTCGAACAGCACCGCCCACGAGTCGATATGGTCGACGCCCAGCACCTGCTTGACCTTGTCGACGTTGTAGCCGATGCCATTGGTGCCCCACAGGTACGGCACCGAGTGTGCGTTGCCCGGGTCGTTTTTTGCCAGCAGCGCGAGCAATTTGGGGTCGAGGTTCTTGAAATTGGGCAATTGCGCGCGGTCCAGCTTGAGGAATGCGCCGGCCTTTATCTGGCGCGCCAGGAAGTGGTTGGACGGCACCACCACGTCATAACCGGTGCGCCCGGCGAGCAATTTGCCCTCCAGGGTTTCGTTGGAATCGAACACGTCGTAGACCACATTGATCCCGGTCTTGGCCTGGAAGTCAGCCAAGGTGGTCTCGCCGATATAGTCGGTCCAGTTGTAGACGCTCACGGTTTGTGCCGCTTCGCTGGTGGTACTGAGGGCGGCGACCAAGGCCAGGGGGATAAGCTTGTTCACAAGACGCATATCGGAAACCTCGCAGAGGGGATGCCGCGCCGGGTTGAACTGCCCGCGCATTGAGGTCTATCTTGAGCCGTATGTCGAACCACCTCTATCCACTTTGCACGCACCACAACGCACCAATAGAGTGCGCACGGATCACCCATGACACAGGCAACCGCTTTGCGCGTACAGGCCTTCACCACCGGTGATGTGGCCGCCCAATGCAGTGCGACACCCGGCTGGGTGCAACAGTACCAGCAGATGTCCCCGGGGCATTTTGCGGGGCAGATCCGCTACCTCGACCTGCAAGGCGTGGAGGTCTACGAAGAGTGCATGAACACGCGGGTGGAACAACATTTCAACGCGCCAACCGGCGCCCTCGCGTTCTGTTTCGACGGCAGCGATAACGCGCTGTACCTGCTCAATGGCGAAAGCCGCAACACCTGGATCACCCCGGAAAACTACCGCGAAGTGGCGGTGGTGTTCGGGCCGCAGTTCGTGCAGCGCCATGGCTTGGACGTGGCAAAGCTGGAAGGTTTGTTCATGGCGCCGCTGACCTGCCAGCAGAACGCACTGTTCACCCGCTGGCTGAGTGGCACCCTCACCCGCTTGTCCGCCGTGATCGACCCTGCCAGCCGTGACGCACTCAGCCAGCAATTACTCGACGATTGCCTGTTCATCCTCGACAACGCCTGTGTGTGCCTGGACCGCAGTTCATTGCAACGACGCGGCGAAGCGCGCCTGCTGATGGCGCGCATTGGCGAATGGGCGGCGGATGCGCCGGATGAAGCCGTCAACCTGCTGGAACTGGCACAGATTGCCGGCGTGCCGTTGCGTCAGTTGCAGCAAGGGTTCAAGACCTATACGGGGATGAGCCCGGCGCAGTGGTTGCGGTTGCGCCGGTTGAACGGGGCGCGGCGGGAGTTGCTGGGTTCACCTGACTCAACCGTGGCCGAAGTGGCGATGAACTGGTCGTTCTGGCATTTGGGGCGGTTTTCCAATAGTTATCGGGCGTTGTTCAAGGAGTTGCCCAGCGAAACCCTGAAGCGCCATGGTTGAAATGCGCCCAAAACTGTGGGAGCTGGCAGGCAAGCCAGCTCCCACATTTGGATCTCTATCAGGCTTGGGATTTGAGGAAGGTCCCCATTAGCTGGTTGACGTACTCTGCTGCCTCCAACTGCACCATATGCCCCTGCCCTGGCAAAACTTCCACCTGGGCGTCCAAGCCCTCGGCATGCCTGGCCGGGATGATTGCATCCTCACTCCCCCAGATCACCAAGCTCGGCTGTCGGCCCACCACATTGCGCACATCAATCATCTGCCGCCCGCCCTCAAACAGCTTTTGATTGAGCTGCCGCAATGCCTGGTCCACGCCTTCCAGCCGCTTGAACTTGAGCATGTCCTCCAGCATCTGCCGCGTCACCAACGCCGGGTCGCTGAACAGTTGGGTCAACTGTGGCTTGAGCGCATTGCGGTTATTGGCCTCGGCAAACCCTTGCAGGTAATCACCGTTAATATCCGGGCCCAGGCCGGCGCTGGCGATCAGGGTCAGCGAAGCGACACGCTCGGGTGCCTGGCCAGCGACCGTCAGCGAAACCAGCCCACCCATGGAGTGCCCGGCCAGGTGCACGCGGTCAAGATCGAGGTGGTCAAGCAAGTCCAACACCGCCAGGCTCAACTCCTGCGCATCGCCGTTTTGCAGGTGCTTGCCCGACTCGCCGTGCCCCGGCAGGTCCAGGGCGATCACGCGGCGCTCGGCGGCCAATGCCGGTTGGTTGAACAGCCAGTTGTTCAAGTCACCGCCAAACCCATGCACCAGTACCAACGGCGTGCCGCCTTCGCCCAGGTCGAGGTAGCGCAGCAAGCGCCCGCCTATTTCGACCTTCTGCGCACTCGGCCCAGTTGCTTCGGCCTCGGCGCTGCTTGAGACAAACCCAGCGTTGAAGCTTTCGATCACCGCATCGATCTGGGCCTCGGTGGCCTCGCCTTCCACCACAATCCCCAGCAATGCACCTACCGGCAAGGTCTCGTCGCTCAGCGCCAGCACCCGGCGCAACACACCACTGAAGGGCGCTTCGACACTGCTGGAGAGCTTGTCGGTCTCCACGTCCAGCACCTCCTCGCCCTTCTCCACCCGATCGCCGGGCTGCTTGAGCCAGACGTCGATGCGGCCCTCGGTCATCGACAGCCCCCACTTGGGCATGGTCAGGGTATGGATCATGCGGCATTCCTCTTGTCAGCGATCTTCAGCACGGCGGCCTCGATCTTCGCGGCGTTGGGGATGTACAAGTCTTCCAGCGCATCGGAAAACGGCACCGGCGTGTGCGGCGCGGTGACCATCTCAATCGGTGCGCGCAGGGAGGCAAACGCCCGCTGGGCGACCAAGGCACTGATATCGGTAGCAATGGAACAGCGTGGGTTGGACTCGTCGATCACCACCAGCCGCCCGGTTTTTTCCACGCTTTCGAGGATGCTGTCTTCATCGAGCGGGCTGGTGGTGCGCAGGTCCAGCACTTCGCAGTCGATGCCCTGGCGGGCCAGGTTGGCGGCGGCCTCCAGGGCGATATGCACCATGCGCCCGTAGGTCACCAGGGTCACGTCTTTGCCTTCGCGCACGAAGTTGGCTTCGCCGAAAGGCACCGTATACAGCTCCTCCGGCACCTCACCTTGCAGGCTGTAAAGCATCTTGTGCTCGAGGAAGATCACCGGGTCATTGTCGCGGATCGCCTGGATCAACATGCCCTTGGCGTCATAGGGCGTGGCCGGGCACACCACCTTGAGGCCGGGAATGTGGGTCCACATCGAAGTGAGCATCTGTGAATGCTGGGCCGCCGCACGCAGGCCGGCGCCGTACATCGCGCGGACCACCAGCGGCGTAGTGGTCTTGCCGCCGAACATGTAGCGGAACTTGGCGGCCTGGTTGAGCAACTGGTCAAGGCAGCAGCCGATAAAGTCGACGAACATCAATTCGCACACTGGGCGCATGCCACGGGTGGCGGCGCCGACGGCCATGCCGACGTAGCCGACTTCGGACAGTGGCGCGTCGAGTACACGGTCGGGAAACTCCGGGTACAGGCCTTTGGTCACGCCGAGTACACCGCCCCAGGCATCCTGTTCGCCAGGGGAACCGGTGCCGCCGGACACATCCTGGCCGATGATGAACACACTCTGGTCACGGCGCATTTCCTGGGCCAGGGCTTCGTTGATCGCCTGCTGATAGCTGATTTTGCGAGCCATAAAGTTCTCTCCACGTAGTTGTTGTTATTAGCGGTAGGCGACGTAGACATCGCTGAGCAGGTCGGCGGCCTGCGGCTTGGGATCGGATTTGGCCAGGCGGACGGCGTCTTCGATCAACTGTGCAACCTCGCCGTCGATGCGTTCGAATTGCGCCGCATCCAGCCAGCCTTCGGCGCTGCAGCGTTGGCGGAAGAACGCCAGGCAATCCGCACTTTCCCGCAGCTTTTTCACTTCATCCGGGCCGCGATAGGTTTGCGCATCACCTTCAAAGTGGCCGTAGAAGCGGCTCAATTTCACTTCAACCAGCGTCGGCCCATCGCCTTTGCGCGCTCGCGCCACGGCAACGCCAAGCGCCTCATGCACGGCGAAAAAATCATTGCCATCGACGATCACGCCCGGCATGCCAAACCCCACGGCGCGTTCGGCAATGTCCTTGCACGCCACCGACCAGCCGGAACCGGTGGCCTCGGCATAGCCATTGTTTTCGGCGACGAACAGGCACGGCAGTTTCATGATCGAGGCCAGGTTCATCGCTTCGAACACCGCGCCCTCGTTGGAACCACCGTCGCCAAAAAACGCCACGGCCACGCCCTGGCTGCCCTTGAGTTTGGAGGCCAGCGCCGCCCCAGCGGCCAACGGCGCGCCGGCGCCGACAATGCCATTGGCGCCGAGCATGCCCTTCTCCTGGTCGGCGATGTGCATGGAGCCGCCTTTGCCACCGCACACGCCGGTTTTCTTGCCATAGATCTCGGCCATCATGCCGAACACATCCACGCCCTTAGCGATGCAATGGCCGTGGCCACGGTGGTTGGAGGCGATGCAATCTTCATCGTTGAGGTGGGCCATGACCCCGGCGGCGCTGGCTTCCTGGCCGGCGTAGAGGTGCACGAACCCGGGAATCTCGCCGGTGGCGAATTCCACGTGCAGGCGTTCTTCGAAATCACGGATGGTGCGCATCACGGTGTAGGCATGCAGCAGTTGATCGGTGGACAGGTGAGTGGACATCTTGTTGTTCTCCAGGTTGTCTCGACACACAAAAGGCTGGCTGCGGCCAGCTACAAGGGCATTCAGCACAGGCTGTGCCAAGCCTCCGAAAAACCTTGCAAAGCATTGATCCAGAGCAGTGCCTTGGCGTTGTGCGGGTACGACTTGCCAGCGCAGAATGAGACGGCGCATTGCACAGTGCACGCCGTGTCTCAAGCTGTTTGAGACGCTGCGTCTCAGCCCTGGCAGTTGGTCAGTCCCTGCTTGTCCCACCCGACGCATGCGCGCTTAATGGCGGGCATAACAACAAAGACCGAGAACCGGAGGCCTTATGCTCGCCGCGAACTCCAGGGAGCACGTCGACTGCGTCAGTCGCGTGGTCCGCAATGCCGATCGCCTGCCCCAGGCGCCGGTGCCGTCGCTGATTTTCGATTCGTGGCGGCGGTCCATGGAACAACACCATTTGGACCCCGGCTCCCTGCAGGGCCCGCGCATCCTCAGCGAGCCCTTGCTCAAGGAATGCCGCGAGCGCGCCGAACTGTTCATGCGCATCGCCAGCGAAGAAGTCGGGCAACTGCACCACCGCGTGCGCCAGGCCGACTACTGCGTGATGCTCACCGACGCCCAGGGCCAGACCATCGACCACCGCGTGGACACCTCGATACGCACCGACTGCCGCAAGGCCGGCCTGTACCTGGGCACCTGCTGGTCGGAAGCTGAAGAAGGCACGTGCGGCGTGGCCACGGTGCTCACCAGCAAGTCGGCGGTGACGGTGCACAAGCGCGACCACTTTCGTGCGGCATTTATCGGCCTCACCTGCTCCGCCGCGCCGATCTTCGACCCTCAGGGCAACCTGCTCGGGGTGATGGACGCCTCCGCGTTCAAATCCCCGGATGACCGCCGCAGCCAGCATTTGGTGCGGCAGATGGTGGCGCAGAGTGCCCAGGCCATCGAAAACGCGTTTTTCATGCACAGCGCCCGCGAGCATTGGGTGCTGCAAGCCCACAGCACGCCCGGCTATGTGGACAGCCAGCCCGACCTGCTGCTGGCCTGGGACCGAGACGGTCGCTTGCATGCCCTCAATAGCAAAGCGCGCCAGGCCCTGCGCCTGCGCTTTGGCCAGGTGCCGGAGCATATCGGTGAAGTGTTCGACCTGGATGCATTGCGCGCAGTGACCGACCAATCGGCCCAGCAACTGCACTGGATTGGCGAGCCTGGCGCCCTGCATGTACGCGTCAATGCACCGCGCCGCAAACCGGCGCGTGCGGCGTTGATCCCGCTGGTCGATGCGCGCGTGGAAGAGCACCTGCGCCTGGCCGTGCGGGTCAAGGACCGCAACCTGCCCGTGCTGGTGCAGGGTGAAACCGGTGCCGGCAAGGAAGTCTTCGCCCGCCAACTGCATGCGCGCAGTGCCCGTCGCGATGGGCCGTTTGTGGCGGTGAACTGTGCGGCGATTCCAGAGAACCTGATTGAAAGCGAGCTGTTCGGCTACGTCGCCGGCGCGTTCACCGGCGCCTCCAGCAAAGGCATGCCGGGGCTGTTGATACAGGCCGATGGCGGCACGTTGTTCCTGGATGAAATCGGCGACATGCCCCTGGCCTTGCAGACGCGCCTGCTGCGGGTGATGGCCGAAGGGGAAGTTGCGCCGCTGGGCGCGGCGAAAACCCGCGCGGTGGATATCCAGGTGATCTGCGCCAGCCACCGAGATTTATCGGTGTTGGTCGCTGAGGGCCGTTTTCGTGAAGACCTGTACTTTCGCCTCGGCTGCGCGCGTTTCTGCCTGCCGCCGTTGCGCGAGCGTACCGACAAACTGGCCTTGATCAATCGACTACTGGAGCAGGAAGCGCGCAACAGCGGCGTCGCGGTGGGCATCGGCCAGGCAGCGCTGGAACTGCTGCTGGGTTACGCCTGGCCGGGCAACGTGCGGCAATTGCGGCATGTGCTGGCGTATGCGTGTGCGGTATGTGAAGGCGGGACGCTGCAGGTGGCGGATCTGCCGGTGGAGGTGCGAGGGGATCAGGTTGAGGCGCGGGTGGAAGATAACGTGAGTCCGGAGCGGCAGGTGGTGCTGGATGCGTTGATTCGGCATCGTTGGAAGCCGTTGCCGACGGCGCAGGCGTTGGGCATCTCAAGGGCAACGCTGTATCGCCGAGTTAACCAGCTAGGTATCGACATGCCCGGCAAAACCACCTGACACAGTGAGACCAAAAATGTGGGAGCTGGCTTGCCTGCTCCCACATTCAACCGAGTAGGCCTTGGGGGATCAGCGGTAGACCAGGCCGCCGTCAATCAGCGGAGCTTGCCCGGTCATATAGTCGGAGTCCGGCCCTGCCAGATAAGACACCAACCCCGCCACATCCTTCGGCGTTTCTGCGCGACCCAGGGCAATCCCATCCACATACTTTTTGTACGTCGCCCCCACTTCAGCCCCGGTAATCTCGGCCATGCGCTTGTCGATCTCGACCCACATATCGGTGCCCACCACACCCGGGCAGTAGGCATTCACCGTAATCCCGGCGCTGGCCAGTTCCTTGGCCGCCGCCTGGGTCAAGGCGCGCACGGCAAATTTGGTCGCCGAGTACACGCCGAGCAGCGCAAAGCCTTCGTGGCCCGCGATGGAGCAGGCATTGATGATCTTGCCCTTCTGCCCCAGCGCCTTGAATTTCTTGCCGGCAGCCTGGATGCCCCAGAGCACGCCTTGCACGTTGATGCCCAGGGTGCGCTCGACCTGTTCCGGGCTGACGTCCAGCAGTGAGTCGATCTGCGCGACCCCGGCGTTGTTGACGATGATGTCGAAGCCACCCAAGGTCTGGTGCGCGTGCTCCACCGCCGCCACGACTTGCTCACGCTTGGACACGTCGGCGACAAACACCGAGGCCTGGCGTCCCAACGCCACGACTTCGGCAGCCACCGCTTCGAGCTTGGCGCCATTGATGTCCACCAGGGCGATGTCGGCACCGTCCTGTGCCAGGCGCAGGGCGATGGCCCGGCCAATGCCCTGCCCGGCGCCGGTTACCAGCGCAACTTTTCCAGCGATACTCATGGCTATCTCCTGCGAATGATGAAGGAAGCCTTGTCTATCGCAGGTGCACCTTGGCCTGTCGAGGCGCAGTGGGATCGGTGGGAAGGTTGAGACGGATTGTCTCAAGCCGCGAACCATTCTCGAAAACTTGTAAAAGTGCGCGGTTATGCCTAGTTTATGCGCCCCCCGCCCTGCGCTTTAAGGCCTTGCCCCCATGGTTTTGCGTTTTCGTCCCGTCGTCACCTCACGTTTCGCCCTCGGTTTGCTACTCAGCGGCGGCATCGGTAGCAGCCTGGCGGCTGAAATTGAACTGCCGGCGGTGAAGGTCCAGGGCCAGGATGAGTCCGGCTACCGCAGTGAAACCGCCTCAGTGGGCGGCTTCGATGACGCGCCGCTGCTGGACACCCCGGCGTCGATCAGCGTGATCAATGCCGCGCTGATCAAAGACCAGCAAGCGCGCCTGCTCAGTGAAGTGCTGCGCAACGACGCCTCGGTGGGCGACAGCTATGCGCCCATCGGTTATTACGAAAACTTCGTGGTGCGCGGCTTCTCGCTAAACGCGGCGAGCAGCTACAAGATCAACGGGCGCACCATCACCGGCGAGCAAAACGTCGCCCTGGAAAACAAGCAGCAGGTGGAAGTACTCAAAGGCCTGGCGGGCTTGCAGAGCGGGATCTCCGAGCCGAGCGGCGTGATCAACTACGTGACCAAGCGCCCGGAAGATGTGCGCTCGGTGACCGTCTCCACCGACGATCGCGGCAGCGGCTACATCGCCACCGACGTCGGCGGTTGGTTTGGCAGCGAGCAGCAGTTCGGCCTGCGCGCCAACGTGGCCCATGAAGACCTCAATGCCTATGTCGAACACGCCAATGGCCAGCGCGATTTCGTCTCCTTGGCCTTCGACTGGAACATCAGCCCCGATGCGGTGCTGCAACTGGATGCCGAATACCAGGACAAGCAACAGCGCTCGGTGCCGGGTTACCAGTTGTTGGGCGGCACTGAGGTTCCACACGACGCCTCGCCGAAAAAACTGCTGGGGCACCAAAGCGGCTCCAGGCAGGTGGGCATTGAATCACTGAACCTCAACGGCAAGTTTGAATACCGTTTCAGCGACCAGTGGAAAGGCAGTGTCAGTGCCGCCCGCAGCAAGGTGGTGATCGATGACTACAGTTCGTTTGCCTGGGGTGGCGCCACCAGCGGCGTTGGCAACACCTTCACGCCCGAAGGCAACTACGACATCTACGACTACCGCAGCCCGGACGACACCCGTCGCGACGATGAAGTACAAGCGGCAATGACCGGGCTGTTCGACACCGCCGGCCTGGGCCATGAACTGACTTTCGGTACCAGCGCGTTTCGCCGCGTGATCGACAAGCGCAAACCAGTCAACGAGTGGATCGGCAGCGGCAATATCAACGCCGACGCCCCGACTTTTACACCGACTGACGTCCCATTGAATGACAGCCATCGCAACCTCGACAGCCGCCAATACGGCCTGTTTGCCAGCGACCGCATTCGCTTCAACGAGCACTGGCAAACCCTTCTTGGCGGCCGTGAAGTGCGCCTGGATGAGCGCGCCTTTGACGATAACGGCAATGAAGCCCGCCACACTCAACGGTATGTGTTCCTGCCCCAGGCATCGATTATCTACAAGCCGGTGGACAACCTCTCGCTTTACACCAGCTACAGCAAGGGCCTGTCCCTGGGCGGCACCGCCCCCTGGTACGCCAGAAACGCCAATGAAACCCTGGCCCCGACCACCTCACGGCAAATCGAAGCCGGGGTGAAGTACGACTGGCGCCGCATCAGCTTCGCCGCCGCCGTGTTCCAGACCCGCCAGGCCTACCAGTACGCCCAGCCCGACGGCGCGGGCAACTTCACCTATGTGCAACAAGGCGAGCAGAAAAACACCGGGCTGGAGTTGTCGGCCAACGGCTGGGCCACCGACCGCCTACAAATTGCAACCAGCGTGGCGGCGATTCGTGCGCGGGTCACCGGCAGCGGCACGCCGGAGTACGAAGGTCACCAGGCGATCAACGTGCCCAAGCTGCGTGCCAGCGTGTATGCCGACTATGCCTTGCCGTGGGTGAATGGCCTCGCGGTGCTGGGTGGCGTGCAATACAGCGCCAAGAAGTCCGCCAACCGCACCGGCAAGGTGGAAGTGGGCGATTACGCGGTGGTGAATGTGGGTAGCCGCTACACCACCAAGGTGGACGGCTATGAGACGGTGTTCCGCCTGAGCGTCGACAACCTGTTCGACAAGCGCTACTGGCGCGACGCGGGCGAGTACATGGGCGATGACTACCTGTTCCAAGGCGCGCCATTGACGGCGCGCCTGAGTGCGTCGGTCAATTTCTGACGGGTTACTTCGGCATCTTGCGAAAACCTACCGCCAGGCGGTTCCAGCTGTTGATGGTGGC
Source organism: Pseudomonas sp. H1_A03 (assembly GCF_054685145.1). Classification (NCBI taxonomy): domain Bacteria; kingdom Pseudomonadati; phylum Pseudomonadota; class Gammaproteobacteria; order Pseudomonadales; family Pseudomonadaceae; genus Pseudomonas; species Pseudomonas sp. H1_A03. The sequence continues at coordinate 4,876,974 of NZ_CP162829.1, forward strand.
GATGGCCACGCTCAAGTCGACTTGCTCCTGGGCGCTGAATTCGGCGGCCAGCGCGTTGAAATCTTCATCCGGGGCGTGGGTCTGGCTCAGCAGGGTCAAGCTCTCGGCCCAGGCCAGCGCGGCGCGCTCACGCGGTGTGAAAAACGGCGTTTCACGCCAGGCCGACACGGTGTACAGGCGCCGCTCGGTCTCGCCCCCTTTGCGCGCATCAGCGGTGTGCATGTCGAGGCAGAAGGCACAACCGTTGATCTGCGACACACGCAGGCGGATCAGCTCCAGCAATGGCAGCTCGATGGACAGTTTGCCGACGGCGGCCTCCAAGGCGAGCATGGCTTTCATCGCGTCTGGGGAGGCGGTGTAGAAATCGGTACGGGTTTGCATGGTATTGCTCCGGAACGGTGGGGTTGGCGGCTAGGTTAGTCACCGGGGCGTTGGGGAGGAATATCCAATTTTGGGGAAGAGTGGGTGACCAATTTTCTTGGGGTGGGGGTGAGTACATATCCGTTATTAGGGTAACGGCGGCTTATGGTTCCGCCCTTACGGCGGGTCACTTTTGGAAAAGAGCCCCAAAAGTAACCAAAAGGGCTCTTGCCCCACCACTCGGTGTCTCGCCTAGGCTCGACATGCCCTCACTCCGGCTTGAATCCGTGGGCCGCCGCGATGGGCCATCCTTGGCCCAGCGCGGCGGCCCACGCTCCAAAGCCGGAGTGAGGGCACACCGAGCCTAGGCGAGGTGCCGAGTGTTGGGGCAAGAGCGCTTTGGTTACTTTCGCGCTTTTCGAAAGTGACCCGCCGTAAGGGCGGAACCATAAGCCGCCGTTACGCAAATAACGGATATGTACCCAGAAGGTCAAACCACCCGCGCCATATGCTCCCCAATCCTACCCCTCAACCACCGCTCCGCCGGGTCATTGTCATGCACCCCGCTCCACACCATCGACAACTCCGCCGCCTCGATCGCAAACGGCGGATCCTCCGCCCGTAACGCCGTGCCCTCGGTCAACGCACACGCCGCGTAATCCGGCACCGTCGCGATAATCTGCGTGCCCGCCAGCAACGCGCGCAAGCCGCTGAACTGCGGCACCGCCAGCACCACCCGTCGCGCCCTGCCAATGCGCGCCAAGTCAAGGTCAATATTGCCGCTCAAGTCCCCGGAAAACGACACCATCGCATGGGGCCGCTCACAGTAGTCATCCAGGGTCAGCGGCTCGGCGCCGTCGTCCCCACGCAGGACCTTGCATGGGATGTCCCGCAGCTTCTTGCGCTTGGCATTCGCCGGCAGTTCGGTGGTGTAGCTCACGCCAACGGATATCTCACCACTGGCCAGCAACGATGACATCAGCAAGTAATTAGCCCGACGCACCACCACGATGATGCCTGGGGCCTCTTCGCGCAGTTGGCTGAGCAGTGGCGGGAACAGGCCGAACTCGGCGTCGTCGGAAAGGCCGATGCGGAACACCGCACAGCTGGTGGAAGGATCAAAATCCTTGGCACGGCTGACCGCGCCGGAAATGGTGTCCATCGCCGGTTGCAACTCCTTGAGTATCGCCAGCGCGCGTGGCGTGGGCTCCATGCCCCGCCCGTTGCGCAGCAGCAAAGGGTCGTCGAACAAATCGCGCAGACGCCCCAGCGCCGCGCTGACCGCGGGTTGGCCCATGAAGAGTTTTTCGGCGACCCGGGTCAGGTTCTTCTCGAACATCAGCGCTTCGAAAATCACCAGCAGGTTCATGTCGACGCGGCGCAGGTCGTTGCGGTTCATGGTGGTATCCAAACGATTGGAGAGCCTACAGATAAACACACGAAGCGCAGTTGGGATTGCATGGCTGTGCTGTCTTTTCCAGGCCGGCACCTGACGAAATTAACAACGATTAACTCGTCAGCCGGGCGGTCCGGCAACAAGATTAGCGGCGTCTACACTGCATCCATTCAACGGGAACGCTCCCATCGACTGCGGATATTTGTCATGGCCCGACTCGAGCAATATGCCCCTCGTTTATCCGCCACCGGTGGCCTATGCCCCCGGCGCGAGCGTATCGCCAAGCAATTGATCCTGGCCAATCTCGGCGAAAGCCTGGCCATTGCCGACCTGGCCCAGGCCTGTGCGTTGTCGCGCAGCCATTTCTCACGCGCCTTCAAGTGCAGCACCGGGCTGTCGCCGCAGGAGTGGATCCGCCAACAGCGCATCCAGAGAGCCAAGGAATTGATCACCAGTTCCTCCTTGAGCCTCACGCAAATCAGCCTGGAGTGCGGGTTTTGCGACCAGGCGCACTTCTGCCATATGTTCACCCGCAGCGAGGGCGTCAACCCGATGACCTGGCGAAATCACCACTCGCGCCACAAGCCTCAAGTGATTGCTGCCTAGTGGTCTGTACGGACCTGGAATATGCTGGCCGCTCCCCCTCCCGAGCATGGCCACCCATGAGTGACCTCAGCGATCAGGCCGTGCATTTCGGCCCTTACCGCATCCACCCGCGCCAACGCCTGGTGCTGGAGGCGGGTCGCCCGTTGCGCCTGGGACGGCGGGCAGTGGATATCCTGCTGATCCTGCTGGAGCAGGCCGGCAATGTGGTGAGCAAGCAGGAACTGATCGCCCGGGTCTGGCCGAAAAGCGTGGTCGAGGACGGCAACCTGCGCGTGCACATGGCGGCGTTGCGCAAGGCCTTGGGCGACGGCCAGGCCGGGCAGCGCTATATCGTCACCGTGGCCCAGCGCGGCTACAGTTTTGTTGCGCCACTGAGCATCGAACCGATGACGCTACCCACCGACGGCGCTCCCCAAAGCCCGTGCCACAACCTGCCCTTGCGCCGCACCCGGATGATCGGCCGCCAGGCCCTGATCGACAGCCTGGTGCAACAACTGGCCGAACAACGCTTCATCACCCTGACCGGCGCCGGCGGCATCGGCAAGACCACCGTCGCGTTGCGCGTGGCGGAATTGCTGATCGGGCATTACCGCGACGGTATTCGCTTGCTCGACCTGGCGCCGCTGAGCGCGCCATCGATGATCCTGCCCAATCTCGCCGCCCTGCTCGACCTGACCCACGTCGAGCACGAACCATTGGCCACATTCGCCCGCAGTTTGCAGGAGCGCCAGTTGCTGCTGGTGATCGACAACTGCGAACACCTGCTCGATGACATCGCCCTGATCAGCGAAACCTTGCTGCGCCACGCGCCCAGGCTGAACATCCTGGCCACCAGCCGCGAGGCATTGCGCGCCGAGGGCGAGTACGTGCAGCGCCTGGAACCCCTGGCCTGCCCGCCTGCCACCGGTAACCGCGCCCAGGCATTGGGCTACCCGGCCCTGCAATTGTTGATCGAGCGGGCCATGTCCCATCAGGACAGTTTTGAACTGAGTGAAACCGAACTGCCGCTGGCGATTGATATCTGTCAGCGCCTGGACGGCATCCCCCTGGCGATCGAGTTGGTGGCGGCGCAAATCGAACGCTTCGGCCTGCCCAGGCTACTGGTGCAGATGGAAGACAACTTCCGCCTGCTCACCCGTGGCCGACGCAGTGCGCTGCCGCGGCATCAGACCCTGCGCGCCACGCTGGACTGGAGCTTTGAGCTGCTGACCGCCTGCGAGCAAGTCTGCCTGCGGCGCCTGGCGGTGTTCCGAGGTGGGTTCAGCCTGGCGAGCGCCGCAGCGGTGATTGCCGGGGAACAGGTGGCGCCGGCTGAGGTGCTGGGTTCGATCACGCAATTGGTGGCCAAATCCTTGCTCAATGTGGAGGCCGGTGATGACGAGATGGGCTATCGGCTGCTGGACATCACGCGCACCTACGCCCTGGAAAAACTCAGCGTTGCCCATGAGCTCGACGCCACCCGCGAGCGCCATGCAGCGCGCTGCCTGGCACTGATGGAGCAGGCGCGCGGCGATTGGGAGCTGATCGCGACCCAGCCCTGGATCGACCGCTACGCACCGCTGCGCGAAGACGTCCGCGCCGCGCTCGACTGGGGACTTGGACAGGGCGGTGAACACCTGTTGGCTGTCCGCTTGACGGTCAGCGCAATGCCGCTCTGGCAAGAGTTGTCGTTGCTCCGGGAACACGGCTTGTATGTGGGCAAGGCGCTGGCGTTGATTGAGCAGGTCCGTACGCCCTGCACTCAACTGACAATGCAACTGCAATTGGCGCTGGGCAGCCTGTCTTACCACGCCATGGGGGCTGCTCCCCAGACCATCGCAGCCTTTGTCGGGGCTCAGCGCCTGGCTGAGGAACGCCAGGATGTCGCTGGCCAAATGCGCGCCATCTCCGGTCATCTGGCGGTGAACTTGTGCGCAGGCCGCTATCGCCAGGCGTTGGCGCAGAGCATGCAATTTGATCGCCTCGACCCACGCACTGACCCGCTACTGGACTTGAGCGCTCAACGCCTGCGGGTATTGGCGCAGCACTACAACGGCAATCAGGCACTCGCCCGGCATAACGCCGAACAATTGATCCAACGCATGGCGCACAGCGGCCACCTCAACCGGTTCGCCCACGGGATTGGCGTGCAATACGACCAAAACGTTGCCTCCCTGACCGTATTGGCGCGAATCCTCTGGCTGCAAGGTTTCCCCGAGCAAGCCTGGCGTACCGCCAGCCAGGCGTTGGAACTGGCGCTGCAAATCAATCATGGCACTTCCATCTGCTACACCCTGGCCCTGGCAGGCGTGGTGATCGCCCGCTACAACGGTGAAGAGGACAGCGCTCAGACGCTGCAGGCATTGTTGCTGGAACACGCGCACAAGCATTCGGTGCAACTGTTCCAGACGTGGGCGGGGCACTACGCCGGCATCCTCGGGCATAAAGACTGGCAAGGCTTGGGGCTGATCGAGGACACCCTGATCACGCTCGGTGCACACACGGTCGATGAGCCTGCCTTCGACCGCGCACGCACAGGCGACGCGGGCTGGTGCGCGCCGGAAATTCTGCGGGTACGCGCCAACAGCATGGCGGATACCCACGCGGCCGAAGCACTGCTGCACGATGCCCTGGCGCTGGCGCACCAGCAAGGCGCGCTCGCCTGGGAGCTGCGTTGCGCGACATCATTGGCGCGGCTGTGGCTGTCCCAAGGTCGCGAGCAAGCTGCACGCGACCTGTTGAGTTCAATCTACGCGCGATTCACCGAAGGCTTCGCCACCCAGGACCTAGTTCGCGTACGCAGCCTGCTCGACGAGCTTGAGGACAAACGGCCGGCCTGAAAACGGTCCCAGGTAATGTCCATAACCCTGCTGCAAACGCGCCACCTGCTCCGGATCGCGCAGTTGTGCCAGGGCATAGCTGCGCACGCAATTGAGCAGACGGTAACGCGGGTTGCCGGGGCCGGGCTCGAGGGTCAGCAACGACACGCCGACAAGACGCCTCAGCAGGTAGGACAGATCGGCGTGTTCCAGCTCGGTGCCGGCGACCAGTTCACTCAAGGTGGGCAAGGTTACCGCCATCTTGAACAACCCCAATTGCAGGAACAGCCAGCGCTCCGGCAGGCTCAGGCGCTCGCAGGTCCAGTCCAGGGCGGCGGTCAGGGATTGGTGACGTTCCACTGCCGTACGGCGGCCGCGGGTCAGCACCTGCAAGCCCTTGCACAGTTGCTGCTGCAGCCCGCGCACACCCAGGGCATCCACTTGAGCGGCCGCCAGTTCCAGGGCAAGGGGAATGCCATCCAGGCGTCGGCAGATATCCCGCAGCGGCGCCAGGTCCTGGGGCCGCAACACGAAGCCCTGCTGACTGGCACGCCCGCGGGCAACGAACAATTGCACGGCCGGATAGGCCATCGCCTGTTCAACACTGCTCAGTGCCGACGGTGCAGGCACCGCCAGCCGGGGCACGCGCTGCACCCATTCGCCGTGGACTTGCAGGGCCTCACGACTACTCACCAGCACACTGACTTGAGGCGCTGTTTTGCCAAGCACCCGCACCAGGTGACGGCAGGCGCCGAGCAGAGGGTCGGCGCCGTCGAGCACCAGTAACAGCTGGCGGGAGGTCAATTGACGGCTTAACTCGGTAGCGCTGGCGCTCGGTTCAAGGTTCAGCGCGGTGGCCAGGTGGCACAGCATACTCATCGGCGCTTCCACGGTGGCCAGATCGACCCACCACACACCGTCCCGATAACGCGGCAATACGCGCTCGGCCAGCGCCAGGGCCAAGGTGCTCTTGCCTACGCCGGCGCACCCGGTGAGCGTCATCAGGCGCTGCCCCGACAGGCGCCGCACCAGCACACCCAACAGTTCATCGCAGCCAATCACAGGGCTGAGCCGTGCTGCCAGATTGTGCCGGGGCAGCATGACGTGTACCGCGTCCTGTACAGGTGCTGTGAAACAGTAGCCGCGCTGCGGGTCGTTGAGAATGAAGCGTTGCCCATCGAGGGCGCGGCGCAGTGCGGCGATGTGCACGCGCAGGTTGTTTTCTTCCACCACGCTGTTCGGCCAGACCCGCTCGATCAAGGTGGCCTTGCTGATGTACTGCCCAGGCGCTTCGAGCAGCGCCGTGAGGATATCCAGCGCACGTCCGCCCAAGGGTACGGGCCAGCCGGCCTTGCTGACCAACCGCTGTTGCCGGTGAAAGACATAGGCGCCGAAGCGGACCGTGCCATCAGCGTCAATCGCCTGAGGGTTATTCATGTGGGTCATCGCGCTGAAACACCCGGCCTTGGGCGTTTGCGCATCCTTTTCCATGGGCTTGACGCTATCTTGCCAGTTGGCGATGACAGGACAATGCTGGAACGGGGAGCGACACGGACAATCGGGTGCGCGAGACGGACATTCTGTCGTTAACTGAACTGCTGTCGGTATTGGGTCGGGTTGAGGCCCAGCTTCTCACTGAACAAAAAGCGCATATGCCGCACGCTGCCGAAGCCTGCGTGGAAAGCCACGGTCTTGAGCGGCAGGTCGGTGGATTCCAGCAACTGCCGGGCGCGGTCGATGCGCGCACCTTGCAGGAACGCCATGGGCGTCATTTGCACATCCTTGGCAAACAGCCGCGCAAAATGGCGTGCGCTCATGCCGGCCAGCTCGGCCATGGATTCGATGGTGAAAGGCTGCTCCAAATGCGCCAGGACATAGTTCTGCACGCGGGTAATCGCGGTTTCCTGGGGCGCAACCGCTGCTGTCATCGGGCTGAACTGAGCTTGGCCGCCCTGGCGCTTCATCACCACCAGCAGCACCTTGGCCACGTCCACCGCGACTTGCTTGCCATGGTCCTGGGCCACCACCGACAACGCCAGGTCGATACCGGCCGTGACGCCACCCGAAGTGATCAAGCGCCCGTCCTGCAAGTAGATTTGATCCGTCTCGACAATCGCCTTGGGAAACGCCTTGATCAGCCGTTCGGTGTAGTGCCAATGGGTTGTTACACGGTGCTCGTCGAGCAGGCCTGCATGCCCCAGCACGAACGCACCGGTGCAGATCGAGCCGAAGCGCCGCGCCCGTGGGGCCGCAGCCTTGAGCCAGGGCAACAGCGCGGGGTGGCATTCGTTATAGGCACCGGGCCCGCCGGGCACCAGCAGCAAGTCGTAGGCATCCAGGGCCTGGTCCAGCAGCAGATCGGTCTGCACCATCACGCCGTTGGAAGCACGCAACGGGCCGGGCTCGGTGCCGATAGTGAGGATCTGGTAGTGCGCGGCCGCCGGCAGGTAGCGGTTGGCAATGGAGAACACTTCGAGCGGCCCGGCCATGTCGAGCAGGAGGAAGTCCGGAAACAGCGCCATGGCCACGGTTTTCATACAGGGAAAGGTCCATCAAAAAAGGAAAACGGCGGACAGTATGCCATGCCTGAGACTGTCAACTCATAAGCGACAGTTATTCAGAATCCACCTTCTTAATCAACCGTCCAGTAACCATTAATCTCTTTCTCAACGACGGAGCCCTGCATGTCGCAGCCCGCTCCCACTTGAGGACAAGACCATGTTGACCCTTCGCAAAGCTTCCGAACGCGGCGCCGCCAATCACGGTTGGTTGAAGTCGTTCCACACCTTCTCGTTCGCCAACTACTGGAACCCGAATGAACAAGGGTTTTCCGACCTGCTGGTGATCAACGATGACCGCGTCGCCGCTGGCAAAGGCTTCGGCCAGCACCCACACCGCGACATGGAGATTTTCTCCTATGTGCTCGAAGGCGCCCTGGAACACAAGGACACCCTGGGCACCGGCTCGGTGATCCGCCCTGGCGACGTGCAACTGATGAGCGCCGGCAGCGGTGTAGCCCACAGCGAGTTCAACCACAGCCAAAGCCGTGGCGTGCACTTCCTGCAAATCTGGATCGTGCCCGCGGTGGCCGGCGCCGAGCCGCGCTACCAGCAGGAGCACTTCAGCGAGGCGCAGAAACGTGGGCGCCTGCAGTTGATCATCTCGCCAGAGGGCAATGACGGCGCCCTCAGCGTGCGTCAGGACGCACGGGTGTATGCCGGGCTGTTCAACGGTGACGAAGCCGCAACCCTGAACCTGCCGCCGGACCGCCACGTGTACATCCATGTGGCCCGGGGCAGCGTTGAAGTGAACGGCCAGCGCTTGCAGGAAGGCGATGGCGCTCGGGTACGGGATGAGCGGCAGATCCGCTTGAGCCAGGGTGAAGACGCCGAAGTGCTGGTGTTCGACCTGCGCCCACAGGAATTGCCGCAGATGCCATGACCGGCCCCGCGATGGCCCGCCAACACGAGCCATCGCTGGCGTCGATAGTCACCATCAGCCCAATGAAGTTCTCTTAAAAAATGCAACGCGTACCATCAAACCCATACCAGGCAACACCCAAACTAAAACACTCGGAGCACACCATCATGAAACGCCAAATCTTGCTTAGCTTCGCTTTCTCGGTACTTGCTGCAAATGCATTTGCTCACCCAGTGGTTGCTGAAGGCGGTTCGGATCGCCTGATCGAAAGTCGTGTTGCAGAGGGTGGTTCGGACCGCCTGCTGGACCGCCGTGTCGCCGAAGGCGGTGCTGATCGCTTGCAAGAACGCGGTCTGGCTGAAGGCGGTGCTGATCGCCTGCAAGAACGCGGTCTGGCTGAAGGCGGTGCTGACCGCCTGCAAGAACGCGGTCTGGCTGAAGGCGGTGCTGATCGTCTGCAAGAACGCGGTCTGGCTGAAGGTGGTGCTGATCGTCTGCAAGAACGCGGTCTGGCTGAAGGCGGTGCTGATCGTCTGCAAGAACGCGGTCTGGCTGAAGGCGGTGCTGATCGCCTGCAAGAACGCGGTCTGGCTGAAGGCGGTGCTGATCGTCTGCAAGAACGCGGTCTGGCTGAAGGCGGTGCTGATCGCCTGCAAGAACGCGGTCTGGCTGAAGGCGGTGCTGATCGTCTGCAAGAACGCGGTCTGGCTGAAGGCGGTGCTGATCGTCTGCAAGGCAACAACGCTTAACCTCCCGCTGCTTGCGGGAACCCCAAACCGGCCTGATCAGCCGGTTTTTTTTCGCCCGCTATTAATGCAACTCACGGTCCACCCACAGCACCGCCTTGCCGACCTGTTGCCGCGCTTCGATGCGTTCGTGCACCTGCTGCACGGTCTCCAGCGTGTAATGCCCCTCGATATCCACCGTCAAAGCCCCTTCGAGCATCGCCGCAAAGATCGCATTGGCGCGTCGCTGCACAGTGGCCCCATCGGCCATGTGGTCGGCCAGCCGTGGCCGCGTCAAAAATAACGACCCGGCTTCGCCCAGTTCAATCGGGTCGAGGTCCGTCAGCGAGCCCGAAACATTGCCATAGTTAACGATCAAACCGCGTGTGCGGCAGGCGCGAAAACTGCAACACATGGTCGGCGAATCGGCCATCGTCGTAATGAAAGGTGGTGATGGAGTTCCTGGTGGCCTGCATCGAGGGCGAACCGCAGTTACGGCGCTGAATCAACCTGGATGGGCGAGGAACTTCTTGCGATACGCCGCCGGCAACAGGCCCACCCGTTGCTGGAAAAGGCGGCGGAAAGAATTGCTGTCTTCGTAACCCACCGCGTAGGTGATGCTTTCCAGGGTCATGCGGGTCGATTCCAGCATTTGCTTGGCCCGCTCCAGGCGCAGGGTTTGCAGGTAGGCAATCGGGGTGTACTCGGTAGCGTCCTTAAAACGCCGCTTGAAATTGCGCACGCCAAACCCAAAGCGCCGGGCCACATCGTCAATGACCAAGGCCTCGGCAAAGTGCTGCTCCAGCCAGTGCTGCACGCGCAGGATCTCGCCATCGCCATGGCTTTTGGGCAGCGACCACATGGCATATACCGACTGTTCGCTACGCACATTATCGATCAGCAAGTATTTACCACAGGTGTGGGCCAGTTCCGGAGAGCCGAAACGACGGATCAGATGCAACATCAAGTCCATCGCCGCGCTTGCCCCACCGCTGGTGATCACACGGTTTTCTTCGCAGAGGATCTGCGCGTCATCCAGGTTCACGTCCGCGTAGCGTCGTCGAAACAGGTCGGCAAACGCCCAGTGAGTCGTGGCGCGCAGGTTTTGTAGAACACCGCACTCAGCCAGCAAAAACGCTGCGGTGCACATCGAAGCCAACACCGCGCCGCGTGCATGCTGTTCGCGCAACCAGGCTGCGTAGGCAGGAAAGTTCGGCAGGGCCTCCTTCAATGTGAACAAAAAACCTGGGATCAGCACCAGGTCGGTCTGCGCGATCTGCGCCACCGCGCGGTCCACCTGCAAGCACTGCCCGCCCCAAGCCTCCACGGCCTGGCCGTCCAAGGAGGCAACGACCACGTCGAAGGGTGGGCTGTCGGCGAACAGGTTGGCGGCGCTGAGCATCTCCAGCGCCAAGGTGGCACTGGCGGCAGAACAACGATCGGCCAGGAGCAAGGTAATGTGCATGAAAGGAGCCCTGTTGCGCTTTTCGCAGGTAATAAGTCATTTGTGCACCTACCTTAGCCGATTCCACATCTTTACAGTGCTGCCACTGATCAACTGTCTGGTGCCTTGATGAATCTCTGGTTTCGCTTGCTCTTCATGCTGTCCCGGCGCCCCTGGCGCAAACCTGTCCATGGCCTGGCCACCACCGTGGTGCGCATGCGCGTCTGGCCGCTGGACCTGGATATCAACCGGCACGTCACCAATGGCCGCTACTTTTCCCTGGCGGACGTCGCAAGGATGGATTTTGTGTTGCGCACCGGCGCCTTTCGCGTGGCGCTGCGCAACAAAGCGCTGCCCATCGTGGGCGATACCTGGGGCAAGTTCCGCCGGGAGTTGAAGCTGTTCGACGTGTTTGAGGTGCACACCCGCATGCTCGGCTGGGACCACAAATGGAGCCTGATGGAACACCGTTTTGTCCGTAAGGGCCGGGTGGTCGGCGTAGTGGTGATGCGCGGGTTGTTCCGCTCGGCCAAGGGCACCCTGCCCCCAGCGGATTTTTTACGTGAACTGGGGCTGGATGAAGCGTCACCGCCAATGCCGCAATGGCTCAGCGACTGGGCGCAAAGTTGTGATGACATGAGTGTGCAGTTGCGGGAGGAGGAGCAGGTTTGAGTGTTGGCAACCTGCACAACAGCCCCTCCCCGGCGTCGGTTGCACCTGGTCTGGGCCAGCCGTAGATCGCCCTGGCCGACGTTGCTGGCTAACGTGTGGGCATGACCGCGCAGCCCCGCAATCGATGAGTTCGCCGAAGCGTCGCAGGCTTAATCCAGTCCCCCCTTGCCACTAGCGATGCAAGGGTTTACCCGATTCCACCAAAAAAGCGTTTGGTCTAAAATACTTATCGAGCATTAAGAATTTGCACTAGCATATGTGTACGTTCGTACAAACACCCTCGCAATAGCCGCGCATTACCCCTTCCCTCTCTGAAAAACAAAGTGGCGAATGTTAAAATTTGTCACGTTTTGCCGTATTCAATTCGATTAGTATCTAAACGCTAGCAGCGATTGAACTGACGGCCTTGCATGCCGGAAAAGGGAGTAGGTGATGCATTTTTCCAATGTCCTCGCTATTGCACGGACTCAATCTAAATCGGAGGACTTTCGAGCGCTCATAGTTCGCACTGTAACGGATGATTTAAAAGTCGATACACGTTACTACGAACAACTAGTTGACCCCCACGAAAGCCACGGAAACTACCGTGCCATCATTATAGAAATCGACACCCCCTCGGCCAGCAATCAAACGCTGGAGATAATAAGAAAAACCCGAGATAAAAACCCTGGCTGCACGATATTCGTCGTTATCACTTTTGCCTCGACCTTGAGTAAAACCAAATACTATCTGGCCGGTGCGGACTACTGCATCAAAGTGATAGAAACATCCCCTGAAAAAAAATCGAGCCTGTTTGAAGACTTACTCAGCGAGACGGCACGACTGAATCGTTGCGCCCTGGTGCTCGATCAGGACCGCATGTGCATTCACGGTGACGGCAAAAAACTGGAAATCTCTTTTGTTGAAATGAAAGTATTGGAAGCGCTTATCCAGCGTCGACTACTCAGTCACAATGAGATCGCCGCCGTCATGGGACTTAATACCAAATACTATGACTCCCGCGCGCTGGAAAAATCCATCAGCCGATTGCGCAGTAAAATCAAGGCACACTACGGTGACAATATCATTCAGAATATCCGCGGTTATGGATACAAACTAAGCCGCGGTCTTATTTGCGCCAGCCATTTGCAAACCGCCCAAGAGAGGTCGAATCGTGAATAGCGAGAGAATATCCCCTGCGCACAGTGTGGACTTCAACCTTGTCAGGCAAGCCATTGTTGACCGCAACCATACACTCTGGGGCAATGAAATCAGCCTGACGTCCAAGGACACTCAGGCATTACCTCAAAGTGCCTACAGCGAGGCACTTCAGCGTATCAGCGCACGGCGCAATGCCTTGAACCCAACGGTAAGCCACACGTTCCTGCGGATTAATCAAGCCGTATTAATGAACGAAGACTTTCATACGTGCATTATTCAGACTGCCCAGTCACTGGAAAAGCACAAACTTCCCTTCACCCTCAGTATCGATAACCCGTTGGATGCCCTGCCCGGTCCGGTTGAACGCAGGGCGATGGTGCGCCAGCTATATAAACTAAAAGACCAATGCAGCCTCACACTTGCCTACAATAATTACAGACTCGATACAAAGCCGGCAGATCTGTTGATCGACCTCAAGCTTTACGACTATATAAAAATGCCCTTCCCGGATTCCGCGCTCCGGCTGAGTCTCAACACACGCTCCGATCTGTTCGATCGGCTCTACGACCGCATGCTAGAGCTGATCAGTGCGACCCGGGTATGTTTCATTGCTGACACGGTTGAATTTGCCGACAGCGCCGTTCTGGCTAAAAACCTGCCTTTCGAATACTTTCAGGGCGGTTATTACTCTCCTGCTGACCGCTTATAACAACTGCATCTTCCTGATACCGGTGAACACCATGAGTTCTCTCAAGAAATACGCCTTTACACCGACAGTTCCCGCTATCGCACTGCGGGACTTCACGCCCAATGCAGAGCTGTTTCATTATGATATTGGTGAGCCAGCAACCACGCAGGTCGCCGACAAAAAACGCGGAGTTAGCCATCGACATTCCAGCCCCAGTGAACACCCACGGCTGAACACCTATGTCATTACCCATACCATAACGCTACCCTTACATTCTTCTACCGCCGTGCGACAAGAATCCAGAATGCCCACGCCAAAGGATCATGACAGCACGCCAAAAAACCATACTCGTCCTGCGGAAATAACCCCTGAGCGAACTCAACTGTCTCAGGATTTCTGGCTGCTGACCCAGCATGACCGAACCCTGGTCAAGGGCGGCTTGCGCATCTCCTTGACCACCATTGAATCCGCATTGATTAAAAAAATGTTGCATCATGAAGAGCGCGTCGTGAGCAAGGAAGAGTTGATCCGTAATATCGGGCGCGAGCCCGAGTTATATCGCGGATTGGAAATGTGCCTGAGTCGACTGCAAGAAAAGTTCAAGCGGGCCAACGACGGCGAACGTTTGTTTCGTGCAGTCAGAAACCGTGGTTATTGCCTCACCCAAAAAATCAAAAAGCCGCTCGAGCTGACTCAGTCACGCCGATAACTATAAGACAACTGACACTTTATCACTCACCCTGCCTATTGATACCTGCCTTTTTATAACACCCTCTAATAAGATCTCGCTGGCCTTGTTATAAGTCGTCAGCCAATGCTCCCTGCCGTTCATTACTATCCACGGGTACGCGCTTGCGCGTGCCTGTCGTTTTAGTGCGGTATTGCACCGCGTGATTAAACCCTGCCACCACGCACGTGGTCACCACCGGGAGCAGAACTATGCTGAACAACACTAGAATGCATCGCAACCTGACGCCCAAGGGTTTGACGTTCTGGGGCCAGTGGACGCTCGCATCGGGTTTGGTCGTGACACTGTTGTTTATGTTGGTTTTCTTGAAAACCGGTCAACTTGAATATAACTATCGTGTCTTGGCCGCCTTTACCATACTGGCGTCGCTGCCTGCGTATAGCCTGTGTGATGTGTATAGTAAGAAAGACGATTATGGCGTGGGCCTAGGTCGACTATTCATGGGTTGGTTGCTGACCATAGGTATATTGTTTGCCGTGGGCATTGCCTGTAATGCCAGTTCATTGTTTCCTCTGGAAATTTTACTGTTGTGGGCGGCAGTCAGTTACCCACTGTTGGCACTGTGTTATATCCCGTTGCACAGCCTGTCCAGGTATTACCATCGCCAACTTCACCAGCGGCACAAGTCATTGATCGTGGGCACCGGCAAACTGGCGGTCGACTTGGCCAAAACGCTGTCGCGCCAGAAGCGTTCACCTTTGGTTGGACTGGTCGGTAGCCACGCCGATGCGGCGTCGGAGGCGCAATCGCAGATACTCGGCGAACTGCCGCAATTACCGCAACTGATCCGGCAGCACGGCATTCGCCGGCTCTACATCACTCACTCGTTGCAGGATGCCACCCACATCGAGGCGCTGTACCTCAACTTGCTGGAAATCAGCGTCGATGTGATCTGGGTGCCCGACCTCAACAACATGCTGCTACTCAATCATTGCGTGGCCGAAGTGGATGGGTTGCCGGCGATCTTCCTCAACGAAAGCCCGCTGACCAGCCGCCCCACCGCTGCCCTGAGCAAGTCATTGCTGGACAAGAGCCTGGCCTTGCTGGCGATCCTGGTGCTGAGCCCGTTATTGTTGGTGTTCGCCCTGCTGATCAAGCTCACCTCTCCCGGCCCGGTGATTTTCAAACAGGACCGCCATGGCTGGAATGGCGAGGTGATCAAGGTATGGAAGTTCCGCTCGATGCGCATGCATGACGACCAAGAGGTACGCCAGGCCAGCCGCAACGACTCGCGCATCACCCCGGTCGGCCGGTTTATCCGGCGTACCTCCATCGATGAATTGCCACAGCTGTTCAACGTGCTGCAAGGGCACATGGCCCTGGTCGGCCCGCGGCCCCATGCCGTTGCGCATAACGACTATTACTCGGGGAAGATTCACGCGTACATGGCGCGTCATCGCATCAAGCCCGGTATCACGGGGCTGGCGCAGATCAATGGTTGCCGGGGTGAGACCGAGACACTGGAGAAGATGCAAAAACGCGTCGATATCGACCTGCTCTACATCAATACCTGGTCGCTGTGGCTGGATATCAAGATCCTGGTGAAGACGCCATTTACGCTGCTGTCCAAGGATATCTACTGACAGAAAAGCTGGACGTTCAAGTCTGATACCCGTCAGTTAAACCGCCGCTAAGGCGAAAGGTACTTGCTCCCTCGCCACAGGTACGGTGTTAGCCTTTGGCGGACTGGGATTAGACCTTCAAGCCCCCCTTCCCGCCTCACTCCGTCATCTTGTCGATGTTCTTGTAGAACAATTCACTGTCCCGTCCATCCGTCATCGAGTGCAACGAATAGGCGCGATTCAGCCGCGCGCCGCCGTCACGCGTCAGCGGTGCCCACACCAGGTTGGCGCGGCGCATGGTCGATAGGCTCATCAACTCATCGAACGGAATGGACAGATAGAGGCCTTTGTCGAAGCTGCCTTCCCCAAACTCTTCCTTGGACACGTTGGTACGGGTGATCCACGCACCGATGCGCACGCCATTGTTGAACTCCCGCGAAAGGTCCAGCGTCGCGCCCCAGTCCCTGGCCAGGTAGCGACCGACGCTCAAGGCGCCCTGCAGGTTGAACGGCAAGTCCGTGTAGCCGGTGATATGCCCGGTCACCGTGCGGTAATCGCGCAGGCTGAAATCCTGCTCGAAGCCGCGCTGGCGCACGTAGTTCAGGTCTGCCCCCACGGCCCAGCCCTGGCCCATCGGCCGGTACAACACTTCGCTGCCGACACCGGCGTACATCGACTCGAGCAAACCGCCGTAGACCATGCCGTACAGGTCCTGGTCCAGGCGCTGCGCATGGTTGAGCTGGAAGGTCGGCAGGGTGACGTCAGCGCTGGTCATGTACTTGCGCAGGTCGGTACGTACCCGGGGCAAACCCGTGGGCGCGTCATAGGTAAAACCGTCGTAATTGTTCAGCAGGTTGACGCTCAGCAAGCCGCTCCACCACGTGTTACGGGTAAAGCGGTATTCGGCGTCGAGATCGGCGGAAACCTGGTAGAGCAAGCCATCCGGCCCGCCGACGTTCTGCTTATAGCCAAGGCCGATGCCATAGCTGAACGGCTTGGGCGGTTGGGTATAGAGCAGCGTCTGCGTGCGTTCACTGGCGCGATTGACTTCGACCTGACGGTGCAGGTCCTGCAAGTCTTCGCGGTTGTTGACCACCTCGCGGAAGGTCTCGCGGGGTACGCTGGTTTCCTCGATCGGCATGGCATAACGTTCGCTGACCAACGTGAACCAATCAATCTGGTCGTTCACGCTGTTGTCCAGGATACGGCTGGCACGCCCTACCGCCTTGGCGCTGTGGAAGTAGCGCTGCTGTTCGCCATACACCACCAGCTCCGGCCCGCGTTGAGTGATGCGCTGCACGTTGTAGCCGGCATTGTCATGCAGACGCTGGGAGACTGCCGCCCAGTCCACCTGGTCGGGCGGTGTGCTCGGTGCCTTGGCCGGCAATGGGGGGGCCGGCGGGTCGTAGGTTTTTACCGGTGCCTTGCGGCTGGCAAAATTGGTGTGCAGGGTGATCCCGAACATCGCGGTGTTGCCCCTTTCCCAGGCAGCACTCACGTCGATGGAGTCGGCGAGCTTGTAGACCAGGCCCAGGTTGACCGGCGAGTCCTGGCGAAACGAGTTGTCCCGGGGTTCGTTCTTATAGTCGTTACCTTCAACCTCGAGCTTGAGGCTCAGCGGCGCCCAGGGCGTTTGGTAGGCGATCCCGCCAAACAACGCGGGCCGGCCGCGAAAATAGCCGTTGGAAAAGCTGCCGGAACCTTCGGCGGTGGGCCGCCTGTTATAACGATCATCCAACACGCCCAACGGGTTGCCGAAATCACCGCGACTGCCCATGTAACCCCAGGCGATGCCGGCGCTGAAATCCACATCGCCATAACGCTTGTTGGCCACCAGGTACTCGCTGGAAAACAAGCCGGTGCCGCCCAGGTCCATGAACCCCAGCGCCACTTCCGGCAGCCAATGGCTTTCCTGGTACAGGCGCACTTTGGCGTCGACGGCCTTGTCCTTGTAGCTCTGGCCGCCGCTGAACGACTCGGCGCCATACAGGCGGTTGGTGATCGCGGTGTAGCGAAAGGTGCCTTCCAGCCAGTCCAGCGGCTGCGCCGAAAAACTGTAGCGGCTATAGGGCTCGGTGCGGTTGGCGTTGATGCTCAGCTCGCCGGCGGGCGCCATGCGTGCGGTGGGGGTTTGCAGCAATCCCACCCCGCCAAAATCGCTTTGGGTGTAACGGGGATCGCCATGCGCGACGCCACAGGGCACCAGCAGCACGGCCGCAATACATAATTTCAAGGCGTGACCTCGGCCAGGGGTTGGGTGGCGAGAAACTCGGCCAATTGCTGATTCAGTTCAGGGGTGAGCGGGTCCAGGTCATCGCTGCGAATCGGCACCAGCAGGGTGCTGCCGGGCGCGGGGGCTGCGCCGTCTTCGCGGTTCCAGGGGGCAACGCCCAGGCGCGTGACCTGCCCGTCGGGCTGGATCAGCCACAGGTAATCGGCGTCCGCTTCCACGGATGGCGGGCACGCGGCGAGGTAGTCGCGCGCCTGCTGTTGTGGCTGAAATACCAAGGTGCACGCCGCGGCCACCGCGCCCAGCACACGCACGCTGTCAGGCCTCGGCGGGTACACCAGGCGGTCGCCCTCGCTGACCGGCAGGTTCGGCGCAAAACCGACCTCCACCGCCACCGGGTCCAGCACCGCCAACTGGCGGCCGGTCACCGGTAAGGCCTGCACCTGTTGATACACCTGCGCGGCAACAGCGGCACGACCTACGTGCCCCGCCGCCAACGCGGCCTGGTGCAGGGTTTGCAGGTCAAACAACACGCCGGCCTTGAGCCGCGCCTGACCTTCAAGCAACGGTTGATGCAGCCAGGCAGCGCCCAGCCAATAGCCTTCGGCATCCGGTTGCGCCGCCGTGATCACCTCCAACAAGCGTGCCCCGGTTTGCAGCGCAATGGGGCCTGGGTTGCGTACCTGGCCGCTGACCGTCATGGCGGCCTGGCTCACACTGGCACAGCTGCACAACAGGACCAGCGCCGTGAGGGTTCGACGGGTCATCGGGCGTCCTTACGGGTGGGTTGCAACTGGGTGATGGTCAGGGTCAGGCTGGGCGAAAGGTGCTGCTCGCTCTGCACAATAAAACCGTCGGCGGGGTCGACCCAGTAACGGTTGCGCGCCTTAAAACCAGCGCCTTCAACGTCTTCGTCGATCCGTAACAAGGCATAGGGTTTGTCGAGAATCTCGATGGTTTCGATGCCCTTGCGCGTCATGCGACTGGTCAGTGGGATACCCATGCGATAGCCACCCACCCAATCGATTTGCCGCGTACTGCGATAGCCATCCGGCACACGGTGCAACCCCAGCTGAAACGGTGATTGCCCCTGCCAGTGCGTGCCATCCAGCTCGGCACCGAGGCCAACCGTGCGCACCACCAGGCCGTCACGCATCAGCAGCACCTGCTTGCCCGACGCCACCCAGAATTGCAGGTCGCCGCGCTGGCGAATCAGCGCCATCACCCCTTGGCTGGACACTGTGGTGACCTTGATCTGCGGGAACGGCACGGCATCCACCTGCGCCTGGGTCAACACCAGCGGCGCGGGCCCGGCCACGGCCGCCCTGAACGTGTCGAGGGAGGCGGTCATCAGCGGATTGCAGCCACCCAGCAGCCACGCCAACCCCATGTAAGTAGCGATTTTAAGAGTGTTCACGCAGGTTCCACCCTATCGGTTGCTGACTTCGCTCAGGTTGTTCTGAGTGGACGCGCCGATGCCGACGATCGTGGCGGAAGGGATCAACTGGCTGATAAAGCGGTTCCAGCGCGTGATATTGGCGGGGCCGACAAACACGACATCCTGAGGCTGCACCTCAAAGCGCGTGGCCAGGGCCATGGCGGAAGGAGAAGCCGCTTCCAGCTGGAACACCTTGGCCGGCTCTGCCGCGATATTCTGCGCGCCGCGGATCACATAGATGGCGTCGGCGTTGGAGGTGTTCTGGTTGACCCCACCCACCGAGCCGAGCACGTCGGAAAGGTTCATGCTGCGGGTCTTGAAGCTCAGCGCACGCGGCTGCATGACCTCGCCCATCACATAGATGCGTTTGCGGTCGTTGTAGGCCAGGTACAGCTGGTCGCCGTCCTTGAGGTAAATGTCGTTCAAGCGCGACTGCTCCAGGTTGAGCGTGTCGAGGTCCAGGGTGTAGCGCTTGCCGCCACGGGTGAGCGTCAGGTTCGACAGGTCGGCATTCAGCGGGTCGATCCCCGACGTGGAGACAGCCTCCATCACACTCATCGGGATGGTGGTGATCGGCAGCGGCCCCGCCTTGGCGACAGCGCCAGTCACCACCACGCGCTGGCTGGCAAAACGCAGCACGCTGACGTCTACCTGTGGGCTGTCGATGTATTGGCGCAACTTGTCAGTGATCTCATTGCGCAGCGCTTCAATCGAACGCCCCTTGGCGACCAGCGGACCCACATAGGGGTAAAACAGTTTGCCGTCGGGGTTGACCAGCCGCCCGTTGGCGTCGATCTGCTGCTGTGGACCGGAAGGTGCGGTGAGTTCAGGGTGATCCCACACGGTGATATACAGCGCGTCATTGGCGCCGATCAAATAGGGGCCAGGCTTATAACTTAATAGTTCCGCTGGTATGGAATAAGGCACTTGGGTTGCCGCGTCCATGGCGAGCAACTTTGGCGTGATAGGAATTAAATCCACCCGACTGTTTTCAGCCCCGCCCTCCTCGGTCAACGCCGCGGTATCCATATATTGGCCTGGGGCAAACATGCAGCCTTGCAACAATGCAGCGGCCACGGCCGCAACAGAAAAAATACGCATCATAGTGCTAGGACACTCGCGATAAACGACAAGAAAAAAGACCACTTGGGCGGGGAATCCAAGCGGTCCAAAAGCGGAAGGCTTACAACTAGTTGCCGGTACCTGTGGTGCCGGTCGTGCCAGTGGTACCCGTGGTGGTGCCGCCGTTGGAACTGCCGCCGCTGCTGGATGCAGCGGCAACGCCGGCAACAAGGGCGCTGCCGACCAGCAGGGTTTCCCCTACTGTCACAGACCCCACCACGGCGGTGTCGAGCCCCAACGGCAACTCGGCAGCCAACGCGGACGTACTCAAGACACTGAGCATAATAATAGCCAGTGATTTCCTCATAACAGACTCCTTATCGTCAGTGAGTAGTCAGGCCGATAGTGCCACCCAACTAAACAGCACACCAGACAGGTAAGATTTAACGTGATTAGTTGAAAATAACGTTTTCCCGGCGAAGTGCCCGGCCGCCCCTGCATTGAGTGCTATTGAAGTTGTATAAAACGTTATTAATTGTCGGAAACTTCAGGTCCGTCCGTACTTATCTTCAAAACGCACAATGTCGTCTTCACCCAGGTAGGAGCCCGACTGCACTTCAATCAACTCCAACGGGATCACCCCCGGATTTTCCAGCGCGTGCACCTGGCCAATGGGGATATAGGTCGACTGGTTTTCCGAGACCAGGTAAGTCTGCTCGCCATTGGTAACCCGAGCCGTGCCGCTGACCACGATCCAGTGCTCAGCACGGTGGTGATGCATCTGCACCGACAGCTTGGCCCCCGGCTTCACGGTGATGCGCTTGACCTGGTAACGCTGGCCGTTATCCACCGAGTCATACATGCCCCAGGGCCGATATACCTCACGGTGGTTAAGGTGTTCATGCCGCCCGGCCTGCTTGAGCTGGTCGACGATGCCTTTGACCTGCTGCACCTGGTCCTTGTGGGCCACCAGCACGGCGTCCTTGGTCTCGACGATGATCAGGTCTTGCACGCCAACCGTGGCGACCAATCGGCTGTCGGCGTGGACATAGGTGTTGTGGCTATCCAGCAGCAACCCATCGCCGCGCAACACATTGCCGCAGGCGTCTTTTGCACTGGCCTCCCACAACGCCGACCATGAGCCAATATCGCTCCAGCCAGCCTGCAACGGCACCATCACCGCGTCACTGGTTTTTTCCATGACGGCGTAGTCGATGGAGTCGTCCGGGCATGTGGCAAAGGTCGCGGCATGCACACGGGTAAACGGCAGGTCCTGGCTACCGCCCTCCAGTGCCACGCGGCAGGCTTCGAGAATCGCCGGCTGGAAGTGTTCGAGCTCCTCTAGGTAGCGGCTGGCGCGAAACATGAACATGCCGCTGTTCCAGTAATGCTCACCGCCGGCCACATACTGCGCCGCCGTGGCCGCGTCCGGCTTCTCGACGAAGCGCTTGACCCGGTAACCGCCCTCGCCCACTGCGGCACCTTGTTCGATATAGCCATAGCCGGTGTGCGCGCTGGTGGGCGTGATGCCGAAGGTCACCAGCTTGCCGTCCCTGGCCAGCGGCAGTGCCACTTCCAGGCTGGCATGAAACGCCGGGATGTCTTCGATCAAATGGTCTGCCGCCAGCACGAGCAGGATCGGGTCCTCGGCCTCGGCGACGGCCTTGCACGCCGCCAGGGCGATGGCGGGCGCCGTGTTGCGCCCCACGGGCTCGAGCAGGATGCTCGCCTGTTCCATGCCCAGCTGGCGCAATTGCTCGGCCACCAGAAAGCGGTGTTGTTCGTTGC
Organism: Pseudomonas sp. H1_A03; assembly: GCF_054685145.1. NCBI lineage: Bacteria > Pseudomonadati > Pseudomonadota > Gammaproteobacteria > Pseudomonadales > Pseudomonadaceae > Pseudomonas > Pseudomonas sp. H1_A03. The sequence continues at coordinate 4,899,051 of NZ_CP162829.1, forward strand.
AGATCAGCTGCGGCAACGCCACGTTGGCACCAGCAAGTCGCGTGATGGTCTGCTGCAGCATCGACAGGTGCGCGTCGGTCAGGCGCAGGAACTGCTTGGGGTTCAGTTGCCGCGAGAGCGGCCACAGGCGCGACCCCGAACCGCCTGCCATGATCACGGGTATTAACATGAGAGCATCCTCGGGACAGAGATTCAGAAGTAGGCACGGGTGTGTTTATGCACTCGCGGACTGAAGCGCAGCTCATCCTGCGGCCACCAGCGGTAATGCTGGTGTTGCTCGACAGGTGGCTGCAGCGTTTGGTCGTCGTCCAGCTCCAGGCAATAGCTGAGCACCACGTAGTGGGTGCCCGGCCCGGCCCCGGCGTTGGCGAAGACACTGTCATCGTAAAAGTGCTCGAACACCCCCAGCAGCCGTGCACTGGCGCGCTCGAATGTGCGCCCCAACTCATCCAGGGTGATGCGCCGGAAAGCGCTGTCCAGGCTTTCGTTTTTCTGGATGCGCCCACCGGGCACGAACCAGAAACCATAGGCCGGCCGGTTGACGCGCAGGCCGAGAAAAACATCGCCACGGCGGTTTCTCACCACCAGGTCGATCGCCACTAATGGCGTCGATGCCACGACCGTTTGGAAGGTCGATAAATCAAGCCACATACCATCAAACCTGTGCCAGAAAGCGTTGCAGAATGCGTTCCTTGTCGAGGAACTCCTTGGCGTAGTTCAACGCCACCTCATTGCGCGCGGGCAAGGCCAGCACCCGCTCGATTCCTGCGTTCAGCGCCGCGACGGATTCCGGCTCGATCAACACCGCAATGCCCGTGTGTTCCTGGCACAGGCGGCCGAGTGTGGTGTCTGGGTCGGCGGTGATAATTGCATTGCCACCCACCGCCAGGATGTTGGTGAGCTTGGACGGCAACACCGCGTCCGCCACTCCGCGCTTCTGGATCACCAGGTGCGCATCGGCCGAGGCCAGCAGCGCCGGTAAATCCTCGTAGGCCTGCAACGGCGCGAACAGCACATTGCGCAGGCCATCGCGCTGCACCCGTTCGAGCAAGCGCGCCTTGCCGGTGCCCTGGCCGACGACCAGAAATACCAGCTCCGGGCGATCGGCATGGGCCTGGGCGGCGTCAAGGATCAGCTCCAAGCCCTGCTTCTCACCGATGTTGCCGGAGTACAACAACACCCGTGCTCCCGGCGGCACACCCAGGCGCTCAACCAAAGCGTGGCTGTGCGCTACTTGGCGAAAACGCGAGGTTTCCGACCAATTGGGAAAAAACAGCAGGCGCTTGCTGTTCACACCTTTGCCACGGGCCTTGTCGAGCATGCCGCTGGAAATCGTCGAGACCCGATCAAAACGTCGCAGCAACCAGCGCTCGATCCCAAACGCCAGGCGCCGCAACAAGGAACCGCCGCCGATGCCCAGGCCGAACATCGCATCCACTTCATAATCCTGGATATGCAACACCGACCGTGCACCGCTGAGCTTGGCCAGCAATAACGCTTGGGGCGCGCACAACAGCGTGGGCACCACCAGCATCACCAGGTCGGGTTTCCAGCGCAGTTGCCCCAGCACCGCCAGAAACGAGCTGGCGGAAAAGCTCAGCAGGTGCAGCAGGCGGGTCAACGCGGTGGGCTGGCGCGGCACATACAGTGGGCAGCGAATCACCGTCACGCCCGCGTCCTGCTCGGTGCGAAAGCGCCACGGCGAATACCCTTCGCCCACCTGCCACTGTGGGTAATACGGTGGCGCCGTCACCACTCGCACCTCATGCCCCTGCTCGGCCAACCAGCGTGCCTGTTCACCGCTGTACTTGCCGATACCGGTGAGTTCCGGGCTGTAATTGATGCCATACAGAAGGATTTTCATCACTGGCCCCGAGGCTGTTCGAGGGCCGCGAGATAAGCGTTGTAGGCGTCGCGCAAGCCCTCCTCCAGCGGCACGTAGGCCTCCCAGCCAAGGGCATTGATACGGCTCACATCCAGCAACTTGCGTGGCGCGCCATCGGGCTTGCTGGCGTCGAAGCGCAAACGCCCCTGGAAGCCGGTCACGCGTACCAGGGCCTGGGCCAGTTCGGCGATGGTGCAATCCATTCCGGTGCCGACGTTCAGGTGCGGGCACATTGGCTGGGTCTGCTCGCGGTAACGCGCGGCGTCGAGTTCCATGACATGCACGCTGGCCGCCGCCATGTCATCCACATGTAAAAACTCACGTCGCGGCCGGCCACTGCCCCAGATCACCACCTCCTCATCACCGCGCTGGGTCGCCTCATGGAAACGCCGCAACAAGGCTGCGATGACATGGCTGTTTTCCGGGTGATAGTTATCGCCCGGCCCGTACAGGTTGGTCGGCATCACACTGCGGTAATCGCGGCCATGCTGGCGGTTGTAGCTCTCGCACAGCTTGATCCCGGCAATCTTGGCCACCGCATAAGGCTCGTTGGTGGGTTCCAGCGCGCCATCTAACAACACCGCCTCGATCATCGGTTGCGGCGCATGCACCGGGTAAATGCACGACGAACCGAGGAACAACAGGTGCTGCACGCCATGGCTGTGGGCGGCATGGATCACGTTGGCCTGGATCATCAGGTTCTGGTAGATGAAATCCGCCGGGTAAGTCGCGTTGGCATGAATCCCGCCCACCTTGGCAGCCGCCAGGTACACCTGGTCCACACGCTGCTTGGCGAAATACGCCTGCACCGCCGCCGGGTCGAGCAGGTCCAGCTCATTGCGGCCGGCGGTGAGGATCTGCGTATACCCCAGCGCCCACAGCCGGCGCACGATGGCCGAGCCGACCATGCCACGATGGCCGGCGACAAAGATCCGCGCATCAAGATCACGTGCCATGCTCAGTTCTCCACGGCAATCGGTGCGTCATGCCCGTGCAGGCGCAACAGGGCGTGGCGCCGGGCGATCTTCAGGTCTTCGCGGACCATCTCCGCGCACATTTCCTGCGCCGTGATCTCAGGCACCCAACCGAGCGAGCGTTTGGCCTTGGACGGGTCACCGAGCAGCGTCTCGACTTCTGCCGGGCGGAAGTAACGCGGGTCGACGCGCACAATCACATCGCCCACCAGGATGCCCGGCGCCAGGTCGCCGTCGATGTGCTCGACCACCGCCACCTCGTCCACGCCCTCACCGACAAAGCGCAAGCCCAGTCCCAGTTCCGCCGCCGACCAGCGGATAAAATCACGCACCGAATACTGCACGCCGGTGGCGATCACAAAGTCCTCGGGGCTGTCCTGTTGCAGCATCATCCACTGCATGCGCACGTAATCCTTGGCATGCCCCCAATCGCGCAGGGCATCCATGTTGCCCATGTACAGGCACGGCTCCAGGCCCAGGGCGATGTTGGCCAGGGCGCGGGTGATCTTGCGTGTCACGAAGGTCTCACCGCGACGCGGCGACTCGTGATTGAACAGAATCCCGTTGCACGCATACAGCCCATAGGCCTCGCGGAAATTCACAGTGATCCAGTAGGCGTACAGCTTGGCCACGGCATAGGGCGAACGCGGGTAGAACGGCGTGGTTTCCTTCTGCGGGGTCTCCTGCACCAGCCCGTATAATTCGGAGGTCGAGGCCTGGTAGAAACGGGTCTTCTTTTCCAGGCCAAGCAGGCGTATTGCTTCGAGAATGCGCAAGGTGCCCAGGGCGTCCACATCGGCGGTGTATTCCGGCGAATCGAAGCTCACCGCCACGTGGGATTGCGCACCGAGGTTATAGATCTCATCGGGCTGGATCTGCTGGATGATGCGCGTCAGGTTCGACGAATCCGCCAGGTCGCCATAGTGCAGGATCAGGTTTTTATGCAGGGCCTGCGGGTCCTGGTAAATGTGATCGATACGCTGCGTATTGAACGACGAAGAACGTCGCTTGAGGCCGTGCACGGTATAGCCTTTTTCCAGCAGCAGTTCCGCCAGATACGAGCCATCCTGACCGGTAATTCCGGTGATAAGCGCGACTTTATTCATGTCTGTCTCCCAATTGATAGGCGAGCGAAGGCCGACACCCAAACTTGGGTGTTTGTTAAAAACGGTCAGTTACTTCGGTGTGGGCAGGTTCAAGTTATGTCCGGTCAACTTTGAAAGTTCCCGGACAATGGCGTCCTTATCGTTTAAATGAGCAATCGCGGTTTCCAGTTCGAGCACCTTGGCGCCCACCAGGAAGCGGTACCAATAGCCCTGCAGCAAGTGATAGACCAAGCCGCTGCGGCCATCGAGAAACCCCAGTTGGATGATGTAGCGCCACAAGAAATACGCCGTCGAACTCAGGGTGAACGGCACGCGGTTATACACACGGTTCTTGACCAGGCGCTTGGCCTTGGCCTGGAACGAACTCTGCCCCGTATGCAGCTCATCGCGGATCGCGAACAACCCGAGCCGTGCGTTAAGCACTTCAATCGCTTCACGGGTGGCGTAGCCGTTGTGCTTGTGGGTGAAGAACGTCAAGTCATGCAGGTTATGGTCGGCAAACCCACCCTCCAGGGTGATCGTGCGGCCCTCAGCCACCGAAATGTGCTCGTCCATCCAGCGGTCTTCCATGCGACCGAGGCCGGTGCGCCACAACCGCAGCATCTTCAGAGGGTAGCGCCCGCCATGGCGTACCCAGCGGCCCATGAAAATATGCTTGCGCTTGAAGTTGATGCCGGTGATATCACTGGCCAACGTCGGCAGCCGCGTGTTGATCTCGGCGGCAAGGTCAGCCTCAATGATTTCATCGGCGTCCAGGCGCAAGGTCCAATTACCGGTTATGGGCAAATGGTCCAGCGCCCACTGGAACTGCTTGGCCTGGTTGACGAAGGGGTGCTGCACCACCAGCGCGCCGTGGCGACGCGCGATGTCGCAGGTGTCGTCGGTGGAGAACGAATCCACCACCAGCACTTCATCACTGAAGGCCCGCACCGAATCGATGGCCCGGGCGATGTGCAGGCTTTCGTTGTAGGTGAGGATGATCACGCTGATGGTTTCGCGCTTCATATCAACCTCCGTGCAGTTGCAGGACTTCGGTGGTCAGCCTGCGTGGTGAACGCGCGGCGCGGAAATGGCTCTCCAGGGGTAGGCCCACGGCGATCATCATGATCAGCCGCTCGCTGGCAGGAATGGCGCCGATGCTGCGGATTTTCTTTTCCACCGAATTGAGGATCGCCAGGTTCAGCGGACACGCACCCAGACCGTTGGCGTGGCACGCCAACAAAAGCCCCATAGAAAACAGGGCGCCGTCGACGTAAAGCTGGTTGCGTTGGCCCGCACCGCCCCAGGCGGTGACTTCCGAAGTGACCACAAACAGGTTGTCCACCGACTGGGCAAAGCCGCGCGATCCACCTTGCAGCTCAAGCAATTGCGCGATCACTGCACGGTCCTGGTACACATGAACTCGCGATGATTGGCGATTGCACTGTGAGGGTGATGACTGCGCCAGCTCCACCAGCGAAGTCAGCAGGTGGCTGTCGATCTTGCCGGCCTGGAACATGCGGCAACTGGAGCGTGATTGCAGGAATGCCTTGGCATCAAGCCCATCACTGCCCGGCCACGGCGCGGCACGCTTGATGCCGCCCGTGCCAGGGGTACCGTCGCGTTTGAGGTGCTCTACATAGGCATCCAGGTAAAACACGAATTCGTCGCTCACGCCTAGAGTGCGGTGCAAGTCGAGGTAGCCCTGGAAAGCGCCAAGGGCCATCTCAAATGGCAACGCCGAATAGGTGCGATCGTATTCGTTGAGCATATGGATGATGCCGTTGATCTTGTCCTTACCGAATAGCGGTTTGGGCTCCTTGAGGGACAAGCCTTTTTCCACGGTGTGGGTTTCGATCAGGATCTTGTAGAACAGCTTCTTGTTGCGGCTCTCCAGCGGCGAGTAACCGTTGTGGCGAATAAACATGAGCATGTCGCGAAAGAATTCGCTGACGAAAAACATCAACTTCCACGCCTTATCCATCATGCGTTTCAACTGTTTCATAGTGTGATGTCTCTCGGTTTGAGGGGTCGGCACGGCGCACCAACGCAAATCATCCAGGCCGGCAGGTTGGCGATGACTACTGATCGCGCGCCCACCACGCAGCCCTCCTCCAGCACGCAGCCGGGATGGATAAAGGATTCGGCAGCCACCCACACGTGGTCCTTGATCAGGATTTCGCGCGTCACCAAGGGCCGCAGCAGGCTGCGGGTATCGTGGGTGCCTGTGCACAGGAAGCTGCGCTGGCTGATGGCGACCTTCGAACCCAGGGTGATCCTGGCCATGGCGTACACATCCACGCCGTCAGCAATGGCGGTGTAATCGCCGATCTCCAGATTCCACGGGGCCCAGATGCTGCACGTAGGCGCAATCCGGCAACCCACGCCGACCTTGGCGCCAAAGCGACGCAGCAACCAACTGCGCCAGCCGTGCAGCATCCAGCGCGGTGTGGGGCGGAACAGCAGTTGGTAGACGACGCCCCACAACAGGCGCCGGGCCTTGTTGCTACGGGGCAAGGTGTCGACATACTTGAGTTGGGCAAAATCGCTCATGAGTGCAGCGCCGCCAGTTGTTCCAACAGGTAGCGCTCGCCCACTTGCTGCAAGGCCTGGCGCCGTGCACGCACCGCCACCCAATCAATCGGCACCGTGATCAGGGCCTGAACCTGGTCGACGTTGTCCGCCGGTAGAAAGCGTTGCGACAGTTCCAGCTTCTCCAGCAAGTTACGCACCCGGGCATTCAGCGAGGCTTTGTTACCCGGCAACCCCACAGCAATAAAGGGCTTCTCAAAAATGATCGAGAACACCGTCGCATGAAAGGAATTGGTCACCACGTAGGCCGACTCCTTGAGCAACTTGAGCCAATCCTGGGGGCCGACCTGCACGGTCTCGCCGATCTGCCGCCAACGGCGGTGCGCGTTGTACGGCGAAACGATCGGCCCGGCTACATGCTGGGACAGCGCATGGGCCACTTCGCGCACGCCCACGCCCGTGCGCAGGGCGTAGCAGAACACGTGGCCAGTGCGGGTCTGAGTGGCCGTGGCGAGCAGCGCTGAATAATCACGGTGCAGCAATGTCGGGTCGGGTACGCATTGGGCGGTGAGCCCGCTGACCTGTTGCACAATGCCCACCCCGCTCTCTTCGCGCACGCTGATCGCTGACAGTTGTTTGAGCAGGCCTTCGGCCCGGGCGTGGTACTCGGGCTCCAAGTACTCCTTGCCGAAACTGGCGGCGTAGGAGATGCGCCGAATCGTCTTGTCGCAATCGAACGCCAGGAAGTACGCCGGATCCAGACCAGTCTGGCCCGAGGGGTTCCAGATCTGGTCACTGCCCGCCACCAGCAACTGCTGACCGGCGACGGCCTGGTTGAGCTGGTCGGCATGGGCGTAGCGCGGCTCTTGGATATTCAGGAAACGTGCTTTGAACGCCTGGAATTGGCGGGACTGGGCATTCGGCCCCAGCACCTGGGTTTTCAAGGCCAGGGCCTTAAGGTAAACCGCCTTGAGATTGGCTTTGAGCTGGCGCGGGTTGAACAGCTGCCGGATCTCGCTGCCATCCTCGACGTAGGCCGGATGGTAGTTGATCAGGCTCACCTGCAAGCCCTGTTGCTGCAGCCAGCGCTGCAAGGCATAGGCTTGCAGCACGGCACCGAAGTTCTCGCTGAAATGGTACGTCAGTATCCCGGCCCTGACGGGGCGTGCAGATGCGCTCATGATCCAGCCTGTCTTAATAAGGAATGTGAAGGGTGTGGCGGGACAAAGGCCTGGCGCGCAGGCGCGGCTTGGTTGAGCAAGCCGATAAACATCGACCACACCAGCAAATAGCTGCCATCAAAGGTGGTGAAGAACTGGTAGCTGGTCTTGAACGAAAAAATCAGCAGGATCGCCACCACCGCCAGCGACACAGGGTTGCGCGGCAGTGTGCTGAACAGCAGGCAGAACAACGCCACACCGATCACCCCGAGCTTGGCGATCACCCCCCAATAACCGTTCTCGATGTCGAACTTGGAGTTCTCGAACCAGCGTTCATCGTTGGTGGGCACCCCAGGCGTCAGCTGCTTGGCCAGGCCATTGCCGAGAAACACCGTGGCCGGGTTTTCCAGGAACGACTCCTTGGCATGGGCGATCTCGAACGCGCGGGTCACGTCCTCACCTTTCTCTTCAAACAGGTAAGTGGCAAAGCGCGACACCGCCAGGGGGCTGGCATAGAACGTCAAGGTGCCCAGGGCGCCGATGGCGACCACCAGCACCGCGAGGGATTTGAGCTTGCGTTGGGTAATGGCCGACAGCAGGATCATCACCGCCATCGCCGCGAGGATTGTCTTGGATCCAGCGGCCAGCAGCGTGACGGCAAGGATCAGCATCAGGCCGATCTTGCGCTGGCAGCAGGCATAGAAAAACAGCAGCACCGCCGAGCTGGTGGGGAACAGCATGATGCGGCCCACCTCGTCGCTGGACTTGGAGGCGGCGTTGGTCAGGTCAATGCCAACCCCGTACAGGCTGACCTGCAGCAATTGGCCGAGGGCAAAGATATAGATGACCCGCTCGATGATCTGGCGGTAGTTGAAACGATGAGCTCGGGCAATTTTTTCCACATTGGCCAACACATAGCTGTAGCCGGCCAACAGCAGTACAAAATAGAAAAACGGAATGCCCGAACGCAGGAACTGGTACAGGGAAATTTTCGCGCCGCTGCTGACCAATACCTGCAACACGCTGGAGCCAATCACCAGGGCCAGTAACGGCAACGCACGGGTAAAACCACGCGCCGCATACACCACGAACGGCAGTAACAGCAGCAGCGCCAAGGGCTGCGACAGGTTGTTACTGAGCGCCAGCGGCAAAGCGAAAAACGTCAGCGGTAGGTAAAGGGTCAGTCGCGCCTGGGATAGCATCATGGCCCTACCTCCCCAGCACGCAGCACCCGCAGGTAAACCAGCACCACCAGTTCCGGCAGAGAGAGCAGCAAAGAGGCGCCCAGCAGCGGCTCAATGCGCTCCTTGCACGCCAGCCACAGCAGCAAGGCCACCGCGCTGCTCACCGCATAGATCAGCGAAGTGCGGGTGTGACGATTGGTCGAAATGAGCATGGCCGCGAGGATGAACCACGCCACATTCAAGATCGTGTGGGAGCCGATCAGCGCCAGGGACACGCGGTCGACCTGCACCAGTCCATGGCTCCACAACAGGATGATCTGCGGCCCGGCCCAGATACCAGCGGCATACACCAGCAAGCACAGGCCCAGCACCAATGAACTGGCGCGCTGGGTGAAACGCCGCGCCTGCTCGAACTGACCGCGCCCGGCCAGCCGCGAGATTTCCGGTGTAAGGGCATTGCTGCAGGTGATGCCCAGCTGAATGATCAGGCGCATCAGGGTGCGTGCCATGGTGTAACCCACCACCACGGCCGGGCCGGCGATCTGGTTGAGCACTTGCAGACCGCCTTGCAGAGTGATCGCCTGGGCCAGCGGGATCGCCGCGCTGCCCAGCGCCGGTTTCCAGATTCCCCGAAACTCGGCCCAGGATGCCGACGCCAGGCCCAATAGCGGCCAAGGTGAAATACGCCGGACAAACAGGGTCACCAACACTAGGAACAGCACTTGGCTGAAAAACATGCCCTGCGCCAGTTGCAGCTCCGAGCCGCCGAGCAGCAGCACAACGATGGACAGCACAATATCCAAGGTCCTGCGGTTGGCCATGATAAAGACCCCGCCGACAGTCTTGTCGATAGTCCGGAACCAGGCGTCAATCGGCCCACCCAGCAGACGCGTGCACAGGTAGCCGGACATGAACAGCACCACCAGACTGGCCTGTTCGGGGACCAGGGTCTTAAGCTTGAGCAGCCCCACCCAGTCGACCCACTGCCCCACGGTCAGGGCGAACACCAGCACCCACGCGACCACCACCAGGGTAAACGCCAATGCGGTCTGCACACTGCGCCGCGCACCGGGCACATCGCCTTGGCTGGCGCGCAAGGTGGCGCTGGTGGCCGAGGCCTGGGCCACCCCCAAGTCGAGCAGGCTGAGCATCGACGGGATACCGGTGAGCACCAGCCAGTCGGCATAGCGCCCCGTGCCCCAGGCATGCAGGAAAAACGGTACCAGCACCAGTTGCGCCGCCAACGTCACCAATTGGGTGTAGCCATAACTCAGCACGTTGAGGCGAAAACGACGCGACAACGAACGGGGCATTTCAAGCACTTTGTTCATAGCTCATCAGGCCTTGTCGGACTGATAGGCATAGCTGTAATAGCCGTAGTCGCCGTAGCCGTAGCTGGCGGAACGACGTTTTTCCACGCCATTGAAGATCGCCCCTTTGAGCTCAATGCCGTTCTGGTGGAAGCGCCGCAGGGTCAGCTCGATTTCCTTCGCCGAGTTCACTCCAAATCGCGTCACCAACAGGCTGGTGCCCGCCTGGCGTCCGACAATCGCGGCGTCGGTTACGGCCAGCAGCGGCGGCGTATCGATGATCACCAACTCATAGTGTTCGCTGACCTCAGCCAGCAGAGCGGCAAAATTGGGGTGCATCAGTAGCTCGGACGGGTTCGGCGGAATCTGCCCACGTCCGATAAAGTCAAAACGCTCCACAGCCGTCGGATGAATCGCCTGCTGCAAATCGCACCGTTTGGCCAGCAGGTCGGACAAACCCTCTTCCACTGCCTTGCCAAGCATCTTATGCAAGTAGCCCTTGCGCATATCGGCGTCGATCAGCAGCACGCGCTGGCCCGACTGCGCGACAATCGCCGCCAGGTTGGCCGAGACAAATGTCTTGCCCACTTCGGGGCTGGGACCGGTGATCATCAATCGGTTGTTCTTGGCCTCGATCATGGCGAAGTGCAGGCTGGTGCGAAGGCTGCGCATGGCCTCCATCACCAAGTCGTGAGGGTGATTGAGCGCCAGCAACGACGGTGCGGCCGAGCGGCCTTTGGCTGCGTTGGTTTCCTCGGCCTTCTGCAACAGGCTGAAAGGAATCGAGGCGTACACAGGTAGCCCGAGTTTCTCGATGTCATCCGGGTTTTCCAGGCCTCGGTTGAGCAGGCTGCGCACCAGTACGAGGCCGACCGACAACATGCCGCCCAACACCATGGCGAGCAGCACCACGATGACTTTTCGCGGTTCTACGGGCTTGGCAAGGTTGGCGTCGGCGCTGTCGATCAAACGCACGTTGCCCACAGTCCCGGCACGCATCACGTCCAGCTCTTGGGAGCGGTTGAGCAACTGGGTGTAGATCTCTGTACCCACCTGCACATCCCGGGTCAGGCTGAGCAGTTCCTGCTGGGTGCTGGGCAAGCCTTCGACGCGCTTGGTCATCTGCGCTTGCTTGGCGTTGAGTTCAGCGAGCTTGGCGATCAACGCGCGATAGGCCGGGTGTTGCGGAGTGAACTTGCGGTCCATCTCGGCCTGTTGCAGCTTGAGCTCGGAGATGCCGGTGTCCAGGGCCACCACTTGGTCCAGCACGGCCTTGGCTTCGAGACTGATATCGATGGATTTGCTGCGAGTCTGAAAGCGGTTCAAGGCGTTTTCGGCCTTTTCCAAGTCGCGACGCACCTGGGGCAGTTGGTCGTTGAGGAACGACAGGCTTTGCGCCGCTTCGGCCGAGGTGCGGTCGACGTTTTGCTTCACATAGAGATTAGAGATTTCATTCAACGTGCGAATCGCCAACGCCGGACGCGTGCTCTCCAGGGACAGGCTGATGATCCCAGATTCCTTGCCGCGCTCAATCACTGTGAGCAGGTCCTGGTAGTCGGCCACGGTATCCAGCCGTGGCTTGCGCACAATTTTGAAGTGCGTGCCGGGGTTGGCGCGTAGCTCCTTGATCAGGACCTCGACACCGTCGGCGGCAAATGGCACACCGACGCGGCCTGCGGCGATCTGGTTGCCGTCCTCATCAAACAGCGTGTAGGCCTGGTCAGCGCCGGCGACCAGTATCAACTGGGTGCCCAGCAGCCCGGCAGGCAGGTTCAACGTGGTCAGCAACAGTTGCTCGCCACCGGCCGAGTAGCGGCTGAACCCAAACAGCGGCGGAGCAATATCGCCTTTGTGCTCCGGTGCGTAACGTCGTGCCAGGAAGCCGCCAATCAACGGAAAATGCTGCGCGGTGATGGTGATATCCAGCGCCAGGGTGTCCACGGTCTTACCGATGATGGTGCGCGACTTGATCAGCTCGATCTCGGTCACCGCCGGCGACTCTTTCCCCAGCAGGCTGCTGACATCGGAGAAACCGAGCATGTCGTTTTTTTTCGGTTCCACCTGGATCAACGCATTCGCCTGGTACACCGGCGCCGCCAGGATGGCGTAGGCCGCGCCGATCAGCATGCACGTGCCAGTAATCCCCGCGATCAGCCACTTATGATCGATCAGGGTGCCAAGCATGCCGAGCACATCGATCTCGTCACGGTGGGGGGTGTCCGGGGAGGCGTTCTGGGGTGAATACATAAATCGCGTCTTCGTCCTTGCAATCATTTAAAGAGGGAGCATCAGCGCGCCAAGCGCTGGGCCCAGGCCTGCGCGGCCTGTTCGATCAATGCATAGGCCTGCACAAAGGCAGGCTTGCCCTGGCGATAGGGGTCGGTGATCTCGCGGTCGTGCTGCCATTTGCCCAGCAGGAACACCTTGCCCCGTGCTTCAGGGGCCAGGTTGAGCACACCGTCAATGTGCCGTTGCTCCATCACAAGGATCAGGTCGGCTTCGCTCACCGCTTCAACGCTGAGTTGCCGCGCCTTGTGCACCAGGGGCACATGCCCATGCTCTTGCAACACTTGCCCCGCCAGCGGCTCCAGTGGGTGATCACGCAGTGCCGCCAGGCCGGCCGAGCTCACCCGGATGCCGGAAGGTGCAAGCGCGACGCCCAGCAAGTGTTCCGCCGTGGGGCTGCGGCAAATGTTGCCGATGCACACGATTAATATCTTTTTGAACAAGGCAACCTCCCACGCACCGCATGCTTATTCTTCGGCAAAAGAGACGACCTTATTAACTAACCAACAACTAACTTCCGAGTAATTATGACCACAGCTGATAAAGGGCGACCATCTATCGCGCAAGACAAAAAATAACAACAGTTGTATTAACCGACGAAAAATAACATTCCAGTACTTTTCCCCCTCTACATAATAAAGTGCCGCCTGACTGCAACAACGAAGGGACGGCCATGAACACTTCAAAGTTATTGGTAGAGCGTATTGGCCTATTTCCTTCTTCGGGAAATATTCATGTTGACGTGAATAACTCAACGCGCGTCGTCGAGCGCATGCAGCTGCTATATGGCGACAACTCGCTGGACAGCGATGAGTCCTGTTCCGGACTGTCCATGGTCTTTGCCGATTGGCGCTTCAAGTTGCAGGTCAGTGACGCATTGTCGGTGTGCCTGTGCGTGGAAAGCCGCGGCGACAGCCAGTTCATGCAGGTCAAGACCGCCGAGTTGCTGGCGAACATCTCCGGCACCGAGGAGCGGCCATGAGCCTGCTGGATGATGTGATCCGCAGCTATGCGCTGAGGAAACTCACGGGGATGTTCGAAGGCTTTGCCGAGCCGGCGATGGGCGCGCAGTATCGGCGCAATACCCAGGCCATCGGGCGCTGGCTTGAACAACTGCACGGCAGTTCCCCGCAGGAAGTCACCCATACGCTGTTCAAGCAGATGAAAGAGGCGCGGCGGCGCGGCGATGTGCGGCGCTTCAACGCGCAGACTGTGTTGCTGGAGCTTATGGTGGAAAGCAACCGGGCCTTGGACCTGGTGACTTACTCGGCCTTCCTGTGCGCCGCATCCGACCGCCAGGAAGGTTCTTGATGGGCGTGCTCGGCCCCCGACAGCGTGATTGCGACACGATTGAGCAGCAACTCTGCGTTGTACTTGGGCAACAGCGCACAGGCCAACAAGACCACCAACCCACCGCCGATAAACGAGGGGGATACCTCGACAGGGGTGGCTTCAATCCGCCAAAGAAACACGAGAGCCGCGCCCACACCCAGCACCGCGCCAGCCAAGGCTTCATTCAACGGATGGATATAAGGCGCGACGCAATAGGCACTGAACCACAGACTGGCCAATAACCCCGCCAGCGCCGCCGGCCAACGTAAAGCCGGGTTGAACTGACGCGCCACCAGACTCGCCCCAACTGTGACCATCAAGCACGTGTTCATCGCATGACCGCTTAATACGGCAATGTCCAAGTGTTGAAACGATAAGCCCCACCCCTTGAACAGCAACTTGCTGAGTGCAACCAGTGAGTAAGTGGCGCCGACGGTCAGCACCCAGGTCCGAAGTGCCCGAGGATTGGAATACCAGAGCCACACAGCAATGATTATCGCGGCCGGAACCATGACGGTGATGCCGCCATATTGCGCAAGTTCTGCCCGCATAAATCTCCTACCGTTGACGTGCCTGATTCGGCGCCCATCAGACCTCAGCCCAAGGCGAAATACAACGTTATCAATTGTCAGCCTTGCACCGCGCACCCTGCATAAAATGCGATTTACTGATAAAAATACAAAAACATGATTCTGTATTTTAATAATTAGAATAGAACCAAACGGCATTTTACATAGGCTGTTGCTGACCCTACCTTGGACGAGCATGACCGACCCCTACTCGGCGGAGGTGTTGATCCCTACTCGACAAGGACAGACCATGAGCATCGAATTCATCGGCTACATTGGCGGCCATCACGCTTCCGAGATTCACCCGCGCAGCGGCCCTACCCTGCAACCCGACTATGTCGAGACCGTGGCCCGCGCCCACGAAGACGCTGGCTTTGACCGCGCACTGGTAGCCTTCCATTCCAACAGCCCGGACAGCACGCTGATCGCCGCCCATGCCGCCAGCGTCACGAAGAAACTGCAGTTTCTCATCGCTCACCGCCCGGGCTTTGCCCAGCCGACCCTGGCGGCACGTCAATTCACCACGCTGGATGTGTTCAACGGCGGGCGCACGGCGGTGCACATCATCACGGGTGGCGACGACCGCGAACTGCGTGCCGATGGCAGTCATATCGGCAAGGACGAACGCTACGCACGTACCGACGAATACCTGAGCGTGGTGCGCCAGGAATGGACCAGCGAACAGCCCTTTGACTTTGAGGGCACCTACTATCAGGTCGAAGGCGCGCACTCCACAGTGAAGTCGCCGCAACAGCCGCATATTCCGCTGTATTTCGGCGGTTCTTCTGCAGCCGCGATTGCTGTCGCGGGCAAGCATGCCGATGTGTATGCGCTGTGGGGCGAAACCTACGAGCAGGTGCGCGAGACCGTGACCCAGGTTCGCGCTGAAGCGGCCAAGCATGGGCGCACGATTCGTTTCAGTTTGTCGTTGCGGCCGATTCTCGCCGAAACCGAAGCGCTGGCGTGGGCACGCGCCGACAGCATCTTGCAGCAGGCGACCGAGCTGGCAGAAAAAAATGGCTTTGTGCGGCGTGAACCGCCGAATGAAGGCTCACGCCGGTTGCTCGCGGCAGCCGCGCAGGGGTCGCGCCTGGACAAGCGCTTGTGGACTGGAATTGCCGGGCTGCTGGGGGCGCAGGGCAACTCGACTTCGTTGGTGGGCACGGCCGAACAGGTCGCAGAAGCGCTGCTGGATTACTACGACCTGGGGATTACCACGTTCCTGATTCGCGGGTTTGATCCGCTCAACGATGCGATTGACTATGGCAAGCGCCTGATCCCCCTCACCCGCCAACTGATCGCAGAGCGCGAGCAGGCCCAGCAAGTCGCTTAATCAACACCACCACAAAACAGTGTGGGAACTGGCTTGCCTGCGATGCATACACCTCGGTGTTTCAGCGGTACCGAGTTGATGCTATCGCAGGCAAGCCAGCTCCCACATTGTTAGATCTTCAGTGGCTTGAAGATCAGTTTTTGTAGTCGGTATCGCTGCGCTCCAACTGCCGAATCAACGCATTCCAATGCCGCGCCACCCCCGGTCCTTCGCCATTGGCAAACACCTTGGCCTGCTGCTCGACCTTCTCCACCACGTCCGCTGGCGGAAAGATCAATTCCGCATTCCCCGCCGCCTGCGCCGCGACCTGGATGTTGCACGCACGCTCCAACTGCTGCAGCTGCTGGAAGGCGTGTTCCACGCTGCCCCCCGCCGTCAACAACCCATGGTTACGCAGGATCATCACGCTCTTGTCACCCAAGTCCGCCACCAACCGCTCGCGCTCGTCCAAATCCAGGGCAATGCCCTCATAGCCGTGGTACGCCACGCGCCCGGAGAAACCAATCGAATGCTGGGAGATCGGCAACAACCCGCTTTTTTGCGCCGACACCGCAATGCCGTCACGGGTGTGGGTGTGCAGCACCGCTTGCAGGTCGTGACGTGCGCCGTGGATGGCGCTGTGAATCACATAGCCGGCGTAGTTGATGCCCAGGCCGGTCGGGTCGTCGACGAGGGTGCCGTCGAGGTCGACCTTGACCAGGTTGGAGGCGCTGATCTCATCGAACAACAGCCCGAAGGCGTTGATCAGGAAATGCTCCTCCGGGCCCGGAACACGGGCGGAGAAGTGGGTGTAGATGTGGTCGGTCCACTTGTACAAGGCCGCCAGGCGATAGGCGGCGGCCAGTTTGACGCGCACGTCCCATTCTTCCGGGGTGACGCGGCTGCGAACAGTGTTGGAAACACTGGAAATCGAGGTGACGCTGCTCATGGCAAAACTTCCTGGATGGCCTTAAGGACTTCCAGGCAGCCTATGGGATGCAAAAAAATAATAAAAAGCACATTTTAATCTAAGCTAATTATTATTTTTTTTCATAACTACATTGGTCACGGCACAGATCAAATGTGGGAGCTGGCTTGTCGAATCGTCGAACCGCTGCGATGGCCATAGGTATCTACACAACTTGAGGGAGCCTTCTGCGTAGCAGCTGTCGAGCCCCGGCGAGGCTGCGTTTGCGGGCTGTCTGACACACCGCTGACGCAGCCTCGCCAGGGCTCGACAGCTGCTACGCAATTTCACTTTGAAGATGTGTAGATACTTATGGCCATCGCAGCGGTTCGACAAGCCAGCTCCCACAATGTCAGGCGGCGTTACGGATTTTGTGCAGGGAAGCGGCGACCAACTTGCCAAACGCATCCACTGGCCCTTGCAGGTTGCCGAGGAAGTGCGGATAGATCAGCCACAAATCCATCACCGGCTTGAAGTCCTTGAGCGGCATCACCGCCAACTGCTCAAAGTGGGCGCTGCGTTCCAACAGCGGGCGCGGCACCAGACCAAGCCCCAAACCGTCCGCCACCAATCCCAACTGCAACTCGGTACCGAACGTTTCCAGGTTCACCCGCAGTGACAGGCCCTGATCCGACAACGTGCGCTGCAAACCGGCGCGGAAACCGCAGCCGTCCGGGTTGAGAATCCAGCCATTCTGATACACATCCGCCAATTTGCAGGGCTTCTTCGGCAGCTGGGATTTGGCACACACCACCACCAATTCCATCTTGCCGATCGACTCACCAACGATGTTGTCCGGGAAAATCTTGCCGGCCGGGAACAACGCCGCCGCTGCGTCCAGCTCGCCGCGTTCGATCTTGCCCACCAACTGGCTGCCCCAGCCTGTGGCGACCTGTGCACGCAGGTCCGGGTATTCGGTACGCAGGTGCTTGAGCGCGTCCAGCAGCACCACATCGCCGATGGTCTGCGGCACGCCCAGGCGCAGCAGGCCGGTGGGCGGTGCGTCGGTGGCGACCAATTCGCGCAGGGCATCCATCTCGCGCAGGATCAGCCGACACTGCTCGTAGACGCGGGTGCCAATCAGTGTCGGCTTGAGAGGCTTGGTATTGCGGTCGAACAGCTCCACCCCCAACGCCTGCTCGAAGTTCTGCACGCGGCGGGTGATCGCCGGCTGGGTCAGTTGCAACGACTCGGCGGCATGGCTGATGGACTGGCAACGAATCACTTCGACAAAGGCATCGATATCGTCAATTTTCATTTGGGCCGCACATAGAGAACAGTCATTAAGATGTGTGCGAAGCATAGTTGCAGGCGGGCTATCTGGATAGCCCGCCCTGTGATCGATAACGTCTAACGCTATTCAAGCCGGTTCTAAATTACCTTCAGCTATAAGCTAATCATTAAAAAATAGCATATTAAATATAAACATTATGCTTATATAAACCCATCGCAACCGACCACACGATGGAGCTGCCATGACCCAGGCCCGACACCCCGAGAGACTTCGAGCCTTTATAGGCGCCCTGGCGGAGTTGATTGACGGCAATCCACGCGAAGGTGACCTGCTGCATCGTGGCGGCAAGCTGCTGGCGCAACTGGTCAGCCATGATGACTGGCTCCCCGACGAATTTGCCCAACCTGACCCCGAGCGCTACCAGCAGTTCTTGCTGCATGCCGACTCGCGCCAGCGCTTCAGCATCGTCAGTTTTGTGTGGGGGCCGGGGCAAAGCACGCCGATCCATGATCATCGGGTGTGGGGGTTAATCGGAATGCTGCGCGGGGCAGAGTTTTCCCAGGGTTTTGAACGCGCACCCGATGGCAGCCTGGCCGCCGAAGGCAAGCCGATCAAGTTGGTGCCGGGCCAGGTTGAAGCCGTGTCGCCCAAAGTCGGCGACATCCATCAAGTGAGCAATGCCCACGGCGACCAGGTGTCGATCAGCATTCATGTGTACGGCGCCAATATCGGTGCGGTGCGCCGTGCGGTGTACCAGCCCGATGGCAGCGAGAAACTGTTCATTTCCGGCTATTCCAACGCCTTCCTCCCGAATATCTGGGATTTGTCCGAAGAAAAGAGCCCTGCCCTATGACCACCGTATCGACCCGCAGCTTTGCCCAGATTCGCCAGGCCCTGTTGGACCGTCAGGAAGTCGCCCTGGTCGACGTGCGCGAAGAAGCGCCGTTTGCCGAATCCCACCCGCTGTTTGCCGCGAACATCCCGCTGTCCAAGCTGGAACTGGAGGTGTACTCGCGCATTCCACGGCGCGATACCCAGGTCACCGTGTATGACAATGGCGAAGGCCTCGCCGCCCGCGCCGCCGAGCGTCTTATCGCACTGGGCTACAGCCAGGTCAGCCTGCTTGAAGGTGGCCTGCAGGGATGGCGCAAGGCCGGTGGTGAGCTGTTTATCGACGTCAATGTGCCAAGCAAAGCCTTTGGCGAGCTGGTGGAAAGCGAGCGGCACACGCCGTCCCTGGCGGCTGAAGAGGTGCAAGCGCTGCTCGACAGCCAGGCCGATGTGGTGGTGCTCGACGCCCGCCGCTTCGACGAATACCAGACCATGAGCATCCCCACCGGCATCAGCGTGCCCGGTGCCGAGTTGGTGTTGCGTGCCCGCGAACTGGCGCCGGACCCGACCACCCGCATCATCGTCAATTGCGCCGGGCGTACCCGCAGCATTATCGGCACGCAGTCGCTGATCAACGCCGGCGTGGCCAACCCGGTGTCGGCCCTGCGCAACGGCACCATCGGCTGGACCCTCGCCGGGCAGAAACTCGCCCACGGCCAATCGCGCCGTTTTGCACCAACCTCGGAAGAACATCGGCAAATCGCCGCCGTCGATGCGCGCCGCGTCGCCGACAAGGCCCGTGTGGGTCGCGCTACCCTCGCCGATCTGCAAGCCTGGCGGCAGGACGCGGCCCGCACGACCTACCTGTTCGATGTTCGCACCCCGGAAGAATTCGAAGTCGGTCACCTGCCGGGCGCGCGCTCCACGCCAGGCGGCCAGTTGGTTCAGGAAACCGACCACGTCGCCAGCGTGCGCGGCGCCCGCCTGGTGCTGGGGGATGACGACGGCGTGCGCGCGAATATGTCGGCGTCCTGGCTGGCCCAACTGGGCTGGGAAGTGCATGTGCTGGATGACCTGCAACCGGCGGACTTCAGCGAAAAAGGCGCTTGGATCGCCCCCGTACCGACGCCGCCACAAGCCGAACTGATCAGCCCCCACACCCTCGCCGACTGGCTGGAGCATGGCGACACCGTGGTGCTGGATTTCACCGCCAGCGCCAACTACGTGAAGCGCCATATCCCCG
Source organism: Pseudomonas sp. H1_A03 (assembly GCF_054685145.1). Classification (NCBI taxonomy): domain Bacteria; kingdom Pseudomonadati; phylum Pseudomonadota; class Gammaproteobacteria; order Pseudomonadales; family Pseudomonadaceae; genus Pseudomonas; species Pseudomonas sp. H1_A03. The sequence goes on from NZ_CP162829.1 coordinate 4,918,955, forward strand.
GTGCCTGGTGGGCCTTGCGTGCACAACTGCCCCAAGCCCTGGCCAAGGTGCCCGCCGCCCAGCGTTATGTGCTGACCTGTGGCAGCAGCCAGCTGGCGCGCCTGGCGGTGGCCGAAGTCGAAGCCATCACCGGCAAGCAAGTGTTCCTGCTGCAAGACGGCACCACCGGCTGGATCAACGCGCAACTGCCGTTGGAAGAAGGTGAAACCCACCTGGCCTCGCCGCGTATCGACCGTTATCGCCGCCCATATGAAGGCACCGATAACCCCAAGGAAGCCATGCAGGCCTATCTGGATTGGGAGTTCGGCCTGGTCGATCAGTTGGCTCGCGACGGCACCCACGGTTTCCACGTTATCTGACCACCCCCTGCACCACGCTCGGCACCGACCCCTTCTCCAGGCGGAGGTATGCCTTCAAGTCCAATAAACGCCTGGAGTTTGCCCATGCTTTACACCCAACCCTTCAAGCGCCTGTTCCTGGGCACAGCCCTGGCGCTCGGCCTGATGTCCAGCGCCCATGCCGCCGACCTGCAACCGCTGCGGGTAGCCAATCAGAAATCGACGATCAAGGCGCTGCTGGAAGTCTCCGGCGAAACCAAAAACGTGCCCTATGCAATCCAGTGGTCGGAATTCCCGTCCGCCTCGCCGCTGGGCGAAGCCTTGAATGCCAATGCGGTGGACATCGGCGCCCTGGGCGATGCGCCTTACGTGTTTGCCCTCGGCGCCGGTGGGTCGCTCAAGGTGGTCAGCATCATCCACGCCGAAGGGCGCAACACCACCGCCCTGCTGGTGCCCAAGGACTCGCCGATCAAGAGCGTCGCCGATCTCAAGGGCAAAAAAATCGTCACCGGGCGCGGTTCCATCGGGCATTACCTGGCAATCAAGGCGCTCGCCAGCGCCGGCCTTACCACCAAGGACGTGCAGTTCATTTTCCTGCTGCCCAGCGAATCACGCCTGGTGCTGGATAACGGCAGCGTCGACGCGTGGTCCACCTGGGACCCGTACACCACCGTAGTCACCTCGCAAAGCCAGGCCCGCGTACTGGTCAGCGGCCGCCAGCTGTTGAGCAATCACCTGTACCTCGCGGCTACCAGCCAAGCCATCGCCGACAAGCGCCCGCAACTCGACGACTTTGTCGCCCGCGTCGACCGTGCCTACGCCTGGGCCAATACCCACCCCGACGAATACGCTGCCGCCCAGGCCAAGATCACCGGCCTGCCGCTGGAAGTGCATGTAGAAGTGGCCAAGGACACCCACCTGACGCCGGTCGCTATCGACGACTCGGTCATCCGCGGCTTGCAAGCGACCGCCGACACCTATCAACAAGAAGGCCTGCTGACCAAGCACATCGATGTGTCGCAGGGCTTCGACAAGAGCTTTAACGCCAAGCGTGTCCCACTTTCCCAAGCATCGCGCTAGAAGGAGCAGAACATGAGCAAGCCACGTCAATTGAAACTCGGTGCCATGGTCCACGGAGTCGGTCACGGTTGGGGCGAATGGCGCCACCCGCAGGCCCAACCGAATGCCAGCACCGACTTTGGTTTCTACAAGCAGCAGACTGAATTGGCCGAAGCCGCCAAGTTCGACTTCGTGTTTATCGCCGACAGCCTGCATATCCACGCCAAATCCAGCCCGCATTACCTCAATCGGTTTGAGCCGCTGACCATCCTTTCGGCGCTGGCCGCGATCACGACGAATATCGGACTGGTTGCCACCGTGACCGTCAGCTACACCGAACCCTACCAGGTGGCGCGGCAGTTTTCGTCCCTGGACCATATCAGCGGCGGCCGCGCCGGGTGGAACGTCGTCACCTCGTGGCTCAGCGGCACTGCGGACAACTTCGGCAAAGCGGAACATCCGCCGCATGCCGTGCGCTACCGCATTGCCAAGGAACACCTGAACACGGTCAAGGGCCTGTGGGACTCCTGGGAAGACGACGCGTTTGCCTACAACAAGCAGACCGGCGAATTTTTCACCCCCGGCAAACTGCATGCGCTGAACCACAAGGGCGAGTTTTTCTCGGTCAAAGGCCCGCTGAATATCGCCCGCTCGCGCCAGGGCCAGCCGGTGATTTTCCAGGCGGGCACGTCGGAAGACGGGCGCAACTTTGCCGCGCAACACTCCGATGCGATCTTTGTGCATGTGGAGAGCATCGAGGAAGGCCGGGCCTATACCCAAGACCTCAAACGCCGCGCTAAAAGCTTTGGCCGTGACGCGGGCAGCCTGTCGATCCTGCCGGGTATCCGCCCGATTGTCGGCCGTGATCAAGCAGAAGTGGAAAGCCGCTACCAGCAGGCCGTGGACCTGGTCACCGTGGAAGACGCCATCGTCGCCCTCGGCCGCCCATTCAACGACCATGACTTCAGTCAATACCCGCTGGACGCGCCCTTTCCGGAACTCGGCGACCTCGGTTCCAACAGCCAGAAAGGCGGCTCCGACCGCATCAAGCAACTGGCCAAGGACGAAGGCCTGACCCTGCGCGAAGTGGCCCTGCGCTTCTCGCGGCCAAAACGTGATTTTGTCGGCACGCCGGAACACGTCGCCGATGCCATCCAGACCTGGTTCGAAAGCGGCGCCAGCGATGGTTTCATCATCAACTCGGTGCTGCCGGATGGCTTGCAATACTTCACAGAACTAGTGGTGCCGGTGCTGCAACAGCGCGGGCTGTTCCGCACCGACTACAGCGGGCATACCCTTCGCGACAACCTCGGCCTGGACGTGCCGGCCAATCGCTACAGTGTCGCCGCCGAGCTTGAAGAAAAACAAGAGGCGCTGGCATGACCGCCACCCGCAGCCAGAACCAGTAGTGAGCGGGCTTGCCCCGCGCTGGGCTGCGAAGCAGCCCCACTAAAGACACTGCGATTTCCAGATAGACCCGATTCGCCTGGTTTGGGGCTGCTTCGCAACCCAGCGCGGGGCGAGCCCGCTCACTACACGCCTATGCCCCACGACCAGCGCACACAAGCCGCTCCCCCATTGTTGACCGAGTACATGCTTATGACCCAACCGTCTCTCCGCTCCGTGGAAGTCGCCAACTTCGACGCCCTGCTCGAACGCCTCAGCGCCGAGCTGGCAGGCACCGCGCACGTCTATGACGAGAGCGGCGCCTTCCCCCACGCCAACTTCACGTTGCTGCACGAGCACGGCCTGGTCGCCCTCACCGTGCCCAGATCCTTGGGCGGCGGCGGCGCCAGCCTGCCCCAGGCGCGCAAGGCAATCCGTGCGATTGCCAAGGGTGAGCCATCCACCGCGCTGATCCTGGTGATGCAGTACCTGCAGCACACGCGCCTGCAAGGCAGTAAGACCTGGCCACCCCACCTGCGCACGCAAGTGGCCGAAGACGCGGTGCGCAACGGCGCCTTGATCAACGCCCTGCGCGTCGAACCCGACCTCGGCACCCCGGCGCGTGGCGGCCTACCGGCGACCACCGCCGTGCGCACCGCCGAAGGCTGGCGCATCAGCGGGCGAAAGATCTACTCCACCGGCAGCCATGGCTTGAGCTGGTTCAGCGTGTGGGCGCGCAGCGATGACGCCGACCCGCTGGTTGGCGCTTGGCTGGTGCGAAAAGACAGCCCCGGCGTCAGCATCATCGACACGTGGGATCACCTTGGCATGCGTGCTACTTGCAGCCATGAAGTGGTGCTCGACAATGTGCTGGTGCCACTGGACCACGCCGTCAGCGTCAGCCCGTGGAGCGCGCCGACGCCGGAGCTGGATGGCGAAGGTTTCCTGTGGATGTCGGTGTTGCTGTCCTCGGTGTATGACGCCGTGGCCCAGGCCGCGCGGGACTGGTTGGTGACGTGGCTGGAAGCGCGCGCACCGTCCAACCTCGGCGCCGCGCTGTCGACCTTGCCGCGCTTCCAGGAAACCGTCGGTCATATCGACACCCTGCTGTTTGCCAACCGCAGCCTGCTCGACGCCGCCGCCGAGGGCCACACCCCAGCGGCCAATGCGGCGCAGTTGAAGTACCTGGTGACCCACAACGCCATCCGCGCCGTGGAGCTGGCCATCGAGGCGTCGGGCAACCCTGGCCTGTCACGTCATAGCCCGTTGCAGCGGCATTACCGTGACGTGCTGTGCAGTCGCGTGCATACCCCACAGAACGACGCCGCCCTGCAAGGCATCGGCAAAGCCGTTTTTGCCCAACGCCAGAAGGAACGCTCATGAGTCAGGTGATGATTGCCAGCCAGTTGGACGAAGACTACAACGACGTGATCCGCGAGCGCGAATATCCTGCTGCTGCGCCCGATCAACGTGCGCGGCTACACCGCCCCGGACACCCTGCCTCCGGGTTGGCCTTACGGCGCACAGTGGGTGCACCTGGTGTCGTCAGGCATCGACTTTTATCCGCAATGGCTGTTCAACGGCCCCCGGTGACCACCTCGCGGGGCAGCGCCGCTGACCGAGGCCACGCGGCATATCATGAACCGTGATGTGCTGGGCAGTGCCAAGCCGGGGCTGCATCTGATCAACATTGCCCGAGGTGGTTTGCTGGATCAGGAGGCGCTGCTGGAAGCGCTGGACAATGGGCAGATAGGGCTGGCGTCGCTGGATGTGGCCGAGCCTTAGCCAACCGTGCAGGCGGGAAATCGTTACATCAGCCCCCATTGTCACCACGTCAAAGGGTTCGCTTGCGGCCTTCACAAACAAGATCCAGGAACCCATACAAGCCCTGGACATCTGCACTTGGTTAACCGTCATTCGCCAGGCGCTCACGCAGGAACTCCACCAGCGCCTGCACCGGTCGCGAGCTCTGCCGGTGTTGCGGGTACACGGCCGACAGGGTCAGGGCTTCGGGGGCGAACTCGTCCAGTAGGCTGACCAGGCGGCCGTCCTTCAACGCATCGCCGACGATAAAGGTCGGCAGGTACGTCACGCCCAGCCCAGCAATGGCGGTATCGCGCAGCAGGTCGCCGTTATTGACGCGCATGCGCCCGCTGACATTCAGCGCCTGCACCTTGCCCTTGAAGCGCCATTGCACCTGGCGGCCATGGCCATAAGGCAGGCAATCGTGCTGGGCCAGGTCCTCGGGCTGCAACGGCGTACCGCGCAGGGCCAGGTACTCGGGGCTGGCGCAGTACACCCGTGGGATGCTGGCAATACGGCGGGCGATCAGGGTGGAATCTTCCAAGGTGCCAATGCGCAGCACCAGATCGTAGCCCTCGCCGATCAGGTCCACGGGGCGATCGCTTAAGTCGACTTCCACCGACACCTGCGGATGGCGCTGCAAAAACTGCGGCAACAGGCAGCCCAAATGGGCCATGGCAAACGACAACGGCGCGCTGAGGCGAATGGTGCCGCGTGGCTCGCTGTTCTGCCCGGCAATGCCCTGCTCCACTTGCTCGACTTCACTGAGCAGGCGCAAGGCGGATTCGTAATAACTCTGGCCGAGTGGCGTGACATCCAGGCGGCGTGTGGAGCGGTTGAGCAGGCGCACGCCCAGGCGATCTTCCAGTTGGATCAGGCGGCGGCTGACGAACTGCTTGGACAGGCCCAGCTGTTCGGCGGCGGCGGTAAAACTGCCGGATTCCATGACTTGGCAGAACAGGCGCATGTCTTCAAAGGGGTTCATTGTCGCTTCTCGGTGGACATTTAGCGGACTTATAGCCTGTGAGTGGCCACACCACAAAACAAAATGTGGGAGCTGGCTTGCCTGCGATGGCGGTGTGTCAGCCAACATTGCTGTCAGCTGACACACCGCCCTCGCGGGCAAGCCCGGCTCCCACAGGGTTCAGCGGTGCGGTGTTTATACAGTTACTTGGCCGTAAACGCCGAGTAGCTGTTCATCAGGTTGCGGTAGTTAGGGATGCGTGGCGACAGCAGGTTGGCCAGGCCTTCCATGTCGTTGCGCCAGTCAACTTGCAGCTCGCAGGCCACGGAGAACCAGTTCACCAGTTGGGCACCGGCGGCGGTCATGCGCGCCCAGGCAGCCTGTTGCACGGTTTCGTTGAAGGTGCCGGAAGCGTCGGTGACCACGAACACTTCGAAGCCTTCATCCAGGGCGCACAGGGTTGGGAACGCCACGCAGACGTCAGTCACTACGCCGGCGATGATGATCTGCTTGCGGCCGGTTGCCTTGACGGCCTTGACGAAATCTTCGTTGTCCCAGGCGTTGATCTGGCCAGGGCGCGGGATGTACGGCGCGTCCGGGAACAGGGCTTTGAGCTCTGGAACCAGTGGACCGTTAGGGCCGCTTTCAAAGCTTGTAGTGAGGATGGTCGGCAGGTTGAAGAACTTCGCGACGTCGGCCAGGGCCAGTACGTTGTTCTTGAATTCGTTCGGAGAGAAGTCCTGTACCAGCGAGATCAGGCCGGTCTGGTGATCGACCAACAGGACAACGGCGTCATCTTTGTTCAAGCGCTTGTAAGTCATGGGGTAACTCCTGTGGGATGTATGGGATTCAGAAAGCAAAGCACGAGCAGCCAAACGCCCCCCAGAAACCCTGGAAGTCGCTGACCGGCACGCTGGAAAGACGCGCCTTTTCATGGCTGTGGGAATGCACGCCGCACGGGCCGCTGCAGTGGTGAACCTGAGCTTGCAAAGGCGAACTTGGACGCCAGTGACCCGGCACCTTGACCACCGGCGACCAGTCCGGCAGCACCGGAACCCGTGGCGGTGCGTAATCTTCGAAATCGCCAGCACCGTAGACCACGTTGCCGCCGACCACGGTCAGTACCGATTCGATCCACTTGATGGCTTCTTCATCGACACTGAAAAAGTCTGCCGACAGTGCGGCCACATCCGCCAATTGCCCAACCTTGATCTGGCCCTTCTTGCCCTGTTCGGACGAGAACCAGGCGCTGCCATGGGTGAACAGTTCCAGCGCGGTGAGGCGCGGCAGGCCCTCGGCGTGCAGCTCCAGGCCGCCAACGGTGCGGCCGCTGACCATCCAGTACAACGAGGTCCATGGGTTGTAGCTCGACACCCGCGTGGCGTCAGTGCCCGCCCCTACCGGTACGCCTTCCGCCAACATGCGTTTGATCGGCGGCGTGGCTTCGGCAGCTTTGGCCCCATAACGCTCGACAAAGTACTCGCCCTGGAACGCCATGCGGTCCTGGATCGCAATCCCGCCGCCGAGGGCACGTACGCGCTCGATGTTTTTCGGGGTGATGGTTTCGGCGTGATCGAAGAACCACGGCAAACCGTTGAACGGGATATCGCGGTTGACCTTCTCGAACACGTCGAGCATGCGCGAGATGGATTCGTCATAAGTCGCGTGCAGACGGAACGGCCAGCGCTGCTCCACCAGATGGCGCACCACCGGCTCCAGCTCCTGCTCCATGGTCAGCGGCAAGTCGGGGCGCGGCTCAAGGAAGTCTTCGAAGTCCGCCGCCGAGAACACCAGCATCTCGCCCGCGCCGTTGTGGCGCAGGTAGTCATCGCCCTGGTGCAGGGTGACGCTGCCGGTCCAGTTCTTGAAGTCGCTGAGTTCTTCCTTGGGCTTCTGGGTGAACAGGTTGTAGGCGATGCGCACCGTCAACTGTTCGTCTTTGGCCAGTTGCTCGATCACCGCGTAGTCATCGGGGTAGTTCTGGAAACCACCGCCGGCATCAATGGCGCTGGTGAGCCCCAGGCGATTGAGCTCGCGCATGAACTGACGGGTCGAGTTGACCTGGTATTCCAGCGGCAGTTTCGGGCCCTTGGCCAGGGTCGAATACAGGATCATCGCGTTAGGCCGCGCCACCAGCATGCCAGTGGGGTTGCCATTGCTGTCACGCACGATCTCGCCACCCGGAGGGTTTGGCGTGTCCTTGGTGTAGCCGGCCACACGCAGCGCGGCACGGTTGAGCAAGGCACGGTCGTAAAGGTGCAGCACGAAGACCGGGGTATCCGGCGCGGCCTGGTTCAACTCTTCCAGGGTTGGCATGCGCTTTTCCGCGAACTGGAATTCGTTCCAGCCACCGACCACACGCACCCATTGCGGCGTCGGGGTTCGATCAGCCTGGTCCTTGAGCATGCGCAAGGCATCGGCCAGGGACGGCACGCCTTCCCAGCGCAGTTCAAGGTTGTAGTTCAGGCCGCCACGGATCAGGTGCAGGTGCGAGTCGTTGAGGCCGGGGATGACGGTGCGGCCCTTGAGGTCGATGACCTTCGTGCCGCTGCCACGTAGCGCCATGGCTTCACCGTCGGTGCCTACGGCAACAAATCGCCCCTGGCTGATGGCGACGGCGGTTGCACGTGGGTTTTCACGGTCCACGGTGTGGAACTGGCCATTGAACAGAATCAGATCGGCGTTCATAGGGTTTCCTTTACAGAGGCTTCAAGCCAGGGAGCGAACAGGCGGGTAGCCGCCGGCATCAGCAGGTAGACCACCAGCAGGACGATGGTCAGGGTGACCAGAAAGGTGGAGACCACGTAGTTGGACAAGAACGGGTGCAGACGCAGGATCGGTCCCCAGATGAACGGCAACAGCAAGGTCTGCGGCAGAATCACGAACAGGCTGACCACCGCCTGCTTCCAGCGCGGCGGCTTGGCGGCGCTGTCGGCCAGGGGCGCGAACCAGAATTCGTTGGCGGCGCCGATTTCGGTCTTGTCGCCGTCGGCCAGCATGGGTGTGGCTTCGGCGATCAGGGTTTTGCGCTCTGGGGAGTCGAGCCAGGTTTTCAGGTCATCGGTGGAGCGGTAGCGCAATACGCAGGTGAACAACGCCAGCTTGCCCTGCTTACCGCGCACCACATCGACGCCCAGATGGCCAGGACGGTCGCCGGCGATGCGCACGATGCGGCGTAGCCAGGCTTCGTAATCGGCTTCACTGCCTTGTTTGATCAGGTGTTTGACCACCAGGGTGACGACTTCGTCGGAGCCTGGTTTTGGTGCTGGGTCCATGGGGTGTCCCTCTGCCTTGATGTTTCAGCGATGAGGGTAGTTTGCAGGGGGTTGGGGTGGGGAAAATTGGATGTACGTGCTGTTTGGGGGGGTACATATCCGTTATTTGGGTAACGGCAACTTAGCGTTCCGCCCTTACGGCGGCTCACTTTGGAAAAGCCGGAATGCCGGCCCAGCCCAAAGTAAGCAAAGGGCTCTTGCCCCACCACTCGGCACCTCGCTTAGGCTCGGCGTGCCCTCAGGGCCGCCTCAGATCAAGATCACAAGCCAGATCAAAAGCAGAGCAGATCAAAAGCAGTTTTGGGGTACTCCGCAGGTCTGCTTTCCTGTGGGAGCTGGCTAAGTGCGCGCGCGCCGCGTCGTACTCAGCTTGTGAGTGCTTGAGCCGATCTTTTCAGATTGGATCCCCTTCCCGCCGCCAGGCTGTACTAGCATAGGTCCCGGCGGGAAGGACTATCACGGCAGGTTGTTCGCATTGGCTAGCCTCTCAATCCCCGCCGCTATAAAGCCGAGCACCTGCACGCCTCATGGACGAATTGATGAACGCACACTTGTTTCCTCATATTGGCAAGGTCATCGCCAGCACCGGCAGTCGCCATTTCCCACGCATGCTGCATGACCTTATCCTCACCCAACTGGCAGTGGACGCCACCCATATCACCCAATTGCAGGTCAGTACCGACGGGCACACCCGCCGCAAGATCAGCCCGGTCTATACCGACTCGGTGGCAACCCTGGACGGGGAACAGCACGCCGCGCAATTGCACCTCACCCGCCACAAGGACGACGTACGCTACGTGCTGTCGGTGTATCGCTCACACCCGTCAGACAGCTTCTCGCCGCAGGAACGCAGCATGCTGCAGGACTTCTCCACGCTGCTGTTGCCCATGGTGGAAAAGCACATCGCGGCAATCCACCCGTGCCGCCAGGACAGCGATCCGGTGATGCCGCAAAACCAGGGTATTGAAACCCTGCGCCGGCGCATTGAAGAGCGGTTGGTACAGTCAGGGCTAACGTTGTCCAACCGTGAGCTCGAGGTGTGCCTGGGGCTGCTGGCCGGGCGCACGGCGCCGGAGCTGGCAGAGCAGTTGGCATTGAAGGTCAATACCATCGAGAGTTACTTGAAACGCGCAGCGATCAAGCTGGGGATCAGTGGGCGGCATTCGTTGTTGCGGTGGCTGTATTCGACGGAGGATGACACGGCTGCACATCCATGAAGCACCACCGCCCTGTGGCGCTGGCTTGTCGGGTCGCAGCCGGGCACTCAAACCTCGCGCGGCTTCAGCTTCAGGTGCCGCGCATACCAGGGCCGCTTCGGCACTCGCTTGAACAGCCCCTGCAACATGCCTTCGTCTTCGCCAAAGGTGATCCGCAGCGCCAGTTTCATGGTCTCCGGGTCCATTTCCATCGACCGCCCCATCTGCAACCCCGGCGTCGTACTGCAGCCATGCGTATCCGGGCCCAGCCACGGGTCTCCCACCTCGACCCAGCGGCCCGGTGCGAACCAGGCCACGCCGTTGACTTGCATGCGGCGGACTTCACCCGGATTGAAGCGCTCATGGGCGCGAAACCAGTCTTCGATACGGTCGTCGATCCAGCCGTGAAAGTGCCAGAACACTGGGCTCACATGGGAGGAAAACGGGTCGCCGAGAAAGTCGTTCTCCGCCGTGTACCAGCGTGGGGCGAAGTCCGACGGGTCACGGGCGAACGGCACCGGCGCACCGTTGGAGGGGTCACGCGGCACCGAGGCCCAGCGCATGTGCAGCCAGTCGTGCAGGCCCAGTTCCATCTCTGAACCCAACTGCCCGAGTGTCAGTTTGGACAAATAACGGGGGTCGCGGTATTGGGATTCCCACACCTGAAAGTTGCTGTGATAGGTCTCGGCGGCCTTGATGTCGCTGACCCACTGGGTGTAGGCGCTGTCATCCGGCGCCGACCACGTGGGCGGCAGCGCGAAGCCGTCGTGGTTGTCGAAGTAACGCAGGAAGCCCAGTCGATCACGTTCCAACACCGGCTGCGGTTCGGGGAATTGCGGCCACGAGGGCAAATCCTGCAGGGAGCGCGCGGTGCCGAGCATGTGTCGGTGCATGAAGAAGAAGTCGATGCCCGAGCCGTTGCGGTCTTTGCGCTTGCCTCGGGCGTCGCGCTCCTGGCCCCGCGGGCCGGGTTGCCAGCCGATGCCGCGCAGAGCCTCGCGTTTTTCTTCGGAAAGTTTGTGCCATTGGTCGCGGGTGGCGTGCCACAGTTGGTGGAACAAGCGGTGCTCGGGAGCAATCAGCCAGGCCAACAGGGCTGGGTTGAGGCCGATGCGTTCGCGCGCTTCAGGAAACGCTTGCTTGTGGGCGATAAAACGATTGTCGCGCTCAACCAGCGCCAGCGGCCGGTCCAGCTCAAGAATCTGCCCGCTGAGGGAAGCGCTGCCGGCATTGGCGAAGTTGGCCCAGACTTCATCAAGGGTCATCTTGAATTCGTAGGCGGGTATGCCGTCGGCCGAGTCGCGGTCGATCAATCGCCAATACAGCACGGCACCCTCGCCCGTCAGCAGGTCCCCGAGCACCCGGTAACGAGGCTCACCCTCGGCGCGCAGGTTGGCGGCAGTGTCCAGGTAGCCGCGCAGGCCGCGCCCACGGGGGGCAATGTCGAGCAGCAACATCAGGCCTTGCAACGGTAAGCCCTTGAGGCCCGCGTCGCGACCTTCCAGGCGCAGGTTCCACACCCCTCGCAGGGTGTTCGCCAGGTGCTGGCCGTCGGTATCCGCCAAGTCCACGGTGGCTTCGCCAGGGGTGATGGGAAACTCTTCACGCGTCAACTCGCGATGGGCATACAAGGCCGCGGGCACAGCCGCGCCAGTCAGCGCCAGGCCTGCGATGAACCCACGTCGAGAGATCGTCATTGTCTACCTTAGGAAACGGCTTAATCAGAGCTAGAACGTTTGCAGGCCGGGGAAATTTACCGCGACCTGCCCGCCGCCTAAATTTCTGTGCCCGACGCTCGTTCTTCCCTGATAGCAAAGGCCTCAACTGACTGAGATGGCAATGACAAAACCACGTTCGAAAAAGGCGTTGTATATCGGCCTGCCGCTGGCACTCGCCATTGGCGCCGGAGCCGGCTTCCTGGCCTGGGATCACTGGTTCAGGGGCAATGCCGGCTACCCGCTGGAAGTGATCAAGCAAGCCAATGAAATGCAGGATCGCCTGTTGTCATTCGACAGCCATATCACCGTGCCCCTGGATTTCGGCGGCATCGACAACGAGGCCGACAAGGATGGCAACGGCCAATTCGACCTGGCCAAGGCGGCTCGTGGCCGCTTGTCCGGCGCGGCCCTGACGATTTTTGGCTGGCCGGAAATCTGGAACGGCCCCAACGCCCCGCACAAGCCCACCGACGGTTTTGTCGAAGAGGCGCGCCATGAGCAAGAGGTGCGCTTCAAGATCATCTCCGGCATGGTCCGCGACTTTCCCAACCAGGTGGGCATTGCCTACACCCCGGACGACTTCCGGCGCCTGCATGGCGAGGGCAAGTTCGCGATCTTTATCAGCATGCTCAATGCCTACCCCTTGGGCAACGACTTGAACCAGCTGGACCTGTGGGCCGCACGCGGCATGCGCATGTTCGGGTTCAGCTATATCGGCAATAACGCCTGGTCCGATTCTTCGCGCCCACTGCCGTTTTTCAATGACTCCGCCGACGCACTCGAAGGCTTGTCGCCGATTGGCCAACAAGCCGTGCACCGCCTCAACGACCTGGGCGTGATCATCGATGTGTCGCAGATGTCGACCAAGGCCCTCGAGCAAGTGGCGCAGCTGAGCCGCACACCGATGGTGGCCTCCCATTCAGCGCCACGCGCGTCGGTGGATATCCCGCGCAACCTCAGTGACAAGGAACTGCAACTGATCAAGAACAGCGGCGGCGTGGTTCAGGTCGTGGGGTTCCCGGCGTATCTACGCCCCTTGAGCCAGCCGACCCAGGACAAGCTCAATGCCCTGCGCGCACGTTTCGACCTGCCTCCCCTGCCCAACCTAGCCATGGCCTTGATGCCGGGCGACGCGATCATTGCCGCCTGGCCCGAGCAGAAGTTCGGCCAATATGCCCAAGGCCTGTACGGCATTCTTGAAGAGGAGCCCAAGGCCACGCTCAAGGATTGGGGCGACGCCGTCGACTACACGGTGCGCAAGATCGGGATTGATCACGTCGGCATCTCCTCGGACTTCAACGACGGCGGCGGCATCCAGGGCTGGGAGAACGTCGGCGAGATACGCAACGTCACCGCCGAACTGATCCAGCGCGGCTATTCCGAAGCCGATATCGCCAAACTGTGGGGCGGTAACTTCCTGCGCGTGTGGGACCAAGTACAAAAAGCCGCCAAGCCATTGGCCAACCGCTAATCACTTAGAAGCACGTCCATGACCGACCGCCGTACGTTCCTCAAGCAGGCGGGTGTATTTGCCGCCAGCCTGCCACTGGGCGCCGCGCTGCTCCCGCAAGCAATCGCCGCCAACACCACAGATGCCCCATGGACGGGCCTCAAGCAGCTGTTCAACCAAGACCCGGATTACCTGCACTTCTCCAACTTCCTGGTGGCTTCGCACCCCAAGCCGGTACGCGAGGCCATCGAGCGTTACCGGGCGCAGATCGACCGCAACCCAGGGCTGGCGATGGACTGGGACCTGCAGGAAACCTGGAAGCGTGAAGGCCAGGTACGTGAGTGGGCCGGCCGCTATTTGCAGGCCACGCCTGCACAGATCGCCCTCACCGGCAGCACTTCGGAAGGGTTGGCGATGATCTACGGCGGGATCAAGGTACGGCCAGGCCAGGAAATCCTTACGACCGTCCACGAGCACTACGCCACCCAAAATGTGCTGGACTATCGCGCACTCAAGGAAGGCACGCAGGTGCGCCGGATCAAGTTATTCGAGAGCGCCCACCGCGTGTCCGCCGACGAGGTGCTGGGCAACATCCAGCGCCATATCCGCCCCAACACCCGCGTGCTTGGCATGACCTGGGTGCAGTCCGGCAGTGGCGTGAAACTGCCCATTGGCGAAATCGGCACGCTGGTGGACGAACACAATCGCAACCGCGACGACCAGGACCGCATCCTCTATGTGGTGGATGGCGTGCATGGTTTCGGCGTGGAAAACCTCGACTTCCCGGACATGCATTGCGACTTCTTTATCGCCGGCACCCACAAGTGGATGTTCGGCCCACGCGGCACCGGGCTTGTCTGCGCCCGCGACGCGGACAACCGATACGTGACACCGATGGTGCCAACCTTCTCCGAAGACAAAGACTTCGCCACCCGCATGACGCCGGGCGGCTACCACGCCTTCGAGCATCGCTGGGCGGCGGATGAGGCGTTCAAGCTGCACTTGCAACTGGGCAAGGCGCAGGTGCAGGCACGCATTCGTGCGCTGAATACCGAACTCAAGGAGCAGCTGTTGGCGCAGCGGCAGATCGAACTGGTCACGCCGCGCAGCCCCGAACTGTCGGCCGGCTTCACCTTCTTCCGCGTCAAAGGAAAGGACTGTGATGCCGTCGCGGCCAACATGATGAAACGCCGTGTGGTGATCGACGCGGTGAACCGGGATGTCGGCCCGGTGATTCGCACTGCCCCTGGCCTGCTCAATTCCTCCGATGAAATCCAGCGTTTCATGACCTTGCTTCGCCAGCAGGTGTGACGCCCACCCTTTTTCCTTTGAACGAGATGCCCACATGAATCCATCCCGACTCAAACCCCTCACGGCATTGGCACTGACCGCCCTGTGCGGCGCACTCCTGCCCAACCTGGCCCAAGCCGCCGCGCCGCAACCCGGCAAAGTGTTCAAGGACTGCAAGGACTGCCCGGAAATGGTGGTGCTGCCCGCCGGCACCTTCACCATGGGCACGCCGGACGATGAAGTCGGCCGCGAGCCGGATGAAAGCCCGATGCATGAAGTGACCTTCGCCAAGCCGTTTGCCATGAGCCGTTTTCACATCACCGCTGGCGAATGGGACAGCTATGTCCGCCAGACCGGCGTGACCATCGCCGATGGCGACACCCGCCCCGGCCGCGAATGCATCGCCAGCAGGCCGCGCTACCCCCAGGGCCCACGCCAGCCGGCGGTGTGCATGGACATGGATGACATCAAAGGCTATGTGGCCTGGCTGTCGAAAAAGACTGGGCAGCCGTACCACATGGTCAGCGAATCGCAGCGTGAATATGCCGCACGCGCAGGCTCGACCGGGCCGTTTCCGTTCCCGTTCGATGAGGGCAAGGGCTACAGCATCGCCAAGCATGCCAACACCTACGGCCCTGCGGATGGGTACAGCTACTCGTCACCCGTCGGCAGCTACCCGCCGAATGCCTTTGGCATGTACGACATGCATGGCAACGTGTATGAGCGGGTCGCAGACTGCTACCACGCGGACTACAAGGGCGCCCCCACCGATGGCAGTGCCTGGGTGGAGCCGACCTGCGAGCTGTATCAGATTCGCGGCAACGACTGGGGCGAAGCGCCGGTGTTTTCGCGCTCGGGCAACCGCAATAACATCTACCCGCAGACGCGCGGGGACTGGATCGGGTTTCGGGTAGTGCGCGACCTGTAACACGGGCACCCTCCAGTGTGGGAGCTGGCTTGCCTGCGATGGCGGCAGGTCAGCTAACATCAATGTGTCTGACCCACCGCTATCGCAGGCAAGCCAGCTCCCACATTTGGACCGCAAGGCTCAAGAAGATTGCGGTCAGCCCTTCTGCGCCAACAACGCCAACCCTTCGTGCAACGCCGGGAACAGGCTGTTGTTGAAGTTATTCCAGCGCAATTCAAGGATGGTGTCATCCGGCGCGATCTCAGTCTTGAGCACGTCGTGGAACACTTCGCCCGAGTCAATGCCGTTGTCCACGTAGTGGAACGAAGCGCCGGTGAGGTACAGCGGCTCCGAGGGCCGGGTCTCCTTGGTCGCCCAATCCACCACCGTTTGCCCACGCGCTCCGTACAGGGCGTTCCAGGTGGCGTAGGCGCCACGGCGCTCGTAGGGCGATTCGATGCGGGTAATCCCCGGGTGGATGTTCATGATGCGGCGGGCAAACGGCGCGCCCGGGCGCACCAGCTCGTCGAGGATCACCAACAAACCGTCCAGCACCACGATATCTGCCTTCAGCTCCACCAGCGTGTCGTGCAGGCGGCGTTCGAAATCCTGCTTGCCGGCGATGTGTTCCGCGCTACCGCGTGGCAGCCGCCGGTAGGTAGACGGCACGCTCAGCAGCAGATCATTGACCAGGCGCCCCTGCACCCGCAGGTCGGCCGGGTATAGCCATTGGCGACCCGGTTTGTAGGCAAACCCGTAATCGCGGACCAGCTGCTGGTCCCGTGGGTTTTGCTCGTCGTCGTCATACACCACGCCCACCAGGTTGTAGGCCTCGCCCAGCGGCGTGTCGTTCAGTGCGCCCGCCAGGGATTCCAGCACCGACATCATGTAGCGCTCGTGGTCCTTGTAGGCCACTGGCTGCCCGGCCTTGTCAGCCGCGGCATTGCGCAGGGACCACACGTACACCAGATTCTTTTTCGTCATTGCTTCGCTCTCGCTGGATAGATCAGGCACGCGCCAATGCGCGTGCGCCTACACCACAAGAACGAACCAGCCGCCGCGCAATTTATCCGCCACCGCCACCGCCGAGCGCACCGAGCTAAATAGTCGCGCCAATCCTTCGTTTGTCATGGGTAAGGGTCTGTGTGCCCAGCCCCCTCTTTTTCACTTTCCGGGAAGTATTTATGACCGACCCCAAGCGCGGCGCCTTCAACGGTTTGCTCGCATTGCTCAGGCCCTTTCGCACCATCGTCAGCGTCTCCGTCGCCCTGGGCATGGCCGGCGGCCTGGCCATCACCTTTTTGCTGGCGACCATCAATAATGCCCTGCACTCCTCCACCGGCATGACTCAAGGCGTGGTGCTGACCTTCGCCGCCCTGTGCGTGCTGGCGCTGACCAGCTCGATTGTGTCGGACATCGGCACCAATTACGTGGGCCAGCGCATCATCGCGGCGTTGCGCAAGGAACTGGGTGAGAAGGTGCTGTCGGCGCCGATCGAGCAGATCGAGCGCTACCGCTCCCACCGCCTGATCCCGGTGCTGACCCACGACGTCGACACCATCAGTGACTTTTCCTTCGCATTCACCCCGCTGGCCATTGCCGCCACAGTGACCCTGGGTTGCCTGGGCTACCTGGCGTACCTGTCGGTGCCGATGTTTGTGATGATGATCGTGGCGATCATCATCGGCAGCAGTGTGCAGTTCATTGCAGGCGCCAAGGGCATTCGCGGTTTCGACGAAGCCCGCGACCTCGAAGACGAGCTGCAACGTTACTACTCGGCCATTGCCTCGGGCGCCAAGGAGCTGCGCATCCATCGCCCACGCCGCTATCGGATGAATACCCACCGCATCCAGGAAACCGCCGACCGGATCAGCGACATTCAGGTGCGCTCGGTCAACATCTACATCATCGCCAAGACGTTCGGTTCGATGCTGTTTTTCGTGGTTATCGGCATCGCCCTGGCGATGCAGGCCTACAGCCCCAACCCGGACCCGGCAGTGATCACCGGTTTCGTGCTGGTGCTGCTGTACATGAAAGGCCCGCTGGAGCATGTGGTGGGTTACTTGCCGATCATTGGCAAGGCGCGCATTGCCTTTACGCGCATTACCGAACTGTCCGAACGCTTCTCGTCACCGGAACCGCACCTGCTGATGGCCGATACCGAGGCGCCGCACCCTCTGGTGCACAGCCTGGAACTGCGCGGCGTGACGTACAGCCCGCCGCCGGTGGAAGGCAGCGAGCCCTTCCACCTGGGCCCGATCAACCTGAGCATCAAGCAGGGCGATATCGTGTTTATCGTCGGCGAAAACGGCTGCGGCAAGACCACCCTGATCAAGCTGCTGCTGGGCCTGTATCAACCCCAGGCCGGTGAAATCCGCCTCAACGGGGAAACCGTGACCGACCCGGTCCGCGACGACTATCGCCAGTTGTTCACCACGGTATTTGCTGACTACTACCTGTTCGATGACTTGGTACAGGGCAGTGCCACACAGTCGCTGGACAGCGCCGCCAACTACCTGGAGCGCCTGGAAATCGCGCACAAAGTCAGCGTCAAGGATGGCGTGTTCAGCACCACCGACCTGTCCACCGGCCAACGCAAGCGCCTGGCACTGGTCAATGCCTGGCTCGAAGAACGTCCGGTGCTGGTGTTCGATGAATGGGCCGCCGACCAGGACCCGGCCTTCCGCCGCATTTTCTATACCGAACTGCTGCCGGACCTCAAGCGACTGGGCAAGACCATCATCGTGATCAGCCACGACGACCGCTATTTCGACATCGCCGACCAGCTCGTGCGCCTGCGTGCCGGCCAGGTGGTACATGAAATGGAGCCTGCGTGAAATTTCTTTTCCGGTTTCTGCAAGTAGGAACGTCTCACTAGTGGGAATGAGAACCACACTCAATAAACACTTAGAATCTGCCAACTAAAACATAGAAGAGAAAGCATCCATGTCAGTACGACTCGGTCTGAGCCCCCTGAGCAAAGCGCTATCGATGCGACGGGCCCTGAACTTCAACCTGTTGCCAAGCGCGCTGGCCCTTGCGGTATCGATGCCCATTGCCGGGTACGTCCAGGCCCAAGAGATCGAGCTCGACATCCCTGCACAGCCGTTGGGGACGGCACTGCAAGCGTTTGGCCATCAGAGCAACCTGCAAGTGCTCTACAGCCCTACCGACGTGCAGGGCAAAACCAGCACCGCCGTCAAAGGCACGCAGGAGCCCAAGCAAGCCCTCGCCACCCTGCTCAAAGGCACCGGCATCAATTACACGCTGCAAGGCAACGCTGTGACCATCAGTGCGGTCGCGACCTCAGGGCTGGAACTGGGTGCCACCCAAGTGACGGCCAACCAATTGGGCACCGTGACCGAAGGCACCGGTTCGTACACCCCGGGCACCATCGCCACGGCGACGCGCCTGGTGCTGACGCCACGGGAAACGCCGCAATCGATTTCGGTGGTGACGCGTCAGGTGATGGATGATTTTGGGCTCAAATCCATTGACGATGTGATGCGCCATACACCGGGTATCACGGTGTCGACCTTCGACACCGAGCGTACCAACTACTATTCCCGTGGATTCTCCATCGAGAACTTCCAGTACGACGGCATTCCGACCCTGCGCGATGCTCAGTATTCCGCCGGGCAGACCATGACTGACATGGCGATCTACGATCGCGTCGAAGTGCTCAAGGGCGCTACTGGCTTACTTACCGGTGCCGGTGGACCTGGTGGCACCATCAATTTGATCCGCAAGAAGCCGACCTCCGAGTTCAAAAGTAGTATCGAACTGGGCGCAGGCTCCTGGGACAACTATCGCTCCCAAGTCGACGTCAGCGGCCCCTTAACCGAAACCGGTAACGTGCGCGGCCGCGCAGTGGCGGCGTACCAGGACAAGAAGTCGTTCCTCGACCACTACTCCCGCAAGACCGGCGTTTACTACGGCATCCTTGAAGTGGACCTGACCCCGGACACCCTACTCACACTGGGTGCTGACTATCAAGACAGCGACCCCAAAGGCTCCAGCTGGACCGGCACCCGCACCATCTTCGACGCCACCGGCAACAAACTGGACCTGCCTCGCTCATTCAACAACGGGCCCAAATGGGGCTCATGGCAACAATACAGTCACACGGTATTCGCCACGCTGGAGCACAGTTTCGACAACGGCTGGGTCACCAAAGGCCAGTACAACCATCAGGTCAATGGGTACGACGCGCCGCTGGGCTATATCTCCCAGGATTCCGCCACGGCCAGTTCGATCTATGCGGCCAAGTACACCGGAGAAACGACCAGCGATAGTCTGGATGTCTACGCATCTGGGCCTTTTGACCTGTTCGGGCGTGAGCACGAGTTGGTGATTGGCCAGTCAGTATCGACCTCCCGATGGAAGGGAAAGGACTACCGGAATCCGGTCTACTTCAGCAACTCCTATGATTTTTACAACTGGCACGGTGAAGCCATTGAACCTGCATGGGGCAAAGCTTCCCGGTTCAGCGATGAAATCACCCGCCAGACCGGCACCTATGTCACTGGTCGTTTCAGCCTGACGGACGAGCTTCATCTGTTGCTCGGTACCCGGGTCGCCAACTATCAGGTCACCGGCACCAGCGACACCGAAGAAAGCGGCAAGGTAGTGCCTTACGCCGGTCTGACGTACGACTTGAACGACAACTTCACCGCCTACGCCAGCTACACGGAAATCTTCAAGCCGCAAACTCAGTATCGCGACCGAACCAACACCATGCTTCAACCTGACGAGGGCAAAAACTACGAGATTGGGCTCAAGGGCGAATTCTTCGATGGTCGCCTGAACAGCAGTCTCGCCTACTTTGAGGTACACGAGACTAATCGCCCAATCGCCGATACTGTCTGGAACTCGCAGCCAGCCGTCGATTACTCGTACTTGGGCACTAAAAGCAAAACTAAAGGTTACGAAGCGGAGATCTCCGGCGAGCTCGCTAAAGGCTGGCAGTTGCAAGCTGGCTACACCCACAAAGTCGCCCGCGATGCCGATGGTGAGAAGATCTCGACTTGGGAACCAGAGGATCAGGTAAGCCTCTACACCACCTACAAACTGCAAGGCAGCCTCGACAAGCTCACCGTCGGCGGCGGCGCACGCTGGCAGAGCGCAGGCTGGCAGACTGTCCGGAATTGGGGCTACCCCGGCGGCGGCCGCTCCGAAAAATTCACCCAGGAACCCTACTGGCTCGTTGACCTGATGACCCGCTACCAAGTGACCGAGAACCTGTCGGCCACCCTCAACGTCAACAACCTGTTCGACAAGCACTACTACACCAACATCGGTTTCTATGACTCCGCCTACCCTGGCGACCCACGTAACTTCATGGTCACCACCCGCTACGACTTCTAATCCGCAAGCCCCAAAGCCCCTGCTCACCATGTGACCAGGGGCTTTTTCATGGACCTAACAAAACGCCCCTGATCATGCTTGATGATCAGGGGCGTTTCTTACCTCAACCGCTTACTCCATGGCAGCCACAAAGCTGCGGATGAACTCAGCGTTATCCACGATCCGATGATGAGTCGTCTCGATCACCACCGAGCGCTGGATACCCGCCTGGCCGATCACCTCGCGCATGCCGCTTTCGATCAGCGCCTGGTGAATACCGCCCTCACTCAGCGCCGCCCACCAGCAGTTGACCGGTGCCTTGATCGCACGGTAGTCGGTGTCTTGCAGGCGCTCATCCAGCAGTTGCTTGATCGCCCAGGAGCGCTCGGTTTCGCCGCCCTCCTGCAGCTCGTCCTTGAGTACACGGAAGCTGTCGCCCAGGGTCGATTCCGCCCAGTCGGACAGGCACTGCCATTGTTCATCCTCGTTGCCGGGAGCCGCTTGCCAGACACGTTGGATCTGTTCGGCATAGTGAGGGAACATCACCGCCAGCAGCTCGGCACGCCGCTCAGCAGCAGAGATCGCGCGGTCGTCCACCAGCGCGCCCTGATTCCAGAACGCGGTGAAGCGAGCCGGTGGCGGCGCATCGATCCAGCCGACCGATTCAACCTGACGGCCGGCCTGTTCCAGGTGATAGGCCACTTCCATGGCCAGGTTGCCGCCCAGTGACCAGCCCGCCAGGCAAAAGGCACCCTGCGGCTGGGCACGCAGCAACTGCTGGGCGTAATCCTCAACCATTTGCGCCCAGCTCGGCACTTCGCCGCCCTCTTCCACCAAGGCGCGGCACACCACACCCATCACCGGGCGCTGTTCACGCAACGCCAGGGCAATGGCTTTATAGCAATGTACCGAGCCAAAACTTGGGTGGAATAAGTACAGCGGCGTGCCTTCAGTCTGGCCGTTGAGCGGCACGATCAGCGACGCCGGACCGTTACCCTCCATGCAGCGCGCCTGCGCGGCTACCGTCGGATGAAGCATCAGTTGATTGACCGCCAGCGACACACCGCACGCCTTGTTGAGTCGGTCCTTGAGCATCAGCACCAACAGCGAGTGGCCGCCCAGTTCGAAGAAGTTGTCGTGCAAGCCCACGCGCTCGACGTCCAGCACCTGTGCCCAGATGGCGGCAATCTGCTGTTGCAACCGAGTGTGCGGCGTAACGTATTCGCGGCCCGTTGCGTCGGGCTTGGGCAGCGCCTTGCGGTCCAGCTTGCCGTTGGGGCTCAACGGCATCTGTTCCAGCATCACCCATTGAGCTGGCACCATATAGTCCGGCAGGTGATTCCCCAAATAGGCGCCCAGGCGGTCACGCCAGTCGTCGCCAGCCTGTTGCAGCACCACATAACCCACCAAGTGCTGCCCGTCCACCACCAGCACGGTGGCTTCGCGCACATCCGGGTGTTCGAGCAGACGCGCTTCGATTTCACCCAGCTCAATCCGCAGGCCGCGCAGCTTGACCTGATGATCCAGGCGCCCGAGGTACTCGATGACACCATCAGCGCGCTGGCGTACGCGGTCGCCGGTGCGATACAGGCGGGCACCGGCATGGAATGGGCAAGGTACAAAACGTTCGGCGGTCAGGTCGGGACGGCGATGATAGCTGCGCGCCAGGCCTTGGCCGCCCAGGTACAACTCGCCCGCCACCCCGACAGGCACCGGCGATAAACCGGCGTCCAGCACATGGGTGCGCAGGTTGGCGATCGGTTCACCGATCGGCACGGTGGCCTGGCCTTCATCGACGCACGTCCAGTGGGTCACGTCGATGGCAGCTTCCGTTGGGCCGTAAAGATTGTAGAGCCCGGCCTGCGGCAGCTTGGCGAATACCTGTTGCTGGGCATCCACCGGCAGTGCTTCGCCGCTGCAGACAATACGTTGCAGGCTTCGGCAGGTGGTGACCTGTGGATCCTGCAGGAACGCCTGGAGCATCGAGGGCACAAAGTGCAGCGTGGTGATGTGCTCGTGGTTGATCAGGCTGACCAACTTGGCCGGATCACGATGATCCCCAGGCGCTGCAACCACCAGGCGCGCACCGGTCATCAAGGGCCAGAAGAACTCCCACACCGAGACATCAAAACTGAACGGGGTCTTTTGCAGCACGCTGTCGCGGGCCGTCAGGCCATAGGCCTCCTGCATCCAGCACAACCGGTTGGTCAACGCCGAATGTCGGTTGCCCGCCCCTTTGGGTTGCCCGGTGGAACCGGAGGTGTAGATCACATAGGCGAGGTTTTCGCCGTCCAGGGCGATGCCTGGGTTGTGTTCGGCATACCCTTCAAACCAGGACTCGCCGAGCACCAGGCTGTCCAAGCCTTGCGGGATCGGCAACTGTTCCAACAGATGCGCCTGGGTCAGCAGCAGCTTCACGCCGCTGTCCTGCAGCATGTAGGCCAGGCGTTCGCGTGGGTATTCCGGGTCCAGCGGCACATAGGCGCCACCGGCCTTGAGCACCGCCAGCAGCCCCACCACCATTTCGATGGAACGCTCTAGCGCCAGCCCCACAAGGACATCCGGGCCTACACCGGCGCTGATCAAACGATGGGCCAAGCGGTTGGCGCGGCGATTCAACTCGGTGTAGCTCAGCTGTTGCCCGGCAAACGCCAACGCCGGCGCATCGGGTGTAAACGCAGCCTGATCTTCGATCCATTGGTGCACACAGCGTTGCAGTGGGTAGTCGCGGGCCGTGGCGTTCCAGCCGTGCACCGCCGTTTGCTGCTCACGGTGGTCAAGTAACGGCAACTGGCCGATACGCTGCTGCACATCACCCACCATGCCCTGCAGCAGGTTCAGCCAATGACGCGCCATGCGCGCCAGCGTAGCGGGTTCGAACAGGTCAGTGGCATAGGTGAGCGAGGCGGCAAGCCCTTCGATCGATTCGTGGGTATTGAGGCTCAGATCGAACTGGGCGGTCTGGCTGTCCCACGCCAGCCCACTGACACTCAGGCCAGGTAGTGGCTGGCGCTCATCGCGGGCAGAGGCCTGCGTCTGATGATTGAAGAGCACCTGGAACAACGGGTTGAAACTCAGGTTGCGCTCAGGCTGCAAGGCTTCTACCAGTTGCTCGAAAGGCAAGTCCTGATGCGCCTGGGCATCCAGCGCACGTTGCTTGACCTGCGCCAGTAACTGGGCAACCGTCTGCTGCCCATCGATGTCGGCCTTGAGCACCTGGGTGTTGACGAAGAAGCCGATCAGGCGCTCGGTTTCCACGCGGTTGCGGTTAGCGACGGGGACGCCGACGCGGATATCCCGCTGGCCACTGTAGCGGTGCAACAAGGTCTGGAACGACGCCAGCAACAGCATGAACAGCGTCACCCCTTGACGCTGGGCCTGCGTACGCAATGCGCTGACCAGCGCCGAGGGAACGTTGATGTCCAGGCTCGCACCGCGATGGCTTTGCTGGGTCGGACGCGGGTGATCCAGTGGCAGCTCCAGGACCGGTTGCTCACCGCCAAGCAGGCCGCGCCAGTAATCGAGCTGACGTGTTTTTTCGCCGGCATCCATCCAATTGCGCTGCCACACCGCGTAGTCAGCGTATTGCACCGGCAGGTCCGGCAACTGCGGCGTTTGGCCCTGGCTGTACGCAACATACAAGTGCACCAGTTCATCAACCAGCACCTGCATCGACCCACCATCGGAAATGATGTGGTGCTGCACCAGCGCCAATACATGGTCATCGTCGGCGACGCGCAGCAGGCCCACACGCATGAGCGGCCCCTGGGTCAGGTCGAACGGTTGTGCAATGAACGCCTCCACATGAGTACGCAGTGCAGCCTCTTCTACGTCGCTACGGGTGATCGCTACCGATGTGTTCGCCGCAATAACCTGCACCGCACGCTCACCGTCTTGTTGCAGGTGGGTACGCAGGCTTTCATGACGCGCGACCAGTGTGTCGAAACTGCGCTGCAATGCGGCTTGGTCCAGTTGGCCCTTCAAACGCAAGACACCCGGCACGTGATACGCCGCGCTGTCCGGGTCCAGTTGCCAGAGGAACCATTGGCGCTCCTGGGCGTAGGACAAGGGCAAGGGTTGATCTCGCCCCACGGCCAACAGCGGCGGCGCCAGCGGTGTGCCGCTGTCGGTCGACAAGGCAGCAACAAACCCCTGCAAGCGCGGTTGTTCGAACAGGCTTCGCAGGGCGATTTCCCTGCCCAGCAGGTTGCGCAGGCGCGAGACGACCTGCATGGCCAATAACGAGTGGCCGCCCATTTCAAAAAAGTGGTCCGTCAGCCCTACTCGCTCGGCGCCCAGGATATCGGCCCAGACAGCGGCGACCTGTTGCTCCAGTTCGGTGACGGGCTCGACCCACAGCTGCTGCGATTGGCTGGCATCGGGCTTTGGCAGCGCCTGTCGATCCAGTTTGCCGTTCGGGTTCAGCGGCATGCGTTCAAGGAAGACCAGGTGCGCCGGCACCATGTAGTCCGGCAGTTGTTCACGCAGAGTCGACTTCAGTGCTTCGGCGTCGGTTTGCTCGCTGACCAGATAGGCCACCAACTGGTTGTCGGCAGCCAACACCAGGGTTTCACGTACGCCGTCCTGGGCCAGCAACAGCGCTTCGATTTCCCCCAGTTCGATACGGAAACCACGGATCTTCACCTGATGGTCGACCCGGCCGACGTATTCGATCACACCGTCAGCGCGGTAGCGCGCCAAGTCACCCGTGCGGTACAGGCGCTCGCCGGTTTCGCCGAACGGGTCCGGTACAAAGCGCTCGGCCGTCAGCAGCGCCCGGTTCAGATAGGCACGCGCCAAGCCGCAGCTGCTGCCGATGTACAACTCGCCCACGGCGCCCAGCGGCGCCAGGTTCAAGTCGCGATCCAGCACATACAGCGCCCGCCCTGGCAGTGAACGGCCAATCGGGCTGGCGGTGGCGCCGATCAGTTCGGTGCCTGATGTGCAGTCCAGCACGCTCGATACCACAGTGGCCTCCGTCGGGCCGTAGGTATTGAGCAAACGCACATGGCCGAGCCCGGCCTTGAGCCACTGCGCCGGGCCGTCCAGCGGCATGGCTTCGCCACCGATGTGGATCTGGCGAAGCGAACCGTAAGCACGCGGGCCAGCGGCCAGGCAGTCGAGCAGGAACAGGTTCCAGTAGGCGGTCGGCAAGTCGGCCAGGGTAATGCCCTGGGCGATGATTTCCTCGTACAGCCGCGCACTGTCCCATAGCTCGGGACCGCGCAGCACAACCGTGGCGCCATGGGTCAACGCCGGGTACAGCTGTTCAACAAAACCGTCGAAGTTCAGGGTTGCGAATTGAAGAACGCGATCTTCCGAGGTCAACCGTGAATAGCCAGCAGCAATGCTGGAAAACTCAGTCAGCGCCGCATGGTTGATCGCCACGCCCTTGGGTTTGCCGGTGGAGCCGGAGGTGTAGATCACGTAGGCCAGGTTCTGCGAAAAAACCGTTATCTGCGGATCGCTTTCAGGGCACAACGCCAGGTGCGCATCCGCCAGATCGACCGTCGCCATGCCTTCGGGCAATGGCATCGCCACATGAGACTGGGTCAGCACCAGGCGCACGCCGCTGTCTTCAAGCATATGCAACAGGCGTTCACGCGGGTATTGCGGGTCCAGCGGCACATAGGCGCCACCGGCCTTGAGCACCGCCAGCAGGCTGACCACCATGTCGAACGAACGCTCGACCGCCACGCCCACCAGCACTTCCGGGCCAATGCCCTGGCCGATCAGGTGATGCGCGAGGCGGTTGGCCTGGCGGTTCAGTTCGGCGTAGCTGATGGACTGGTCGCCCAGACACAGGGCAATCGCGTCTGGGCGCTGCCGCACCTGGGCTTCGAACAAACGATGTACGCCCTGTTGAACAGGTGCCGCTGCGCCGCCAGCATTCCATTGGTGCAACAGGCGCTGCTGCTCAGCGCTGTCAAGCAACGCGAGTGCAGCAATCGGCTGCCGCGCATCGCTGGCCACGGCGGCCAACAGGTTCTGCCAATGCTGCGCCAAGCGCGCTACTGTCGCGGCTTCGAACAGGTCAGTGGCATAGCTCAACGAGGCCCACAGGCCTTCAGCGGACTCCTGGGTGTCCAGGCTCAGATCGAAATGCGCCGTGTGGCTGTCCCATTCCAACCCTTCCACGCGCAAGCCGGGCAACTGCTCGCCACGCGGCACGCGGGCCTCGGATTGATGGTTGAACATCACTTGGAACAGTGGGTTGAGGCTCAAGCTGCGTTCAGGTTGCAGCGCTTCCACCAGCTGCTCGAAAGGCAAGTCCTGATGGGCCTGGGCATCCAGGGCCCGGCGCTTGGCCTGCTGCAACAGTTGGGCAAAGGTCATTTGCCCGTCGATGTCGGCCTTGAGTACCTGGGTGTTGACGAAGAAGCCTATCAGACGCTCGGTTTCTACACGATTGCGGTTGGCGATCGGCACACCCACGCGGATATCCGACTGGCCGCTGTAGCGATGCAGCAAGGTCTGGAACGAGGCCAGCAACAGCATGAACAAGGTCACGCCTTCGCGCTGCGCCAGGGCTTTGAGGGCTGCGACGACGTCGGCCTCAAGACCGATATCCAGCCGCGCGCCACGGTAACTCTGAACAACCGGGCGTGGATGATCCAGCGGCAGCTCAAGTACCGGTTGCTCGCCGCCGAGCAGGTCGCGCCAGTACGTCATCTGGCGCTGCTTCTCGCCGGCCTCCATCCAGTCGCGCTGCCACACGGCGTAATCGGCGTATTGCAGCGTCATCAGCGGCAGTGACGCCGACTGGCCCTGGCTGAACGCGGCATACAGCTGCACCAGCTCATCGACCATCACCTGCATCGACCAGCCATCGGACACAATATGGTGCTGGACCACTACCAGTACATGCTCCAGCTCGCTCAGCTGCAACAGCGTGACCCGCAGCAGCGGGCCTTGACGCAGGTCGAAGGGTTTGGCGATCTCGGCTTCCACCCGCGCCTGCAACTGCTCGGGTGAGGTGTCCTCAAGCCGGGCGTAATCCAGCAACAGCGCAGACTCCGGCAGGACACGCTGTACGGTGCGCTCGCCCTCGCTGACAAACACCGTGCGCAAGGTTTCATGACGCGCCAGCAAGGCGTCGAAACTGCGTTGCAACGCGGGGCGATCCAACTGCCCGCTCAGGCGCAATGCAGTGGGCACATGATAGGCCGCGCTGTCGGGCTCCAATTGCCAGAGGAACCACTGGCGCTCCTGGGCATACGACAGCGGTAACGCGCGGTCACGTGCCAGCGCGCGCATCGGCGGCGCCAGCGGCGTTGCGTCCAGGGCCTGTAAAGCCAGCACAAAACCTTCCAGTTGCGGCTGTTCAAACAGGGTGCGCAGCGCGACTTCCCGCTCCAGCAACTGGCGCAGGCGCGAAATCACCTGCATGGCCAGCAATGAATGCCCGCCCAGCTCGAAGAAGTGATCCGCCAGGCCAACACGTTCAACCCCCAGCACATCGGCCCAGATCGCGGCGACTTGCTGCTGCAACGCGGTCACCGGTTCAACCCACACCCCTTGGGATTGAGCCTCCTCCGGCTGCGGCAGGCCCTTGCGGTCCAGCTTGCCATTGGGGGTCAGTGGCATCTGCGCCAGGAACATGAAGTGCGCTGGCACCATGTAGTCCGGCAGGCGGGTTTTCAGGGCGCGACGCAGCGCTTCGCGGAATTCGACCTGGGCCGGGGAGTTCTCGGCCAGCAGCGGGTCTGCCGGAACCACATAGGCGACCAGTTGCTTGCCCGTTGAGCTTTCCTGAGCGACTACGACGGTTTCACCGACGCTGTCCTGTTCACGCAGGCACGCTTCGATTTCACCCAGCTCGATACGGAAACCGCGAATTTTCACCTGATGGTCGACGCGACCAAGGTAATCCACCACGCCATCCGGACGGCCACGGGTCAAGTCGCCGCTGCGATACACGCGACTGCCAGGTTTGCCGAATGGATCCGGCACAAAACGTTCCGCGGTAAGTGCCGGACGCTCCAGGTACCCCCGGGCTACGCCCTCGCCGCCCAGGTACAACTCGCCCGCCACGCCAATGGGTTGCAGGTTGAGTTGCGAGTCCAGAACATAGCCGCTGCGATTGCCCAATAGTGTGCCGATTGGCGCGTAGACGGCGCCGCATGGGTTACCTTTTCGTGCTTTCCACAGCAACGGCGTGACCACGGTTTCGGTGGGGCCATAGCCATTGAACAGGTAGGTTGGCTTGAGTGCGCGCCAGGCCAGGTCATAGCTTGCCTGGGCGACCGCGTCACCGCCGAAGCAGTACACACGAACAGCCGGTGGGTTGCCGTCGCGTTCAGCGTGTTCGGCCAGCTGTTGCAGGTACACCGGCGGGAACACGGCCATGGTCACGTTATGGCGGTGCATTTGTTCGTAGGTGTATTCGGGCAGCCACAGGCTGTCGTCACGGATCAGCACGCTGGCACCGTTGATCAGTGGGTGCATCCAGCCTTCGTGAGAGCCGTCGAAAGCGAATGACATGAAGTGCAGTTCGCAATCCGCCGGGCTGGTTTCGTAGCGCTCGCCGGTCGCGATAATGTGCGCCACCAATGGGCCGTGGGAGACGGCCACGCCCTTCGGCATGCCCGTGGAGCCGGAGGTGTAGATGACGTACGCCAGGTTGTCGCCGTCCAGTTTCATCTCGGGCGCAGTGTCACTGTAATCGGCCCAGGTTTCGGTGCGATCGATTGCCAGAGTGTCCAGCCCTTCGGGAATCGGCAGTTGCTGCAAGGCACGGGTGTGCGTCAGCAACAATTGCGCACGGCTGTCTTGCATCATGTACAGCAGGCGATCACGCGGGTATTCGATATCCAGCGGCACGTAGACACCACCGGCTTTCATCACCGCAAGAAACGCCACCATGCTCTCGGCACTGCGCGGCATGGCAATCGCCACGCGCACTTCCGGGCCGACGCCTCGAGCGATCAAGGCATGTGCGAGGCGGTTGGCCTGGCTGTCCAGCTGGCCATAGCTCAGGGTTTGCGCATCGAACTTCACCGCCACCGCATTGGGGTTTTCAGCCGCGCGGTCGGCGAACAGTTCATGGACCAGGCGCGTGGCCGGGAAGCCAGAGTCGGTGCGATCCCACAGTTGGAGAATGTGCTGTTGCTCGTCACGGTCCAGCAGGTTCAACTGACCAATGTTCTGTTGCTGATCGGCAACCATCGCCTGCAAGAGGTTCTGCCAATGCCGCGCCATGCGCTCAATGGTGGCAGCGTCGAACAGATCGGTGGCGTACCCCAGCGACGCCCAGAGCCCGTCCGCACTCTCCTGCACATCCAGGTCGAGGTCGAAATGGGCGGTACGCCGATCCCACGCCAAGCCTTCAATACGCAAGTGGGCCAAGGCTTGCGGCGCGTCGCCCGGGCGCCCTTCGGCCTGGTGGTTGAACATCACCTGGAACAGCGGGTTGAGGCTCAGGCTGCGCTCGGGCTGCAAGGCTTCGACCAGTTGCTCGAACGGCAGGTCCTGGTGCGCCTGGGCATCCAGGGCACGCTGTTTGACCTGAGCGAGCAGTTGGGCAACGGTGGTGTGCCCGTCGATATCGGCCTTGAGCACCTGAGTGTTGACGAAAAAGCCGATCAGCCGCTCGGTTTCGACGCGATTGCGGTTGGCGACGGGCACACCGACGCGAATATCCTGCTGGCCGCTGTAGCGGTGTAACAACGTCTGGAACGAGGCCAGCAGCAACATGAACAGCGTCACGCCCTGCGCCTGGGCCAAGGCCTTGAGATCGGCGGCCAGGGCGGTTGGCAGCGGCACCTCCAGACGCGCGCCGCGGTGGCTCTGCTGCGCCGGGCGCTGATGATCGAACGGCAGCTCCAGCACGGGTTGTTCACCGCCGAGCAGTTCACGCCAGTAGTCGAGCTGGCGGGCCTTCTCGCCGGCTTCCATCCAGGTGCGCTGCCACACGGCATAGTCGGCGTACTGGATAGGCATGCCCGGCAGTTGCGGCGCCTGGCCCTGGCTGAACGCGGCATACAACTGCACCAGCTCGTCGACCATCACTTGCATCGACCAGCCATCGGACACGATGTGATGCTGCACCAGCACCAGCACATGCTCGTCTTCAGCCAAACGCAGTAAGGTCACACGCAGCAAGGGCCCTTGCTGCAAATCAAAGGGACGGGCGATCTCGGCCTCGACCTGCGCTTGCAGATCAGCTTCGTCGACCCCACGCACGTTGATCGGCAAGGCGCCGTCAGGCTGAATCACTTGCCGCGCACCGTCCGGCTGTACCTGCACACAGGTGCGCAGGCTTTCGTGACGGGCCACCAGGGCGTCGAAACTGCGTTGCAGGGCCGAGACATCCAACGCACCTTTGAGGCGCAAGGCGCTGGGGATATGGTACGCCGCGCTGTCCGGGTCCAGTTGCCAGAGGAACCATTGGCGTTCCTGGGCGTAAGACAGCGGCAGCGGTTGTTCGCGACCGACCGCGATAAGTGGCGGTGCCTGCTCACCTTCCGGCGCTTCCAAGGCTTGCAGGGCGCTGGCAAAACCTTCGAGCCTGGGTTGCTCGAAGACCAGCTTCAGCGGGACTTCACGGCCCAATACATGGCGCAGGCGCGAGACCACCTGCATGGCCAATAACGAGTGGCCGCCCATTTCAAAAAAGTGATCGGTCAGCCCTACCCGCTCGGCGCCCAGGATATCGGCCCAGACAGCGGCGACCTGTTGCTCCAGTTCGGTGACGGGCTCGACCCACAGCTGCTGCGATTGGCTGGCGTCAGGCTTTGGCAGCGCCTGTCGATCCAGTTTGCCGTTCGGGTTCAGCGGCATGCGTTCAAGGAAGACCAGGTGCGCCGGCACCATGTAGTCCGGCAGTTGTTCACGCAGAGTCGACTTCAGTGCTTCGGCGTCGGTTTGCTCGCTGACCAGATAGGCCACCAACTGGTTGTCGGCAGCCAACACCAGGGTTTCACGTACGCCGTCCTGGGCCAGCAACAGCGCTTCGATTTCCCCCAGTTCGATACGGAAACCACGGATTTTCACCTGATGGTCGACCCGGCCGACGTACTCGATTACACCGTCAGCGCGGTAGCGCGCCAAGTCACCCGTGCGGTACAGGCGCTCACCGGTTTCGCCGAACGGGTCCGGTACAAAACGCTCGGCCGTCAGCAACGCCCGGTTCAGATAGGCACGCGCCAAGCCGCAGCTGCTGCCGATGTACAACTCGCCCACGGCGCCCAGCGGCGCCAGGTTCAAGTCACGATCCAGCACATACAACGCCCGCCCTGGCAGTGAACGGCCAATCGGGCTGGCGGTGGCGCCGATCAGTTCGGTGCCTGATGTGCAGTCCAGCACGCTCGATACAACAGTGGCCTCCGTCGGGCCGTAGGTATTGAGCAAACGCACATGGCCGAGCCCGGCCTTGAGCCACTGCGCCGGGCCGTCCAGCGGCATGGCTTCGCCACCGATGTGGATCTGGCGAAGCGAACCGTAAGCACGCGGGCCAGCGGCCAGGCAGTCGAGCAGGAACAGGTTCCAGTAGGCGGTCGGCAAGTCGGCCAGGGTAATGCCCTGGGCGATGATTTCCTCGTACAGCCGCGCACTGTCCCATAGCTCGGGACCGCGCAGCACAACCGTGGCGCCATGGGTCAACGCCGGGTACAGCTGTTCAACAAAACCGTCGAAGTTCAGGGTAGCGAATTGAAGAACGCGGTCTTCCGAGGTCAACCGTGAATAGCCAGCAGCAATGCTGGAAAACTCAGTCAGCGCCGCATGGTTGATCGCCACGCCCTTGGGTTTGCCGGTGGAGCCGGAGGTGTAGATCACATAGGCCAGATTCTGCGAAAAAACCGTTATCTGCGGATCGCTTTCAGGGCACAACGCCAGGTGCGCATCCGCCAGATCGACCGTCGCCATGCCTTCGGGCAATGGCATCGCCACATGAGACTGGGTCAGCACCAGGCGCACGCCGCTGTCTTCAAGCATATGCAACAGGCGTTCACGCGGGTATTGCGGGTCCAGCGGCACATAGGCGCCACCGGCCTTGAGCACCGCCAGCAGGCTGACCACCATGTCGAACGAACGTTCGACCGCCACGCCCACCAGCACTTCCGGGCCAATGCCCTGGCCGATCAGGTGATGCGCGAGGCGGTTGGCCTGGCGATTCAGTTCGGCGTAGCTGATGGACTGGTCGCCCAGACACAGGGCAATCGCGTCGGGCCGTTGCCGCACCTGGGCTTCGAACAGACCGTGTACACCCGCGACGTCTTCGAACGCCGCCGTGCTGCGGTTCCAGTCTTGCAACAACCGGCGTTGCTCGTCATCAACCAACATCCCAAGCTGCGCAATACGATTGCCGGCACGCCCCACCACTGCCCGCAACACCCTCTGCCAATGCTCGGCCATACGCTGCACAGTCGCAGCGTCGAACAGGTCGGTGGCGTAGGTCAGCGACGCCCAGATGCCTTCGGGCGATTCCTGGGTATCCAGGCTCAGGTCGAACTGTGCGCTCTGGCTGTCCCACTCCAGCGCCTCCACGCCCAGGCCCGGCAACTGCTGCTCGCCACGCGGCCGGCGGCCTTCGGCCTGATGGTTGAACATCACCTGGAACAGCGGGTTATGGCTCAGGCTGCGCTCGGGCTGCAAGGCTTCCACCAACTGTTCGAACGGCAGGTCCTGGTGACTCTGGGCCTCCAGTGCACGCTGCTTGACCTGGGCCAGCAACTGGCTGAAGGTCATTTGCCCGTCGATGTCGGCCTTGAGTACCTGGGTGTTGACGAAGAAGCCGATCAGGCGCTCGGTTTCTGCCCGATTGCGGTTGGCAATCGGCACGCCGACGCGGATATCCGACTGCCCGCTGTAGCGATACAACAGGGTCTGGAACGACGCCAGCAACAACATGAACAGGGTCACGCCTTCGCGCTGGGCCAGCGCCTTGAGACCGTTCACCAGTGCCGCGTCCAGGCCAATCTCGACCCGTGCACCGCGATAGCTCTGCACTGCCGGGCGCGGGTGATCCAGCGGCAACTCCAGCACTGGCTGCTCACCGCCCAACTGCTCACGCCAATAGCCCAGCTGACGCTCTTTTTCACCGGCTTCCATCCAGCTGCGTTGCCACAGGGCGTAGTCCGGGTATTGGATCGACAAGCCCGGCAGGTGCAAGTCCTGACCCTGGCTGTACGCGACGTACAACTGCACCAGCTCGTCGACCATCACTTGCATAGACCCACCATCGGAGACGATGTGATGCAGTACGAGCACCAACACGTGATCATCGGGCGCCAGTTGCAGCAACTTGACCCGCAGCAGCGGGCCTTGTTGCAGATCGAAAGGCTTGGCGACTTCCGCTTGCACCCGCGCTTCCAGCTGCGCGGCGTCGCCGGCTTCAAGGGCGATTTCCAGGTGCAACTCGGGCCTGACCACTTGCAGCACGTGGTCGACATCCTGATGCAAATAGGTCCGCAGGCTTTCGTGGCGGCCGATCAGGCTGTCGAAGCTGCGTTGCAAGGCCGCGCGGTCCAGGCGGCCTTTCAAACGCAGGGCGCGCGGCAGGTGGTAGGCCGCGCTGTGCGGCTCCAATTGCCACAAAAACCACTGCCTTTCCTGAGCATAAGAGAGCCGAAGCGGCTCACCTTCCTGGCGCTTGAAAACCGGGGCAATCTCAAACAGGTTGATGCCTTGCTGCTTGAGCATTACCGCCAACGCTTTCTTTTGTTGCGCAGAAAGTGAACCTACCGACTCGATTAATGCTTGCACGCCACGCCCCTCAGGAAATCAATTTATCCAAATCTTCTGCTGATAGACGTTTGAGGGCCTCCAAGGATTTAGCCAATGCGTCCTGCACCGGCGAATTATTTGTCTGCCGGGCCGCCACATGCGCGCTGAAATCGGCCAGGGTCGGGGTGGTGAAGATCGATTTGACGTCGAACTCGGCATGCAATTGCTCGCGCAGGCGCACCACCACCTGGGTTGCCAGCAGGGAATGCCCGCCCAGTTCGAAGAAGTTGTCGTTCATCCCCACCCGCTCTACTTCCAACACCTCAGCCCAGATTGCGGCGATCTGCTGTTCCAGCTCGCTGTGCGGCGCGACGTATTCCCGCGCTTGCAGGCTCGCGTCCACGGCTGGCAGGGCTTTGCGGTCGAGCTTGCCGTTGGGGCTCAGGGGCATTTGCTCCAGCAGCATCCACTGGGCCGGGACCATGTAGTCCGGCAGGTGTTGGGCCAGGTGAGCGCTGAGCACGTCACGCCAGTCATCGTCGGTGTTTTGGAGCACCAGATAACCCACCAGGTATTTGCTATCGACCGCCAGCACGGCAGCCTCGCGCACCCAGTCGTGTTCCAGCAGGCGCGCTTCGATTTCGCCCAACTCGATGCGCAGGCCGCGCAGCTTGACTTGATGGTCGACACGCCCGGCGTATTCGATCACGCCATCCTCGCGATAGCGCGCCAGGTCGCCGGTACGGTACAGGCGCTCGCCCTGGATGAAAGGATGGGCGACAAAACGTTCGGCAGTCAGCCCCGGGCGGCGGTGGTAACCACGGGCCAGGCCGATGCCGCCCAGGTACAGCTCGCCCAGCACGCCGACCGAGACCGGTTCAACGTTACTGTCGAGGATGTAGCACCCAAGGTTGGCAATCGGACGGCCAATCGGCACCGCATCGCGGCCTTCATCCACGCAGGTCCAGTGGGTCACATCGATGGCGGCTTCGGTCGGGCCGTACAGGTTGTAGAGCCCGGCTTGCGGCAGCTTGGCAAATACCTGCTGCTGCGCGTCCACCGGCAGGGCTTCGCCGCTGCACACAACACGGTGCAGGGTATGACAGGTTGCAACCATCGGATCCTGCAGGAACGCCTGTAACATCGACGGTACAAAGTGCAGCGTAGTGACCTGTTCCTTGTTGATCAGGTTGATCAGCTTGGCCGGATCACGGTGATCGCCAGGCGCCGCGACCACCAGGCGCGAGCCAGTCATCAGCGGCCAGAAAAACTCCCACACCGACACGTCGAAGCTGAACGGGGTCTTTTGCAGCACGCTGTCACTGACATCCAGGCCATAGGCCTCCTGCATCCATTGCAGGCGATTGGTCAGGGCGCAATGACGGTTGCCGGCACCTTTGGGTTGGCCAGTGGAACCGGAGGTGTAGATCACGTAGGCGAGGTTTTCACCGTCCAGCGCCACCCCGGGGTTAGCGTCGCTGTAGCCGTCGAACCCGGTTGCACCCAGCACCAGGCTGTCCAGCCCATCCGGAATCGGCAGTTGCTCAAGCAAGTGCGCCTGGGTCAGCAGCAGTTTCACGCCGCTGTCCTCAAGCATGTAGGCCAGGCGCTCACGCGGGTATTCAGGGTCCAGCGGCACATAAGCACCACCCGCCTTGAGCACCGCCAGCAGGCCCACCACCATTTCGACAGAGCGCTCCACCGCCAGTCCCACCAGCACGTCGGGGCCTACGCCCGCTTCAATCAGTCGATGCGCCAGGCGGTTGGCACGGCGATTCAACTCGGCATAGCTCAAGCGCTGCTCGGCAAACACCAGGGCCGCTGCTTCCGGCGTGCGGGCTACCTGCTGTTCAATCAATTGATGCACGCATTGCTGCAACGGGTAGTCCCGTGCAGTGGCGTTCCAGTCCTGTACCACCTGCTGACGCTCGGCCACATCCAGCATCGCCAGCTCGCCCAGACATTGCTCGCCACCCTGGAGCATGCTTTGCAGCAGATTGAGCAGATGGCGGCCATAGGTGTGCACCGCGCCTGCGCCGAAATGCGCGCGGGCAAAGCTGAACTGCACCGACAGCGTGTCACCGACGTCCACCAGTACCGTCAGCGGGAAGCTGGTTTGCTCGCGGGAGTCCGGCAGGCCAAAACGGATACCGCTGCCGCCGCTTTGTTCCAGGGCCTTGGACACCGGGTAGTTTTCGAACACCAGGATGCTATCGAACAAGGCTTCACCGCCCTGCCCGGCCCAGCGCTGGATGTCGTAGAGGCCGGTGTGCTCATGCTCACGCAGGGCCAGGTTCTGCGCCTGCACCGCTTGCAACCAGTCCGCCACCGGCTGCTGGCTATCCACCGCGCAAATCACTGGCAAGGTGTTGATGAACAGCCCGATCTGCTGCTCCACGCCCGCCAGTTCTGCCGGGCGCCCGGCCACGGTAGCACCGAAGGACACCACCGATTGCCCGCTGTGGCGTTGCAGCAGGATTAACCACGCCGCCTGGATCAGCGTGTTGAGGGTGACCTTGATGCTGCGTGCGAAAGATTCAAGGCGTGCCGTCAGTTGGCGATCCAGGCTCAGTCGGTGTTCACCCTGCCCGTCTACCGTCATTGGCTGGCTGCTGCCCAGGCGGGTCGGTGCTTGCAGCGCACTCAGTTGCTCGCGCCAGAAGGTTTCGGTCGCCGCTGCATCCCGCTGCTGCAACCAGCCTATGTAATCACGATAGCGTCCGGCCGTTTCAGGCACCTCTACGCCGGCGTAACGTTGCAGCACTTCACCGAACAGCCGCGAATTGCTCCAACCGTCCATGAGGATGTGATGATGGGTGTAGATCAGCTCATGGCGTTGCTCGTCGGTGCGCACCAGCACCAGGCGTACAAGGGGTGCCTTGGCCAGGTCAAAACCCTGGCGACGCTCGGCTTGCTGGAGATTTTGCAGTTCCAGCTCACGCTCCGGCATGGCCCGCCAATCGAGGTGCTCGATCGGCAACCGGGCCTCGCGGTACACCACCTGGCATGGCCATTCCAGTTGGCCCTGCCAGAAGAACCCACTGCGCAGCACGTCGTGGGCTTGCACCGTAGCGTCCCAGGCCCGCTGGAACCGCGCCACATCCAGGCCGTCTGCCGTCACGCGGATCTGGTTGATGTAGTCGCCGGCCGCCTGTTCGTAGAGGGTGTGAAACAACATGCCTTGCTGCATGGGCGACAAGGTGTAGATGTCTTCAATGGCATCTGCGGCCAGCGGCAAGGATTCAAGCTGCTGCTGGTTCAGGCGCGACAGCGGGAAATCGGAGGCCGTCACGCCACTGTTGCCAGGGGTGCAGCAATGTTCGACCAACGCGGTCAATTCGCGGATAAAAGCCTGGCTCAGGGCTTCGATCTGCGGCGCATCAAACATCAGCGGGCTGAAGGTCCAACCCATTTGCAATTCACCGCCGTACACCTGGCCGTTCAGGGTCAACCAGTTACCCAATGGGGCCTCCGGGCTTTGTTCGGCGCCGGGGTTTTCCGCAGCGGGAGTGAACAGACCGTCCTGCTGATCGAAACTGCCGTCGAACTGGCCCAGGTAGTTGAAGGTAATGCGCGGCACCGGCAACTGGCTGAACGCCTGGCGCGTGGCGTCATCGCCCAGGTAGCGCAGTGCGCCGAAGCCCAGGCCTTTGTCCGGTACGGCGCGCAGCTGTTCCTTGATTTGCTTGATCGAAGTGGCGAGGGATTCGGCCGGCGTCAGGCGCACCGGGAACAGGCTGGTAAACCACCCCAGGGTGCGGGT
Organism: Pseudomonas sp. H1_A03; assembly: GCF_054685145.1. Taxonomy (NCBI): domain Bacteria; kingdom Pseudomonadati; phylum Pseudomonadota; class Gammaproteobacteria; order Pseudomonadales; family Pseudomonadaceae; genus Pseudomonas; species Pseudomonas sp. H1_A03. The sequence goes on from NZ_CP162829.1 coordinate 4,957,118, forward strand.
CAGGTCGATGTCGTCGAACAGGTCTTCACGGCCATGACCTTCCAGCTGGATCAGGCTGGAGGCCTGCCCGCTCCATTGGCAGATGACACGCGCCAATGCCGTCAGCAGCAGGTCGTTGATTTGGGTGCGATAAGCCGTGGGCGCCTGTTGCAGCAATTGCCGGGTGCGCTCGGCATCCAGTCGGCTGACCACGGTCTGGGCCAGTCGACCAGGGCGCGCGCCGTGTGGATCACGGCATGGCAAGTCGGTAGACACGCCCTGGAGTTGTTGCAGCCAGAACGCTTTTTCCGGTTGCACCGCTTCACTGCGCGCATGGGCCTGCAACCGCTCGGCCCAGGCCTTGAACGACGAGGTCTTGGCCGGCAACTGTTGGTGGCGATACAGGCTTTGCAGGTCTTCGAGGAACACCCGCCAGGACACGCCGTCCACCACCAGATGGTGCATCACCAACAGCAAGCGCTGCGAACCGTCCGCCATATCTACGAGTACCGCGCGTAACACGTGGCCCTGTTGCAGGTCGAGGCTGCGCTGGGCACGCTCGCACAGGGTGTGCAGTTCGGCGGCATCTTGCACGCTTGCCTGCCACAGCAGGGTCGCGGGCTGCGCGTCATGCCGTGCAGTCCAGCCTTCGGTCTGCTGGCTGAAGCTCAGGCGCAGTACATCATGATGCTGGATGAGTGCTTGCAGCGCAGCGTCCAACTGCTCGCCACGAATGGGCTGGCGGGGGGTCAGCAGCAGGGATTGGTTCCAGTGGTGGCGGTCCGGCAGTTCCCTCTCGAAGAACAACTGCTGGAACGGCAACAACGGCGTCTCGCCCTGCACCGGCCCCTGGTCAATCACCTGTGCCGTCTGCAACTGCGCCACGCGGGCCAGGCTGCGCACCGTCTGGTGCTGGAACAGCGCCTTGGCGGAGAAGTGGATACCGGCGGCACGGGCGCGGCTGACCACTTGAATGGAGATGATCGAGTCACCGCCACGCTCGAAGAAGTTGTCGTTCGAACCGACCTGTTCCATGCCAAGCACCTCAGCCCAGATCGCGGCGATCCGCTGTTCCAGGCCATTTTGCGGGGCTTCGTAGTGGTGAGTGGTTTCGGGTTTGGGCAGGGCTTTGCGGTCCAGCTTGCCGTTGGGGCTCAGGGGCATCTGCTCCAGCAGCAGCCATTGCGCAGGTACCATGTAGTCCGGCAAATGTTGGGCCAGATGGGCACTCAACACGTCACGCCAGTCATCGCCGGCGTTTTGCAGCACCAGGTAGCCCACCAGATATTTACCGTCGACTGCCAGCACGGCAGTTTCACGCACCCAATCGTGTTCCAGCAGGCGCGCTTCGATTTCACCCAACTCGATGCGCAGGCCACGCAGTTTGACTTGATGGTCGATACGCCCGGCGTATTCGATCACGCCGTCTTCGCGGTAGCGCGCCAGGTCGCCGGTGCGGTACAGGCGCTCGCCCTGGATGAAAGGATGGGCGACAAAACGTTCGGCAGTCAGCCCCGGGCGGCGGTGGTAACCACGGGCCAGGCCGATGCCGCCCAGGTACAGTTCGCCCAGCACGCCGACCGGGACCGGTTCGAAATGGCTGTCGAGGATGTAGCAGCCGAGGTTGGCAATCGGACGGCCAATCGGTACGGCGTCGCGGCCTTCATCGATGCAGGTCCAGTGGGTCACATCGATGGCGGCTTCGGTCGGGCCGTACAGGTTGTAAAGCCCGGCCTGCGGCAGCTTTGCGAAGACGTGTTGCTGCGCATCCACCGGCAATGCCTCACCACTGCACACGATGCGTTGCAGGCTTTGGCAGGTCGACACCGCCGGATCCTGTAAGAACGCCTGCAACATCGACGGCACAAAGTGCAGCGTGCTGACCTGCTCTTGATTGATCAGGTGGATCAGCCTGGCCGGATCACGGTGATCGCCAGGGGCCGCGACCACAAGGCGCGCGCCGGTCATCAGCGGCCAGAAGAACTCCCACACCGACACGTCAAAGCTGAACGGGGTCTTTTGCAGCACGGTGTCGCTGGCGTCCAGGCCATAGGCTTCCTGCATCCATTGCAGGCGATTCAGCAACGCCGAATGACGGTTACCTGCACCTTTCGGTTGGCCGGTGGAGCCTGAGGTGTAGATCACGTAGGCGAGGTTTTCGCCGTCCACAGCGATGCCTGGGTTGGCATCGCTGTAGCCTTCGTAGGTGGACTCGCCCAACACCAGGGTTTCCAGCCCTTGGGGAATGGGCAACTGTTCATGCAAATGTGCCTGGGTCAGCAGCAGTTTCACGCCACTGTCTTCCAGCATGTAGGCCAAACGCTCACGCGGGTATTCCGGATCCAGCGGCACATAGGCGCCACCGGCCTTGAGGATGGCAAACAAGCTCACCACCATTTCGATGGAGCGCTCCACAGCCAACCCCACCAACACGTCCGGGCCTACACCGGCTTCGATCAGGCGATAGGCCAGGCGGTTGGCGCGACGATTCAATTCGGCATAGCTCAGGGACACGTCGCTGAAGCGCAACGCCGGTGCATCCGGTTGTGCCAGGGCCCGCGCTTCGAACAGATGATGCACCCACTGCCCTCGCGGGTAGTCACGCTCGGTGGCGTTCCACTGGTGCAGGATTTGCTCGCGCTCATGGGCGTTGAGCATCGCCAGGTCCTGCAAAGGCAATGCGCTATTCGCTACAGCGGCACGCAACAGGCTCAGCCAGTGTTCGCCCATGCGCGCAACGGTAGCCGCGTTGAACAGGTCGGTAGCGTAGGTCAGCGAAGCCCAGATGCCCTCGCCGCTTTCCTGGGTATCCAGGCTCAGATCGAACTGGGCGCTGTGGCTGTCCCATTCCAGGTTGGCTACGCGCAGGCCTGGCAATTGCTGCGCGGCAGTGTGCGAGTGGGCCTGGTGATTGAACATCACCTGGAACAGCGGGTTATGGCTCAGGCTACGCTCCGGTTGCAGCGCCTCGACCAATTGCTCGAAGGGCAAGTCCTGATGGGCCTGGGCTTCCAGCGCGCGGCGCTTGGTGTGCTGCAGCAACTGGGCGAAGCTCATCTGGCCATCGAGGTCGGCCTTGAGTACCTGGGTATTGACGAAGAAACCGATCAGCGATTCGGTCTCGACGCGGTTGCGGTTGGCGATCGGCACGCCGACGCGAATATCCTGCTGGCCGCTGTAGCGGTACAAAAACGCCTGGAACGAGGCCAGCAGCAGCATGAACATCGTCACGCCTTCGCGCTGGGCCAGGGCCTTCAACCCTGCGACCAATGCCGGCTCCAGCGCGATGTCCTGGCGTGCGCCACGGAAGCTTTGCTGCGCCGGGCGCGGCTGGTCGAAGGGCAACTCCAACACCGGCTGCGTGCCGCTGAGCAGTTCACGCCAGTATCCGAGTTGACGGGCTTTCTCCCCCGCTTCCATCCAACTGCGCTGCCACAGCGCGTAGTCGGCGTACTGGATCGGCAGCGGCGCCAACACACAATCCTGGCCCTGGCTGTAGGCGGCGTAGAGCTGCATCAGCTCCTTCACCATCACGCCCATCGACCAACCATCGGAGACGATATGGTGCTGCACCAGCACCAGCACGTGCTCGTCTTCACTCACCGCGAGCAAGCTGACCCGCAGCAGAGGACCTTGCTGCAAATCGAAGGGACGCGCGATTTCGGCTTCAACCTGCGCCTTGAGGTGGGCTTCATCAACCGCGCTTTCGGCGATCTTGACCTGTGCATGAGCCAGCACTTCCTGGGCGCGCTGCTCGCCGTCCAAGTGCAAGCGAGTGCGCAGGCTTTCGTGACGTGCCACGAGCGTGTCGAAACTGCGTTGCAGGGCGGCCTTGTCCAGGCGTCCGCTCAGGCGCAGGGCGCCGGGGACGTGATAGGCGGCGCTGTCCGGGTCCAACTGCCAGAGAAACCACTGGCGTTCCTGGGCGTAGGACAGCGGCAGGTGCTGGCCATCCTCACGGATCGAAGCAATCGGCAATTGCGCGAAGCTCATGCCCCGGCTTTGCAGGCGTTGGTAAAATTGCTGGCGCTGTTCCAGAGGCAGGCGAAGAAAGCGCGAAACCAGATCGATATTAGGGTTGGAAAGCATGGTTCAAATCGCCTCTAGTTCGCTCAAAAAGTCACGAAGATCATCAAAATCTTCCGCACTGCCGGCGCGGAAGGTGGCGGCGGCCTGCACATAGGCACGCAGCGTTTCAGTCTGGAACACTTCCACCAACGGCACTTCCAAGCCCAGTTCGGCCTGGACCCGCGAGGTGATCTGGATCGCCAGCAGGGAATGGCCGCCCACCTCGAAGAAGTTGTCGTTCAGGCCCACCTGCGGCAGGCGCAGCACGTCGGCCCAGATCGCGGCGATCTGCTGTTCCAGCTCGGTTTCCGGGGCCACATAAGCCTGCTGCATGAGGCTCGCATCCGGTTCGGGCAGGCCCTTGCGATCGAGCTTGCCATTGGGGGTCAGTGGCATCTGCGCCAGGAACATGAAGTGCGCTGGCACCATGTAGTCCGGCAGGCGGGTTTTCAGGGCGCGGCGCAGGCTGTCGCGGAACTCGGCCTGGTCGGCCAGGGTGGCGTCTGCCGGAACCACATAGGCGACCAGTTGCTTACCGGTCGGGCCGTCTTGGGCGACTACAACGGTTTCGCCGACGCTGTCCTGCTCGCGCAGTCGGGCTTCGATTTCACCCAGCTCGATGCGGAAGCCACGGATTTTCACCTGATGGTCGACACGGCCGAGGTAATCCACCACGCCATCCGGACGGCCACGGGTCAGGTCGCCACTGCGATACACGCGACTGCCAGGTTTGCCGAATGGATCCGGCACAAAACGTTCCGCGGTAAGTGCCGGACGCTCCAGGTACCCCCGGGCCACGCCCTCGCCGCCCAGGTACAACTCACCGGCCACACCGATAGGTTGCAGGTTGAGTTGCGAGTCCAATACGTAGCCGCTGCGGTTACCCAACAGCGTGCCGATTGGCGCGTAGACGGCGCCGCATGGGTCACCTTTTCGCGCTTTCCACAGCAACGGCGTGACCACAGTTTCGGTGGGGCCATAGCCATTGAACAGGTAGGTCGGCTTCAGCGCCCGCCAGGCCAGGTCGTAGCTTGCCTGTGCGACCGCGTCACCGCCGAAGCAGTACACACGAACAGCCGGTGGGTTGCCGTCGCGTTCAGCGTGTTCGGCCAGCTGTTGCAGGTACACCGGCGGGAACACGGCCATGGTCACGTTATGGCGGTGCATTTGTTCGTAGGTGTATTCGGGCAGCCACAGGCTGTCGTCACGGATCAGCACGCTGGCACCGTTGATCAGTGGGTGCATCCAGCCTTCGTGGGCGCCGTCGAAAGCGAATGACATGAAGTGCAGTTCGCAGTCCGCCGGGCTGGTTTCGTAGCGCTCGCCGGTCGCGATAATGTGCGCCACCAATGGGCCGTGGGAGACGGCCACGCCCTTCGGCATGCCGGTAGAACCGGAGGTGTAGATCACGTAGGCCAGGTTGTCGCCATCCAATTCGACGTGCGGTGCGGTATCGCTGTAATCGCTCCAGTCTTCGGTGCGATCAATCGCCAGGCTATCCAGGCCGTCGGGGATCGGCAGTTGCTGCAAGGCACGGGTGTGCGTCAGCAACAATTGCGCACGGCTGTCTTGCATCATGTAAAGCAGGCGATCACGCGGGTATTCGATATCCAGCGGCACGTAGACACCACCGGCTTTCATCACCGCAAGAAACGCCACCATGCTCTCGGCACTGCGCGGCATGGCAATCGCCACGCGCACTTCCGGGCCGACGCCTCGAGCGATCAAGGCATGTGCGAGGCGGTTGGCCTGGCTGTCCAGCTGGCCATAGCTCAGGGTTTGCGCATCGAACTTCACCGCCACCGCATTGGGGTTTTCAGCCGCGCGGTCGGCGAACAGTTCATGGACCAGGCGCGTGGCCGGGAAGCCAGAGTCGGTGCGATCCCACAGTTGGAGAATGTGCTGTTGCTCGTCACGGTCCAGCAGGTTCAACTGACCAATGTTCTGTTGCTGATCGGCAACCATCGCCTGCAAGAGGTTCTGCCAATGCCGCGCCATGCGCTCAATGGTGGCAGCGTCGAACAGGTCAGTGGCGTAGCTCAGCGAGGCGCGCAATGCGTCCTGGGACTCTTCGATATCGAGGGTCAAGTCAAACTGCGCAACCGCCTCATCCCAGCTGACCGGACTGATCTGCAGCTGTTCCAGGCGCCGCAGATGCCCGCCCGCCAGGCTGACATGGTGGTTGAACGCGACCTGGAACAACGGGCTCAAGCTCAGGCTGCGCTCCGGTTGCAGCGCTTCCACCAATTGCTCGAACGGCAAGTCCTGATGAGCCTGGGCTTGCAGCGCACGCTGCTTGACCTGAGCGAGCAACTGGGCAACGGTGGTCTGCCCGTCGATATCGGCCTTGAGCACCTGGGTATTGACGAAGAAACCGATCAGCCGCTCGGTTTCGACCCGGTTACGGTTGGCGATCGGCACACCCACGCGAATATCCTGCTGGCCGCTGTAGCGATGCAACAACGCCTGGTAGGACGCCAGCAACAGCATGAACAACGTCACGCCTTCGCGCTGGGCCAGGGCCTTGAGGCTGTCGAGCAGCGCCGCAGGCAATGGCATGTTCAGCCGTGCCCCGCGATGAGTCGGCACCGCGGGCCGCTGGTGATCGAATGGCAGCTCAAGCACCGGTTGTTCGCCGCCGAGCAGTTCACGCCAATAGTCAAGTTGACGCGCGGTCTCCCCCGCTTCCATCCACTGGCGTTGCCACGCGGCGTAGTCGGCGTACTGGATCGGCAGCGCCGGCAGTTGCAGCGGCTGCCCCTGGCTATAGGCGGCGTAGAGCTGTACCCATTCATCGACCATCACTTGCATCGACCAGCCATCGGAAATGATGTGGTGCTGCACCAGCACCAGCACATGCTCATCCGCGGCCAGGCGCAGCAGGCTGACGCGCATCAGCGGGCCCTGGCGCAAGTCGAACGGCTGGGTGATGCGGGCTTCTACCAACGCCTTCAGGTTCGCCTCATTCGCTTCGGCCAAGCTGATTTCAATGCGTAGTTCAGGGCTGACCACTTGCACCGTACGGTCAGCATCCTGCTGCAAATGAGTACGCAGGCTTTCATGGCGTGCGACCAGGGTGTCGAAAGCGCGCTGCAACGCGATGTGATCCAGTTGCCCCTTGAGGCGTAGTGCGCTGGGCACGTGATAGGCCGCGCTGTGCGGGTCCAGTTGCCAGAGGAACCACTGGCGTTCCTGAGCGTAGGACAGCGCCAATGGCTGGTTGCGCTCGGCCCGCGCTATCGGGCTGGTTTCAACCCTGGCGTCAGTCAACGCCTCCACGAAGCGACCGAGGACCGGCTGGTCGAACAGTGCCTTCAACCCGACATCCAGGCCAAGACCATGGCGAGTGCGCGATATGGCTTGGGTGGCTAACAGGGAGTGTCCGCCCAGCTCAAAGAAATGGTCATTCAGGCCGACCTGTTCCACGCCCAATACCTCGGCCCAAATGGCGGCGACCCGGCGTTCCAGTTCGGTGTGCGGCGCCACGTATTCACGGGTTTGCACGTCGACCGAAGGCAACGCCTTGCGGTCCAGCTTGCCATTCGGGCTCAGGGGCATCTGTGCCAGCAGCATCCACTGCGCCGGTATCATGTAGTCCGGCAGGTGCTGGGCCAGGTGGGCGCTCAATACATCGCGCCAATCATCACCCGCGTTTTGCAGCACCAGATAGCCCACCAAGGATTGGCCGCCTACCGCCAACACCGCCGTCTCGCGGACCCAGTCGTGTTCCAGCAGGCGCGCTTCGATTTCACCCAGCTCGATGCGCTGGCCGCGCAGCTTGACTTGATGGTCGATACGCCCGGCGTACTCGATCACGCCGTCTTCACGGTAGCGTGCCAGGTCGCCGGTGCGGTACAGGCGTTCGCCTTTGACGAATGGGTGCGCGATAAAGCGCTCGGCCGTGAGTGCCGGCCGACGGTGATAACCACGGGCCAGGCCAATACCGCCCAGGTACAGCTCGCCCAGCACACCGACCGGGACGGGCGCGAAGTTGCTGTCAAGGATGTAGCAACCGAGGTTGGCAATCGGGCGTCCAATCGGTACCGCATCGCAGCCTTCATCGACACATGTCCAGTGGGTCACATCGATGGCCGCTTCGGTCGGACCGTACAGGTTGAAGAGCCTGGCTTCGGGCAGCTTGGCGAAGACTTGCTGCTGGGCATCAATCGGCAGCGCTTCGCCGCTGCACACGATGCGTTGCAGGCTCTGGCAGCTCGATACCGTCGGATCCTGCAGGAACGCCTGCAACATCGACGGCACAAAGTGCAGCGTGGTGACTTGCGCTTGATTGATCAGGTGGATCAGCCTGGCCGGATCACGGTGATCGCCAGGCGCCGCGACCACCAGGCGCGCGCCGGTCATCAACGGCCAGAAAAACTCCCACACCGACACGTCAAAGCTGAACGGGGTCTTTTGCAACACGCTGTCGCTGGCGTCCAGTGCATAGGCTTCCTGCATCCATTGCAAGCGGTTGGCCAATGCCGAGTGCCGATTACCGGCGCCTTTGGGTTGCCCGGTGGAGCCTGAGGTGTAGATCACATAGGCGAGGTTTTCGCCATCCAGTGCAACGTCTGGATTGGCTTCGCTGTAAGCGTCGAACCCCGCGTCACTCAGTACCAGGCTCTCGACACCGGGCGGAAGCGGCAATTGCTCAAGCAGATGGGCCTGGGTCAACAGCAACTTTACGCCGCTGTCGTCGAGCATGTAGGCCAGGCGCTCACGCGGGTATTCCGGGTCCAGCGGCACATAGGCGCCACCGGCCTTGAGGACGGCGAGCAAGCCCACCACCATGTCGATAGAGCGTTCCACAGCCAGGCCCACCAACACGTCCGGGCCCACCCCCGCTTCGATCAAGCGATGGGCCAGGCGATTGGCGCGGCGGTTCAACTGCGCATAATTCAAACGCTGCTGCGCGAAGACCAGCGCAGGTGCATCCGGCGTGCGCGCGGCCTGCTCTTCGATCAACTGATGCACGCTGCGGTGCAACGGGTAATCGCGCGCAGTGGCATTCCAGTCGTAGACCACGTGTTGGCGCACAGCGTCCGCCAGGGTCGGTAGATCGCCCAGGCGTTGCTCGGCCGCACCGCTCAAACTGTGCAGCAGGTGCTGGTAGTACTCGGCCAGTTGGCGAATCTCGCCCTCGCCGAACAGTTCTGTATCGAAGCTGAATTCGAATTCCAGCGCTGCACCTGCACCCAACAGCACGGTTAATGGATAGTGCGTCTGCTCGATATTTTGCACGTTGCTGAACGCCAGCCCGGCCGGCGCGCCCTGTGCCAATGCCGCAGAGACCGGGTAGTTTTCAACGACCAGGAGGGTGTCGAATAATGCCGTACCGCCCGTGTCGGCCCAGCGCTGGATATCGAACAGCGGTGTGTGTTCGTGCTCGCGCAGGCTCAGGTTCAGTTCTTGCAACTGCTGCAACCATTCGCCGACCCACAGCTGCGGGCTGGGCGTGGCGATGATCGGCAAGGTGTTAATAAACAAGCCGACCTGCTGCTCGATGCCCTGCAACCCCCGCTGGCCGACCGGAAACGGTGGCGCCGAAGGCGACCGTGTCCTGGCCGGTCTGACGTTGCAGCAATAGTAGCCAGGCGGCTTGAACCACGGTATTGAGGGTGACCTTGTGCGCCAGGGCAAATGCCCTGAGTTGCGCGGTCTGCGCCTGATCGAGGGCCAGATGCAGCGTGCCTTTGCTCGGCGAAGGATGGGTCGATACGCTACGCGCCAGACGCGTCGGCGTTTGCAGCGCCGCCAATTGGCTTTTCCAGAACACCTCGCTGGCCGCCACATCCTGCGCCTGCAACCAGGCGATATAGTCGCGGTAATGCCCCTGGATCGCCGGCAACGGCTGGCCGGCGTAATGCTGCAAGACTTCGCCAAACAGCTGGGCACGGCTCCAACCGTCCAGCAGGATGTGGTGGTTGGTATAGATCAGATGAAAACGCTCGGCACCGGTACGCACCAGTTTCAGGCTCAGCAGCGGCGCCCGTTCCAGCACAAACCCTTGTGCCCGTGTGGCCTCGCTCAATGCGTCGAGTGCCGCTTGCTGGTCGGGGCGCGCCTGCCAGTCGTATTCGGCGAACGGCAACACGGCATCGCGGTAGACCGCTTGCAACGGCTGCGTCTGCGCGTCCTGCCAGACAAACCCGGTGCGCAGCATGTCATGCCGCGCCAGCACCTGCGCCCAGGCACGTTGGAAACGTGGCACATCCAGGCCCTGGATATCAGCGCGTAATTGGCTGACGTAAATGTCGTCCTGCCCCTGCTGGTACAGGCTGTGAAACAGCATGCCTTGTTGCATGGGCGACAGCGGATACAGGTCCTGCACGCCCCGGCATGGCAAGGCCAAATCGTCCAACTGTGGCTGGGTCAGGCGGGTCAACGGCACGTCGGCGGGGGTCAGGCCGCCCTGTTGCGGGTCGACGCAATGTTCGATCAGCGCCAGCAGCTCCTGCTGGTAGTCATCCACCAGGCGCTGAATGGTCGACACCTCAAACATCTCGCGGCTGAAGCCCCACTGCAGGGCCAATTCACCGCCGTACACCTGCCCTTCCACCGTCAGCCAGTTGGCCAACGGCGCTTCAGGGTCCTGGGCCTGGCCGCTGCCCTGGGTCGCCGGAACGAACAGCGCCGATTCGTTGAACTGGCGGTCGAACTGGCCCAGGTAGTTGAAGGTGATGCGCGGCGCGGCCAGGCCTGACAAGGCCTCGCGGGCGTCAGGCGCGCCAAGGTAGCGCAACAGGCCGTAGCCGATTCCTTTGTGCGGCACGGCGCGCAGCTGCTCCTTCACCGACTTGATCGCACTCGACAGTTCGCCGTCGGCTTGCAGGCGTACGGGAAATAAGCTGGTGAACCAGCCAACCGTGCGGCTCAGGTCGACTGTGTCGAACAGGTCTTCGCGGCCATGCCCTTCCAGTTGGATCAGTGCGGCGGGTTGCTCGCTCCAACGGCTGATGACGCGCGCCAGTGCGGTCAGCAACAGGTCGTTGACCTGGGTGCGATAGGCCGCCGGGGCGTCTTGCAGGAGTTGGCGTGTGTGTTCGGCACTGAGGCGGATTTCCAGCTTGCTGCCCAGACGGTTCTGCAGGCCACCCTGAGGGTTGTCGCACGGCAAGTCGGCGCTCGCAGTCTGTGCCTGCCAGTACGGCAGTTGGTCGTCCAGCGTCTGCGCATGGGCCTGCAATTGCTGCGCCCACCGCTGGTAGGCGCTGGTCTTGGGCGGCAGTGCGGCGTTGCGGTAAGCCTGTTGCAAATCTTCAAGCAGGATGCGCCACGACACGCCATCCACCACTAGGTGATGGATCATCAGCAGCAGGCGCTGGGTGCCATCGGCCATCGCGACCAGGACCGCGCGTACCAGTGGTCCGTGTTCAAGATTGAGACTGCGCTGGGCGCTATCGCAAAGTGCGGCCAACTCGGCGTCGTCAGCGACGTTGGCTTGCCACAACTCGGTGGTTGTCACCGGCTCGGCATGGGTTTGCTGCCAGCCTTCGGCCTGTTGCACAAAGCGCAGGCGCAGGGCGTCGTGGTGGTTGATCAACTGGGTCAAGGCCGCTGCAAGGCGCGCGGGCTCCAGGGTTTCGCGCGGGGTCAGCAGCAACGACTGGTTCCAATGCTCACGCGCCGGGATCGCCTGCTCGAAGAAGCTGTGCTGCACAGGAGTGAGGATCACCTCGCCGGTGACTGGCCCTTGTTCGATAACGGTTGCCTGCTCAAAGGCGGCCACCAGCGCCAGGCTGCGCACGCTCTGGTATTGGAACAAATCCCGCGGGCTGAGGCGTATGCCCGCCTGGCGCGCACGGCTGACCACTTGGATGGAGATGATCGAGTCACCGCCCAGTTCGAAGAAGTTGTCTTCCAGGCCGATCTGCGGCGTGCCAAGCACATCACTCCAGATCGCCGCCAAGGCTTTTTGCAGGTCATTTTCCGGCGCGACATAGGCCTGCTGTGGGGTGGCGTCCGGCAATGGCAAGGCTTTGCGGTCAAGCTTGCCGTTGGCAGTCACCGGCAACTTGTCCAGGGGCACCATGTGGGTGGGCACCATGTATTCCGGCAGGCTGCTGAGCAACCAGGCCTTGAGGTCGCGCGGCGCTGCGCCTTCCAACACTAGATAGCCCACCAACTGCTTGCCGCCCTGCACCAGCACGACGGCTTCACGCACCGATGGGTGCTGCATAAGGCGCGCCTCGATTTCACCCAGTTCGATCCGCAGGCCGCGCAACTTGACCTGGTGATCGAGGCGGCCAAGGTATTCGATTACCCCGTCGGCCCGCTGGCGCACGCGGTCGCCGGTGCGGTAAAGGCGTGCGCCTTCACCGAAGGGGCTCGGCACAAAACGCTCGGCGGTGAGCGCCGGCCGCCGATGGTAACTGCGCGCCAGGCCAGTGCCGCCCAAGTACAGCTCGCCGCTGACGCCCGTGGGAACAGGGTTGAGCTGGGCGTCGAGCACGTAGGTGCCGAGGTTGGCGATGGGCCGACCAATGGGCACGCTGTCGGCGCCTTCGTCGACGCAGGTCCAGTGGGTAACGTCGATGGCCGCTTCGGTCGGGCCGTAGAGATTGAACAACCCGGCCTGGGGCAATTTGGCGAACACGTGCAACTGCGCGTCCAGTGGCAAGGCTTCGCCGCTGCAGACGATACGTTGCAGGCTGATGCAAGACTGCACACCTGGCTCATGGATAAACGCTTGGAGCATCGACGGCACGAAGTGCAGCGTAGTGATGCGGTGTTGCCTGATGGTCTCGATCAGACGAGCCGGCTCGCGGTGTTCGCCCGGCATTGCGACTACCAGGCGTGCACCGGTCATCAGCGGCCAGAAGAATTCCCACACCGAGACGTCGAAGCTGAAAGGCGTTTTCTGCAGGACCGCATCGCTGGCGTCCAAGCCATAGGCCTGCTGCATCCAGCACAGCCTATTGACCAGCGCACGATGGCTGTTGCCGGCGCCCTTGGGCTTGCCGGTGGAGCCGGAAGTGTAGATCACGTAGGCTAGGTTCAACGCGTGCAGGCTGACGTTTGGCGATTCAGTACGGTAGCCATCGAGCCAGCCGGCGGGCTGGTCCAGGGCAATCACCTGAATGCCATCGGCAGGCAGCAACGGCAACAGGCTACGCTGGCTGAGCAACAACTGGATGCCGCTGTCCTCGACCATGTAGGCCAGGCGTTCCGGGGGGTATTCGGGGTCCAGCGGGAGGTAGGCGCCACCCGCCTTGAGAATCGCCAGCAGACCGACCACCATTTCGATGGAACGCTCGACGCAAATCCCCACCAGGGCGTCGGGGCCAACGCCCTTCGCGCGCAGGGCATGCGCCAGTTGGTTTGCACGCGCATCCAACTGAGCGTAAGTCAGCGTGGCAGCGCCAAACACCAGCGCCGGCGCATCGGGCGTGGCCCGTACCTGGTCTTCGATCAGGTGATGAATGCCGCGCTCAGTCGGATATGCCTCGTCGGTCCGGTTCCAGGTTTGGATCAACACCTGCTGTTCATGCGCGGCCAGCATCGGCAATTCACCGATGCGCTGCTCACCGTCGCCCACCATGGACTGCAACAGGCTGATCCAGTGCGCGGCCATGCGCTGGATAGACGACGCGTCGAACAGGTCATTGGCGTAGGTCAGCGCGGCGTGCAGTGTGCCGGACTTTTCATAGGTATCGAGGGTCAGGTCGAACTGGGTGGTGCGGCCTTGCCATTCCACCAGCGCCAGCTCCAGGCCGGAGGCGGTGCTGACGCTTGCGATGTCGGCGACCACCGGCTGGTGGTTGTACATCACTTGGAACAGCGGCGTATGGCTCAGGCTGCGCTCGACCTTGAGGGCTTCTACCAGACGCTCGAACGGCAGATCCTGATGGGCCTGCGCACCCAAGGCATGCTCTTTGATGCCTTGCAGCAGTTCATTGATGCGGGTTTGCCCGGTCAATTCGGTGCGCAAGACTTGGGTGTTGACGAAAAAGCCGATCAACCCTTCGACTTCAGTCCGGTTGCGGTTGGCAATGGGCACGCCAACGCGGATGTCGCCTTGCCCGGTGTAGCGATGCAGGAGCACGTTGAAAGCACCGAGCAACAGCATGAACAGGGTGACGTTGTGTTTTTGTGCGCAAGTGCGCAGTTGTGTCGCCAACTGCGGGCCGATTGCGAAGTTATAGCGCGTGCCTTGGTAGCTCGGCATGGCTGGACGCGGGCGGTCCGTGGGCAGTTCCAGCACCGGATGCTCATCGCCCAGGCGCGCCTGCCAGTAGTCCAGTTGGCGAGCCTGTTCGCCGGCCTCCAGCCAGCGGCGTTGCCACAGGGCGTAGTCGCTGTACTGGATCGGCAAGGCCGGCAATTGCGGGGTTTCATCACGCTCATGGGCGTCGTAGCAGCGGATGAACTCATCGATCAGCACGTTCATCGACCAGCCGTCAGAAACGATGTGGTGCAAGGTCAACAGCAATACGTGTTCCTGGGCATCGAGCTTGAGCAATTGCACGCGCAGCAGCGGGCCGTTTTCCAGGTCGAACGGCAGCAGCGATTGACGGGTCGCCGCTTCGTTGACGGCCTGTTCGCGCTCAGCGTGGGCCAGATTGCTCAGATCGAGTTGCTCGACGCTTAACGACGTTTGCGCCGCCACCTGCAACAGGCGCTCATCAGCCTGGCGCTGGAACACCGTGCGCAATGTTTCGTGGCGCGCGACCAAGCTGGCGAATGCCTGCTCAAGTGCGCCCAGGTTCAACGCGCCCGTCAGACGCACCGCACCCGGCAGGTTGTAGGCGCCGCTGGCGGGATCCAATTGCCATAGAAACCACATGCGCTGCTGCGCGTAGGACGGCGCCTGGCGATCCTCCACTGCCACCCCTGCCGGAATCGGAAACCGGGAAAAATCCACGCCTTCTTTCTGCAAGGCCTGCAGGAACAATTGGCGCTTTTCCAGAGGCAACCCGATAAACCGGCGAGCAAGTTTCAAGGAGTCTTCAGCATTCATTTCTTGGAGTCCGGAGCAATAGGCAGGAAGCACAAAGGCACGTCGTCCCTATAAAACGAACCGGAGAGGGAAAAATTAGCGGGGGATGGGCGGCGTGGCGCGAGGTGTCATCAGGGGTTACATCAATCTCAGGAAGACCACACGAACCCGAGCTAGCATTGACGGACCCCACTTTTTGCAACTACATTTAGTTACACGCAGGGAACGCCGTGTCCAAAAATGAAAAGCTGCTCGCCAAACTGCTCAACGAGCACATGGCATTTACCTGGCCCGAACTCGTCACGCTGCTGCGTCGGCTCGGCTACACACAGATTGAAGGGGCTGGAAGCCGCGTCAAATTCGACATCGGTGACCCCAGTGCAATGATCACCTTGCACAAGCCTCACCCTGGTAACGAACTGAAACACTACATTCGGCGCCAGATCATCGAGCAATTGAAATCAGGAGAACTGATTCAGTGAACAACCAACTGAAACACAAAGGCTACATCGGCTCTATTGAAGCCAGCCTCGAAGACAACTGCCTGTTCGGCAAGATTCTGTTCATCAAGGCGTTGGTGAGCTACGAAGGCAAAACCGTCGCCGAGTTGGACGCCGCATTTCGTGAGGCAGTGGACGACTATCTCACCACCTGCCAGACCCTTGGGCATACACCGGAGAAGCCTTGCAAAGGCTCCTTTAATGTCCGGGTCGGCCATGACCTGCACTTGGCGGCGGCCCTGGCGGCGACTCGCAAGAAAGTGACGCTCAATGACCTGACACGCCAGGCACTGAATGAATTTTTACAGCATCACAGTGCAGATACTTGCCCGGCGCTTGGCTGATTACCCCAATCGCCGAGACCCCAACACCGCGGAACCCAGCACCACCGCCCCCGCCACCAATGCGACCCAGAACCCGCTGGTGGCGCCAAAGTGGTCGATCATCCAACCGGAACTGGCGGCGCCGATGGCCACGCCAATGCTGAGGCCGGTGATCAGCCAGGTCATGCCTTCGGTCAGGCGACTGACGGGCACGATCTGCTCTACCAGGGCCATGGCCACGATCAGGGTCGGAGCGAAGAACAGCCCGGAAATAAAGATCGCCACCGCAAGCCCAGGAATGTTGGTCACCAGCAGCAATGGCAAGGTGGTCAACGCCGTAGCCACGCCACAGAACAGGAACTGCCGGGGCAACGGCGCCTTGAGTTTAAGGGTGCCAAACGCCAGCCCTGCCAGGCACGAGCCAATGGCGTATACCGACAGCACAATGCTCGCCGCCGCCGGCTGGCCCTGATGCTGGGCAAAGGCGACGCTGACCACATCCACCACGCCAACGATCACGCCCATGGCCAGCAGCAGGACCATTAGGATCAACACGGAGGGTGAAGCGATCAGCCAACGGCCGTGATGGTCCTGATGCTCATGCACAGGGGGTTCTGTCTCGCGTTGCAACACAAAGGTCGTGACGCCCACCGCCAACAACAGCGCCGCCACCAACGGACCCGCTTCCGGGAACAGCACCACGCTCAGGCCCACCGAAATCGGCGGGCCGACGATGAAGCACACCTCATCCAGCACCGACTCCAGGGCAAAGGCGGTTTGCAGCTTGGGCTGGCCGCGGTACAACTCGGTCCACCGCGCCCGCACCATGGCCGACATGTTTGGCATGCACCCGGCCAAGGCGGCAAACAGGAACAGCATCCAGTTCGGCGCCTGCAAGCGGGTGCACAGCAGCAACAACAGCAGCGCCCCGCCGCCGATCAGCGCGGCAATCGGCAGTACTCGCCCTTGGCTATGGCGGTCCACCAGCCTGGACACCTGCGGCGCGCAAAATGCCGTGGCCAAGGCAAATACCGCCGCCACCGAGCCCGCCAGACCATACCCGCCATGCACCTGCGAGAGCATGGTGATCAAGCCAATGCCTGTCATCGATATCGGCATGCGCGCCAGCATACCCGCCAGCACAAAAGCTCGGGCGCCAGGGACCTGGAACAACTCGGCGTAAGGGTTTGCCATCCTGCTTGACCTCTTCCTGATTGCCCTGGAACTTGCTATCTGCAAGGCTCAAGGCAAAATACATACGGTGCGTATGTGTCAAATCATGCGTAACATACGCAGCGTATGTCAATCTTTCACTTGCCCATTGTGAGTCCTACCATGAGCCGAGCCCGTGCTGAAATGATCGAAGACACCCGCGCCCGGCTGATCGCCAGCGCGCGCCAGGCCTTCGCCTTGCAAGGTTATGCCAACACTTCGATGGATGATTTCACCGCCCGTGCTGGCCTGACCCGCGGTGCGTTGTACCACCACTTTGGTGACAAAAAAGGGCTCTTGGCTGCGGTAGTTGCCCAACTCGACAGCGAGATGGACGCCAGCTTGCAGCGCATTTCGGATGAGGCCGCAGACCCCTGGAGTGGTTTTTGCGAACGCTGCCGCGCCTACTTGCGCATGGCTCAGGAGAATGAAATACAGCGCATTGTGTTGCAGGATGCGCCGGCCGTATTGGGTGATACCGGCTCTCAGCAACAGTGTGTTGAATCATTGCGCCAACTGCTGGAGGCCCTGATGCAGGCCGGTCTCATCCACCAGGCCCCGAGCGTCGCGCTGGCGCAATTGATCAATGGCAGCCTGGTCAACACCGCCCTATGGATCGCCCGCGATGAACACCCCGGCGAGCGACTGGAGCAGGGCTTGCAGGGCCTGGAGCTGTTGCTGCGAGGCCTGTACCTCACACCAGCCGCTTGATCTGCTTATGCCGCCAGACCAACCGGTAATACGCGGCCTGCAATGCCAGCATTGCCAGGTAAGTCACCGGAAACGCCATCCACACCCCTTCCAGGCCGAAGTGGGCATTGAACAGGTAAGCAATCGGCAACTCGACGCAGAGCACGCAGAAGATCGAGATCGCGACCGGCATCAGCACCACGCCACTGGCGCGCATGATCCCGCCGATCACAGCTTGGAAGCCGAATACTAGGATGCTCCACAACATGATGTGCAGCAGGTGTTCGGCGTTGATCCGTGCCGCGTCGTCGGTGATGAACAGGCCGAGTAACCAGTGGGACAGCACATAACCCAGCACAATCAGGCCGCCGGTGAGGCAGGTGTTGATCAACAAGCCCGTGCGCAGGATCGGCCCAATGCGTTCCAGGCGCCCGGCGCCAATGGCCTGCGCACCGAGGATTGATGCGGTGATGGCAATCGACAGTGCCGGAAACTGCACATAGTTGACGATTTGCGTCACCGCGCCATACGCCGCGGTGGCCTGGGAGCCATGACCGTTAACCAGGGCGAGAATGACCAATTCTGACAGCGACAGCACCACCATCTGTAAGCCGGTAGGCAGGCCTATGCGCAGGACCTTTCCTAAAATCACGCGGTCCAGGCGTAAGGCCGCGAGCAGTTCGCGATCCGGCGCCATCACATGGTTTTTATGGCGCAGCCGCAAGATCAAAAACAGCATTGCCAGGGCGTTGCCTACCAGTCCGGCATATACCGCGCTCTGGATACCCATGGGCGGCAAGCCGATCCAGCCGCGAATCAGCGCCGGGGTCAGCAGCAGGCCGACCAGGGTCGAGACCATCAGTGCCAGCAGCGGCGAGATCGTATCGCTGACGCCACGCAGCAATTGGGTGTAGAGAATGAACACCAGCAGCAACGGCATGATCAGCATCATTTTCTGGGCATAACCGACCGCATCGTCGAGCACATCAATCGGCGTGCCCAACGCCTGCAAGGCCGAGCGCGCAAACAGGCTGCCCAGCACTGCGGCGATCATACCTACCAGCGCCCCCAGGGTCAGGGTGGCGCCGGTAATCGCCTTGACCATCCCTGTTTCCTGGGCGCCCCAGGCCTGGCCGATCAACACCGAGGCACCCGCCCCCAGGCCAATCACCAGGGCGATAAAGAAAAACACGATGGGAAACATCCCCGACACCGCTGCCAGCGCCTGGGTGCCGAGCATTTGACCGACGTAGATGCCATTGAGGGTGCCGGAAAAGCTTTGCAGGAAGTTGGACAGCACCATCGGTGCCAGAAAGATCAGGTAGATCTGCCAGAGCGGGCGTTGCAAGGGGCTTTGCATGAAAAACGGGGCCTCGGATAACTAAAGCGTCCGAAGGTTATACCGTAAGTGGATCCCATCAGTTAAGGGACGGGATTCTGAACATGGCCTTTGTAGTGGCCGGGCGTGCCCTAATGCAGTCAGTTAAGAAGTCGGAAGAGCGGCAAAACTCCCCCGCCACAGGTACATCTTCGCCCTTGACTGACTGGCATTAGGGCACGCCCGCTCACTACAAAAATACCGTCGTCTCAAACCCCGTGCTTTTTTGTGGCCGCCGTGGGGCAGTTGCTCACTCTGGCTCAGGCCGGCGCGTGCCCGTTATTGAGTATGTAGTCGATGTTAGCCATATCGAAACGATTGTCCTCGTAGCCCACCCCGCCCTGGCTGTTAGTCCCAATATCCAGCTCGCGCAACAGTCCGGGACGCTTGAGCA
The DNA here is from genome assembly GCF_054685145.1 of Pseudomonas sp. H1_A03. Taxonomy (NCBI): domain Bacteria; kingdom Pseudomonadati; phylum Pseudomonadota; class Gammaproteobacteria; order Pseudomonadales; family Pseudomonadaceae; genus Pseudomonas; species Pseudomonas sp. H1_A03. Next base: position 4,976,601 of record NZ_CP162829.1, read on the forward strand.
GCTCAGCCGCAAGTTGCTGTGCTTCGGGGCTGAACATTCGATTCGACGGAATAACTCCAGCAGCCTCCTTCAACTCATTGACGTTAATGTAGTCGTCGTTTGTGCCAGCGGTGAACTGCCTGAAGTTATCCTTTATGCCCTGAATCAGGTCGTGGTTATCCATATTCCGGTACTTGTCCGACGAGTAGGCCAGGTTATCCCTGGAGAACGCCCCATCAAGAACGCCCGTGCCGCTTTGATCAAGTTCCTTGAACACCTCACCGCGCTCAAGCAGCTCATTGGCCAACGCCATCTCGGCTCTCGTGGCGGGCCGACCATCCAAGTGATAACCGCTGGCAACCGCAGTGAGTGATTTGTCGGTGATCAAACCCGGGGAGTTTGGATCTTCAAATGAACTGAAACGCGCCAGTATCTTGTTGAGAAGATCTTGCTTGCTGTCGTTCGCATAAGGACGCTGCCCCGACGCTGACATCGAGCCATCCCATTGGTTTTCATTAGCGTAGTGCGGTGCAGACATGATTGGCTGTTGCCAATCAGCCTGAGGTGCATATTGGTTTTCGAGGCGCTGGCGCTGCATGGCGCCGCTGTACCGCCCTGGAAATTCCCGCATGGGAGGTGCTTCTTGCTGATCGATGTGAGCAACGGTCCGGTCCACGTCGCCCTTGCTGATTAACCCATCTGATGAACCGCCATGGTTGATTCCGTCAAGCATGGCGTTCAATTCAGGCCGTTGGAGAATCTCCCTTGCCAAAAACGTCATCTGATCATGAAACGGATTTCCGGTCAGTGGGCGGTTAGCCGCGTTCTGAAGGGATTTCTGCGTCACAAACCCGCTGTCAGCACTCTGGAAGTAATCGAAGTTTCTAGCGAAGTCCCGCGCAACCACTGAGTTGGGTGCACGCCAACCAGCATTATCAGAGGTAGCCTTGGGTTGCTCGCAGCGAGGGCTGAAATCACCGCAATAAGGTGTTTCCTGACGAAGATTTACATAGGACATAGCAAGACCTCAGATACTGGAATCGATAACTGCCAACCCCAACCGACTGGGCGCTGGATCAACATTCCATCTGTGGTCATGAGCGGAAAAACAGTTCCCGCGGACGGCTGGGAGCGATTTTCACCGGTAGGAAGCATGACTGTTCGCTGACCCACCGCTATCCCAGGCACGCCAGCGCCCACGGTGGATCTTAGTCGTTTGGGGAACGATCACGCGGGGGTGATAGGCAGCGAGCGTTTGTGTGCTGTCTTGCTGTACGCCCCCTCGACAATCGACCTCACGTGCTCACTCACCGGTTCGCCCATCAGGTAGGCATCGATCTCTGCATACGTGCAGCCGTAGGCGTGTTCATCCAGTTTGCCCGGCGCCAGCTCTTCGAGATCGGCGGTGGGATGTTTATGCACCAGGTTGTCCGGCGCGCCGAGGGCGCTGGCCAGTAAGCGCACTTGGGTTTTGGTCAGGCCCGACAGCGGTGCCAGATCACAAGCACCGTCGCCGAATTTGGTGAAAAAACCCATCAGTGCTTCGGCGCCGTGGTCGGTGCCGACCACCAGGCCGTTGTGCAGATTGGCCACAGCGTACTGGGCAATCATCCGTGTGCGCGCCTTGACGTTGCCTTTGATGAAGTCAACTTGGCTGGCGTTGGCTTCGGTAGCGGTCAGGCTGGCCATCAGGCCGTCGACACTGGCGGCGATGTTCAGCGTTTCGGTGTGGTCCGGGGTGATGAAATCCAGGGAGGCCTGGGCGTCGCTTTCGTCTGCCTGAGTTTTATAGGGCAGGCGCATGGCGACAAAGCGTGAGGCGTAGCCCTCGGCCCGCAACTGCTCGACTGCCAGTTGGCACAGGCGGCCGGCGGTGAGGGAATCGACGCCGCCACTGATGCCCAGCACCAGGGCCTTGCAGCCGGAGCTGCGCAAGGTGGTCTTGATGAAGTCGATGCGCCGTTGAATTTCCTTGGCTTCACCGCCCTTGACCAGTTGCCGATTGATATTCAGTTCCTGCGCGATACGATTTTGCATGTCACACCTCCACGCTGCCGACATTGAACACCTTTGCCGCGTACTGCAAAAACGAGGGGTCTTCGCAGACATTCTTGATCGGGTCATCCGAGAACTTCACCACCGGCTCACCGTGCACCCGCACCAGTTTCATCACGATGCTCAGCGGTTCGACGCCTTCCACATCGCAGGCCAGGCTGGTGCCCATGCCGAAACCGAACTTGGCCTTGCCGCGCACGTGGCGCAATATCGGCAAGCATTTTTCGAAGTTCAGGCCATCGGAAAACATCAGGTCCTTGGTCATCGGGTCGATGCCCAGTTGCTTGTAGCGGGCCAGGACTTTGTCGGCCCAGACGATGGGGTCGCCGGAGTCCTGGCGCAGCCCGTCATACAGTTTGGCGAAGTACAGGTCAAAATCCTTGAGGAAAAAGTCGGTGCTGATGGTGTCGGTCAAGGCAATACCCAAGCGGCCGCGGTATTCACGCACCCAGTTTTCCAGGCCGGCGTTCTGGCTTTCGCGCAGCCGGCCCAGTTGCTGGTGCACCATCATCCACTGGTGGGCCATGGTGCCGATCAGCGGCAGGTCGAATTCGTAGGCCAGGTGCGCGTTGCTGGTGCCGACGAACTGGCCGGGGAAGTCGCGGCGCATGATGTCGACCACTTCGCGCTGAGCCTTGAACGACAGGCGCCGGCGGGTGGAAAAATCGGAGACGCGCAAGTCGGCCAGTTCGTCGCGGCTGAGGTTTTTCTCCAGCCAGTCGAACTTCTGGTAGAGCTTACGGGTGATGTCTTCCAGGGTCACGTCGGGGTATTTATCGCGGTTGCGCAGCTCGCTGACCAGCGCCAGTACCGGTTGCTCGAACATGATGCAATGCAGCATCGGGCCGACCACACGGATGTTGAGTTGGCCGTCGACCTCACTGACGTGGATATAACGCAGGTTGAAGCGGAACAGGCCGAGAAAGCGCTCGTAATCCGGCGTGAGGTACTCACGAAAACGCGGGTTGAACAAGAAGCGCAGCTCGCCCTCACGCATCTGCAGGCCGGCGAGCTTCTCCAGCTCGTCGCGCAGTTGCGGGATCAAGTGGCCGAGCTTTTCCTTGGACCGGACGATGAAGTTGTATTCCACATCGACATTGGGGTGCTGGTGCAACACCGCCTGCATCATGGTGAAGGTGTAGTAGTCGGTGTCGAGCAAACCCTGGATCACCGGGGATTCGTAGTCGTATGCACTTTCCATGGTGTGTCTCCTTAACGCGCGGCCATCGCGGCCAGTTCTTCGCGGGTGCTGCTGATGACGGCACCGGCTTTGAGCAACGCATTGACGGCCTGTACGCCGCCCTCCTCGGTAATACCCCGGCACGCCGGCAGGTGCAGGACCACTTCCAGGCCGGCCTTGAGCAGTTGCAACGCGGTGGTCTTGACGCAGTAGTCCAAGGCCAGGCCGCCGACGATCACACGCCTGACGCCTCTGGCGTTCAGGTACTCGATCACGCCGGTGGACAGCTTGTCGTGCAGGTCGTGGTAGCAGGCGCCGTAGGGGTGCAGGTCGGGTTCGACGCCTTTCCAGATGAAGTAATCGTAGTCATACGGGGTGGGCAGCTCGTCGAGCAAGGTAAAGCCTTCGGTGCCGGGAACGCAGTGGCTCACCCACGTCACATCGGCATGGGCCAGGCCGGTGGGCCGCAGCATCTCGCTGTGCTGGGTGACCACCCAGGGCGCGTGCGGGGTGTGGGCGTCCTTGCTGCCGACACGGTGGCCGGCGAGGCTCGCCATGAAGTTGAGCTCGGCACCGATCTGGTCACCGCCGGCCACCGGTAACTCATCGGGGCACAGCGGCGTGAAGCTCTTCTGGGCGTCGACGTCGAATGAAGCAATGGCAGTTTTCGCGAGGGTCATGGCAGCTCTCCTGTGGCCTGGAAACAAAAGTACACGTCATGTACTTTCATTGCAAGAAACATTTAGTTATCTATCTTTACGCCAGTACATGACATATCTGTTCGATTCGTTAGACTGTGCCCCACCGCTGTTTAGAAGGACGTCACATGACACTGAGCGCCTACCTCCATACCGTCGACCTGTGTGTGCTGTTTTACTGCCGCACCTCCGGCCAATTGAAGCTGTTGCTGAACAAGCGCGAAGCCGAACCGTTCGCTGGGCATTGGGCATTACCCGGCGTGGTGGTGAATGGCGGCGTGCAAGATCTGAGCCTCCAGGATGCGGTGGAGCGTTTGCGTGCAAGCGACAAGGTCGGCCTGGACCTGGCCTGGAGCGAGCAAGTGGGCACGGTGGGGGATGCGTTTCGTGATCCGCGGTGCTGGTCGTCGTCCACGTACTACCTGGCGATTGTCGCGGATGAAGTGACGCTGGGTGAGCACCAGGGCTGGTTTTCGTTGGGCGCGGTGGCCGATGGCAGCATCAAGTTGCCGTTCGATCACAACAACATCGTGGCCGCCGTGCAGGAACGCTTGTTCTCCAAGTCGCTGTACAGCAGCTTGCCGTTGATGTTCTTGGGCGATGAATTCAGCGCGCCCGAAGCGACCACGATCTTTTCCCTGGTGCTCGCACGGCCGGTGTTGAAGACCAGTATTCGCCAGCGTTTGTTGAAGCTGACTGAGGCAGGGTATTTATGCGAGACGGGCCGCAAGAAGAATGGTGAAGGCGGCCGGCCCCAGGCGACGCTGAAGAATCTGAAGCCTGGGGAGGTTTACTTCTTTGATCGCAGTTTTGCCGAGTAGCACCTCTTTCGAGAACAATGAGATTCCAAGGTGGGAGCTGGCTTGCCTGCGATGACGGTCTGTCAGCTATAACCTTATTGCCTGACCCATCGCTATCGCAGGCAAGCCAGCTCCCACATTGGATCTCCTTTTGTCTGAACAGGCTTTAGTTCATCCAGTTGCCGCCATCCACGTTGTACGTTTGCGCCACAACATAGTCAGCGTCTTTGGAAGCCAGGAAAACCGCCATTCCCGTCAAATCCTCCGCCGTGCCCATCCGCCCAAACGGCACCTCATCCCCTACCCGCTTCTTTTTCTCGCCTGGCGCCAGCCCTTCATGCTTGGCGAAGAGCGCATCCACCCCGTCCCAATGCTCACCCTCCACCACACCCGGTGCAATGGCGTTGACGTTGATCCCTTGCTTGATCAGGTTCAACCCTGCCGATTGCGTCAGGCTGATCACCGCGGCCTTGGTCGCGCAGTAGATCGCCACCAGTGGCTCGCCCCGGCGCCCGGCCTGGCTGGCCATGTTGACGATCTTGCCGCCGTGGCCCTGGCTGATCATCTGCCGCGCGGCGGCCTGCAGAGTGAAGAGTGTGCCGGCGACGTTGATCGAGAACAGCCGTTCGAAGCTCTCGCGGGTGATGTCGACGATGGGCGCCAAATCGAACAGCGCGGCGTTGTTGACCAGAATATCCAGCTTGCCGGCCTCGGCCACCACGGCGGCAATTGCATCATCGATGGAGGCTTGGTCGGTGACATCCATCTCTACCGCGTAAGCCTGTGGGCCCAACTCGGCAGCCGTGACCTGGGCTTGTTGCAGGTTGATGTCGGCGATGGCGACCTTAGCACCTTCAGCGATGTAGGCCTGGGCAAACGCACGGCCGATTCCGCGCGCCGATCCGGTGATCAGCGCGCTTTTACCTTCGAGACGTTTCATGAAAATGTCCTGTAGAAATTACTTCGGATAGCCGGCGCGTTTCATCTCGCGCTCGGTAGTGGACTGCGCTTGGTGCAAGGCCTGGTCAACCGACATACCGCCGGTCAGCGCCGCCGAGAACAACTTGCCGACCGATGTGCCGATGGCCTGGAACTCGGGAATAGTCACGTACTGGATGCCCACATAAGGCACCGGTTTTGCCGACGGATGCGCGGGGTCAGCGTGTTTCATCATTTCCAAAGTTACTTGGGCAAACGGTGCGGCTTTCAAATACGCCTCGCTGTAGGTGGACTGGCGGGTGCCTGGCGGTACGTTGGTGATGCCTTCTTTGTCAGCGACCAGTTGGATGTAGTCCCTGGAGGTGGCCCACGTGATAAAGGCCTTTGCGGCGTCCTTGTGCGTTGAGGTAGCCGGGATGGCCAGGGACCAGGCGTAGAGCCACGAGGAACCTTTATCCGTGACTTCGGTAGGTGCGGCAGCGAAACCTACGCTGTCGGCGACCTTGCTTTGAGTTTTATCGGTGGTGAAGGAACCGGCCACGCTGGCATCGACCCAGATCGCACATTTGCCACTGTTGAACAGCGCCAGGGTCTCGTTGAAGCCGTTGCTGGAGACGCCCGGCGGGCCGTATTGCTTGAGGGTGTTGACGTAGAAGTTGGCGGCCGCTGTCCACTCGGGGCTGGTCAGCTCGGGCTTCCATTGCTCGTCGAACCAGCGTGCGCCAAAGGCGTTGGCCATGGTGCTCAGCAAGGCGATGTTCTCGCCCCAGCCAGCCTTGCCACGCAGGCACATGCCGTACTGGCCTTTGTCCTTGGCGGTGAGCTTGGCGGCGAACTCGCCGAGCTGGGTCCAGGTCGGGTGCGTGGGCATGCTCAGGCCGGCTTGCTGGAACAGGTCGGTGCGGTAGTAGGTCACCGTGCTTTCGCCGTAGAACGGCAAGGCGTAGAGGGTGTTGTTGACCGACAGGCCCTGGCGCACCGAGGGGAAGATATCATCGGCGTCGTAGTCGGCCGGCAGTTGGGTCAGCGGTTCCAGCCAGTGCTTGGCGCCCCACAATGGAGTTTCGTAGGTGCCGATGGTGAGCACGTCGAACTGCCCGCCCTGGGTGGCGATATCGGTGGTGAGGCGCTGGCGCAGCACATTTTCCTCCAGCACGACCCAGTTGAGCTTGATATCCGGATGCTGTGCTTCGAACACCTTGGACAGGCGCTGCATGCGGATCATGTCGCTGTTGTTGACCGTAGCGATGGTGACGGTGTCGACGGCATAGCTGGGGATGGCCAGCGCCAGGCCTGACAGCAGGAACAACGCTTGCGGGAGCTTGAACATAGCGGTTTCTACCTGTTGTTTTTGTTGTTGAGGGCCAATTACAGCAGCTCGTCCAAGCCCTCCACAAACGCGTGACGAATGCTTGACTGGTACTTTTTTAACCTTGGGCTCGACGTTAAAAAAGTATCAGTGCCAAGCGAAACCGGGGGTAGCGCTCCCACGACCGAGGCGCGTATTTTGGATCGATCCAAGAATCACAAGAAGCCTCCCATGCCTGCCAGCCGCGCCAAGCTGTTCGAGCACCGCCCCGCCGAGCTGGAAGTGATCCTGCCCGAACCGGACCACTGCTTCCGTTGGTTCGAACACGACTACCCCTATGATTTGGCGCGCTGGAACCACCACCCCGAATTTGAAATCCACCTGATCCGCCAAGGCAGCGGCAAACTGGTCGCCGGCGACTACATCGGTGCGTTCAGTGCCGGGCACGTCGCCTTGATCGGCCCCGACCTGCCCCACGACTGGATCGGCGAACTGGCCCCGGGTGAGTACCTGGCCGGTCGCGATGTGGTTTTGCAATTCGACGGCGCCGCCCTCCTCGCCCTGCGCAAGACCCTGCCTGAACTCGGCGACTTGCAGCCGTTGTTCGAGCACGCCCGACGCGGCCTCGAATTCACGGGCGAGACGGCGCTGCAGGCCGCGCGTTTAATGGAAGACATCGGGCGCGCCCATGGCCTGCAACGGTTGATCCTATTCCTGCAACTGCTGGACTGCCTGAAAAACGCCCCGACACCGCAGGTCAAGGCCCTGGCAAGCCCCTGCTACGCGCCGACCCTGGACGCCCGCAGCGCCGAACGCATCAACAAGGCATTCGACTATTTGATGCGCGAGCTCACCGGCGATGTGCGCCTTTCGGTGATCGCGCAGCAGCTGGAAATGAGCGAACCGGGCTTCTCGCGCTTCTTCAAGCGCAACACCGGCCATGGTTTTATCGACTTGATGCGTAAATTCCGCGTGCAGCGCGCCTGCCGGTTGTTGCTGCAAAGCGATATGTCGGTGGCGGACATCTGCTTTGAAGTGGGCTACGCCAACCTGTCGAACTTCAACCGGCACTTTCGTATCGAGATGGACCAGACGCCGAGTGACTATCGAAGGGAAACCGCGATGCATTTGTTTAACCGAATCGAAAAAATGACACCCCGTCAATTCTGACCAAAAGGTTGACTAATCCCTGTTTTTTTCAGGCTGATCAATTGATTGAGCAAAGTTGGTACAGCCTGTGCAAACGTTTGCGGAACGAACTTGCCAGCCAAGTTCTTCCTCACCCGAGGAATCGGGTTCAAACCGCGTACGAATAGGGATTTTCAATGCAACCCACCTCAAGGCGTCCTGCTCCCTTTGGTGTTTCCTTGCTACTGGCCGCCGTTACGGGAGTACTCAGCGTGCCCATTTTGGCGCAGGAAAAACCCGTGGATGACTCAGCACAGGGCGAAACCCTAAGCCCAAAAACCAAGAGCCCTGAAGCCAGCCCGGCAAAAAATAGCCCGTACCTGTCGGACTGGTTCAACCAGGACCTGACATTGATCGGCAGCAAAGACATCAGCTTCGGCCCCAAGCCACAGGATGATGTCTACCTGGAATACGAGTATTTCGGCCGCAAAGGGCCATTCGAGCTGTACGGATACATCGATGTGCCGAAGATCCTCACCATCGGTAACAGCAATGACAAGGGCGTGTGGGACCACGGCTCGCCGGTATTCATGGAGCACGAGCCGCGTATTTCCATCGACTACCTGGCAGGCCGCAGCCTGGCCATCGGGCCGTTCAAGGAATGGTATGTGGCGTTTGACTGGATCTACGACCACGGCAGCCGTAAGGAAAACCGCGCCAACACGCTGTACAGCGGCCTGGGCACTGACATCGACACCCACTCGCGGGTGAACCTGTCGGCCAACTTCTACGGGCGTTACCAGTGGGAGAACTACGGCGCCAGCAATGAATACTCGTGGGACGGTTACCGCGCGCAAATGAAGTACATCGTGCCCATCAGCAAGTTCGACAACGGCGCCTCACTGACCTATATCGGCTTCACCAACTACGATTTCGGCTCAGACCTGCACAAGGACAATCCGGCGCGCACCGCCAATTCCCTGGTGGCCACCAACGTGCTGCAGTACTCGTTCACCCACCTGCGTTTCACCCTGGTTGGCCGTTACTTTCATAACGGCGGCAACTGGGAAGACGGCAGTGAGTTGAATTTCGGCGAGGGCAACTTCCGCGCCCGTTCCGATGGCTGGGGCTATTACGCCGGCGTCGGCTACCAATTCTGATAAAGGAGCATTAGATGAATACGCTGACTCGATTTTCAATCGCCGCGGGCCTGGCCATACTGCCTCACGTGGCAATGGCTGACACGCCGACGCCGATCAAACCCAAAGTGATGCTGATCACCATGTTCGCCCCCGAGGCACAAACCTGGATCGATCGCCTGGAACTCAAGCAAGAAGTGCGCGTACCGGGGCTGTCCGCCGAATACCCGGTGATCCGCTGCAACACCCAGGATGTGTGCCTGCTGGTGACCGGCATGGGTCAGACCAATGCCGCCGCGTCCACGCTGGCCCTGGCCTTGTCTCCCAAGTTCGACTTGCGCCAGAGCTATTTCCTGATCGCCGGGATCGCCGGCATCAGCCCCAAGCATGGCACCATCGGCACCACCGCCTGGGCACACTACCTGGTGGAGTTCGGCACTCAGTGGGAGCTGGATTCGCGGGACGCACCCAAGGATTGGCCGACCGGCTACATTGGCATCAACACCAAGGGGCCCAACGAGAAACCACCGCTGGACTACAAGACCGAAGTGTTCGAGCTGAACCCCAAGTTGCAGGCCAAGGCGTTTGCCTTGTCGCACACGGTTGAACTGACTGAAAGCAAAGCGTCCAGCGCCTGGCGCAAACACTACCCTGCCGCCCCGGCCAACCAGCCACCACAGGTCACCCGCTGCGACACCTTGGCGGGTAATACGTGGTTTTCCGGCACGCGCCTGAGCGAACGTGCGGAAGTCTGGACCAAGTTGCTGACGGACAACAAAGGTGAGTACTGCACTACCCAGCAGGAAGACAACTCCACCTATGAAGCGCTGTTGCGTGCAAGCCGTGAGGGGTTGGTGGATATCCAGCGCTTGGCGGTGGTGCGTGCAGGTTCAGACTTCGACCGCCCCTATCCTGGCTACAGCGAAGTGGACAACCTGCTGAAATACGCGGATCAGGGTGGGTTCGTGCCAGCGCTGGAGAACCTGTATCGCACGGGCAACCCGCTGGTACAGGCAATCCTCAAGAACTGGTCAGCCTGGGAAAAAGGTGTTCCCGAAGCCTAGTAAAGATCAAACCGTGTCAGGGCAGGAAGATGATTTTGTCCGCACTGCCTTGGTTCACGTCCTCGTAGCACTGCAACCCATCAGCCAGCGCCACTTCACGCAGGCCGGTGGGCAGCGGCAGCAAGCCTTCATCAAAAAAGCGCCCGAACTGCCTCAGCATCACCGCGCACTGCTCGCAGTTGTAGAGCAACGAATTGATCCCCACCACCGAGCCGCCCTTGCGGTACAGGGCCAGGGCCGGCAGTTGTACATGGCCATCCACCGGTGCCGCGATGATCGCGATGCGACCGAACGGCGCCAGGCCTGCCACGGCTGGCGGTAGCCAGAAACCGGTGGTGTCGAAGATCACATCGGCGCCGCCCTTGAACACCGCATTGACCTGCGCACCCAATGCCTCCGGTTGACCCAAGGCAATCGCCTCAACGCCCTGCATCTGCAACACGTGGACTTGCTCCGGCCGACGCACAGCGGCCAGCACCTGGGCGCCACGAACTTTCGCCAGGGCCAGGGTCGCGCTGCCCACGGCGCCATTGGCGCCGATGACCAGCAAGCGTGTGCCCTTGGTCACACCACTGCGCTCCAGGGCGTCCCAGGCGGTGGTATACGGCACGCCAAGGCTGGCAGCCTGGGCGAAGCTCAAATGGCCAGGCTTTTGCGCCACGCCCTTGGCCGACACGGTGAGGTATTGAGCGTGGGAACCGTCAGCAAAAAAACCGAGGTCGCGACCAGTGCCCCAGACTTCCTGGCCGAGCAGTTCCTGCGGGCCTTGCACCACAACACCGGCGAAATCACGGCCGGGAATGCGCGGCAGCGTGGTGTAGGGGAAGCGACCAAGCACATTTTTGACGTCACTGGGGTTGAGGCCGGCGGCCTTGATCTGTACCAACACTTCATTGGCAGCCGGCACCGGGGTGGCGACGTCGACGAAGCTGAGGGCGGCGAGGTCGCCGGTGGCGGAAAATTGCAGTGCTTTCATAGCCGATATCCATCGAAGTGAAAAAAACAGATCAAGACAACCAAGCGCCCACCAGCTGTCGGCCCATGGGCCAGAGTTTTTCGCCGAGCAGCATGCCCATCAGGCCGACCAGGGCAATGGCCGGCGGCGCAGGCGAGCGGAAATCCAGGGCGCCATAGATCACGCCGACAAACAGGCCGATGGCGAGAGAAATCAGGTAGTTCATGGGGACGGTGCCTTATGAGTGGATGCGCTCAGTGTAGAGAGCACATTCCTGAAGCATCGGCCAAGTGCTTCAGGCTTTCGGCCAAATCTTCAACCGACGTACTGCGAGGGTGCCACGCCAAGTTCACGCCGGAACATATCGCTGAAACTGCTGGGCGAATAGCCGAGGGAGCGTGCGATAGCACTGACTGGCTGACCCTGGATCAATTCCGCCACCGCCGTAGCCAACTGCACCTGACGCCGCCATTCGGCGAAGCCCATACCCAAGTGGTTCTGGAATAGGCGTGACAAGGTGCGCACGCTGGCTCCGGCCGTTTGCGCATGCTGCTCGAAAGAAATCTCCAGGGAGGGCGCGGCCATAACCGCCTGGCAGGCGTTGATCAGCCGACGGTCTGCCTCCACCGGCATGGCGATGCGGATCTGCGAGCGTCGCGCCCGTTGCAGCTCCAGCAAGGCCAGGTTGACCACGGCGTCGTAATACGCCGCATCGCCGCTATCGCCCTCCTCCACCAGCGTGACGATCAACTCACGCAGCAACCCACCGACCTCGATCACCTGCACCTGACTGTCCAGCGTGGCCGCTAGCGCCGGTCGCAGGTAGATATTGCGCATCTGCAAATCCGAGACCACGCGAATCCCATGCTCCACCCCCGGTGGCAGCCATACCGCACGCTGCGGCGGCACGACCAAGGCTTCGCGCGGCGTCTCGACCCACATCACGCCGCTCATGGCGTAAAGCAATTGGCCCCAATCGTGGCTATGGGGTTCAACATACAACCCACGCGGATAGGTGCGCGCCAGGGGCTGCACGGGAACGGCGTGATCACTGAGGTCGGGCGGCGCGGCCAGGGCCATGGGGGGCACATCTATCAAGGGTGAGCCACCATGGTAATGACCACCGCTCGACAATCCGAATGAATTTTTGCGGCCAGTAGAGATCACTTGGTTATACACGGAGGGTTAATGGGCCAATGAATAATGCAAAATTGTTTGTGATCGACTACATCCTGCACGGTGAACCCAAGTCCTTCATCATCCGCCTGGAAAAGCTCGATACCCTGGAGGCCTGGCACTGGGCGAGTTGTGACGCGGGCATTGGGCGTATCGGCCGTTTCGCGCGCGAGCACGTCAAGAAGACCAGCCAGGAGCAGGCCGAGAAGTACGGCATCACTAATGTGCAATGGCGCCGCTCGGACGCGCGCGCCCAGGCTTGATCAAGGAGCGATAACCATGGTTTTACCTGTACCGGTTCGTGGCAAAGCACGCATTGACTACACCCAGGACACGCTATTCGGGCCGATGGCCAAGCATGTCGAGTGCCAAGTGAGCCTACAGCGCCAACCCGGCCGGATGGTGCTGAAGATATTCCAGCCGTTGCCGGATGACTTGCACTCGGCGCAGACGGTGGTTTTTGCGTTGGAGGGGCGACGCACGAGCGGTGTAGTCAAAGGCAGGCAGCGCCTGTCCGATCATAGCCTCAGGCTTGAACTGGAAACCCAGTAGCCGCAACAAAGCAGACCAATGTGGGAGCGGGCTTGCTCGCGAAGGCTGTGTCAGTCAGCAAATTTGTTGGCTGACACACCACCTTCGCGAGCAAGCCCGCTCCCACAGTTTCGACCGAGTTCAGCCATGGGTTGATTTGGCGCACTCACAGCCCGTAGCAGCCGCACACGGTTCACCATGCGCATGGTGCTCGGCACATCCCTGGCAGCAATAGCCCTTACCGTCTTTCATTACCGCGTCAACGCCCAATACGCACTTGCAGTGCGGGCAGGCACAGGTCTTATCTGGCATGGTCAGACTCCTTTTTCATGGTCGTCGCGGTGTGGCGACTGCCAGCACCTAAAGCAGTGACTGCCAGCCGCCAGCGATGGTTCAAACCATCAGTCGGTGCGGGTATTGCTGCGGTACATGAACACCAGGGCCAGAGCCAGACACGCCATCGCGACAATCCGGCTGCCCGATAACTCGATGGCCGGGTTGCCCAGCCAGCCGAAGTTATCGATGAGCATACCCATGCCCAATTGCCCAACGATCACCGCCACCGTCGCGACGGCCGTTCCGACGATGGGCACCGCGCCGACCATCACCATCATGTACACCACGCCGAACAACGCGCCGGTCAATTGCCATTTCGGCACGTCCAGCAAGCTCACGGCCTGGGCCGGTTCGAAGAAGAAAATCAACAGCGCGGTCGTCAGGGCACCCACCGCGAAGGTTAGCAAGCTACTGCGCAATACGCCGACCGCCTGGCCCAGACGCCCGTTGATGGCAGCCTGCACACTCAACACCGCTCCGGCGGCAATCACCAGCACCAATAACACAATCAGGTTCATCGTCTTACCCTCGCGCAATCAGAACAAGTGCCGCCACAATCAACGCCAGCGCTATCCAGCGCTCGCCATTGACGCGTTTGCGCGCGGTGCCGAACCAGCCGAAATGGTCGATCAGCACACTCTTGCCCACTTGCCCGGACAGAATCGCGATCATGGTCATGGCGATACCAATGTGCGGCGTAGCCAAGGTGAGTACGACGACGTACATAGGCCCCAGGAAGCCTCCAATCAACTGCCAGCGTGGCAAGTCGGTCAGCGCCGGCCCCTTTTGCGGGCCACTGAACAGCAGCAGCAAAAACAGAATCGCCGAACCCACGCCAAAGATGCTCAACGTTGCCCACAAATGCCCCACCTGCACACCCAGTGGACCGAGCAAACCTGCCTCTACCGACAGGCCCATGCCCGCCAGGATCACCAGGGGCAACAACAGCAACCGTAGAACGTTTTTTTCGGCGTGGCCTGCGCCACACCCTCGATAGAACTTGCCTGCATACATCACCTGCGCTTCAAAAGGGAAACATGGCGCGCATTATCCAGTGGCCGTCCTGTGCGATAAATGGGAGTATGCCAACAACACCTTTGCGTACAGCGCACAGCCTGGAGGCAGGATGCACGGTTTGAATGAACTGAGTTTCAAGGCGCTGCGCCTCTTCGTCGCGGTACTGGACCTCGGCAGCTTTTCCGAAGTGGCGCGGCGTGAGGGCCTGGCGCCTTCGTCTATTTCCCGGCAAATACAGCTGATGGAACAGGCGTTGGGGCAACAGTTGCTGTACCGCCACACCCGGGCGGTCAGCCCTACCGAAGCCGGGCGCCTGCTCGGGCGGCATGCACGCCTGGTGCTGGAGCAGTTGGAAGCTGCAAGCCAAGCCCTGCAAGAGCAGGAAAGCGAACCCAGCGGCCTGGTGCGCATCAATGCACCCATGGTATTCGGCCAGCGTCACCTGTCACCGTGGCTGGGCGAGTTATGCCGGCGCTATCCGAAACTGCAACTGGATATCCAGCAAACCGATACGTTCGTCGACCCGCTGCAAGACGGCACTGACCTGCTGTTCCGCATTGGTGTGCTCAACGACTCCAGCATGCAGGCGCGCATCTTCGCGCCCCAACGCTTTCGCATCGCCGCAAGCCCGGCCTACCTGGCCAGGCACGGGACTCCCCAACATCCCGACGAACTGATCAACCACCAGTGCCTGGCCTACAAGGGCATCACCGGACAACAACGCTGGTTCTTCCGCAGAGGCCAAGGCGACTGGACGCCTTATAGCGTCAAGGGCCCGATCACTGGCAACCACGCCGACACCCTGAGCCACGCTGCCGAGCAAGGCCTCGGGCTGGTGGTGTTTCCTTCCTGGTTGATCGGCGAAGGCCTGCGTGCCGGCACCTTGCAGACGGTGCTCACGGAATACGAAGTGGCTACCACCTTGGAACCGCAGCAGATCGCGGCACTGTGGCCAGGGAGCCGGCGCATGTCACTGAAGGTGCGCACAGTGATTGATTACTTCGTGGAGTGTTTTGGGGTCGTGCCATATTGGGATCGGTGAGCGATACAGCGCGTGAGGAGCGTGCCTACGCAGGAAGTTTTCTTACTGGAAAAAGTAGGTCCGTTCTGATTTTTCGGGCCAGCATTTCTCTGCTAGACGCGCTGCGGCAGACTTCGCTGACATCTTTTTGGAGACCTGCCATGGACGTCATTTACAACAAAAAATCGCGCTCTGAGCGAGTCGCTTCAGCCAGCGGTCGCGCTGTCTCTGATAGCGCACCTAGTTTTGGCTATATGTGGCCAAAATATGGGGATAACCACATGATTATTGTTCCTTTGGGCGAAGCGAAAAACAATCTGTCAAAACTGGTTGATCAGGCCGCTGCTGGCAAAGTCATCACGATTGCCAAGCATGGGCGTGCGATGGCCCAGCTTGTCCCCGTGGGCAAAGCCAAAGGCCGGAGAATTGGGGCCATGAAAGGCAAATTCGTCATACCCGAAGACTTCGACGCACCGTTACCTGACGATCTACTGGATGCTTTCGAAGGCAACCCAGCGTGAGAGTGCTGCTCGATACCCATATCCTGCTTTGGACACTGACTGATGATCCCAAGCTATCGAGCAAAGCCAAAAAGCTGATTGAGGATGCTGCAGATATTTACATCAGCGCTGCAACATTCTGGGAGATGGCAATCAAGGTCGGGTTAGGGAAACTCACTGTCGATCTGGAGGAAATCCGTTGGTACTGCCTGGAAAGCGGGTTCGTCGAACTGCCCATCACTTCAGAACATACCATTGCGGTGAAGGATCTCGAGCACCATCACAAGGACCCCTTTGATCGGCTCATCGTTGCGACGGCCGTGAGCGAACCGATGAAGTTATTGACGGCCGCCCCCCAGATCGCCCAGTACACGCCGTTGGCGATCCTGGTGTAGAGATTCGCAATGGCTGCACAGCGCCAATCAAAACACCCACTGCGCAATCAACCACGCATTCGCCCCACTGATCACCGCAAACAGGAACCACGCCAGCAACCGTGTCGGCAGCCGATTCACGAACGGCCCCATCAGTTGCTTATCGCCGGTCATGCGAATCAGCGGATACAGCGCAAACGGCAGTTGCAGGCTGAGTACCACCTGGCTGAGGATCAAGAGCTTGCCGATGGCATCGTCGCCCATCAGCCATACCCCGAGAAACGCCGGGATCAGCGCCAGCCCACGAGTGATAAGGCGCCGCTGCCAGCAAGGAATGCGCAAGTTGAGGTAGCCCTCCATGATCACCTGCCCGGCAATGGTACCGGTAAACGTAGAGCTTTGACCGGAAGCCAGCAGGGCCACACCAAACAGGATGCTGGCAAAAGCGCCACCGACCAGCGGGTCAAGCAGGTGGTAGGCGTCCTGGATCTCGACTACGTCGGTGTGGCCGGTCTTGTGGAAGGCGGCAGCGGCGAGTACCAGGATCGCAGCGTTGACCAGCAGGGCCAGGGCCAACGAACCGATGGTGTCGATGCGCGCCAGCTTGACCGCGTCCTGTTTGCTGGCGAGGTCCTTGCCGATCATGCGGGTTTGCACGATGGAGCTATGCAGGTAAAGGTTATGCGGCATCACCGTGGCACCGAGAATACCAATCGCCAGGTACAACGGCGCGGCATCGCTGATGGCCGACAGTGAAGGCGCAAAACCACTGAACACGTCCGGCCAGTAAGGCTTGATCAGTACCAGTTCAATAAAGAAACACACGCCAATGGTCGCCACCAACGCCAGCATGATCGCTTCCAGGCGGCGGAAACCCCGGTTTTGCAGCGCCAGGATCAACAATGTGTCAAAAGCGGTAATCACAATGCCGGTGGTCAGCGACACGCCAAGCAGCAGGTGAAACGCCAAGGCGCAGCCCAGCACTTCGGCAAGGTCGGTGGCGATGATGGAGATTTCTGCCAACACCCACTGGGTGCGGGCGGATCGCTTGCTATAGCGTTCACGGCACAGTTGCGCGAGGTCCTTGCCGGTGGCGATGCCCAAGCGCGAGCACAGGCATTGCACCGCCATCCCAGCCAGGCTGGCCAGCAGCACGACGAATAGCAGGCTGTAACCGTAACGCGAGCCGGCCTCGATGGCCGTGGCCCAGTTGCCTGGGTCCATGTAGCCGATAGAGATCAGCAGGCCTGGCCCGGCGAACATCAACACGCGCTTGAAGAACGAAGCCTTGGGATCAACGGCGACGGAGCCGGCCACTTCCGGCGGGCAAAACGGGGCGGTAGCGATTTTTGGCAGGCTGAATTTCACGCGGTATCCCAGGCAAACACACTCGATAGAGACGCAGCTTATCAGTCAGACGCAACCGTGCGCATCACCGTCTCCCGCGGCAGATCGAACGCTTCGACAACTTGCACCACCAGGTCCATCTCCTGGCTCATCGCTTCGCGCTCCATGCGCTGGCGGATCAACCCAATCACCAGTACTGCCAGGGTGGTGATCGAATACGCAGGGCCGGAAAACGCGCGTACACCGCTCACCAGCAGCATCGCCGCTGCCACAGCCTGACCCACCACCGGAATCGCTGTGGCGGCACCACGGCGCAGGATAAACCCGGTCAGCCCGGCCAACGCCGTACCACTCAACGCAGTGGTGGCCGATCGGCCAACATCGAAACGGCTGAACAGCCCCTGCTCCTTTTGCGCGGCCGCCTTGAGCTCCGCATCGAACACCTGCCGGTCAGCGTTACTGAGTTTGTCTTTGTATTGTTCGATGAGCTTTTCCGCAACCTGGGCTTCCAGGTCTGCCAATTCGACGGTATCGAGAGGTTCGTCAAACTTGATCCCCAACCGTTGCACCACATCTTCGGCGATCTGGCGGTAACTCACGCCATGGCCGCGGGCCAGGTTCATAAAAGTATCACCGCCCATGCGTTGCAACTCGATGGCCAATTTGAGTGGCTCGCGCACGCTGGCGTCGATTGAAGCGCTGCGCTTTTGCGCCATTAACTCAGCAAGGAACTTCAATTCTTCCGGCCGTGCCTGCACCAGCGCCGGGAACAGTTCCGCGTCCTCTTCGGCAAAACGTACCTCAGTGCTGCGTTGATCGGAACGGATCATGCCGCGTCGCTCGTGCAACAGGTCGGTGTACTGCACCACCGTCCGCAACTGCGGCCAATAGGCGGCGTGGTCGAACGTCGCCAGGTGCACATTGGTAACCTTGGCCTTGAGCGCTGGCGTGACCGGGATCGCATAGCGGCCGATGCAACGTTCGGTATCCGGTTTCATCGCCAGGGCCCAGTCTTTGCTGGAATGGCAGTTGATCACACGCCCCTTGAGCGGTGCCGAGACTTCATCCCACGGGCTCGACGTACAGATCGCGCCGCCCATCAACAACAGGTTGTCCAATGGCAGTTCGCGGGCAGTTTCAGGGCTGGCCAACAGGCTCTTGACCAGAATGCGCGCACCCAGGGAATGGCCGATCAGGTTGATACGCCGTACTTCAAGGGACTCACCGTGCAAGTAGCTGGCGAGTTCCGGTAACAGGCTCCTGGCGACTTCGTCCACCCGGGACTCGACGCTTTTGTAGTGATCGAGGAAATAAGCAATCGCCTTGCCCACCCCCACAGTCGCCGCGCCCAGGTTGCCGCCGCTGAGCATCGCGCCCAGTACATCCTTGAAGGGAGCGAACAAGTTTTCCAGAAAATGCCCCGCCGGCCAGAACAGCATCAGGTTGGTCGAGCCTTCGATGCCCGCCAACTGCGCCTTGAAGCTGCCCAATTGTTGCCGGTTGAAGAACGCCGAATAACCGTGAACGTAGAGATTGAGCACATCGCCCTGAGGCTCGCCACACAGTACGAACGTGGGTTTGCGGGTGCGGTGCATTTCATCCCACTGGTGCTGCATGGGGCGGTGACTCCTGGTGAAAAGGGACGGCGATAGTAACAAAGGGTGAGGCTCAATGCCGTACCGCTGGGGGAAAAGGCACGACGTTGGCGCCCTCCTCCTTTCAGAACATGGAAGCGGCCTTGGACTTGGCCAGGTAGCGCGCTGGCGAATCGCCCAAGTTACGACGAAATACCGACGTGAATGCGCTGGGACTGCTGAAACCCAACTCGAACGCCACCTCGGTGATGGACGAGCCGTGACTGAGTCGCGCAGTAGCCTCCAGCAAGCACACCTGCTGGCGCCACGACACAAAGGTCATGCCGGTGCACTCGCGAAAGTTTCGGGTAAAGGTGCGCCGGCTCATGCTCGACCAATCGGCCATCTCGCAGATGGAGATTCTCTGTGTGGGCGCTTCGAGGAAGCGCTGACAGGAGCGGGCCAGCCGGGCTTCGGAAGGCAACGGCGCGCTAAGGGGCAACTCGGGCATGGCGCCGATTTCATCGACCAACAGGGTCAGCACGCACCGGTCGCGAACGCCGGGAGACGCCGACGGCCCAATCGCCAGCGCCGCTTCCAAAAGGTGGCGCAACAGCGGCGATACGCCAAATACCTGGCAATGGTCCAACAACCCCGTGCGCCGTACCGCGTCGTCGTCCAGGTAGGTATTGAGCATCACCACGTCGCCGCGCATGTGCATCTCGTGGGACACCCCGCCCGGCACCCAGATTGCCCGCTGCGGCGGAACCACCCAACTGCCCAGGTCAGTAAACATTTTCAACGCGCCTGCCGAGGCGTAGGCGAACTGCCCGCGCCGGTGAGTGTGGCGTGGAAACACGGTACCGGACGGGTACTCGCGCAGCGTCACCACCGCTTCGGGGCTATCCGGTGTGTAAGGGGTGTAAGTGAAGGTCGGCGACATGGCCCAATTTTGTCAAAATATGACCCGGCATAGCAAGCGGGCCATAACGCTGCAACCTAGAATCATTGCTCCCCATGTTGGGCTGATATCGAAGGGGTTTCCGGAAAATGAGTGTCAAAAACTCCCAGCCCGCAACGGTTCGCCTTGAACTGAATTTCCGGCGACACATCGCAATCGCGCTGTGCCGCCTGACCCAAGGAGGGTCCATGCTGAAAAAACATCTGTCGCTTGCGGTTCTCGTCACCCTGGTATGGGGGATCAACTTCCCCATCACCAAACTGGGCCTGCGCGCTATCGATCCGTTTGTCCTCACCGGCATCCGCTTTGCCCTTGCCGCCTTGCCGCTGGTGTTCTTCATCAAGCGCCCTGCCGTCAAGTTCCGCTATGTGACCGCCTACGGCATTATTTTCGGGCTGGGCATGTGGGGCGTGATCAACTACGGCATCCAGGTGGGTGTGAGCCCCGGTATTGCATCGTTGATCATTCAACTCAGCGTGTTCTTCACCCTGGGCTGGGGCGTTGTGCTGTTCAAGGAGAGAATCCGCGGCGCGCAGATGCTCGGTGCCGTGCTGGCCCTGATCGGTTTGGCGGGAATCATTTCCACCCAGGACGGCAACCATGCGGTGCTCGGCGTCATGCTGATCGTACTCAGCGCAGTAGCCTGGAGCGTGGGCAACGTGATCATCAAGAAATCCGGGGTCAAGGAGATCTTCTCGTTCATGGTGTGGGCCAGCCTGATCCCACCGATTCCACTGTTCCTCACCGCCTGGCTGATGCATGGCGGCGCTGCGTTCGAGGGTTTGCAAGCCAACCTCGACCTGACGGCGATCCTGTCCATCCTCTTCCAGGTGTACCTGGCCACGCACTTCGCCTACTGGGGCTGGAACTCCCTACTCAAGTTGTACCCGGTGTCCACCGTAGCGCCGCTGTCGTTGCTGATCCCGGTGTTTGGCATTACCAGCTCGATGCTGATGCTGGACGAGCGCATTTCCACGCCCAACCTGATCTCGATCGGGACCATCATCGTCGGGTTGGCGGTGGGGTTATACCGCAGGCCGGTGAGCCTGGCGCCGGTCGGGCCTCACGCCGTGATGCAGGCTGATAAGTAACAACGGCAGCAGACAAGCCCAGCACCTGGCCAGGCTTCCGCATGGCACTCAATACGCGAAATTGTCGATCTTGACCTGGCCATCGGGAAACGTCGCAATAATCTCCAGTTCGCCGCCCATCGCGCGGATATAGTCGCGTAACGTGCTGATGTACATGTCGGTGCGACGCTCCATCTTGGAAACCGCCGCCTGGTTGATATTCAATGCTTTGGCCAGGCTTTCCTGGCTCAACTGCTGAGCCTTGCGCAGCTCATGCAGGGGCATTTCCTTGAGATGCTGCTTGAACAACTGCTGCGCTTCGGCACGGGATTCCGGCGTCATGCGGGCTTGAAGTTCAGCGAATTTTTTAGCCATGGGTACGGCCCTCTTTACGCAATGTATCCAAATGCACGTCGTACAGCTTTTCTGCCACTGGGACGTGTTCCTCATACCATCGGTGTTGCCCGGTTTTATCACCGCCGATCAGCAATAACGCGCATCGTCGCGGATCGAACGCGTACAAGACCCGATAAGGCCTACCCGCGTGCTGTATGCGCAGTTCCCGCAGGTTACCGTGCCGGCAGCCCTTGATATCGCTGCTGTGGGGAAGCGCAAACCCGGCCCGAATAGCCCCAATAGATCAACGCTGGCAGACACCGAGACTTGCTCCTTTGCGCCCAACGCTTCCCACCAAGCTCCGAATTCATCCGTGTACTCAATGTCCCAGTCCATGCAAATATGCCACCCAAGGAATATAAACTCAAGAGCATAAAACCTAGTAGATGAATTGGATGAGCTGCCACCCGCCCACACCGGGAAATTGTTTGTACATCCTTCCGACCAGCCGGCAAAACCATCGATCCACCGCAGGAAAAGCGCCCAATGCAGCCTCACGCGCTGCAAAAACACAATTTTCGACATGTAAAAAGCGCTCTAATACCCGCCTGTTGATTGGCTTTAAAGATTCTGGAGTTCGCAATGCCCCATGAAGGCAACCTGTTACAAGCAGCCGTGGTATTCCTGCTCGCCGCCGTGCTGACCGTGCCCCTGGCCAAACGCCTGCAACTGGGCGCGGTGCTGGGCTACCTGTTTGCCGGCGTGATCATCGGGCCGTCGGTGCTCGGCCTGATCGGCAACCCGCAAAGCGTCGCGCAATTCTCTGAACTGGGCGTGGTACTGCTGCTGTTCATCATCGGCCTGGAGCTGTCACCCAAGCGTTTGTGGGTAATGCGCAAGGCCGTGTTTGGCGTTGGCCTGGCCCAGGTGCTGCTCACCGGCCTGGTGATGGGCGTGGTGGCCCTGTGGCTGTTTGGCCAGTCGTGGAACAGTGCCATTGTGCTCGGCCTGGGCCTGGCGCTTTCGTCCACCGCGTTCGGCCTGCAAAGCCTTGCCGAGCGCAAAGAGCTGAACCAACCACACGGTCGCCTCGCGTTTGCGATTCTGTTGTTCCAGGACATCGCTGCAATCCCGCTGATCGCCATGGTGCCGCTGCTGGCCGGCAGCGATCACCCCACTACCGAAGCCCAGGGCCTGCAGCATGTCTTGCAGATCCTCGGCAGCACCGCCGTGGTCATCATCGGCGGTCGCTACCTGCTGCGGCCGGTGTTTCGCATCGTCGCCAAGACCGGTCTGCGCGAAGTGTCCACCGCCACGGCGTTGCTGGTGGTGATCGGTACAGCCTGGTTGATGGAACTGGTGGGCGTGTCCATGGCCCTCGGCGCGTTTCTCGCTGGCTTGCTGCTGGCGGATTCGGAGTACCGTCACGAACTGGAATCCCAGATCGAACCGTTCAAGGGCCTGCTGCTGGGCCTGTTCTTCATCAGCGTGGGCATGGGCGCGAACCTCAGCCTGTTGCTCAGCTCGCCATGGGTGGTGATCGGGCTGACGCTGCTGCTGATCGGCTTGAAGCTGCCGCTGCTGTACGCCGTGGGCCGACGGGTGGGCGACCTCAATCGCGAAAGCGCCCTGCGCCTGGGCGTGGTGCTGGCCGCCGGGGGTGAGTTTGCTTTTGTCGTGTTCAAGATCGGTCGCGACCAGGGCCTGTTCGAACCTCATCTCTATGATGTGCTGGTGCTGACCATCACCCTCTCCATGGCCGTGACGCCGCTGCTGTTGCTGGTGTGCCCGAAGCTGTTCAAGCCAAAGGTCAAACCGGTGGAAGTGCCGGAGGAATACCGCGCCATCGAGAGCGATGCACCGCGCGTGGTGATTGCCGGCATGGGCCGTATGGGCCAGATAGTGGCGCGGATCCTGCGTGCGCAGAACATCTCGTTTATCGCCCTGGACACCTCGGTGGAGACCATCGAACTGACCCGCAGCTTCGGTGGCATGCCGGTGTTCTACGGTGACCCGCAACGCCCGGAGATCCTGCACGCGGCCAAGGTCGACCAGGCAGAGTTCTTTGTGATCGCCATGGATGACCCGGAGATCAACATCAAGACTGCCGAACTGGTGCGCAACCTCTACCCGCACATGAAGATCATCGCCCGTGCGCGTAACCGCCAGCACGTGCACCGCCTGGTGGACTTGGACGCCTCACCGATTCGCGAGACCTTCTACTCCAGCCTGGAAATGAGCCGTCGCACCCTGGTCGGCCTGGGCTTGAGCCAGGCTCAGGCCGATGCGCGCATCACGCGCTTCAAGAACCACGACCTGCAAGTGCTGGCGGCGCAACACGCGGTGTACGACGATGCAGCGAAAGTGATGCAGACCGCTCAAGAAGCGCGGACGGAGTTGGCGCGGCTGTTTGAGATGGACCGACTCGAGGAAGAGTCCGACAAGGTGTGAGGCTATCGGTGAACGATCTTGCGAAAATTCTGACAGAATATGCCGCAATTTCGTTCATCCCTGGAGCGCTTCATGGCCACTTTCACCAAGACCGCCGCCCTGCTGGTCCTCGCGCTTACTGCCGGCAGTGTCTTCGCCGCCTCCAAGCCAACTACGCAAACCATCTCTACCCTGGGCGGCAAGTTCACCTTCAACCTGCCCAAGGCCTACGCTGCCGACACCTTGCCGGCTGGCAAGGCGGATGATGGCACCGCCGATACCCAAGGCACGATGTACGCCAACCAAACCACGAAAAGTGTGGTGATCGTCGCCGAAACCGTGCGTAACGATGGAGTAACCATCGGGGATAACGACGCGCAGTTCCTCGATGGCGCCGTGGCCGGCTTCGTCAAGGACCAGAGCGCAGCGCTGCCTGACTTCAAGAAGCAGAGCGAGAAGAAGCTGAACTTAAAGGGCCTGGGCCTGCGCCAAGTGGACAGCACCGCCACCCAGGGTGGCGGCAAGACGTTGCAATCCACGTTCCTCGGCGGTTCGGGCAATCATTTGCTGGTGATCCAGGCGATTTCGCGGGCGGATGATGCCAAGGGGCATGCGGCGTTGGTGAAGCAGATTACAGGCGGTAAGTAACCCGATCTCCCAAGCAACACAAAACCAATGGGGGAGCAGGCAAGCCAGCTCCCACATTTTTTACGGCGTTTGCCTCAGGCTTTTTTCCAGCCAAATCTTCAAGTCCTGCACTTCCGCCTCACTGACGGTGTGGTTCATCCCCGGATACCCATGAAACTCCGGCTTCAACCCCAGCCCCGTCAGCACCTCGTTTGCCCGGGTCGCCGATGCATACGGCAGCGCCTGGTCCAAGGTGCCGTGACCAATAAAGATCGCCAGCTTGCCCAATGATTCATCCGGTTTCAGCTCAGCCTTGAGCACCGGCAACACGCTGCCACTCAACGCCGCAATCCCCCGCACCAGCTGCGGGTCACGCAACGCCACCTCATACGACATGATCGCGCCCTGGCTGAAACCAATCAGGAACACCCGATCGCTCCGGGTGTGGTACTTGGCGGTGGCTTTGCCGACGAAGTCCTTGATCAGCCCCGCACTGCGCTGAAGATCGGCCGTGACACCATCGTAATCGCCGTCACCCGGCGTCTTGGTAAACCAGCGGAATCCATTCGGATCGACCGGCATGGGCGCCCGAACCGACAAATAAGTCCACGTGGACGGCAGCGCGTCCTTGATGCCAAACAGGTCTTCCTCGTTGCTGCCAAAGCCATGCAGGAAAATCACCAGCGGTTGGTTGGGCGCATCGCCCTGGGTTTGCTCCAGGTACGACAGCGGCAAGTCGGTGTGCAGCGTATCGTCGGCATGAGCGGCACCGGCTAGCAGGGTCAGCGCCAGGGCAAACAGTTTAAGCATGGGACGTTACCTCAGGGTTTGCGTAGCAGATAAGTGTCCATGATCCAGCCATTCTCCAGGCGCGCGGCCTTGCGCACCCGTTGGATTTCTTCGGCCACCTCACTCACCTTGCCGCTGATGAGGATCTCATCCGGCGTGCCGAGGTAGGCGCCCCAGTAGATGTCCAGGTCCTGATCGGCCACGCTACGGTAGGAATCTTCGGCGTCAAGCATGACCACCAGGGTGTCGGCATCACTCGCCTGCCCCGCCGCCAGACGGCGCCCGGTGGTGATCTCAACCGACTTGCCGATGCGGTTCAGCGGCACTTTGTGCTGTGCGGCCAGCGCCTGCACGCTGGTGATACCGGGGATGACTTCGAACTCGAAGGCGCAGCGGCCACTGGCCAAAATCGCCTGCAAAATACGGATGGTGCTGTCGTACAGCGCAGGATCGCCCCACGCCAGGAAAGCGCCCACTTCACCGTCGGCCATTTCCTCATTGATCATGCGCTCGAAAGTCTGCTGCTTGTCGCGGTTGAGGTCCTGCACGGCGGTGGTGTAGTCGATATCGCCGCGCACACGCTCGGGGCAATCGGCCTCGGCGAAGCGGTAGCCAGGCTCGGTGATATAGGTCTCGCAGATCTCGCGGCGCAGGTCGATCAACTTGTCTTTGCTCTGGCCCTTGTCCATCAGGAAAAACACGTCGGTGCGGTTGAGCGCTTTCACGGCCTGCATCGTGATGTAGTCAGGGTTGCCGGCGCCAATGCCGATGATCAGGATGCGTTTCATGGGTAGCTCTCAGTGCGGGGCGTGGATTTTGCCATGTTCAGGCGCCTAGGCGTGAGTTTCCAGGCGCAGGCGCCAAGCCTTGTTGAAGCGAAGTTCAGTGGCTGACAGCGCTTCGACGTCGATGAGATAGAACATCGACAGCGGAAACCGCATCACGTACAGCAGTGCGGCGCGGATCACAAAGGGGTGCGTAATGGCGACCACATGGCCGGGTTGGGTTTCGAGGGATTTCATCCACTGCGCGACACGCGTGCAAACGTCATCCACCGACTCGCCGCCATGGGGTGCGCACGTGCTGTCAGTGAGCCAGGTGTTTAACTGATCGCCATTC
This sequence comes from Pseudomonas sp. H1_A03, assembly GCF_054685145.1. NCBI lineage: Bacteria > Pseudomonadati > Pseudomonadota > Gammaproteobacteria > Pseudomonadales > Pseudomonadaceae > Pseudomonas > Pseudomonas sp. H1_A03. The sequence continues at coordinate 5,003,055 of NZ_CP162829.1, forward strand.
AGTTGGCTGATGGCCTGGCCTTTCCACTGGCCGAAATCAGCGTCACGCAGGGCGTCTTCGACTCCTGCGTCACCGCCGAACAAGCCGGCAGTCTGCCGTGCGCGCATTTCCGGCCCGCACAACAAACGCCGGGGTTTTTTATAGCGCCCGGCCAGGGACAGCGCCGCCCCCTGCCAATCCATCGCCACCGCCTCGTCGTCCGGAAAACGCCCGCGCTTTTGCAGCGGCGTGGCGGCATGGCAGATGAGTGTCAAACGGGTGGCCTGGATCACGGATTGTTTCAACGACAAGGATTAAGGCCACCAAGACTGGCGCAGTTATCGCTAGGGCGCAACGCCTTGTGCCAGATAGAGCACCTGGTAGCCCGTGCCTGGGTGCTCGACGTCCAACGTCTTGGCCGACAGCGTAAACCGCACCAAGCGCCACGCTTGTACGTCCAGCGCGAGGAACACCGCGAACGTGTCGTTGCTATCCGCCAAGTGCTGATTCCGTCGTTTCTCATCGGCCACTATGCCCGCGCGGTCCGCGCCAGGCGCCAGCGGCCATTCCTCCCGATACACACTCAGCGCGTTCTGCGCCGGGCCGCGTTGTACATCCAGCGGCAGCCAACTCTCGATATGCGGACGACCGAAGCTGTCGAGCACTTTCTGGAAACGCTCCCCCAGCAAAAAGTCAGCGGCCTGCAAGGGGTCGGCCCACAGGTACACCGAGGAATACACATTGCCGCCAGTCTCCTGGGCGATAAACGCCTTGAACAGCAACCCTTCAGCGTGATCCCACAACGGCCCCAACTGCGCGGCGCGTCGGCGAATCACGTTCATGTCGTAGTCGGCGGGCAAGCGGTGTGAATACTGTTTGGCGAACATAAAAAAGCTCCCTGGCAAGATGAGGTTCCAGCTTGCGCACCCGTGATGATTTCAACAAGATATGAGCCGATATAGGTGCGATAAGGATCCGATATGACTGACGCGCTCAAACCTCTGGATATCGACACCGTGCACGCCTTCGTACTGGTGGCGGATTTCGCCAGTTTCACCCGTGCCGCCGAGGCCCTCGACACCTCCCAGGCCGCGATCAGCCTTAAGCTCAAGCGCCTTGAAGAGCGCCTCGGCTATCGCCTGCTTGAGCGCACGCCACGGCACGTGCGGCTGTCGCCCAAGGGCGAGCAGTTCATCGTGGCCGCGCGTGCGCTGCTCAACGCCCATGAACGCGCGCTGGGCGACATGGGCACCCACGCACCGCGTCGCTTGGTGATCGGCATCAGCGACCACGTCGCCGGCCCGGACTTGCCGACCTGGCTCAGCCGCCTGGCCGCCTATGACCCTTTGGTGATCCTCGAAGTCCGCATCGCCTCCTCCCGCGACCTGGTCGCCGCCTTCGATCGCAACGAGCTGGACGCGGTCATCGTGCGCAACGAGGGTGACCGCCAGGACGGCGAAGTCTTGGTGGTGGAACGCTTCGGCTGGTTCGCTGCGCCCACCTGGCAACACAGCCCCGGCACGCCACTGCGCATGGCGACCATGGCTGCGCCCTGCGGCGTTCGCCACTTGGCCACACGCGCACTGGACGCGGCGCGCATCGACTGGACCGAAGTATTCGTCGGCGGCGGTGTGATGGCCGTGGGGGCGGCAGTCAGCGCCGGCCTCGGCGTAGCCGCCCTCGCCCACCGCGTGGCACCCGCTGGCGCGGTTGAGGTGAGCGAGCAATATGGGTTGCCGGCATTGCCCGTGAGTGAAGTGGTGCTTCACAGCCGGATCAGTGACGCACGCTCCAGGGAAACATTGCGCGCCCTGAGCGCGACCTTTCGTGGTGTGCTGCAACGTTGAAACCAGCCCCCGCCAGTGTGCTTTTTTTGTGGGAGCTGGCTTGCCCAGGTGATGCCATTTTCACAATTGTAGTGAGCGGGCTTGCCCCGCGCTGGGTGGCGAAGCCGCCCCAAACCAGGCGACTTGGTTTTATCTGGCACTCGGCGGTGTCTTTATTGGGGCGGCTTCGCCACCCAGCGCGGGGCAAGCCCGCTCACTACAGGTTGCTTCTGTGCTCTCAAAAGATGTGTGGCGACATGACATCGTCAATCAAACCACTCACGGCGGCCTTCGAAGGTGCTGATGATCAACGCCACAATCATCCGCACCGCCTCCGCATCCCCCACTTGCGCATTCACTGCCAGCCACACGTGGCGCTGCATGCTCTCGGCCAACAACCCCGGCAACGCCACAAGCCCCCGGTCAAAACTGCTCATGTAGTGCGGCAGCAACCCAATACAGGCGCCACAACGAATCATCTCCAGCATCAGCGAATACGCATGCACCTGCACCACCGCCGCCAAACGCTGCTCCACCACCCGATTCCACGGCTGCAGCGCGCCAACCTGCGCATCCGGCTGCCACTGCACCAGCATGTAGTCATTCAGGTCTTCCACGCTGTCCGGCCGTGTTGTCAGCCGTGAATAACGCTTGGCGATATGCGGCAAATATTGCAGCCGCGCCAGGGCCCGTGGCGGCTCAGTGACAAAGCTCGGGCCCGGCACCGGGCCGTCGGCGTCCGACAACCACAGCACCACGTCTACCTCCACTGCTTGCAGCGACAACTGGCTGTCGATGGAGATGATCTCCAGGCGCACGCTGGCGTTGCGTCGCAGCAAGGCAATCAGGTCGCGCCCAAGGATGTCGTGCAGGATCGGCTCAGCCACCGCCAGCCGAATCAGCGGTTGCTCCGTGACCGGCAGGCGCCGCTCATGGGCCAGGGCAATCAACTGAGCCTGCAACTGCTGACCATCGCGGCTAAGTACCAAGCCATTGCCCTGATAGGTGAACAGCGAATGGCGCAGATGCTCTTCCAACTGCGCCAAGCGCTTGCGCAACAGCGTCGCCTTGATATTCAAACTGCGCGCCGCCTGCATGAAACAGCCGCAGCGCGCACTCACCAGAAAGTAGCGCGCCACCTCCGGGTCAATCTCATTGGCCAGGGCCAGCCAGGTACTACGCCCCTCGCCCGGTGCGCGATAAGCGGACGGCCCCTGAAGGCCAGACGGTTCTAGAAATGCCATGGGAGACTCCCTGTCTTGTCTGTCTGTGCATCCAATGCGGGTTGAAACGCGTTACTCCAGCACCTTGTTCAGCTCTGCGCCGTCGATACTCAGGGTCGCGGTGTTAAGCATGCCTTCGAGGTAAGCCTTGGCGATCTGCTCCTGGCGCTGGGCGCGCAGGGCCTGGGTCAGGCGTTCGCGCAGCTCGTCCAGGGTCGCGGTGCGCGCCGGTTGCTGGCCGGTGAGCTTGAGCACATGGAACCCTGCCGCACTCTGCACCACGTCCGACACGGCACCGACCTTGAGGCGCGACACCGCAGTGCGCACTTCCGGCACCAGTTGCTGCAATGGCTGCATCCCCGAGTCCCCACCTCGCGCGGCAGAGTCGGTGTCCTGGGAAAACTGCGTGGCCAGGGCGGCGAAATCACCCGGTACCGCCTGGGCGCGGCGGCTCAATTCCTGGGCCTGGCGGCGTACTGTGTCGAGGGTTTGCGGGTCATTCACCGCGAGGAAAATCTGACTCACCCGATACAACGGCGGCGTCATCCATTGCGACTTGCCGCTGTCGTAGGCCTGTTGCAATTCAGCCGCGCTGGGGTAGTCGGCCGGCACCTGGCTGACCGAGAGCATGTAGTCGCGAAACACGATTTGCTCAGTGGCAGCTCGTGTTTGCTGTTCCACTTCCGGACGCTGGCGCCAGCCTTGCGCGTCGGCCTGTTCGAGCACCGCCTTTTGTGCCAGGCGTGAACGGATCCAGGTCTCCAACGCACCTCGGTTGCCGCGTAATTGCTCGCGAGACTCGGCCGGCAGGCTGGCAAGCACGCTTTTCAGTTCCGTCAGGTCGATCTGCTGATTACCCAGGCGAGCCACCGCTGGACCGCTCGGCGCAAGGTTGAGCACCGGTGCCGGTTGCTGAGCCGCCACCGGGTCGCTGCCCGGTCGCACGCTCAAACCCACCGCCACCACCAGCAGCGCCAGCGCACCCGCGCCGACCATCAAGGTTGGCTTTTTCACAATACGGGCGCCTCGACGTCGGCCTGGGCCTGCAACTGCGCCGCCTGCTGGCTGTATTCACGCAGGTAGACGATAAACTCCTGCAACAGGCGATCCCACAGTTCCAGCTGGCTGCGCAGGTGCGTGGCGCCAACACCGGCCACCACCACGTCCATTTCCATCAACAGGAATTCGCCCTGCACCGACAACCGCGCAAAGCGCCGCGAGGCGTTCCACACCTGGGCCAGGCCTTCAGGCAACTCGCCCTGGATACGCAGCGCGCAGCTGTAGGTGAAATCCACGTAGTTGCCCTGCTCCGCCGCCGGGTTGCCGAAGCGCACGGCAAAGCCGATGCCCTGGCTGGCGCTGAGCAATTGCACGATACCGTTCTGCTCGGTCTGATTGACCCGGTAGCCGGCTTCCTGCAACAGCTCGGTGAGGCTCTGGGTGGTGACGCTGGTGATCAATTCGCTCATGGAGATCTCTTCCCTGTCTATCAATGATTGGCAGTTGCCTGAGGCGCGTCGAAACGGCTCTTGTACAAATCATCGCCAAAGCCCTGGGCCAGTTCCTCGAACTTGACCCGCGCGCTGCTGGCGAACGGCTGGCGAATACTCATCACCTCGGCCACGTCGATTTTTTCGTAGGCCGCGAGCAGTTGCTGGGCCACGCCGTACATCTGTTGATTCTTGACTGAACATTGCTGCACTTGTGTGTCACGTTCGCTCAGTTGTGCCTGCAAGCGAGCGCGCTCGGCTTCTTTACCCTTGGCGAGCACCAGCAGTTCGTCATAAGCCTTCTTGAACTTGCCGATCTGCTCATTGCTCGCCGCGACCTGGGCTTGCGCCTGACTGTGCAGGCTCTGTTGCTGGCCGGCCATTTGCTCGGCCACGCCACGGGTCTTCTCCAGCTCAGCGGTCAGTTGCTTGATTTGCGCCTGGGCCTGCTTGGCCTGGGTTTCAGCGGCGATACGCGCCGCACTGGCCTGAGCCTGTTCGCTTTGCAGCGCCTGCAATTGCTGGGTGGTGCTGCGCAATTGCGTACGCAAGCGCTCCTCCATGCCTTCAGCCGAGGCCGCCGTGGCAACGAATACCAAGAGCAGCCCGCAGATTCGCGTGTTCATGTGGCATCTCCCTGCGCATCAAAAGCGCGTGTTGAGTTCCAGTTGCATCACATCGACTTCGAACGGCTGGCCATACACTTCGGACGCGCTCAACCAACGCGCACTGGCGTAGATGTTCTTTTCGATGCCGTAGTTGGCGCCGATGAAGTACCCCTTGGCGTTGGTGCCGCCCAGGTGGAACGAGGAATCGTTGAAGCCGTCGGGCAAGGCGTCGGGCTGGATGTATTTGTAACCGGCCAGCACATTCCAATCGCCGCGCTTGCGCATCTCCAACGCGCTGCCGAGGGTGAACGAGACCATCAGCGCATTGCCGCCACTTTCAAACTGGCCTTTGCTGTTGATGTTGTTGACGATCTCGCCCTCGCTGCGCTTGAGCATCTCGCCCTTGTCGTAAGCCAGGTTGTGGATGAAGTTAGCTTGGCTGCGCAGCTTGAAATCGCTCGGCAGCTCGCTGTCCCAGACCAGGTTGAGGTCCAGCACATCGAACTTGGACGCCAGGCCTACGAACTGCGGGTCGGGTGTTCTGGCAGGATCAGCCGGGTTGGTGGTGTTGTTACGCAAGTTGAACACGGTGTTGCCTTTTTGCATGAAGGCCACGCGCGTGCCGTCGGTGTCGCAACCCGCCGCGCCCGCCCATGGCGCGCAAGGGCTGGAGCGCTCGCCTTCGATGTCCTGGAACTGGTAGTAGGCAGCCGCCAGCTTGAGACGGTTGCTGCGATTGATCTTCCAGTCAGCGCCAATCTGCCCACCGAACAGCCATTTGGTCTCGCTGTCTTCCTTGTCGATACCGTTGGCGCTGGCAGTGTCGGAGGTGTATTCGACCGGGAAGGCGCCGAGCGTGCCGAACAGGCCCCATTCACTATTGAGGGCGTGGTTGAAGACTGCGGCCACACCGTCGAAGTTGAGGTCGTTGGAATACATCATGTCGGTGGAGTAGAAAGGGTTGCCGATGCGGCCGGCGGTCAACTTCATGTAGTCGGTGGTTGCCCAGGTGAGGTAACCCTGGTCAAGCCAGACGTCTTTTTTGCCGAAACCGCCGCCCAGGGTTTGGGTGGTGGACACCGGGTTATTGTCAGAGCCGGTGGCGATGCGTATGCCGGCTGTCCAATCCGGAGAGATCACCGCCTTCATGCCCAGGCGTGCGCGCAGGCGGAACAGGTTCTCACGGTCCTCGCGGGTGTTGAGCAAGGGTGGGAACTTGGTATTGGAGTTTTTGTTGACGTCGTAGGGGCCGGTGTCATTGAGCTTCGCGAAGTCAGTGATGTTGTTGCTGTTGTTACCCGAAAAATAGCGCGACTCGTCGCGCAAACGGATATCGCCATCAAAGCTGATGCGCGAGATCCAGTCCGGGAACGTATTGGGCTGCGCCCAGTTTTCCTGCTTGGCGGTGGCCATGACCTCGGCCTTGACCTGATCGCGGATCTGATCCTTGACCGCCTGCGGCACATATTGCACACGCACGTCGCCGGGCGCGGCGACCGGGCCTGCGGCAACCACCGACGCGGCATTGGCCTGGCGTGCCTGCTGGGCTTCCTTTTCGGCCTGGGCGATCAGCCCATTGGCGGTTTCCTGCTTGAGCACGCCTTGCTGCACCAACAGGCGGATCAGGTTGATAGTGACGTTTTCCGAGGGCGCGACCGGGGCTGCAGTCGCCTGGCCGACCAGGGTCGCGATGACCATGCCGACCGCCAGGGTCAGTCGATTCACGGGGGAAATCATGTGTACGCAACTCCTGTAAAAAACCGTTGAAAAAAGCATTCAATTAATCCGGGCGCCGGCCCTTCAGGGACAGGCGCATGGGCAGCGTCAGCGAGGCCGGCGGCTTCTGTGTGGAACGCGGTGCACGTATCAGCGCGAGCATCTGGGCATCGGTCTCGGCATCCCCGCTGGACTTGGCCACCAGCGCTTTAGTGACCTGGCCATCGGTGCCCAACCACAGGTCTATCTGTATCGAGAAAGCCTTCTTGCGTAATTCCGGGTCTTCGCGCATCAGCCGTTGATAGGTGCCGGCCAGGTACTGCTTGTACGTGCCGGTACCCAACCCGCCGCCGCCACCGCTGCCGGCCATGCCGCCGCCCTTACCAGCGCCGATGTTGAAACCGTCATTGCCGGACTGAGCGTCGCCATCGATCTGCATCGGGTTGGCCAGGTCTTCGTTGGGCGAAGGCGGCGCTTCCTCGGCCGGCTTGACCTCTTCGGGTTCGGGGCTTGGCACCGGCTCCGGGACTTTTTCTTCGACCTGGGGCTCGGGCTCCTTGGGTTTCTCTGGAGGCGGTGGCGGTGGTGGCGGCAACGGGATAATCGTCGGCACCTTGGGCGCTTCGCGGCGCACGCCACTCATGTCATTGGCCCACTGCCACAAAAACCAGGCCGCCACGGCGCCCAGCAACAGGCCCGCGCCCCACTTCAACGGGCGCAATGGCGGCTTCTTTTTCACGGGCAGTGGCGCGATTGGGATCTGTGCGGTCATGGCTCAGCCCTGGCTCGGCTTGCCGGTGACCAGCCCGACCTGGGACAGCTCCAGCCGGCGCAGCAAGTCGAGCACTTCGATCACCTTCTGGTACTGCACCATCGCATCGCCGCGCACGATCACCGGGAAATCCGGGTTCAGCGCTTTCTCGATACGCAGGCGCTCTTCGAGTTCGCCAAGGGTCACCGGGTACGCGTCAAGGAACACCTGGCCGCCGTCGTTCACGGAGATCGCCTTGGTCTTGGCCTCCGACAACGACACCGAAGCGCTGGCCTTGGGCAGGTGAATCTGGATACCCGAGACCTGGGCAGTGGCGGTGAGGATAAACATCACCAGCACCACCATCAGCACGTCCACCAGGGGCGTGATGTTGATGCTGTCGACGGCGGCATCATCGTCATCGTCGTGGGAGGCATTTACAGAAGCCATGGCAACTCTCCTCAGGCCGGAACCGGTGCGTGATGCGGTGCGCGGTGCGCGGCTTCACTGTGCTGGCTCTCGCCGTGCATCTCCGCCAGGCGGGTGATGAACTCATCGACAAACACGCGCATGTCCGCACTCACTTCCTTGTTGCGCGTGATCAGGCGGTTGTAGCCAAACAGCGCCGGGATCGCGACAAACAGGCCCATGGCCGTGGCCAGCAAGGCCGCCGCCATACCCGGCGCGATGGCATTGATGTTCACGTCACCGGCCATGGCGGTACCGAGGAACACCACCATGATCCCCAGCACCGTCCCGAGCAGGCCGATGTACGGGCCGCCGGCGATGGCGTTGGACAGGGTCGAGAGCTTGGAGCTGAGGGCCTGGTTTTCGCGGGTGCGCACGCCGTCCATGGAACAGCGGATGGCTTCGATGGTGGCAGCCGAGACCGACGAGGTGTCGGCGCCCTGGGCGCGACGGGTGCGGATTTCCTTGACCGCCACCAGGTACAGGCGCCACAGCGAAGAATGGGTCAGGCGCTCAGCCAATTGCGTGTCGTCGGCGTACATTTCCAGGCGGGTGCCGATCTGCGCGAAATGCTCGCGGAAGACCTCGTTGGCACTGCTGAGGCGGCTGACCTGACGGTTCTTGCGCAGCATGATGACCCACGACTGGAACATCATCGCCACCAGCACCAGGATGATCACCCAGGCGTCGACCGGTACGGCATTAAGCAAGAAGCCCAGGCTGCCGAAGCCCATGCCGGACTGTTCTTCATCCACGCCATAGGCCACCAGCTTCGACTCGGCGCCCTGGGCGCTGGCGTCGGCCAGCAACAGCGCGGCCGGGCGCGCCACCTTGGACAGGCGCAGCTCATCGATGGCCCCGGCGAATGGCTGGTGCGTGCTGCCCGCTTCCGGCAGGTCGGCACCAATGGCCAACTGGGAATTGAACGCTGGCAAGGCGACGGCGAGGGTCGCGGTTTCGCGGCCATTCACATACAACGAGACCTTTTCACCCTCGGCGGTGAACGCCAGGTGCTGCCATTGGCCGGGGTTCAGCGGTTGGGTCGACACGGCGCGCTGGCCGTCGATTTCCACAAACGGCATACCTTGGTTCAAGCCCAGCAGCAGGTTGTGAGAGCCGTCGCGACGGGCCAGCACCACTTGCTCGCCACTGGCCTGGTCCAGGCGCAGCCAGGCACTGAAGGTGAATGCGCCACCGGCTGCGTGCTGCAACGATGGGCTGGCCGGCAACATCAAGGGCTGGCCGCCGAACTGCAAGGCGCGGCCGATCACGCCGTCAATGCTCGCGCCAGTGGCGTTCAGTGCAGTGTTGGCGTAGGCCGTGGTGTCCCGGGGCGGTGTCGCATTGGCCCCATCAAAGTGGTAAAGCGCGGTGTAGTTCGGATCAAACGTCAGTTGGCCGTTGGCGGTGGCCGGGGCTTTCTGATTGCCGTAGTACATCCACAGGTCCTGGCGCTGGCCGCCTTCGACCTTGGGCACATCGACCCAGATCAGCGCCATGCCCATCAACGGGTCGAAGCTTTCGATCTGATGGTTGAACACGGTCTTGTCATCGGCGCTGACAAAACGCAGGTCGGCACCGTCTTCCTTCACCCCGTCAAAGGTGAAATTGCCCGTGTGCAGGCGCACCAGCAGCGCGGTGCGGCCCAGGGCCTGGTTGATCGCGGCGCCTTGGGCGGTGGTGTCTACCGAGATCTGTTTGCGGTAGTGCCAATCGTCCTGCCACCAGGCATGGGCGGTGGCCGGGAGCGCGAAGCCCAGGCAGATCAACAGGCTCAGGAATAGGCGTTGCATGGGTGAAGTCTCCGAAAGAAAAAGTCAGAAAGTCGCCTGCACACTGAAGTGCAGTCGCGAGTCCTGTTTCTGGGTGTTCGGTCCATCGAGCAGCGGGTAGCCCCAATCCAGGCTGCCGGACAACCATTTGCTCAAACTGGCGCGGGTGCCCAGGCCGACACTGGCCAGGCTGTATTCGTCTTCTTGCTCGGGCAGCGGGTCGTGCAGGCGCATGCGCGCGCCTTCGGCGAACGCATAAAAGCGCCATTCCTGCACATAACTGCCGAGAAACTTGGCCATGGACGGCGTGCGCAGTTCCTGGGAGAGCAAGTAACCCTCATCCCCGGTGCGCTCCGCCGCCAGGTAACCGCGCACCGAGGTGGCGCCGCCGGCGGAATACTGCTCGTTGGAGACCAGCGGCCCCGAAGCCAGCTGGAAGCCACTTTTGGTGGCTGACTGCCAATCGTTGGCGAAGGTGTAGGTGTAATTCAGGTCGCCCTTGAGCACGGCAAAACTGGCGCTGGCCTTGTAGCGCTTGTAGTCGAACTCCTCGGCGTCGCTGCCATAACCGAAGAACGCACGGGTGCCGACGACCAGGTTCAAGCCAAGCCCCAGCTGGGATTGCTCGGTGTAGCGATAGCCGTTGTAGCCCAACGTGAATGGCGCGTACTTGAGCGGCACTTGGTCGCTGCTGGAGCCAAATTTCATTTCCTCGTCGAAGTCCTTGAAGTCGACCCCGAACGAGAACGAGTTGGCCCAGTTACCGGCAGCGGGCAGGTTGTAGATCGCCGACACCCCATAGGAATGCCCCTTGCCCAACACGTTGCTGCCGCCGATGGTGGCGATGTTGCTGTCGGACTGGTAACCGGAGAACTGCAAGGTCCAGCGCTCGTTCAACGGGGCGGTATAGGAACCGGACCAGACCTTGGCATTCTCAGTGTCCTGGGGGGCGGTGAAGTACGTCAGCGAAATGCTGTGGCCCAGTTGCCAGAGGTTGTCGTAACCCAGGGTTGCCACCGAGCGCAGCTTCTCGGTGTCGGCGCTGTAGTCGTTGTTCAGGCCGAGGCTGGCGTGCCAGGGGTTCTGGTCTTCCACCTGCAAATCCACATCCATGGTGCCGGGGCGCTGGCCTTCGCGTACCAGCGGCGTGACCTGACGCCCGGCACTGCGGTTGAGGCCGGCCAACTGGGTTTGCACCGTGGCAAAGTCCGGCACCGCGCCCTCTTCCAGCGCCGGCACCTGCTCGCGGATTTCCACCGGCGAATAGTGCTTGGCGCCGACCACACGCACGCGTCCTACCTTGGTTTCGCTGACTTGCAGGTAGACGATACCGTCGTCGACCTTCTGCTCCGGCAGCTCGACAAACACCGACTGGTAGCCCCGCGACTGGTAGATCTTCTGCAGCGCATCGCGGGCGCCTTCGATATCGCCCAAGGTCTTTTGCGGACCGAGAAACGGGTACACAGCCTCCTCGATCGTCGCCGCATCGAGCACCGTGTTGCCGCGCACGAAGTACTCGTTGACGTCGACCTTGCGCGCCGCTTGCTCTTCCTCGGCCAACGCGATTTGCGTCACGCTCCCCAGCGTCACGCAACACAGCGCCAGCGTTAATTTGAACAGATGCTCCACACCGCCCCCTGACATTCTGATTTTTTGCGCCGCCACCGATTGCCCGGCATGCGGCCTGCTCAATTGCTGGTGATCGAGGTGTTGCCGTGGCGTGCCAGCCAGGTGTGCAACAGGGCGAAGTTCAGCGAGAACTCCGGCATGTGCAGCAAGGCGCCACAAAACACGTCACCGATGATTTTCTGGATGAGTTGCACCGCACGCGGGTTATTCAGCAGCGTGGCGATGTCGCGGGTGAGGACATGAAGGCTCCAGACCTTTTGGTTCAGGTCCAGGCCGACGAACCAGCGGAACAGCAGGTTGTAGTTCAGCTGTTCATGCAGTTGCTGCTCGCTGGGTACCGAATACAGCAGTTGCAGCAAGAGGACTTGCAGCACAGTGTGCGGGGCGATCGACATCGCGGATTCGGCCACCAGCCACTCACGGTGCTGGTCGAGCACTTCGTCGATCTGCGGGCGCAGCAACACCAGGGAATGGCCCGCCGGGATGTAGCTGGACACTTCCTTCAACGCGCCCTGCCAGTCGTCCTGAGAGACGATCCACACCCACGGCGCACCGTAGCGGTACACCGAAACCGGCTTCTTGCGCGCGGCTTCAACGATCTTCGACAGGCGCTGGTCGAGCTCCTGCATGCCTACTTTCGAGTAACGTTCCATAGTTCCCACTTGCCCCACTCCTGGCGTCTTGCTGACGGCTGGGGAGGCAGCTTGTGGCGGCCTCCAGCGCGTTACATAGGAGAGACGGGGGTGGCCGGGAGCTACCGAACTTTTGTCATGAAAGCTTCATTTGGGATTGGGAGGGGGGCAATTTTTTTGATGGTTGGTCGGGGTGTATATCCGTTATTTAAGTAACGGCGGGTTATGGTTCCGCCCTTACGGCGGCTCACTTTGGAAGAGCCCCAAAGTGACCCGCCGTAAGGGCGAAACCAATATCAGCCGTTACCGCAGCAATGGATATGTACCCCAACCAAAAACCCTCTAGCGCCTAACACATAGCCTTCGCAGGCAACCCAGCGCCCACCGCAGACCGAGAAACGCCAAAAAAAAGGGGCGATCATTGATCGCCCCGAACGGTACATCGAGAGGTCCTTTCCAAAGCCTTATAAGCTGATCTGCTTGCGCTCCTCATCCGTCAACCGCGCCCGCGCCTGTTCGCTCAGCGGCCCCGCGCCCAGCACTTGCACCGGGCTGTTGGGGTTGTAGGCGGAATTTTTCTGCTGCGGTTCCGGTTCACGCGGCAACGGCTCGCTGCCCAGGCTCAACACTTCCACCGTCATGATCGAAGGCCGGCCCTGCTTGGCCGCCGCCTGCTGGCTGCGTGCTGCGTCTTCGGCCGCCTGGGATGCCGCTGCCCCCGCCGCGCTGGCCGAGCTCATGGCCCCCGTGTTGACCGTGGCCGACACCGGCACCCCGGACGACTTGCCCTGACTCTGGATATTCGCCGCGTTCACCACGTGCAACGCGGCGATGTTGACGTTGCCGGATACGCGAATCCCCGCCTCCCCTGCGTCGATGGTGCCCAACGGTGCGATCAGGTCGATGTCCCCCGCCGGCACTTCCGGAATCGGGTTCAAGGTCGCGATCCCCGCGCCCGTGCTCGGCACCGACGGCGACAGGCCGACGTTGCCCCAGTTGTCATAGACACGCTTGGGCGGCGTGTACACCACGGTGGTCTTGGAGCCGCGACCGGCGTTGATGTCGCCCTCGCTGGTCCAGCCCATGATCGAACCGCCAAAGGTGGTCATGATGCGGCTCTGGCCGAGCAGGATGCTGCCCATGGAGTACAGCTGGATATCACCGGCACCCTGGGTGATCACACCCGCCGTCGACGGTGGCGCCGCGCCTTCGATGCCGAAGGTCTGGCTGCCGCCTGGGGTGAACATCTGAATCGAGCCACCGAAGTTGGTGTGCACGCCAGCGCCGCCGAACATCGTGATGTCGCCTTTGTAGGTGATCGGGTTGCCGGCCACGTCCTTGTCCGGGAACAGTGCGGCGATGGCTGAGCGGCCACGCAGGTAACTGCCCTGGCGCACACTGCCGACCTGGTTGTACTCGCGGCCGGCGGCCTTGAGTTCAGCGAAGTACACGTCGCGGGCGAACACCCGTTGTTGTTCGGCGGGCAGCGCCGCGTAGTAGGTGCGGGCCTGGTCGGGGCTGCCGATAAAACCGAAGCGCTCGGCGAGCCAGCCGACCAGTTCGTTTTCGTAGGTCTTGGCGACCTTGCCGCCCTGGATCGATTCGCCCGGTTGCGCCAGGTTGACGGGGTTCAGGTAGGCCTCGACGAAGCGCAGGTAATCCGGGCCGTTGGGGCCTACACCGGCTTGCATCGTGATGCTTGCGCCGGGGCGGTTGTCGCCTGCGGCCACGGCGCCCAGGCTGGTGATGCCGACCTTGTCATCCATCAGGATATTGCGGCCGGCGGTCACTTCGAGGTTGCCGGGGCCGGCGACGTTGAAGCTGCTGTAGAGGATGTCGCGGCCGGCACTGACAATAGAGATATTGGTGGGGCTGTTGTGGACGAACAGATTGCCGGCGATGGTGTATTCCCCACTCCCACCGTCACCGCCGCTGGCACCACTCAAGGTTGTGCCGCTGCTGACGACATCTCGCCCAGCCAACATCCACACCGCGCCTGCGCCTTCATGATAGGTCTGCCCAAAGCGCGGGTCGGTAGCGGTGGTAATAGTGATCGAACGCCCGCTGTTGACGCCCAGCAGATCGCCGGTTACAGCATAGAAACGCGCGGGGTCCAAGGCATCGCCCCATGACGTGCTGGCGGTATTCGGACCGAAGGCAAACAGGGGAGAGACGCGGCCCAGATCGGCCCGAACGGAATCCGTGGAAGTATTACTGCCAACCAGTTGATAATTTCCGCTCGTGGGGTCTTTGACATACCCTTGGAACGCTGGGCGCAGGATCGTCGCCAGGGTATCCGGTGCTGCGCTGGAGCGGCTGATGGTCAAGTCACCGCCATAGATCGAGTCCGCCGCCAGCAATTGCAACTGACCGTTGGCCGACGGCGCCAGCACCAGCGCTTTGAGCGGCGGTGGCGGGCTGTTGTTAAGTGCCGAAGCACGCCCGTAATACAGACTGCCGTTGGCCGCGACCGCACGTAATGTCGCGGGATATACCGCCGCCATATCCGACTCTGTGGTGTCTGTCAGTGGCGTGAGGTTGCCGCCGGCGGAGAACAGATCGATCGCAGTGCGTTCGGTCCACAAACTGAACCAGCTCTGACCAAAACCAAGATCCGCGCCTTTCACATAGGCCGAGGCATTCATTTGCGGCGCGCGGCCCGGATCGGCCACATCTTGCAATACCAGGTCCCCACGGGTGGCCACACTGAAGGTTGCGTCCCCAGGTAACAGGCTCCAGCCCCCGGCCGCCGTCGCGGAAGTCGAGCGCATCGAATCGTAGGCGCGGACTTCGCCAGGGCTCTGATCCGTTGACCGGTTGCCATAACGCAAGGTCAAGCTACCCAGGGCGCCGCCCGTCAATTGAACATGCCCGCGAAGATCTACCACCGCACCATTAAGGTGACCCGACGTGATTTGACTGCCAGGGTTAACCGCCCCGCCGACCCGCACATTCATATCGCCGCCGCCCGTGAGTTGCAGGCTGCCATCGGCCCCAACCCGACCGGTGCTGCCCACTGCCAACACCAGGCCTTGGCTACGGGCGTTAACGCTCGCAGGTAAGGCCCCGTTCAATGTCAGTGGCCTCAGGATCCCGGCATCCCCGCCGACGTCAACATTCAGGTTACCCCCGCCCAGCGTGCCAAAGCCGGTAAAGCCAACCATCTGGTCAGGTGCATTTTTTATTAAATAGTTAGGGGTATAGGCGCCAAAGTTGATCCACCAACTGGTCGCCTGGGCCTGGCTACCAGACAGGCCATTGCCTTGACGCCACAACCAAGCGCCTACGTTGGCGGAGTCATTACCCACGTCACCCGCGACCGGCCGATCATCAATGTCCGGGGCTTCACTGGTGATGTTCCCAGTCAGGTTGCCACCCGCCTTAACCAGCAAATTACCGCCGCCTTCCGGGAACCATTCGCCAGACGCGCTCGCGGCGGAGCTGCCGGCGGTATAGACGCCATAGAGCGAATCCATGCTCAAGTCGCCCCCGGCCAGCAGCTCGAGGTCTGCCGCACCGGTGCGGATCACGCTGAAACGCGGACTGCCCGCCCTAATATCATTGGCGGAGATAATCTTGACCGAGGAGTGGCTGTCCGCCAAACGGAGATTACCCGCCTCTGGATGCGGCTGCAGCAAGCGACTGTCGGCCGCCTGTGTGTCGGCCCCGGCCACCAGACGCATCGACCAGGACTGCGAGCCCTCGGCCAGCATCGGCGCCACAGCCCAGAGCTTGCCCTCGCCCCCCGTACGCAGGTTCACCCACGGCACGCCACCCTGCAGCTTGACGTCGGTGCCCACCGGCAACAAGGCCCCGCGCAGCAGCAGCTTGGGACCATTGAGGGTCACTATCGCGGTGCTGCCCAGTTTCCCAGGTAACGGCACGCCCGCCGGCCAGGTCATGGCCTTCACACTGGTGAGGCTCACCAACACCGTACCGGCATCCAGGATGCTGTCTTTCGGTAAGCTCACGCGCGCAGTCAATATCGTGCCTGCCGGGTACAACACGGTACCCGAGGCATTACGCACCGCACCCGCCAGGACCGTACCGGCCGGCAATGCCAAGGTCGAATTGAGGGTCACCGCCACCGGCAATCGCGTACCGGCAGTCAGGCTGCGGGCCTTGATCGGCAGGTCGAAATTGAGAATCGTGCCGCCAGGGAACGTGGTGCCGTCCGCCAGGGTCACGCCGTCACCGGGCACCGTTATCGTGCCGCCGGTGTAGTCAATGCCAGCGCGCAGCACCCAGCCGGTATCATCCGGGGTCGCCGCCGGCTCTGCAAAACCATCGTTGATGCTGCCGTAGATATTCAGATCACCACCGGCACGCAGGGTCAGGCTGCCGGCCTCGGTCACCGCTTGGGTCGGCGATTTCAGGCTCGCGTAGCGATAGCCGGACAGGTCCAGGTCTCCCTGCACCACCAAGTCGCCATCCGGGGTTTTGCTGATGATTTCCACGCCAGGGCGCAGGTGAAAGGTATCACCGTAGGTCGCGTTGTTCAGGCCGGCCAGCTTGTTCTGCACCAGGTTGGTATTTTTCAAGGCCGCATTGATGAACGTCGTGCTCAGGTCGTGCTTCTCTTTCAGGTAATCCTGGGTGATTTCCTGATACGGCCTGCCGCTGGCCGTCGGGCTGGTCCCGATCGGCGCGTCGTCGTAGGTGATCATCCCGTTCAGGGCGATCGATCGCGCGCCGTCGATGGTCAGGTGCCCACTGGCGTCGATGGCAATGTCATCCGCGCCCAACCGCGGCGCATTCAGCTCCAACGTGCCACGGTTGCGCCCGTCATTGCCAGTCGCAGTATCGGTGCCATGACGCAGGTCGATACGCGCACCGCCAGCCAGGGTCAACTGGCCGGTGCCGGAGCCGAGCACTACCACGGCGCGGTTCGGCGAATCAATGATCTTGCCGTAGCTGTCCACGCGCAATTGCGTGCCATGGGCGTCGAGTACAGCGCTGCCGTCCAGGGTCAGGCCGTTCTTGCCGGCCAGGTTGATACTGCCGACGCGCTCGCCGCTGGCGTCCACCAGGCCGATCACGCGCAAGCTGCCGTTGTCCACCGAAACATTCACGGTGTTGGCTTTGACACCATTGCCGATGACCAGGTCGCCCTGTTTCAGTTGGAAGCTGCGCGTGCCATACACCTGGCCCTGGTTGAGGCGCTGGTTGAGCGCGGCAAACTGGTCGCTCAAGGTGCCGTTGCCGCCCAAGTGCTGCGCCTGGACCTCCACCGCACCTGCCAGGTACGGCACCAGGGTGCCGCCGGCATCGTAGTAGCCGCTGCTGCCGGCGAGAATCTTGCCCGCCAGGTCGACGGTGCCGGCCGCGCCGCCCACCGCCACGGCGCGCAGCTTGCCCGCCTGGTTGTAGTTGGCCGACAGGTCGATGGTCGAGCCCGCCCCCTGCAGTACATTGCCTGCGCGGCTTTCCAGCAGCACTTCACCGCCCGCGCTGTATTTGGTCAGGTCATTGAACACGATGGCGCGACCGGACACATCAATCGATGCGTTGTCGGTCAGCACCACGTCACCACGGGCGCCCAGGGTCACCTTGCCGCTGGGCAGTACCACCGCGCTGGCCAGGCGAATGCTGTCGCCCTGCAGCGACAACTCGCCGCCCAGGCCATCCATCTTGCCCACCGGGCCGGCCGACGCACTGATATCAATCGCACCCCCGGCGGTGATTTTGTTCACTGAGCCCGCCGCGCCGGTCATCAACGGTGTCAGGATATTCAGGTTGCCGCCACTGTAGGCAAAACCCTTGACCGGGTCATAGGCGCCCTGGTTCTGGTACACCGAGAGGCTGCCCTTATGGTTGGCGGTGATGCGGTCGCTGGCCTTGAGGTTGACGTTGGCAAAGCCCAGGGCCAGGCGGTTCAAGGTCGCTGTGGTGCTGGCCTGGGCAAACTCGCCGTAGCCGAACTCAATGCGCTCGGCATTGATATCCAGGCGCCCGCCGCCGGTGCCCGCGCCACCCGCCACCACCGTGCCAGGCGCCGCCTCGGCGCCCTGCCAGATCAGGTTGGCGGTGTGGATAGTCGCCACATCATTCGCACCGCCGGAACCGTAGATGGCCGGGGTGGAGAGCATCAGGTTGTTCAACAGAGACTTGCCGGTCACCGCATCGTAGGTGTCCAGGGTCGCGGTGCCGTAGAAGTTGAAGCTGTCGCGTGCCGACAGTTGCAGGGTTTCCAGGGCCGGTGCGCCGAACTGGGTATCGCCGCGCAGCAGGCGGTCGAGCACTGCCTGGGTGAGGGTCAGGCCCGCCGGCAGGCGATTGGCCGCCGCCGCATCGGCCAGGGCTTGCGGGCTGCCGACGTTGATGCTGGCCAGCCCCAGGTTGAGGTGGCGGGTGCCGTAGCGCACCTGATCGCTCATCTGCAAGGTGTTGTCAGTCAAGGCGACGATGCTGCCTTCTGAATACAGAGCAGTTTGCCCACTGCATGGCGCACTGTTGCAGACCCCTATCTGGATACCTTTACCCGCCTGCGGTTGCGTCTGGGCGACCACATTGAGCAAGCCATTAGACACTGCCAATACGTTGGCCAAGTTGTAGACAAAGCCATCGCGCGCATCATAACTGGCCTTGCCGCGCCCGATGGTATTGATGGAGGCGCCCTGTTCAACCACGATGGAGCCGGTCGAGGCCACCAGGAATACTTCCGGCGCGGCCAGGGTCGCGCCATCGCGCAGGGTGAGGACCCCCGTATTACCGCCACTGAGGGTGACGTAGTTGCCACCCTGACCATAATTGACCACCATCGTCCCGCCAATCACCAGGCGTGCAGCGCCCAGTGCATTGAGGTTTTGTGCCCCTACGGTAATACCGGCAAACCCACTGGTGGCGCCCTTGCCCGCCGCAATAATTTCGATGTCTCGCCCGGCGCCTCCACCTGAACTGTTCAGCGAAACGGTGCCGGCGTAACCGCCGTCGGCTGCCTCAAAGCGACCGATACCCTGGAACGAAAAGGAGTCCTCCCCTGCGCCTGCTCGCAGTATCAATTGCAGGGTTTTAGCGTCCACCGGCAGCAATGCGCGTGGCACACCCAGCCTGGCGGCGTCGGCTACGGCGAACTGTGCATAGCCAGTTTCGTTGTACTGCGAATAGCGGCGCAGGGTATCGGCAGAGGTCAGAATCACCTGGCTTGCAATACTGTTGCCAATCTCGGTATTGGCGATGGACAGGCGCCCCGACGTGGACCACGAGCCATTGCGCATGGCCTGGGTCGTGCTGTCGCTGCCAAGGCCGGCCAGGCCATTGATTTCCACCCGGAAAGCGCCCGGCATCAAGGCATAGGTGGACGGCATCAAGGTATAGGTGCCCGCCGCAAGCCCCGGTACGCCGGCGCCAATCGTGATTTGCTGGCCAATCAACGGATCGACTGCACCCCCTTCCGGCGCCACGGGGGCATAACCCGGTTGCGCACCCGGCACGATCGCATAGATCGGGTTGGTGCCCAGCCCCGGCAGCACAAACCCGCCATTCGCCCCGAATTGTACCAACGGGTTGTAGCGCGCATCCGTAGAACCACCGCGCCCGGAAATAAACCCGGCGCCGAGCAGTTCGCCGCCGCCGGACAGTTCCACCGTAGCGTCAGGCAGCACCGCAACCGACTGCCCCCCTAACGTCAACCCGACACTCAGGCCGTTGTTGTCTCGTCCGCCCAGACCGATAAACGTCACGGTCTTACCGTTGTATTTGTAGACTTGACCATCAACCGTGCCGCCGTATGGCAGCACCAGGCCCTTGCCGCTCACCGAGGTCAGGCTGCCGGGCAGCAACTCGACCCTGTTGCCTCCCATAACGCCAACCTCAATCAGCCCCAGGGGCGCGCGTATCACGCCGCCCTGCTTGATGGTGGCGGCTCCCAGTTGAAAGCGGCCGAACGCCGAGTAGGGCATCTGGGCATTGCTGTTGCCGGTGCGGGCGATAGTCAGGGTGCGGTCTGGATCGTAGTTGAAGCTGGTGCCATCACGTTCGCTCAGAAAGCCAGCCAGTACCCGCGCCCCAACCTCGGTCCCCGGATACAACTGCACCGCACGCAGGGTCATGTCCCCCCGGGTCATCAGTTGCGTACTGATACCCGTGGCGATCGCATCCGCCCCCGCCCCGGCCAGAAAGCGCAGGTCGCCCTGGCTGGTCAGTTGCACATCATCGAACCCTCGGCGGTCGACATTTACCAGGCTGGTGTCGCTCAGCGGCAGGTTGCTGTTATTGCCGAACTGCACGCTGCCGCGCACATCAATCAGGTTAGCGTTGGCTGCAAACAGCGCCTGGCTGGCGCGTTGAGACGTGCCGTTGGTCAATACCGGATGCAGGTACTGGTCCTTGGCTTCCAACGGTTCAAGGATGCCCGCCAGCAGCAGGTACGGCGCCGACAGGTTGATACGTGAATTGTCCGCAGCCTGCTCTGTAAGCCCCATGGCGCCGCTGTACAGGCGCAGGCTTTGGCCCATTTTCAGCGATACGTCACCGTCGAAACCCAGCACGCCGTCGCTCAACAAAGCGAGGTTGTCGAACCCGCCAGCGCTGACCTGGTCCACCCCAAGGCGACCATGACCATATTCCAGGCTGGCGGCCGCCGCGTCGGCGGTGTCCGGCAATGTGCTGCCCTGGTGGGTTTGACTCAGTACCAGTTCGCGAAGGTTGAGTACGCGGTCAGTGACGGCATTCTTGGCGTAGTAAGGACTTTCCAGGGCCACGGACAAACTGCCGCCCGCCGCGCCGACGCCACCGGCCCTGGCGACGAAGCTACCATCCAGGTACAGACCGTTGTTGGACGCGAAGCTGATGCTGCCGCCATTGCTGGCCACCTGCACCCGGCCCTGGCCCGGAATATCCAGGCCCGCCTGGGCGCCGGAAGCATCCAGGCGGGCGCCGTCGCGTACGACCACAAACAGGTCGCTGGCCTTGGCAATGCCGGTGGCCAGGTCGATGTCGCCACCGATGCTGATCTTGCCGCCATTACGCACCTGGCCGTAGACATCGCCACGGCTGCTCACCGCCGTGACCGCACGCGCAGCAACATCGATCAGCGCGTTCTCGCCCACCCAGATCGAGCGGCCATGGCCAGCGGCGTTAGCCTGTTCTGAAACCGTCACTGTCAAACCACCCAGGCTGACACTCCCGCCCCAGGCATTGAGGGTGCCGTTCAGGGTCAACTGGCCAACGCTGCGCAGGTTGATGCCCTGGCCAGGGTCAACGTTGATCACCGCGCCCCGGCCTACGGTCAACGCCGTGGTGGCCAGTTCGGCGGCCGTGGACTCCTGGTGGCCGGCGGTCAAGGTCAGGCTGGCGCCACGGCGCTGGGTCAGCACGCCTTTGGTCGCGTCTTCCTGATACAACGCTGACGTCCAACGCTCCAGGGCCGTGGCCGGGTCGCTGCCACTGGGCGCAGCGAAGGTCTGGTCGCCCAAGCGATAGACCGGCGTGGTGACATTTACCTGGGTGCCGTCCGTGACCAGCAGCCCTTCGTTGCCGGTGATGTCATAGGCCGAGAAGCCCTTGTTGAAGAAATCTGCGGCCAACTGCACGGTGCCCGCGTCAGGCACGGTGGCGCTGTCGCCGATCTGCACCTTGCGTGCCTGCAACGCCAGGGTGCCGCCACCGCTGACGCCATAGCCGCGAATCTCGCCGTCCAGCGCCAGGCTACTGAGGGAAGCCAAGGTCACATCGCCACCCTTGCCGCCGGTGAGTTTGCCATCCAGGCCGAGAATACCGCCAGAGGAAGCATCCACCACACTGCCGGCCGCCAGGCTCACGTTGCCGGTGCTGCGCAGCGATACCTTGCCGCCGTTCACATAGGCCACGCCGCTGTTGTTCGTCGGTTCCAGCAACAGGTTATTCCAGCGCCCCGTGGTGTCCAGCTTGACCCCGGAGGCAACATTGACACCGCCATTCCCCGGCACAATCGCATCAAGGACTGTGCCTTTAAGCGGATCGACCTGGTAAAGAATGTTGCCTGCATTAATGCTTCCGCCGTGGGCGGTGAGGTTGGCATTAATATTCACACCCGGCCCGAACAGGGTGATATCGCCACCGTCCGCCACCTTGAGCGCGCCGTTGACGGTAATCTGCTGCGTGGCACCGACCTTGATCGCGCCCAGTTGGTAGCCATTGAGCTGATCACTGTCGAGCACCATCTTGCCTTGGCGATCCGCCGGCAAGGCGGTGGTGAGGTCCAGGCCATCGGCGATTTTCTGTGTATTGCTGTCGATCAGTACCTGATCGGTGGTGCCCGTCAGGGCATAGCGCAGGGTGCCGGTGGTCTTGTTGTAGACCGGCGTGTACCCGCCAATGATCAACTGCGCGCGCTGGGCCATCGCCTTCTGCGATTGCTGGTAACCGTCGAGGTTGATGTTCGGCGCTTGGGTCTGGCGATCGCCCTGGAACACGTCGCTGATCACCTGACCTTCGAGCACCGCGCTGGTGGTGCCGATCACCAGCTTGCCGGCATCACGGCCCACGGTATAGCCGCTCTCGTAACGGCGTTGCTTGGCGATCATCGGGTTGTAGTAATAATCGGTCTGGCCCCAGCGCTTGCTGGTGTCCTCATAACCTTTGTAGAACCCGGAATAGAGAATGTCGCCCGGCGCGTTGGAGACCTCATACAAACGCCCATCCGGGCCCTTGAGCCAGGTCTGCTGGATATACCCGGCCTGCACATCCACGGTGCCGCCCGACAGGTTGATCTGCGCGCCCTTTTGGGTCACCACATCCTTGCCGGTAAAGGTCACGGTGCCGCCCTGGGCCATCCATTCGCCTACCGAGTGGCCTTGGGTACCGAGGTAACCGCCCACCTCCAGCAAGCCGCCGGCGGTGTACCAGCGATCCGTCGCGTAACCGTTGGTACCGGCCGGCACAAACACCAGCTCACGCAGGTCGACCCACACATCATTGTTGATCAACTGGCCGCCGTCACGGTTGACCGGCGCATCGCGCTGCTCGTTGCCCTGTACGTTGATCTTGATGTTGTTGGATTCCATCGACACCTTGACGCCGACAGCCCCGGATACATCAATCATCGCCCCATCACGCACCAGGCTGCGGCCGGCCGCGCTGACCGCCACCTGCCCGCCAGTGGCCAGGGTGATCGAGCCTTTCTGGAAGTCCACGGTGCCGCCGCTGACGATCTCGATACGCGACTGGTCGGTGCGGTCAGCCACGGCACTGAGGTTGTTGAACTGGCCGGTGATCAGGTTGGCAGGGGTGCCGTCGAGGTTGACCAGCCCGTTGCCCTTTTGGCTGTTCAGCGCGGTACTGCCGCTGCTGTCCAGCAGGATCGCAGTGGTGCTGCCTTCGCCCAGGGTCACGCTGCCGGTGGCGTCGGTGGCGGAGTTGAGCAAGTGGATGGTGCCGCGGGTGTCCACCGAGGTACTGGCCAGCGCAACACCATTTTGCTGCACCTGATGCCCGGTCAGGGTGATGTCACCGGTAGAGGCCATGATCAGGCCGCTGTTGGTGACCTTGCCGGCGCTGCTGCCGGCGTTGAGGCTAGTTGCCACTTCGTTACCACGGGTGGTGGAACGATCGTTGCCGGTGGTGCCCACGCCCTTGCGGATGTAGAAGCTGTCGCCGGCTGCGAGGGTGGTCTGGCCCTTGGCGGTGATGATTGTACCGGCGTTCTCGACTTCCGAGCCGAGCAGCAAGGCATAGCCGCCGCCGTCGGTGGAGGTGGCGGGGTTGTGGGTCTGGATCAATGCACCGCGCTGCACCACGACCTTGCCCGCAGCGTCAGTGAAAGTCGGTTGGGAGCCGGTGGAGTCGACGTAGATACCGCGCTGCGTGAACTGCTCGTCGGTGATATTCCCTGCCGCTGCGACCAGGTTGCGCACATTGACCTGGCTGGTGCCACTGAAGACCACACCGTTGCGGTTCACGATCATCACCGTACCGGCGCCATTGATCTGGCCCTGGATCTCACTGGGCCGCGCGTTGGGGTCGTTGACGCGGTTGAGCACGGCCCAGCTGGACTGCTGCTGGAAATCCACCGTGGTGTTGCGCCCGACGTTGAAGGTCTCCCAGTTGAGGATCGCCTTGTCGGCGGTCTGTTCGATGGTCACCGTGGTCTTGCCGCCCGACTGGCTTTGCTTAGGCCCGTTGGCGTTGAGCCAACCCTGGGTGAGGCTGTTATCCACCTGCAGGCCGCCCTTGCCCAGTCCGTCGGGAATGTTCGAAACCTGGCCAAACGCCGCTTGCCGCCCCGCCGCCTGCGCCGCCTGCTGCGCTGCAATCGCCGCGACACTGGTGTTCAGCGTGCTGATGGAGCGCGCCAGTTGCTGATTGACCCGCGCCTGCTGATTCAGCGTCGGAATCCCCGGCACCTGCCCTGCACTGAGCCGTGCAGCAGTCGCCGCCTGGGTCGCGCCTTTGTCGGCAAACCAGCTGGAACTGAACGCTGTAGCCGCCTGCGCATTGCCTGCCACCATCAACAAGGCAATGGCGTGGGCCAGGGGCTTGAGGCGCAGCACGGTATCTTGGGCTTTCAGGTTAACCGGTGATTTGCAGCGGACCATCGGGAATCTTCCTTCTTTGTTATTACGCAGGGAGCAAGACAGGCTCACGTATGAGGGTTAGGCGGTTGGCGAGGGGCGCGACTGAACTTCTGTCATGGAAAGTTCACATGGGGCTGGTACGCAAAAAAATCAGCAACGGCACAGGCCGTTGCTGATCAGGTGTTGCGGGTCGTTGAAAGCCTGGGTTACAGCGGACGACCTTTGCCGTTACAAATGTTGGTTTTGCCGATGCTCAGATCGCTGCCGGAAGTCACGAACGTTTCGGTGATGGCAGTTTTCCAGCTAGTTGGCAGTGGCACGAAACGGTTGGCCGAAATGGCGGCGTCGTTGTTGGCAGTTGCGCCGAAGTGCTTGGTGAAGAAACCACGTACTTGGTTGGTCTGGTCAGCGTTGATATAGCACTGGCTGAAGATCAGGTTGGTGAAGCCGAGGATTGGGTAGCCCGAGGTTGGGTAAGGTTGAACACCGGCTACACCATTCTTGCCGAATACAGGTACCCAGTTGTCCTGGTTGGCGCGGATGCTGGCAGGGGTGGCTGCAGGAACCGGTACCTGGCCGATAGCAGCGGAAACGTTGCCCGGAGCTGGCGACTTACCTTCAGCACCGGTCTCTTCATTCTTACCTACACGCGCAACCTTGGTAGCGTCGTCCAGACCTTCCAGGGTGGAAGCAGCGAAGTCAGGGCTCATGTAAGTGATGCGGCCGTCGCCAGCTGCCAGGGCAGTCATCACACCTTGGCTGCCAGTGGCCGGTACAGCACCTGCAGGCAGACCACCGGCGAAGCTGGAACCGAACGAAGTGGTGATAGCGAACTCGCCGTTTTCGGTGCACTTGGCGTTGAGGAAACGGGTGAACAGCTCGGTAGTGCCGCTGCTGTCAGTGCGGTAAACCACAGTGATCGGGCCGGTACGGTCGGCGCCAGAGATTTCGCTCCAATCGACGATACGGCCGGAGAACACGCCGCACAGCTCTTGAACGCTCAGGTCAACGTTTGCATCGCCAGCCTTGTTGAACGGAATGGCAACCGAAGTAGCGACTGAAGGCACCTGGATCAGCTTGCCCCAGGCAGGTTGTTTGGCGGAAGCGTAGGTCGACAGTTCAGACGAGCTCAGCTTCGAGTCGCTGCCAGCCCAGTGCACGTTCTTGGTGCCAGTGCCGAACTGGCTGTAGTCGTTGTTCAGGAACGCCAGTTTACCTTTGCCGCTGCCCACGCCGATGTAAGGGGCGAAACCGGTAGTGAGTACGCCGGCAGTCTGGTACAGCGGTTGTGGCAGGGTTGCACCGCCGCCGTTTACGTCAGCGAATGCAGCCTGTGCCGAGCACAGTGAAGCGAGGGTCATGGATACCGCGAGAACGTTGCGCTTAAACATGAAGAAGCTCCTTTCGTCGTGTTTGTACGTTGGGTAGATGGCTCTTGCATGACGCCATGGCTTCGGTCCCAAGCCATGTTGCGGGGGTGGCCAGGGGTGAAAACCATGGAGAGAAAGTCGCAGTTTCCGATGACGGTTATGGGAAAAAACCTCGGGAGGAACGCCTTGATTTTAAAAAGATTCTCGGGTGTTTTGGTCATGGTTTTGAGCGGTTTCGGGGCAGGTGACAGCGAGGTTTCAGTGCGGGGTTGCTGGAGGCGGTGTGGCGTGTGTCGAGGGGGGTGGGATGTGACGGAATGAGGAACCCGAGGTTGGGCGTGGCGGCCAGGATGTCGGCAAACCAACTGAATGGGCGCAGTTCAAATGTGGGTTTCGTCAGTCAGGTGACCAACTGGTTGATCTCGATGATCGGCAACAGCACCGCCATGACGATCACCAGTACCACGGCGCCCATCACCACGATCATCAGCGGTTCCAGCAACGCGGTCATGCCCATGGCGCGGCGTTCGATATCCCGCGACAGGGTCTGCGCCGCGCGCTCGAGCATCGGCGGCAGCGAGCCGGTTTTTTCGCCGCTGGCGATCAGGTGGATCAGCACCGGCGGGAACACCTTTTCCACCGCCAGCGCCGGGGCCAGGTTGACGCCTTCGCGCACTTTGGCGGTGGCGTCGTTGACGCACTGGCTCAGGCGGTCATTGGACAGGGTCTGCCGCGCCGCCTCCAAGGCCCTTAGCAACGGCACGCCGGCACCGCCAAGAATCGCCAGGGTCGAGGCAAACCGCGCGGTGTTCAGGCCCAGTACAAAGCGCCCGATCAGCGGCAGGCGCAAGACGCGGCTATGCCAATTCAAACGCGCCACCGGGTTGCGCAAATACAGGCGCCAACTCCAGAAACCGCCGACGATCCCGGCGAAACACAGCCAACCCCAGGCACGGATAAAGTCACTGGCGTTGAGCATCGCCAGGGTCAGCCCCGGCAAGTCCTGGCGCGCCTGGGAAAACGCACTGACCACCTGGGGCACCACGTAGCTCAGCAAAAAAATCACGATGCCTATGGACACCAACCCCACCACGCCAGGGTAGATGAACGCAGTGAGGATCTTGCCGCGCAGGTTGTTGCGCTCCTCGATGTAATCAGCCAGGCGCTCCATCACCTGGGCCAGGTCGCCGGACTCCTCCCCCGCCGCGATCAGCGCGCGGTAAATCGACGGAAAATCCCGTGGCCGCGCCGCCAACGCCTCCGCCAGGCGCATGCCGCCACGCACATCGGCGCGCACGCCGGCGAGGGTCTGGGCGATGTGTTTTTTCTCGGCCTGCTCCACCGTGGCGCTCAACGCCGCCTCCAACGGCAGGCTGGCGCCCAGCAGGCTAGCCAGTTGCCGCGTGGCCCAGGCCAAATCATTGTCTGAGAGTTTGGCAGTGAACAGGCTGCTGCCCGCCGCCGCGGGCTGGCCGCCTTCGATCTGCACCAGCAACGCGGTCAAACCCCGGCTGCGCAAACTGGCAAAGGCCGCGCTCTGGCTGTCGGCCTCCACATGCCCGGCCTCGACTTTGCCGCTGGCATCGGCAGCCTCGTAGCGATAGCGATTCATCAGGCGTCCCGTGTCACGCGCAGGATTTCTTCGGGCGCGGTGGCGCCGCTGCGCACCCAGCGTTCGCCGTCTTCACGCATGCTGAACATCCCGGCACGGCGCGCGGCCAGGCGCAGGTCCTGTTCGTTGGCGCCCTGGTGGATCAGGCTGCGCACGTCGTCATCGACGCAAAACAATTCATGGATACCGGTGCGGCCGCTGTAGCCGATCTGGTTGCACTGCGCGCAGCCCACCGGGCGCCACATGCCGGGCGCGGCAAAGTCTTCCTGCTTGCAATGCGGGCACAGGCGCCGCACCAGGCGCTGGGCCAACACGCCGAGCAACGACGACGCCAACAGGAACGGTTCAACCCCCATATCGATCAAACGATTGACCGCCGACACCGCGTCGTTGGTGTGCAAGGTGGCGAGCACCAAGTGGCCGGTAAGCGAAGCCTGCACGGCGATTTGTGCGGTTTCCAGGTCACGGATTTCGCCGATCATGATGATGTCCGGGTCCTGACGCAGAATCGCGCGCAAGGCCAGGCCAAAGGTCATGTCGATCTTGGCGTTGACCTGGATCTGGCTGATGCCCGGCAGGTCATATTCCACCGGATCCTCCACGGTGAGGATATTGCTGGTGCTCGCATCCAGCCGCGCCAGCGCGGCGTACAGGCTGGTGGTCTTGCCGCTGCCGGTGGGCCCGGTGACCAGCACAATGCCATGGGGCTGACGGATCAACGTGTCCAGGCGGGCGAGCAATTGTGGCTCCATGCCCAGGGTTTCCAACTGCAAACGCCCGGCCTGCTTGTCCAACAGCCGCATCACCACCCGCTCGCCATGCCCGGTGGGCACCGTGGACACCCGAATATCAATCGGCCGCCCCGCCACACGCAGCGCGATGCGGCCATCCTGGGGCAGGCGTTTCTCGGCGATATCGAGCTGGGCCATGATCTTGATGCGCGACACCAGCGCGCCATGCAACGCCTTGCGCGGCGACACGACGTCACGCAGGGTGCCATCGACGCGGTAGCGCACCACGGAATGGGTCTCATAAGGTTCGATATGAATATCACTGGCCTCGTCGCGCGCGGCCTGGGTGAGCAAGGCGTTGATCATGCGAATCACCGGCGCGCCGTCCTGGGTGTCGAGCAGGTCGGTGATTTCGGGCATGTCTTGCATCAGACGGTCGAGGTCGACCTCGTTTTCGGCGGCGCCCACTACAGCGGCGGCGCTGCCGGTGTCGGCGTAGGCGCTGGTGAGCAGGCCGTCGAGTTCGTCGTCGCGCACCTGTTCGAGGTGGGCCTGGCCGAACTGGCGGTGGACTTCGCTGATGGACCAGCCTGGGGTCGAGGGGCACACCGTCAGTAGCATGCCTTGCTCGCCGGGGCGCAGGAGGATGCGTTGGGATTTGGCCCAGGCGTAGGGCAGAAGGCTCATGGGGTTGGCCCTTTTTGAAGGTGTACATATCCGTTGCTGCGGTAACGGCTGATTATGGTTCCGCCCTTACGGCGGCTCACTTTGGAAAAGCCCCAAAGTAAGCAAAGGGCTCTTGCCCCAACACTCGGCACCTCGCCTAGGCTCGGTGTGCCCGTAATCCGACAGGGATTTGGGGGGCGCCTAAGATCAAAATCAAGATCAAAAGCGAAAGCACAGCGGCCTGACAGCCGGCTTGAGTGGTGTGGAGCAAAGGCAGTTTTTTGTGCACCGTAGGTTGCTTTTCTGTGGGAGCTGGCTTGTCGGATCGCCGCATTGCTGCGATGCGGACGCCCAGGTGAATCAGGCATATCCAGTTGATGCCTTCGCAGGCAAGCCAGCTCCCACAGGTGACCGAGATCGGCCTCAAAAACCCGGTCGGTTCTAAGGCCGCCGCGCTCTGCTTTTGCTCTTGATTTTGATCTTAGGCGCCCCGTAAAACCACGCTGGCCGAACGCAGGCTTTGGAGCGTGGGTAACCCGGCAGGACGCCGGGTTAGCCGCGCTGGGCCAAGGATGGCCCATCGCGGCGGCCCACGCTCCAAAGCCGGAGTGAGGGCACACCGAGCCTAGGCGAGGTGCCGAGTGGTGGGGCGAAGACCTTTTGGTTACTTTTGGGGCGTTTGCCAAAAGTGACCCGCTGTAAGAGCGGAACCCTAAACGGCCGTGACCGCAGCAACGGATATGTACACTCACTTAGGCACCGCCCGAATCACCGCCCGAGGCCCCTGCTGCCCAGGAATCGCCTTCTCCACCGAAGGCAACTGCGGCGCCTGCACATCCGGCATCGCCCAACTATGCTCCGGCTGCAACCCCCCCTGCGCCCGGCGCATAAACTCATACCGGTTCAACGTAATACTGCGCCCCGCCCCACTGTCCCGAATAATGTAAGGCCGCAAAAACACCATCAGGTTGGTCTTGTTCACACTGCGTTTCTCATTGCGAAACAACGCCCCCAACCCCGGAATATCCGACAACCACGGCACCGCGTCGTTACTCTGGCTATACCCATCCTGCAGCAACCCGCCGAGCACCATGATCTGCCCGTCATCCAACAAAATGCTGGTATCGATCGCACGCTTATTGGTCACCGTACCCGCCGTCCCCGAAGCCCGCTCATCCACGGTGCTGACTTCCTGGTAAATATCCAGCTTCACCGTGCCGCCCTCGGAAATCTGCGGCCGTACATTCAACTTGAGCCCCACCTCTTCACGCTGCACGGTTTGGAACGGGTTGTTGCTGGTGCCCCCACCCCCGGTCACATAACTGCCGGTGACAAACGGAATGGTCTGGCCCACAAAAATGCTCGCGGCTTCGTTATCCAGGGTCAGCAGGTTCGGCGTGGACAGCACATTGGTGCCGCCCTTGCTCTTCAATGCGCGGGCCAACACCTTGAGGTCGAGCACCTTGCCAATGCCGGGAATATCCACGGTGCCGTTGACCAACCCGATATTCAGGCCTTTGGGCAGCACATCAATACTGGTCGGGCTGGTGGGCGTGCCAATCACGCCGCTGCCGCCGAGATTCACGCCACCAAAAGCGCCCTTGCCCGCCAGGTTACCGGCCTGCCATTGCACGCCAAACTCAGTGGCGTCGTCCTCGTTCACTTCCACGATCAGGCTTTCGATCACCACCTGGGCGCGGCGCTGGTCGAGCATGTCGATCACTTCGCGCAGGTTGCGGTACAGCGGGTCCGGCGCGGAGATCAGCAAGGTGTTGGTGGTGGCGTCCGCCTGGATGGTCACGCCGCCGGCGCTGAACGCGCTGTCTGCATCGCCGGAGATGCCGCCATTAGCGGTGCTGCTGGTCGAACCGGCCGTTTGGCCGTAGCCCGACTGCACACCACTGCCAGTGGGTGTGCCGCTGCTGTTTTGCGCGTTACTCGCACCTTCGGTGTTCTTGCCATTGCCGCCCATGGCGCTGAGCTTGCCACGGGCATCGTCACTGACGCCGGAGTCGCTTTCACCGGTGAGCAACCCGCGCAGCGACTGCGCCAGCTTGCCCGCCTGGGCGTTGCGCAGGTACACCACGTGCATGTTGCTGGGGTTACTTTGTGCATTGTCGAGTTTGTAGATCAGGTTGCGCGCCAGCTCGGTACGCTCCGGGCTGCCGGAGCGGATGATGATCGAGTTGGAGCGCGGGTCGCCGATCACGTTGATCTTCTGGGTCTGGTCGGCGCCCTGGGTTTCCAGCAGCTCGGCGACCATGGCGGCGATGTCCACGGCAATGCCGTTCTGTACCTTCACCACGTCGGTGTCGATGGCGCTGGGGGTGTCGATGCCGTTGATGATCTGCGCGACACGCGCGAGGTTTTCCGCGTAGTCGGTGATGACGATGCTGTTGTTGCCGGGGTAGGCATTGATCGGGTTGTTCGGCGACACGATGGGGCGCAGCACAGGGATCAGGTTCACCGCGTTTTCATATTGCAGACGGAAGGTGCGGGTTTGCATGCCGCTGCTGCCGGCCGTGTAGATCGGCCCGCCGAGTAACTTGGCATCGGCCTCGGGCACCACTTGGGCGACGCCGCCCACATCGACCACGCTGAAGCCCTGCATGCGCAGCGCCGCCAATAGCATGTCGTAGGCCTGATGCGCCGGCACCTGGCCTTCGCTGACCAGGGTGAGGTTGCCCTTTACACGTGGGTCGACCAGGAACTGCTGGCCGGTCGCACGGGACAGCGCGCGCACTACCGCCTGGATATCGGCGTCGACAAAGTTCAGCTGCACCGGCTGGTCGCCCAGTGGGTTGCGGGCCTTGACCACCGCCGGGGCGTGGCTGCGAGCGCTGTTGGTAACCCGATGCTGGACGGGCGGTTGGGATGCGGGTTCACGTTGGCGATCCAACACCGTCTCACCGCTGCGGCGGGTGTCGGCCAAGGGTTGGCCAAGTTCACTGTCCACCAGCAATGGCGTGGTTGACTGACTGCTGCACGCACTCAGGGCCAGCACCAGCAGCGGCGCGACCATGCGAAAAGGGGGGACTGACCACTTCATGAAGCTTCCTTAGCGCCAAGCGCCTGATCCATGCGAACGGTCCCGGACACAGTGCCGGCCGAGTTATCGACGGTGTCGAGGGTGCGCTGCAAACGCGCCTCGGACACCTCCAGAGAAAACGCGCGGGCATTGCCCAGCAGCCACCCCACCACCGCATCGGCCGGGGCGTTGTCGAAGGTCAGGCGCCAGCCGCCGGGTTCCAGCGCCTGCAACTGGTAATGACCTTGCAGGCCGGCGCCATCGAGGGCTTGGCGCAACGCGGTTTCATCGCCCTGGCGAGGCGCAGCGACGTCCTGCAACAACACCTGCAAAGCGGCGGCCTGGGCACGTAACTTGGGGGTTTCGGCCTGCCAGTAGTCGATCTTCTTCAACGCGGGCTGCACCAGTACCAGCCAGGTCAGCAGGCTCGCCAGGACCAGGCCGGCGCCGCCGAGCATGCGTTTTTCGCGCAGGGCCAGGCCGCGCCAGAACACCTGGGCCTGGCTGCGCAGTCGCTGTACTTTATTCATCGCTGGCCCCTGGCTTTTCCGCTGCCGGCGCCGGGCCAATGGTCCAGGCATGGTCATCGCGGGTGGCCGTAAAGCCGGCCTGGGCCAACGCCGCCTGCCATTCACCCTCAGCCGTCGGGTTACGACTGTCGGCGAGTAATTCCACGTGCAAGCGGCCTTGTTCAAAGGTCAGGTTGTCGACGCTGCCGACCATGAACGGCAGGCTGCTGCCCGCCAGTTGCAGGAGGCTGGTGAAGCGTTGCCCTGGGTCTGCGGCCGCGCCGGTCTGTCGCGCAGCCAATTGCTGACGGGCCTGTTGCAAGGGGTTGAGCACCACCGGCAATTCGGGAAACGCCTGGCGCACCTGCTGGCTCATCAAGGCCTTGAGTCGCTGACCTTCATCCACTTGGCGCGCGGCGTACAGGTTGAGCCCAACGGTCCAGATGGCCGTCGCCAGCGCCACACACGCCAGCGCCCTGCCCCATCCGGCAGTCGAGGGTTGGCGCAGGCGACCGTGCAACCCCCATGTGGGCACTGGCCCACTCCAACGTTGCAGCGCATCCACCCGCTGCACGCCCAGCGCCTGCAAGCCCAACGGGTGCACCGCGCCTTGTTGCAGGCTGTCACGCGTCAACAGATAACCTTCGTCCAGCGCCGCAGTGCCCACCGGCAAGGCATAGGGCGCCGGGTACACGCCGCGCAGCTTGAGTGGCACCTGCGCCAGCCGCTCCAGAGCAGCCTTGGGCACCCAAGCCACCTGCACGCGCCCATCGCTTTCACGCGGGCCGTGGGCCACCTGCATCTGTTCCACCGGGCCCAGGATCAACGCCTGCGCGACGCAGGCTACGGCGGCCGCCGTTTTCGCGGCCGGCAACGGTGGCAGCTCCAGGCTGGTGAGCAAGCTGTCGCGCGGGTGCAGGAAACACTCCACGGCCTGGCGGGCCTTGCCCAACTGCGCCAGGCTTGCGTAGCCCTCTTCAATGACCACGCCACGGTCCAGCCAGGCAAATTTTACCTGGCTCTCAAGGGTCAGCTGATCCAGCGGCGGCAAGCCAATGCGCAAGCGTTTCATACACCCACCCGCGACCAGATAACCCGTGGCTCGCGGTCTTCGGGGCGATGCAACAACGCATCAATCGTCACGCGCCGCTGTTCACGGCGAGCCTGGCCCTGCAAGCGGAACCACTCACTGGTAATGCCCACCTGCACCGAATCCACCTCGATGTGGGGCAAGCGCAAGCGGTTGACGAAATCCCCGCGGTTGATAAACCAGTGCCCACCGTCACGCTCGGCCACCAGCCCATGGGCCTGGGACACGCTGAGCTGTGGCACCACCGCGCTGAGCACTTCGGCGCTGGCGGTATTGCCGTTGACCCAGGTAGGGCCCGGCAACACGCTGATGTACGCCTGCATGCGCTGCAACACGATAGGGTCAAGGCCTTCGATCCCGCTCAAGTCATCGAGGCTGCGCAGCATCGGGTATTTGGCGGGGGGTTCATAAGAGGCGATCACCCGCTGGCTGATGCGCCGACTCACCGCCGGGTCGACACCGATCAGGCGACACAGCCGCTCGAAGCTCTGCAACTGCTCGGTGTCCACCTGCTGGCGATTGACCAGGTTGCGCAGGTTGAACTTGCCCTGCTCGTCCACGATCCGCCCCTCAAACACGCCACCTTGGGCACGGGCCCAGGGTTGATCGAGGCGGGTGAGCACGTCTTTTTGGCGGGCGTCCCAGAGCATCTGCCGGCTGCGCTCAAGGCCACCCTGCAACAACCACTGGCCCTGGATGCGCAACTGCTCGGCTTCCAGGCTGCGGGTGAACACGGTCTGGCGCGTGAGCATGGCGCCGGCCAGTACCGCCACCACCGCGGCGATCAGCAACGCGCTGATAATCGCCATGCCGCGCTGCTTCGCCGCTGCGGGCGAATACCGTTTCATGGCGCGCCTTACAACTGCCAGGAGCCGATATCGGCATTCACGCCGTCGCCATCCGGCTGGCCGTCGGCGCCGAGGGAGAACACGTCCACCTCGCCATTGGCGCCCGGGTTGAGGTAGTGATAAGGGTGGCCCCAAGGGTCGTTGGGCAGGCGTTCCAGGTAGGCGCGCCAGTTGTTGTTCTTCGCATCCGCCGGGCGTTCCACCAGTACTTTCAAACCCTGGTTCATGCTCGGATAAGTGCCGTGGTCCAGGCGATAGAGTTTCAACGCCTGCATCAACCCGCCGATGTCCTGCTTCGCTGCGGTGGCCCGTGCCTGGTCCGGCCGATCGAGGACCTTGGGCACCACCATCGCGGCCAGGATCCCGAGGATGACCACCACCACCATGATCTCGATCAACGTGAAGCCACGCTGCCCGCGAGGGCCTGGCAATGGGGACGTTAGGCGCGCGATATCCATCTCGACATTCCTTGGCTTGAGTGCAATTCGTGGCGCAGTGTTGCAAGAACACATGTCAGTCGTATTGAAAATCCTCGGGAGTTTCGGTCGCCAATCGGTCAACTGCCGGCGCTAGTCTGCGGGCCTGTTTCCCGGCTTTGAGAGCGCCATGTACGGCCGACGCAAGGAGCAAGGTTTTACCCTGATCGAGGTGCTGGTGGCGCTGGCGATCATCGCCGTGGCCATGGCCGCCGCCGTGCGCGTGGCCGGGCTGATGGCCCAGAGCAACGGCCTGTTACGCGACAAGTCGATCGCGTTGCTGGCGGCGCAGAGTCGCCTGGCGGAGTTGCGCCTGGAGGGGCACCTGCGCAGCGGCAAGAAAACCTTCGAGTGCGACCAGGGCCGCTTGAAACTGCGGTGCGAGCAAACCATCAACGCCGATGGGCGCCTGTTTCAGGTCAACCTGCAGGTGCTCGACGCCAGCCGCGAAGCGCCGCCCCTGGCCCGCCTGGACACCCAGGTCATGGCCGAGTGAGCATGGGCAACGCAGGCCCCTGCGGCAGCTTGTCGAGGTTGACGCGCAGTTTCTCGCCACCGCGTTCTATCTCCACACCATCGCCTTCGATGGCCGTCAGCCGCACGCCGGGGCTGAGGCGCTCACCCAGCAGAAAACTGCGCGGCGGGCCGTCATTCAGACTGAGGATCGCCACCGCACCACGGGCGCCCGCCAGCACGCCGGTAACCTTTACCTGCAGCGCCGTCGGCGCATTGGAAAACCATTGCAGCGCCGGGTTATCGCTGCGCGCCGCCAATGCCTGGGGCGTGGCTTGGGGCGTATGGGATTCGGCGCTGGTGAGCAGCAGCGGCGTCCAGACCGCCAGGCCAGCCAGTGCGGCCAACACACCCAGCGCCTGCACGCCATGGGCCAGGGTGAAACGATGGGCAAATGTCATGGGGTGGACCTCCTGTTTGTCCGTCGCACCAGCCTACAGGTCAATTCGCACGCTTTTATTTCACACACTCCCCAGTTTTCCAGGAAGCGCGCGATGAAACAGCAAGGCTTCACCCTGATCGAACTGATGGTCGTGCTGGTGATCATCGGCATCGCCAGCGCCGCCATCAGCCTCACGATCAAACCCGACCCACTGCACCTGCTGCGCAAGGACGCCGAGCGCCTGAGCCAACTGCTGCAAGTCGCCCAGGCCGACGCCCACGCCGACGGCCGCCCCATCACCTGGCGGGCCGATGCCAAGGGCTTTCGCTTCAATCGTCAAAGGGATGATGGGACAGGTATCGAGACGTTTAAAAACGACGACCAACTGCGCCCACGGCTATGGGAAAGCACGCCAATGCAAATCAACATCGAACCCCGGCAAACCCTGGTGCTGAATGCCGAATGGATCAACCCACCGCTGCGGGTGGTGCTGTCCGATGGGCAACACAGCCTCAGCCTGCAACGCGACGCCGCCGGCTTGATGCGCGTGGTGAACCAGCCATGAACAACGCCCAGCAAGGCTTCACCCTGATCGAAGTGATGGTGGCGATCATGCTGATGGCGTTGGTCAGCGTGATCGCCTGGCGCGGCCTCGACAGCGTGACCCGCGCTGATCAGCATTTGCAGGCGAGCACCGAGCAAACAGAGGTGCTGCTGAGAGCGTTGAATCAGATGCAGCGGGATATCAGCTTGCGGGCCAGTGTTGAACTCGCCGTCCCCAGCGCGCCGGAAGATGGGGCGGCTAAAACAGAGGGGCTGGCTGCGGTGACGGTGCGCAGTTCCGACAGCAAGGGCTTTCGCCTGGACGTGATCCGCAGCGCCCCGGTGGCAGGTGACGGGCTGCAACGGGTTCGCTGGTGGCTCAAAGGCGACTCGTTGTATCGGGCAGCGGCGCCCGCGCGGGACCGCTATCCGCTGCCGGCAGCGAAGGATGGCGGTGGTGGTGTTGACCGGCGTGAGCGATTTGCAGGTGCGGGTGTGGGAGGCGGATAAGGGATGGCGGCAGTTGAGTGGTAATCGCCGCGAGGACCCGCTGGGGCTGGAAATCAGCCTGGTGCGGCAGACGCCGCTAGGCGTGGAAAAATATCGCCAGGTGGTGGGGCCGTTGAGGTCGTTGAACTAACTCAACAACACCACTCCACCCGGCAATTCCGTACATTTGGCCCCATACGCATCGCGAATCAACAACGCCACCCCTGCCAACTGCTGCAAGCTGAACCGCGCCTGCACCCGGCGTTGGCCGAGTTCTCTGTTCAGCAACACCAGCATCCCCGGTCGATAGCGGTTGATCTCATCCACCACCGTCGCCAGCGTGGCGTTGTTGAACACCAGGACCTGTTCACGCCAGGCAACCACCGCCTGGGTGTCTACCGTGGTCACTTCGCTGACCCCGACGTTGCCATAGGTCAGTTGCCGGCCACCGTCCAGGCGCACGCTGCGCCCGGCGATGTCCACCATGAGCGAGCCCTCGATACAGGTCACGCACACGTTGTGGTCGGTGTTGCGCACATTGAAGCGGGCCTGCGCCGCACTGACCCAGCCTTCGCCGGCCTGGACCTTGAGCGGCTGCGCAATGTGGGCGAGCACCTCGACTTCACCCTCAAGCAATTCAATGCCCTGCCCCACTCGGCTGATGCGCGTCTGGGTATTGAGTTCCAGGCTTATTCCTTCGCTCAACATCACCTGGCGCTGCTCGCCGACTTCGGTGCGGTAGTCCGCCGTGAGTCCGGCGAAGCCGCCCGGTACGCCGGCACGGACCATCACCACGGCCGCCGAGGCAGCAATCGCACCGCCCAGGAAGGCACGACGCCCAAAGCTGCGCGGTTGCGACACCTGTTCAAGGGCCGGGACCACGTCGCGCCATAATGCCTTGGCCTGTTCGAACGCCTGGGCATGTTCCGCGCTCTGCGCGCACCAGGCCTGCAGGGCCTTGGCGTCGGCCACGGTGGCGCGGCCCGAGGTCAGCAGGAGCAGCCAGTCGCGGGCTTCATCGTGCAGGGGGCTGGCGGCGGATTGCCGGGCGGTGGAGAGGCTAAAAATATTCAAGCGCGCACGTACTCACGGATTTATCAGGGACTCGACACTAAGACGGTTTTCCGGCCCCGGGACCGAACCGCTGAATCACTTTTCTTTCCAGGCGCTTGGCACAGTGGCCCAGGGCTGCCTTGATTTCCTTCTCGACCATGCGCGTGGAGATGCCGAAACGCTGGGAAATTTCCAGGTGCGGGGCTTCTTCCAGTCGCGCTGCGATGAGGATCTTGCGGCGGCGTGCCGGCAGTTCGTAGAGGGCCTTGACCAAGGATTGGATTTCTTTCTGGCCACCCACCACCCGCGACGGGTCCTGGGCTTCGTCGGCGCTTTGCAACAGTTCCTCCACTTCGCTGCCGGTGAGCAGACGCGCGTCGGCCTGGCGGCGGTCGGCGGCGATGTTCAAGGCCATGCGGTACAGGTAGGCGTTGGGTTGTTGCAGGTTCGGCGGCACGTCCATGCGGTCGACCCGCAGGTAGGTTTCGTGCAGCACGTCGTTGGCCAGGTCCTCCGAGCCCAGGCGCTTGCGCAAACGCACCTTGAAGTCTTCGTAGGAGGCCAGGAACAAGCTGACCATCGGACTGTGCCCGGTATTTTTCATCCGCCCCAGGTTCCTTTCGCTACTGTGCATTCCATGCGCGTTCCTGTTGTGTCGGGCATCAAAAGTAAAGTCACCGGTTGGCGCAGTGAGCTCGGCGCCGGGCGTTCGACCCGGGCCGCACTCAGGCTGCGCACCAGTGCTTCATCGCGTTGTTCATCGCCGGTGGAACTGACCAGCCGACTGTGTTCAATCACCCCGTCCGGGTTGACCCATACCTGCACCAGCGCGCGAAAACTACCGGGCCGGGTCAGCGGCGAACGGCACAGGCTGGTTTCGATGGCGTGTTGCAACGCCGTCGCGTAGCTGTTGTTGATCCGCGCGACGCTGCGTGCAGCCGCACCCTGGGTGGGCGGCGGCTGGCTGACCTGCGGTGTCTGCAAGGTAAACGCATCGTTGCGTGCATAACGTGCCATCAGGCCACTCCCTGTCAGCAACATCGCCAGTGCCTCTTGCGCCGTAAAGCGCCCGCGCACCCCAATCGAGCGCCGGCCCCGCGTCAACTCGCGGTCCACCAGCACCGCCATCCCGGTGGCGCGGCTGTAGGCTTGCAGTGCGTGCTCCAGGTCCTGCGCCGGCAGGTCCAACGACAGCAGGGGTGACGCTGCCAGTGCCGTACGACCACCGACCACCAGCAACAGCAAGACCAGGGCGCACATGACGCGCCTCCAGACTCCCTGTTCACCCCCTGCTCTGCATCGCTGCACGACCGACGCGCCCTAGAAAACCGTCATCCTGAGGCCAGTTTATGAACCTGATGTTACGGTGATAGCAAAAAAAACATCACAGTGACGTAAGGCCTGCTGCACTAGACTTGCTAGCCATAACGGCCCACCTCCCGGGCCTGCCAGGAGGCCCTGAATGAACGTGTTACCGTCCCTTGTCAGCCTGTTGCTGTGCGTCGCCCTGCCCTTGAGTGCCCATGCCGACAATTGCGCAGAGGTCACGGTGGATGGGTATAAGGCGCCCGACTACGGTTGTTTGAGCCAGCAGATGGGCAATGACACGAATGCGGCACAGGCGGCGAAGAAGAACCAGGAGGCACAGAACATTTCCGTCGAAAAGCGGCAGCCCAATAAAGTGGGTCTAGCCACTCCGGCGGCGACCAGTGTGCGTATGGGCAACACGTTTGGTACGTCGGTGAAGCCGCAGCGGCCTTGAGCCGTTAGAAATTGTCTGAGTACACATGTGACAAATGTGGGAGCGGGCTTGCTCGCGAATGTGGTGGATCAGTCAAATCATCAGTGACTGACACTCTGCATTCGCGAGCAAGTCGAAGCGTTGAACCGCCGCTCCCACAGTTTGGACTTGCCGCGTATCTCAAGCCGCGTGGCTTTCCTTTTTCAAGCTGTCCATATCAATCACAAACCGGTACTTCACATCGCCCTTGAGCATCCGCTCATACGCCTCGTTGATGCCTTGGATATCGATCATTTCCACGTCCGAGACAATCCCGTGCTTGGCGCAGAAGTCCAGCATGTCCTGGGTCTCCTGGATACCACCGATCAACGAACCGGCCAGGCTGCGGCGCTTGAAGATCAGGTTGAACACGGTGGGCGACGGGTGCGGGCTGTCGGGTGCACCGACCAGGGTCATGGTGCCGTCGCGCTTGAGCAGGTTGAGGAAGGCGTCTAGGTCGTGCGGTGCGGCGACGGTGTTGAGGATGAAATCCAGGCTGTTGGCGACCTTGGCCATTTCGTCCGGGTTTTTCGATACCACCACTTGGTCTGCGCCCAGGCGCAGGCCGTCTTCGCGTTTGTTGGGTGAGGTGGTGAACAGCGTGACGTGCGCGCCCATGGCGTGGGCGATCTTCACCGCCATATGGCCCAGGCCACCGAGACCGACTATACCGACCTTCTTGCCGGGGCCAACCTTCCAGTGGTGCAGCGGCGAATAGGTGGTGATGCCCGCGCACAGCAGCGGCGCGACGGCGGCCAGGTTGGAAGCGTCGTGGGAGATGCGCAGCACGAACTTCTCCTTGACCACGATGCTGTCGGAGTAGCCGCCAAAGGTGTTTTCGCCGCCGAATACCGGGCCGTTGTAGGTGCCGGTAAAGCCGCTCTCGCAGTACTGCTCCTCGCCCTCGGCACAGGACGCACAGTGCTGGCAGCTGTCGACCATGCAGCCGACACCCGCCAAATCACCGACGTTGAACTGGCTGACATTGGCGCCTACTGCCGTGACGCGGCCGACGATTTCATGGCCGGGTACGGAGGGGTACAGGGTGTTATTCCATTCGTTGCGCGCGGTGTGCAGGTCGGAGTGGCAGACCCCGCAATAGAGAATGTCGATCTGTACATCATCCGCCCCCGGCGAGCGGCGCTCGAAGGTAAAGGGCTTGAGGGAATCCTTGGCGTTCTGGGCGGCGTAGCTGTAAGTCTTGGCCATTTCGTTCACCTGTGTGATCGGATGCTGGAAGTCAGATGACCCGCATAGACGCTGAATCGTTCAACCGAGCACGTCCATACAATCCGCGTTACTGCGCGGCCCCTAAGCTCCTGACTTTCTCAAGACGCTGGAGAGTGGGCATGTGTAAAAAAGTGAGGACGGTATCGCTGGCTGTCACGTTGCTGGCCGGGGCCATGATGGGCAGTGCCTTTGCGGCAACACCCGCGGTAGCGGTGGCCCCGCAATATGACACCAGCCACGTCTATGTGGCGCCGGCCGATGTCGACCGTTTTGCCCAGAGTTTCCTGGCCACCTTCGGCGGCAAAAGCACGGCCCAGGTGGTGGTGAACGTGCTGCCGGTGCCGAGCAGCACCACCTCGCAATTGCTGCAGACCCCGGCGGGCACGGTGTCGTTGTTTGGTTTCACTACGCCGATCCCGCACCCGTTCGGCCAGGAGCGCAACGGTTACCTGGTCAAGGACATGGACGTAGCGCTCAAGGCCGCCCGGGAAAACGGTGCGGCGGTGATCGTCAGTGACTTCCCCGACCCGATCGGGCGTGACGCCGTGGTGCAGTGGCCAGGCGGCGTGAATATGCAGCTCTATTGGCACACCAAGACCCCGGATTACGCCGCGTTCCAGACCGTGCCGGAAAACCGCGTGTACCTCAGCGCCGACCGTGCCGACAGCTTTATCAAGTCGTTCCTGGGCTTCTCCCACGGCAAAGTCCTGGCCGATGACAGGCACGCACCGGGCGTGGATATCGGTCAAGCCAGCGGCACTTATCGCCGCGTCGACATCGAGTCGCCGTTCGGCCGCATGGCGGTGCTGGTCACCAACGGCCAACTGCCCTACCCGTTCGGCC
The DNA here is from genome assembly GCF_054685145.1 of Pseudomonas sp. H1_A03. Lineage (NCBI taxonomy): Bacteria > Pseudomonadati > Pseudomonadota > Gammaproteobacteria > Pseudomonadales > Pseudomonadaceae > Pseudomonas > Pseudomonas sp. H1_A03. The sequence goes on from NZ_CP162829.1 coordinate 5,044,806, forward strand.
ACGAAACCACCGGCTATCAAGTGGCTGACCTGACGACCACTTTGGGCAAGGCCACCGGCTCCGGCGCCAAGGTAGTGGTGCCTGCCTTTGACAGCAAAGGCCGTCGCAGCGCTTTGGTCGAGTTCCCGGGCGGCTATGTCGCGGAGATTCACCAACTCAACGCGGCAAAATGAAGCGTCGCACAGGCTGGGGCCTGGCCGTGCTGTGGCCGCTGCTCGCCGGCGGCGTCCACGCCGACGAGCAAGCGACACGCCCGACCATCAAGGCCAACCGCTGGCAGGAAGACTGGTCGGTACTGCAAAACCCGGCGCTGCGCACGCAGCCGTTGGACAATTTGAAGTACATCCCATTGTCAGCTGCCAACCCGTTCACCTACTTGTCCCTGGGCGCCACGTTGCGCGAGCGCTTCGAGATGAACGATGCCAGTGGTTTTGGCGTGCGCGATGTGAAGCGTGATCGCTACCTGATCCAACGCTTCCAGGTGCATGCCGACCTGCACCTGAACGAAAACTGGCGGGTGTTCACCCAGCTTGAAGACGTGCGCGCGTATGACAAGACGACGATCGGCGGCGCCGACCAGAACCGCGTCGACCTGCGCCTGGCCTTTGCCGAATACGTCAATGCCTTCAGCAGCGGCACGCTGAAAGCACGTGTCGGGCGCCAGGATTTCGCTTTCGACTTGCAGCGCTTCATCTCATCGCGGGATGGCCCGAACGTGCGGCAATCCTTCGATGCGCTGTGGGCGGACTGGGAGACGTCGAACTGGCGCTTTATCGGAATTGCCAGCCAGCCGGTGCAGTATCAGGACGGGCGCCACTTCGACGACAAATCCAATAGTGACGCACGCTTCCACATGGTGCGGGTCGAGCGGCTGGTGGGCGGTAAAAACGAACTGTCGGCCTACTACGGCGTGTATGAACGCAGCGCGGCGCACTACCTTGACGCGGACGGCGACGAAACCCGCCACCTGTTCGACGCCCGCCTGGGCGGCGCGGCCATGGGCTTTGACTGGGACATCGAAGCGATGCTGCAAAGTGGCTCGGTGGGCAACAAGGATATCCGCGCCTGGGCCGGTGGCAGTCGCACGGGCTACACCTTTGACAGCCTGGCCTGGAAGCCGCGCCTCGGCCTGCAATTGGACATTGCCTCGGGCGACCGCAAGACCGGGGATGGCACTGTCGGCACATTCAACCCGCTGTTTCCCAACGGCTACTACTTTTCCCTCGCAGGCTACACGGGCTACAGCAACCTGATCCACTTCAAGCCGTCGATCACCGTCAAGCCGATCGACAAGCTCAGCGTGCAAACCGCCATCGGCCTGCTCTGGCGGCAAACCACCAGCGATGCGGTGTACACCCAGCCCAACCTGCCGGTGGCCGGCACCGCTGGCAGCGGTGATCGCTGGACCGGCGCCTACGCACAACTGCGCACTGACTATGTGTTCAACGCCAACCTCACCGGCGCCGTCGAAGCCGTGCACTACGACGTCGGCCAGACCCTGCGCGATGCGGGCGGTGATGACAGCAATTACCTGGGGGTCGAGCTCAAGTTCAGTTGGTAACACCAAGCAAGCACACCCGTACAAGCCCTCGAAACGCTTAAGGGCAATAGTGATCCTGAGTTTTCCAGCCTATTCACCAAGGAGTTTTCCATGAGCACATTCGTTGCCAAAGACGGTACCCAGATCTACTTCAAGGATTGGGGCAGCGGTAAGCCCGTGCTGTTCAGCCACGGCTGGCCGCTGGATGCCGACATGTGGGAATACCAGATGGAATACCTGAGCAGCCGTGGTTTTCGCACCATCGCGTTTGACCGCCGTGGCTTCGGGCGCTCGGACCAGCCGTGGACGGGTAACGACTACAACACCTTCGCCGACGATATCGCGCAGTTGATCGAACACCTGGACCTCAAGGACGTGACCCTGGTGGGCTTCTCCATGGGCGGCGGCGACGTGGCGCGCTACATCGCCCGCCACGGCAGCGCCCGCGTCGCCGGCCTGGTACTGCTGGGTGCGGTGACGCCGCTGTTCGGCCAGAAACCGGATTACCCGCAGGGCGTGCCGACTGAAGTGTTCGATGGCATCAAGGCCGGGCTGTTGAAGGATCGCGCGCAATTCATCAGCGATTTCAACACGCCGTTCTTTGGTATCAACAAGGGCCAGACAGTCTCCGAAGGCGTGCTGACGCAGACCCTGCAGGTGGCAATGCTGGCGTCACTGAAATCGACCGTGGATTGCGTCACCGCCTTCTCCGAAACCGACTTCCGCCCGGACATGGCCAAGATTGACGTGCCGACCCTGGTCATCCACGGTGACGGCGACCAGATCGTACCGTTCGAAACCACCGGCAAAGCCGCCGCGGCTTCGATCAAAGGCGCCGAGCTGAAGGTCTACAAGGACGCACCACACGGTTTCGCCGTGACCCATGCCCAGGCCTTGAATGAAGACCTGCTGGCGTTCCTGAACCGCTGAAACACCTGAACCACCCTCTCCTTATTTCGGCCGGGCTTGCCCGGCCTTTTTTTGCTCAGGAGAAACGTTGGCTCACGACCAGACGCCCCGGCCCGGCGACCAACACGCTGCTGAAAATGATCAACAGCAGCCAGCCGAATTGCCCTTCCAGCAACGTCCACTCCGGGTGCACCACCAGCATGGCGATCAACAGCACCGCCAGGATCGGCAGGCACGCCAGGCGCACCAGCACCCCGGCAATGATCAGCAGCGGGCACAGCACCTCGGCAAATATCGCCAGCAGCAGCGTGATGTGAGCGCCCAAGTGAAACGGGTCCTCGATCAGCTTCAGCTGTTCGCTGTAGTTCAACAGTTTCGGCAAACCGTGCACCCACAGCAGGAACAGCGCCCCGCTGCCCCGTAGAAACAACAACCCCAGGTCCTGTTGTTTTGATTCGTTCATACGTGCTCTCTGTTGGTCGAGACAAACGTCGATTGTGTCAACGGCGCCATCCGCCTGCTTGCAAGCCTGTGCTGACCTCACTCCCCCGTACCGGCAAATGCTGCGACGATTTCATCAATCACCACCCGCACTCGCGCGGTGTGGCGCAGATCGGCGTGGGTCACCAGCCACACGTCGTACGGCAACGGCCGCGTGCGCTCGGGCCACAGGCGCACCAGCCCGTCCAGTTCGCCGGTGTACACCGGAATTTCGCCGATGCCGATGCCCGCAGCAATGGAGCGGCGCACCAGCAGGCTTGAACTCAGGGCGGCGACAATGCGCCCGCGCCCCAGCGGTTCGGAAACCAGGGTCAGGTCTTTCTGGGTTTGCAGGTAGGGCTGATAGACGACCAAGTCATGGTTTTCGAACAGGCTGCCCGGCTCGGGCACGCCGTGGCGGTCGATATAGGCCTGCGAGGCAAACAGCCCCACCGGCCAACGAGCAATGCGCCGGGCGATCAGATCCGGATTGTCGGGGCGGGTGTTGCGCACGGCGATATCGGCTTCGCGCTTGGCCAGGCTGAGGATCTGGGTGGAGGCGTCCAGCTGCACGCGCACGTCGGGGTGTTTGTCGTGCAGGCAGGCGATGGCCGGAATCAGGAAGTCGATGGCCAGGGAGTCCGTGGTGCTGACCCGCACAGTGCCGGTCAGGCGGTCGTCCAGGCCTTGGATCTGGCGTTCCAGGTCGAGGGCCGAACGCTCCATTTTCTCCACTGAACGCAAGGCGGCCTCGCCCACGGCCGTCAGCGCATAGCCCTCGGACGTGCGCAGGAACAAGGTGGCGCTCAGGGACTTTTCCAGGGCGTTGACTCGTCGACCCACCGTGGCCTGATCCACGCCCAACACCCGTGCGGCGCCGCGCAGCGTTGATTCGCGGCAGACCGCCAGAAAGACCCGTGCATCATCCCAATTCATGCCTGCCCCTTTTGATGCATATATGCATCGCTGCGCCGTGTATTCGCAGCATTATTGCATCAACAAACCTGGCTATGCTGGGCGCCAGAGAAAAATACCCAGGACCGCCATCATGCTCGACACTCACGCCCCACCCCGCAGCTCAGTCTGGCTCCCCATCTTCGCCGGCCTCTGCGCCAGCCTGGTCAGCATCGGCTTGGCGCGGTTTGCCTATACGCCTTTGATTCCAAGCCTGATCCAGGCCCAATGGTTTTCCGCCAATGACGTGGTCTACCTCGGCGCCGCCAACCTGGTGGGTTACCTGATTGGCGCGCTGATCGGCCGCCCCCTCGCCCAGCGCACCTCCAACAAGACCGCCCTGCGCATCATGATGGTGGCGGTGACCCTGGCGTTTTTCGCCTGTGGCTTTGCGCTGTCGGTGGTGTGGTTTTTCGCCTGGCGCTTGTTGTCGGGGATTGCCGGTGGCGCAATCATGGTGCTGGTAGCGGCAACCGTATTGCCCCATGTACCGGCGGCACGCCGTGGCTTGGCCAGCGGTGCGATCTTCCTGGGGATCGGCCTGGGCATTGCCGGCTCCGGCACTATCGTGCCGCCGCTGCTGAGCCTGGGTTTGCAGCAGACCTGGTTTGGCCTGGGCTTGCTGGCATTGGTATTGACGGCGGCCAGCTGGTTCGCCTGGCCCAGCGGCACGCTGCATGAAGCACCGGCACCCTCGGACACCTCAGCACGGACGCCCTCCGGCGTGTACCTGTTGTTCGCTCAATACGCTTTTATGGCGGCGGGTTTGGTGCCGGCGATGGTGTTCCTGGTGGATTACGTGGCCCGTGGCCTGGGTGACGGCGCGCATATCGGCGCGATGATCTGGGTCATGTACGGCCTGGGCGCGATTGTGGGGCCGGTGACTTACGGGTTCCTCGCCGATAAACTCGGTGCCCGCTTGAGTATTCGCGTGGTGCTGGTGGTGCAGGCGATTGCGGTCGGCCTATTGCCGTTTGCCGGCTCGTTTACCGCCCTGGCGGCGCTCGCGGTGATCCTCGGCTCTTTCCCGCCGGGCATCGTGCCGCTGGCACTGGCGCGGGTGCATGAGTTGCTGCCCAACCATCACCAGCAACAAGTGGCATGGAGCCGCGCCACGGTGTCCTTCGCGACGTTCCAGGCGCTGTCCGGTTTTGCCTATTCGGCACTGTTCAACAGCAGTGGCGGGCAGCATGCGCTGTTGTTCATGATCGCCGCCGGGGCCATTGTGGTCGCATTGGCACTGGAACTGGGCATGATCCTGCTGAACCGTCGACCGCTCGGTACGGTCCCAACCCATACGCTCATCGCTGCAGGTAATCTGAAATGACGCTTCCTCAAGAAATGACCCTGATCGAAATCACTACCCCTGGCGGACCTGAAGTGCTGCAACCGCGCCAGGCCGACCTGCCTGTCGCAGGCCCCGGCGAAATCCTAATCCGCGTGCACGCCGCCGGGGTCAACCGCCCCGACGCCCTGCAACGCGCCGGCAAATACCCGATGAAACCCGGCTTCAGCCCGATCCCTGGGTTGGAAGTGGCCGGTGAAGTGGTGGCGCTGGGTGAAGGCGTGAGCGAATACCAAGTGGGCGACAAGGTCTGCGCCTTGACCAATGGCGGCGGTTACGCACAGTTTTGCAGCGTGCCGGCCAGCCAGGCCCTGCCGATCCCTGAGGGCATGGACTGGATTCAAGCCGCCGCCGTGCCGGAAACGTTCTTCACCGTGTGGGCCAACCTGTTCGGCCTTGGCGATGCACACACCGGTCAGCGCGTGTTGATTCACGGCGGTACCAGCGGCATCGGCACCACCGCCTTGATGCTGTGCCGCGAGTTTGGCATCCAGGCGTTTGCCACCGCTGGCAGCGCCGACAAATGTGCCGCAATTGCCAAGCTGGGCGCTGAACCTATCAATTATCGCGAGCAGGATTTTGCCGAAGTCATTGCGCAGCAGACCGACAACCAGGGCGTCGATGTGATCCTCGACATCATGGGAGCCTCCTACCTCAACAACAACCTCAAGGCCTTGGCCATGGACGGTCACTTGGTGATGCTGGGCTTCCTCGGCGGCGCCAAGGCCAATGATGTCGATCTGCTGAGCATTCTCGGCAAACGCGCGGTGATTACCGGCTCACTCCTGCGAGCACGCAGCAAAGACGAAAAAGCCGCCATTGCCGAACAACTGCGCGAATACATTTGGCCGGTACTGGCCGCCGGGCGGTGCTTGCCGATCATCGACAAGGTGTACGCCTACACCGACGCCGCCCAGGCGCATGCGCGGATGGAGGGTGGGGACCATATTGGGAAGATTGTGTTGCGGGTGGAGTGACGCTGATCCAGGCCTTGTGAAGATCCAGTGTGGGAGCTGGCTTGCCTGCGATGCAGACACCTCGGTCATTCAGTTGAACCGAGGTGACGCTATCGCAGGCAAGCCAGCGCCCACATGGATCAGCGTCGCAGGGCTATTTGGCGTACACCGGGTAATCGATGTACCCCGCTTCCGTCCCGCCATACAACCCCTCGGCCTTCAACGGGTTCAACGGCCATCCGTTGAAAATCCGCTGCGGCAGGTCCGGGTTGGCAATGAATGGCCGCCCGAACGCAATCAAGTCCGCCAACCCCGCTTGTACCAGACCAGCGCCGCGTTCAGCGGTATAGCGACCGGCGTAGATGATGCGGCCACTGAAGGTTTCGCGCACCGCGCGGCGGAACGATTCCGGCAAGACTGGGGCGTTGTCCCAGTCGGCTTCAGCGATGGACACATAGGCGATGCCTGACTCTTCCAACACCTTGATCGCTTCGATATAGGTGCGATGCGGGTCTTCTTCTACCAGGCCGATGTACACGCGATCCTGATCAGTGCCACTGAACAAGGGCGAGAATCGCACACCCAGGCGCTCCGGCCCGACCACGGCGCTCACGGCCTCAACGATTTCACGCAGAAAGCGCAGGCGATTGTGCAGTGACCCGCCGTACTCATCGTCACGCTGATTGGCGTGGGCCGAGATGAACTGGTTGACCAAGTACCCATTCGCCGAATGGATTTCCACCCCGTCAAACCCGGCATCCAGTGCATTGCGTGCGGCCTGGGCGTAGTGCCCGACCAACTCTTCGATCTCAAGAGCGCTCAATGCACGCGGTACCGGCGGCTGCTTGAGCTCGCCCACGCCAGGACCGGTTTCGATAAAGGCCTTGGCCTGCTGCGCCTGGATCGCCGACGGCGCGACGGGTGCGGCGCCGTCTGGCTGCAACGCGTTATGCGAGACCCGGCCAACGTGCCACAACTGGGCAAAGATCACCCCGCCTTCGGCGTGCACCGCGTCGGTGACTTTGCGCCAGCCGTCGATCTGCGCCGGGGTGTAAATGCCCGGCGTCCACGCATAACCCTGGCCACGCGGCTCGATCTGCGTACCTTCGCTGACCATGAAACCAGCCGTGGCACGCTGGCGGTAATACTCGGCCATCAGGTCGGTCGCGATATCGCCAGGCTGAGCGCTGCGCTGGCGTGTCAACGGCGGCAGGACGATACGGTTGTTTAACGTGTGGTGACCCAGTTTTACCGGCGTACTCAGAACATTGTCAGTCATGTAAAGTTTTCCAAATTGCGGACGTGCTAAAGCATTGGCGACTTATAAAAGTCGCCAATGAATACAGCGTTTTTTTAGATTAAGCGGTGAGTGTCAGCAGGGCGTTGGCCACATCGCTGGAACTGCCAGGGTTTTGCCCAGTGACCAACAGGCCATCTGTGATGACAAAGGATTGCCAATCGGCGCCCTTCTCGTAATGGCCGCCGAGTTTCTTGAACTCATCTTCAATCAGGAACGGCACCACGTCGGTCAACTCCACCGCCGCTTCTTCCGAGTTGGAGAACCCGGTGACGCGACGGCCCTTGATCAACGGGTCGCCATTGACCGCCTTGACGTGACGCAGCGCGCCCGGTGCGTGGCAGACAAAACCGATCGGTTTTCCAGCGCGTTCGAAGGACTCGATCAGGGCAATCGAGACCGGTGACTCCGCCAGGTCCCACAGCGGCCCGTGGCCGCCTGGGTAGAACACGGTGTCGAAGTCGTCAGCGTTCACGGTGTCCAGTTTCAGCGTGGTGGCCAGCGCCTGCTGCGCAGCCGGGTCGGCGGCAAAGCGGTGGGTCTGTTCGGTCTGGAAGTCCGGCTGGTCGCTCACCGGGTCCAGCGGCGGTGGACCGCCCGCCGGGGAGGCCAGCACCACCTCGGCGCCGGCGTCCTTGAACGCGTAATACGGTGCGGCAAATTCTTCGAGCCAGAAGCCGGTCTTGCGCCCGGTATCGCCAAGCTGGTCGTGAGAGGTCAGTACCATTAATACTTTCATTTTCCAGTGCCTCGATAGGTGTGAGCGTCAGTGTGTCCAGGGCTGCCCAACAGGTGTTGGGTCAGCCACAGCGCCTCGTCGAACGGCGCGCAAGTACGTGTGATCTTGCTCATGACGCTGGTCCCCAGCCACAACGCATACAAGCGCTGGGCCAGGCTTTCAGGGTGTTGCGCAACCTTCAGCGAGCCGTCTTCGATGCCGCGTTGCAAGGCAATTGCGAGCAACGCGATAGTGCGTGCGGTGCCGCGCTGCAGGGCCAGGCGCATCGGCTCTGAAAGGTCTGACACCTCTGCACCCAGTTTGACGGCAAGGCATTTGCCCGCGTCGGTGCAACTGGTCTGGTTGTCGATCCAGCGGTGCCAATAGCGCATCAACTTGGCGTGCTGGGATAAGTCCGGCTGATTGAACAGCTGTTCCATACCGCTCAAGTAGTTGTCAAAATAGGTGTCGAGCAATACCACCCCGAACGCATCTTTAGAGTTGAAGTAGTGATAGAACGAGCCTTTAGGCACATCGGCGGCTTGAAGTATTTCGTTCAACCCCACGGCAGAAAATCCCTTGGCGCCCACAATTGGCTGCGCACTTTCCAGAATCGTCTGCCTTGCACTTTTAGTTTCGCGGCTCATTTTTCATCCCGTCCGATTAGACCAGTCGTCTAGTTCGTTGAGTGAATGTTAGGGGCCGGGTAAAACGCGCACAATGTCAGATCCGCAAGGATTCCGGACATGCGGCAAAGTCGGTTGCCGTTTTTCCGGCAGCCACCGACAATCCCCCTCCCACGCTTCTGGAGACATGCGATGCACAGCGTTGCGCTGATGGTTTACCCGAACTTCCAATCCCTGAGCCTCAGCCTGGGCTCGGTGTTCGAGTGTGCAAACCTGCTGCGCGGCGAGCCGGCCTATGAGTTTCACCTGGTGTCGGAAAGTGGCGGCGCGGTGATGACCTCCCAGGGATTCTCGGTGAACACCATGCCGATACGGCCGCAGGGCTACGACACGCTGATCGTCAGCGGCTACCTGGAGTTTCGCCTGCCGGAAGCGAACCTGCTGGAACTGGTCAAGGCCGCCTCGGCCCAATCGCGACGCGTCGCCTCGTTGTGCATGGGCATCTTCGTGCTGGCAGAAGCCGGCTTGCTGGAGGGCAAGCGCACCACCACCCATTGGATTCACGCGCCGGCCTTTCGCAAGCGCTACCCGGATATCCACCTGGAAGAGGACAAGTTGTTCGTCGTCGACGGCCAGGTATGGACCGGCGCTGGCATGAGCGCCGGGGTGGACTTGGCGTTGGCAATGGTGGAGAACGACCTGGGCAGCGACCTCGCGCGGCGCATTGCACGCAAGCTGGTGATCGCCCAACGTCGGGGCAGTGAACAATCGCAGTTGTCGGCGCTGTTGGAACTGGACCCCAAGTCAGACCGCGTACAACTGGCCCTGGCCTATGCCCGTGAGAACCTGACCCATGACCTCTCGGTGGAAGCCCTGGCCGATGTTGCCCGGCTGAGCCCACGCCAGTTCAGCCGGGTGTTTCGCGAAGAAACCGGGCAAACGCCGGCCAAGGCCATCGAGTCCCTGCGGGTAGAGGCCGCACGGGCGATGATGGAAACCAGTCGTCATCCCGTGGAAGTGGTGGCCCGTGAGACCGGGTTTGGTGACCGCGAACGCATGCGCCAGGCGTTTCTCAGGGCGTTCGGGCAGCCGCCGCAGGCGATGCAGCAGGCGTTGTTCAGGAGCTAGAGCGTCTAGCGGCAGTGGTAAGGGCTTTCGCTGCTGAGTTCTTCCCCGGTGTTCAGGTCGCGGATGGTCACCGTGCCCTTGGGGTAGTTCAGGCAGAACGCGTTACGCACGGAGTAGATGCCGCTGCCACGGGTGGTGAAAACCATTTTGACCGGGGCGCCGTTGGCGTCCACTGCGGTGACCTTGTAATCGCCCGACATCGTCAGGCAACCGCCCAAGGCCAGCAGCACCGCAGCGCCAACGAGGTGTTTGAACAGAGAAGACGTGTTCATTTCGCATCCTTGTGAAATTCAGGGCCCCAGCGGCCGACAAGCCTCTGAGGCGCCCCCCTGCGTTAAGTTCAACCTCGCGCTTAGTGCAACACCGCGCGTGTCACCAGGTAACTCACCAACTGCGGATCATCCGCCAACTCAATCGCCTGTACCGGGCGCGGCAGGTTGTCCAGCACCGTGCGCCAGAACGCCTGGGACACTTCATCCTGGTCGTAAAAGCGCACCAGCCAATCCGCCTCGCCGCTGCACAGCACCTGGCTGGCGATGGCGCGGCCGATGCCTTTGCGCCGATAGCGCTTGAGGATGAACAGGTCAGCCAGTTCCAGAGCGTCGATACCCGGCAGTTCGCTGCCTTCGATCAGCAGGAAGCCGGCTATGTAGCCATCGACCAGCAGCAGGTTGGCGCTCCATTGCGGGTCTTGCCAATAGCGGGCCAGGTGTTCGTCGTGAATGTAGAAACGGCCGTCCGCCTCGACATCTTCCTGTTCCCAGTCCGAGGACTCATAGGCGTAATACTGGTAGAGATTGCGGATCAGCTCGGCTTCTTCAGGGCCGGTCTGGATCAATTCGACGGTGGTTTCAGGCATGGGACCCTCAGTGAAAAAACGCAGGGCGCCATTGTTCACAAAACCTGAGCACAGTCCAATAGTGTGGCCAACCTTTCTACTTGCTGAACCGAATGCAAAAAGCTCTTACCCCTTCCGAAACCTTGAAACATTTCGAATAAACTCCGCGAAATTGCCGCTCTTTTTCAAGGACACGTATTTTGACAAACGTCTGTACCGCCGGCCTGGATGTAGGTTTTGCCTCCCTGGACTACCTGCAGATCTTCATCCTGGGCGTGATCCAGGGCATTACTGAACTGCTGCCGGTGTCGTCCACCGCCCATATGCGCGTAGTACCCGCCCTGCTCGGCTGGCAAGACCCCGGCTCGGCGTTTTCCGCAGCCATGCAGTTGGCGGCACTGGCCGCGGTGGTCAGTTATTTCTGGCGCGATGTACGCCAAGTGACCACCGGCAGCATCAGCGCGGTGCGCCGGGGTGACTACAACGACCGGTGGTTCAAGCTGGCGGTGGCAATAGTGCTGGCGACCCTTCCTATCGGCATCGCCGGCCTGGCGCTGTCTTCGACCTTGAATGCCTGCAACTCGCCGTTGCGTGGGCTGATGGTGATCGGGATTTCCTGTGTGGTCATGGCGATTCTGATGGCGGTGGCGGAAGTCCGTGCACGCCACACCCGGGAGGTGAGTGAAATGCGCCTGCGGGATGCGTTGATCGTGGGAGTGGCGCAGATTGGCGCGTTGATTCCAGGGGTGTCGCGCTCCGGCTCCACGCTGACGGCGGCACTGTTTCTCAACTTCAAACGTGAGGAAGCGGCGCGCTTTTCTTTCCTGTTGGGCCTGCCCGCCATCGCCCTCGCCGGTTTGAAAGAACTGTGGGTGCTGCTGCACGCCGATATGCCGGCCCATGCCTGGCCGCATTTGATCTTTGGTTTGGTGGTGGCGAGCGTCTCGGCGTTTTTTGCGATCTGGGGCCTGATGAAGTTTTTGGAGCGATTCTCCACCTGGCCGTTCGTGATTTATCGCGCGCTGCTGGGGGTGTTCCTGATTGTGGCGGTGAGTACCGGGTTGTTGAGTTGAACTGACGCTATCTTAAAACCAACACAAATCTAATCTGGGAGCTGCTTTGTCTTGAACACCGGGTCCAAGGTCATCACTGACAGCTTTGCCACACCTGCCGAATCAGCGCCTGCAGCTTCAGCGCTTCCGCCCAGCGATCACTGATCTCACGCCCATCCGCGCCGGTGATCGCATAGGGCGGCGGGCCCAATTCGCAGGTGAAGCTCAGGCTTTGCGGCGTATCGGGCCGGGCCAGCCAGTCTTCGATCCCGTAGCGCCACCACTGGGTAAAACGCTGTACCCAGCCTTGATGCTGGGGAAAGTCCAGCGACACCTGCACCTGTTCACTGCTGGCCACGCGACCGTGGAAACCCCAGCTGTGGCGCAATATCGTGCGGATCTGTTCATCATCTTCATCGGCCCCTGGCTCCGGCAACTCACGCCCAACCACGTAGTGGGACAGGTCGGCCAGCAGCTTCAAATCGGGCATCTGTGCCAGCAGGTCGAGGGTGAACAACAGATCATTGGTGAGCCGATAACGATGGGTTTCCAGCAGCACAGGAAAGTCCACCTGCTCGGCCAAGCGCTGCCAGCCTTCGACCAACCGCGCGGCCTCGGCTTGGGTGCGCGGGCGCACGTCGGCTTGCAGGGTGAGGTGGTGGCAGCCGTAGCGGCTGATTACGTCCAGTGCCGCCGCCAGATCATCCACCGATTGCGGAAACAGCTGGCCTTCGATCTGCAAGCCCCTGGCCGTGGCGGCGGCGTGCAGGCGTGAGACGTCGGCGGGCTTGAAGTAATGGTCGGTGATGCCGTCGAAACCGGCGGCTTTGATGCGCTCGAGCTGGGCTTCGAGGGGGCCGGGCTCGGTTTGCATGGCCCAAAGGGATTGGAACACCAGGAATTGGCGCATATCAGCCTCGCAGGATGTGTTTGAGGGACAGTTCGGGGTCGGCCAGGCTGGTCGTATTGAGCGCAACGCGTGCTGTGATCAGGCGTTCGCACAGCTTGATGTCCTTGGCCACGCTGTTGCCCGGCGCCCAACCGCACGCACCGTGCAGATGATGCTCGGCATCCAGGTAGAACAGCAGCAAGCCGCCGCCCGGCAATGGCCGACTGACCGTAAGCGGCGTGATCACACCCACGTTCTGCACACCCCAATCGTACTGATCGGACCAGAAACCGGGGAGTGTCTCGAACGGCACATTGCGGCCCAGCAGGTTCAGCGCCGCATGCCGCCCCTGGGCGTCGGCGTTGCGCCAGGTTTCTTGACGCTGATAAAGGCCGTCGCGCTCAAACTCACACACGTCGCCGGCTGCATAAATGTTCGGCGCGCTGGTGCGCAGGTACGCATCGACACGAATGCCCTGCCCTACTTCCAACCCTGCCAATACGGCCAGTTCGATATTGGGCTGCATGCCGATCCCGACCACCACCCAGTCGCAGGGCAACCGCTGCCCGTCCACCAACAGCACGGCGTCGGCCTGGATGGATTCCAGCGCCATGTTCAAACGCACATCCACCCCTTGGCGACGATGCAAATCCAGCAACGCTTGGGAGATAACCGCCGGCAACACCCGGCCCGCCAGGCGCGGTCCGGCTTCCAGCACCGTCACCTCACAACCCAGGCCGCGTGCTGTCGCCGCCACTTCCAGCCCGATAAACCCGCCACCCACCACCACCAGCCGCGTGCCGGGGTTCAGGACACTGCGCAAGGCCAGCGCCTCATCGTGGGTGCGCAGGTAAAGCACATTGGCCTGCGCCTGAGGCAATCGTCGTGCCCTGCCGCCAGTGGCCAACAGCAGACCGGCATACGGCAGCCACTGGCCGTCGGCGAGTTGCAGGCGATGGTGTTGCGGCTCCAAGCGAGTCACCGGATTGCCGGCGATATGCTCAATATCCAGTTCGGCCAGCCGCGCGCTGTCGCACAGGCTGCACCCGGCCAAATCCGCTGTGCCCTGCAACAGGCCTTTGGACAGCGGCGGCCGCTCGTAGGGCACGTGCGGCTCATCGCCGATCAGTATCAGCCGCCCGGTATAACCTTCTTCGCGCAAGGTCAGCGCCGCACGGCCACCGGCATGGCCGGCGCCGACGATAATCAGAGCCTCGTGCATCATCAAGCCGTGACGGCGAGCAATACCCGCCCCGCTTCGACCCGCACCGGGTAGGTCTTGAGGTTGACGCACACCGGCGCGCCCATGGCCTTGCCGGTGCGGTAATCGAAGCGCCCGTTGTGCTTGGGGCACTCGATGATGTGGTCCATCACCAGGCCGTCGGCCAGGTGAATTTTTTCGTGGGTGCACAGACCCGCGGTGGCGAAAAATTCATTGTCGGCCGAGCGGTACACCGCGTAGGTGTGCGGCCCGTGGTCGAAGCGCAGCACGTCTTCTTCGTCTATTTCGCCCACGGCGCAGACGTCGATCCATTGATCGTTCATGGCGTTTTCTCTTGTTCTTGGAGGGAGTTCAGCCGGCAGCGGCTTCTGCATGCACCGGGGCATTGGCCGCCGGTTCTGTTCGCGGGTGTATCGGGCGCTGGATGAAATAGTTTGGATCACTGCGCTGCTTCCAGATGGTCGGCAGGATTTCCTTGTACGCCTCGAAAATATTCGCGTACGGCGGCGGGCAGTCGCCGCGTATTTCTTCGTGCAATTGCGCCAGGGCGTGATACGGCACCATCGGGTACATGTGGTGTTCGAGGTGGTAGTTCATGTCCATGTAGATAAAGCGCAGCACACGGTTCATATAAATGGTGCGGCAGTTGCTGCGGTGGTCGAGCACGTCCTCGGCCAGGCCCACGTGTTGAGTGAGGCCGAAAACATAGCCCAGCCAGGCGCCGTAGATACTCGGCAGGCCAATCAGCATCAGCGGCAGCCAGCTGTGCAGGTACAAGGCGGTGCCGATCACCACGGCGTAGATGCCGACCCAGATTCGCGCCGCGCGGAACACCTTGGGCCATTCGGATTCGGGGATAAAGTCTGCCTCCTGGGCACTCATCCGGCCAATGGCATGGCGCGCCACGCCGCTGAATGTCTTCCAGGCCAGGGGCAAATTGAACAGGCTCAAGAACATCATCGAGAAGCGCGGTGGGCGCGGCTCGACAATCTCCGGATCGCGGCCGACGACGATGGTGTCGGTGTGGTGACGGGCATGGCTCCAGCGCCACACATGGGGCTCGAAGAGGCACATGAAGCTTGCAACCTGGTACAGCACGTCGTTCATCCAACGGGTTTTGAACGCCGTGCCATGGCCGGTTTCGTGCCAGCGCGGGTTAGACGCGGTGCCGTACAGCACGCCATAGGCCAGGAAAAACGGCACGCAGGCCCAGGTGCCCCAGAACCAGTATCCGCCAAAACCGGTGGCGAACAGCGCGGTCACCCAAATGGCGGTGTCGAGCAAGGCCGGGCCGTCGCGGCGCTGCATCAGTTCTTTCATGCGTTTACGCGAGACGGGCGACTGGTACCAACTGGCCGAGACCAGGCCTTTATCAAAAGCGCGGGCGGCTTCGGGGCCGGTGAGGCTGTAGTCGCGGCGGGCGGGATGAGCGGTGTGTTCAGGCATTGTTATTGTTCTCCGCAAGCGGGTGGTTTCAGGTGCTTTGTGAAACCCACGATAGAGAACGCCTAAATCACCCTCAAGGCCTTGAATCCATTCCCTATCAAGCTATCATCCAGGCCCAGCGGAGCTTGATAGTTTTCTATCAAGACGCTCAAGGGGCTTGTCATGAACAACAATAAACGCCCAACCATTGCCACCGTCGCCGCCCAGGCCGGGCTGAGTGTGGCCACCGTCGACCGGGTATTGAATGCCCGTGCGCCGGTCAATCCTGACACAGCCGAACAGGTGTTCCAGGCCGCCGAAGCCGTGGGTTACTTTGCCGCGCGGCTGATTGGCCAGCGCATTCGCGAACGGCGCCCGACCTACCGCCTAGGCATCCTGTTGCTGGGCACCGCCCAGGCGTTCTACGCCAACCTGGCCCGTGCCATCAGCGATGCAGCCGAGCAGCATGCCGGTGCCAACCTCACATGCCAGTTCGAATACATCATCGATCGCACGCCCAGCGCCATCGTCGCGCAAATCGAACAGTTGGCCGTGCAGTGCGATGGCCTCGCGGTGGTCAGTTTTGCCCACCCACTGATCAACGCCTGCCTGACGCAGATCCGCGCAGCCGGCGTGCCGGTGGTCGCCCTGCTTTCGGATATCCACGAAAACGCCGAGGAGCCCTATGTGGGCCAGGACAACCACGTGGTCGGCCGCACCATGGGCTGGTTGCTCGCCCGCACCTGCGGCGCACGCAAAGGCAGCGTGGGGATCTTGCTCGGCGGCCATCGTTTTCTCGGCCACCAGGCGCGGGTCGAAGGCCTGCACAGCTACCTGGCCGAACATGCGCCGGGGCTCAAGCCGTTGGAGCCGCTGATCAACCTGGATAACTGCGACATCACCGAAGAAGCCACACTCGACCTGATCAGCCGTCACAGTGACCTGCGCGGGCTGTGCGTGGTGGGCGGCGGCGGTGATGGCATCATCAGCGCTCTGGCCCAACTGCCCAAACGGCCGACGTTGTGTTGCATTTTGCAGGAATCGACCGAGCTGTCGCGCCAAGCGCTGAGCCAGGGTTTGATTGATGTGGTGATGGACTCGCAGCCGGGGCGGACGGCCGTGGCATTGGTGGCGTTGATGGTGGAATTGCAGAGCGCCGAGGGGTTCGATCCGGTGCGGCATCGGGTGCATATACCGCCGCAGATTGTGACGTCGGAGAATCTCTAGCGCGCTCGGCACTCGACCTTCAAGCCGCCCGCCTCCAGCACGTGACTCTCGATCACCACGGGCAGGAAGCGCTGGATCACCAGCATGTTGCTGTGCAAATGCTCGCTCATGTGCGACGTGGTGAAATGGCCGCCACCCGCCAGCGCCATTGGCAACAGCAACTGATCGGCCAGGTGTTCGCCTACTGCCGTGTCGGTGCCCCGCCACTCACTGGCCTGGTCGATAGCCTGGTCGGCCACCGTTTCGGCGCGCACCTTGGCCATGCCAAAGGCACTGAATAGTTCGGTGACATGCTCGTGGACGAACTCCAGCATCAGCACGTTGCCTGGGCCCTGTTCCGGGTCAATCTCGACCGGGAACAGTTGCGTGTCCGCAAACGATAGACGCTGGCGCACGCGCTTGAACTGGCGCTCGCTCACTTGGGCGGGCAACCCTGCGTTAAGGGTTACCGCGCGGGCTGCGAGCAGTTTTCCGCGCTGCATCAACTGCAGCGGCATCAGCTCGCTGGGTTGGATAAACGCCTCTAACTCACCACCGCCAGCCGGTACAAACCCGTAGCGGTTCAGGCTCAATTCGATGCGCGCGCCCATACGCTGCAACAATGGAAGCCAGGCGCGCTGCAGGAAGTCCACCGGCGGTGCCAGCGGGTTATGGGTGCCGCCGCAGATCGTCACGCGGCTGGCCGTGGGTGCGCGCAGCAATGCCGGCAACAAGGTCTGCAGCACTAGGGTGCAACTGCCGGCTGTGCCAATTGAAAACCGGTATTCGCCCCCTTGAATCGGCCCGGGTTCGAACACCAGTGTTTGCGAGCCCAGTTCAGCACCTTGCACCTTGGCACCACAGACCTGCGCCGCCGCCAGCACGGCGGTCAGGTGTTGACGCATCAAGCCTGGCCGACTGCGCTTGGCGCGGATGTTTTTGATGCGCAGGGTCAACCCGGTCACCATCGACAGGCTGAGCCCGCTGCGCAGTACCTGGCCACCGCCGATGGCGCCGTCGAGTTCAATGAGGTCCTGTTTCATATCTATCCTTAAGCAAAGCGTTTGACCGTGTCCCGCAGGTAGTGGTCCAGTTGTTGGGAGTCTTCATGGGTGCGTGGCAATACCGGCACTTCGCGTTCCAGTTCACGCTGTATGTAGGCGTGCAATGCCGGGCGCCGTGGCCCGTAGGCCGCTTCCCCGGCATTGCGTTTCAACACCAGCAGGGTTGCGACCTCATCGAGCAGTTGTGCGTCATCCACTGTGCTCAACAAATCGGCGAAGGTCATCGGCGGCCGCCCCAGCCCCAGGTCGATCCAACGCACTGCCAACAACGGTCGCAGTACGTAGAAGTACTTCTTGAACCGCACCGTGTCGCCTTGCAGATAGCCGCGAAAGTTCTTCTTGGCCATCGACAGGTAATGATTGCGCGCCGCCGGCGGGCTGTAGAACGCCTCGGCCAGGGCACGCAATTGCGCCGTGGCCTCGGTCTCCTGGCGATACACCAGCGGCGAATCAAGCCATTCCAGCAGCGTGGGGTTGGATTTGCGCAACAGGCCCAAGGTCTTGCGCAACTCCCAGCCGCTCACGTCCAACTCGTCATCCAACGGCCGTTCGATCACGTCGCGCGGCGTATCCACCTGCATGAACCAATCAGGTTTTTCCACGTAGACAAAACGCACGTCGTAGTCGCTGTCGGTGGAGGCAAAACCCCAGGCCCGGCTGCCGGATTCGCAGGCATACAGCACCGTCACATTGCGCTCGCGCTCTATGCGCTCCAACTCCTGAAGCACCCGCGCGCGCATGGCGTCGCTCAATGGGTGGCGTTCTTCCCTTTCCATCTCTATTCCCCTCTTATCCTTTGACGCACACCACTTGACGCAAGGTGTGCAGCACTTCCACCAGCTCGCGCTGGGCGTGCATGACTTGGTCGATGTCCTTGTAGGCCATCGGAATTTCATCGATCACATCGGCGTCCTTGCGGCACTCCACATGGGCTGTTGCGCGGATCTGGTCGGCCAGGGTGAAGGTGTTCTTCGCCTTGGTACGGCTCATGGTGCGGCCGGCGCCGTGGCTGCACGAGCAGAACGACTCTTCGTTGCCCAATCCACGCACGATGAAGCTTTTGGCGCCCATGGAGCCCGGAATAATCCCCAGCTCGCCCTTCTTCGCCGACACCGCGCCCTTGCGCGTCACCAGGATGTCTTCGCCAAAATGCCGCTCTTTTTGCACGTAGTTGTGATGACAGTTCACCGCTTCCAGCGCCACTTCAAACGGTTTGCTGATCACTTGGCGTGTGGCCTGGACCACCGCGCGCATCATCAACTCGCGGTTCTGCCGGGCGAAATCCTGAGCCCAGCCCACCGCTTCCACGTAGTCATCGAAGTGCTGGCTGCCCTCTTCGAAATACGCCAGGTCGCGGTCCGGCAAATTCGCCAGGTGTTGCTGCATATCCGCCTGGGCCAACTGGATAAACAGGTTGCCGATGGCGTTACCCACGCCACGCGAACCGCTGTGCAACATGAACCAGACACGGTTGGCTTCATCCAGGCACACCTCGACAAAGTGGTTGCCGCCGCCCAGGGTGCCGAGGTGCTGGCGGTTGTTACTGCGTTCCAGTTGCGGGTACTTGTCAGTGATCGCCTTGAAGCGCGGATGCAACGCCGTCCATGCCTGATCGGCCTGGGCCGGCACGTCTTCCCATGCTCCCTTGTCGCGGCCCTTACGGCTGCGAGTGCGGCCATGGGGTACGGCGGCCTCGATGGCGCAACGCAGGCCGTGGAGGTTGTCGGGCAAGTCGCTGGCGGTCAGCGTGGTACGCGCGGCGATCATGCCGCAGCCAATATCCACGCCCACCGCTGCCGGGATGATTGCGCCCACGGTAGGGATCACGCTGCCGATGGTCGAACCCTTGCCCAAGTGCACATCCGGCATCACCGCAAGGTGCTTGAAGATAAACGGCATCTTGGCGGTATTCATCAGTTGCTGGCGGGCCTCGGGCTCGACCGGCACGCCCTGGGTCCAGAGTTTGATCGGCTTGCCGTCGGCGACTTCCAGCAGTTGGTAGGTTTTCTCTTGCATGATCTCGATTCTTTTTTTGAAAGCCGGCGCTGCGGCGTTGGTAGGGACATAGCAGCGGGCGTGCCAGGTTTTTAAAAGTCGCTCTAAAAATAAATATCTAATTGTTTTATATCGTTATTTTTAACAACGGATAACTCACACCTAAAAAAACCATGACAAGCTGATCGCCAACTTCATATCCTCACATATCGTTACTTATATTTTGGTCTATCCATGAAACACAAGCGCACCGTCGCCATCGGGTTTATCGGCTCCAAGCTGGATCGCGTCGGCAAAGGCGCCAACCGCTGGAATCACTGGCGCCCCAGCGTCGGCCTGTGCCAGCAGGACACCCTGCAGATTGATCGCCTGGAGCTGATCCACGACATCGACGCCCGTGACGTCAGCCTCGCCGAGCGGCTGCGCGCCGATGTCCAGCAGATCTCGCCCCACACCGAGGTGCGCCTGCACCCCATGCCGCTGAACAACCCCTGGGATTTCGAAGAGGTCTACGGCGCGCTACACGACTTCACCACCGACTACCGCTTCGACACCGAACACGAGGACTACCTGGTCCACATCACGACCGGTACGCACGTGGCGCAGATTTGCTGGTTCCTGCTGACCGAGGCGCGCAACCTGCCCGCTCGGTTGATCCAGACCGCGCCCAGCCGCCGCCTTGACGACACCGCGCCCGCCACGGGCACACACACCCTGATCGATCTCGACCTGTCACGCTACGACCGCATCGCCTCACGCTTCGCCCACCAGCGCCTGGAAGGCCTGGCGTTTCTCAAGTCGGGGATCGCCACACGCAACAGCGCGTTCAATGCCTCCATCGAGCAGATCGAACGCGTGGCCGTGCGCTCCACGGCGCCGATGCTGCTGATCGGCCCCACGGGCGCGGGCAAGTCGTTCCTCGCCCGCCGCATCTACGAACTCAAGCGCAGCCGCCATCAAGTGCAAGGGCGCTTCGTGGAAGTCAACTGCGCCACGCTGCGCGGCGATGGTGCTATGTCGGCGTTGTTCGGGCATACCAAGGGCGCCTTCACCGGCGCACAAAACGCGCGCGACGGCCTGCTGCGCGCGGCGGATGGCGGCATGTTGTTCCTTGATGAAATCGGCGAACTGGGCCCTGATGAACAAGCGATGCTGCTTAAAGCCATCGAAGAAAAGCGCTTCTACCCCATGGGCGCCGACCGCGAAGTGGCCAGTGACTTCCTGATCATCGCCGGCACCCATCGCGACCTGCGCGGGCGCGTGGCCGAAGGGCTGTTCCGCGAAGACCTGTACGCGCGCATCAACCTGTGGACCTTTGATCTGCCGGGCTTGGCGGGGAGGCGCGAAGACATCGAGCCCAATATCGATTTCGAGCTGGAGCGCCACGCCCGCGAGCAAGGCCGCCGCGTGCGCTTCAACCTCGAAGCGCGCCGCCGCTACCTGGCGTTCGCCTGTTCCAGCGAAGCGGCGTGGCTGGGTAACTTTCGCGAGCTGTCTGCGTCGATCACGCGCATGGCGACCCTGGCCGACAGCGGACGTATCGATGAGGCCCAGGCCGAAGAAGAAATCCAACGCCTGCGCTACGCCTGGGGGCTGTCCGAGCCACACACCCTGCTGCCCGCCGACCTGGACCTGTTCGACCAGTTGCAACTCAAGGCCGTCATCGAGGTGTGCCTGCAATCCGATAGCCTATCCGACGCCGGCCGCCGCTTGTTCGGTGTATCCCGCCAGGCCAAGGCCCAGCCCAACGATGCGGATCGCCTGCGTAAATACCTGGCGCGCTTTGCGATTGACTGGAAGCAGTTGAAGCCCTAGCCCTGCGACGCGGTTAGCCGCCACGAAAATCCGTGGCATTCAGGCCGAACCGGCTCATCTTGTTATACAACCCGCCCCGCGACACGTTTAGCTGCCGGGCGGCCAGGCGGATGTTGCCGCGGGTGCTTTCGAGCGCGGCGACGATGGCGTGCATTTCATGGCTGCTCAGGTCCTGGGGCGGTTGCGCTTCGTCAGTGCGCAGCGTTGCGCGCGGCTTGCTTTCCAAGGGCAGGTCGACAGGCTGGATCAGTTCACCCGTCGCCAGGTTGGTTGCCCGTTCAATGCTGTTTTCCAGCTCCCGCACATTGCCCGGCCAGCCGTAGGCCGAGAGCAGCGCCATGGCGTCCGGGGAAAAACCCTGCACCGATTTACGCAGTGAACGCGCGCAGCGGGCAAGAAAGTGCCGCGCCAGCAGCGGTATATCGTCGCGGCGCATGCGCAGTGGCGGCACGGTCAGGTTCAACACGTTGAGGCGGTAGTAGAGGTCTTCTCGAAACGCGCCCTCTGCCACCGCCTGGCTCAAATTGCGATGGGTGGCGGCGATGATGCGCACGTTCACTTGGCGCGAACTCTTCGCCCCCACGCGGGTGATTTCACCCTCCTGCAACACCCGCAGCAGGCTGACCTGGGCATCGAAAGACATGTCGCCAATCTCATCCAGGAAGATAGTGCCGCCCTCCGCCAGTTCGAACTTGCCCGCTGAGCCGCCACGGGCTGAGCCGGTGAACGCGCCTTCGACATGCCCGAATAGCTCGCTTTGCACCAGGTCTCGCGGGATGGCGCCGCAGTTGACCGCCACAAAGGGCCCAGTGCAACGGTCGCTGCCGTTATGGATCGCTTGGGCAAACAGCTCTTTGCCGGTACCGCTTTCGCCGAGGATCAAGGTGGTGGACTCACTGCGACTGGCGATGCGGCCCAGGTGCAGCGCGTCCTGGATAGCGCGCGAGTGGCCCTGGATGGTTTCAAAGGTGTAGCGGGCCTGGGTGCCGATAATGCGCCGGGTAATTTCGCGGATACGGCGGTTCTCGCGCACCGATACGATCACCCCGCCCTGCTCCAGCGGGCAGACTGAAACCAGGCAAGCGAGCTGGCTGCGGTCGTGCAGATGAAAGGTGCAATCCAGGTCGCGCACAGGCTCCCCCGTCGCATCACCCAACTCACTGCGGCCCAGGTGCTGGAACGGGCGACCGATCAGCTCCAGCCCCACCCGGAACAATTGCCGGGCATAGCGGTTGAGCGCCTTGATGCAGCCGCGCTCGTCCAGCACCACCAGGCCTTCGTTGAGCACTTCGAGGACGGTTTGCTGTTCTTCCAGCAGGCCTTGCAGGGCCATCTGCCGTGATACGGCTTCGGCCGCCGCCTGCACGGTGCCGAGGGTATGAAAGTGAAACCAGCCGGGCTCGGCGGTGAGTGTCAGCATCGCCAGGGTTTCACCCTGGGCATTCTTGATCGGCGCGGCGGCGCAGTGCATGCGGCGCTGGCGCAGGCCACGACCAAAATTTTCCTCGGCCAGCACATACACCAGGCGATCTTCGGCCAGGGCCAACCCGGTGCAGTTGGTGCCTTGCACGGATTCCAGCAGGCGGCTGCCCACCGGGGTGATGTCCAGCCCGCAGAAATACAGGGTGGTGCCGTCGGCATCAGTGAGGTTGATATGGCCGCGCGGGTTGTAGGCCAGCAAGCCGTGCATGACTTGCGCGGCGGTAGCGATCAGCACGCGGTGAGTTGCCAGGGTGGCATCAAGGTCGCGGGGCGCCACGAAGCGATACCCGCTGTCATCGGGATCGATACCGGCCTCGACGCTGCGCCGCCAGGAATCCCAGATGACTTGCCGGACGTCGCCAGGGCGCTCGACCCGGCCGGCCAGGCACTCCCGCCACGCCTGCTCCAGCGCGGACACAGGTCCGTCATTCAGCGCGGCAGGCCCCAAGGCCGTCAGGTAGTCGAGGTCTTGCACGCTGAACGTCATGGTCATTGGGGGCATCCGTGTTCATGTTTTTGACATGTCAGTATAGACATGTCATCAAAATGAACACTTTTTGTTTATATGTATTTATAAATTCATAAATATCAGCAAGTTATGAATTGGCACAGCCCTTGCTCCTACCTCTTCGCCCATCAGGACTGTCCTGAGGCCAATAATAAAAAGGGGTTTATTTCATGAGTACACAGAACATCCGCCTGGGCTTGATCGGGGCTGGTCGCATGGGCAGCTTCCACGGACTCACGGCTGCGCGACACATCCCCGGTGCCAGCCTGGCCGCCATTGCCGACCCGACTCCGGGCCAAGCCGCCCGCCTTGCCGCTGAACTGGGGGTAGCCAAGGTCTACACCGACCCGCAACAACTGCTCGACGACCCGGATATCGACGGCGTACTCATCGCCGCCCCCGCGCGCAGCCACGCCGAACTGGTGATCAGCGCCGCGCGCGCCGGCAAAGGCATCTTCTGCGAAAAACCGATGGCCATCACCCTGGACGAAGCCGACCGCGCCATCGCCGCCGCAGCCGATGCGCGGGTGCCCTTGCAGGTCGGCTTCAACCGGCGTTTCGCCAAAAGCTTCCGTACTGCCCACCTCGACGTCGTCGCCGGCCGTATCGGCACGCCGCAACTGTTGCGCTCGCTGACCCGCGACCCGGCATTGAACAACCCGGCCGCTTCACCGCAATGGGTGATTTTCCTGGAAACCCTGATCCACGACTTCGACACCCTGCGCTACCTCAACCCCGGCGCCGAAGCGGTACAGGTGTACGTAATGGCCGACGCGCTGATCGCTCCGGAATACAAAAGCAAAGGTTTCCTCGACACCGCCGTGGTCACGATCCGCTTCGACAATGGCGCGATTGCCACCGCCGAGGCCAACTTCCAGGCCGTGTATGGCTACGATGTGCGCGGCGAAGTGTTCGGCAGCGCAGGCATGCTGAGCATGGGCAGCGTCACTGAATCCGACCTGGTGCGCTACCTGGCCCAAGGCATCCAGGCCGACACTCTACGCCTGGACACTGACCTGCTGCGCGACGCCTACATTGCCGAGCTCAACCACTTCGTCGACTGCCTGCGCAGCGGCGCCAAGCCCCTGGCCAGCGGCGAAGATGCGCGCGCGGCCCTGGCGATTGCGCGCGCCTGCATCGAGTCGTTCGAAACGGGCAAGGCCGTCGCCGTGCAGGGAGCCCAGCGATGATCCCGTTCACACTGGCGGTCAGTGCCGAGATGGTGTTTCTCGACCTGCCCTTTATCGAGCGCGTACAGCGTATTCACGCGCTGGGGTTCAGCGCCGAGATCTGGAACTGGACCGACAAGGACATCAATGCCCTCGCCGCCACCGGTGCCGATTTCACCTCGATGACCGGCTACATCACCGGCACCCTCACCGACCCCGACGGCATCCGCCAATTGCTCGACAGCGCCCGCGAATCCTTGAGGGTAGCCGAGCAATTGAACTGCCCCAGCCTCAACCTGCACGGCACCGGCCTGGGTGACGGCGGCCTGCCCGTGCAGCCGGTGTCCCGGACCACCGCGCGCATGTGGCTGAGCGCCTGCAAAACCCTGGAAAAAATCGCCCGCCTGGGCGAAGACGCCGGCCGCGTGTTCCTGCTGGAAAACCTCAACACCGACGTCGATCACCCCGGCACCCCATTCGCCCGCGCCGACGACACCCTGGCGCTGATCGAAGCCGTGGGCAGCCCACACCTGAAGATGAACCTGGACCTGTACCACGCGCAGATCGGCGAAGGAAACCTGATCGAATTGATCCAGCGCGCCGGTAGCGCCATCGGTGAAATCCAGGTCGCCGACGTGCCGGGCCGCCAGGAACCCGGCACGGGAGAAATCCACTACCCGGCCATTGCCAGGGCGTTGCACGCCATGGGCTACAGCGGCGTGGTCGG
The DNA here is from genome assembly GCF_054685145.1 of Pseudomonas sp. H1_A03. Taxonomy (NCBI): domain Bacteria; kingdom Pseudomonadati; phylum Pseudomonadota; class Gammaproteobacteria; order Pseudomonadales; family Pseudomonadaceae; genus Pseudomonas; species Pseudomonas sp. H1_A03. The sequence goes on from NZ_CP162829.1 coordinate 5,070,151, forward strand.
ACTGGAAGGCTGGGCCAGCGGCGACAGCGAACTGGCCTTGGAGCGTTTCCGCCAAGCATTCACCCTATAACAATAAAAGGATCACCCTTATGAACCGCTATTCGTTGTTCGTTGCCACGCTGTTACTGCTGTTCAGCCAATGGACGTTCGCCGCTTACCGTATCGGCGTGAGCATTGCCCGGGTCGACGACAACTTCATGACCTACGTACGCACCGGCCTCGAAACCGCCGCCCAACAGCAGGACGTGCAGATCCAGTTCGAAGACGCCCAGGGCGACGTGGTGCGCCAGCTCAACCAGGTCGAAGGCTTTCTCAACCAGAAAGTCGACGCGGTGATCGTGCTGCCGGTGGATACCGCCGCCACCGCCAACATCACCCGCGCAGCCACCGCCGCGAAGACGCCACTGGTGTACGTCAACCGCCACCCGGATGAACGCACGCTGCCCAAGGGCGTCGTCACCGTGGCCTCCAACGACATCGAGGCCGGGCAATTGCAGATGCGCTACCTCGCGGAAAAACTTGGCGGCAAGGGCAACGTGGCGATTATCATGGGTGACCTTGCGCAAAACGCCACCCATGACCGCACCGAGGGCGCCAAACAGGTGCTCAAGGACTTTCCCGGCATCAAGGTGGTGGAGCAGCAAAGCGCCGAATGGCAACGCAGCAAGGGCATGGACTTGACCAGCAACTGGTTACTGGCGGGTACACAGTTCGATGCGATCGTCGCCAACAACGATGAAATGGCGATTGGCGCGGCCATGGCGTTGCAGCAAGCCGGGAAAGCCAAGGGCGAAGTGGCGATTATCGGCATCGACGGCTTGCCCGATGGCCTGGCGGCGATCAAGCGTGGCTTGCTGACGGCGTCGGTGTTTCAGGACCCGAAAGCCCAGGCAACCCAAGCGGTGCAGGCGGCGGTCCGGATGATCAAGGGCGAGCCGATTGAATCGGAAGTGTGGGTGCCGTTTGAGCTGATCAAGCCGGAACAGGTGGCGGTGTTTGAGCAGCGCTACAAATAAACTTGGGTACACAAATCCAAATGTGGGAGCGGGCTTGCTCGCGAATGCGGTGGATCAGCCAATGAATCTGTTGACTGACACACCGCATTCGCGAGCAAGCCCGCTCCCACAGTTTTAGTCCAGGTCGCTTGCAGAGTGGCGCTCGGCCAATTGCTCCGCAGGCTCGCCGGATACCCGGTTCACCCTACGCCCCCGCTGCACCGCCGGCCGCGCTTCAATCGCATCCGCCCAGCGCAACACATGCGTGTACTCATGCACCGCCAAAAACTCCGCCGCGCCATACAAACGGCCTTTTACCAACCCGCCATACCAAGGCCAGATCGCGATATCGGCGATGGTGTACTCATCCCCGGCAATGTATTCACTCACCGCCAGGCGCTGATCCAATACATCCAGCTGTCGCTTGGTCTCCATGGCAAACCGATTGATCGCGTACTCCATTTTGCTTGGCGCGTACGCATAGAAATGCCCGAAACCACCGCCCAGGTAAGGCGCACTGCCCATCTGCCAGAACAACCACGACAAGCATTCCGCACGCGCCGCAGGCTCAGTCGGGAAGAATGCGCCGAACTTTTCCGCCAGGTACTGCAAAATCGCACCAGATTCAAACACACGAATCGGCGTGGCGCCGCTACGGTCCAGCAATGCCGGGATCTTGGAGTTGGGATTGACCCCGACAAAGCCGCTGCCGAACTGGTCGCCGTCGCCGATCTTGATCAGCCAGGCATCGTATTCTGCCCCGCTGTGCCCCAGGGCCAGTAATTCTTCGAGCAGGATGGTGACCTTCTGACCGTTAGGCGTGGCCAGGGAGTACACCTGCAGCGGGTGCTCTCCCACCGGCAGTTGCTGATCATGGGTCGCGCCGGCGATGGGTCGGTTGATGCTGGCGAAGGTGCCGCCATTTTCGGTGTCCCAGGTCCAGACTTTCGGGGGTACGTAATCGGTCATGCTTACTGCTCCAGAGGCGTTTGCGATCAGCGAAGCGCCCCAGACTAAACCAAAGGTTGATGGCGCGTCACACCGTGAATGCCGGCCAATCTGCAAGGCCGGTTTAAAGATGCAACGGTACGCCAGCGGCGCCATCGCGCGGCACGTGTACCCGCAGCGCAATCAACAAGGCTGCCAACAACATCAGCACACCGGCACCGAGAAACACACCGGCAATGCCGCTGACACTGAACATCGCACCCCCACCGGCCGCCCCCGCCGCGATGGCTGACTGCACCGAAGCCACTACCATGCCACCCGCACTTTCAGCTTGATCCGGCACGGCGCGAGCCACCCAGTTCGACCACGCCACGGGCACCCCGCCAAAGGCCATGCCCCACAGCGCCAGCAGCAGCGCCTGGCCTGGCAGAGAGGCAGGCAACAGCACCAGGGCGAGCGCCGCGACGCCGACCAATACCGGCATCAGCACCAATGTGCCGAGCGGATAGCGCACCAGCAGCCAACCGGCCAGCAGCGTGCCGATGAAGTTTGCGGCGCCGAACCCCAGCAGCATCAAGGCCAGCCCTTGAGTCTGCACGCCCGTGGTGCTTTCCAGGAATGGCCGAATGTAAGTGAACAGCGCGAAGTGCGCGGTGTGTACCAATACGCAGGCAAACATGCCGATGGCGATGCCAGGGCGCAGCAGCACATCCAATACCGTGCGCAGGCGTGCACTGCCAGTGGGGGCCAGGCGTGGCAGCGTGAACAGCTGGAACGCCAGCGTCACCACGCCAACGGCGGCCGCAGCCACAAACGCACTGCGCCAGCCATACACATCGCCGAGGTAGCTGCCCAGCGGCACGGCAACCACCGTGCCCACCGCAATGCCACTGAAGATGATCGACAGCGCACGGGGCAGCAACGCCGCCGGCACCAGGCGCATCGCCACTGCTGCCGCCATACTCCAGAAACCGCCCAGGGCGACGCCCAGCAGGATGCGCATCAACAGCAGCACCGCCAGGCTCGAAGAAAGCGCCACCAACAGGTTGGACGCAATCATCAGCATGGAAAACCCCAGCAGCACCACGCGCCGGTCGATCCCGCGCGTCAGGCCGGGCACCAGCAAGCCAGCGAACAACGCCACCACCGCCGTCACGGTTACTGCCTGACCAGCCAGGGCCTCCGACACCCCAAGGTCCATCGCCATCGGCGTCAACAGGCTGGCCGGCAGGTATTCTGCCGTCAACAACCCGAATACCCCCATGGCCAGGGAAAACACCGCCATCCAGGCCGGGGCAGCGGGCTCCGCCTTGGAACAGATAGAGGCTTGAGCTACACAATCATTCATTACACGACATCCTCAGGAAATTAGCGCGACCGCCAGTCTAGGTTCGCCAACCCGGATGATCTATGATGCAAACCCTTGAGTTTTTGACCGAAACCCCGAACATGACTGCACCGGCCCCGTTCAATCTGTCCTCCGACCTTATCGATGAGCTGCTGCGCGGCATGCGCCTGCGCGGGGTGCAGTACCAGCGCATCCAAGCCGGACCCCGCTTCGGCATGGGCTTCAACGCCAAACCCGGGCACGCCTACTTCCACTTCCTCGCCGCAGGTGTGGCCACCCTGCGCACCGACGACGGCAACCTGTTTGAATTGTCGGCGGGCAATGCCGTGTTCATCTCCCACGGCGGCGCACATGCGCTGTTGTCCACGGCGGATGTCGCTGTGCAGGACATCAATGGATTTGACGCCACCCCGCTGGGCGATACCGTCTGCGCCGTGGATGCATCGCCCGACACGCCCCCCAGCACGTTGCTGTTCAGCGCCTGCATGGAATTCGAACTCGGCAGTATCCAGGGGCTCGGCAGCCTCATGCCGGCCTTGATGCTGATCGACACCAAGGGCCAGCGTTACCCCGGCCTGATGCCGATCCTGGCGGTGATGGAGCGCGAAGTCGCCAGTGCTCGCGTTGGCTATTCGGGCATCCTCGCGCGCCTGGCCGATGTGGTGGCCGCCATGATCGTGCGGGGTTGGGTGGAATGCGCCTGCGGCAATGCATCGGGGCTGGTGGCAGCGTTGCGCGACGCACGGCTGGCCGGTGCCTTGCTTGCCCTGCATCAGCAACCAGGCCGCGATTGGAGCGTGGCCGAGTTGGCCGCGCGCAGTCATACCTCCCGCTCGGTGTTCGCCGAACGCTTCCAGGCCACCCTGGGTCTTCCGCCGCTGCGCTACGTGACGCAATTGCGCATGCGCCTGGCCAGCCAATGGTTGACGCTTGAGCGATTGCCCATCGAAGAAGTGGCGCTGCGCCTGGGCTATACCTCCCAGGCAGCTTTCAGTCGCGCATTCAAGCGCATCACCGGCCAGCCGCCTGGCGCCAGCCGCCAGGGCGCCCGAAGCCCGGCATAAACCAGCGCCAAGCCATTGCGCAGGCTGATCCCGCGCCCTTACTCTCTTGAGCTCACCACCTAGCAAGCAATGGAGGCTTCATGAAACTGATCGGCATGCTGGACTCGCCTTACGTACGCCGCGTGGCGATTTCCCTGGAGCTGTACGGCGTGGATTTCGTGCATGAACCGCTGTCGGTGTTTCGCACCTTCAACGAATTCGCGCAGATCAACCCGGTGGTCAAGGCCCCGACCCTGGTGCTGGACGATGGCACGGTGCTGATGGATTCCAGCCTGATCCTGGACTATCTGGAAACCCTCGCCCCGGCTGACAAGAAGCTGCTGCCCCAGCAGCCCGCCGCGCGCGCCCATGACTTGCATGTACTTGGGCTGGCGCTGGCGGCCTGTGAGAAGAGCGTGCAGATCGTGTATGAGCACAACCTGCGCCCGGCCGAGAAGCTGCATGAGCCTTGGCTTGAGCGTGTCAGCGGGCAATTGCTGGCGGCTTATTCGCTGCTGGACAAGCAACTGGCCGACAGCGAGGCGCTGACTCAGGCTTCGATTACAGCGGCGGTGGCCTGGTCGTTCAGCCAGTTCACCGTGGCGTCGGTGGTTGAGGCGGATGCGTTTCCCAACTTGAAGCGCCACGCCGAGCGCCTGGAGCAGCACCCGGTTTTCAAGAAGTACCCGATCGAATAAACACCGCCGTTCAACTGTGGGAGCTGGCTTGCCTGAGATAGCAGTGTGTCATTCAGCGCTGTAGTCGCTGACACACCGCCTTCGCAGGCAAGCCAGCTCCCACATTGCTCTCCTTCGTCCCCAGGTCCGTGTGCCTAGACCCAGCCGCCATCCACAATAAAGTTCTGTGCCGAACACATCGCCGACGCATCGGAAGCAAGAAACAACGCCATATTGGCGATGTGTTCAGGCAGCACACTGCCCGGCAAGCATTGGCTGCGGCTGATCAGTTCCCTGGCGGCATCGTCGACCCACATCGCCAGTTGTTTCTCTGTCATCACCCAACCCGGCACCAGCGTATTCACGCGGATGCGACTCGGCCCCAGTTCGCGAGCCAACGCGCGGGTCATGCCGTGGGCGGCGGCCTTGCTGGCGGCGTACACCGGGTAGCCGGCGGACGCCATCATCCAGCCGACCGAGCCGAGGTTGATGATCGAGCCGCTACCGGCGCTTTTCATCATGGGCACCACAGCCTTGGCTGCGAAGAAAGCGTGTTTGAGGTTGACGGAGATCAGCCTGTCGAACATTTCCGAGTCGACTTCTTCCAGGGTGTGACGCACGTCATTGGCGGCGTTGTTTACCAGCACGGTGATCGGCCCCAGCGAGTGTTCGAAACGAGCGATGGCGGCTTTGTAGGCAATCTCGTCGGTGATGTCGCAGTTCACGAACTCCACCGTGTGCCCGCGGGAACTGAGCAGCGCCGCGAGGCGTTCGCCCTGGCTTTGCGCGCGGTCGACAAAGCCCACCTTGGCGCCCTGGGCGGCGAAGGCCCGCACCATGAATTCGCCGATCCCTGAGGCCCCTCCGGAGATCAGGACGGTTTTGCCTTCAAGGTCGGGATACACGGCGTGTTGAGTACTCATAACATCTTGCCTCGCTCAATTAGTCTTATTTTATTTTGCAAAAACGGCTTTTAAGGCTATAAATTCGCTGTCCTACCGACAAAATATCGCTATTAGTAGAACTATTCCACTCAAAACAACAAAAGGAAGTTCGACCATGAAGCACCCTCGTTATCTGCTGTCAGGTCTCGCCATGTCCGTATTGATCGCCAGTGGCGGCGCCCACGCCGCAGGCCTCTCCAGTGAACACAAGCCTTTCGGTAAAACCAACGACGGCACCGCCGTCGAGCAGTACATCTTGCGCAACAGCCATGGCATGCAAGCCACGGTGATCACCTACGGCGGCGTGTTGCAGTCGCTGAAAGTGCCGGACAAAACCGGCAAGATCGACGACGTGGTGCTGGGCTTTGACGACGTGCAAGGCTACCAGGCCGGCACGGCGTTTTTCGGCGCGACCATCGGGCGCTTCGGCAACCGCTTGGCCGGCGGTGCCTTTGAGCTCGACGGCAAGCGCTTCCAGGTGCCGCTCAACGATGGTCCCAACTCACTGCATGGCGGCGCCCAGGGCTTCGACAAACAGGTGTGGAAGGCCGCACAGGTCAAGGGCAAGGACTCGGTCGGCGTGACCCTCACCTACCTGTCCAAGGACGGTGAAATGGGCTTTCCCGGCAACCTGAAAACCGAGGTCACCTACAGCCTCAACGAGAAAAACGAACTGCACATCGACTACAAGGCCACCACCGACAAACCCACGGTGCTCAACCTTACCAACCACAGCTATTTCAACCTCGCCGGTGCGGGGAATGGTGACATTCTCAAGCAGGTGGCGACCTTGCATGCCAGCCATTACACGCCGGTGAACGCCACCTTGATTCCAACCGGCGAAGTCGCGCCGGTGAAAGGCACGCCGATGGACTTCCTGAAACCGACGCCGATCGGTCAGCACATCAAGGAGGATCATCCACAGCTCAAATTCGCCGAGCCGAAACAGGGCGGGTTTGACTTCAACTGGGCACTCGATACCAAGGGTGACGTGAAGCAGTTGGCGGCCGAGGTGCATGATCCTGAGTCGGGGCGGCGGTTGCAGCTCTACACCACGGAGCCCGGTGTGCAGTTCTATACCAGCAACTTCCTCGATGGTTCGGTGAAGGGCAAGGCTGGGAAGACGTATCTGCACTGGAGCGGTTTCACGTTGGAGACCCAGCATTTTCCGGATGCGCCTAATCAGCCGAAGTTTGCATCAACCCGCCTGAATCCAGGGCAGACCTACACCCAGAACACCGTCTTCAAGTTCTCCGCCGATTAAAACTGTGGGAGCTGGCTTACCGCTATCGCAGCCAAGCCAGCTCCCACATTTGGATCTTCACATGGCAAGGGTTCAGCGTTGCTTCATGCGGTCGATGACCACGGCCAGCAGCAGGATCGAGCCGCGAATCACGTACTGATAAAACGTGTCGATGTTCTTCAGGTTCATCGCATTCTCAATGATCGCCAAAATCAACACGCCGGCAATCACATGGCGAATCATGCCAACCCCACCACTCAACGACACCCCGCCCAACACACACGCCGAGATCACCGTCAGCTCAAAACCTTGGCCGATCATCGGCTGGCCGGAGGTCATGCGCGACGCCAGGATCACCCCGGCCAGGGCGCCGATCACACCGTGCACGGCAAATATCAGGATCTTGGTGCGATCAACGTTCACACCCGCCAGCAACGCCGCTTCCGGGTTGCCGCCGATGGCCATGGTGTTACGCCCATAGGTGGTGTAATTGAGCAGCCAGCCGAAAAACACGAAGCACAAAATGGTGATCAGGATCGGCACCGGTACGCCCAGCAGTTGGCCGTTACCGAAGATAAAGAACTGCTCCTCGGACACGCCCACCGCCTTGCCGTTGGCGAAGATATACGCCAGCCCGCGCACGATCTGCATGGTCGCCAAGGTGGTAATCAGCGCATTGACCCGCAGCTTGGCGATCACGATGCCATTGATCAGCCCCACCACCAGGCCCATCAGCAAGGCGGCGCCGATACCGAGCATGACGCTGTCGGTGTCGCGCATCACAATCGCCGCCACCACCCCGGCGCAGGCAATCACCGAGCCCACCGACAAGTCGAAGTGCCCCGACGCCAGGCAGAACAGCATGGTGCACGCGGCGATGCCCACGGTGGAAATCGCCAGGCCCAGGCCGCGCATGTTCAGCGGCGAGAGGAAGTTGTCGATGAGCAAGGCGCACAGCAGGAAGATGCTCACCGCGGCCAGCAGCATCGCCCAGTTGTCGAGCAGTGCGCGCATGTCCAGGGGTTTGCGTGCCGAGGGCAACGCGTTGTCTTGGGTTGTCATAGTCGTCTCTCAGTTCGCCAGGCTGCGCGGCAAAGCCAGTTGCAGCAGGTTGGATTCAGTCGCGTGCTCGCGGGTTTGTTCACCCCGCAGTGCGCCTTCGCACAGCACCAGGATGCGGTCGGAGATGCCCATCACTTCCATCAGGTCGCTGGACACCACAATGACTGCAATGCCTTGGGCGGCGAGGTTATGGATGATCTGGTAGATCTCGGCCTTGGCGCCGATGTCGATGCCACGGGTCGGCTCGTCCAGCAGCAGGACTTTCATCGGCATCGACAGCCAGCGACCCAGGATCGCCTTCTGCTGATTGCCGCCGGACAGGTACATGATCTTCTGCGCCGCGTTGGGCGTTTTGACCTTCATCGCCTTGATCTGCTGGTCGGCGTTGCCCTTCTCCCACCCCTCGCGCAACAGCCAGCCGAATCGGGAGTGGGTGCCGCGCGCGCTGATGTTGATGTTCTCGGCGACGCTGGACAGCGGGATGATGCCTTCCTTCTTGCGGTCTTCCGGGCACAGCAGCACGCCCGCGGCGATGGCATCGCGCGGTGAGCGCAGTTGCAGTGCTTGACCGCAGAGCTCCAGTTGACCGGCGCTCGCACGCTCCAAGCCGCTGAGCAAGCGGAACAACTCGGTACGCCCAGCCCCCACCAACCCGAACAGGCCGAGAATCTCGCCCTTGCGCACGTTGAAACTGATCGGCTCACGCAGGCCGGGACCGAGCAGGCTATCGACCTTGAGCGCGACCTCGCCGTGCTCACGCGGGCGGTAGTCGTAAATGTCCTGGATATCGCGCCCGACCATGCAGGTCACCAACTGGTCATGGGTCAGCGCGCTCATGTCCTCGAAGGTGCGCACGTAGCGACCGTCCTTGAATACCGTGACCGCGTTGCAGATGCGGAACACTTCCTCCATGCGGTGCGATACGTAGAGCACCACTTTGCCCTCATCGCGCAGCCGCGTGATGATCGCCATCAAGCGGTCGATCTCGCGCGCCGACAGGCTGCTGGTGGGTTCATCAAACGCGATCACATGGGCGCCACGGGACAGCGCCTTGGCGATTTCCACCAGTTGCCGTTGGCCCAGGGACAGGCGGCCGAGCTTCTCGGCAGGGTCGATTTCATCCGCCAGGCCCTTGAGGCAAGCCAAGGCCTGCTTGCGCAACAGTCCCCGATTGACCACCCCGAAACGCGACGGCAAATGCCCGAGGAACAAGTTCTCGGCCACCGTCATTTCGGGCACCAGGTGCAATTCCTGGTGGATCACCGCCACGCCGCTGGCAATGCTGTCCGCCGCGTTCTTGAACGCCATGGTCTGCTCGCCGATCTGCAGCGTGCCGCTGTTGGGAATGTAGGCGCCGCCGAGGATCTTCAGCAGCGTCGACTTGCCCGCGCCGTTCTCGCCCATCAAGGCGTGCACCTGCCCAGGGTGGGCGGTGAAGCTGATGCCATCCAGCGCCTTGACCCCGGGAAAGGTTTTGCCGATGCCGTCAAAACGCAGACTGGCCCCGGCAGTGTGTTGTTGTTCATTGACTTGCGCGTGCATAACCACCTCATCACACCGATCAGGCAGCCCCGTTGCCGGGGCTGCCGAGGAAAGCGAACTGCCTTATTTCCACAGGCCGATCTTTTCCAGTTCCTGCTTGAAGTTGTCGCGGGTGATCAGGGTCACTTCGTCCATGGCGGTGTACTTCGGCGGCTCGGTGCCTTTGGTGACCCACTCGTACATCATCAGCGCAGTGTTGTAACCCTCGATGTGCGGGCTAGGCAGCATCGAACCGAAGAAGCCGCTGTTGGCTTTCTTCAGTTCACCGATAGCGTCGGTGCCATTGATGCCGATGCCGATTACATTGGCGGCTTTGAAGCCCGCGCTTTCGGTCGCACGTACGCCGCCGAGTACGGTGTTGTCGTTCATGCCACCGATGATCAGGTTTTTCGCGCCGCTGGGCAGCTTGACCAGCGCCGAGTTGGTGGCGTCCATGCTGCCGGGTACGTCGAGGGTTTTAAGCGCAGCGGTGAGAATATGGTCGTCAGGAATGCCGGCCTCTTTCAGGGACTGGATCGATCCGTCGGTGCGTTTTTTACCGGTGTCGAGCTCGTTGAAGGTGTTGATCACCGCATAGGTGTCCTTCCAGTCCCAGCCGCGTTTTTTAGCTTCGGCGGCCATGGCGGCGCCTTGCTTTTGGCCGACTTCAAACGCGGCCATGCCCAGGTACGGCACGTCCTCCATAAAGGCGCCTTTGGCGTCGACGAAGCGGTCATCCACGGCAATCACTTTCAAGCCGTTGGCCTTGGCCTTGGCGACAATGGCCGGGCCCAGGGACACGTCCGGCGGGCAGATCACAAAGCCCTTGGCACCGTTGGCCGCCAGGCTGTCGATGGCCGAAAGGGTTTTTTCGCCGTCGGGCACGGCGATCTTGATCACGGTGAAGCCATGCTCCTTGCCGGCTTTTTCGGCAAAGGCCCATTCGGTCTGGAACCAAGGCTCTTCAGCCTGCTTGACCAGAAAACCGATCTTCACTTCCTCAGCGGCCAGCAGCAGCCCGCTCAGGCTCATGGCCGAGACCGCCACAGCGGCGCAGCACAGGGAACGCAAACCTCGACGACGATTCATACGGGTGACTCCTTGTTGTTGTTTTTAAAATCGGGATTTAGCCGGCAAAGCGGTGACAGGGTTTGCCTGGCACGTCGACCTCAATGGCCAATACCGCGCCGTCCAAAGGGTGATCCAATGGGCTGGCGGCACTGGTGATATAGAGGGTGGTGAGGTTCGGGCCACCAAATACGCAACTGGTGGGGCGGCTCACGGGCAACTCGATGATGCGGTCCACTTCACCTTCGGGCGTGAGGCGCAGCAGGCAACTGCCGTCCCAGCGCGCATTCCAGATACAGCCTTCGACGTCCATGGCCGAGCCGTCCGGCCCGCCACGTTCATGTGGGCCGAACCAGACGTGTGCGGGCTCGAGTTGGCCGTTCGGCAGAATCCCATGCCGGTACAGCGTGCCCTCCATGCTGTCGCCAAAATGCACATGGCGGCCGTCATCACTCCACAGCAAGGTGTTGGGAATGCCCAGGCCACTCAGCAACGGCGTGACCTGCGCATCGGCATCAATGCGAAACAGGCCGCCGGAGCGTCGGGTGATGGGCAGGTCTTCGCCCTGCTCGCCAATGTTGTTCTGCATAGTGCCCAGCCACAGGCGGCCCTGGGCATCGCAGCGCGCTTCATTGCCACGGTTGCCCGATTGCGGGTCGGCCACACACAGCAAGGTCAAGGCTTCGGTGACCAGGTCCAGGCGGTACACGCCGCTGCTCAAGGTCACCACGGCATCGCCGCTTTCACACGGGATAAACGCCGAGACATGCTCGGGCAATTGCCAGACCTGTAACTGCCCGTCCATCAGGCGCAATGCCTGTTTGCCGGCAATGTTGACCCAGTACAGGGCCTGGGTGGGCACGTCCCAGAACGGGCCCTCCCCCAATTGCGCACGGTGCGCGGTGACGGCGCTCAGCGACATGAAACCTCCTGGTTCATTGTTGTTTACAGCGCGTCGCGCGAAGGCGTGCCATCCACGAGCCGCTGGATACGCAACGGGTTAGCGTTTTTCAACGCGTCGGGCAGCAGGCTATCAGGGTAATTCTGGAAGCACACCGGGCGCAGGAAACGGTCGATGGCCAGGGTGCCGACCGAGGTGCCACGCGCATCGGACGTCGCGGGGTACGGTCCGCCGTGCACCATCGAATCGCAGACTTCCACACCGGTCGGGTAGCCGTTGAGCAGGATGCGCCCGACTTTCTGTTCGAGCAGTGGCGTGAGTTCGGCGAACTGTTGCAGGTCTGCCGGCTCGCCAATGATCGTCGCCGTCAATTGACCGTGCAGGCCATGTAAGGCAGCGCTGAGTTGGGCCTGGTCGGCGACCTCGACAAATACCGTGGTGGGACCGAACACTTCTTCTTGCAGCACTTCATCGCCGTCGATCAACAGGCGCACATCGGCCTTGAACAATTGCGGGTGTGCCTGGTTACCGGCCTGGGCACTGCCCGCCAGGTGCTGGATGCCGGGGTGCGCCAGCAGTTTTTCCAGGCCTTTGCCGTAGCTGCCCAGGGTGCCGGCGTTGAGCATGGTCTGCGTCGGTTGTTCACCGATTAGTTGCGCAACCTGTTGAGTAAACGCCGTGAATGCAGGCGAAGCGATACCGATCACCAGGCCTGGGTTGGTGCAGAACTGGCCGCAGCCTTGCACCACCGAGGCGGTCAGGTCACGCGCAACACTTTCAGCCCGTGCTGTGAGAGCCTGGGGCAGCACGATCACCGGGTTGATGCTCGACATCTCGGCAAACACCGGGATCGGCTGCGCACGTGCCGCTGCCATGTCGCACAAGGCGCGCCCGCCCTTGAGCGAACCCGTGAAGCCTACGGCCTGGATCGCCGGGTGCTTGACCAGCGCTTCACCGACGCCACCGCCGAAGATCATATTGAACACGCCGGCCGGCATCTCGGTGGTTTCGGCCGCCCGAATGATCGCATCGGCCACCCGCTCGGCGGTCGCCATATGCCCACTATGCGCCTTGAAGACGACCGGGCAGCCCGCCGCCAGTGCGGCTGCGGTGTCGCCGCCCGCCGTGGAAAAGGCCAGGGGAAAGTTGCTAGCGCCGAACACAGCAACCGGCCCGAGGCCGATGCGGTATTGGCGCAAATCCGGGCGTGGCATCGGCTGGCGATCCGGCAGCGCCTTGTCGATGCGTGCGCCGTAGAAATCACCGCGACGCAGCACGGTCGCGAACAGGCGCATCTGGCCGCTGGTGCGCCCACGCTCGCCCTTGATACGCGCAGCCGGCAGCGCGGTTTCGCGGCAGACCAGCTCGACAAAGTCATCGCCCAACGCATCCAGCTCATCGGCAATCGCATCGAGGAACTGCGCGCGGCGCGCCGCACTCAAGGCACGGTACGCAGGGTAAGCCTGCGCGGCAGCCTTGGCGGCGGCGTCGACTTCTTCCGGGGTCGCCTGGTAGAAATCCTGGGGCAAGGCTTCGCCAGTGGCAGCATCGACGCTTTGCAGTTTGACGCTGCCGTTGGCGCTGCGCTGGCCGCCGATGTAGTTGTGGCCGAGGAACTGGGTCATGGGGTTCTCCATTAAAGGGTGATGACGTGGCCGGGTTCGAATGCCGCATCGCTGCTGCCGACGCTGTTGATCAATGGCGCGCCGAACTCGGCTTGGCTGATCTCAAACACATCGCCCGGTTGAGTACGTATACCGTCGGCGAATGACAAGGTGGCGGTGCCGAAAAAGTGGATATGCACATCGCCGGGCTTGAGGAACTGACGGTATTTGAAGTGGTGATACTCGAGATTTTCCAGGCTGTGGCACATATTGGCCTCGCCGCTGAGGAATTCGTTCCGCCAGATTTCCTCACCGTTACGCAGGAGGCGACTGGTGCCCGCCAGGTGCTGGGGCAACTCGCCCACGCGCAACTCGGGGCCGTAGCTGCAACTGCGCAGCTTGGAGTGGGCCAGGTACAGGTAATTCTTGCGCTCCATGATGTGGTCGGAGAATTCGTTGCCCACCGCAAAACCCACACGGTAGGGCTTGCTGTCCGGACCGATCACGTACAGACCGCCGATCTCCGGTTCTTCGCCGGCATCTTCGGCAAACGGTGGCACCGGGAAGGCGGCGCCTGGGCGCACGACGATGCTGCCGTCACCTTTATAGAACCACTCCGGTTGCACGCCCGCCTGACCCGCTGCTGGCTTGCCGCCCTCCACGCCCCATTTGAAGATGCGCATGGTGTCGGTCAGTGCCGTGTCATCGCCGGCCTGGTGCATTTTGTCCCGCGCCGAGGCGCTGCCCAAGTGGGTCAGGCCGGTACCGCTGATCAACATGTGCGCCGGGTCCGGGTGATCCAGCGGCGGCAGGATTTTCAGCTCGGCCAGCAGTGCGACGTAGTCGTGGCTGTCGCCCAGACCGAGGCTGTTCACCTGTTGTGCCAGGCCGACGCCCGCTTCGATGGCGGCCAGGGCCAATTCGCGCACACTGCGCGCCGTCTGGACTTCGCGCAGGCTGTCGCCCTCTACAACGCCGACCCGACGCTCGCCATTGCTTAACTCGAACTGAACTAAACGCATGAAACTTCTCCCAGATTAAGTACGTGTCGCGCCACGGGCACTGGCGGCGAATTGGTCGGCAGGCAGCACATGCTTGCGCTCCAGCAAGCGGTAGACCACAAAGGTCAAGACCAGCCCGAACAGCATCACCCCGGACAAAAAGTACAGGCCCGATGCCAGGTTGCCGGTGTATTCCTTGAGCGCGCCAATCACGAACGGGCCGATGTAGCCGCCGAGGTTGCCAACCGAGTTGATCAACGCAATGCCCGCCGCTGCACTGGCGCCGGCAAAAAACCGACCCGGCAAGGTCCAGAACACCGCCGTGCAAGAAAACATCGCGAACGCCGCCAGGCACAGCGCCGCCATTTGCAGCACCGGCACACTCAGCCAGGCGCTGAAGAACAGGCCGATGGCACCGAGTACATAAAGCACCGCCAGGTGGCCATAGCGATCGTTCAAACGGTCGGAACTGCGCGGGATGATCAGCAGGCCGATGATGCCGAAGATATACGGCACGGCGGAGATGAAGCCGGTGGTCAAATCACTGCCGCCGAATTGTTTGATCAACGTCGGCAACCACAGGCCCAGGCCATAAATGCTCAGGGTCACCGGCAGATAGAACAGCGCCAGCAGCAACACCCGCTTGTCTTTCAAGGCATGCAGCGGGTTGCCGTGGCGGGTCTGGCCGTAGGCTTGCAAGTCTTTGTTCAACTCGCCGGCGAGCCAGGCTTTTTCCTCGTCACTCATCCATTTGACGTGCTTGGGGCCGTCCGGCAAGTAGCGCAGCACCGGCCAGGTGAGCAGAATCGCCGGGCTGCCGATCACGATAAACAGCCACTGCCAGCCGTGCAGGCCAAGGATGCCGTCCATGCCCAGCAGGCCACCGGACACCGGGCCGGTGATCATCATTGCGATGGGTTGCGACAGAATGAACAGCCCGAGGATCTTGCCGCGATGGCGCACCGGGAACCATTGGGTGATGTAGTAGAGAACGCCCGGAAAGAACCCCGCTTCCGCCGCGCCAAGCAGAAAGCGCATCACATAGAAGCTGTGTGGGCCCTGCACAAAGGCCATGCCGATGGTGATGGCGCCCCAGGTGATCATGATCCGCGCAAACCAGCGCCGCGCGCCGAAGCGGTCGAGCATCAGGTTGCTGGGGATCTCGAAAAGGAAGTAGCCAATAAAGAACAACCCCGCGCCCAGGCCATAGGCGGCGTCGCCAATACCGACGTCGGCGCCCATGTGCAATTTGGCAAAGCCCACGGCGGAGCGGTCTACGTAGGCGATCAGGTACAGCAGGATCAGGAAGGGAATCAGTTTCAGCGTAATGCGCCGAATAAGCCGCAGTTCCTGGCTCATGGGGGTCGATCTCCGATTGTTGTTTTTATAGAAGCTCGGGGGACGCCTCTCGCGAAATTCCGCCAGGGTCATACCTCAGTTAAGCCAGACTATATAGTAGGACTATTTACAAAACAACTCTTCCAAAGCATCGATTTTGCGCTTATGTTTAGGCACAGATAGAACATATAGTCATACAATAAGAGAATCGATCATGTCTGATAAAAAGCCCGGCCTACGCTCCGCCCAGTGGTTTGGTACTGCCGACAAAAACGGCTTTATGTACCGCAGCTGGATGAAGAACCAGGGCATTGCCGACCATCAGTTCCATGGCAAGCCAATCATCGGCATCTGCAACACGTGGTCGGAGCTGACGCCGTGCAACGCGCATTTCCGCCAGATCGCCGACCACGTCAAACGCGGCGTGATCGAGGCCGGTGGCTTCCCCGTGGAATTCCCGGTGTTCTCCAACGGCGAATCCAACCTGCGCCCCACCGCGATGCTCACCCGCAACCTGGCGAGCATGGACGTGGAAGAAGCCATTCGCGGCAACCCGATTGACGGTGTGGTGCTGCTGACCGGCTGCGACAAAACCACCCCAGCCTTGCTGATGGGCGCCGCCAGTTGCGACGTGCCGGCCATCGTGGTCACCGGTGGGCCGATGCTCAATGGCAAGCACAAGGGCCAGGACATTGGCTCGGGCACGGTGGTGTGGCAGCTCAGCGAACAGGTGAAAGCCGGCACCATTACGCTGGATGATTTCCTCGCGGCCGAGGGCGGCATGTCACGTTCGGCGGGCACCTGTAACACCATGGGCACCGCGTCGACCATGGCCTGTATGGCCGAGGCACTCGGTACTTCCCTGCCCCACAACGCGGCAATCCCGGCGGTGGATGCGCGGCGTTATGTATTGGCGCACATGTCGGGCATGCGCGCGGTAGAGATGGTGCGCGAAGACTTGAAGCTGTCGAAGATCCTCACCAAAGAAGCGTTTGAAAATGCGATCCGCGTGAATGCCGCCATCGGCGGTTCGACCAACGCGGTGATTCACTTGAAAGCCATCGCCGGGCGCATCGGCGTTGAATTGGACCTGGATGACTGGACCCGCATGGGCCGTGGCATGCCGACCATCGTCGACCTGCAACCGTCCGGGCGCTTCCTGATGGAAGAGTTCTACTACGCCGGTGGCCTGCCCGCCGTGCTGCGTCGCCTCGGTGAAGCCAACCTGATCCCGCACCCGAACGCCCTGACCGTGAACGGCAAGTCCCTGGGCGAGAACACCAAGGACTCGCCGATCTACGGCCAGGATGAAGTGATCCGCACCCTCGACAACCCGATCCGCGCTGACGGCGGCATCTGCGTATTGCGCGGTAACCTGGCGCCACTCGGCGCGGTCCTCAAGCCGTCCGCCGCCAGCCCGGCGTTGATGCAGCACCGTGGCCGCGCCGTGGTGTTCGAAAACTTCGACATGTACAAGGCACGCATCAACGACCCCGAGCTGGACGTGGACGCCAACTCGATCCTGATCATGAAAAACTGCGGCCCCAAGGGTTACCCAGGCATGGCCGAGGTCGGCAACATGGGCCTGCCGGCCAAGCTGCTGGCCCAGGGTGTGACGGATATGGTGCGGATTTCCGACGCGCGCATGAGCGGCACGGCCTACGGCACGGTGGTGTTGCACGTGGCCCCGGAAGCCGCTGCCGGCGGACCGTTAGCCACCGTGAAGGAAGGCGACTGGATCGAACTCGACTGCGCCAATGGCCGTTTGCACCTGGACATCCCCGACGCAGAGCTGGCGGCGCGCATGGCAGACCTTGCGCCACCTGAAAAGCTCATCGTCGGCGGCTATCGCCAGCTGTACATCGACCATGTGCTGCAGGCCGACCAGGGTTGCGACTTTGACTTCCTGGTAGGTTGCCGAGGCGCGGAAGTCCCACGGCATTCCCACTAAGTGGGATGCTATGATGCCGCGAATTTAAGTCAGAGCATCTCTCCCGTTATGGATCACCAGCCGCCCAAGCCGCGCAAGAGCCAGCATGCCCAGATCGTTCAAGACTTGGGCATGCACATCGTTTCCGGTCGCTTCAAGCCCGAAGAACGGCTGCCCATGGAGGCCACGCTCTGCGAGGAGTACAAGGTCAGCCGCTCGGTGTTGCGTGAGGCTACGCGGGTACTCAGCGCCAAGGGCCTGGTGTATTCCAAGCCACGGGTGGGCGCGGTGGTGCGACCACGGTTGAAATGGCACCTGCTCGACCCGGACGTGTTGTCCTGGTTGATGCAGTCCACGCCCCACAGCGAGTTCTTCAACACGTTGGCCGGTGTGCGGCGCATCCTTGAACCGGAAATCGCGGCCATGGCCGCGACTACCGCCACCGATGAAGACATCGCCACCATCGAAAAAGCCTACGCAGGCATGGAAACCGCGAAGACCCACGAAGACCTGTTGCAGGCCGACCTGGACTTCCACCGCGCCATTGCCGACGCCACCCGCAACGACCTGCTCGCGTATATGTGCAACATGCTGTCGTTGCCGCTGCGCGAGTCGATCAACATCACCAACCGCCGCCCGGATATCCAGGGTTTGAGCCTGCCCCGGCACAAGGCGATCCTCACCGCGATCCAGAACCGCGACGCCCTTGGGGCGCGGCATGCGTCGCTGGTGCAGTTGGATGACACGCGGGTGGCGTTGGATACGGTGATGAATGTATTGACCCCGCTTTAAAGCGGGGCCGTTGCTCAGGAGTTACAAGGTGTAGGCGATGCCCACCTGCACCGTGCGTGGCGCGCCTGGGTAGGCGTAGAAGTTACCGAACGCACCCTCTTCAAAGTCGCGATTGAACAAGTTCTTCACATCCAGGTTGAGCCGGACTTTTTCGTTGACCTTGTAGTAACCGAGCAAATCGACCACGGTGTAGGCGTCCATCGTAAACGGGGTGTTGGAGGTCTGGCCGACACGCTCATCGACGTATTTCGCTCCCGCGCCCAGCCCAAGTCCTTTGAGACTGCCATCCTGGAATTCGTAGACGTTCAGCAGACTGAAGCTGTTGCGCGGGATGTTGGCCAGGTGCGAGCCAACACGGAGGGTGTTGTCCTTGGTCACTGCTGCGTCCACATAGGCATAGCCACCGATCACGCGCCACTCTGGAGTAAGGTTGCCGGCGACGTTCAAGTCGAAACCACGGCTGCGTACTTGGCCCGCTGCGACCTTGAAGGTGGCGGTGGGGTCCGCAGGATCGGTGGTCAGCACATTCTTTTTGTCGATCTGGTAAATCGCAGCGTCGACACTCAACTGGTGATCCAGCGCTTCCCACTTAATGCCCATTTCATACGACTTGCCTTTCTCCGGTTCAAAGCCTTCACCTGTGCGGGCGGCGCCAGTATTGGGCTTGAATGAACGCGCTGCATCGGCGTACACGGCAAGCGAGTCGGTCAGATCGTAGATCACTCCAACCCGTGGTGTTACGGCGTTATCGCTGGCTTCCCAGTTTTTTGTACCCGGCACATAGCTCTCGTACTGGTGCTCAAAACGCTCGAAACGCGCGCCAGCCAATACTTTCAGACGCTCGGTCAGGGCGACTTGATCCTGAACAAAGGCTGCGTAGGTCTTGAGGTTTTCCTTGTCATGGGTAGGCGTGCTGGTGAGCGCAGGACGCGGCTTTCCATAGACTGGGTTGAAAATATCACTGGTGTAGGAAGCGGACGAACGCTGGATGATCGACTTGTAGTCGTAATCTTCAAACTCGACGCCCGTGAGCAAAGTGTGATCGAACCCACCCGTGGAAAAATGCCCGGTGAGGTTGAGCTGGGTGTCCTTGTCCGTCCACTCCAGCTTGCGGTAGTTAAAATTGCGGTTGAGCGTGTGCCCGTCAGCAGCCAAGCTATTGGCTTCAATCGCGTTGCCTTGCAACGTACCGTCGAGCCATTGGAAACCGCCGCCCAGGGTCCAGTTTTCATTGAGCAGATGCTCGAAACGCAGCTGTGCCATGCTGTTGTCGTTGTGCAATTTACCAACGTCTTTATCACCCCAGAAGGTATCGCGGGACGCCGTGCCTTTCTGAGTGGCGAAGCGGGTCAAGCCACGATCCAGCGGGTGGTTGTTGCGCATGAAGTCACCTTCGAAGATCAGCTTAGTGTCATCGGTGGCTTGCCAGGTGATCACCGGGGTCACGCCGTAGCGCTCGGTTTCCACATGGTCACGGAAGGTGTCACCGCCCTCACCCACCACGTTCAGGCGATAGGCCAGGCGGCCCTCCTCATCCAACGGGCCGGAGGCATCCAGGGTGCCGCGCATCATGCCTTGATCATCCAACTGGCTGCCTAATGTGACCGTGCGTTCGGCCAGCGGTTGCTTGGAGACCACGTTGAAGGTGCCGCCAGGATCGCCACGGCCGTAGAGCATGGTCGCCGGACCGCGCAGCACTTCCAGGCGCTCGATGGTGTTGGCGTCTGGCATATTTGGGTAGCCACGGTTGATCGGGAAACCATTGCGGTAGAACTCGCCGGTGGTAAAGCCGCGCACGGTAAACGTGGTCAGGCCCTGCCCGCCGAAGTTGTTGGCGCGGCCGACACCGCCGGCGTAGTCCAGCGCGTCCTGCAAACGGGTGGCGCCGATGTCCTCGACCACATCTTTGGACACCACGGTGATGGACTGCGGCGTTTCATGAATCGAGGTATCCGTACGCGTCGCGCTCGCCGAGCGGGTGGCGTGGTAGCCCTGCACCGGCCCCTGGGCGGTTTCATAGTCGGCAGTGCCGGTGATGCTGGTGGTTTGCAGCTCGATGCCGGTTTTTTCAACCGGCTCGACCGCTGCCCAACTCAACGGGGAAAAAGCCTGAAGCACACACATTGAAAGCAGGGTACGACGCATGGGAATGACCTAGTAAATGAGCCAGATGGAGCGGCATATTTGCCAATTATTTTGGCGCGCATGTTATAGCAACCCATTAACGATTGACATGTATTCTCATTCGTTACTTTTCGACAGATGAAAAAAAGCCACTCCTGGGAGTGGCTTTCGATGTTTGACGCTGGGCTATTTCGACTCAGCGATAGCGTTCCAACCAATGCGCATACGGTGCAGGCAAGGTCCAGGACGACTTCTCGACGCCCAGTTCCTTGGCTGCAAAGTACGCCCAATGTGGATCAGCCAGGTGCGCACGACCCACCGAGACCACGTCCAGATGCCCGGCTTGCAACGCACCTTCTGCCAGTTGTGGCGTGCCAAAGCCCCAAGCCGAAGTGACCGGAATGCCGGCTTCGCGACGCACGCGCTCGGCGATAGGCCCCATGAACGCCGGGCCCCACGGAATATTGGTGTCGGGAATGGTGAAACCAACGCTGACGCTCAGCAGGTCCAGGCCGCCAGCCTTGAAGCGACGCGCCAGTTCGATGGACTCGGTGAGGGTCTGCTCGTCACGGCCGTCGTATTCGATCACGCCGAAACGCGCGGTCAGTGGCAGGTTTTCCGGCCAGACTTCACGCACGGCCGCCAGGGTTTCCAGGAGGAAACGGCTGCGGTTGTCGAAGCTGCCGCCGTAGGCGTCGGTGCGCTGGTTGGAGTGCTCGGAGAAGAAGCTCTGGCCCAGGTAGCCGTGGGCGAAGTGCAGTTCGATCCACTCAAAGCCGGCGTCACGGGCACGGCGGGCAGCGTCGACAAAGTCCTGGCGCACACGGGCGATGTCGTCCAGGGTCATGGCGCGCGGGACCTGGGGCAAGTTGGCACCGAATGCGATGGCCGAAGGTGCGATGGTTTCCCAACTGCGCGCGTCGGAAGCCGGCATATGGTCGTCCCCTTCCCAAGGGCGGTTGGCGCTGGCTTTGCGGCCGGCGTGGCCGATCTGGATGCCTGGCACTGAACCGGCGGCCTTGATGGCCTTGACCATCGGCACGAAGGCCTCGGCGTGGGCGTCGCTCCAGAGGCCAGCGCAGCCTGGGGTGATACGGCCTTCCGGCGCGACCGCAGTGGCCTCGACCACCAGGAGGCCGGCACCGCCACGGGCCATGCTGGCCAGGTGCACGAGGTGCCAGTCGTTGACGATCCCGTCCTCGGCCATGTACTGGCACATTGGCGGGATGGCGATGCGATTGCGCAGGGTGACGTCTTTGAGTTTGAACGGTTCGAACAAAGCGGACATTAGAGAGCTCCAGGGAGTGAATGGCTGATTCGATTGTTCGATGGTAATCGAACTATAGTATTCAGCGATACCCCCCTGTTATGATTCGTTTCATGCGAGCCTTTAAACATCCCCTTCTTCAAGACCTGACTCTCGAGCGCCTGCTGTACGCGCTGAGTGATCCGGTGCGTCTGGAAATCGTGCGCTGCCTGGCGGGTGTGCCCGAAGCCACGTGTGGCGAGCTGGACGGCGGGCGGCCCAAGTCGAGCATGTCCCATCACTTTCGCGTGTTGCGCGATGCCGGGCTGGTGCAGACCCGCAGTGCCGGCACCACTCATCTGAACTCGTTGCGCGCCGATCTGCTCGAGGAGCGCTTCCCGGGATTGCTGCAAAGCATTCTTGCGCAGCGGTAAGACCCGACTCAGTCCAGCAGCGCAATCAAGCGCGGCTCGATGGACGTCTCCAACACCTCCAGCACCACCAACGTCACCGGCAACTTGAAGCGCCGCCGTCCTGCGCTGCCGGGGTTCACGTACAACGTTGCGCCGCGCCATTCGATCAGGGGCTTGTGCGAATGGCCGGTGATCACCAGCCGCGTAGACGTATCGATTAATGCAGGTACGTCGGCGATGTCATGCACCAGCAACGTTTGCCATCCGTCCACATCAAGCATCAGATAATCAGGCACCTGCCGTGCCCACGGCGCCTGTAGGTCATTGTTGCCACGCACCGCGTGCAGCGGCGCGATCTGTGACAATTGCTCAAGAATTTCAGAGGTGCCGATATCGCCGGCATGAATGATCTGCTCACATCCCTGCAAAGCTGCGACCGCTTCAGGTCGCAGCAGGCCATGGGTATCGGAAATCACGCCAACTTTCATAGGGCCTCCGGGGTGGAAATCGAACCGTGAGACACTAGCGCGCCATCTAGATACACGCGGTCCTTGCCGTTGCCCTTGGCGGTGTAGAGGTTGCGGTCGGCACGCTTGAGGACCGCCGACATATCGGCCCCGAGCGCAAAATGCGTCATGCCCGCACTGCAGGTGTAGTCATGGGGCGGCGCCACACTGCTGCGGATCGCTTGCAGCAGGCGCAGCGCGTAATCGGTGGCGAGACAAGGGTCATCGCCCACCAGCAGCACCCCGAATTCTTCGCCGCCAATCCTGCCGAAACTGTGGCTGCCTGGGGTGGATTTAAGGCACGCGGCCATGGCGCAGAGAATCCTGTCGCCGACGTCATGACCGAACTGGTCATTCTTTAATTTGAAACTGTCGATATCCAGCATCATGAAGTAGCCGGTATCGCCGGCCGCAATCAGTTTGGCGAAGCTCTCCATGAAGGCCCGCCGGTTCAGGATGGAGGTCAAGTAATCGGTCTCGGCCAACTCTCGAAACTCACTCTCCACCATTAACACCGAACGCAGGTTCTTCAGGTAGTAGACATTCAAGATAAAACCGATCGCCACCGACGCGGCACAAAAGATAAACACGTAGATATCGACGCCTTCGTAAAGGCTCATCTGAATGCTGGGCCACGTCAGTAACCAGACCAAGGCGGCGCAGACCAGAAAATCCTGAACCACGATAAACAGGATTGCACTGCTCAGCACCAAGGTCACGGCCAGCGGCAAGGCAAACACCTGCAGCGCGGGATGGACGTGAACCACATAGGCAAAACCCGCAGACAGCAGCACCATGTAGGCCACCCCCAGCGCCCGCCACAGCACATAATGAGTCACCACTCGGTGAACCCCATACACCCCGCACAGCCCCATCGTGACCAGCGCGACCGGCCAGCCAAACATCGCCCAGCGGTCCACCAGCAACACCGCCAGCCAGGCAAAAATCCCGATCAGTTCAGCCTTGGCGATCGCGGGCGACAACAGTCTTTGCATCCGTGGCCTGAGCTTCACATTAGCCGGCATCCCGTCACTCCCTGTGCATGAGTGGCCGGTGTGCTATCGGCATGACTCAGTTGAAGACTGTGGAGGCAGGTCGCAAACGAGTAAGCCATAAACCGCCTGACCAACACCATAAAAGGTGGCAGGACTTCAAGCAATGTCTTGGAATGAATCTTGAAATAACCCCGGTCGGCCCCCTCTTGAACCAGACGAATAACGTGGGTCTTGGACACCGAGAGTTGCTCAGCGATGGAAAGGTAGGATGAAGACCTGAAACTTGCCCCTTGATTATCGAGCGCACACGCATCGTTATAGATCGCCAGCATCAACATATGCCCGGCATCGCGTTTTACCAGCCAATAACAATCAGGCATCAACAGGTCGATGGTCACGTTATGGGAGAAAAGGACCGAAAACCCTTTGAAATAACGTGCCAGATAGGCGCGATCATCCAACCCGCCCATTGACCCGCACACCGCCGTTTCCGAGCACATCACACCCAGCGGCTCGACCACGGAGGTGAGCATCCGCCGGATCTCCTCGCAGGCTTGGGATGACGGGCTGAATACCCGCAAACGGCTGTCATCCGGATGCCTGGATACCGTCATGAACCCCAGCGCCCTGAACAGCAGGAAGATCGACTCCAGGCTGTTTCTGGAACAGAACCCGCGCGCCACACAAAACGCCTTCACCTCGGACAGTAAGGGAACGGGCTTGGAGAAATACGTGCTCAATAAGGTATAGGACACCATCAAGCGACTGAACTTGAGTGCGGTCTTATAGAAAAACGGTCTTTTTGAATAGGACTCCAACAAAATCGAATAATGGGAACGAATACACGCTTCAAAATCCACATGGCGCTCAAACGCCCGCGCCGACTGTTCCATCGCCAACTTCAACGAACCACCGCACATGAGAAAGAGCCCTGATCAAACAACTTGGATTCACTGATCTCAATTGCAGCACCGATAATGGCGTTTCGCCTTGAGCGCAATCTATCGTGATTAGCGCAGAGGACACCGTCGCTACCAAAATTGTTCCAAAAAGACCTCGATGGCTTAACCGTTTCAGTCGCCGCAGCGAACCTTCCCCGCAACCCGACGTCCGAGTTAGGCACTGTTGCTTACTGCTCGCCGCGAGGGCCTCGTTTGAAAGCCGCTATCATTAAAAAGTACCGCCTGATCATCAAGACCATGGGCTACGTGGGCTGGGCCCTGTTCTGGCTGTTGCTGTGGGATGTCGCCGTCACCGTGGACTTCATGCTGTTTCTCACCGCCAAGATCAATTTGCCGCTGATGCCCCTCACTCTGTTGGGTTCGGCCCTGGTGGTGCTGATCAGCTTTCGTAACAGCAGCGCCTACAACCGTTGGTGGGAAGCCCGCACGCTGTGGGGCGCGATGGTCAACAACTCACGCAGCTTTGCGCGTCAGGTGCTGACCCTGCTCGACGACCCTGACCATGAAGTGAACCCGGTCAAATCCACCCTGCTGCGCCGCCACGTGGCCTACGTGAACTGCCTGGCCGCTCACCTCAAGGGCGAGCCGTGCCCCGAAGAAGTGCGCGCGTTTATTCCCGCCGAGGAATTCGCCCGCAATGGCGCCACCAATAACTTCGCCAACGACATCCTCACCGGCTCGGCCGCGCTGCTGGCCAAGGAATACAAGGCCGGTCACCTCGACAGCATCCGCCTCGCGCGGCTGGAGTCGACGCTGGTGGACTTGTCCAACGCCCAGGGCGGCATGGAGCGTATCGCCAACACGCCACTGCCCTACCCCTACGTATATTTCCCGCGCCTGTTTATCTCTTTGTTCTGCCTGATCGTGCCGGTGGGCCTGGTGGAATCCCTTGGCTGGTTCACTCCGCTGGCCTCGACGGTAGTCGGTTTTATGCTACTGGCCATCGAACGGATCGGCACCGACCTGCAAAGCCCGTTCAGCTCCAGCGAGCATCAGATCCAGATGGAAACCATCTGCGAAACCATCGAGAAAAACCTGCAGTCGATGCAGCGTGATGCGCAGGGTGGCGAGCGCATCGGTTAAACACTCCCTTCGGCCTCAAGTGCGTGCCCCCGCAGTCGATATACAGGGGGTACGCATGGTCCACACCTTCCGTCATAACAACACATGCGACGCTCGACGCTACTGTTTTCTCCTTGCCAAAATTATAAATACCCGCGGGTGAAGTCATGAATATCAAGCAAAAGCTGACCTGGGCGTTTGCCGCCATCGCGTGCGTGCCGGTCATTTTGGTCGCTGTGTTGGTGGTACTGAATCTGCGCGAGGGGGCCCTGGCCAATTTCCTCGACAGCAGCGGCCGCGAGATCCGCCAGATCGACAATGGCATGAAGCAGTTCTTCGACGGCATCAGCCAGAACGTCGATTTTGTGGCCAAGGACCCGCGCGTTGTCGCGGCCAAGGACCTCAAGAGCTACGCCGGTGCCGACGCCGCACAAATCCCGCTGACCCCGACCAACAAAGAGCTGCTGGAGATTTTCGACCAGTTTGCCAAAAGCCATCCGAGCACGGCCTACCTGTCCCTGGGCTTGAAGGACGGCGGCTACGCCAGTTGGCCCGACGACACCAAACTGAATAACTACGACCCGCGCGTACGCCCCTGGTACCAGGCGGCCATCGCCGCGCCGGGTAAAACCGTGCGCACCGGCGCCTACTACTGGGCGCCCGATGATGTGACGCTGATCGGCACCGTGCACACCGTCGCCGATGCCAGCGGTAATATCCTCGGCGTGGTTGGCCTGGACGTATCGCTCAAGCAACTCACCGAACTGGTGCGCAACATCAAGCTGGGTGACAGCGGTTACTTGATGCTGGTGGAAGGCAACGGCAACGTGCTGGTCGACCCCAGCGATGCCAAGCACAACTTCAAACCCCTGGCCGACCTGGGTCCCAACTATGCCGAACTGGCCAAGCGCGGCGACGGCGTGACCCAGATCGACATTGATGGCGTGGCGTATATGGCCAACATGGTCAGCTCCAAAGACCTGGGCTGGCGCTTTATCGGCCTGATCAAGCGTGATGAAGTGATGGCCGGCGCCACCCGCCTGACGTGGTTAATTGGGGCCATCGCAGCGGTATTGGCATTGGTGTTCGCGATTGTCGGCGCCAGTTTTGCCAGCGTGATCGTGCGCCCGATTCGCGGCGTGGCCGAGGGCCTGCAAGAAATCGCCGAAGGTGAAGGCGACCTGACCCGCCAGCTCAAGGTACAAGGCAAGGACGAAACCGCCAGTTTGGCCGGTTGGTTCAACCAGTTCCTCGGCATGATCGCCCAGTTGGTGCAGCGCATCGGCAATGCTTCGTCCGACCTGCAGACCGCCGCCGCTGACACCAGCGAAGTCGCCAACAACATGAACCAGGCGGCCGGCCGTCAACGTGAAGCCGTGGAACTGGTGAGCACCGCGTTCAATGAAATGGTGGCCACCGCCAACGAAGTCGCACGCTCCTGCAGCGCTGCCGCCACCAGTGCCGACGAAGGCTACCGCGACGTGCACGACGGCCAGCAGCACATTGGCGAAGCCACCGGCAGCGTGCTCAAGTTGAGCGAAGACCTGCAAAAGTCCACGCAGACCATGCAATTGCTGGAGCAGGACAGTAAAAACATCAACACCATCCTCGACACCATCCGTTCGATTGCCGAACAGACCAACTTGCTGGCGCTCAACGCGGCCATTGAAGCCGCGCGTGCCGGTGACCAGGGCCGAGGTTTTGCGGTAGTTGCCGACGAAGTCCGCGCCCTCGCCCGCCGCACCGCCGACTCCACCGGCGAAATCGACAGCCTGCTCGGCAACCTCGCCCGCCGCACCCAGGAAGTGACGCAGCAGATGCAAGGCAGCCTGCTGGTGTCCCACACCAGCGTGGAACGCATCCAGCAGGCCCGCGACAGCTTTGACAAGATCCGGGGCTCGGTGGACTCGATCCGCGACCAGAATACCCAGATCGCCACGGCCGCCGAAGAACAGCACCAGGTTGCCGAAGAGATCAACCGGCATATCGCGCAGATCCATGCCGATGCGCAATTGGTCGAAGAGTTTGCCCACTCGGCGCAGACCGGATCAGGGCGACTGACGGATATTTCGGGTCAGCTCAAGGGGTTGGTGGGCCGGTTCAAGTTCTAACAGGCCGGCGAGTGCGCAGAGCAACAATTTATGGCGAGCGGGCGTGCTGTGGTGAGCGGGCTTGCCCCGCGCTGGGCTGCGAAGCAGCCCCCTATAAATCCACCGAGTTAATCAAGATAGATCTCGGTGCCCGGATTGGGGCTGCTTCGCAGCCCAGCGCGGGGCAAGCCCGCTCACTACACGTTGCGTGCACCTTATAAGTATCACATCAGATCCTGGGCGACATTTAGCCACACGCCATCATCGCACCACCTGTAATAGTCTATTGCAGGACTCTAATGTACTAACTAGTTACTTATGTTGCTAAAATCGCGTCTTTGCCCTCTCACATTCGAGTCCTTTCGACATGAAACGAGCATCGCGCGCCGCTGGCGCCTCTAGATTTTTACTGCTGGGCCTGGGCGTAATCATCGCCCTGCTCGGCCTCGCGCTGGCCATCGGCGGCGTCAAACTGGTCAGCCTGGGAGGTTCCTGGTACTTCCTGATCGGCGGCCTGGCCATGGCGATTGCCGGCTTGCTGATTGCCCGGCGCAAACCGGCGGGCGCGTGGCTGTTTGCGGCTTTCCTGGTCGGCACGGCCATCTGGGCGGTGGCGGATGTGGGCCTGGTGTTCTGGCCGCTGTTCTCGCGTGTATTCATGTTTGCGGCCATCGGCATGGTGGTAGCGCTGGTCTACCCGCTGCTCGTCAATAAGCCTGCACGCGGTGCCTATGGCGTTGCCGCGGTATTGGCGGTCGGCGTGGCCGTGGCGGCGGGCAATATGTTTGTCGCCCACCCCAGCGTGGCTCCGACCGGTACCGGCCCTGGCATCACGCCGGTAGCCCCCGCCGATGCTCAGAAAGACTGGGCGCACTACGGCAACACCGAAGGCGGCAGCCGCTTCGCCGCGTTGGACCAGATCAACCGTGACACCGTCAACCAGCTCAAAGTGGCGTGGACCTACCACACCGGCGACGTGGCAATCAGCGACGGCAACGGCGCCGAAGACCAACTGACGCCCTTGCAGATCGGCAACAAAGTCTTCATCTGCACGCCGCACAACAACCTGATCGCCCTCGACGCCGACACCGGCAAAGAACTGTGGAAGAACGAGGTCAACGCCAAATCGGCGGTGTGGCAGCGCTGCCGTGGCATGGCCTATTTCGACGCCACTGCGCCGATTGCCCAGCCAAGCCAGCCCAACAGCTCGCCGATCATCGCCGCCAGCGTTCCTGCCGGCGCGCAGTGCCAGCGTCGCTTGCTGACCAACACCATCGACGCCCGCCTGATCGCGGTAGATGCCGACACCGGCAAATTCTGCGAAGACTTCGGCACCCACGGCCAAGTCGACTTGAAAGCCGGCCTGGGTAACGTGCCGGACAGCTACTACCAACTGTCCTCCGCTCCGTTGATCGCCGGTACCACTGTAGTGGTGGGTGGCCGCGTGGCCGACAACGTACAGACCGACATGCCGGGCGGCGTGATCCGTGGTTTCGACGTGATCACCGGCCAGATGCGCTGGGCTTTCGACCCGGGCAACCCGCAAGACAAGCAGGCCCCGGCCGACGGCAGCACCTATGTGCGCAGCACCCCGAACAGCTGGGCACCCATGTCCTATGACCCGCTGATGAACACGGTTTTCCTGCCGATGGGCAGTTCGTCCACCGACATCTATGGTGTGGAGCGCACCGAGCTTAACCATAAATACGGTGCTTCAGTATTGGCGCTGGACGCCTCCACCGGCGCGGAAAAATGGGTCTACCAGACCGTCCACAATGACCTGTGGGACTTCGACCTGCCGATGCAGCCAAGCCTGATCGACTTCACCCCGCCCGGCAGCGACAAGGCGGTGCCAGCGGTGGTGATCGGCACCAAGGCCGGGCAAATCTACGTGCTCGACCGCGCCACCGGCAAGCCGTTGACCGAGGTTAAAGAAGTACCCGTCAAGGCCGCCAACATCCCCAACGAACCCTATTCGCCCACCCAACCAAAATCAGTCGGCATGCCGCAGATCGGCGCGCAAACCCTGACCGAATCGGACATGTGGGGCGCCACGCCGTTTGACCAATTGCTGTGCCGCATTGACTTCAAAGGCATGCGCTACGACGGCCTGTACACCGCGCCGGGCACGGACAAATCGCTGAGTTTCCCGGGATCGCTGGGCGGCATGAACTGGGGCAGTCTTTCCACCGACCCGGTACACGGCTTTATCTTCGTCAACGACATGCGCCTGGGCCTGTGGATCCAGATGATACCGTCGCAGAACAAGGCCCTGGCCGCGTCCGGTGGCGAAGCGCTGAACACCGGCATGGGCGCCGTGCCGCTCAAGGGCACACCGTACGCGGTGAACAAAAACCGCTTCCTGTCGGTGGCCGGCATTCCGTGCCAGGCGCCGCCTTTCGGCACCCTGACCGCGATCGACATGAAGACCCAGAAAGTCGCCTGGCAAGTGCCGGTCGGCACCGTTGAAGACACCGGCCCACTGGGCATCCGCATGCACCTGCCGATCAAGATCGGCCTGCCGACCCTCGGCGGCACCCTGTCGACCCAGGGCGGCTTGATCTTTATCGCCGGCACCCAGGACTTCTACCTGCGCGCTTTCAACAGCGGCAATGGCGAGGAAATTTGGAAAGCCCGTCTGCCGGTAGGCAGCCAGGGCGGGCCGATGACCTACGTGTCGCCGAAAACCGGCAAGCAGTACGTGGTCGTCACCGCTGGCGGCGCACGCCAGTCCACTGACCGTGGCGACTACGTGATCGCTTACGCCCTGCCATAACCTCCTTTAAGCGCGGTGCTCCCCGCACCGCGCCTTCTGTTTTTGGAAAACCACGCATGACCTCCGCTTCTCACTTTGTACCCGGCTGCCTGGTGCTCGGCCTGACCCTGGGTGCCGCCCTGCCCGCTCAAGCCAGTGACACCACCCTGACCGGCGACTGGGGCGGCCTGCGCCGCGAACTCGACGAGCAAGGCATCCGCTTCACCGGCGACTACAGCGGCGAAACCGCCTACAACGCCCACGGCGGCCAACACCGCTCGGCGCGCTATTCGCAAAACCTCAAGCTCGGCGTGCAGTTCGACCTGGGCAAGCTCTACGGTTTCAACCATGGCGACCGCATTCAGGTCACGATCAATGACCGGCGCGGCAACAGCGCTTCCGAAGACCTGGTAGGCAACCGCCTGCCGATCCAGGAAAACTACGGTGGCCTCTACACCCGCCTGACCGAGCTGAGTTACGAACGCACCCTCTTCACCCCGGCACTGAACGTCAAGCTCGGCTACATGGCCATGGGCAATGACCTCGGCGGCCTGGACAGCGGCATCCTGTGCAACTTCATGAACGCCGGTTTCTGCGGGCACCCGCTGAACATGTCCGGCGGCAGCGGCTGGACCAACTACCCGAACGCGCGCCTGGGTGCGCGGGTGAAATACGACTTCTCGCCGTCCTGGCAACTGCGCGTCGCCGCGTTCAATGTGGACCCCGACAGCAATGGCGATTCCAGCCGCGCCTGGCACTTGAGCCCCAAGCACACCACCGGCACCGTGGTGCCGATAGAGCTGGTGTACAAACACGCGGGCACCCTGCCGGGCGAATACAAACTGGGCTATTACTACGACAGCTCCGACGTGAAACGCATCGGCAGCAACAAGGAGGTCAGCGGACGCGGCGGTCACTACCTGCTGATCGACCAGGCGGTGTGGGCGTCGGACTCGTCCGCCGGCCGCGTGCTACACGCCTTCGGCCAATACTCCGCTGCCAGCGCAGCGGCGTCGCCGTTCAGCAAGTGGTACGGCGCAGGCGTGGTGCTGTACAAACCGTTCGAAGGCCGGCCGCGTGACACCCTGGCTTTGGGTTATGGTCGCGCCGTACCGAACCCGCGCAGCCGTGACGTGCAGGAACTGGCCGCCGTCAACGCCGGCACGGATTATCCCAACCTGAACAATGCCGAACAGTTGATCGAACTGAGCTATGGCTACCAGGCTACGCCATGGCTGACCCTGCGCCCGGATGTGCAATACATCATCGAGCCGGGAGCGTTTTCCGGTGACAACATCGACAACGCTTTGGTGCTGGGCCTGCAGGTCAAAGCAGTCTTCTGACCCGGCTCAGTCGTCTGACGGCAACGCCCTGTTCGCCCGTTCGAGCGCAGTGATGCGCTCGACTTTCGCCCCGGAGCGCTCCGCTTCGAATTCTGACTCGAGAAACACCTTCACGATGCTCTTGGCCAGCTCGGGCCCGATCACCCGTGCACCGATCGACAGGATCTGCGCATCGTTGCTTTTGCGCGCCCGCTCGGCGGAATACGTGTCATGGGCTTGGGCCGCTCGTACCCCCTTGATCTTGTTGGCTGAAATCGCCATGCCGATGCCCGTGCCGCAAATCAACACACCCAGGCGCTGCTCACCGGCACCAACCGCCATCGCGACAGCCGCCGCGATATCCGGATAGAGCACCGGGCTGGACGAATGGCAGCCAAAGTCCTCAACCCCGTACCCCAGGCTTTCGATAAAGCGCTTGAGCAATTCCTTGAGCTCGAAGCCCGCCTCGTCGCATCCGACGGCCACCGAAAACGTCGTTTGTGCACCCATTACTGTTTCTCCACCAGACCGATCAAATGATCACTCACTGAAATTATGCACAATCATTAGCGGGCGACTGACAGGCTGCTGTCAAGGCTTATTTTGGTGAGCAAAGCGTTTAAAACTGCCATGCCACCGGAAGACGTTACGCCAGACCATTGACAAAACCGACCCAAGCGGTTTAAACATATGATCACTATCCGATCATATGATCAGGCTACTGGATAAAACACCTAATAAGAAAATCAGCAAGAGGACACACCAATGGCCCCGCCATTACTGCTCCACGCTGAACACGTTTCCAAAGCCTACGCGGGGGTTCCGGCCCTGCGCGACGGGCGCCTCTCCCTGCGTGCCGGAAGCGTGCACGCCCTGTGCGGCGGCAATGGCGCCGGCAAATCGACCTTCCTCAGTATCTTGATGGGTATCACCGGGCGTGACGCCGGCAGCATCCTGCTCAACGGCCAGCCGGTGCAGTTCGACCGCCCCAGCGCGGCACTCGCCGCTGGCGTGGCGATGATCACCCAGGAGCTGGAACCGATTCCCTACATGACCGTCGCCGAGAACATCTGGCTGGGTCGCGAGCCGCGGCGCGCCGGCTGCATTGTCGACAGCAAGGCGCTCAACCGGCGCACCCGCGAACTCCTGCAAAGCCTCGAATTCGACGTAGATGCCACCAGCCCGATGCACCGCCTGAGCGTGGCGCAGATCCAACTGGTGGAAATTGCCAAAGCCTTCAGCCATGACTGCCAGGTGATGATCATGGACGAGCCCACTTCGGCCATCGGCGAACACGAGGCGCAAACCCTGTTCAAGGCCATCCGCCGCCTCACCGAGCGCGGTGCCGGCATCATTTATGTGTCTCACCGCCTCAGCGAACTGGCGCAGATCGCCGACGACTACAGCATCTTTCGCGACGGCGCCTTTGTCGAAAGCGGGCGCATGGCCGATATCGACCGCGCTCATCTGGTACGCGGTATCGTCGGCCAGGAGCTGCAACGCATCGACCACAAAGCCGGCCGCGAATGCGCCGCCGCCACCTGCCTGGACGTCAACGGCCTGAGCCGCAACGGCGAATTCCAGGACATCAGCCTGCAACTGCGCCAAGGCGAAATCCTCGGTATCTACGGGCTGATGGGCTCGGGCCGCAGTGAGTTCCTCAACTGCCTGTATGGCCTCACCGTGCCCGACGCCGGCAGTGCCACCCTGCAAGGCCAACCCCTGCCCACCGGCACCCCGGCCGCGACGATTCGCGCCGGCATGTCACTGGTCACCGAAGACCGCAAAGACAGTGGCCTGGTGCTCAGCGCCAG
This sequence comes from Pseudomonas sp. H1_A03, assembly GCF_054685145.1. Taxonomy (NCBI): domain Bacteria; kingdom Pseudomonadati; phylum Pseudomonadota; class Gammaproteobacteria; order Pseudomonadales; family Pseudomonadaceae; genus Pseudomonas; species Pseudomonas sp. H1_A03. Next base: position 5,103,855 of record NZ_CP162829.1, read on the forward strand.
CATCCTCGCGAATATCGCGCTGTCGGCCTACAAGCAGCTGTCGAGCTGGTCGGTGATCAACGCACGCAAGGAGCAAGCCCTGGCGCAAAGCATGGTCAAGCGCCTGCAGATCAAGGTCTCGTCCCTGGACCTGCCGGTGGAATCCATGAGCGGCGGCAACCAGCAAAAGGTGGTGCTCGCCAAATGCCTGTCGACCCAGCCGATCTGCCTGCTTTGCGATGAACCCACGCGCGGCATCGACGAGGGCGCCAAGCAGGAGATCTATCACCTGCTCGATGAATTTGTGCGTGCCGGCGGCGCGGCCATCGTGGTCTCGTCCGAAGCGCCGGAGCTGCTGCATCTGAGTGATCGCATCGCGGTATTCAAGGGCGGCCGCCTGGTGACCGTCAGCACCGACACCGCCCTCTCCCAGGAAGCCTTGTTGAGTCTTGCCTCATGAATAGCAAAGTCCTTGCTGCACCCGTGACCGCCGCGCCGCGCAATCGCCTGCGCCTATCCCTGGACCGCTTCGGCCTGCCGCTGGTGTTTATCCTGTTGTGCGTGGTGATGGCGTTTTCCAGCGAGTACTTCATGACGTGGCGCAACTGGATGGACATCCTGCGCCAGACCTCAATCAACGGCATCCTCGCCGTGGGCATGACCTACGTGATCCTGACCAAGGGCATCGACCTGTCGGTGGGTTCGATCCTGGCGTTTGCCGGCTTGTGCAGCGCGCTGGTCGCCACCCAGGGCTATGGCCTGCTGGCAGCGGTGAGTGCGGGGATGTTTGCCGGGGCCATGCTGGGTGTGGTCAATGGCTTTATGGTCGCCAACCTGAGCATCCCGCCGTTTGTCGCCACGCTTGGCATGCTCAGCGTGGCGCGGGGCATGACCTTTATTCTGAACGACGGCAGTCCCGTCACCGACCTGCCCGACAGCTTCCTCGCCCTGGGTATCGGCAAGTTCGGGCCCATTGGCGTACCAATCATTATCTTTGCGGTGGTCGCGCTGATTTTCTGGATGGTGCTGCGCTACACCACCTATGGCCGCTACGTGTACGCCGTGGGCGGCAATGAAAAAAGCGCACGCACCTCCGGCATCGGCGTGCGCAAGGTGACGTTCTCGGTGTATGTGATTTCCGGCCTGCTGGCAGGCCTTGCGGGTGTGGTACTCGCCGCACGCACCACCTCAGCCCTGCCCCAGGCGGGCGTGTCGTATGAGCTGGACGCGATTGCCGCCGTGGTGATCGGCGGTACCAGCCTGTCCGGCGGCACCGGCAGTATCGTCGGCACGCTGTTCGGTGCGTTGCTGATCGGCGTGATCAACAATGGCTTGAACCTGCTCGGGGTGTCGTCGTATTACCAACAAGTGGCCAAGGGGTTGATCATCGTGCTCGCGGTGTTGATTGATGTCTGGCGCAAGAAAAAACGCTAAGTGGAGTGTGTGCAATGTCCAATTTCTGGAACCAGGCGTTCAACCTCACCGGCCGTTGCGCCGTGATCACCGGGGGCGCCGCCGGTATCGGCCTGGCCTGTGCCAATTTGTTGGTGGAACGGGGTGCCAGGGTGGCCCTGCTGGATCGCGATCCGGCCGTCGTAGAAGTCGCCGCCAGCCTCGGCGCCGGCCACCTGGGCCTGGTGGTCGACCTGCGCCAGCTCGACTCGGTACAGGCCACCGTCGACCAGGCTGCCGCCGCGCTCGGGCGTATCGATTACCTGGTCAACAGCGCCGGCGTTGCGCTGCTGGACAAGGCGCTGGAGGTCAGCGAAAACGCCTGGGACACCACCCTCGACATCAACCTCAAGGCCAGCTTCTTCGTGGCCCAGGCCTGTGCCCGGCACATGATCGAAAGCGGCGGCGGGCGCATCGTCAACCTCGCTTCCCAGGCCGCCGTGATCGGGCTGGATCGCCATGTGGCCTACTGCGCCAGCAAGGCCGCCGTGGTCGGCATGACCAAGGTGTTAGCCATGGAATGGGCGCCCCACGGCATCAACGTCAACGCCGTGTCGCCAACCATCGTCGAAACAGCCTTGGGCAAGAAGGCCTGGGCCGGTGAACTGGGCGAGCGCGCCAAATTGCAGATCCCGGTGGGGCGCTTCGCTCAGCCGGAAGAAATCGCCGGCCTGGTGCTCTACCTGGTCAGCGACGCAGCCAAGATGATCACCGGCGAGAACGTGGTGATCGACGGCGGCTACAGCATTCAGTAATCCGCTTGCTCACGAATAAGAATAAGGAAACAGCGCATGAATCGAGTGATAAACGACCCAGACCTGGTGGTCGAGGACATGCTCGCGGGCATTCTCGTGGCGCACCCGGAGCTGGTGCAGTACGAGAGCAATCCACGGGTCATCCGCAAACGTAAAACGTCACCGGCCGGCCAGGTGGGCATTGTTACCGGCGGCGGCTCGGGCCATGAGCCGGCGTTTCTCGGCTATGTCGGCCCTGGCCTGGTGGATGCGGTGGCGGTCGGCGAGATTTTCTCCTCACCCACCGCCAAAAGCTTCTTCGATGCCTTCCGCGCCGCGGACCAGGGCGCGGGCGTGGCCTGCCTGTACGGCAACTATGCCGGCGACAATATGAACGTGAAGCTGGCGATGAAAATGGCCGCCAGCAAAGAGATGAACATCCGCACCGTGGTCGCCAACGATGACGTGGCCTCTGCCCCTGCGGCGGATATCGCCAAGCGGCGCGGCGTGGCCGGTGAGATTTTCATGTGGAAGATCGGCGGAGCCGCCGCTGCCCAGGGCTACGACCTCGACGGCGTGATCCGCGTGGCCCAGAAAGCCGTGGACCGGTGCCGCTCCATCGGCGTGGGCCTTACGCCCTGCACCATTGCGGCAGTCGGCAAACCCAACTTCCAGATCGAAAGCGGCAAAATGGAACTGGGCATAGGCCACCACGGCGAACCCGGCATCGAAGTGGTGCCGGTGGAATCCGCGGCCGCCATGGCTAAACGCATGCTCGCGCCGATCCTGGCCGACCGCGACTTCAGCGCAGACGACAGCGTCGTGGTGCTGGTCTCGGGCCTGGGCGCCACGCCAGTGATGGAGTTGTACATTTTCTACGCCGAGGTCGCGCAGCAACTGCGTGCCAAGGGTCTGCGCATTCACCGCTGCTACGTAGGCAATTACTTTACCTCGCTGGAAATGATGGGCGTGACCCTGACCCTGCTCGGCCTCGATGCCGAGCTGACCACCCTGATCGACCAACCCTGCCGCTCCATCGGCATGACACAGTCGGAGTGAAGCATGAGCGAGCATTTCCTGAGCAACACCGGTAGCGCCATCGTCACCAACCTGGTGTCGATCATCGTTGCCAACCGCGAATACCTCAGCGAAGTGGACGGCGCCATCGGCGACGGCGACCACGGCATCAACATGGCCAAGGGGTTCTCGCGCTGCGGCAAGACCCTGGAAGGGCGCGAACTGTCGCTGGCCGAGGCGCTGGACGAACTGACCCTGGCGCTGATGGAGGGCATCGGCGGCTCCATGGGCCCGCTCTACGGCAGCCTGTTTATCGGCATGGCCGACGAAGTGCGCGGCCGCGACAGCATTGACGCGGCGAGTTTCGCCAGGCTGCTGCGCGGCGGCCTCACGTCACTGCAAGACATCAGCGATGCGGGGGTGGGCGACAAGTGTTTGATGGACACGTTGATTCCGGCCGTGGAGGCCTTTGAACGGGCCGAAGCCAGCGGCGCTTCGTTTGCCGAAGCCTTGCGCCAGATGAAAAATGCGGCCTCCCAGGGCCGCGATTCTACCCGCGACCTGGTGGCAAAAATCGGCCGCGCCAGCCGTCTGGGCGAACGTTCGCTGGGAGTATTGGACGCAGGCGCGGTGTCTTGCTGCCTGATCCTCACCAACCTCGCCGATTCGGTGGAGGCGCGACTGGTGGTGTAATTGTGGGAGCGGGCTTGCTCGCGAAGGCGGTGTGTCAGTTGGCATAAATGCTGGCTGCCCCATCGCTATCGCAGGCAAGCCAGATCCCACATTGGGTTCTGCGCCTGGCCGGTCAACTGAGCACACCCCCCATCCTTGTGGGAGCGAAGATCCGACGCACCCGCCAAGGCTGCGCTCCTATGCACCTAACGGCGCGTCGCATCATCCAGGGCGAGGATCGTGTAGGCATTCGACACGGTCGTCGCCAGGGTGTTGATCACCCCGGAACGCAACGCGCCGAGGGTCGCCGCCGCCTTGGTGTTCTCGCTGGCAATCGCCACTACATCCGGAATACGCACCAGTTCCTGCACCGACAAGCCAATCACCCTGCCCTGCATGGCGTTGACCGCCGGCTGGCCGTGGATGTCGATGAAGTCGTAGCCCATCATGTCGCCGACCGTACCGGATACGCGGGCCTGGGCAATTTCCTGGGGCGAGAACCAGCCCATGCGCACCATGTTGCTGTTCTCGCTCATGTCACCGATGCCAATCAAGGCGATATCGGCGCGGCGCGCGCGGTCGAGGGTCGAGCGTACGGTGTCGTTGTTGATCAGCGCACTGCGCAGTTCCGGGTTGGCCACCAGGGCCGGTGCGTACAGGGTTTCGCTCTCGGCGCCGAAGCGCAGGGCCAGGCGCCGGCAGATATGGTCGGGGTTCATGTATTCGCCGGCCTTGAGCGAGCCGCCAATCGCACACACAAAGGTGCAGTTGCGCGTCACCGGCAGGAACACATTGTCGGCCACCGCGCCGACATTGCGGCCCATGCCGACGGCGATGATCATGCCGTCACTGAGGGTTTTATTCAGGTAGTTGGCGACCAGGCTGGCGACGGCCGAACGCTGGGTGTCGGGGTCGCCGTGGTCGACCGCGATCAACGCGCGGTCCAGCTGGAAGCGCTCGACCAGCGCCTGCTCCAGCTCAGTGTTCAGCGCCGGGTGTTGCAACACCCGCACCTCCACCACCCCTTCATCACGGGCGCGCTTGAGCAACCGGCTGACCTTGACCCGAGACAGGTCGAAGCGCTTGGCAATGGCTTCCTGAGTGATGTTGTCGAGGTAATAAAGCATGGCCACTTCGGTCATCAGGTCGATGTCGCTGGCGGCACGCTGGGCACTGTCGGTCATGGGAGCTTCCATTTACGCCACAAAAAACCATTCTCCCTAGTCTGTACGGTGCAAGTCCAGCAGCGAATAGGCCTGGCCGGCAAAGTTTCTAATGACTCTGCTGGTATTCGCGTGGCGTACAGCCGAACTCGCGACGGAACACGGTGTGCAGGTACTGCGCGGATTTGAAGCCGCATTGCTGGGCGATATCGGCAATCGCCAGGTGGTTGCCCTGCAGGCCCTTGGCGGCGTTGGCGAGCTTGAAGCGCAGGATCTCGTCATGCACGCTGCAGCCGCGCGCCTTGCGAAAGTGCGACTCCAACGATGAACGCGACACGCCGACATAGGCCGCTACCTGGGCAGTCTTGATGCCCTGGCAGGCGTATTGGCGGATAAACAGCAGCGCCTGCATCACGTAGGGATTCCCCAACGGCTGATGCAGGCTGGATGCCTGCACGTTGATCGCATCCGGCGGCACCAGCACCTGCGTGCCCTCGCAGGGCTTGCCGTGCAGCATCTGATGCAACAGGGCAGCGGCGGTGCGGCCCATGGTTTCGGTGCCCTGGATCACCGAACTCAATGGTACGCGTGTGAGGGTGCGGGTCAGCGGGTCGTTGTCGATGCCGATCAGTGCCACTTCTTCCGGCACCGCGATGCCGGCGGTGAGACAGGCTTGCAGCAGTTGCCGGGCGCGGGCGTCGGTGACAGCGATGATACCGATGGGCTTGGGCAGGCTTTGCAGCCAGGCGATTTGCTGCTCAACCGCGCTGTCCCACAGTGGCGCGCTGGTGCCCAGGCCGCGATAGATCTGCACCGGCAAACCATCCCGTTGCATCAAACGCTTGAAAGCTTTTTCCCGTTCCTGGGCCCAGCGATTGGCCTGGGCTTCGGGTAGGCTGAAACAGGCAAAGCGGGTCAGGCCAGCCTCGATCAGGTGCGCGTACGCCATCTTCATCAAGGCATCGTTGTCCGTGGCCACGTAGGGAATGCCCTTGGGGTAGGCGCGCGCATCCTCATAGGAGCCTCCCACCGCCACCACCGGCACCTTGCTCCCGGCCAGCGCTTCGCCGATCAGCGGGTCGTCGAAGTCGGCAATGATGCCGTCGCCCTGCCAGCGCTCAATGCCTTTGAGGCGGCACAGAAAGTCTTCTTCGAGGAACAAATCCCAGGACGCGCGGGTGCTGCTCAGGTAGTTGCCAATGCCGGCGATGATGCCGCGGTCATAGATTTTGCTGCCGTTGAAGAGCAAGGCGATGCGGTGCACGGGCGGTAGGGTTTTCATTGTTTTTATCCTGGGGCCGGTGGACACAGACTAGCCCCTGCCACTCAAAATCGCACCCTCCCTTGGTGATTTTCATAATCGGCAGCCCCACCGCCGTTGCTAGTATCGGGACACCGCCAAGAACAATAAGGAAAACGCCATGCCGTACTTCCCCGGTGTCGAGAAGGTTCGCTTCGAAGGCCCCAGCAGCGATGCCCCCCTCGCCTTTCGCCATTACGACGCCAACAAAATCATCCTCGGCAAACCCATGCGCGAGCACCTGCGCATGGCTGCGTGCTATTGGCACACCTTCGTGTGGCCAGGGGCGGACATGTTTGGCGTCGGCACCTTCAAACGGCCATGGCAGCGCAGCGGCGACCCAATGGAACTGGCCATCGGCAAGGCGGACGCAGCGTTTGAGTTTTTCTCCAAGCTGGGCATCGACTACTACAGCTTTCACGACACGGACGTCGCCCCCGAAGGCAGTTCGCTCAAGGAATACCGCCACCACTTTGCGCAGATGGTCGATCACTTGGAGCGTCACCAGGAACAGACAGGGATCAAGCTGCTGTGGGGCACTGCCAATTGCTTCAGCAACCCACGCTTTGCCGCTGGCGCCGCCAGTAACCCGGACCCGGAGGTGTTTGCCTACGCCGCCGCCCAAGTGTTCAGCGCGATGAATGCGACCTTGCGGCTCAAGGGTTCCAACTATGTGCTGTGGGGCGGCCGTGAAGGTTACGAAACACTGCTCAATACCGACCTGAAACGTGAGCGCGAGCAGCTCGGGCGCTTTATGCGCATGGTCGTGGAGCACAAGCACAAGATCGGCTTCAAAGGCGACCTGCTGATCGAGCCCAAGCCCCAGGAGCCGACCAAGCACCAATACGATTACGACAGCGCCACCGTGTTCGGCTTCCTGCATGAATACGGGCTGGAGCATGAGATCAAGGTGAATATCGAGGCCAACCACGCGACCCTGGCCGGGCACAGCTTTCACCATGAAATTGCCACCGCCGTGTCCCTGGGCATCTTCGGCAGCATCGACGCCAACCGCGGCGACCCGCAGAACGGCTGGGACACCGACCAGTTCCCCAACAGCGTCGAGGAGATGACCCTCGCCACCTATGAAATCCTCAAGGCTGGCGGGTTCAAGAACGGCGGCTATAACTTTGACTCCAAAGTGCGCCGCCAGAGCCTGGACGATGTGGACCTGTTCCATGGGCATGTAGCCGCCATGGATGTATTGGCCCTGGCCCTGGAACGCGCGGCGGCTATGGTCGAGAACGATCGATTGCAGCAGTTCAAGGACCAGCGCTACGCCGGTTGGCAGCAACCGTTGGGCCAGGCCGTGCTGGCGGGAGAATTCAGCCTGGAGTCGCTGGCTGAACATGCGTTTGCCCATGAACTGAACCCACAGGCCGTGAGTGGTCGCCAGGAGATGCTTGAAGGTGTCGTGAATCGCTTTATCTACCGGTGACATTTGCGCGACAAATCTCTGCACAGAGCGTCGAAGGACGCTCTACAGTTTTACCCGCATCACGCTGTGTCTTTCCAACAACAATAAAAGGACGCACCACCATGAAGTCATTCAAACGTACCCTGCTCGCCACTGCCCTGGCCCTGCTCGCCCTGCCGGTCATGGCCGACTCAGCCCACCCGAAAATCGGTTTTTCCATCGATGACCTGCGCCTGGAGCGCTGGTCCCGTGACCGTGATTACTTCGTCGCGGCGGCAGAAAAACTCGATGCCAAGGTCTTCGTCCAGTCCGCCGATGCCAACGAGCAGAAGCAGATTTCCCAGATCGAAAACCTGATCTCCCGGGGTGTCGACGTGATCGTCATCGTGCCCTTCAACGCTACCGTCCTCACCAACGCCGTCGCCGAAGCCAAGAAGGCCGGGATCAAAGTGGTGTCGTATGACCGCCTGATCCTTAACGCTGACATCGACGCCTACATCTCCTTCGATAACGAAAAGGTCGGCGAAATGCAGGCCAGCGGCGTGTTGCAAGCGGCGCCCAAGGGCAACTACTTCCTGCTCGGCGGAGCGCCCACCGACAACAACGCCAAAGTGCTGCGCGAAGGCCAGATGAAGGTGCTGCAACCGGCCATCGACAAGGGCGACATCAAGATTGTCGGGCAGCAGTGGGTGAAAGAATGGAACCCCACTGAAGCCCTGAGCATCGTCGAAAACGCCCTGACCCGGAACAACAACAAGATCGACGCCATCGTGGCTTCCAACGACGCCACCGCCGGCGGTGCAATCCAGGCCCTGGCCGCGCAGAAACTGGCAGGCAAGGTGCCGATCTCCGGGCAAGACGCCGACCTGGCCGCGATCAAGCGTGTGATCGACGGCACCCAAACCATGACTGTGTACAAGCCGCTCAAGCTGATCGCCACCGAAGCCGCCAAGCTCTCGGTGCAACTGGCGCGTAACGAGAAGCCGACCTACAGCTCGCAGTACGACAACGGCAGCAAGAAGGTCGACACCATCCTGCTCACGCCTACCCCGCTGACCAAAGCCAATATCGATCTGTTGGAGAAAGACGGGTTCTATACCAAAGAGCAGATTGCCGGGCAGTGACCGCCATGTCCGACTACCTGCTGCAAATGAACGGCATCGTCAAAACCTTTGGCGGTGTCAACGCCCTCAACGGCATCGACATCAAGGTACGGCCGGGGGAATGCGTCGGCCTGTGCGGCGAGAACGGCGCCGGTAAATCAACCCTGATGAAGGTGCTGTCGGCGGTTTATCCGTACGGCACCTGGGACGGTGAAATCCTCTGGGACGGGCAGCCGCTCGAGGCTCAGTCAATCAGCGAGACCGAGGCGGCGGGGATCGTGATCATTCACCAGGAACTGACCCTGGTGCCTGACTTGTCGGTGGCCGAAAACATCTTCATGGGCCACGAAATGACCTTGCCGGGTGGGCGCATGAACTACCCGGCAATGATCCACCGCGCCGAAGCCTTGATGCGTGAGCTCAAGGTACCGGACATGAACGTCGCGCTGCCGGTGTCGCAGTACGGCGGCGGCTACCAGCAACTGGTGGAAATCGCCAAGGCCCTGAATAAACAGGCGCGCCTGTTGATTCTCGATGAGCCCTCCTCGGCCCTGACGCGCTCTGAAATCGAAGTACTGCTGGACATCATCCGCGGCCTCAAGGCCAAGGGCGTGGCCTGCGTGTACATCTCCCACAAGCTCGATGAAGTGGCGGCGGTGTGCGACACCATTGCGGTGATCCGCGATGGCAAGCACATCGCGACCACGGCCATGGCCGACATGGACATCGCGCAGATCATCACCCAGATGGTCGGCCGCGAGATGAGCAACCTCTACCCCACCGAGCCGCATGACGTAGGCGAGGTGATTTTCGAGGCGCGCAACGTCACCTGCTATGACGTCGACAACCCCAAGCGCAAGCGTGTGGACGACATTTCCTTCGTGCTCAAACGCGGGGAAATCCTCGGCATTGCCGGGTTGGTGGGCGCCGGGCGTACGGAACTGGTGTCGGCACTGTTCGGCGCCTACCCAGGGCGCTACAGCGCCGAGGTGTGGTTGGACGGCCAGGTGATCGACACACGCACGCCGCTCAAATCCATCCGCGCCGGGCTGTGCATGGTGCCCGAGGACCGCAAGCGCCAGGGCATCATTCCCGACCTGGGCGTGGGCCAGAACATCACCCTGGCGGTGCTCGATACCTATGCGCACATGACGCGTATCGATGCCGAAGCCGAACTGGGCAGCATCGACCAGCAGATCGCACGCATGCACCTGAAGACCTCCAGCCCGTTTTTGCCGATCACCAGCCTGTCCGGGGGTAATCAGCAAAAGGCCGTGCTGGCGAAAATGCTGATGGCCAAGCCCAAGGTGTTGATCCTCGACGAACCCACGCGCGGCGTGGACGTGGGCGCCAAATATGAGATCTACAAGTTGATGAACGCCCTGGCGGCCGAAGGGGTGTCAATCATCATGGTGTCCTCGGAGCTGGCCGAAGTACTCGGGGTCTCCGACCGTGTGCTGGTGATCGGCGAAGGCCAGCTGCGCGGTGACTTCGTCAACAACGGCCTCACCCAGGAACAGGTGCTCGCGGCTGCGCTCAGCCATAACAATAATGATCGGAAGACCGCGTAGATGAATCAGCTCAAACAGCTGTTTACCCGCTACAAAATGCTCGCCCTGGTGATCGCCGTGGCGGTGATCTGGCTGTTTTTCAGCTGGCAGACCGAGGGCGGGTTTCTCACACCACGTAACCTGTCCAACCTGCTGCGGCAGATGTCGATCACCGGGATATTGGCGTGCGGCATGGTGCTGGTGATCATCAGCGGCGAGATCGATTTGTCAGTGGGGTCATTGCTCGGGTTGCTGGGCGGGTTGGCGGCGATCCTCGATGTGGTTTATCACGTGCCGCTGCTGGCCAACCTGAGCCTGGTGGCGTTGTGTGGGCTGATGATCGGCCTGGCGAACGGCTACATGACCGCGTACCTGCGGATTCCTTCGTTTATCGTTGGCTTGGGTGGGATGCTGGCATTTCGCGGGATTCTGCTGGGGATCACGGGCGGTACCACCATTGCGCCGGTTTCGCCGTCGCTGGTGTATGTGGGCCAGGGGTATCTGCCGCATTCGGTGGGTATTGGGCTCGGCGTCTTGTTGTTTGCACTGACGCTGTTCCTCACGTGGAAACAACGACGCAATCGCGCGCTGCATGGTCTTGCGGCACATTCCCTCGTGCGTGACCTGGTGCGCGTGGTACTTATCGGCGCCGTGCTGGCCGGGTTTGTCACCACGCTCAACAGTTACGACGGCATTCCCGTCCCCGTCTTACTTCTGCTCGTGCTTCTGGGCGTATTCAGCTACGTCACCAGCCAGACCGTGTTCGGCCGCCGCGTCTACGCGGTGGGCAGCAACATGGAAGCCACGCGCCTGTCGGGCATCAACGTGCAGGCGGTGAAGCTGTGGATCTTCGGCATCATGGGCGTGATGTGCGCCCTCGCCGGCCTGGTCAACACCGCCCGCCTCGCTGCCGGTTCGCCGTCGGCGGGGAATATGGGCGAGCTGGATGCCATCGCTGCGTGCTTTATCGGCGGCACGTCCATGCGTGGCGGCTCGGGCACGGTGTACGGCGCGTTGTTGGGCGCGTTGGTGATTACCAGCCTGGACAATGGCATGTCGATGCTGGATGTGGACAGTTACTGGCAGATGATTGTGAAGGGCAGCATTCTGGTGTTGGCGGTGTGGGTGGATGTGAGTACGCGGACAGGTCGTCGGTAACGGTCCGGAAAAACACCGAAGCTCCCACATTTGAGAGGTGGCGTTAGCGGCATTTGGTCATGGTTTGAGAAGCGCCAGCAAGGCGTGTCGCGTTTAATTGCAGGACGTTTCCTAGACAATCTTTGTCGCCTTGTGCCTGCAGGAATCAATGGCGAGCCTGCGATCCACCCTCGCGCGCCTGAAGCCATCAACAGCGCAGGCATAAAAAACAGGCGTAAAAAAGCCACTCCGAAGAGTGGCTTTTTAGTCAGTTACTGGCTCAACACAACATCGCGCATCGCCGGGATGTAACCGTAGTCGTAAGCCTCCTGCACAAACGAGCGATCGCCTTTCAATACAATCCTCACGGTGGGTGCTTCGGTGCCGCCGATGCGGTAGTCATCGCCGCTGGTGGGCACGCTGTCGATAAACGAGGTCACCAGGCCATTGGGCATCACGCAATGGGAATACGTCTGGAATGGCTGCGAAGGCGGATTGCCAAGCACCAGACCGGAAGCGTTCATCAGCGTATAGGGACCAAACAGGTGATCACTGACAAACCCATAAACGCCATCCGGGCCGGTCACGCCGTCCGCGTAAGTGAATTTGTGGCTGATGGTGAACAGGTAATACTTGTCGTCCTGGAACACATAGTGCGGACGCTCGGTCTGGTCGTTGACCCCCACGGCAGTGACCAGGGGCGGCAGAATTTCCCACTCGTCACCGTTAAGGTCTCTGGCCACGGCGATGCCGATGCAGCCAACCTGATAACGTGCCCCGCCGACATCTTCATGCCCTGGCGGCACCAGGCCTATTTCATTCGGGCCCACTTCGTGAGTCCCGCGCTCGCCGGCAACGTTGCCTTCAAACACCATGTACAACTTGCCATCTTTGGGATCGATAAAGGGGCTGGGATCGCGAAAGTTCCAGGTCGAATTTTGCGCTTCGGTTTGGTAATAGATGCCGTCGGCATCAAACAGTGATTTGACCTGATCAAAGCCCTGCAGGGTAACGCCGGTATCCGACGTAACCACTTGGCCCCTGACTTTGGCAATGGTGGCGCCCGGTGTGACGCAGGTGTAGTACAGGTCGATATCACCGTTGTTATTCAGCAGGATCGGTGTGCCTGCCCATTCACGCGTGGTCGGCGAAACCCCTTCGGCCATGACCCGGCCGCCGAAGATCCAGTCCTTGCCGGTGCGCGAGTACCAATAGCAGATACGCGCATGGCCATGGCGGTCTTCCCAATCGCGCTTGATGTCGTAGCGGCCATCGGCGTTGATGAATTGTGGATCATGGGGGCGACGGTCGGCGGTCAGGGTGAAGATCACCGACCAGCCATTGACCGATACCACCGTGCCATCCAGTTCACGCAAGGGCATGGTGTCCCAGATAAAGACCGTGTCACTCATGACAGGAAAGTCAGGACTCACTAACGGCTGTGTCGTCGTCGGGTCATTCTCATTAACTTTCAGCGCATCGGCCCGTGTCCAGCGAGTGGATGTGTGATTCGCGTGTTTCATGATGATGTCCTTTTGCTGACGCTTAAGTGACAAGCGAAGATTAAATAGCACATGACAGCCAACAACTTAATAGTGGCTGAAAGAGCAAGAGATAGTTGGCTCTGCAAGTGCGAAATAAGGTTTAACATGGAAGCCTACCTGTCGCAACATGAAGAATTATTTAGATTACAAAGGCCATCACTGTATTTATATCCTTGATATAAATACAGTGGCACCCGTATTAAATGATCGTTAAGTAGAAAGCTAGCTAATCAACTACCAAAGATCAGGGCTACCGACTGGGCGCCGGCATTCTTCTGGGTAAAGTCCTTGGCTTGTGCGGCGGTCTTCAAGGTATAGCCATAGTTGGAAAGGGCCGTCCATTGCGCTTTAGGCGACTTCTGGTTGGTGATCGGCGGGACACTGTTGGTATCGGTGAACGTGCCAGTGCCTTTGTCGTCCAACATGCCTTTATTTTGGCTGCCTTCGCCAAAGTAGTTACTTTCAGAAAGGATATTGGCGTTTTGTGCCAGGGTAAAACCGAGGTGGAAGTTATTGATGTAGTTGTTGTACACATGAAAATAACCGTAACGCATCAAGCCAGGCGCACGCACTTCCATGTTGTCGAAGCGGTTATGGCACAGCGTCAGGCGCGGATAACCATTGAACTCTGCTTTATTATCATCGGCCGGGTGGCCGAAGATCAGGCCATACTTGTGGCTGCCAAAGAAGCAGTTGCTGATGGTGGCATAATCGGCCTTTTCACCGATATACAGCAGTTTATCTTCACTGCCGTCAGTGATGGACCAGCTGTGCCCGACGAAAGAGCAATGGTCAATCCAATACTTGCTGCCGTAGTTCAAGTAGACCTGAATATCGTCATTGGCCTTGATATTTGCCGAATGCTTGAAGATAAGATTCTGCAGAATAATGTTCTGCGACTGCGCCGTTGCACGCAGGTGAATATTCTCCAGGGTGCGGTTCTGGAACGAGCCAATCAGGGTCTTGTTGGCGCCCATGTTGACTTTGGTCAGGCTCGACGCCGAGATATTACTGTTGATCACCAGTACCCGTGGGGTGGTATCGCCGATATTAGCCTTGAGTTGATCGAGTGTGGTGATACTGACCACAGGGCCGGACCAGCCACCTGTCACTTTTGCCGCTTGGGCGAAACCGGTCAAACCGGCGAGTTTGCTTTCTGGATAGGACATGAGTTCCCTCTCTATCAATAAAATGGCTCGGTAAGACGAGCCTGTGCATCAAGTTAATCCGTTAACTTGCACACAGTGTTTGGCAGGACTGAGGTTGCCGGGTGTTGGTCGATCAGCGCTTAAACACTGTGTTTATGTACAGTATTCTCGATTCACTGGATCGTCAACCCTTACGCAGCCAAAAAATGTGGGAGGGGGCAAGCCCCCTCCCACATTTGCCCTGCTGTGTTCTTTTGGCCGTTACTTGGACACAGGCATCGCAAACTCCGCGCCCTGCTCGATGCTCTCCGACCAGCGCTGCATGATCGACTTCTGCTTGGTGTAGAAGCGCACGCCCTCAGTGCCGTAGGCATGCATGTCGCCGAACAGACTCTTCTTCCAGCCGCCGAACCCGTGCCATGCCATCGGCACCGGGATCGGTACGTTGATGCCGACCATGCCCACTTCAATCCGTCGTGCAAACTCGCGGGCGATATTGCCGTCGCGGGTGAAGCAGCTCACGCCATTGCCGAACTCGTGGTCGTTGACCAGTTTGATCGCTTCGGCGAAGTCATTTACGCGCACGCACGCCAGCACCGGGCCAAAGATTTCTTCGCGGTAGATGCTCATCTCTTTGGTCACGTGGTCGAACAAGGTCGCGCCGAGCCAGAAGCCATTTTCCAGGCCCGCTTCGGTGGGCACGTAGTCGCGCCCGTCGAGCAGCAGTTGCGCGCCGGCCTGTACGCCTTGTTCGATGTAGCCGCTGATACGCTCCAGCGCCGCGCGGGATACGATCGGGCCCATTTCGGCCTTGAGGTCGCGTCCGTCGGTGATGCGCAGTTGCTTGGCACGCTCGGTCAAGGCGGCGATGACTTTGTCACCCACATCACCCACCAGCACGGCGACGGAGATGGCCATGCAGCGTTCGCCGGCACTGCCGTAGGCGGCACCCATCAGGGCGTCGACGGTTTTTTCGATATCCGCGTCGGGCATCACCACCATGTGGTTTTTGGCGCCGCCCAGGCCTTGCACGCGCTTGCCATTACGCGCGCCGGTCTCGTAGATGTATTGGGCAATCGGGGTAGAGCCAACGAAGCTCACGGCCTTGACGTCCGGGTGTTCGATCAGCGCATCAACCGATTCCTTGTCGCCCTGCACCACGTTGAACACGCCTTTGGGCAAGCCGGCTTCGCGCAGCAGTTCGGCCATGAAAAGCGACGCGCTTGGGTCGGTCGGGCTTGGCTTGAGGATGAAGGTATTGCCCGCCGCGATGGCGATCGGGTACATCCACATTGGCACCATCACCGGGAAGTTGAACGGTGTAACACCGGCCACAACGCCGAGCGGTTGGCGCATCGTCCAGTTGTCCATGCCACGGGAAACCTGGTCGGAGTGTTCGCCCTTGAGCAGGTTGGGAATGCCGCAGGCAAATTCGAGAATGTCGATGCCACGGTCGACTTCACCCTGGGCGTCGGTAAAGACCTTGCCGTGCTCGGCGACGATGATGCGCGCCAGGTCATCCTTGCGTGCACGCAGCAGGTGCAGGTATTCGAACAACACG
This sequence comes from Pseudomonas sp. H1_A03, assembly GCF_054685145.1. Taxonomy (NCBI): domain Bacteria; kingdom Pseudomonadati; phylum Pseudomonadota; class Gammaproteobacteria; order Pseudomonadales; family Pseudomonadaceae; genus Pseudomonas; species Pseudomonas sp. H1_A03. Next base: position 5,119,632 of record NZ_CP162829.1, read on the forward strand.
CGGGCGCGGCGGATGGGCGGAGTGTCGGCCCAGTCGGCGAAGGCAGCCTGGGCAGCGGCAACGGCTTCGGAGACAGTTTGGCGGCTGGCCAAGGCGACGCGGCCAGTCTTTTCGCCGGTGGCCGGGTTGTAGACGTCCTGATAGCGATCATCGCGGCTCACGCGCTGGTCGTTGATGTAGTGCTCGATTGTGGTTGTCATGGCAGTAAATCCCAGGTGGGTAGCGTTGGGACACACGATAGGCTTTCGATTTGTTCCAAACCAGAGCAGAATCCAGAACTTATTGTCCATTAATGCGAACAATACAATTATGGAAAAAGCTGAGATCGAAGGGCTGTGGACCCATATTCACTGGCTGTCGGTGCTGGAAGAACAAGGCACCTACACCGCCGCTGCCGCGCGTCTGGGCGTCAGTAAGTCCGCCGTGAGCCAGCGCATTTCTGACCTGGAAAAGGCTACCGGGACGCGGCTGGTAACGCGGACCACACGCAGCGTCAGGCTGACCGATGCGGGGTTGTCGCTGACCCGTGAAGTGCGCAGCGCCTACGAGCAAATCGCCCGCAGCTTCTCGTCTGTGCGCGACTCGGTCGGAGAGATTCGCGGGCTGGTGCGGCTGACGGCGCCCGTGGCGTTTGCCCGTCAGCAATTGGTGCCGCATCTGTCGGAGTTTTTGCAACAGTACCCGCAGGTGCGCATCCAACTGGATGTGTCGGACGCCCTGAGTTCTCTGGCCGCCGAAGGGTACGACCTGGCCGTGCGCCACGGTTTCCAGGTGCCGGAAACCCATGTGGCGTGGAAATTGTGCGATACCGGCTCGGTGCTGGTGGCCACCCAGGATTACCTGCAACGCCACGGTGAACCCCGCGAGCCCGGCGACCTGTCCGCGCACAACTGCCTGTTCTACCCGCGCGGCACCGACCAGCCCGCCTGGACCTTCGAGCGCGGCACTAAAAACGTCGAACGCCTCACCGTGCCGATCTCCGGCAGCTTCGCCACCAATAACAGCGAAGCCTTGCGCGACTCGGCGCTCAACCACCTGGGCATCGCCCTGCTCCCGGATTTCAGCGCTCACGCCGCGCTGGCCAGCGGCAAATTGGTGCAGGTGCTCAAAGGCTGGGTGCTCAAGGGCGCGTTTGCTGATGAGATCTACCTGATCCGGCCGTATTCGCCGCATGTGCCGAAGGCGGTGAGTGTGTTGGTCGGCTACCTGAAGGACAAACTGTCGAGTGGATTTCGATTTACGAGGTGAGGTTTACCTCTTGCTCAGCAGAACCAAAAGTCCATAATGGACAAATTAGTTTACCTGCGGAGACACTCATGCCCAGCACACCTCACGTGATCCACCAGGCCCAGGCCCGCGAACTGCTCGCCAAAATCGATGTGCCGCAGATCCTGCGCAAGCTGTTCCATGACCTGGCGGCCGGGCAAGCAGTACAGCCGGCGCAGCAACTGGTGGAGTTCCCGCAAGCGGCTGGCGACTTCATCAATTACCTGGGCGTGCTGGCCGAGGATGGGGTGTACGGGGTCAAGACCTCGCCGTATATCGTGCGTGAGCAGGGGCCACTGGTGACCGCATGGACCTTGTTGATGTCAATGCAGACCGGCCAGCCACTGCTGCTGTGCGATGCCGCCGAGCTGACCACGGCACGTACGGCCGCTACGACTGCACTGGCGGTGGATGCGTTGGCGCCTTTAGCCGCGCGGCGTTTGGCGATTATTGGCAGTGGCAAGGTGGCGCAAGCGCATTTGCACTATGTGAAGGATTTCAGGGATTGGCAGACCATCAGCGTGTATTCGCCAAGCCTGGCCAAGGCGCCCGCCGAGACCATCGAGCAGCTCAAAAGCCTGGACCCACGTGTGGTCATCGCCAAGAGCTGTGATGAGGCGGTAGAAGACGCCGACGTGATCCTGCTGTGCACCTCGTCAGCCGGGCCGGTGCTCGACCCGACGCGCCTGAGCAAACCGGCGTTGATTACTTCCATCAGCACCAACGCCCCGCGCGCCCATGAAGTACCGTCGCAGTCCCTCAATGGCATGCAGGTTTTCTGCGATTATCGCCAGACCACCCCAGGCTCAGCCGGTGAAATGCTGATCGCCGCTGAACAACACGGTTGGGACCCGCGCGCTGTGGTCGGCGACCTGCCCGAACTGCTCAGCGACCACGTCCAGCGCCCGTCCTACGACCGCCACGTATTTTTCCGTTCCATCGGCCTGGGCCTGGAAGACATCGCACTGGCCAATGCCCTCTGGAGACAACTATGAGCCACGCAGACTTCATCATCATCGGCGGCGGCATTGCCGGAGCTTCCACGGGGTTCTGGCTGTCGCAGCACGGCAAGGTGATTGTGCTGGAACGCGAAAGCCACCCGGCCTATCACTCCACCGGGCGTTCTGCAGCCCTGTATACCGCCGCTTATGGCACACCGCAGGTGCGCGCGTTGACCCTGGCCAGCCGCGAGTTTTTCGACAACCCGCCGCCGGGCTTTTGCGAACATCCATTGCTTACGCCACGCGGCGAAATGACGGTGGATTTCATTGGCGATGCAGCCGAGTTGAACGCCCAGTACCTCAGCGCCAAGGCCACCGTGTCGCAGGTTGAACTGCTCAGCGCCGACGAAGCCTGCGCGAAGCTGCCGATCCTGCGCCGCGAAAAAGTCCGCGGTGCGCTGTATGACCCGACTGCCAGCGACATCGACACCGACGCCCTGCACCAGGGCTACCTGCGCGGTATCCGCCGCAACGGCGGCGAAGTGCGCACCGACAGCCACGTGCTCGGTTTGAGTCGCGACGCCGCCGGCGTTTGGCAGGTGCAGACCCAGGACACGACCTATACCGCGCCGATCATCATCAACGCCGCCGGCGCCTGGGCTGATCACATCGGCGGGCTTGCCGGGGCCGCGTCCATCGGGCTGCAACCCAAGCGCCGCTCGGCGTTTATCTTCGCCGGCCCCGAAGGCGTCGACAGCCATCACTGGCCGATGCTGGTGGCGCTGGACGAGTCGTTCTATATGAAACCCGACGCTGGCATGTTCCTCGGTTCACCGGCCAACGCCGACCCGGTCGAACCCCAGGATATCCAGCCCGAAGAGCTCGACATCGCCATGGGCATCTACCAGATCGAGGAAGCCACCACGCTGACCATTCGCCGCCCGACGCGCACTTGGGCCGGTCTGCGCAGTTTTGTGCACGACGGTGATTTGATTTCGGGTTATGACCCTCGGGTAGCGGGCTTGTTTTGGGTGGCGGCACAGGGCGGCTATGGCATCCAGACCTCTCCCGCCATGGGCCAGGCCAGTGCGGCACTGGTGCGCGGCGCACCGCTGCCAGAGGGATTGACGCGGTTCGGCCTCGACGCTGGTATGCTCTCCCCTGCCCGCCTGGAGCCCCTCGATGAACACCGTTGAACAAGACCACGTCATGCAGAACTTCCGCGCGATGGCCGACGCCATTGCCACCCTGTTTTTCCCCCATGCGGAAGTGGTGCTGCATGACCTGCGCTCGCAAAAAGTCGATTACATTGCCAACAACCTGTCCAAGCGCAGCATCGGCGATGACTCGGCGCTGGAGGACATGCTCAGTGATGACGTCAGCGAAGTGAACATCGGCCCGTACGAAAAGCTCAACTGGGACGGTCAGAAAATCCGCAGCCTGAGCACGGTGCTGCATGACCATAAAGGTCGTCGGCTGGCGGTACTGTGCATCAATCTGAATATTTCACTGTTTGAAAACGCCAAGGCGGCGCTGGACCTGTTCCTGTCGCCGAGCAAACTGATCCCGCAACCGGACTCGCTGTTTCGCGATGACTGGCAGGAGCGCATCAATACCTTCCTGCATGCCTGGATGCGCGAGCGTCAGTTGAGCCTGAACCTGCTGAACCGTGACCACAAGCGTGAGCTGGTGCTGGCGCTGCATGCCGAAGGGGCGTTCAAGGGCAAGAGCGCGTCGAACTATGTGGCCAATGTGCTGGGCATGGGGCGGGCGACGGTCTACAAGCATTTGAAGGAATTGAAGGGCTGAACAAATCAACTGGGGGGCTGGTTTGCTGCCTGTAGTGAGCGGGCTTGCCCCGCGCTGGGTGGCGAAGCCGCCCCAATAAAGACAACGCCGAGCTCCAGATAAAACCAAGTCGCCTGATTTGGGGCGGCTTCGCCACCCAGCGCGGGGCAAGCCCGCTCACTACAGTTGCCCCGTGCCCTCGGAAGATTCCGTGCTCACAATCAATCGCCGTAGATGTCGGATTTGAAGTACTGCTGCGAAAGCTTCTGGTACTCGCCACTGGCCCGAATGCCATCGATGGCCGCGTTCAACTCGCTGACCAACGCGCTGTTACCCTTGCGCACCGCAATCCCGGCGCCCTCGCCCACGTATTTCGGGTCCTTGAGTTCGGGTCCGACAAACGCGTAGCCCTTGCCACGCGGCATCTGCAGGAAGTCGTTCAACGGGATGGTGTCGGCGAAAATCGCATCCAGCCGCCCTGCCGCCAAGTCCATGTAGATCTCTTCGTTATTGCTGTAGCGCTTGACGTTGATGCCCTTGGGTTCAAATACCTCGGTGGCATAACGATCAGTGGTGGTAGCGCGCTGCACACCCACCGTCTTGCCTTTAAGGCTGGCGTACTGGTCATCCACCACCGCCCCCTCCTTCATCACCAGCCGAGACGAGGTGAAGTAGTACTTGTGGGTGAAATCCACCGACTTCTTGCGGTCTTCGTTGATAGTCATGGACGACAGGGCCATGTCGATTTTCTTCACCTTGAGGGAAGGAATCAGACCGTCGAACTCACCTTCAACCCACACACACTTGACCTTCATCTGCGCGCACAGCGCATTGCCGATGTCGTAGTCGAACCCGACGATCTTGCCTTCCTCGGTCTTGGACGCGAACGGCGGGTAAGCCGCCTCGATGCCAATGCGCAGGGTTTTCTCGGCGGCCAGTAGATGGCTGGAGGCGATCAGGCCGAGGGCCAGGGCGGTGATGAGGGGAAGTTTCTTCATGAGGGTTTCTCGCAAGTTGTTGTTGGTTTGGCAAGATTGAAGAAAAAGATGAGTCACTTTTTTGTACTTATAATTCCATACTGGACTTTTATGTATTAATCGTCAATCACATCGACTCCCAGGCTGTCAGGTAAATCTTCTCCCGAATCAAATAAAAAATGTCCACGCCCTGCAAAGGGCGTGGACATTTTTGCTCAAGCGTTTATTGCTTGGCGTGTTTCGCCTGGGCTTCAGGCATCGCCGAAGAATGATGATTGAGAATCTTCCACTGGCCACCGACCTGCTCGTAGACAAAGGTGTAGCGCGCTTGCACATGACGGACCTTGCCGCCCGCTTCAGTCAGGGTGAAGGTGTAGACCCCACTGTCCATGGCCACGTTGCTGCCCAGTTGGCGGATCTCACGGTAGTTGATCTGGCCGACGGGCTTGAGCGCCAGGAAGTGATCAAAGTAGTCCTTGATCTGATCCGGGGTGGTGCGCACTTGGTTGGACACAGTGGGCTGCAACACCGCGCCCGGCGCATACAAGTCGACCACCGTTTGCACGTTACCGGTCTGCAAAGCGCTGTTCCAACGGTCAAACAAACCGGCAATCTCGCGGTCTTTGACATTGGCCGGTGCCTGAGCCACGTCGCGGTACACGTACGGGACTGTTTGAGCCGCTTGGACAAACGGGGCGCTCAAGGCGAACATCAGGGCAAGCGTGGCGGTGTTGAACTTCATGGCGATACTCCAGTGGTGGTCCGTGAGCACACTTTGCCAACCCGCCGGCCACCGGACATCGGCCAACCGGGGCCGTTTATCTATGCCATTTGGCAGATGGCGCCCCGTGCGGTTAACGCGGTTTAATAACCGCGCCTGCGCCCGCAGCGTGTGCCCGTACCGGAGCCGAAACATGCAAAACCCGCCACACGACGCCACGCCCCCTGATCCCAACAGCGCCTTGGCTATTCGCGCGCACTATCGGCAATCCGAGAGCCGCACTGCGCGCCTGCGACTGTTGGTCGAGACCGGCCAGGAATTAACCCAACTGAGCCCACACGCCATGCGCGAGAGGGTGCTGGCGCGGGCGTGCGCATTTCTCGCGATGGACCATGGCGTGCTGCAGGAGTGGGACGCCGAGGGCAACGTCAGCACCACCGCCAGCCACGGCAGCCAGGCGCGCTTGGGCAGCCTGACCGGCATTGCTGACCGCCGCTTACGCACGCCCTGCTGGCAGGAGTTGCCGGACGGCGCCCTGCCCAGTGTGTTGCAAGTGCCGTTGCGCGGGGGTGACGGCAATGCCTTCGGCGCCTTGATCCTGGCCAACAGCGTCAGCCTGCGGGCGCCGGATAATGAAGACAGCGAGTCCCTGCAATTGCTCGCCACGCTGCTGGCCGCGCACCTGGAAAACGACCGGCTGCTGACCACCCTCAAGACCCGCGACCGGACCCTGTCGGACCTGGTCAACCAACTGCTGCGTGCCCAGGAAGACGAGCGCAAGCGCGTGGCCTACGACCTGCACGACGGCCTGGCGCAAACCCTCGCCGGCTTGCATCAGCGCCTGCAAGGGTTTGCCGGCCGTTGTCCGACACTGCCAGGCACCTTGGACGCGGACCTGCAGGCGATCCTGGCCCTGGCCCAGCACTCGGTCGGTGAAGGCCGGCAACTGATCGCCGGCCTGCGCCCCACCGTGCTGGATGACTTCGGCTTGTTCAAAGCGCTCGACAAAGAGGCCGACCGCCTGCGCGACGCCGCCATCAGCGTGCAGTGGAGCGCAGGTTACACGGGGCGCTTGCCCAGCCAGGTGGAAATCGCCTTGTTCAGGATCGGCCAGGAAGCGATTAACAACGTCCTCAAGCATTCGCAGGCAAGCCACGTGCAACTGGCCCTGGGACTGCACGAGCACGCTGTCTCATTGCGCGTGAGCGATAACGGCAAAGGCTTTGCCTTCGACCAACCGCTCGACACCCAGGACGCTCAGCATCTGGGCCTGGCCACCATGCAGGAACGCGCGAGCCTGCTGGGTGGCCAGCTCACGTGCACCAGTGCAATCGACTGCGGTACCCAACTGCACGCCCGCGTGCCGGCTCAACTGAATGGAGCGCCGCAATGACCCACGTATTACGCCTGGTACTGGCGGACGATCATGAAGTCACGCGCACGGGGTTCGTCGCGCTGCTGGCCGGTCATCCGCAATTCGAAGTGGTCGGCCAGGCGCGTGACGGCCAGCAAGCGGTAGACCTGTGCGAGCAGTTGCTGCCCGACATCGTCATCCTCGATATTCGTATGCCGGTGCTCAATGGCCTCGGTGCCGCGCGCCTGCTGCAACAACGGCTGCCGGCGCTGAAGGTGGTGATGTTCACCATGGACGACAGCGTTGATCACTTGGAAGCGGCGATGAACGCCGGCGCCGTGGGCTACCTGCTCAAAGACGCCAGCCGTGATGAAGTGATCCATGCGCTGCAACAGGTCGCAGCGGGTGAAGAAGCGCTCAATAGCGCCGTCAGCGCACGCTTGCTGAGGCGCATGACCGAGCGCAGCGCAGCAGGCGCCACCCCCACGGAAAACCTCACGCCACGCGAACGCCAGGTGCTGGGGCTGGTGGCGAACGGCAAGAGCAACCGCGAGATAGGTGAACAGCTGGGCATTACCACCGGCACCGCCAAAGCCCATGTGGAACGGGTCATCGGCAAGCTCGGTGCGGCAGATCGCACCCAGGCGGCCGTGCGGGGCATCGCGTTGGGCCTGGTGACACACGCATGAAGGTCTTCTACGCCAGGCGTTGGGCTGACCTGCCGCTACGGGGCAAGGCCCTCGTGGTGATTTCGCTGCCCTTGGTGGTGTTGCTGTTGTCGCTGGTACTGATCTACATCACCGAGCGCCAGACCGCCCGCGCCGAAGAAGACGTGCGCCGTGTACTGCGGGTGCAAGGCGACATCCGCGCCGTGCATACCCTGCTGGCAGAAGCGGCCGCCAGCGTGCGAGGTTACCTGCTGACCCGCCGCGAGGATTTCCTGCCGAGTTACCGCAACGCCAAGCCGCAGATCGAATCGGCCCTGCGCCGGCTCGACGGCAACGTTCGTGATCAACGGGTGCGTGAACAGCTCGCGGCGATCACGCCGCTGATCAACAGCAAAATCGACGGCCTGGAGGACATGCTCGGCGACCCGACCACCAACCAGGCATCGATCACCACGATTCTGGTCAGCAACAAGCACATCCTGGATGCCTTGCGTCAGCACATCGGCACCATGCTCACCCTTGAGGACTCGTTGCTCGCCGAGCGCACCGCAGCCGCGGCCGAAACGCGCCAGCGGCTACTGCTGTCGACCTGGCTGGCCGCCATCTGTGGGCTGTTCGGGGCCATCGTTGCGGTGCTGTTTCTGTCCAAGGGCATTGTCGCGCGCGTGCAGAATGTTCAAGGCAATGCGCAACGCCTGGCATTGGGTCAGCCCCTGCTGCCGCAACCCCCGGAAAACGATGAAATTGGCCAACTGGGCACGCGCCTGGTGGAAGCCGGGATGCTGCTGGCCGAGCGCGAACGCGCGTTGCGCGAGAACGAAGAGCGCCTGCGGCTGATCATCGACGGGGTCAAGGACTACGGGATTTTCGCCCTCGACACGGCGGGCCACGTCACCAGTTGGAATGCCGGTGCCGAGCGGATCAAGGGCTACACCGAGGAGGAAATCCTCGGCCAGCACTTCTCGGTGTTCTACCTGCCGCAGGAATGCCCGCAACACCCGGCCATGGCGTTGGCCGAAGCCACCCGCAACGGCGATTACATGGAAGAAGGCTGGCGCTGCCGCCAGGATGGCACGCGCTTCTGGGCCAGCGTGGTGATCACTGCGCAGTTTGACGCGACCGGCGCATTACGCGGCTTCTCGAAGATCACCCGCGACATTACCGACCGCCGTGCGGCCGAGATTGCGCTGGGCACCGCGCGTGAGGAAGCCGAACGTGCGAGCCGGGCCAAAAGCGAGTTTCTGTCGCGTATGAGCCACGAGCTGCGCACCCCGCTCAACGCGATCCTGGGCTTTGCGCAACTGCTGGACATGGACGCACCGAGCAGCCAGAAGGCACAGATCGGCCACATCCTGCGTGCTGGTCAACACCTGCTGACGCTGATCAACGAAGTGTTGGACATTGCCAAGATCGAAGCCGGGCGCTTGCCGTTGAACATCGAATCGATCCCGTTGGCGATCACGCTGCACGAGGCGCTGACACTGGTGTCGCCCATGGCCTCTGACGCGGGAATCCAGTTGAAACCGGTGCCCGCCCTTGCCGCCGACCTCGGGATTGTTGCTGATCGGCAGCGCCTGACCCAGGTGCTGCTGAACCTGCTGTCCAACGCGATCAAGTACAACCGGCCGCAGGGCCAGGTCAGCATTGAGGTAGAGGTTGAGCCACCGCACCTCCGCGTATCGGTGTGCGACACGGGCAACGGTATTGCCCTGGATAGCCAGGGCCAGTTGTTCAAGCCATTCGAACGCCTGGGGGCCGACCCCAATGTGGAAGGCAGCGGCCTTGGCCTGGCGCTGAGTAAAAGCTTGCTGGAGATGATGCAAGGCAGCCTGAACGTGCAAAGCCAGGTTGGTAGCGGCTCGCGCTTTACCCTGGCGTTACCGTATGCGCGGTTGCCAGAGCCTCAAGGCATGACCGTCGCCGTCATCGAGAGCCCGACGCCGACGCCGGCGCCTGCCCTCGCCTCCCCGGCCACCCAGGGCAAGGTGCTGTGTATCGAAGACAACCTCTCCAGCCTGGCGCTGATCGAAACCTTGCTGCAACGTCGTCCGGGGATAAAGCTGCTCTCCAGCATGCAAGGCCAACTGGGGCTGGACCTGGCCGCGCAGCACGCGCCGCAGTTGATCGTGCTGGACGTGTCGCTACCGGACATCGATGGTTTGAGCGTGCTCAGGCGCCTGCGTCAGTCCGCGATCACGCGCAACACGCCAGTACTGATGATTACCGCCGACGCCAGCACCCTCACCCGCCTGGCCTTGCACGACGCTGGCGCGACGGCGGTGCTGAGCAAGCCGATCAACGTGCCGTCGTTTCTCGCCCACCTTGACCACTGCTTCCCGGAGCCCGTGTGACCACCGACCTGCGTATCCTGATCATCGACGACCAACGCCCCAATCTCGACCTGGTCGAGCAACTGCTCGCGCGCGAGGGTTTGACCAACGTGCTGAGCAGCACCGAGCCGCTGCGCACCCTGGACCTGTTCAACAGCTTCGAGCCGGACCTGGTGATTCTCGACCTGCACATGCCGCAGTTCGACGGGTTCGCGGTGCTGGAACAGCTCAACCGGCGCATCCCGAGCGGCGAATACCTGCCGATCCTAGTGTTGACCGCCGACGCTACCCGCGACACGCGCCTGCGCGCCTTGGCGTTGGGCGCCAGGGACTTCATCAGTAAACCGTTGGACGCGCTGGAAACCATGCTGCGGGTGTGGAACCTGCTGGAAACCCGCATGCTCTACAAGCGGCTGCGCACCTTGGTGCCGGCGGACCAGATTGAATTGCTGCAACGGCGCGACTCGACATCTACCGCACCGAACATCCGCCGCTGCTAGGTCACAAGGTCAGGTCTACAACTGGTCACGCGAGACACCGTTGCTCACGCGAACGATATCCGCCATGACCGCAAGGGCAATCTCTGCCGGGGTCTTGCTGCCAAGTTTCAGGCCAATCGGTGCATGAATGCGGTCAAGGTCCTGCTGCCCTATTCCACCAATACGCTGGACACGCTCCATACGCTTTTCGCTAGTGCGCCTGGAACCCATGGCGCCGATGTAAAACGCCGGAGTCCTGACCGCCTCCAACAACGTCAGATCGTCCATGCGCGGGTCATGCGTCAGGGCCACGATGGCCGTGGCGGCGTGGCAACCCCCTTGAGCAATATAGGTGGCTGGAAACAGCTTGACCAACTCAACGCCCGCCATCGTGAAACCGTCCGTCAACTCGGGTCGCGGGTCGCACACAATCACTTCAAAACCCAACGCCGCTGCAAAACTGGCACAGAACTCCGCCACTGGCGACAGACCGGCAATCAGCAGGCGCTGGGCAGCGCCAATGACGGCGCGAGCTCTCCCTCGCCATACGCTATGGCCTTGCTCGAGCCATGCCAGTGCTTGCTGGATTACCTGAAGGTCTAGATTTTTCATGCGTTGCGAACCGGCCCTCTCAACTCGGACTGTATTGACTTGAGTATGTGGGGTGACGCGCTGGGGCAATAGCCTGATCGAGGGATTTTGTTGCCCAATCCAACGACAAGCGTGAACACGCGGCCTCATATGAGGAATGCCACAGGCATGACTTTTTTGCACAACGCTCTGGTGTTTTTGGGCGTTCTGCTCTGATTTATGCGTGCCTATACTCGGCCCAGCCTCTCGGTTCAGCCGAGGGCCAGTCCCACAACAATAATTAAGGACAGCCACCATGACCCAGCCCTTCCTGGCCGCTCGGGATTTTCTACTCGCTCACCGCACCGACTACGCCACCGCCGTACGGGATTTCCGCTGGCCGCAACTGGGCGAATTCAACTGGGCCCTGGACTATTTCGACGCCATGGCGGAGGGCAATGCGGCCAATGCGCTGTGGATCGTCGAGGAAGACGGCAGCGAGCAGCGCTACAGCTTCGAGCAACTGGCCGCACGTTCGAACCAAGTGGCCAACCACCTTCGCGCCCACGGGGTTGGGCGCGGTGATCGCGTACTGCTGATGCTCGGCAATGATGTGGCGCTTTGGGAAACCATGCTCGCCGCCTTCAAGCTCGGTGCAGTGGTCATCCCCGCCACCGCCCTGCTGAATGCCGACGACCTGCGTGACCGTATTGAGCGCGGGCAGGTTCGTCACTTGGTGGTCGGCGAGGCACATGTGAGCAAATTCGCCGGGCTGGCTGAAGGCTGCAGCCGCATCTGCGTGGGTTCGGCGCCTGCCGGCTGGGTCGCACACAGCGCCGCCTATGAATATCCCGAGCAGTTCGAAGCCGAAGGCCGCACCCTGGCCACCGACCCGATGCTGCTGTATTTCACCTCGGGCACCACATCAAAACCGAAGATGGTGTTGCACAGCCACCAGAGCTACCCGGTGGGCCATCTGTCGACGATGTACTGGATCGGCCTGCAGCCGGGCGACCTGCACCTAAATATTTCCTCACCGGGGTGGGCCAAGCATGCTTGGAGCTGCCTGTTTGCGCCGTGGAACGCCGGCGCCTGCATTTTTATCCATAACGTCGCGCGGTTTAGCGCGCCGGCCTTGCTCAGTGCATTGGAACGTTACGGCGTAACCAGCCTGTGCGCGCCGCCCACCGTGTGGCGCATGCTGATCCAGGAAGATCTGGCCAGCTACAAATCGCGCCTGAACCTGCGCGAACTGGTCGGCGCCGGTGAGCCACTGAACCCGGAAATCATCGAGCAGATCCAGCAGGCCTGGGGGTTGCCGCTGCGTGATGGTTTCGGTCAGTCGGAAACCACGGCGCTGGTGGGCAACACTCCTGGGCAGTTGCTCAAGCCAGGCTCCATGGGCCGCCCGCTGCCGGGCTATCACGTGGCCCTGCTCGACCCGGATGGCAACCCCGCCAATGAAGGCGAAGTCGCCCTGCCCCTGGACGTGCGCCCGCTCGGCCTGATGCTGGGCTACGAAGACAGCCCGGAAAAAACTGCAGAAGTCATGCGTGACGGCTATTACCGCACCGGCGACACCGCGCAAATCGACGCCGACGGCTACATCACTTTCGTGGGCCGCGCCGACGATGTGTTCAAGGCCTCCGACTACCGCATCAGCCCATTCGAGCTGGAAAGCGCATTGATCGAACACCCGGCAGTGATGGAAGTGGCCGTAGTGCCCAGCCCCGATCCCGTGCGCCTCGCCGTGCCCAAGGCATTCCTGATCCTGGCCCATGATGCCCCCGGCAGCGCCGAGCTGGCCCGGCATATCCTTGCCTTTGCCCGCGAACACCTAGCGCCCTACAAGCGGGTGCGACGTATCGAGTTCGTCACCGAGCTGCCCAAGACCATTTCCGGCAAGATCCGCCGCGTTGAACTGCGCCAGATGGAGGTACTGCGTCGTCAGAGCGATACACGCGGCGAGCAGGAACACTTCGAGGAAGATTTCGCATAAAAAAGCCCGGTGACACACGCGGATGTGTCACCGGGCAAAGCGAAGCGACCAAGCTTCAGAAACGCGGTTTCACAGTCTTCCAATCCGGCTGGTAACGCTGCATCTGTTTTACGTCGTCGCGCTGGCGAATGCCGCAACTGAGGTACTGGTCATGCAGCTTGCCCAGTTGGTCATGGTCAAGTTCCAGGCCCAGGCCCGGTGCACGGGTAATCGTCACGCAGCCATCGACAATCGGCACCTTGCCGCCCTTGATGACTTCCTCGTCCGGCTCCTGCCAGGGGTAATGGGTGTCGCAAGCGTAATCAAGGTTGGGCACCGACGCAGCCACATGGGCCATCGCCATCAGGCTGATGCCCAGGTGTGAATTGGAGTGCATCGACACGCCCAGGCCGAAGGTCTGGCACATCTTGGCCAACACCTGGGTGTCGCGCAGGCCGCCCCAGTAGTGGTGATCGGCGAGGACGATCTGCACGCTGTTCAGCGCTACGCTACGGCGGAATTCGTCGAAATCGGTGACCACCATATTGGTCGCCAGCGGGAGGCCGGTGCGTTTGTGCAGCTCGGCCATGCCGTCCAGGCCCGGGGTCGGGTCTTCGTAATACTGCAGGTCATCGCCCAGCAGTTCAGCCATGCGAATCGAGGTTTCCAGCGACCAATTGCCATTCGGGTCGATGCGCAGCGGCACGCCGGGGAAAGCTTTTTTCAGCGCCTTGATGCAGCGCACCTCATGTTCCGGTTCCAGCGCGCCGGCCTTGAGCTTGATGCTTTTGAAGCCGTAGGCTTCGATCATCCGCCGGGCCTGGGCGACGATCTGCTCTTCGTTGAGCGCTTCGCCCCAGCTGTCGGGCTTGTAGGGCGAGTCGATGTGTTCGGCGTACTTGAAAAACAAGTAGGCACTGAACGGGATCCGGTCGCGGATCGCCCCACCGAGCAAGTCCACCAGCGGCACGTTCAAGGCGTGGGCCTGGAGGTCGAGCAAGGCCACTTCGAACGCCGAATAGGCATTGCTCACGGCCTTGCTGGCGTGGGAGCCCGGCGCCAGTTCTGCGCCGCTGAGGCTCACGGGCTTGTGCGCGGCCACCGTGGCCTGGACGATTGCACGCAGCCCGTTCAGGTTGAAGGGATCGAGGCCGATCAGTTGCGGCTGCACCTGTTGCTGGATCGCCAGCGCCGGGGCATCGCCGTAGCTTTCGCCAAGGCCGATGTAGCCGGTGTCGCTCTCGACCTCGATGATCGAGCGCAGCGCGAAGGCTTCGTGGATACCGCTGGCGTTAAGCAGCGGCGGGTCGCGAAAGGCAATGGGCGTGACGGTAACGCGGACGATTTTCAAGAGGCTGCTCCCTGTGGGCCTGGACGCGAAGCGTGCTGATGTGTAGTCGGTGTGGGGGGCACGGTGCCCCGTGGTGCGGTGCGCGCAAAAAACACCACCACCGCCGCCACCAGGGAGGTAGCGGCCAGGCCGTACAGCCCGCCTTCGATGGAGCCGGTGGTCTGTTCCAGCAAACCAAAGGTGGTGGGGGCGACAAAGCCTCCCAGGTTGCCGACCGAATTGATCAAGGCAATCACCGCCGCGGCGATCCGGGCATCCAGATAACCCTGGGGAATTGGCCAGAACAAGGCAGAGGCGGCCTTGAAGCCAATCGCGGCAAAACAGATGGCGACAAAGGCGAACACCGGCCCGCCGGTGGTAGACATGAACATACCGAACGCGGCGATCACCAGCATCAGCGCAACCCATGCCTGCTGGTGCTTCCATTTGCTGGCGAGGGCGGCGAAACCGTACATGGCGACGATGGAAATCAACCAGGGAATCGAATTGAACAAGCCCACCTGGAAGTCGCCCAGGTTGCCCATTTTCTTGATCATGCTGGGCAGCCAGAAGGTGGCGCCATAGATGGTCAGGGCGATGGAAAAGTAAATAAAGCAAAACAGCGCGATTTGTCTGTCGGCGAGCAGCTTGAACATCGAGGGTCGGACAATCCGGACGGCTTCACGCGCTAGCTGTTCCGCCTCGATGGCACTCACCAACGCGTGTTTTTCCTCTGCGCTGAGCCATGTCGCCTGATCGGGACGGGACTGCAACCAGAACCATACAAAGCCACAGAGCACGATCGAGGCAAACCCTTCAATCAGAAACATCCACTGCCAGCCATGCAGGCTAAAACCATTGATGTGCAGCAAGGCCCCCGACACCGGGCCGGAAATCACCGAGGCAATGGCAGAGCCGCTGAGGAAAATCGCCATGGCCTTGCCGCGCTCGGAGGCTGGCAGCCACTGCGTGAAGTAGTAGATGACACCGGGAAAAAAACCCGCCTCGGCGGCGCCGAGGACAAAACGCAGGACATAAAAACTGGTTTCACCTTTGACAAAGGCCATGGCCATCGCGGCCGCGCCCCAGGTGAACATGATGCGCGTCAGCCAGGCCCTTGCGCCGTAGCGCTGCAGGAGCAGGTTGGACGGCACTTCAAAGATCGCGTAGCCAATGAAGAACAAACCGGCACCGAGGCCGTAGGCGGCCGCGCCAATGCCCAGGTCGATCTCCAAATGGCTGCGCACAAAGCCAATGTTGACCCGGTCGATGTAGTTGACGATGAACATCACCACAAATAATGGCAGTACATGACGCTTGACCTTGGTGGCCGCACGGGCGAGCACGGTCGGGTCTGGCGGATTCTGAACAGTGTCCAAGGGCAACTCCCAATCATTGTTTTTTTAGGGACGCGTTGATCATGGACGTCGGGCATTGATCCCGTCTAATCTAACTTGGCATCCGATTGATACCTGGATTAGATCAATGTTCGAACTCACTCAACTGCGTTGCTTCACCACTGTGGCCACCGAGCTGAATTTTCGGCGCGCGGCCGAACGGCTGAACATGACCCAGCCGCCGCTCAGCCGACAGATCCAATTGCTGGAACATCACTTGGGGGTCGAACTGTTTGCCCGCACCACCCGCAGCGTTGCCCTCACCGCCGCCGGCCGCGCCTTTTTTATCGAGGCGCAGAACTTGCTGGAACGTGCCCAGCAAGCGGCGGTGACGGCGCGTCGCTTCGCTGAGGGCGATATCGGCACGGTCAATATCAGCTTCGTCGGCAGCGCGGTGTACGAGTTTTTGCCACGCGTGATCGCCGAGGCGCGGCTCCGGCAGCCCCAGGTGAAGATCGACCTGTCAGAGATGAACACCTACCAGCAATATGAAGCGCTGCGCGCCCGCCGGATCGACCTGGGGATTGTCCGCGCGCCGCTGCTGGAGCCGGGCTACGCCACCGAATGCCTGGTGCGCGAGCCCTTCGTGCTGGCAGTTCCCAGCAGCCATCGGTTGGCCAATGCCGAGACGGTCAGCGTGCACGACTTGGACGCCCAGCCCTTCCTGATGTACGCCCACTCGGCCTACCCGCCGTTCAACGAACTGCTCACCGGCCTGCTGCGCTCAGCGCGCGTTGCTCCGGAGTTTGTGCAGTGGCTGGGGTCATCCCTGACCATCCTGGCGCTGGTCAATGCCGGTATGGGCCTGGCATTGGTGCCGCGTTGCGCCAGCAGTGTGGTGTTCAAGAACGTGGTTTTCCGCGATATCGACTTGGGCGAAGGGGCGCAAAGTGAGCTGCATTTGATCTGGCGCGAGAACAACGACAACCCGGCGTTTGCAATGCTGCTGGACGGGATTCGCAGTGCGGTACGTCAAGAATGGGATCAGGCACGCTAGCTCAATCCTCTTGAATACTTGCCTGATCCTCCGACTTCTCGGATTTCGGATAGATAGCCCTTGCACCGTGGTCTAGAGTTCGACAGTGAGCGGCCGCCGCAACCTCATACTAAAAATGGCCGCATACACCGATGATCAGCAGGTGAGCCATGGAATTACGAATCAACCAGAAAACCTATCAGGTCGAAGCCGACGCCGACACGCCACTGCTGTGGGTGATCCGCGACGACCTGGGCCTGACCGGCACCAAATACGGCTGCGGCCTGGCCCAGTGCGGGGCCTGCTCGGTGCTGGTGGACGGTAATGTGGTGCGCTCGTGTGTCACGCCAGTGGCCGGCGTGGTCGGGCGTGAAATCACCACCATCGAAGCGATTGAAGACGATGAGGTGGGCAAGCGTGTGGTCGCGACCTGGGTCGAGCATCAGGTGGCGCAATGCGGGTATTGCCAGTCCGGGCAGGTAATGGCCGCGACTGCGCTGCTCAAGCACACCCCCGCCCCTAGCAAGGCGCAGATCGACGCGGCGATGATCAACCTGTGTCGTTGCGGCACCTATAACGCCATCCATGCGGCGGTCGACGCACTGGCCAAGCAGGAGAGCGTCTGATGAGCATCCTCAATGAACTGCTCGAAGCACCGGTAAACCTGTCGCGCCGCCGCTTCCTGGCGAGCACGGCGGTGGGCGCGCTGGTGATCGGTTTCGGCCTGCCGCTTGGCGCGTCGAGGGTGCAGGCGGCCACGGCCAACGCCGCAGAACGTGGCACTCAGGTGCCGGCGTTTCTTGAAATTCGCCCGGACGGCACGGTGCGCCTGCTCAGTCCGTTCATGGAAGGCGGACAAGGCACCCACACCGCCATGGCGCAGATTGTCGGCGAAGAGCTGGATGCCGACCCCGCTACGTTTATCGTCGAAGCCGCGCCACCCGGCGAAGCGTATGTGGTGATGGACAACGGCCTGCGCATCACCGGCGGCAGCATGTCGGTGCGCATGAGCTACCCGACCATGCGCCGCCTGGGCGCCCTCGCCCGCGCGATGCTGCTGCAAGCCGGTGCCGCGCAGTTGGGTGTACCGGTTGCCGAACTGACCACCCAGCCTGGCCGGGTGGTACATACGGCTTCCGGCCGTTCGTTGGGCTACGGCGAATTGGCCAGTCGCGCCCTGGACATGCCGGTGCCCGACCCGGCCAGCATCACGCTGCGCGACCCAAGCCAGTTCCGCTGGATCGGCAAGCCGGTCAAACGCCTGGATGCCTACGACAAATCCACCGGCAAGGCGCAATACAGCATCGACCTGAAAGTCGACGGCATGCTTCACGCGGCTGTGCAGCATGCGCCACGCCTGGGCATGACCGTGGGCAGCCTGCGTAACCAGTCACACGTGCAAGCCATGAAAGGCGTGCATTCGGTGCACGTGCTCCCCGGCGCAGTGGCGGTGGTGGCTGAACGTTGGTGGCACGCCAAGCGTGCGGTTGAAGCGGTCCAGGTCGACTGGCAAGAAGCGGCTGCCGACTCGACACTGCGCGTCATGCCGGCGGACTTCTCCAGCGACAAGCACCGCGACTTCCTCGCCGCTCAGCAAGGCCCGGCCCGTGACGACGAAAATGAAGGTGACGTGGCGGCCGCACTGTCAGGCGCCAAGACCAAAATCGAAGCGACGTATCACAACCAGTACCTCAACCACGCCCAGTTGGAACCGCCATCCGCCCTCGCACGCTTCAACCCCGATGGCACCCTGGAGATCTGGCTGCCTAACCAGGCGCCGGACATGTTCCGCGCCGACATCGCCAAGCGCACCGGCCTCGACCTCGACAAAATCACCCTGCACTCGCCATTGCTGGGGGGCTTTTTTGGGCGGCACTTCTTGTATGACTCGGCCAACCCCTACCCGCAGGCCATTGCGCTGGCCAAGGCAGTGGGGCGTCCGATCAAGCTGATCTGGAGCCGTGAAGAAGAATTCCTGCGCGACGTGCTGCGCCCGGTGGCCGTGGTCAAGTTCCGTGCCGCACTGGATGACAAAGGCTTCCCGGTGGCCATCGAAGCGGTCAGCGCGACCGAAGGCCCGACCGAAGCGCTTGCCGGCAAACAGGGCGATAAAATCGACCCCACGGCCCTCGAAGGGTTGTCGGGCAAGTCCTACACCATTCCCAACAAACGCATCGCGCAGATCTACGTCAAAGGCGCGCCCATGCTCGGCTATTGGCGTTCGGTGGGCAACTCGCTCAACGACTTCTTCTATGAGTCGTTTCTCGACGAGCTGGCGGACAAAGGCGGACATGATCCCTATGAGCTGCGCTTGCATTTGCTGCGCGACAACCCACGGCTGACCACGTTGCTGCAAGCGGCGGGTGAATTGTCCGGTGGCTGGAAGCGTGGCCCCTTCACCGCCGAGGACGGCACCCGACGCGCTCGCGGCGTGGCCATGGCCTCGCCGTTCGGCTCCCACACGGCAGCGATCGCCGAAGTGTCCATCGATAATGGGAAGGTCAAGGTGCACGATATCTGGCAGGCCATCGACCCGGGCAGCATCGTCAACCCGGCGATTGTCGAGGCGCAGGTCAATGGTGCCGTGGCGTTGGGCTTGTCCCAGACCTTGCTGGAAGAAGCGGTGTACGTGGATGGAAAACCACGGGCGCGCAACTACGACCTGTACCCAATCCTGGCGCCCGCACAGATGGCGCGGGTGCATGTACGGGTGGTCGAGAGTGGCGAAAAAATGGGCGGTATCGGCGAGCCGCCGTTGCCCGCCGTGGCACCGGCCGTGGCCAATGCGGTGGCGCAGTTGACGGGCCAGCGCGTGCGCAGCCTGCCTTTGAGCCGACACACTTTCAGCTGACCCTCAGGAAACGCCCATGAACAACCGTCGATTCGCAAGAACCGCAGGCTGGCTGGCGCTGCCCTGCCTGGTCGCCGCAGGCCTGCTGGCCTGGTATGTCACCCGTGAACCTGCTACTGCGTTCGAACAGGAACAGGCGGGTGCCAGCTTCGAACCCGCCTTGGTCAGCCGTGGCGAGTATGTCGCCCGCCTCAGCGATTGCGTGGCCTGCCACAGTTTGGCAGGCAAGGCGCCGTTCGCCGGAGGGCTGGAAATGGCCACGCCGTTGGGGGCGATTCACGCCACCAACATCACGCCGGACAAAAACACCGGGATCGGCACTTACAGCCTGGCTGACTTCGACCGCGCAGTGCGCCATGGCGTGGCGCCGGGTGGGCGACGGCTGTACCCGGCCATGCCCTACCCGTCCTACGTAAAACTCAGCGATGACGACATAAAAGCGCTGTACGCGTTCTTCATGCAGGGCATACAGCCGGCCAAC
The DNA here is from genome assembly GCF_054685145.1 of Pseudomonas sp. H1_A03. NCBI lineage: Bacteria > Pseudomonadati > Pseudomonadota > Gammaproteobacteria > Pseudomonadales > Pseudomonadaceae > Pseudomonas > Pseudomonas sp. H1_A03. Next base: position 5,139,739 of record NZ_CP162829.1, read on the forward strand.
CAACCGAATATCCCCAGCGATATTCCCTGGCCGTTGAATATGCGCTGGCCCATCGCACTGTGGAACGGCGTGTTCGCCCCAACCGCTACCTATGCAGCCAAGCCAGACCAGGACGCGCTGTGGAACCGCGGCGCCTATATCGTCCAGGGCCCCGGCCACTGCGGCAGCTGCCACACACCACGCGGCCTGGCCTTTAACGAAAAAGCCCTGGATGAATCCGGCAAGCCGTTCCTCGCCGGCGCCCTGCTCGACGGCTGGTACGCACCGAGCCTGCGCCAGGACCCCAACACCGGGCTGGGACGCTGGACTGAGCCGCAGATCGTGCAGTTCCTCAAGACCGGGCGTAACGCGCATGCAGTGGTCTATGGCTCAATGACCGAAGCCTTCAACAATTCCACGCAGTTCATGCAGGACGACGACTTGGCCGCCATCGCGCGCTATCTCAAGTCGCTGCCTGGCGACCCGCAGCGCGACGGCACGCCCTGGCAGTATCAGGCGGTGAGCACGAACCAGGACGTCCCCGGCGCCCGCACTTACGCGACCCGTTGCGCCTCGTGCCATGGCCTGGACGGCAAGGGCCAGCCCGAGTGGATGCCGCCCCTGGCCGGCGCCACGTCGGCACTGGCCAAGGAAAGCGCCTCCGCGATCAACATCACCCTCAACGGCTCGCAACGCGTGGTCGCCGCCGGCGTACCCGACGCCTACCGCATGCCGGCGTTTCGCGAGCAATTGTCCGACCAGGAAATTGCTGAGGTGCTGAGCTACGTGCGCGGCACCTGGGGTAATAACGGCGGTGCGGTTGAGGCGAAGGCGGTGGGCAAGTTGCGCGGGCATACCGACCCGGCGAGCAGCAGCCCGATCATCCTGCATATGCGCTGAATTCAGGACTTCAGGTTCTTCACGCTGGCAAACGTTGCCTCGCCCCGCGCCTGCTCCAACACGTTCATGGGCGCGGGCGCAGGCAACGCGTGCAGCACCGGCTTGAGCACGACGGATCGCTCGCTGTCCGTGACTGAACGCTCATCGCTGGGCGGTACGCCGAAGTATTCGCGGTAGCACTTGGAAAAGTGCGGCGTGGACACAAAGCCACAAAGCACGGCCAATTCCACGATTGAAATGGGTGTCTGCTTGAGCAACTGCCGCGCACGGATCAGCCGCAGCCTGAGGTAATAGCGCGAAGGCGAACAGTGCAGGTACTTCTGGAACATGCGCTCAAGTTGGCGACGCGACAACGCGACATACGCGGCCAGCTCGTCCAAGTTGATCGGTTCCTCCAAGTTCGCCTCCATCAAGGCCACGATTTCCTGCAACTTGGGTTGCTGGGTGCCCAGCATATGCTTGAGGGGCACGCGCTGATGGTCCTGCTCGTTGCGGATCCGCTCGTACACAAACATGTCGGAAATGGCCGCCGACAGCTCATGCCCGTGATCCCGACCGATCAAGTGCAGCATCATGTCCAAGGGCGCGGTACCGCCCGAGCTGGTGAGACGGTCCCGGTCGAGGCTGAACAGGCTGGAACTGACAGTCACCCGTGGGAAGGCCTCCTGCATGGCGGCCAACCACTCCCAATGCACGCTGCATTCATAGCCATCCAGCAAGCCGGCCCGCGCCAACACAAAGCTACCGGTACAAATACCGCCCAGTCGCTTGGCGTAACGCGCCTGGCTGCGCAACCACTTGACCAGCTCGCCAGTCACGGTGCCCTGGATGCCGATGCCGCCACAGACAATCACAATGTCGGCTGGCGGCACGCCGAGTATCGAACCGTCAGGCGTGATGGGCACGCCGTCACTGGCCCACACAGGGTTGCCGTCCGGGCTCGCGGTATGCCACTTGTAAAGCTCCTGGCCGGACAGCTGATTGGCCATGCGCAACGGCTCGACTGCAGCCGCCAGTGACATCAAGGTGAACTGGTCCAGCAACACGAAAACGATGCTGCTGACAGGACGGGCACTCATGGCTGCGAAGCTGCGGCCACTGTTTTTTGCGCGCGTTCAGGCTGCCGCGCGGTGAGCAAGCCGATCAGGGAAATTATCAAGGCCAGGCCGATTGTCGAGGACACTTCAGAACGGTGCTCGGGGGTCACCAGCATCACCGTCAATGCGGTACAGATGAACGCAATGACCAACCAGGTCAGCCACGGAAACAGCCACATCTGGAAGGTCAGCGTGACGTTGCGCTGCCGTAGGATCTTGCGCATGCGCAACTGGGAAATGGCGATCACCAGGTACACCAGCAAGGCGATGGCGCCCGAACTGGCCAGCAGGAACTGGAACAGCCCGGCCGGCGCGAAGTAGCTGAACAGAGTCACTCCCGCGCCCAGGATCGTGCTGGCAATCACCGCCGCCCTCGGCACGCTCGCCGCCGAAGTCTTCCTCATCAGCTTGGGTGCGTCGCCCCGCTTGCCCAGGGAAAACAGCATGCGCGAGGCGATGTAGATCGAGGAATTCATGCAACTGGCCACGGCGATCAACACCACCCCATCCACCAGCAGTTTGGCGTGGGGAATGTTCATCAGCTCCAGCGCCCGTTGATACGAGCCTACAGACGCCAACAGCGGGTCATTCCATGGCACCACGGAAATCACCACGAAAATCGACAACAGGTAGAACACGCCGATGCGCCACATCACCGAGCGCGTGGCCCGGGCGATGTTCTGCGCCGGGTTGCTGGATTCGGCCGCTGCGATGGTGACCGCTTCGGTGCCGATGAAACTGAACATGATCGTGATGAAAGCCCCGACCACTGCCGACAGCCCGTTAGGCGCAAAACCGCCATGGTCCTCCATCAATCGGCTCAAGCCACTGGCCTCCCGCTCGGGAATCCAGCCCATCAACACCGCGAAGCCCAGACCGATGAAGCCGATGATCGCAATCACTTTCGCCATGGCGAACCAAAACTCGAACTCACCGTACTTGGACACGCTGAACAGATTGGTGACCACCAACAAAAAGATCGACAGCAAGGCAAACAGCCAAGCGTCGATCTGTGGGAACCACTGGTTGAGAATATGCCCGGCGGCCAGGGCTTCGATGGGGATCACCAGCACCCAGAACCACCAGTACAACCAACCGATGGTGAACCCGGCCCAGCGGCCGATGGCCTGGTCGGCATAGGTCGAGAATGACCCTGTATCGGGGTTGGCCACCGCCATCTCCCCCAACATGCGCATGACCAGCACCACCAGCGTGCCGGAGAACAGATAGGCCAGCAGCACTGCCGGCCCAGCCGCGGCGATCGCGTGTCCGGAACCGACGAACAACCCCGCGCCGATGATGCCCGCAATGGAAAGCATGGTGACATGACGCGGCTTGAAGCCCTGCGCCAACTGGCCGTTCGAATCGTTGGAATTCAGGCTATTCATTGTTTTTGTTGTTCTCGGTGATCGACGTCAGGGCGTACTGACTGAAGGGTCAGGCGATCATCATTTCTTAATGATGGGTCACCTTACGCGGCCTGACTTCCCTGAAAACAGCCTGAAAGCGGCAGGGATTGGTCTGATATCGACATCGGTGCGGGGCCTGCGTTTATACCGCTCTGTTATGGGCAGACTCTCGCGGAGCCCCGGCGTGTTCGCCTTGCTGATTGTCGACAACGTTCATGACCACTTGGTGCTCCCTGCTCCACACCACTCACCTTGATGAGCAGACGTTTACACCCCGCCACAAAAAGTCATCTCTTGGACCTTTCATCGCATCACTGCGTCCTCGGTTTATTTCTGACTCTTGCGCTTCTGGTATTATGGTATACCATCATACGCAAACCAATCGCATCCCGTTGGAGCAGCCATGAGTTTCGAAATCCGCAAGATCGTCAGCTACGTAGAAGAAACCTTCATCGAAGGCGGCAAAGCCTCCGACACCCCCGTGAAAATGGTCGGCCTGGCCGTTGTGCTGAAAAACCCCTGGCTGGGCCGTGGTTTTGTCGAAGACCTGAAGCCGGAGATCCGTGCCAATTGCTCCGACCTCGGCGCGTTGATGGTCGAGCGCCTGGTGGGCATCATCGGCGGTGCCGAGAACATTGAGGCCTACGGTAAAGCGGCTGTGGTCGGTGCCGACGGCGAGATCGAACATGCCAGCGCGATCATCCATACCCTGCGTTTCGGCAACCACTACCGCGAAGCGGTCAAAGCCAAAAGCTACCTGAGCTTCACCAACAAGCGCGGCGGCCCGGGCACCTCGATCCAGATCCCGATGATGCACAAGGACGACGAAGGCCTGCGCTCGCACTACATCACCCTGGAAATGCAGATCGAAGACGCGCCGCGGGCCGACGAAATCGTCGTGGTGCTGGGTTGCGCCGATGGCGGCCGCCTGCACCCGCGCATCGGCAACCGGTATATCGACCTGGAAGAACTGGCCGCCGAAAAGGCCCAGTAAGCCAGGCAAGCCCCCCAATAAAAAAAGGCATGCAGGAGCGCTCCATGATTCGGCTCACCGCTGAACGCACCCCGGCTGGCACCAGTTATCTGGCGACCGGCCAAGGCCAGCCTGTGGTTTTGATCCACGGCGTGGGCCTGAACAAAGAAATGTGGGGCGGGCAAGTCGTTGGCCTGGCCACACACTACCGCGTGATCACCTACGACATGCTCGGCCATGGCGCCAGCCCGCGCCCGGCCGCCGGCACGCCGCTGCTGGGTTATGCCGACCAACTGCTGGAGCTGCTCGACCACCTGCAACTGCCCCAGGCCACTGTGATCGGGTTTTCCATGGGCGGTTTGGTGGCGCGAGCGTTTGCCCTGCACTACCCCGACCGCCTCAAAAGCCTGGTGGTGCTCAACAGTGTGTTCAACCGCAGCCCCGAGCAGCGTGCCGGCGTGATCGAACGCACCGCCCAGGCCGCCGAACACGGGCCGGATGCGAATGCCGAAGCGGCGCTGTCGCGTTGGTTCAGCCGCGAATACCAGGCGGCCAACCCGGCGCAGATCGCCGCGCTGCGTCAGACCCTGGCGGGCAACGACCCCCAAGGCTACCTGACCACGTATGACCTGTTTGCAACCCAGGACATGTACCGCGCCGATGACCTCAAGGGTCTGCGCGCCCCCACCCTGGTCGCCACCGGCGAACTGGACCCCGGCTCGACGCCGGAAATGGCCCGGCAACTCGCCGATCGTATTCCGGGGGCCACGGTTGCGGTGCTGGCTGAGCAACGGCATATGATGCCGGTGGAATCGCCGCGCCTGGTCAATCAGTTGCTGCTGGGGTTTCTTGAAACCGTATACGCCCAAAATAATCCAATAAAGGGGATCGTTGCATGACGCTTGAACGCTTCCAGATGTGCATCGGCGGTGAATGGGTCGATGCCCTTTCCGGCAAGACCTTCGACAGCCTTAACCCGGCCCTGGCCGAGCCCTGGGCGCAACTGCCCGACGCCGACGAAGCGGATGTGGAGCGCGCCGTACAGGCGGCCCAAACGGCCTTTGACAGCCCGGCCTGGCGTGGCCTCACCGCCACCGCGCGGGGTAAACTGCTGCGCCGCCTCGGTGACCTGATCGCCGAGAACAAAGAGCAACTGGCCCAGCTGGAAAGCCGCGACAACGGCAAGCTGATCCGCGAAACCCGTGGCCAGGTCACCTACCTGCCGGAGTTCTTCCACTACACCGCAGGCCTGGCCGACAAGCTCGAAGGCGGCACCCTGCCCCTCGACAAGCCCGACCTCTTCGCCTACACCGTGCACGAAGCCATGGGCGTGGTCGCCGCGATCATTCCATGGAACAGCCCGCTGTACCTGACCGCGATCAAACTCGCACCGGCCCTGGCAGCAGGCAATACCATCGTAATCAAACCCTCCGAGCATGCCTCGGCGACCATCCTCGAGCTGGCGCGCCTGGCCCTGGAAGCGGGCATCCCACCTGGCGTGGTCAACGTGGTCACAGGGTATGGCCCCAGTACCGGCGCCGCCCTGACCCGCCACCCGCTGGTGCGCAAAATCGCCTTTACCGGCGGCGCGGCCACGGCGCGGCATGTGGTGCGCAGCAGCGCGGAGAACTTCGCCAAGTTGTCCCTGGAATTGGGCGGCAAGTCACCGAATATCATCTTTGCCGACGCGGACCTGGACAGCGCCATCAATGGTGCGATTGCCGGCATTTATGCTGCGTCCGGCCAGAGTTGCGTCTCCGGTTCGCGCCTGCTGGTGCAGGATGAAATCTACGACGAGTTCGTCGAGCGCCTGGTGGCGCGCGCCCAGCGTATCCGCATCGGCAACCCTCAGGACGACGCCAGTGAAATGGGCCCCATGGCCACCGCACAGCAACTGGCCGTGGTCGAAGGCCTGGTGGCGGATGCCATCGCTGAAGGTGCACGCCTGCGTACCGGCGGCAAGCGCCCGCAGAACCTTGGCGAAGGCTGGTTCTACGAACCGACGTTGTTCGAGTGCGACCGCAACTCGATGAAGATCATGCAGGAAGAAGTGTTCGGTCCGGTGGCGTCGGTCATCCGTTTCAAGGACGAGGCCGAAGCGCTGGCCATCGCCAACGACTCGCAGTTCGGCCTTGCCGCCGGCATCTGGACCCGTGACCTGGGCCGCGCCCATCGCCTGGCCCGCGACGTGCGTTCGGGCATCATCTGGGTCAACACCTACCGTGCCGTCTCGGCCATGGCGCCCATCGGCGGCTTCAAGAACAGCGGCTACGGACGTGAAAGCGGCATCGATTCGGTGCTGGCCTACACCGAGCTGAAGACGGTGTGGATCAACCTCTCCCAGGCGCCCATGCCTGATCCTTTTGTGATGCGTTAAGAGTCCACCACCATGATCGAACCCGGCATTTACAAAGACGTCATGAGCTCCTTCCCTTCCGGCGTCACGGTGGTTACCACCCTTGACCCGGACGGCGGCATCGTCGGCATTACCGCCAGTGCGTTCAGCGCGCTGTCGATCGACCCGGCGCTGGTGCTGTTCTGCCCCAACTACGCCTCCGACACCTACCCGATCCTGCGCGACAGCAAGCGCTTTGCGATTCACTTACTGTCAGCCGACCAGACCGCCGAAGCCTATGCGTTTGCCAGCAAGGGCAAGGAAAAAGCCAAAGGTATCGAGTGGCACTTGAGCGAACTGGGCAACCCGCTGCTGGCCAAGGCCACCGCGATCATCGAGTGCGAACTGTGGCGCGAATACGACGGCGGCGATCACGCGATCATCGTCGGCGCGGTGAAGAACCTGATCCTGCCCGAGCAGCCGGTCACACCGATGATCTATCACAAAGGCAAGCTGGGCCCGCTGCCCACCCTGGCCTGAGGAGTGCTGAAGCATGCGTAACGACAAATATGAGCAGGGCCTGAAGATTCGTACTCAGGTCCTGGGTGAAGCCTACGTGCAGCGCTCGATCGAGAATGCCGACGACTTTACCCGGCCGCTGCAGGAGATGGTCACCGAGTACTGCTGGGGCCACGTGTGGGGCCGGGAGGGCTTGTCGCTTAAAGAACGCAGCATGATAAACTTGGCAATGATTTCGGCCCTCAATCGGCCCCACGAACTCAAGCTGCATGTACGCGGCGCCTTGCGTAACGGGCTGAGTCGTGAACAAATACGCGAAATTTTGCTTCAAGTCGGTATTTATTGCGGGGTTCCCGCCGCCGTGGACAGCTTCCGGCTGGCCCGAGAAGCCTTCGCCGAAGCCGATGCCGAGGCCTCCAGTTAACCGTTACATTCAGAGCAGACCCCATGAAACGCGCGCCCCTCGACGACAGCTTCAAGGTCAATCACAACCCGGTCACCCTGCGCGAAATCGTGCTGGAGAAACTGCGCAGCGCCATCATGAACTTCCAACTGCTGCCCGGTGACCGCCTGGTGGAACGCGACCTGTGCGACCGCCTCGGCGTCAGCCGCACCTCGGTGCGCGAAGCCTTGCGCCATCTGGAGTCGGAAGGTCTGGTGGAGTTCGCCGATGCCAAGGGTCCGCAGGTGGCGATCATTACCCTCGCCGATGCCGTCGATATTTATGAACTGCGTTGCGTGCTTGAAGGCTTGATCGTGCAGTTATTCACCCTGCGCGCCAAGGCCAAGGACATCAAGGCCCTGGAAAAAGCCCTCGAGGAAAACCGCAAGGCCCTCAAGGAAGGCGAATTGCAGCAAGTGATCGATTCGGTGCAGGGTTTCTACGACGTGCTGCTCGAAGGCTCCGGCAACCATGTGGCCGCCACCCAGCTGCGCCAGTTGCAGGCGCGTATCAGCTACTTGCGCGCGACCTCGGTGTCCCAAGAAAACCGCCGTGGCGCCAGCAACCAGGAAATGGAACGCATGGTCCAGGCGATCAAGAGCGGTGACCCCCTCGCCGCCCACCAGGCCTGTGTCGATCACGTGCGCGCCGCCGCCGCCGTGGCCCTGGATTACCTCAAGCGTAAACAGGAAGAGACCGGCAAACTCCCCGAGATCACCCTGCCCATCGCGCTCAAAGAACCGCGCATAGGTCACTGACCATGCCCAGCCCCAGCTTTTGCCCGACATGCGGCGGCAGTGACCTCGGTCACCAGCTGCCACCGGGCGATACCCATGAGCGCCTGATGTGCCGGGGCTGCGGCTATATCCATTACATCAACCCCAAGATCATCGCTGGCTGCATCATTGAGCAGGACGGCAAATACCTGCTGTGCCAACGCGCGATTCCACCGCGCCCCGGCACCTGGACCCTGCCCGCCGGCTTCATGGAAGGTGGCGAAACCACCGAACAGGCCGCATTGCGCGAAGTCTGGGAAGAGAGCGGTGTACGCGCGGAGATCCTCTCGCCCTACTCGATCTTCAGCGTGCCCAGGATCAGCGAGGTGTACATCATCTTCCGCGCCATTGCGCTGGAGATCACCGGGGAGTTCGGGCCGGAGACCATGGACTATAAGTTCTTCGCGCCTGAGGATATTCCCTGGGACAGTATCTACTACCCGGCGATCAGGCAGATTCTCGAGCGGTATATCGAAGAGCGGCAGGCTGGGGTGTATGGCATTTATATCGGGAATGACGACAGCGGAAAAATCCACTTCATCCGCTGACCTCCAAGCCGAACCGGTTACAAATGTGGGAGCGGCGGTTCGACTTGCTCGCGAAGGCGGAGTTTCAGTCGATTCATTCGGTATCTGACACACCGCTTTCGCGAGCAAGCCCGCTCCCACATTTAAATCGGCTTACACCCGAAAAATCTAAGGTGCCAGGCCTTCCACAATAATAATCTGCGCCTGTCCCACGCCCTCTCGGTGCGCCTTCGCCGCCTGATACTCCGCCGACTCATAACAAGCCACCGCCTGCTCGTAGCTGTCGAACTCGATCACCACATTCCGCTGGCGTGCCGGCCCGCCTTCCAGCGCCTCGCTGCGCCCGCCCCGGGCCAGGAATCGTCCGCCATACAAGGCAAACGCCGCCGGCGCGCGTTGGGTGTATTGCGTGTACTGCTCTGCATCAGACACATCCACATGGGCAATCCAGTAGGCCTTCATCGTGACATCCTCTTGCTGTATTTTTGTGGTATACCATAATACATACAACCAACTGACCGAGCATCCTACATGTCCTTCAACAGCATCGAAGACATCATTGAAGACTACCGCCAGGGCAAGATGGTGCTCCTGGTGGACGACGAAGACCGAGAAAACGAAGGCGACCTGTTGCTGCCCGCAGCGTGCTGCACCGCCGAGACTATCAGCTTCATGGCCCGCGAAGCCCGTGGCCTGATCTGCCTGACCCTCACCGATGAACATTGTCAGCGCCTGGGCCTGGAACAGATGGTGCCGAGCAATGGCAGCGTGTTCAGCACGGCATTTACCGTGTCCATCGAGGCCGCCACCGGTGTGACGACCGGCATCTCAGCCGCCGATCGCGCGCGCACCGTCGCGGCCGCAGTCGATATTAATGCCGGGCCTGCCGATATCGTGCAGCCGGGGCATATCTTCCCGTTGCGCGCTAAAGACGGCGGTGTACTGACCCGCGCCGGCCATACCGAGGCCGGTTGCGACCTGGCGCGCCTGGCCGGGCACACGCCCGCCTCAGTGATCGTAGAAGTCATGAATGACGACGGCACCATGGCGCGGCGTCCCGAACTGGAAATTTTCGCGCGCAAACACGGGATCAAGATCGGCACCATCGCCGACCTGATCCACTACCGCCTCAGCACCGAACGCACCGTGGTGCGCATCGGCGAACGCGACCTACCCACGGTGCACGGCACGTTCCGCCTGATCACCTTTGAAGACCGCATCGACGGCGGCGTGCACATGGCGATGGTGATGGGCCAGTTGCGCCGCGATGAACCTGCGCTGGTGCGCGTGCACGTGATCGACCCGCTGCGCGACCTGGTCGGCGCCGACTACAGCGGCCCGTCCAACTGGACGCTGTGGGCGGCTTTGCAACGTGTCGCCGCTGAAGGCAGCGGCGTGGTGGTGGTGCTGGCTAACCATGAGTCGTCCCAGGCGCTGCTGGAACGCGTGCCGCAACTGACCCAGGCGCCGCGCCAGTTCAACCGTTCGCAGTCGCGCATCTATTCTGAAGTGGGCACCGGGGCGCAGATCTTGCAGGACCTCGGCGTCGGCAAGCTGCGTCACCTCGGCCCGCCCCTCAAATACGCCGGGCTGACCGGCTACGACCTGGAGGTGATCGAGAGCATTCCCTTCACCGAATGACGGATAACCGGTAAGGCAAAATGCTTGCACAAAGTTTGGAATACCATAATATGATATTCCATAGACCGAACGCTTCTGCCAAGTGCGCCCGCCAGGGAGAGCACCAATAAAAGCCCTTGGCACGGTCGCCTTTTGGGGTCTCGATTAGAGGCTCCCGATGGACCTACTGCTCCCGATAGGCGGGCATTACCAAGCCCGCTCAATAACAAAACAAATGAGGGCGTGAAAATGGTGTTGAACAAACGTGCAACCGCGGTGCTGTTCGCGGGTTTATTGGCTACGGCCACTCACGCGGCCCTGGCAGCCGAAAGCGTCAATTTCGTGAGCTGGGGCGGTAGCACCCAGGATGCGCAGAAGCAGGCCTGGGCCGACCCGTTCAGCAAGGCCAGCGGCATTACCGTGGTCCAGGATGGCCCCACCGACTACGGCAAACTCAAGGCCATGGTCGAAAGCGGCAACGTGCAGTGGGACGTGGTGGATGTCGAAGCCGACTTCGCCCTGCGCGCCGCCGCCGAAGGCCTGCTCGAACCCCTCGATTTCTCGGTGATCCAGCGCGACAAGATCGACCCGCGGTTTGTCTCCGACCATGGTGTGGGCTCGTTCTTCTTCTCCTTCGTGCTCGGCTACAACGAAGGCAAGCTCGGCGCTGGCAAGCCTCAGGATTGGTCCGCGCTGTTTGACACCAAGACCTACCCTGGCAAACGCGCCCTCTACAAATGGCCAAGCCCTGGCGTGCTTGAACTGGCGCTGCTGGCCGACGGCGTAGCCGCCGACAAGCTCTACCCGCTGGACCTGGACCGCGCCTTCAAGAAACTCGACACCATCAAGAAAGACATCGTCTGGTGGGGCGGCGGCGCGCAGTCGCAACAGCTGCTGGCCTCCGGCGAAGTCAGCATGGGCCAGTTCTGGAACGGCCGCATTCACGCCCTGCAGGAAGACGGCGCGCCGGTTGGCGTGAGCTGGGAGCAGAACCTGGTGATGGCCGACATCCTCGTCGTGCCTAAAGGCAGCAAGAACAAAGCCGCCGCGATGAAGTTCCTGGCCAATGCCAGCAGCGCCAAGGGCCAGGCTGACTTCTCCAACCTGACCGCCTATGCACCGGTGAATATCGACAGTGTGCAGCGCCTGGATTCGGTACTCGCGCCGAACCTGCCGACCGCCTACGTCAAGGACCAGATCACCCTCGATTTCGCCTACTGGGCCAAGAACGGCCCGGCCATTGCGACACGGTGGAATGAATGGCTAGTCAAATGAAAATGACGGCAACCACACCGACCGGGAGCGCCCTCGGCGCTGCCGGCGCGGTTTCGGCCAAGGCCGGGGCGCCGTCCCTGGCGCAGCGCTGGCGGGGGTCGAGCAACCTGATCCCGGCCCTGCTGTTCCTCGGCCTGTTTTTCCTGGCGCCGCTGATCGGCCTGTTGCTGCGCGGCGTGCTGGAGCCGGTGCCGGGCCTGGGCAACTATGAACAACTGTTCGCCAACTCGGCCTACGCCCGAGTGCTGCTCAACACGTTCTCGGTGGCGGGCCTGGTGACCTTGTTCAGCCTGCTGCTGGGCTTTCCGCTGGCCTGGGCGATCACCCTGGTGCCACGCGGCTGGGGACGCTGGATCCTCAACATCGTGCTGCTGTCGATGTGGACCAGCCTGCTCGCCCGCACCTACTCCTGGCTGGTCTTGCTGCAAGCCTCCGGGGTGATCAACAAGGCGCTGATGGCCATGGGCATCATCGATGTGCCCCTGGAGATGGTGCACAACCTCACGGGCGTAGTGATCGGCATGAGCTACATCATGATCCCGTTCATCGTGCTGCCGTTGCAGGCGACCATGCAGGCCATCGACCCGATGATCCTGCAGGCCGGCTCGATCTGCGGCGCCAGCCCGTGGACCAACTTCTTCCGCGTCTTCCTGCCGCTGTGCCGGCCGGGCTTGTTTTCCGGCGGCCTGATGGTGTTCGTGATGTCCCTCGGTTACTACGTCACCCCGGCGCTGCTCGGCGGTGCGCAGAACATGATGTTGCCCGAGTTCATCATCCAGCAGGTGCAATCGTTCCTTAATTGGGGCCTGGCCAGTGCCGGCGCCGCGTTGCTGATCTTCATCACGCTGGTGCTGTTCTACTTCTACCTGAAGCTCCAGCCGGAATCCCCGGTTGGCGCCAGCAACGCGAGGTAAGCCGTCATGCTCCTGACCCCCAATGCCATGAGTCGCAGGATGCGCTTGGGCCTCTACACCACCACCGGGTTGATTGGCCTGTTCCTGCTGCTGCCGATTGTGTTTATCGTGCTGCTGTCGTTCGGTTCATCGCAATGGCTGGTGTTCCCGCCGCCCGGCTGGACGCTCAAATGGTACGGCCAGTTCTTCTCCAACGCGGATTGGATGAACGCTGCGATGGCCAGTCTCAAGGTGGCGGTGCTGACCACGATCTTCGCGGTGGCGCTGGGTTTGCCCACCGCCTTTGCCCTGGTGCGTGGCCGTTTCCCCGGCCGCGAGCTGCTCTACGGCCTGTTCACCCTGCCGATGATCGTGCCCTTGGTGATCATCGCCGTGGCGGTGTACGCGCTGTTCCTCAAGCTGGGCTACACCGGCACGATGTTCGCCTTTGTGGTCAGCCATGTGATCGTTGCGCTGCCGTTCACCATCATCTCGATCATCAACTCGCTGAAGCTGTTCGACCAGTCGATTGAAGACGCGGCGGTGATCTGCGGCGCCTCGCGCTTGCAGGCGGTGTTCAAGGTGACCTTCCCGGCGATCCGCCCGGGGATGGTGGCCGGCGCATTGTTCGCCTTTCTGGTCTCGTGGGACGAAGTGGTGCTCAGCGTGATGATGGCCAGCCCGACCCTGCAAACCCTTCCCGTAAAAATGTGGACCACCCTGCGCCAGGACCTGACGCCTGTGATCGCCGTCGCGTCGACGCTGCTGATCGGCCTGTCGGTACTGGTCATGGTGATTGCCGCCGCCGTTCGCCGGCGTACCGAAACCCGCGCCTGAGCGCCGAGGAGAAGAACATGAGTGCAGTGATCAACGATGTCGCACAGAGCCACGGCCACCCCCTGGTCAGCCTGCGCAACCTGAACAAGCACTACGGTGAATTCGCTGCCGTGGACAACATCTCGCTGGACATCCAGGACGGCGAATTCCTCACCTTCCTCGGCTCCAGCGGCTCGGGCAAAAGCACCACGCTGTCGATGCTGGCCGGCTTCGAAACGCCGAGCAGCGGCGAGATCCTGGTCAGCGGTCAATCCCTGGTCAACGTGCCGCCGCACAAGCGCGACATCGGCATGGTGTTCCAGCGTTACTCGCTGTTCCCGCATTTGTCGGTGCGCGACAACATCGCCTTCCCCCTGGCGATTCGCAAACTGGCCAGCGCCGAACGCGAAAAGCGCGTCGACGCCATGCTCAAGCTGGTGCAGCTGGAACAGTTCGCCCATCGCCGCCCATCGCAACTGTCCGGCGGCCAGCAGCAACGGGTCGCCATCGCCCGCGCGCTGGTGTACGAGCCACGCATCCTGCTGATGGACGAACCCCTCGGCGCCCTCGACAAGAAGCTGCGTGAAGACCTGCAAGACGAACTGCGCCAACTGCACCGGCGCCTGGGCATCACCATCGTCTACGTGACCCACGACCAGGAAGAAGCCATGCGCCTGTCCCAGCGCATCGCGATTTTCAGCCACGGCAAGATCGTCGGCCTGGGCAGCGGCTTCGACCTCTACCAGAACCCGCCGAACGCGTTTGTCGCCTCGTTCCTCGGCAACTCCAACTTCCTCAAGCTCAAGGCCCAGGGCAACGCAGTGGCGTCGTTCGAAGGCCAGGCGCTGTCGATCCGCCTGACCATCGGGCTGCACACCGAGCAGGATGTGCTGTTGATGGTGCGCCCGGAAAAAGCCCTGGCGCTGAATGTCGAACAGGCCGCCGAGCAGCCGTTGGCGGCGGGCTGGAATGAAGTATCGGCGATCGTGGGTGAAGTGCTGTTCCTCGGTGAAAGCCAGACCTGCACGGTGAAAACCCTCGGTGGCACGTCGATGACGGTCAAGGCGTTGTCCGCTGCGGGCATGCCGCTCAAGGCCGGCGACCCGGTACGTGTGCGCTGGGCGACGGCGGATGCGTGTGTGTATACGGAGTGGGCCGAAAGCGACCTGAACAAGGCGGCTGGCGCGCATTGAGTCACCCTTGGGTCCCTCTTTTAAAGTTGCACGGGGCGGTTGATACACCTCGATCCAAAATGTGGGAGCAAGCCCGCTCCCACATTTTGAACTGCGTTTGCCCGTTAAAGCGTGCGTTCGAAAATCGCCCCCTCGATCCCCAGCACCTCACGGGTATCGGCATAAATCCCCACGCCTTTCTCCCACACCTGCTTGATCGACTGATCAGCACAGCGAATCCGGTAACTGAGTTCGAACGGCTCCTGACGCGACAACGCATTTTGCACCTCACGCCAGACGTAGTCGGCATCCTGCGCGAGAATCAGGCTGTTGTAGGTGAACTCATGGTTGTCCACCAGGCGCTCGGCGGGGTAGCCGGTGAGTTGCAGGCAGCCGGCGCTGACGAATTCCATAGTCCAGTCGCGGTTGTTGCGGCCGCGATAGATCAGGCCCGGCATGCTGTCGAGCAAGCTCATGCTGCTGCGCTGGCTGGCCTGCAAGGCGGTTTCGCGGCGTTTGTGGGCCGTAACGTCCCCGGCCACCAGGTAGAAGCCTTGGGGGCCGCGCTTGAGGCTGATCTCGAACCAGCGCAATTCGCCGCTGGGGTGCACAAAACGCAGGCGCTGGTTGAATGAGGTGTCGGGGCGGCGGCGCAGTTCATTCAAGGCCTGGCGCCATAGCGGGCGGTCTTCCTGGTGCACGTAGTCCATCAGGTTACGCTCCGCGCCGTGCGGGCCCATCAACGCGGCCCAGGCCAGGTTGGAGTGGGCGATCTGGCCGTTGTCGCGCAGTTGCACTAAGGCGGCGGGAAAGCAATCCATCACGTCCATGGGCGGCGGCGCAAACGCTTCGGGGCTGTCCCTCATCTAGTGGCGCTCCTCGTGTTTCATCAAGGCGCCGCTGTGCACCCAGGCCGCCAGCTCCAGGCGCGAATGCAGGCCGAGTTTCTGCAGCAGGCTGCGCACGTAGATCTTCACCGTGCCGTCGCTGATTCCCAGTTCGCGGCCGATCTGTTTATTGCTCATGCCGGCGGCGATCAGCGCCAGGGTCTGGCCTTCGCGCTCGGTGAGGTTGCCGCTGTCGATGGGGTCGCACGACGGCGACGGCTCAGCCTGGTCGGCGAGCAAGGCAATCAGGGTCGAGTCCAGTACGATCGCGCCCTTGTGACAGTTGCGCATATACGCCAGCAATGCATCCGGCTCGGTTTCCTTGAGCACATAACCGCTGGCGCCCAGGCGCAAGGCCGTGAGCAACTCGGCGCGGTCCATGGAGGCGGTGAGCACCACCACCTGGCAATCCAGGCGCAACTGGCGCAGTTCGTCCAGTACCTGCAAACCGCTGAGGCCGGGCATGTGCAAATCCAGCAGCACCTGTTGCGGCGTCAGGCTCACGGCCAGGTTGATGCCCTCTCGGCCGCTGGCCGCCTGCCCCACCACTTCGAAGTCGCCGCTGGCATCGAATAACTGCGCCAGGCCCTTGCGAAACAACGGGTGATCATCGATCAGTAATAAGGTCGTGCAGTCCATCGAGACTCCCCTGTGGCAGATCGTGATGGCGACGCAGGCCAAGGTGCACACGCACCCCGTGCGGACGGATCGCCTCTATGCTCAGCCGTGCGCCGATGCTGGCGGCGCGCTCGCGGATAATCGCCAGGCCGAAATGGTTGTGCTCGTCGCAGGCCGGGATCAAGCCGATGCCATCGTCTTCCACCGACACCGAGGCGTCGCCCTCCTGGGTCTGGCGCAGTTCGATCCGCACGTGGCGCGCGTGGGAATGCCGCACTGCGTTGGTCAGGGCCTCGCGGATGATCTGCAGGATCTGCAATTCGGTTTCCGGGCTCAGGGCGTCGTCGGCCAGGCGGTTGTCGAGTTCGAAGACAATGATGCAACGCCGCGAGAACTCCGCGACCGAATCGGCCAGGGCCTGGCGCAGCGAGCGCCCGTCCATGGTCAGGCGCGCACTGGTGATCAGCTCGCGCACCTGGCGTTGCAGTTGGCTCAGGCCGGTGCACAGGTCCTGCAGGGCCGGCTCGCCCAGTTGCGACTGCAAGCCATGGGCCTGGAACGACAGGTAGCCCAACTGCTGCGCCACCGAATCGTGCAGCTCACGGGCCAGGGCGCCGTGGCGGGAAGTCGCCTGTTTGCGCTGCTGCTCACGGTTGTGGCAGCGCAGGCGTACGGTCACGCCCACCGCCTGCGCCGCCTCTTCCAGTATCCGGCGCCAACTGGCACCGGCCCGCCGAGGGTGTCGAGCAGCAATGCGCCCTTTTCACCCTCGGGCAAGGCGCACACCAGACGGTGCACGCCCCTTTGCCGGCAAGGTCCGCAGGCTTGGGGAGCGTCCGTCACGCTGGCGTCGCGCCAGGGGCAGCGCGCGACGGCCTGGCAGCCGTCGACCGCCCCTCGCCGCGTCGGGCCCAGGTCTTCGCCGCCGAGGATCAGGTTAAGCCTGGCAGGCGGCAGCAGTGCGTCGAAACGGTCCAGGAAACCCGACAAGGCACCGTCAGCGTGCAGGGGCAACCCGGCCAACAACCTGCGCACGCTGCGCGCCTGTTCGGGTCGTACAGGCCCCAACCAGAGCGGCCAGCCTTTTGGTCGTGTCAGCACTCTTTGATAACTCCCCGTCCGGTTGCTCTGCGTGGTCAAGAAGCCCAGCAACTTCCATGCCCCGAATGGCCGGCGCACAAGGCTTATCTCCAAAGGCATAGCCCTTTTTCCAGATTGAGAACATTTTCCCCATAGGAAAGTATCTCTCCCAACAGGAAACAAAAACGCACCGTGGAGAGCCCGCATGACGTTCACCCGCAGCCGCCCCATCGTGGTGATGCAATCCGCCACCGCCCGCGCAGCGTTCATCAGTGAACTGCACATGCCCGTGTTGTTGAACGGCGAACACCCTGACTTTGCGCGGCGCCTGCAACACGCGTTGGCCAGCGCCACCGTGGGGTGCCGGCTCTACCTGTTGGGCGACGAAGCCTTTATCTGGCGTGTGCACGGCGAGGCCCGCGCCGCGGGCCTGGAAGACGACGAGATCGACATGACCTGCACCACGCCGGGCCTGCGCCAAGTGTATTGCGCGCACTGCGGCCTGACCCAGGCGGCCGGGCCGGCCCCGCTGTTGAACTGCATTGGCTGCCACGTCGGGCTGGAGGTCCGCACGCATTTTTCCCGGCGCCTGGGGGCGTACCTCGGCGTGTGCATCAACCCTGACCAGCCCTACGCGGGGTTCCAGCCATGAGCGCGGCCCTCAACGTCCAAGTCAGCGCAGCACGCATGCTCACGCCCGTAGTTCGCGAATTCACCCTGACGCCCGCCACGGGCAGCCTGCCCGGCTTCTCGCCCGGCAGCCATGTGCAGGTGCATCTGCCGCTGGCCGAAGGCACGGTGCGCAACGCCTATTCACTCACCAGCGACCCGGCGTACCCCCAGCACTACCGCATCGCAGTGCGCCTGCAAGACGCCTCGCGCGGTGGCTCGCAGTACCTGCACAGGCAGGTGCAGGTCGGCGACACCTTGCAAATTTCGCCGCCGGCCAATCTGTTCGCGCCCTATGGCACCGCGCGCCTGCATATCCTCATCGCCGCCGGGATCGGGATCACGCCGTTCATGGCCTATATCGCCGCAATGGAACAACAGCAGGCCGACTTCGAACTGCATTACCTGTTCCGCCGGGGCCTCAGCGACGCCTATCTCGACGAGCTGCAACAGCGCCTCGGCCCGCGCCTGCACACCTACGACCGGCGCCCGGACCTGAACCCAATCCTCGACAACCGGCCGCTGGGCAGCCACGTCTACACCTGTGGTCCGCAGCCCTTGCTCGAGGCGGTTGAGCAACACGCCGCACGCCTCGGTTGGCCGAGTAAGCGTGTGCATTCGGAAGCCTTCAAGGGCGCACAACCCGGCCAGCCGTTCGACCTGCAGCTGCTGCGCAGCGGCCGACGACTGCGGGTCGAAGCCGAGCAAAGCCTGCTCGAAGCCTTGGAGCAGGCCGGCCTGCAAGTGCCCAACCTGTGCCGTGGCGGGGTCTGCGGGCAATGCATCACGCGCCACCAAGGCGGCGCCATCGAACACCGTGACAGCTTCCTCAGCCCGGCCGAGCAGGCCGACTTTCTGATGCCCTGCGTCTCGCGCGGCAGCGGCCCCTGCGTTTCGCTGGACCTATAGGAGTGAGTGCCATGCCTCTGCAAACGAGCCCCGTGCTGAGCTATCGCGACGATTTCAGTTTTCGCAACAGCCCGGCAGCGATCCGCCGTTTTCCCTTTCCCTTTATCGAGGACAGCTACCTGTACTCGGTGAACATCGAACCGGCCATCTCCCGCGACCCCGGCTCGATCTATGAGCACGCCTTCGACATCGACGAGCACTACCGCTCGGAAATGGCCGAGCGCGCCCTGGTGCTGGACAAGGACCCGCGCCGCTACCTGGTGATGCCACACATGCAAGTGGCCGCCTGGGATGCACTGCAGATGATCATGGAGCACCTGGCTACCGACTACCCGCAGTGGTTCAGCCTGGTGCAAGACGGCGAGCGCTGGCAGTGGCGCAACCACCTGCTGGACATCGACCAGCCGTTCATCTTCGGCGATACCACCAGCCTGCCCTGCGCGCCGCTGGAGTACATCGGCCGCCAGGTGCAGGGGGATTTCGCCCTGCTCGACCAGCGCGACGGCGACCTGTACATGGACGCCGGCCTGGTCACCAGCCCGGCCGACTGGTCGTTGGCGTTCGACGCCGGCATGAGTTTCAAGCAATGGCACGCACCGGTGCCCATGGCCCATCAGATGGGTGTGTTCGAGCGGGCACTGAAGTACCTGCTCAACTTGCAGGTCGGCCAACCGGTACGGCGCTTGAACTGGACCCTGACCATCAACCCGCGCCTGGATTCGTCGCCGGAAACCTTCCATGAATGGGGCGCCGATCGCGGCCAGATCACCGCGCAAAACGTCGGGCAGCAGGTACACCTGCGGGTCGAGCTGCAAGTGATGGCGCGCCTGCCGCGCAGCCACGCGGTGATGTTCAGCATCCGTACCTACCTGATCAGCCTGGACGAGTTGGTCACGCAACCCGGCTGGGGCTGCCGCCTGCACCGTGTGCTGCGCGACCTGCCCGACCCCATCGCCGACTACAAGGGCATGACCCGCTACCGCCACACGCTGGTCGAGTGGCTGAGCCAGTTCGACCCACAGGCCTGACGCCCCCTCTTCTACGACAAGGAACCTCACATGACCCACTCATGGCGTATTTCTGCATTGGCCGAACGGCACCGCGCCCTCGGCTCGAATCTCGAAGACTGGAACGGCATGGGCACTGCCTGGACCTACAGCAGCGACCTCGCCGACCACCACCAGGCGATCCGCACCCGCGCCGGACTGATGGACGTGTCGGGGCTGAAAAAAGTCCACTACGTGGGACCCCACGCCGAGAGCCTGTTGCAGTGGGCCACCACCCGCGACATTGCCAAGCTCTACCCCGGCAAATCGGTGTATGCCTCGATGCTCGACGAGGACGGCAAGTTCGTCGATGACTGCATCGTCTATCGCACCGGTCCAGAATGCGTTCATGGTGGTGCATGGCGCTGGCACCGGGCATGAAATGCTCGTGCGCTCGGCCCAGGGCCGGCAAGTGGCGGTGCTGTTCGATGACGACCTGCACGACCTGTCGCTGCAAGGTCCTTTGGCGGTGGATTTCCTCGCCGAACACGTGCCCGGCATCCGCCAACTGGCGTACTTCCATCACCTGCAAACCCGCCTGTTCGACCGCCCGGTGATGATCTCCCGCACCGGCTACACCGGCGAGCGCGGCTACGAGATTTTCTGCAAG
This sequence comes from Pseudomonas sp. H1_A03, assembly GCF_054685145.1. NCBI lineage: Bacteria > Pseudomonadati > Pseudomonadota > Gammaproteobacteria > Pseudomonadales > Pseudomonadaceae > Pseudomonas > Pseudomonas sp. H1_A03. The sequence goes on from NZ_CP162829.1 coordinate 5,160,291, forward strand.
GCCGCCGATGCGCCGTTCCTGTGGGACAGCATTCTTGAACAAGGGGCGAGCCTGGGGATCATCCCCTGCGCCTTCACCGCCCTGGACTGGCTGCGGGTGGAAAGCTCGCTGATGTTCTTCCCTTACGACAACTCGCAGATGTACCCCTTCGCCGACCAGAAGGCCGGCGACACCCTCTGGGAAATGGGCCTGGACTTCACCGTTTCCCCTGGCAAGCACGCCTTCCGTGGTGCCGAAGAACACCTGCGCCTGCGCGGCCAGGAGCGTTTCAAGATCACCGGCGTGCTGCTTGAGGGCGTCCGCGCCGCCGAGGCTGGCGACACCTTGTGGCAAGGCAACCAGCAAGTCGGCGTGATCACCTGCGGCATGTATTCGCGCCTGAGCAAACGCTCGATGGCCATCGCGCGCATGAGCGTCGCCTGTTCCGAACCCGGTATTGCCTTGCAGGTTCGCGGCAGCCTTGAGGCCAGCGCCAGCACCCACGCCCTGCCCTTCGACGACCCGCAAAAAACCAAGCGCACGGCCAAGGGCTGAGCCTTCCTTCACCGAATTCAGGAGCCTTCGATGGACGCCTCACGCAGAACATTACATCCTCAAGATCACCTGCCCGGCGGCGTCCGGGATTGTCGCCGCGATCAGCGCGTGCCTGGCCCAACAGCAGTGCTACATCAGCGAGCTGGCGCAGTTCGACGACGAGTTCACCGGGCAGTTTTTCATGCGCGCGGTGTTCCGTTTCAACACCGGCGTGAGCGGCGACATCGGTGCCCTGCGCAACGGCCTCGGCGACCTCGCCGGTGGCTTCGACATGCACTGGCAGTTGTTCAGCTCACGCCAACCGACCCGCGTGCTGCTGATGGTCAGCAAGTTCGACCACTGCCTCACCGACCTGCTCTACCGCCACCGCAAGGGCGAGATGGACATGCACATCACCGCCGTGGTCTCCAACCACCTGGACCTGCGGGCGATGGCCGAGCGCGAAGGCATTCGTTTCATCTACCTGCCGATCACCCAGGACACCAAGGCCAGCCAGGAAGCCGAGCTGATGCGCATCGTCGAAGACACCCAGACCGACCTGGTGGTGCTCGCGCGCTACATGCAGATCCTGTCCGACGGCCTCTGCCAGCAACTGTCGGGCCGGGCGATCAATATCCACCACTCGTTCCTGCCCGGTTTCAAGGGCGCCAAGCCCTACCACCAGGCCTATGACCGAGGCGTCAAGCTGATCGGCGCCACCGCCCACTACGTCACCAGCGACTTGGATGAGGGCCCGATCATCGAGCAGGAAATCCAGCGCGTCGACCATACCCACTTGCCCGACTCGCTGGTCGCCATCGGCCGTGACACTGAAACCGTAGCCCTTTCCAAAGCCCTGAAATACCACCTGGAACACCGGGTGTTCATCAACCAGGACAAGACAGTGATCTTTCGCTGAACCCTTCAGGAGGCACGCTCATGACCCTACGTGTTGCAATCATCGGCGCCGGCCCGTGCGGCCTGGCGCAACTTCGCGCCTTCCAGTCGGCCCGCGACAAAGGCGCCGCCATCCCCGAACTGGTGTGCTTCGAGAAACAGCAGGACTGGGGCGGTATGTGGAACTACACCTGGCGCACCGGCCTCGACGAGAACGGCGAGCCGGTGCACGGCAGCATGTACCGCTACCTGTGGTCCAACGGCCCCAAGGAATGCCTGGAGTTTGCCGACTACACCTTCGAAGAGCACTTCGGCCGGCCCATCGGTTCCTACCCGCCGCGTGAAGTGCTGTGGGACTACATCAAGGGCCGCGTGGAAAAGGCCGGCGTGCGCGACTACATCCGCTTCAACAACGTGGTGCGCCAAGTCACCTTCGACGAACAGAGCCAGCGCTTCACCGTCTACGCCCACGACTACACCAGCGACACCTTGACCTGCGAAGCATTCGACTACGTGATCAACGCCTGCGGCCACTTCTCCACGCCCAAGGTGCCGTACTTCGAAGGCTTCGAACAGTTCGCCGGGCGCATCCTGCATGCCCACGATTTTCGCGAGGCGCTGGAGTTCAAGGACAAGGACCTGCTGATTATCGGCAGCAGCTATTCGGCCGAGGACATCGGCTCGCAATGCTACAAGTACGGCGCGCGCAGCATCACCAGTTGCTACCGCAGCGCGCCCATGGGCTATGCCTGGCCGGATAACTGGGAAGAAAAACCGCTGCTCCAGCGCCTGGAAAACAACCGCGCCTACTTTGTGGATGGCAGCAGCAAGCACATCGACGCGGTGATCCTGTGCACCGGCTACAAGCACCACTTCCCGTTCCTGCCGGACGAACTGAGCCTCAAGACCGACAACCGCCTGTGGCCGATGAACCTCTACAAAGGCGTGTTCTGGGAACCCAACCCCCGCCTGATCTACCTGGGCATGCAGGACCAGTGGTACTCCTTCAACATGTTCGACGCCCAGGCTTGGTATGCCCGCGATGTGATCCTCGGGCGCATACCACTGCCCGGCCACGCTGACATGGTCGCCGACAGCCAAGCGTGGCACGCACGGGAACAGGCCCTGGAAACCAACCAGCAGATGTTCGAGTACCAGGGCGCCTACATCCAGCAACTGGTGGACGCCACCGACTACCCGAGTTTCGACATCGCCGCCGTCAACGAAACCTTTCTGCACTGGAAGCACGACAAGGCGGAAAACATCATGGGCTATCGCGACAAGTCCTATCGCTCGCTGATGACCGGCACCCAGTCGCCGCCGCACCACACGCCGTGGTTGCAGGCCCTGGATGACTCGATGGCGGCCTACTTGGGAGCGCCCACGACCCCCATCAAGTCGGTCGGCTGATGATGAATGCACCGCGTGTTTCCCATCCCCGAGAGCCCGGGCTGTTTGCCCGCGCGCCGAACCTGGAACGCTACCGCGTGGCCGCCGGCGGTGTGACCCTGGTCGACTTGCAACCCGGCGACGGCCTGCAAGTGATCGACGTCGAAGGCCGGCAAACCTGCACACTGCTGGCGCTCGACGCTGGCGGTCGCAGCGCCCTGGCAAGCTGGGGGCTGAACGCGTCAACGGCTTGCCGTGTGCCTGGGCGTATCGGCCAGGCGCTCCAGCGGCGCGGCATCGACGCACAGGCATTGCCGCTGGCCGCCTCGCTATGGGACGCCGACAGCCCGCCCGGCCACAGCCGACAGTTTGTCGCCGAGGACGCGCTGCTGGTGATTGTCGCCGCACCCGCCGAGGCTACGGCCGTCGACCGGCAATACCGGCCCAGCGAGCTGCGCCTGATAGTGACGCGGGCCAACCCGTCGCCGCTGCTGGTGCCCGCCCTGCCCGAGCCGTTGGGCGACGTGCTGGACGAATTCACCCTGCGCGCGGGTACGGCGCGCAGCTACACCGTCGCCGAGGGGCAGTACATCCAGGTGCTGGACGTGGCGGGCCGCCAGTGTTCGGACTTCGTCGCCCTCGACCGTCGCGCCCTGGATCGCGGCGTAGAGCTGGACCTGGACCAGACCGTCACACGTACGCTCAACGGCAGCGCCTACCCGGCACCGGGGCTGTTCTCGAAGTTTTTCGACCGCCATATGCAACCGATGCTGGAGGTGGTGCAAGACACAGTCGGGCGCCACGATTCATTCGCCCTGGCCTGCGCGGCGCGCTACTACGAAACCCATGGCTATTTCGGGCACGACAACTGCAGCGACAACCTCAGCCGCGTCCTTGCGCCCCATGGCGTGCAGGCGCGCAACGGCTGGCCGGCGATCAATTTCTTCTTCAACACCGGCATCGATGCGCACCAGCAGATGACCCTGGATGAACCCTGGTCGCGGCCCGGCGATTACGTGCTGCTGCGGGCAATGACTGACCTGCTGTGCGGCAGTACCTCGTGCCCGGATGACATTGACCCGGCCAACGGCTGGAACCCGACCGATATCCATGTCCGCATCTACAGCGAGAAGGAGCGTTTTTCCATCGCCATGAGCACTCGAACCACGGCGGATGCCGACCCGATCCTCACCCGTGAGTCCGCGTTCCACTCACGCACCCGCGCCCTCACCGGCAGCTTCACCGACTACCGCAATTGGTGGCTGCCGCTGCACTACGACGGTTACGGCGTGACTGAGGAATACCTCGGTTGCCGCGAACGGGTGGCGGTGATGGACCTGACCGCCCTGCGCAAATTCGAAATCATCGGCCCCGACGCAGAAGCCCTGTTGCAGTACTGCCTGACCCGCGACGTACGGCGCCTGGCGGTGGGCCAGGTGGTGTATTCGGCGATGTGTCACGCCCACGGCGGCATGCTCGACGACGGCACCCTGCTGCGCCTGGGCCCGGACAACTTCCGCTGGATCTGCGGCGAAGACTACGCCGGCGTGTGGTTGCGCGAGCAGGCACAGAAACTGGGCATGAAGGTGTGGGTCAAGTCGGCCAGTGAGCACATTCACAACCTGGCGGTGCAAGGGCCGCTGAGTCGCGAGCTGCTCAAGCAGATGGTCTGGACGCCGCCCACGCAACCGAGTGTGGAGACCCTCGGCTGGTTTCGCTTCCTGGTCGGTCGGCTGGACGGTTTCGACGGCTGCCCGTTGATGATTTCGCGCACCGGCTACACCGGCGAACTGGGCTTTGAGGTGTGGTGCCAGCCCGAAGACGCCGTACAGGTCTGGGACCGCATCTGGCAACTCGGCCAACCCTTGGGCCTGGTGCCCCTGGGCCTGGAAGCGCTGGACCTGTTGCGCATCGAAGCCGGGCTGATTTTCGCCGGCTACGAGTTCAGCGACCAGACCGATCCGTTCGAGGCCGGTATCGGTTTCAGCGTGCCGCTCAAGAGCAAGACGGATGACTTTATCGGTCGCGACGCCCTGCTACGGCGCAGCGCCCACCCCAGCCACAAACTGGTCGGCCTGCACCTGAGCGGCAATGAGATCGCCCACCACGGCGACCCGGTGTACCAGGGCCGCGCCCAGGTCGGGGTAATCACCAGTGCCTGCCGCTCACCGCTGCTGGCCAGCAATATCGCGCTGTGCCGGGTCGACGTGAGCTGCGCCGAGCCCGGCACTGAACTTGAGATCGGCAAAGTCGATGGCCTGCAGAAGCGCATCAGCGCCACGGTCAGCGCCGCGATTTTCTACGACCCGGACAAAAGCCGGGTGCGCAGCTGATCGTCCCGAAACGGGAGTGCCAGCGCATTTTGACTGCCCCAACCTAACCGCTATTCAGACATGGGAATACGAAGATGGAAGCGACGACGTTCGAGGCTGTACCGCAGGCTGCCGGCTCGGTGGGCAGCCTGCACCGCAAGATCGATTGGCGCGGGGCATTCTGGGTCGCCAGTGGCGTACCCGCGCTGGTGCTGTTCTCCATCGGTGCGATTGCCGCCACGGTGGGCAAACCGGCGTGGATCGTGTGGATCGTGTCGATCCTGTTCGGGTTTATCCAGGCCTTCACCTACGCCGAGATCGCGGGGCTGTTCCCGCACAAATCCGGCGGCGCCTCGGTGTACGGCGCGGTGGCGTGGGTGCGCTACAGCAAGCTGATCGCCCCGGTGTCGGTGTGGTGCAACTGGCTGGCTTGGTCACCGGTGCTGTCCATCGGTTCGGGGCTGGCGGCGGGGTATATCCTCACGGCGCTGTTTCCCGCCGATGCGTTGATCAACACCTGGCAACTGACCCTGCTGGACCTGGGCTGGGTGAAAAGCGGTCTGTCGTTGCGCATCAACGCGACGTTCGGTATTGGCCTGCTGATTCTGCTCACGGTGTTTGCCGTGCAGCATGGCGGCATCCTGCGCTCGGCGCGCCTGACCTTGGTGCTCGGCGTGACCTCGCTGATTCCGCTGCTGCTGGTGGGCGTGGTGCCGTTGTTCACCGGGGATGCGACCCAGGCCAACTTCCTGCCGCTGTTCCCCTTGGCCCATGACGCAGCCGGGCAAGTCATCGATGGGCCATGGGATATGTCCGGCTGGTCATTGATGGCCGGCGGGCTGTTCATGGCGGCGTGGTCCACCTACGGGTTTGAAACGGCGGTGTGCTACACCCGCGAATTCAAGGACCCCAAGCGCGACACCTTCAAGGCGATCTTCTACGCCGGCCTGCTGTGCATCCTGGTGTTCACCCTGGTGCCGCTGGCGTTTCAAGGCAGCCTCGGGCTGGGGCAACTGGTGACGCCAGCGGTGCTCGATGGCAGCGGCGCAGTCGTCACGCCCGCGGTGTACAGCGGCCTGCTTTCGCCGGCGATCTACAGCGGCATGGGCGTTGGCCAGGTGATGGCCGACAGCATTGGCGGCGGCAAGGTGGTGGCCAATATCGTATTGATCATGCTGGTGCTGGCGACGTTGCTGGCGATCATGACCTCGATGTCCGGCTCGTCGCGAACGTTGTACCAGGCGTCGGTGGACGGTTGGCTGCCCAAGTACCTGGGGCGCACCAACGAACATGGCGCGCCGACGGCGGCGATGTGGACCGACCTGTCGTTCAACCTGCTGCTGTTGCTGATGTCGGACTATGTATTCGTGCTTGCGGCTTCAAACGTCAGCTACATCATCTTCAACTTCCTCAACCTCAATGCCGGCTGGATCCACCGCCTGGACCGTCCCGACTGGGTGCGCCCGTACAAGGCCCCCACCGTGCTGCTGGCGGCCGGCGGCGTGCTGAGTTTCGTCAACCTGGCCTGCATGGGCCTGGGCGCGGACATCTGGGGCGCGGGCACGCTGGTCACCGGTTTGTTGCTGGCGCTGCTGATCCTGCCGGTGTTCTGCTACCGCCACTATGTGCAGGACAAGGGCCGCTTCCCCGCCGCCATGCTCACGGACCTGTATATCCAGGCCGATGACGGGCAACGCCGCGCCGGCTGGCTGCCCTATGCCACGCTGGTCGCCGGTGTGCTGGTGGTGTATGCCTGCCATCAACTGGTAGCCTGAGCCTTCTGGCCTGCCTATGGCTGAGGGATTCTTATCCCTCAGCGCCTTGATTCCCCAGACAACGGTGACGCTTTTGACCAGTTCTCTCCCCACGCTTGCCCGCGATATTGACGGCAAGGCCATCTCTGCCCTGGTGCTCGACGAGGTTCGCGAAGAGGTCCTGCTGCTTGCCTCACAGCAGATCTACCCGGCCCTGGCAGTATTGCTGGTGGGCGACGACCCGGCCAGCCACGTCTACGTGCGCAATAAACTGCTGCGGGCCAAGGACGTCGGGATTCGCTCCCTGGAATACCGGCTGCCGGAGGATGCCAGCCAGGCGCAGGTGCTGGACCTGCTTGCCCAGTTGAATGCCGACACATCGGTCAACGGCATCCTGGTGCAATTGCCGCTGCCGGCGCAGATCGACGAAGCGGCGGTGATCCACGCGATCGACCCGATCAAGGATGTGGATGGCTTCCACCGCGAAAACGTCGGCGGCCTGGTGCAAGGCATCGAGGTGCTCACGCCCTGCACACCCAGCGGCTGCATGCGCCTGCTGCACGAAACCTGCGGCGACTTGAGCGGCTTGCACGCGGTGGTGATCGGTCGTTCGAACATTGTCGGCAAGCCCATGGCGACCTTGCTGTTGCAAGCCAACTGCTCGGTCAGCGTGGTGCACTCGCGCAGCATCGATGCACCGGCGTTGTGCCGCTTGGCCGACATCGTCGTCGCCGCCGTGGGCCGACCGCAGTTGATCAATGCCCGTTGGCTCAAGCCCGGCGCGGTGGTGATCGACGTGGGGATCAACCGCATCACGACCGAGACCGGTACGCGGTTGGTGGGGGATGTGGATTACGCCAGCGCACGCACCGTGGCCAGCGCAATCACGCCGGTGCCCGGCGGTGTGGGGCCGATGACGATTGCCTACTTGCTGAAGAACACGCTGGTGGCTGCGCAGTTGCAGCGCGCCGCCTTGCCCCAGGTACTGGCGGCAGTCTGAGCCTGATACAAACCCCATGTGGGAGCGGGCTTGCTCGCGAAGGCGTGTCAGTCAGCCTATGCATTTGGCTGATCCACGGCCTTCGCGAGCAAGCCCGCTCCCACATTATTGACCTGCATTCATGCAATCGGATGATCAGTGGTTGTAAGCCCGCTCGTTATGCTCGGCGAGGTCCAGCCCCATCTCTTCCACCGATTCATGGGCACGCAGACCGACCAGCGCATTGACCACCTTGAGGATGATCCAACTGATCACAAAGCAGTACACCGTGGTCAGCAGCACGCCCTTGAGCTGGGCGACTACCTGGCCGCCCATGGTCACGCCTTCCACCAGGCCGCCCATGGACGGTACGCAGAACACCCCGGTCAACACCGCGCCGATCATGCCGCCGATGCCGTGCAGGCCGAACACATCGAGGCTGTCGTCGTAGCCGAAGCGGCGCTTCAACACGGTCACGCTCAGGTAGCAGAACACCCCGCACAGCAAGCCGATGGCCAATGCACCGCCGACACCGACATAAGCGCACGCCGGGGTAATCCCCACCAACCCCGCCAATGCACCGCTGGCCAGGCCAAGGGCGCTGGGCTTGCCGACCTTGAACCACTCAGTGAACATCCAGCCGAGAATCCCGGCGCAGGCGCCCAACTGAGTGTTGAGCATGACGATGCCCGAGGTGCCGCTGAGGCCGCCACCGGAGCCGATATTGAAGCCGAACCAACCGACCCAGAGCATCGCCGCGCCGGCCATGGTCAGGCTGAGGTTATGCGCAGGCATCGGCGTGTTCTGGTAGCCCTTGCGCTTGCCGAGGATCAGGCACGCGGCCAGCGCGGCCACACCCGCATTGATGTGCACGGCAGTACCGCCGGCAAAATCAAGCACGCCCCAGTTATGCATCAAGGCCCCCGAACCGCCCCAGACCATATGCGCCACCGGGGCATAGACCAGGGTGAACCAGATGGCCATGAACAGCAGCGCCGCCGAGAACTTCATGCGTTCGGCAAAGGCGCCGGCGATCAGGGCCGGGGTGATGATGGCGAACGTCATCTGGAAGGTCACGAACACCCCTTCCGGGATATCCCCCACCAGGCTCTCCGGGGTCATGCCTGCCAGGAAGGCCCGGCTGAGGCCGCCGACAAAACTGTTGAAGGTCACCTGCCCTTCGACCATGCCGGTGGTGTCGACCACCATGCTATAGCCGTAGATCACCCACAGCACGCCCACCAACCCAGCGATGCCGAAGCACTGGGTGAACAGCGAAAGCATGTTTTTCGCACGGACGAGGCCACCGTAGAACAGCGCAAGCCCCGGCAAGCACATGAACAGCACCAGCACGGCGGCGGTGACCATCCAGGCGGTGCTGCCGGTGTTCAAAGTGGGTGCATCAGCGGCGTACGCCAAGGGTGCAAAGGCACCGGCCACTAATAAACCGAAGAGGGATTCGCCGAGAAGACGATTGACCATGTTCAAAGCTCCTGCAAAAGAAATGTGTAGGAGCGAGCGTGCTCGCGAAAAACGCGCAGGCAACGTGGGCATCCAGGATGCCTGCGTTATCGTTGACGACCTTCGCGAGCAAGCTCGCTCCTACAGGGGGTAAACTCAGTAGCCGGAACCGGGTACCCAACGGGTCCCCGCCAGCGGTACCCGGGCCATGGCGGCCGACTCCACGGTCAGCGCCACCAGGTCCTCGGGGTCAAGGTTGTGCAGGTGCGATTTGCCGCACGCACGCGCCATGGTCTGTGCCTCCAACACCATCACCCGCAGGTAGTTGGCCAACCGCCGCCCGCCTTCCACCGGGTCAAGGCGCTTGGACAGCTCCGGGTCCTGGGTGGTGATGCCCGCCGGATCGCGGCCGTTCTGCCAGTCGTCGTAGAAGCCGGCGGCCGAGCCGATCTTTTTCAGCTCCGCGTCCAGCCGTGGGTGGTTGTCGCCCAGGGCAATCAGCGCCGCCGTGCCGATGGCCACCGCGTCCGCGCCCATCGCCATGGCCTTGGCCACATCGGCACCATTACGAATCCCGCCCGACACGATCAACTGGACCTTGCGGTGCATGCCCATCTCTTGCAAAGCCTGTACCGCTTGCGGGATGGCCGACAAAATCGGAATGCCCACATGCTCGATAAACACTTCCTGCGTCGCGGCGGTGCCGCCTTGCATGCCGTCGAGCACGATCACATCGGCACCGGCCTTGACCGCCAGCTTCACGTCGTAATACGGCCGGCTCGCGCCGATTTTCACGTAGATCGGTTTTTCCCAATCGGTGATTTCACGCAGCTCGGCAATCTTGATCGCCAGGTCATCCGGGCCGGTCCAGTCCGGGTGGCGGCAGGCGCTGCGCTGGTCCACGCCGATGGGCAAGGTGCGCATGCCGGCCACACGCTCGGTGACCTTCATGCCGAGCAACATGCCGCCGCCGCCGGGCTTGGCGCCCTGGCCGAGGACGATCTCGATGGCGTCGGCCTTGCGCAGATCATCCGGGTTCATGCCGTAGCGCGACGGCAGGTACTGATACACCAAGTGCTGGGACTGGCCGCGCTCTTCCGGGGTCATGCCGCCGTCACCGGTGGTGGTGCTGGTGCCGGCGATGGTCGCGCCACGGCCCAGGGCTTCCTTGGCGTTGGCCGACAACGCACCGAAACTCATGCCAGCGATGGTCACCGGGATCTTCAGGTGGATAGGCTTCTTGGCGAAGCGATTGCCGAGGATCACATCGGTGCCGCACTTCTCGCGATAACCTTCCAGCGGGTAGCGCGACACGCTGGCGCCGAGCAGCAGCAAGTCATCGAAGTGCGGCAGCTTGCGCTTGGTGCCGCCGCCGCGAATATCGTAGATGCCAGTTTCGGCGGCACGCTGGATTTCCTGGATGGTCAGGCGGTCGAAGGTGGCCGACTCGCGCAGGACCGGAGGGGTTTGTTCAGTCATGGTGGAGCTCCTGATCAGTACGCGGAGGCGTTATCGACTTTGAAGTTGTAGAGTTGACGGGCCGAGCCGTAGCGCTTGAAATCTGCCGCCTGGTGGGCGAAACCGGCGCGGTCGAGCAGTTCCTGCAGCTCGTGCAGGTGTTCGCTGCGCATCTCTTTTTCGACGCAGTCCGAGCCCAGGGACTCCACCGTGCCTTTCACGTAGATGTGGGTTTCGTAGAGCGAATCGCCCAGCGCATCGCCGGCGTCGCCGCACACCACCAGACGCCCGGCCTGGCCCATGAAGCAGCTCATATGGCCGATGCTGCCGCCGACGACGATGTCGATGCCCTTCATGGAAATCCCGCAACGCGCCCCCGCGTCGCCCTCGATCACCAGCAGACCGCCATGGGCCGTGGCCCCGGCAGCCTGGGACGCGCTGCCTTTGACGCGCACAAAGCCGGACATCATGTTCTCGGCGCAGCCCACGCCGACATTGCCGTGCACGGTGATCGAGGCCTGTTGGTTCATGCCTGCGCAGTAATAACCGGCGTGGCCCTCGATATCGATGGACACGGCCTGGTTCACGCCCACGGCGAGATTGTGCTTGCCGTTGGAATGGGTCACGCGCCACTCGTTGTCGATGGCCTGGGCGTGCAACGCCTGATTGAGGTCACGCACGGTGGCGGTGGAAAGATCGATGGTTTTCATGTGTGCGCTCCTTAAGCTGCTGACTCGCGTTCCCAGATGTACAACGTGGCCGGTGCCGGCTCCCAGATCCGCGCGTTCTCGATGCCCGGCAGGCTCGACAGCGCCTGGTACTCGGAGGCCATGGCGACGTAATCGTCGGTCTCGGCGAGGATCGCCGGCTTGCACGCAATCGGGTCGCGGATCACCGCAAAGCCGTTGCGCGTGCCGATGGCGAAGGTGAAGAAGCCGTCGAGGTCTTCCAGGGAATGGTCCAGCGCCTCTTTGAGCGAATCACCCTGTTGCAGACGCCAGGTCAGGTAGCCGGCGGCGACTTCGGTGTCGTTGTCGGTTTCAAAATGGATGCCTTCGCGCTTGAGTTCCTGGCGCAGGCGGAAGTGGTTGGACAGCGAGCCGTTGTGCACCAGGCACAGGTCGGCGCCGGTGGAAAACGGGTGGCTGCCTTCCATGGTCACCGCGCTTTCCGTGGCCATGCGCGTATGGCCGATGATGTGGCTGCCCTGCATGTTGGCCAGGCCGAAGCGCTGGGAAATCTCCTGGGGCAGGCCCATGCCCTTGAGGATCTCGATACTCTGCCCGGCGCTCATGATGCGCACGCTCGGCGCCAGTTCGGCCAGGGCCAGGCGTACCGGGGCTTCGTCGGCGTGGATCTTAAGTACAGCGGCGCTGGCGTTCTGGAACCAATCCAGGGAACAGCCGAGGCGCCCTTCCAGCTCGCCCATCAAGCCTTTCCAGTCGAAGGCTTCGGTGGTGGCTTGCAGGGTCAGCTTGACCCAGCCATCGGCGACTTCATCGCCGTAGATGGCGAAACCGGCGCTGTCCGGGCCACGGTCGGTCATGGCTTGCAGCATGGGTTCAAACAGCTTGCCGAGCTGGGGTTCCAGCTGCGGATTCTTCAGGTACAGGCCTACGATTCCACACATAACAAGTCTCCGTCACACGGTGTCAGAAAAATTCGGTGTAGCGCTGGATTTCCCAGTCGCTCACATGGCGGCTGTACTCCACCCACTCCATACGCTTGAGCTTGATGAACTCACCCACAATCTGCGGGCCGAGCACTTCGGCGAACAGCGCGTCGGCTTCCAGCGCGTCGCAGGCTTCCTTGAGGGACTGCGGCAGGGTCTTGATGCCGCGCTCGGCGATCTGCTCGAGGCTCAGGCTGTAGAGGTTTTCGTTGCAGGCGTGGTCGATTTCCAGCTGGCGATCGATACCGTCCAGGCCCGCGGCGATGATCGCGGCGCTGACCAGATAGGGGTTGCAGCCTGCATCCGGCAGGCGAAATTCCAGGCGACCGTACGGCACGCGCACCATGGCCGAGCGATTGTTGGCGCCAAACGCGATAAAGGCCGGGGCCCAGGTGGCGCCGGACAACGAGTTGCCGACCACCAGGCGCTTGTACGAGTTGACGGTGGGCGCAGCGAACGCACACAGCGCCGGGCCGTGGGCGAGCAAGCCGGCGGCGAAGTGATAGGCGAGTTTCGACAAGCCCATGCCGCTCGGGTCGCTGGCGTCATGGAACAGGTTTTTGTTCTCGGCGCTGCTGATCGACAGGTGAAAGTGCATACCATTGCCGGCGCGTTTCGGGTCGGGCTTGGGCATGAAGGAGCAGATCATGCCCAGGTCATTGGCGATCTCGCCGGCGGCCATGCGGAAGAAGGTGAAACGGTCGGCGGACGTCAGGGCGTCGCTGTAGGTGTAGTTGATCTCGAACTGGCCGTTGGCGTCTTCGTGGTCGATTTGATAGATCTCGAAATCCACCGCCTGCAAGGCTTCGGTCAGGCGCTCGAGGAACACCCGCGAACGCGACAGGCCCTTGTAGTCGTAGCAAGGCTTGTCGAGGTTGTCGCTGGGGTCGACCAATTGCAACGTGCCCTGCTCGTCACGGCGCATCAGATTGAACTCGGGTTCGAGGCCGGTGTTCAGCGTCCAGCCCTTGTCCTGCAGGCGCTGCACTTGTTGCTGCAACACGTAGCGGCTGTCGTAGGGGTGGGGTTTGCCGTCGACATGGCCGACACACACCACACGCCCATAACCTGGCTGCCAGGGTACCGGGGTCAATGTCGACAGATCGCCGCGTGCCATGAAGTCCGGACCGTGGGGCTCCATGCCCATGCCGCTGATGGCAAACCCGGCAAACCCCGCGCCCTCTTCGGCCACCGTCTTGAGCCCGCAGATGGGCACCGACTTGGTCTTGGCCGCACCGTGTATATCCACAAACTGCGCAAGCACGTACTTGATCCCGTGCTTATCGATGATGCGCTGGGTTTCTGCTGGCAACATTGCGTGTCACTCCTCGCGAAAGGCAAAACCGTGTGGGTGGGCCTAGGCTGTCTTTTTATTCCTAAAAAGAAAGTTAGTTTCCTTGCAGGAATGCAATACCCTTGCCAGATTCGCGGACGGCTGTTTGATGTGCCGGTGAAAGCGCTTTTGTGCTGTATATATGGGAAAATTCTTTTCCCCGCAGGAATACGTGCAGCGGGGCGGCCTTTAAGCGCCGGACTTTGCACTTTCCCAGTGCGAAAATAATATTACTGAACGGAAACCGTGCAGGAGCCGATGATCATGTCCACCGAAACCGCCCCGCGCCTCAAGCTCGAGCAATACCTGGGGCTGCAGATCAAACGCCAGCGCCAGGCCCAGGACCTGAAGCTATCTGACGTGGCAAAAATTGCCGATATCAGCCAGGGCATGTTGAGCAAGATCGAGAACGCCCAGGTCTCCACCAGCCTCGATACCTTGAGCCGCCTGTGCGATGTGCTCGGTCTGCCGCTCTCGAAATTATTCAGCGAATACGACCAGCAGGATGGCAGCGCCTTGCTGGTCAAGGCCGACCAAGGCATGGAAGTGGTGCGCCGGGGGACCGAGAAGGGGCATACCTATCACCTGCTCAACCATACGCGCGGGCCGAAGAAGAGCTTCGAGGCGTACATGGTCAGCATGGATGACGCCAGTGAGGAGTTTCCTACGTTTGCGCACCCAGGGACCGAGTTTCTGCACCTGCTTGAAGGGGAGCTGATTTATCGCCACGGCAACCAGTTGTATCGCATGGAGGCCGGGGACAGCCTGACGTTTGAGGGCGAGATTCCCCATGGGCCTGAGGAGTTGGTGCGGGTGCCGATTCGGTTGTTGTCGATCATGAACTACGGTAACGACAAAGAGTGATGAACGAACCGAGAGCGGCTCTGCTGTGGGAGCCTGATGGGTATCTGCACATCTTTTAAAGGCACATGAGCACCTTGTAGTGAGCGGGCTTGCCCCGCGCTGGGCGGCGAGGCCGCCCCAGTAAAAACATCGCCGAGTTCCAGATAAGACCAAGTCGCCTGGTTTGGGGCGGCTTCGCCGCCCAGCGCGGGGCAAGCCCGCTCACTACAGTTTTTGCAGAGACCTATGACCATCGCAGGCAAGCCAGCGCCCACCTTTGATCGCATTGGACCTCCCCGTCGCCCCGCAAAAAATTCCCCCCAGTTAAAAATCTTTCCCAAAACCCCTGGACGCCCCGCCTTCATTCCCCTATAAAGCCACTTCAGGAATATTTTATTCCCCACAAGAAAACGCGCTCAAGGAATGAGCCTGCTGTCCTCAGACATTTTTTCGCTATGCGATGAGCTGCCGCCATCATCCCGAGGACGTGTCATGCAACACGAAAAAAACCATTTCATCATCAAGGTCACTTGTCCCGCGGTGTCCGGCATTGTCGCTGCCGTCACCACTTACCTGGCGGACAAGGCGTGCTACATCGGGGAGATGGCGCAGTTCGACGATGACTTCAGCGGCCGCTTTTTCATGCGTGCGGTGTTCCGCTTCAACGATGGCCACGAAGGCAACCTGCAAGAGATCAGAGACGGTTTCGCCGATGTCGCCCAGGCCTTCGACATGCAGTGGGAGCTGCACGACACCCGCGAGCCGATGCGCGTGATGCTGATGGTGAGCAAGTTCGACCACTGCCTCACCGACCTGCTCTACCGATACCACAAGGGCGAGATGGACATGACCATCACCGCCATCGTCTCCAACCACCTCGATCTGCGGCCGATGGCCGAGCGCGAGGGCATTCGCTTTATCTACCTGCCGGTGTCCAAGGACAACAAGGCCGCGCAGGAAGCCGAGTTGATGAAGATCGTCGACGACACCCGCACCGAACTGGTGGTGTTGGCGCGCTACATGCAGATCCTCTCCGACGACCTGTGCCGGCAACTGTCGGGGCGGGCGATCAATATCCACCATTCGTTCCTGCCCGGTTTCAAGGGTGCCAAGCCCTATCACCAGGCTTATCAACGCGGCGTGAAGTTGATCGGTGCCACCGCGCACTACGTGACCAGCGACCTGGATGAGGGCCCGATCATCGAGCAGGAAGTGCAGCGTGTCGACCACGTGTACAAGCCCGACGACCTGGTCGCCATCGGTCGCGACACCGAAACCGTGGCCCTGTCCAAGGCGGTCAAGTACCACCTGGAGCACCGGGTCTTCCTCAATCAGGACAGAACGGTGGTGTTCCGGTGAGCGCGCATAAACTGATCGACGGCAAAGCCGCCGCCGCACAGGTGCTGCTGCAAGTGCGCGAGGACGTGGCGCGTCTGCATGGGCAGGCTATTCAACCGGCGCTGGCAGTGATCCTAGTGGGCAACGACCCGGCCAGCCAGGTGTATGTGCGCAACAAGATCCTGCGCGCCGAAGAGGTGGGCATCCGCTCCGTGGAGCATCGCCTGCCGAGCGATACCAGCACCGAACAATTGTTGATCCTGATCGGCCAATTGAATGCCGACCCGGCGATCCACGGCATCCTCCTGCAATTGCCGTTGCCGGCGCAGATGGACGAACTGCGCGCTCTGGAGGCCATCGCGCCGGACAAGGACGTCGACGGTTTTCACAGCCAGAACGTCGGCGGCCTCAGCCAAGGGCGCGCGGTGCTCACGCCGTGCACCCCAAGCGGTTGCCTGTACCTGTTGGAGCAAACCTGCGGCGACCTGCGCGGCAAACACGCGGTGGTGATCGGCCGCTCGAACATCGTTGGCAAGCCCATGGCCGCGCTGCTGCTCAAGGCGGATTGCTCGGTGACCGTGCTGCATTCGCGCAGCCACGACGCCCAGGCCCTGTGCCGCCAGGCCGATATCGTGATCGCTGCCGTGGGCCGCGCCCGCTTGATTGACGCGAGCTGGTTGAAACCCGGCGCGGTGGTGATCGATGTCGGCATCAACCGCATCGACGACGACGGCCGCAGCCGCCTGGTGGGTGATGTCGACTTCGACAGCGCCCTGCCCCATGTCGCCGCCATCACCCCGGTGCCCGGCGGTGTCGGGCCGATGACCATTGCCTTTCTGATGAAAAACACCGTGGCCGCCGCCCAGGCGCAACACCACGCCCTACGCAGCCAATCGGAGGCCGTATGCCATTCAATCTATTGAAATACGGGCTGAGTTCCGAGTACCCGGTGGAGGTGGACCTGCCACCGCCCAAGGAACTCAAGTCGAGTTACGACGTGGTGATCATCGGCGCCGGTGGCCACGGCCTGGCGACGGCGTACTACCTGGCCAAGTACCACGGCATCACCAATATCGCGGTGCTGGAAAAGGCCTACCTGGGTGGCGGCAATACCGCGCGCAATACGGCGGTGATTCGCTCCAATTACCTCACCAGCGAGGGCGTCCGGTTCTACGCCGAGTCGGTGAAGATGTTCCAGTCGCTGTCCAACGAATTCGATTTCAACATCATGTACTCCGAGCGCGGCCAACTGACCCTGGCCCACACCGACGCCACCGTGCGTTCGTTCCGCCAGCGCGCCGAGGTCAACAAGCACTTCGGTGGGCGTACCGAGATGATCGATCGCCAGCAGATCCGCGAGCTGGTGCCCAGCCTTAACCTCGACCCCGGCCACCTGCCAGTGATCGCCGGGCTCTGGCATATCGACGGCGCCACCGCGCGCCACGATGCCGTGGCGTGGGGCTACGCCAAGCAGGCGGCCAAGCGCGGCGTGGAAATCCACCAGCTCACTGAAGTGCAGGATCTGGTCATCGAAAACGGCACTATCACCGCCGTGAAAACCAATCGCGGCACCATCAAGTGTGGTTGCGCGGTGCAGGCGATTGCCGGGCACAGTTCGCTGCTGATGGCCAAGGCCGGCATCCGCTCGCCGATCCAGACGTTCCCGCTGCAGGCCATGGTCACCCAGCCGTTCAAGCCGTTCCTCGATCCGCTGGTAAGTTCCTCGGCGCTGCACTGCTACGTGCAGCAAACCAGCCGTGGCGAAGTGGTGTTCGGTGGCGGTTCCGACCCGTACCCGCTGTTCAACACGCGCTCGACCCTGGACCTCAAGGAAAGCCTGTTGGCCCATGCCATCGAGATGTTCCCGTTCCTGGCTAACGCCAAGTTGATGCGCCAGTGGGCCGGGATCACCGACATGACCCCCGACTACAGCCCGATCATGGGCCTGTCGCCGGTGAAGAATTACTACCTCGACGCCGGCTGGGGCACCTGGGGCTTCAAGGCCACGCCGATCTGCGGCAAGACCATGGCCGAGCTGGTCGCCAGCGGCGGCAAGGTGCCGGACTTGATCAAACCCTTCGGCCTCGAGCGCTTTTCAACCTTCCAGCAAGTCAACGAAATGGGCGCCACAGCGGCCAGCCACTGACGGAGAGCAGACGATGAAAATCATGATTTGCCCGCTCAACGGGCCGCGCAATATCAGCGAGTTCACCTACGGCGGTGAATTCAAACCGATGCCCGACCCGCTGACCTGCAGCGATGCCGAATGGGCCGACTACGTGTTCAACACCGACAACCTTGCCGGCGTGGTGCGCGAATGGTGGATGCACACACCGTCCAGCTACTGGTTCCTCGCCGAGCGCCACACGGTCACCGACGAGATCGTGCGCACCTTCGATCCGCGCGAAGTGTTCATCACCCGCGTCGACTTCACCACCGCCAAGGAGATCGCCGGATGAACCGCCTCCCCGCCCCCATGGGCCTGCTGATCCAGCGTGACCAGCCACTCGACTTCAGCTTCGACGGCCTGCCCTACCAAGGTTTGCAGGGCGACAGCATCGCCAGCGCCCTGCTCGCCAACGGGCGTTTCCTGATGTCGCGCTCGTTCAAATACCACCGCCCACGCGGCCCGTTGACCATGGCCGGCCAGGACGCCAACAGCCTGGTGCAACTGCCTCGCGAGCCCAACGTATTAGCCGACGCCCACGCGCTGTCCGCCGGCTTGGCGGTGACGGCGCAGAACGTCAACGGCTCGCTGGACAACGACAAGGACGCCTACCTGGGCAAGTTCTCCAAGTTCATGCCGGTGGGTTTCTACTACCGTTCGTTCTACAAGCCCAAAGGCATGTGGAAAGTCTGGGAGCCGATCATCCGCAAAAAGGCCGGCCTGGGCGTGCTCGACCTGACGTTCCAACCCGAGTACTACGACAAGGCCTACCTGTTTACCGACCTCGCCGTGATCGGCGCCGGCCCCGCTGGCCTGCAGGCCGCGCTGACCGCCGCGAATGCCGGCGCCAAGGTGCTGCTGATCGAGCAGCAACCGATCCTCGGCGGGTCGCTGACCTACGCGCGCTTCGATATTGCCGGCACCCGTGCCGACACCTTGCGCCGCGAGTTGCTGGGCGCGGTGCAGCAACACGCGAATATCCAGGTGCTCACCGACGCCACCTGCAATGCCTGGTTCACCGACAACTACCTGCCGGTGATCCAGGGCAAGCGCCTGTACAAAGTGCGCGCAAAACAGTGCCTGGTGTGCAGCGGTTCATTCGACCAACCGGTGGTCTTCCGCAACAACGACCTGCCGGGCGTGATGCTCACCAGCGCCGCGCAACGCCTGATGAAGCTGTATGCGGTCAAGCCCGGCAAGCGCGCAGTGGTACTCACCGGCAACGATGACGGCTACCTCGCCGCCCTCGACCTGCATGACCAGGGCGTGGACGTGGCCGCCGTGATCGACCTGCGTCACGCCCCGGCGGACAAAGCCCTGCCGGGCGCCCTGGCCCAGCGCAAGATCGCGTGCCTGAGCAACAGCACGGTGTTCGAGGCCCTGCATGAAAAAGGCCTGCGCCATGTGAAGGGTGTCGACGTGCGCCAGATCACTGGCCAGGGCCAGGTCAGCGCCAGCGGGCAAGTGATCGACTGCGACCTGCTGTGCATGTCGGCCGGTTATATGCCGGTCTATCAGTTGCTGTGCCAGGCCGGTGGCAAGCTGGCCTATGAAGACTCGCGGGCGGAGTTCAGCCTCAGTGGCCTGCCGCGCAATCTGGGCGTGGCCGGTTCCGTACACGGTCGGCATCAACTGGACAATGTGCTGGCGGATGCGACCAACGCCGCCGCCGACAGCCTGCTCGCCCTCGGATTGAACAGCTCCAGCCCGCCTGCAGCGCTGCGCCCTGAAGCTCAGGTCAACTTCCCCTGGCCGATCTTCCCGCACCCCAAGGGCAAGGATTTCGTCGACTTCGACGAAGACCTGCAGGTGGCGGACATCGTAAACGCCACCCGCATTGGCTACCGCGATGTGCAGTTGGTGAAGCGCTATTCCACGGTCGGCATGGGCCCGTCCCAGGGGCGCCACTCAGCGCTGCCGACCGCACGGCTGGTGGCCTGGGCGACCCAGCGCACTATCAGCGAAACCGGGGTCACCACCGCACGGCCGCCGTTCGTGGCGGAGAAACTCGCGCATGTCGCCGGACGCGCCTTCGACCCCTACCGCCAAACACCGATGCACGCGCGCCATGTGCAAGCCGGGGCGAAGATGATGCCCGCCGGGATCTGGCAGCGCCCGGCCTATTACGGCAAGGCCCAGGACCGCGAAGCGTGCATGCAGGCCGAAGCGCTGCACGTGCGCAACAAGGTCGGGCTGATCGATGTGTCCACACTCGGCGGCCTCGACGTGCGCGGCCCGGACGCCGCCGAATTGCTTAACCGTATGTACACCTTTGCGTTCCTCAAGCAGCCGGTGGGCCGTTCGCGTTATGCGCTGATGACCAACGAACACGGCGTGGTGATCGATGATGGCGTGTGCGCGCGGCTGGCCGACAACCATTTCTACGTCACCGCCACCACCAGCGGCGTCGATCGTATTTACCAGCAGATGCTCAAGTGGAACGCGCAGTGGCGCCTGGATGTGGACGTGACCAACGTCACCGCCGCGATCTGTGCGGTCAACGTGGCCGGGCCGGACTCGCGCAAGGTGCTGGCGCAGGTGTGCAGCGATCTCGACCTCAGTGCCGAAGGTTTTCCCTATCTGGGCGTGCGCCAGGGCACGGTGGCCGGGATCAAGGCACGCCTGCTGCGGGTCGGGTTCGTCGGCGAACTGGGCTATGAAATCCACGTACCGGCACGCCACGGCCTGGCGTTGTGGGACGCGTTGATGGCGGCCGGCAAGGCCTTTGACATTCGCCCCTTCGGCGTCGAGACCCAGCGCCTGCTACGCCTGGAAAAAGGCCACGTGATCATCAGCCAGGACACCGATGGCATGACCCACCCGGCGGAAATCGACATGGGCTGGGCAGTCAGCCGCAACAAGCCGTTCTTCGTCGGCCGCCGCTCGGTGGACATCCTCGAAGCCCAGCCGCTGAAACGCAAACTGGTGGGCTTCAGCCTGCCCAAGGGCAGTGTGCAACCGCTGGAAGGCCACCTGGTGCTCAACGGCGCGGACATCAGCGGCAACGTCACCTCCTGCGAATACTCCACCAGCCTGGGCCGCATCATCGGGCTGGCCTACGCCGGGATCGACCAAAGCACACCGGGGCAGCGTATTCCGATTCGCGTCGAAGGCGGCATCGTCGTCCAGGCCGAGGTGGTGCAACTGCCGTTCTTCGACCCCACTAACCAACGCCAGGAGGGTTAAGCCATGACCAGTCTGAAGGCCCACGAATTGTTCACGCCGCCCTGCCAACTGCAGGACCAGACCGACCTGCCCCGGGTCGGCTTTCGCGGCGCACAAAGCGCCGAGTACCTCACGGCGCGCGGCTTCACGTTGCCAGGCGCGCCTAACCAAGCCTGCGCGCAAGCGGACGGCAGTTGGGTGGCGCGCCTGTCGCAGAACGAATACCTGGTGCTGGGCAGCCTGCAGGATCAGGGGCAACGGATTGCCGATGAAGAAACGCGTTGGGAACTGGACCACCGCGCCAACTACCTGCTGCCGCGCCAGGACAGCCATGCCTGTGTGCGGCTCAGCGGGGAGGTGATTGCGCAGGTGATGGCGAAGCTGTGCGGGGTGGATCTCAGTTTCCCGGCCTTCAAGCCGGGGATGGTGGCACAGACCTCGGTGGCGCGGGTCAATGCGATTGTCATCCACACAGGCAGTGTGGAGCTGCCGGCGTTTCATATCCTCTGGGATCGCGCCTCGAAGGCATACTTCGAGGGCGCGTTGCGGGATGCGCTGGAGGAGTTCGGCGGCGTGGGTCAGTCGGTGTAGCCCAACCGCGCCGCCCTGACCTTTTGGGTGTGTTGACGTGTCGCCAGGCAGTAATACAACGGGCACGTCACCACCAACCCCACCAACCACGACAAGTCCGCGCCTTCCACCAGGTTGGCCCACGGCCCCACATACAGCGACGTATTGGCAAACGGCAGTTGCACGATGATGCCGATGAAGTACGCCACGATCGCATGCAGGTTGAAACGCCCATACACCCCGCCATCGGCCTGGAAGATCGAGGCAATGTCATAGACCCCTCGCTTGATGATGTAGAAGTCGATCAGGTTGATTGACGCCCACGGCACCAACACCAGCAACAGCGCGAGGATCAGGCCGATAAATTGCGAGATGAAGTCCGCCGACGCGCCCAACGCCACCACGCAGCAACCGGCCAGGACCACGCCCGACAGCGCCACGCGCACCTTGATGCTCGGTGTCCAGTGGCTGGCGAAGGTCTGGACCGAGGTGATGATCGACAGCACCGCGCCGTACAGATTCAGGGCGTTGTGGCTGATGATATTGAGCAGGAACAGCACCATCAGGATCGGCCCCAGCCAGCCGGTGGCTTGCTTGACCGCGACCATGGCTTCGGTGCCTTCGGGCGTGGCCAGTGCAGCTACCAAGCCAAAGGCGAAGGACAGGATGGTGCCGAGGGTCGCGCCCAGGTAGGTGGCGAGGAACGGCCGAGTGATGCCAATGTCCGCCGGCAGGTAGCGCGAGTAGTCGCTGGTGTAGGGCGAAAAGCTGATCTGCCAGATCACCCCCAGCGACACGGTAGCCAACCAGCCCGCCGCGTTGAAGCCGCCACGGGTAAGGAAATCTGCCGGCAGGTCATGGGCAAAAATGTAGATAAAACCGGCCAGCAAAGCGCTGCCCATCACCCAGGTGCCGATGCGGTTGAGGGTATGGATAAAGCGATAGCCGATCACGCCGATGGCGGTGGCGCTGAGGGCGCCGATCAGGATGCTCGCCGGCACCGGCACCGACGGCACGATGCCGACGATGGACTTGCCAGCCAGGACGATATTGGAGATGAAAAAGCCGATGTAGATCAGCGCGGCGAAGAACACGATCAGCAGCGCGCCGTAACGGCCGAACTGGCCACGGCTCTGCACCATCTGCGGGATGCCCATGCGCGGGCCTTGGGCCGATGCGAGGGCAATCACGATGCCGCCGAGCAGGTGCCCGAGGGCAATCGCCAGCAGCCCCCACACCAGATTGAGATGGAACACCTGGGCGACCATGGCACCCGTGACGATCGGCAGCGGCGCGATGTTGGTGCTGAACCATAACGTGAACAGGTCGCGGGCCTTTCCATGGCGCTCTGCGAGGGGGACGTAATCGACCGTGTGATGCTCGATCAGGGGGTCTTGCCGGGACATCTGGGGCATGGAAATGAACTCGCGTTTGTCTGATCTTATAGTTGTTTGACGCCAAACCGGGGGAGCTCTCTGGCTGCCCCTCAGATGAACACCATATTATGGTATTCCAACATTTTCACAAGACTGATCCGTAGTCTTAGCGCGCATCTGATCCGCAATTGTGCCACAGCGCACCCTGTTATTTCCCGCCATAGCTCCCGTATTTATTGATGATAAGCCCCAGAATTGACGTTCATCGGGCGATTGAAAAAGCGGTTGCATCGATTGTATTACGGTATACCATCAGACCTACAAACTCATAAAAACCACATTACCCGCAGAGGACCGTCCCATGATTGATGCCGCTATCTACAAACAAGTGATGGGTTCGTTTCCGTCCGGTGTCACCGTGATCACCACGCTCGATGACGAGGGGCAAATCGTCGGGTTGACCGCCAGTGCCTTCAGTTCACTGTCCATGGACCCGGCCCTGGTGCTGTTCTGCCCCAACTACAGCTCCGACTCGTACCCGGTGTTGATCAAGAACAAGCGCTTTGCCATTCACGTGCTTTCCGGGGGGCAGCAAACCGAAGCCTATGCCTTTGCGCGCAAAGGCAAGGACAAGGCCCAGGGCATCGAATGGACGCTCAGTGAGTTGGGCAACCCGATCCTGGCCAATGCCACGGCGGTGATCGAGTGCGAGTTGTGGCGCGAATATGAAGGCGGCGACCACGCAATCATGGTCGGCTCGGTGAAAAACCTGATCGTGCCCCAGCAGAACGCCGGGCCACTGGTGTATTGCCACGGCAAGATGGGCGCCCTGCCCTTGGTTGCCTGATCCCCGACCCTTTCTGAAAACACCGAAGATCAAATGTGGGAGCGGGCTTGCTCGCGAAGGCGGTATTTCAGTCGTTGGATTCAGTGACTGATGCACCGCCTTCGCGAGCAAGCCCGCTCCCACAGTTTTGACTGCATTCCAAAGCGTGTCTGCCGGTGTCCATGTTTGCGCTAGGGTGCCAGTCAGGTGCGGAAGCGGCTGACCAATTGATTCAACGTCTGCGACAACGCCGTCAATTGCTGCGCATCCTGGCGCGTGGAGTCGGCCAGGCTTGCCACTAACTGCGCATCCCCATGAATCTGGCTGATGTGCCGATTGATGTCCTCGGCCACCTGGTGCTGCTCTTCGGCGGCGGTGGCGATTTGCGTGTTCATGTCGCGGATCACGTCGACCGACTCGCGGATCAGGCCAAAGCTGGCCCGCGCGTCGTTGATCGACACCACCGTTTCCTGGGACACCTCCAAGCTCGCATGCATCTGCTTGCCCATCTGATGAGTGCGGCGTGCCAGGTTGCCGAGCAGTCCGTCGATTTCACCGGTGGAGTCGGAGGTGCGCTTGGCCAGTGCGCGCACCTCGTCCGCCACTACCGCAAAACCGCGACCCTGCTCACCCGCCCGCGCGGCTTCGATAGCGGCGTTCAGCGCCAACAGGTTGGTCTGCTCGGCGATGGAGCGGATGGTGCCGAGGATCGACTGTATGTCATTGCTGTCTTTTTCCAGCTGCTCCATGGCCTGGGCGGAGTGGCCGATTTCCTGGCTCAAGCGCCCGACACTGCTCACCGCCGCGTCGATCTGCTGCTGCCCGGTATGGGCCTGACGCTGACCGTTGTCGGCCGAGTCGGCCGCCTGGCTGCAGGAGCGCGCGACTTCGTTGGAGGTGGCGACCATTTCATGAAACGCCGTCGAAACCATATCCACCGCTTCACGCTGTCGCTCGGCGACTTCGGCCATCTCCACCGAGACTTCAGTGGCACTGCCTGAGCTGGTGTGGATCTGCGCGGCGGCCTGGCCGATACGTTGGATCAGCGTGCGGATGGCTTCGAGGAACTGGTTGAACCAACCGGCAAGCTGCGCCGTTTCATCGCGACCTTTCACATCCAGGCGCGCGGTCAAGTCGCCCTCACCTTGGGCAATGCCTTCCAGGCCGCTGGCCACGCCGCGAATCGGCTTGACGATCAGCCCGGCAAACCAGGCGCCGGCCACCGCGAATAACGCACCGCACACCAGCGCAATGGCCGCAATCAGCCAGGTCAGGCGTGCTGCGCCGGCCATCACTTCACTCTCGCGCACCAGCCCGACAAACCGCCAGCCCAAGGCCTTTGATGGCCATACCAAGGCCATATAGCGCTCACCCGCCAATTCGACTTGCACAAGCCCCTGGCCGGCTTCGCTCAACTGCCGATAGCCTTCCCCCAGCTCGCCAAGCTTCTTGAAATTGTGGGACGGGTCATTCGGGTCCACCAGCACGGTGTTATTGGCTTCCATCAGCATCAGGTAGCCGCTCTCGCCCAGCTTGATCTGCTTGACCAGGTCGGTCAGTTGCTTGAGGGACACGTCGATGTTCACCACCCCACTCGCCTTGCCCTGGCGATCGTTGAAGCTTTGCACGGTGCTGACCAGCACCACATCGTCGGCGGCCCAGTAATAGGCCTCGGTGCGCAGGGTCTTGCCCGGCTGGGCCATGGCCGTTTTATACCAAGGCCGTGTGCGTGGGTCGTAGTTGGCTAGCTTGGGGTCGCCGGGCCAGAACACATAACCGCCGTCCTCGGTGCCCAGGGACAGATAGGTGTAGGCCGAGTGACTCTTGGCCAGGCCCTCGAACAACGTGAAAAGTTGCCCGTCACGCGCGCCGGGAGCGATCTGCGCCGCATCACTGGCCAAGTAGCGTTTCACATCACCATTGATACTCTGCAACTGCGGGTGTCCGGCCAGATAGGCGACGTTCTGGCTGATGCCTTCAAAAAACAGCTGCATCGCGTTGTCCACCTGGCGGATCTCGCGCCCACTGCTGTCGACAAAGCCGTCCCTGGCCTCATGGCGCACATTGAGGATGATCAGCACAGCCACCAGAATCACCGGCAGGCTGGCGATCACCGCAAAGGCCAGGATTAATTTTTGTTTTATGTTCATCGAGCTCGCCTTCCTTGTGAGGTGAGGGTGCAACCGTTGGAGAGAAAAGTTTTGCGGATATTCCGTATTATGGTATACCAACAATTAATCCGCCGAACAGCCGTTATCACCGGCACGCTTCACAGTGGCGAGAGCACTTAAGGGCCCGCAGTCGACAGGCCGATCACAATAGATCCGAGGTAAGCGTCATGAAGTTTTCCCTGTTCGTACACATGGAACGTTGGGATGAGAGTGTCAGCCATCGCCAGCTGTTCGAAGACTTGACCGAACTGACCCTGATGGCCGAGGCCGGTGGTTTCAGCACCGTATGGATTGGCGAGCACCACGCCATGGAATACACCATCTCGCCAAGCCCGATGCCGCTGCTGGCTTACCTCGCGGCCAAGACCACCACCATTCACTTGGGCGCTGGCACCATCATTGCGCCGTTCTGGCATCCATTGCGGGTGGCAGGCGAATGCGCCCTGCTCGACGTGATCAGCAACGGGCGTATGGAAGTCGGCCTGGCCCGGGGCGCCTATCAGGTCGAGTTTGACCGCATGGCTGGTGGCATGCCCGCCTCAAGCGGCGGTCAGGCCCTGCGCGAGATGGTGCCGGTGGTACGTGCACTGTGGAAAGGCGACTACGCCCACGACGGCGATATCTGGAAATTCCCCACCTCCACCAGCGTGCCCAAACCAATCCAACAGCCCAACCCGCCGATGTGGATCGCCGCCCGCGACCCGGACTCCCACAACTTCGCCGTCGCCAACGGCTGCAATGTAATGGTCACGCCGCTGATGAAGGGTGATGAAGAAGTCCTCGACCTGAAAAACAAATTCCAGGCCGCCCTGGACAACAACCCTGACGTACCACGCCCGCAACTGATGGTGCTGCGCCACACCCATGTGCATACGGCTGACGACCCGGAAGGCTGGAAAGTCGGGGCCAAGGCAATCTCGAAGTTCTACCGCACCTTCGATGCCTGGTTTGGTAACAAGAGCGTGCCGGTCAACGGCTTCCTCGACCCTAGCCCGGAAGAAAAATTCGCCGGTCGCCCTGAGTTTGAACTGGAAAGCCTGCATAAGACCGCGATGATCGGAACGCCGGAAGAGATCATTCCGCGCATCCAGTACTACCAGGAACTGGGTGTCGACGAGTTCAGCTTCTGGTGTGACAACAGCCTGCCCCACGCAGAGAAGAAAAAATCCCTGGAATTGTTTATCAAGCATGTGGTGCCGGCGTTTCGTTGAGTACGCGGTGAACTGCGTAGATTGAAAAGCTGCGGACACTGGGTGAAGCCGGGGTGCAACGCTTGTCCCCCGCTCCTCACCGCTCTTACGGGTTCGGGCAGGATCCATCTGCTTGGGGATAAACGCCTGCACAGCAGGCTACTGACGGTTTTTACAAAATAGACATTTAAGCGTCCATTTCATAAATCGCAGGCAAAAAAAAGCCACTCACCAGAGTGGCTTTTTCTTGTATTTGGAGCGAGAAACGAGACTCGCATCTGGCGTCCGAGTCATTGAAATCAAACGGCCCCCGTCAAAAATCGACGGTAGCCGATAGTTGTAACGTGCGCGGATACCCCGGGGAAAACGCACTATAAGAGGCCACGCCCGACCAATACTCACGGTCGAATACGTTCTGCACCGTGGCGCGGAAAGTCGTCGGCCGCCCTTCAATTTTGGTGGCATAGCGCGCGCCTGCATCGATACGGGTCCAGGCGTCCAGCGCTTGGGTGTTGGCCTGGTTGACGTATTGGCTGTCGGTGTAGATCGCGCCACCGGTAAGGGTCAAACCTTCCAGCCAGGGGGTGTCGTATTCCGCCCACAGGTTGGCCTGGATGTCGGGCACGCCGACCGGCTTGTTGCCCTGGTTAGCGGCAGTCGCAGATTTGGTCAGCTCGCCATCAAGGAAGGTCACTCCCCCCATCAAACGGGTGCCGGTGGCCACTTCGCCGAACACGCTGAGTTCCAGGCCACGGTTGCGCTGTTCGGCCTGCACCGAATACACGCCATTGGCGCCCAGTTCACCGGCTGGTTTCTCGATCTGAAACAACGCCAGCGTGGTCATGAAGGTGCCGTGTTCATACTTCACCCCCAGTTCGTGTTGCTTGGACTCGTACGGCGCAAAGGTTTCCCCGGCGTTGCTCGCCGTGCCCGGTGCCGCATCGCCTTTGCTCAGCCCTTCGACGTAGTTGTAGTAGAGGGAGACGTCCTCCCAGGGCTTGACCACCACACCCAGCAACGGCGTGGTGGCGTTGGCGTTGTAACGAGAGCTGACGGAGCCGGCAGCATTATAGTTACGTGACTCGATAAACTGCCGGCGCACGCCCAGGGTCAGTTGGAAACGGTCATCCAGCATCCCCAAGGTGTCGGTCAACGCCACGCCGGACAACTCCGACTCGGAGACTCGCAGCACCTTGGGCGTATTGATGTATTGCTTGGGCGTGTCCACCGGGTGGTAGATATTGGAGAGGATTGTCGTGCCGTTGTTGATGCCCCGCGACAGCTCATCCTGGTAACGGGTCGCCATCAACGTGGTGGTATGGGTGACCGGGCCGGTGGCGAAGAGCCCGCGCATCCCCACATCGGCGGTAGAACGGTCGACGTTGAATTTGTAATAACCCGGGACGTTGCTGGTGTCACCGGCATCATTGAGGATGCGCGGCACCTGGTCGGACATGCGCTTCACATCCGACTTGCCGCCCCCTGCATGCGCGAACACGGTGAGGTTGTCGCTCAGATCATATTCACCGCCGAGCAACGCGGACTGTTCCTTGGTATCCGACCAACCCCATTTCTGCGGCAGGCTGGTGCGGCCATTCGGGGCGGATGGCACGTCAACGCCCGGTGCGATGGTAAACGGGCGTGATGCGCCGTCGAAGCTTTCTTTCTGGCTGATGTAGTCGAGGTTCAGGCGCAGCCGCTCGCCGCGATAATCCAGGGCGATCGCACCGATCCCCACGTCGCGATGCTGGTCGTTCACGGCCGTGTCGCCGCCCTGCAGGCTGCCGTTGAAGCGCACGCCGAACTGGTTTTCCTCACCGAAACGCCGGCTGATATCCAGGTGTCCGCCCGTTTGGGAGTCCGACGCGTAGCTGCCGGTAAAACGGGTCAGGTCCTGCTCCAGCGGCCGCTTGGGCACGATGTTGATGACCCCCCCGACACCGCTGTTGGGCGAGATGCCGTACATCAAGGCGCCCGGCCCCTTGAGCACTTCGACACGTTCGGCGTACTCGGTAAAGGCCCGGTAGTTGGGGGCTACGCCATACACGCCGTCGTAGGCCAGCTCACCCAGGTTGCCTTCGCCAATCGCAAAGCCGCGAATGAAAAACGAATCGACGATCCCGCCCGTCTGCCCCGTGGAGCGCACCGAGGGGTCACGTTCCAGCGCATCGGCAACGGTGACGGTTTGCAGGTCGGCGAGGGTTTTGGCGGTGTAGCTGGTGACGCTGAAGGGTGTATCCATCACGTCTTTGTTGCCCATCATGCCCAGCCGCGCGCCGCGCGCTACCTGCCCACCGGGGAGAACGTCGGGCAGCGCCGTCGGGCCGTTGTAGCGACCGTCGATGGTGGTGGTGTCGAGTGTCAGGCTGGGCGTGCTGTCATCCGTGGCGGCAGGCGTTGGTGTCTCAGCCCAGGCATTGGCGCCCGCTGCGACCATGACAAAATTCAACAGGGCGGTTCGAATGGCGAGTGTTAACACGCGCTCACCGCAGGGCCGACTGGCAACAGGCATGACGAGAGGATCCTTTCAACGAGGGAAAATGGGAATCACTCCTAATGCCAGTCGACGTGCGAAAAAGTATCACCCTCCCCATGATTTTTTTTGCACGGCTCATTCGTACAGGCGATCCAGCGGTATCGCGATGACCGGCAACGCCGGATCAAACACATGCCGCGTGGTCTTGTACGGAAAGATCTCGCCGCGAGCGATGGTGTTGAAAATCCGCGCGACCTCGAACGCCTGCCCCGTGCGCCAGTGCCTTACGCACACCCGTGGGTCCGTATAGTCGAGCTGGATGCACGGTACTCGACACAGACCCAACTGCAACGCTGCATTCAGGCGGTGGTTACCGTCCATCACGATGCCATGCGAGCGCTCGACGATGATCGGTTCCAGCCAATGCCCTGCGCGGATAATCGAGTCGCATAGCCACTGAACATTGGCCGGGTCCACCTGTTCCGATTGCCGTACTTCGCACACCGGCCGCAGCGCAATCTGATAGGTCTGTCCCATGGTTCCCCCCTGCCCTGGCAGCATGTTCAGCAGGTCCCGGTCTTGGCGACCGCTGCGTATCGATGGGCCAAATCCAGCAGACGTTGCGCCTGCTCGATCAGCGGCAGATCGACCATTTCGCCGTCAACTTGCACCGCGTGGCTACCGCCGGCCACGGCACTCATCACCCGATCCGCCCAGGCCAATTGGTGGGCATCGGGCAAGAACGCGCGCTGCACCGTCGACAGCTGCGCGGGATGGATGCACAGCTTGGCCCCGAACCCGAGGGAGCGCGCGTAAAGCGAGTCCTGGGCGACCACCGCCAGGTCGTTGATCGCAGGCGTTACCCCGTCGATTGGCGCCGGCAAACCCGCAGTGCGAGAGGTCAGCACGATGCGGTTGCGTGCGTACAGAAACGCCTCGGGCACCTGGCCGCAATTGATATCCAGGGAAAAATCCAGCGAGCCAAAGGCCAGGCGCGCCAGGCCGGGAATCGCGGCAATCGCCTCCACCTGCTGCAAGCCTTTGGCCGTCTCGATGATCGCGACAATGTGCAACTGGGGTTGCCATGCCAGCAGCTGCTCGACCACCCGCGCCAACGCCTGGGGAGCCTCGGCCTTGGGCAGGAATACCCCGGTGCAACGCTCGGGATAACGCATGTCGCCCAACCACGTCAGGTCCTGGCGGAACAACGCGCTGCCGACACTGTTGAGCCGGATAAACCGCTGGCACGCAACGCTCGACGTACTTTCCTGCCACGCCCACACGGCAGCTCGGGCAGCGGCTTTGCTCTCGGGATGAACCGCATCCTCGAGGTCCAGGATGATTGCATCCGCCCCGGCCTCAACGGCTTTGGCAAAGCGCTCCGGACGGTTCCCCGGAACGAACAGGTAGCTGATGGGAAGCAGCGTGGTCGTGCTCTGACGATCAGTGTTCATGGCATCTCTCCTTGGCGTGCAGCAGTCGTGGTTTTTGAAAAAATTTTCAGGGGCACCGAGGGGGTAAATTGCGCCTCTGGCGCCACCCTCGCCGATCAACGTTTAACCCCTTATTGATCAATGAATTAACAACGCTTTCAAACTAGGGACGAACGCCCGAAAGAGCGTGCAAATACGGGTTCGCGCACTGATCTTCAGCGGGCATTAATGTGAAATATTTGAAAACCTTACTTGATAATCATTCTCGGTAGCAATATTGTTCACGCCGCCAAGAGAAACTTTTCTTGTGCACATGCAAATCCTAATGTTCACCGAAAGTATGGCCTCGCGACATCATTTACCCATCACTCACCGGTGAATTAGATCAAGAAAATCAGCAGTTAGTGGCTGATCGCTACACTCGTATAAACCTTATGAAATGGGGTTCTTATGCAATTGTTTTGTGAACCGATTATGACTGTCAAAGCAACAGTTTCGCCTGCAGGATTCGTGTGGCATCCACCGCCAAACACATAAGCGTAAAAACACGACGAGCGACAAGACCACATTCATCGATCTCTTTTAGAGATTAAAATATGAATGACGACGCTATAAGCGCCAGGGGATAGTTATGTCCATTGCAACAACGCACCCAAATAAAGTGCGCACCGAAGTTCATCTTTCGAAAATGCTTAATCCATTATTGGATGTAAGCATCGCACAGCTGTTACATAGCCAGCCCGACACCCTGCTTGAACTCGTCGCACAATACGGTTCGCCCCTGAATCTTGTATGGCCACATGCTTTTGCACTGAACACCTGCGCATTGCGATCAGTGCTGGAACAGCATGAAGTCCAGCATGCGATCTTCTATGGCGCCAAAGCCAACAAGTCGCAATGTTTGCTGGGCGCGGCCAAGGCGTCCGGTATCGGCGTCGACGTTTCCAGCCTTTACGAGATGCAGGCAGCACTGCGCGCCGGTGTGCCAGCCGATCAGTTGTGTGCCACCGGTCCTGCCAAAACCGAGGATTTTCATCGGCAGCTCGTCCAGGCCGGCGCACTGATCTGCGTGGATTCACTGGAAGAATTCGACCATTTGAAAACACTGCTCGAAGCCCGCAGCAAGGCCATCAAAGCCCGGGTTTTATTGCGTTACAGGCCCAAAAACTGTGCGACCAGCCGCTTCGGAATGGGGGCCTCGGACGTGTTGGTGTGTTTGCACTTACTGACCGGGCTTCGGGCTTTTTTTGACTTCGAGGGTTTCCATTTCCACCTGGGTGGCTATGGGTTCGAATCCCGAGCACAGGCCTTTCGTGAAGTGACGGATTTCGTCGATGAGGCTCGAAAGATGGGATTGAACCCGACCATGATCGATATCGGGGGAGGCTTGCCCATTCGCTATATTGAGCCACACGCCTACGATCGTTTTATACACAACGACAATACACCCAGTCACTATTACAACCAATCCGTGCCCAACTCTTACTACCCTTACGGCAGCAACTTGACGGCGAGCCAGTGGCTGCATTCATTTCTGGAAAGTGCCTACTCGCCGCACCAGAACATTGCCCAGTATTTGAAAGCCAACAACATCACACTGGGATTGGAGCCAGGCCGAAGCCTGGTGGACCAAGCCGCCATTTCAGTGTTCCGCATTACACGCAGCAAAAAACTGGCAAATAACAAAACTGTGTTGTTTGTCGAAGGCAGTAGTTTCAGCGCGTGCGAAACATGGTTCGCGTCGGAATACCTGGTCGACCCGATATTAATCAGCGCGGCACCAACATCGGCCACGCCGATGCAAGCCTATATTGCCGGGCATAGTTGTCTGGATGATGACGTCATCACCCAGCGCCTGATCAACTTTACTACGTCCCCCAAGGCCGGCGACTTATTGATTTATGCCAATACCGCCGGCTACCAAATGGACTTGCTGGAGAACGAGTTTCATCGTCACCCCTTACCTCGGCGAATGGTGGCGACCTGTTGCACGCACGGTAACTACGCGTTTTCACCTGACTACTAGAGGGAGTACTTCCTATGATACTGAACAAAGTTTCCGAACTGATTGGTAATACGCCCATGTTGGGTATTTATATCCCGGGAACTGACGCCCGGCTGTTATTAAAGATAGAGAAAAATAACCCCGGTGGCAGTATCAAAGACCGCATGGCGCGCAACATGGTACTCGCCGCGCTCAAATCCGGACGCCTGAAACCGGGCGGTGTGGTGGTCGAGTCGTCGTCGGGCAATACCGGCATCGGCCTGGCCATGGCCGCCGTTGAATTCGGCCTGCAGTTTATCGCGGTGGTTGACCATCACGCGGCGCAGGACAAGATCGCGGTGATGAAGGCACTGGGCGCGGATATTCGGTTTGTCGCGGGGACCTATCGCGAAGATGAAGTCGCGGTGGTAGAGCGCCAGCGCCTGGCGGCCGAACTCGCCGAGCAGATCCCGGGCGCCGTGTTCATGAACCAGTCCGATAACGCGGCCAACGCCGGCGGCTACAGCGACTTTGTGCGGGAAACCATCGTTCAGGCCGAAGGTGTTATCGGCGCGTATGTCGGTTGCGTCGGTACCGGCGGGTCGATGACCGGAATTGCCCGAGGCCTTAAACAGCACAACCCCGACATCGTCACAGTGGCAGTGGAACCCGCAGGCTCCATCGTCTTCGGGCACCCCGGCTATCCGTATTATCAGTCCGGTACCGGCACGCCTGCCGGGGACACAGTGGGGCTGGTGCTCGATTACAGCTGCATCGACCTGGGCGTGCAGGTTACCGACTCACAAGCCTTCGAGACCTCCCGCTATATCGCCCGCCACCTCGCCCTGCTCGTAGGCGGCTCAACCGGTGGTGCGATTTTCAAGGCCCTGGAACTGATTCACAAAGGTGTACTGAGCGGCAACGTAGTGGTGCCGATTGCCGATGGCGGCGAAAAATACCTGCACACGGTCTTCGATGATAAGTGGCTGGACGAACGCGACCTGCTCGACCCCGGCGTCGCGTCGCAGCTGGATGCCTGGTTGGGCAAGAACCATTGGCAGGAGTCCAGCTCCGCCCCGCTGCAACTCAGCGTTGCATGACCCTCTTTCGACTAAGGAACGCCTCATGAAACCGCTGAAAGTCGCCATTTGCGGCGGTGGCCGGACCGGTCATCTCAACGCCATCCTGTTCAAACAACTGCCCGACGTCCAGGTTGCGCTGCTGACCAGCAATCTGGACGTCATCGACCACCACGCCCGGCAGGTGCCGCTCCAGGCTGTGCTGCCGGACGGATCCACGCTGACCGCCCGGCTGGACCGGGTGACCGCCGAGGCCAGGCCCGCCGTCGAAGACGCCGATATCGTCATCATCACGGTGCCAGCCCATGCCCGCGCCAAAATCCTGCAAGCCATCGCGCCGCAACTGAGCACGAGTAAACCGGTGTACATCGGGGCGATTCCGGGCTTCTGCGGGTTCGACTGGCTGGCCGAGGCCACACTGGCAAATCACCCGAACCTGGTGATATGGGGCATGAAGGACGTGCCTCATACCGCCTTCGAACTCAAACCCGGCCGGTCGATAAAAATGGGCGGCGGCAAAAGCCAGTTGTATGTCGCGACCCATTCGCGAGAATCCCAGGCGTCGCGCCAGCACCTGCACGACATCCTCAAACGGCTCTACGGCCCTTGCGTCACGCTGCTCGATCACTACCTGGAAATCACCCTGACGCCCGGCAACCCGATCATGCACAGCTCGGTGATCTACGGGTTGATCGGCCCCTACGGCCAATGGCACCGCAAGATCTTTCCGCAGCGCCTGTGCTGGTGGACGGAGTGCCCCGAACTGGGCGCTTACTTCCTGGAACGCATGGATCAGGAAAGCCAGGAACTGTGCGCGGTCATCAGTGAGCGCATGGGCGTCGATCTGTCGTCCGTCAAATCCTTGAAACAGGAAATCGTCGAGGCGTACGGCGATCAGATTCGCGACCAGAGCAGCATGTTGTCGATTCTGCGCACCAACCAGGCCTACAACGACATCCTCGCCCCCATGGTGCCGGCCGGCGATAACCGCGCCGGGTATGTGATCGAGCGTGAGAGCCGCGCGTTCAACGAAGACGTCGCCTATGGGCTGGTGTTGCTGGTGGAAATGGCCAGGCGGTTTGAACTGAAAGTGCCCTATATCGAAGAAGTCCTGCACTGGAGCGTTGCCTACATGCAAGGCCTGCGCGACTCGGCGCTGGATTACTTCCCGAGCCAATGGCCTCGCACGGCATAACCCTTTTAATGAATGACTCAACGAGCAGATAGCTGATATGGATGACCTCAACACCTTGATCGCCTACTCCCGCAAAAACGCCCTGCGCCGACTGATTCGTTGCTTGTTTGCGGAAAATATCCTGGATCGTTCGGCGCTGGCGTTTACCCCTGACGGCCGCCAGGCCACCTACCCGCTCAAGCAGCGCGGCGCGCAGCTGTTTTTCTCCGAGATTGCACTGGGGCCGGCCGACACGCTGGTCAATGACGGCGACGTGGTGCTGCTGACGGCCGAAGGCGTGCGCCAGGCGATCACCCGCCATCAAGACTTGCTGGATGTACTGCGCGACAGTTTCGACTTTGAGCCCAGCGACGAAGGCGTGGCCGGTCTCAAGTCGGATATGGAAAACAGCCTGCTGAACGACGCCCATGCACGCCAGTATCGCCAACACTGGAACGCACGCCTGGCCCAGGCCGCTCAACGCCAGGGCCTCATCAGCCTTACCGATTACTTACGCCGGCATTCGAGCACCAAGGACGCCGCCATCCTGCTGGACCAGTGGGGCTCATTGGAAGGTCACCCCTACTACCCGACCTGGAAAGCCCGCCCCGGACTGAATGACTCTGAGGTCGAGCAACTGTCTCCGGAGTTCAACGCCCAGGTACCCCTGCGAATTGCCGCCTTGCGTGCTGACATGGCCAAAAGCGAAAGCATGCCCCACGTGACCAGCTACCCCGCCTGGTTCGCCAGCAACTTCCCGGCACACTGGGAGCAATGGAAGGCGGCGCTGAACGCTAAGGGACTGGATGAAACACAATGGCTGCCACTGCCGATTCATGGCTGGCATTTGCAGGCCTATGTGCTCAAGACGTTTGCCGCAGAAATCGAAGAAGGTCTCCTGATCACCGAGGGGCCGGATATTCAGACGTTGCCGACCATGTCATACCGCACGATGATGCCGGTACTGGACCACGCTGCGCCGCTGATCAAATTGCCCATCGCGTTGTGGATGACCAGCGAGTTGCGCAGCCTGCAAGCCAAGTCGATCCATATGGGGCCGCGCATCAGCACGGTGATCACGCAAATCCTGGAAGCCGAAAACGGTTTCGACCAGCAACTGGAAATCTTCCCTGAAGAAATCGGCGTGCGCTACCGACACGCGATCACCCAGGACGACGTACCGGGAAAACACCTGTCCGTGGTATTTCGTGCCAGCCGGCAAGCGTTCGAACGCAACGATGATCGCCTGCCGATCACTGTAGCTTCGTTGTTCACCCGTTTGCCGGGCAGCGGTCGGCCGCTGTTTACCGACCTGATCGAACGCGACGGGGAGCGCGCCGACGCCGCCAGCGTAGAACGGTGGTTTCGCCACTATGCCAAAGTCGTCACCCACCCCGTGGTGGCAATCTACCTGCTGTACGGTATCGGGCTCGAAGCGCACCAGCAGAACACCATGGTGCTGTTCTCACCCGATGGCTTGCCGCGCAGCCTGCTGATCCGCGACTTTGGCGATGGCAGGACCTACGCCCCGCTGCTGGAGGAACGCGGTTATACGTTACAGCCACACGTGCAGCCTGGCATTCTGCCTACGGTCTTTACCGGTGATATCGAACCGGTGCGCATGTTTGTACTGGACGCCGCGTTCCTCACGCACCTGCATGAAATGGCCCTATGGCTGACCAAGGAATACGGCATGGACAACACGCGCTTGTGGGCAGTATTGCGCGAGGAAACCGAAAACGCCTTCGCCGCCGTACGCGATCGGGTTTCGCCGCAGGTGTGGGAAGTGGAACGCCAGGCCTTTGTCGAGGATCCTTGGCCTACCCGTTCATTGCTGCGCATGCATCTGATGCAGTATTCCAACTACCGTTTGCAGCACACCCTGACCAACCCGCTAGCTGCCGTTTAACGATCGAGGCCGTCTCATGTCCCAAGCAGGTGCCATCCAGGGTTCAAGTGTGAGAATCCTTATTTATCTTCTGTTCGCGATCCAACTGGTCTCCATGGGCGCGATGGAAATGAGCGGGCCGTTCTGGCCCGTGCACCTGCGCGGGCTGGCCTCTTCGGAGTCGATATTCAGCTTCGCCAGCATCGCCGTGTACGTCGGGCCGATGCTGGGCATCATGCTGACCAGTGCATTCTGGGGCCGCATCGGCGATCGCTACGGCCACAAATTAATGATGATCCGCGCACTCGCGGGGTTGTCCCTGACCCAGCTCGGGCTGGCGTTTTTCAGTGACATCTGGGTCATCCTGGTCCTGCGTTTTCTGCAGGGCGCCTTTGCTGGCTATATAGCCCCGGCGCAGGCTTACGGGGTCAGTATCGAAGCCCCGTCGCGACGGGCCCGGTTATTTGCGATCCTGCAGATATCGACCAATGTCGGCTCACTGCTGGGCGCGGTCGTAGGCGGCCTGATCCTCGATTTCGCGACGTTTTTCTGGATCAATATCGTCGCCTCAGTGCTCTGTGCACTCTGTACCGTCATCGCCGCCGTGACGTTGCCGGATGTGCCTCCCGTACCGAAAAAACCGGCGGTGGCCACCCGCACGCCGGCCGCAGACACCGACAGCGTATGGCGCAGCTCTCCCCTGCTGTCGCTGCTGTGTGTCATGGGGATCCTGCTGCTGGCGCGCATGTTGCCGCAGACATCCTTTTCGCTGTACGTGAGCTCGACGTTCGAGGTCAGCAACTCAGTCGTCGGCCTGTGCTATGGGTTGCTGGCCCTGGGCTTTATCCTGTCGGCAACGGCGTGGTCGCGCT
The DNA here is from genome assembly GCF_054685145.1 of Pseudomonas sp. H1_A03. Classification (NCBI taxonomy): domain Bacteria; kingdom Pseudomonadati; phylum Pseudomonadota; class Gammaproteobacteria; order Pseudomonadales; family Pseudomonadaceae; genus Pseudomonas; species Pseudomonas sp. H1_A03. The sequence goes on from NZ_CP162829.1 coordinate 5,198,611, forward strand.
ACTTCGAGCATCGTTCCCAGGCAGAAACCCTGCAACGCATCACGTATATCGTCATGGGCTGCATTGCCTTGACTGCCGTGGCAGGCGTAACGCGCAGCCCCGTGGTATTTATCGTTGCCTACTTCATTTGGGGGGTGCTGCTGGGGGCGACCACCCCTGTACTGATGGCATTGGTCTCGAAAACCGCCGACAGCTCGCGACAAGGCTACGTACTGGGTATTGCTCAAAGTACGGCGCAGTTCGCCTCGATTGCCGGCATCTCCATTGGTGGCTTGCTGAGCCAGGTCTATGGCCTGCAATACACCTATCTTTTCGTGTGCCTGGCCTATGCAGTGGCGCTGATTCCCATGATCGCGTTGCGGTACTGGTCGGTGTCCGCGCCTTCCAATCGCGTTGCGGACGGCGACTGAACAAGGAGTGAGGGTGTGAACGTTGAACAACTGCGTGCCGACACACCGGGTGTCGAGCATTTGATCCATTTCAATAATGCCGGTGCGGCGCTGATGCCTGAGCCGGTGGTCCAGGTCATCACTGGGCACTTGCAACAGGAAGCGCGCCTCGGCGGGTATGAAGCGGCCGCCCAATGCGCGGCTGAACTGGAAAATGTCTACGCCGCCATCGGGCGCCTGATCAATGCGCGTCCCAATGAAATCGCAGTGGTCGAAAACGCCACCCGGGCCTGGGACATGGCGTTCTATTCACTGGCGCTCAAGCCCGGCGATACCGTGCTGACATCAATGACCGAATACGCCGGCAACTACATCCCATACCTGCAATTGAGGCAGCAGCGCGGGATCGAGATCCGGATCATCCCCAACGATGAACACGGCCAGGTGTGCCTCGCGGCCTTGGCGACCCTGCTTGAAGACGAGCGCGTCGCCCTGGTATCGCTGCCGATGATCGCCACCAATGGCGGGCCTGTGCAACCCGTCGAGCAGATCGGTGCCCTCGCCCGGGCGGCGGGCGTATTGTTCCTGCTGGACGCTTGCCAGGGGGTGGGGCAGGTACCGATCGATGTGCAAAAGATCGGCTGCCATATGCTCACCGCCACCAGTCGAAAATATCTGCGCGGGCCCAGGGGCATGGGGTTCCTGTACATCGAGCCGTCCCTGTGCCAGCGCTTGGAGCCGGTTTTTCTTGACCTGCACGCGGCCTCGTTGCTCACGGCGGATAGCTTTAAAATTCGCACTGATGCCCGACGTTTTGAAAATTGGGAATGCAACGTCGCGGCCAAGCTGGGCCTGGGGGCAGCGACGGAGTATGCGCTGGCGCAGGGCATCGAACCGATGTGGCAGCGCATCCAGCACCTGGCAGGCTACTTACGCCATCGACTGACGGAAGTGACGGCTATCACTCCCCAGGACCTGGGACCTGTAAAGTCCGGCATCGTAACGTTCAGTCATCGGTACAGCAGCGCCCCACAGGTGCAGCAGTGGCTCGCCACGCAACCCAAACGTATCAACGTGAGCACCTCTAACGCAGGCTCCACCCTGCTCGACATGCAACATCGGGGCTTGCGTGAGGTCAGCCGTGCGTCAGTTCATGCCTACAACACCGAAGCCGAAATCGATTCATTGATTGACGCCTTGATACGCCTGTCACATGCCTGATCACGGGAGACAATCGCGCTTGCGCTCAAGTCGGGTTGTCAACTAGCATTGGGAATACTTCTCAATTACAAACAAATCTGCCGCCATGAGCGAAACCTCTTCCGCGAATCATCTCAATCACCTGCGTGCCATCGAGGCCCTATACAGCGGGCATCACGGCTGGCTGTACGCCACGCTGAAGAGAAAACTGGGTAACGCCATGGATGCGGCGGATCTGGCCCAGGACACCTTCACCCGGATCCTCGCCTCACAAGTCACGGTGATTGACCAGCCACGGGCGTACTTGAGCTGCGTGGCCAAGGGCATTCTGGTCAACTGGTACCAGCGCAAGGCACTGGAGCGCGCCTACCTGGATGCACTGGCGAACGTGCCCACCCACGAAGCGCCGTCGCCCGAGGCGCACTTCATGGTGCTGGAAACCCTGTACGAAATCGACGTCATGCTCGATAGCCTTGCGCCGCTGGTCAAGCGGGCCTTCCTGCTGTCGCAGATCAACGGCCTCAAGTACGACGACATCGCCGAGCAGCTGGGTGTATCGCTGATCACCGTCAAGCGCTACATGAAACAGGCCTTCGTACAATGCCTGATGCTGGTGGAATGAATGCTCGGTCTGCGCAGGGAGCCACCGCTGGACCCGCAGGTACTCGAAGAAGCCGCCGAGTGGCTGATGCGCTTGAACGAACGCGAACTGAGCGAGCACGAGCGTGCCGAATGGGAGCGCTGGAAGGTCAGCAGCCCGGAGCGTGATCGTGCCTGGTCGCGTGCTCAATTGCTGCAGAGCAAGTTCGGCGGCCTGCCACCCTCCCTGGCGATGTCGGCGCTGGACCGGCCAAACAGCCCGGAACGTCGTGCAGCACTGGGCAAGCTGGCGATCCTGCTGGCGGTGATGCCTGTGGGTTGGGGAAGCTGGAAGCTGGCGCAATCGCAGCAATGGTCAGCAGACTACCGCACCGACGTTGGCCAGCGCCGCGAACTGACCCTGGCCGATGGCTCGCGTATCACCCTGAACACCGATACCGCTATCGACGTCGTATTCGACGACCGCCAACGCCTTATTCACCTGCGCGAAGGCGAAATCCTGGTGCAGACCGCCGTGGACAACGCCCCTCAGCCCCGGCCGTTCCTGATCAGCACCCGCCAGGGGCGCATGCAGGCGCTGGGCACACGTTTTACCGTACGAGAAGTAAGCCCACGCACGCACCTCGCCGTGATCGACGGCGCGGTGAGCGTGATATTGGCCGATAACCGCCAGACCCCACCGTTGATCGTCAACGCCGGGCAGCGCACCGACTTCTCCTCACAGACCTTTGGTGAGCTGGCGCCGACCGATCGCTATATCGGCTCATGGACCCAAGGCATGTTGATGGCCGACAAGATGCGCCTGGCGGATTTCGTCGCGGAACTGACGCGCTACCGCCGAGGCTTCCTGCGCTGTGATCCGGCCATCGCCGACCTGCGCATTTCCGGGGCCTTTCCGGTCGGTGATACCGATCGCACTTTGAGTATGCTGGTGCACACCTACCCCGTGCTGGCGAACAGTCATTTGCGCGGTTATTGGGTCACCCTGTCGCCTGCCTGATTTCACGCAAAAATAAACGGCGGTCGGGGTGATACTTTTTTCGATCTCGGCTGGCAAAGACAGGAACAGCCTTTTCCTCTCGTCCATTGGGTCCTCCTTTCATGCCTGTAGCACGGCCCCTGCGTCCGGCTCGTCCGTTCAAACCGATGGTGCACGGCGTCGTGCTCAGCCTGCTACTGGCCGGTGCCGTCTGCCCGGCAGCATTGGCGGGCGAACCGGCCCAATTGGACGCGGTCGCTTTGCAGGCCTACCACATTGCCCCCGGCCCGCTCGGCGCAACGCTCTCAAGCTTTGCCGTGGACGCCGGCATTGCCCTGTCGTTCCAGCCGTCGCTCACGGAGGGACTGATCAGCCCCGAACTGCGCGGGACCTACTCCACCCAGGAGGCTGTCACGCGTTTGCTCGAAGGCAGCGGCCTGGAGATGGTGTTGCGCAGCGATGGCAGCTACACCCTGGTACCGCGCCGGCTAACGTTGTCGGCGACCACGGTGGAGGCGGCGCAAAAACATACCGATAGCCTGCCGCCGGTGTACCCGGGCGGCCAGGTAGCCGAGGGCGGGCGTCTCGGCCTACTGGGCAATACGGATGTGATGGACGCGCCCTTCAGCATCAGCACCTATACCGCGTCATTGATCAAAGACCAGCAGGCGACAACCGTAGGCGACGTGCTGGAGCGCGACTCCTCGGTCCGCTCCACCGGCCAGACGGGGGGTATCGTCGATTCATTCTTTATTCGTGGTTTTCCGGTGGGCGAAGGCAACCTTGGGGAACTGGCGTTCGACGGCGTGTACGGCGTGGCCTCCAATTACCGGGTCTTCACCGACTATGCCGAACGCATCGAAGTGGTCAAAGGCCCCGGCGCCCTCCTCTACGGCATGTCCCCGAACAGCGCCGTCGGTGGCGTGATCAACGTGGTCCCCAAGCGCTCCCTGGACGAGGACCTGACCCGCGTCACGGCCACCTATGGCCAAGACCTGCAACTGGGCACCCACATCGACCTGAGTCGGCGGTTTGGCGAGGACCGGCGATTCGGCGTGCGCGTCAACGGCCGCGCGCAGCAGGGTGACACCGTCATCGACAAGCAATCGCGAGACGTCGGGGTGAGTGCCATCTCCCTGGATTACCAGGGTGATCGCCTGCGCACCAGCCTGGACCTGATCGCCCAGCAAGAGCAATTTGACGCGGCTTCACGGCCATTTCTGATCGCTCCCGGTGTGCCGATTCCCCACGCCGCCAACGGGCGTACCAACGTCAGCCAGGCGTGGGGCTGGTCCAAAACCCGCGACGAGTCGGCATTGCTGGGTGGCGAGTATGACGTGAACGACGCACTGACCCTGTTCGCCCATGCCGGCGGTGGGAAGTCGAACGTGGCACGCCTTTCCGACCAGACCCCGACCATCGTCAACACCGCCGGGGACACCTCGTCGATTCCCGGCTATTACAAATTCAAGGTCCGGCGCTACACGGTCGACACCGGCGCCAGACTGCGCTTCGACACCGGGCCGATCAGCCACAGCACCACGCTGCAAGTCACGCGCTATCGCGATGAGTTGTCGCGCGGCATTATTTCCGGCCCGCCGATCCTGTCGAACATTTACCACCCTATCTCCCGGCCGGAGGTAGACATTCCAACGCCTGCCACGCCGAAAGTCTCGGCGACCGAATTGTCCGGCGTCGCGGTTGCCGACACCTTGTCGATGCTCGATCAGCGCCTGCAGGTGACTGTCGGCCTGCGCAAACAGACCATCCGCTCCAACAACTATGATGCGGCAGGTGCGGTGACCACGGCTTACGACGATGGCAAGACGACGCCGCTGTTCGGGGCAGTCGTCCGCCCCTGGGATCATGTGTCGTTCTACTACAACTACCTGGAAGGCTTGAGCAAAGGCGATATCGCTCCCGCCACAGCCTCGAATGCGGGCCAGATCTTTGCCCCCTACGTCTCACGCCAGCATGAGGTCGGGGTCAAGCTCGACTACGGCACGGTTATGTCCACACTCGCGCTGTTCCAGATCACCAAACCCAGCGGCGAACTGTCAGGCACAACCTTTGCGGTACAGGGTGAACAGCGCAACCGGGGCCTCGAACTCAACGTATCCGGCGAGGCCGGCCGAGGTACACGCCTGCTCGGCGGGGTGACGCTGCTGGATGCACAACTGACCAAAAGCGCGGTTGCCGCCAACCGGGGCAATACCCCGGTGGGGGTGCCCAAGGTGCAAGCCAATCTCTGGGCCGAGTGGGACGTGCCCTGGGTCGAGGGGCTGACGCTGACCAGCGGGGCGCTGTACACCGCCAGCCAATATGTGAACCAGGCCAACACCCAGCAGTTGGACCCCTGGACTCGCTTCGACATGGGCGTGCGCTACAGCACGCGTATCGCCCAGCGGCCGACGACCTTCCGCGCCACGGTACAGAACGTGTTCGACCGTGAGTATTGGTCGGGCGTCGCTTCCTATGGTGCGTTCTCTCAAGGCTCGCCACGCACCCTTCTACTGTCGACCACGGTCGATTTCTGAAACCTTCGGCCCGGCACGGCTAGCTGCACCGCCATCCGGCCCGACCACTGCAAAGGCTTTAACCATGGTTACCATTGTTCGACGCAGCCACGCCTTCGCCGGGTTGCTGTTTGCTGGTTTGTTGGGGTGGGCACTGCCGTCAGCGGCGGCCGAGCCGCAGGCAACACGCAGCACCGTCACCGACTTGCTCGGACGTCAGGTCAAGGTGCACCTGCCGGTCAGGCGCGTCATTCTGGGGGAAGGTCGTCAGTTGTACCTGGTTGCCGCGCTGGATACGCAAAACCCGATCGAGCGAATCGTCGGCTGGCGCAAGGACCTGATCCAGTCCGACCCGGACACCTATGGCGCTTACCTGCGTAAATTTCCCGACATCGCCAAAATCCCCACCTTCGGCGGCTTTGAAGATGGCACCTTCGATATCGAGCAGGCCATCTCCCAGCATCCCGATGTGATCATCCTCAATATCGAGGCCCAACATGCTACCGAGGATGCGCGATACATCGAGAAGCTCGACGCCCTGGGGATTCCGGTGGTGTACGTCGACTTTCGCAACCACCCGATGCAAAACACCGAACCGACCATGCGCCTGTTCGGCCAGTTATTCGGCAAAGAAGCACGTGCAGAAGCCTTTATCGACTTTCGTAACCAGCAGATCCGTCGTGTCACCGACGTGATCAAAGCGCAGCACCCTTCGCGCCCCGCCGTATTCATCGAGCGCATCGGCGGCTACACCGACGATTGCTGCCTGAGTTTCGGCAATGAAAACTTTGGGCTTTTCGTCGATATGGCAGGCGGCAACAATATCGCCAGAGACATAATTCCCACCACCTTCGGCCAGTTGAACCCCGAGCAAGTGATCGTCGCCAACCCGGAGCAGGTGGTGGTCACCAGTGCCAACTGGGAAGCCTTTGCCCCCGGTGGCCATTGGGTCGGTGTGGGCCCCGGTGCCGACATGGCGCAAGCCCGGCGCAAATTGGCCTGGTACACCCAGCGCCCGGCCTATGCCGGGATCAAGGCGCAGGATGACCAGGCGTTCCATGCGATCTGGCATCAGTTCTACAACAGCCCTTATCAGTTCGTGGCCATCCAGCAGTTGGCCAAGTGGTTTCATCCGACATTGTTTACCGACCTGGACCCTGAAGCCTCGTTTCGCGAATTGCACGAGCGATTCCTGCCGGTGCCCTATGAGCCTGGGTACTTCGTGAGCCTCAAGCCATGAGCGCCGTGATTCAACGCGACACCTACCGGCGCCTGGTGCTGCGCAAGCGCCTGATCCTCGCGGGCCTGGCCCTGCTGCTGTCGTGCAGTGTGCTGCTTGACCTGGCTCTGGGGCCGGCGAGCTACAGCTTCAATGAGGTGCTCGGTGCACTCTTTGCGCCGGACAGTGCGCCGGCACAGGTTCGCGTGGTGATGTGGGACATCCGCCTACCGATCGCCCTGATGGCGGTTGCCGTGGGTGCGGCGTTGTCACTGGCCGGCGCGCAGATGCAGACCATCCTCAATAACCCGCTGGCCAGCCCCTTCACCCTGGGCATTTCCGCCGCCGCCAGTTTTGGTGCGGCCATGGGGCTGGCGTTTGGTGTGGCGCTGTTTCCATTAGCGGCGCAGTACATGGTGCCGGTCAACGCGTTCATCATGGCCATGCTTTCGGCGCTGCTGATTCACTTTCTGAGCATGCGTCGCGGAGTCACCGCAGAAACCATCGTGCTGCTGGGTATCGCCCTGGTGTTCACGTTTAACGCGTTATTGGCTCTGGTGCAGTTTTTCGCCACCGAGCAAGCCGTAGCGGCCGTGGTGTTCTGGACCATGGGCAGCCTGACCAAAGCCACCTGGCCCAAACTGGGGGTGATCTGCCTGGTGATCGTGATCACCCTGCCGATCTTTGCCAAACGAGCCTGGGCCCTGACCGCGCTGCGACTGGGCGACGACAAGGCCGCCAGTTTCGGGATCAACGTGCGCAGCCTGCGCTTCCAGACGCTGATCATGGTCAGCCTGCTCGCCTCGTTCCCCGTGGCCTTTGTTGGCACCATCGGCTTTATCGGGCTGGTCGGCCCGCATATTGCGCGGATGTTGATCGGCGAGGACCAGCGCTTCTTCCTGCCGGCCTCGCTGCTGACCGGCGCACTGATTCTGTCCGCCAGTTCAGTGGTGAGCAAAACCCTGATCCCCGGCGCCATCTTCCCGATCGGGGTGGTCACTTCACTGATCGGCGTGCCGTTCTTCATATCTCTGATCCTCAGCGGGAAGAAAAACTCATGGTGAAGATTCAGCTGCAAGACCTGGGTGCCCGCTATGGCCAGCGCACGATCATCCGCGGCGTTACCACTGCCGCGTTCAACGGCGGCCAGGTGGTCGCCGTGGTGGGCCCCAATGCCGCGGGCAAATCCACCTTGTTTAAACGCATGGCCGGGCTGATCGATGGGCCTGGACAGGTGATCCTGCAGGACTCGAAAAAGGGCCAGCAAGGCATCTGCTACATGCCCCAGGGCTTGAATGCCAGTGCACGGTTGACGGTCTATGAATCGGTGCTCCTGGCCCGCAAGCAACTGTCGCCGCAATGGACCGTCCACGATGACGAACTGAATCTGGTGGACGAAATGCTCGAGGCCCTTGGCATCAGTGACTTGTCCTTTCGCAACCTCGGCGAACTCAGCGGCGGCCAGCAGCAACTGGTGTCAATCGCCCAGACCTTGGTGCGCGAGCCGGAAATCCTGCTGATGGACGAGCCCACCAGCGCCCTCGATATGCATCGTCAGGTGCAAGTGTTGAACTTCATGAGCGCACTGGCCCGCAAACAGAAGGTGATCGTGTTTATTGCCCTGCATGACCTGAACCAGGCGTTGCGCTTTGCCGACCAGGTATTGGTGATTGCCGACGGCACCGCGCAGGGCAGCGGCGCGAGTCATGAGGTGATCACCGAACACATGCTTCGCGAGGTGTACCAGGTTGAGGCGCGGATTGAGCAATGCAGCCGTGGGCAACGACATATTTTGATCGATGGGATAACTTGACAGCAACCCAACGCGCGCCAGCAAGCGCGACAGACGACTCGCAAGTATCGCTAGAGCGGCGAGCTCCGGCCCCAGCAACATGCGGATTATGGGCGCGGCAATGCATCAAGGTCGTAAGCCTGCACCCCTGCTGGAGGCCGGCGTGATCAGCGGTTGTTTTTTCTGGGGAGCTACAGCAGCGATAGGCGTTTTAGCCGTCTTGGCACGGGAGGATATCGCAGGAGTCGTCGATGGACACTCGTCTGAAGACCTGAGAGGACCCAGCAACAATACAAATTTGAGCCTGTCCGTTAGACAGTACTTAAAACGATACTTAAACGTACCGGATTGGATTGCCCTGGATTTCAGTGTTTTCCCGCAGAAACGAAAAAAGACGCCTAAGCGTCTATTTCGTGGATCCCAGTGCCCAATGGACATCCGCAGATCAAATTTTGGAGCGGGAAACGAAACTCGTATCTAGCGTCCGACCCATTGAAATCTAAAGGTTTTATTTTCTTTCCGATGCAGGAAAGGACTTAATCCTGGACTTGTTTTTGAAGTGTTTCAAAGGTCAAGAGGGAGTTTATTCCAAGCTGAGGGATTCGCGCCTTCTGCCAATCACCAGAGATGAACCAGGTAACGTCGATGGGCAGATGATTTATTGGTGGGGCAGGCGCCCCCGCGAGGCTCTGAGGTCTTGGATGAACTGCCTGGCCGGATACTCAATGACCAAGGCTGGGCGCGTCAAACTCTGTCAGAAGCCATGAACATATAAACTAACCTGACGCTTACTTCCATCCGCCTCCCCGACAGGGCTTCCCGCACAGGGTACAGCACAGCAGCTCCAGCTTGGGTCGAAAGCCGGCAGAGTGCTCAGCTCAAGTGGCATAACCGAAATTTCGGGTGTCAAGACAGCTACTGGCATACGCTGCCGTTGTTTCGCCTTCCAGTCACCACCTTGATGTGTTAAGCGTATGAGCGCCCGGCGCAGCCTTGTGCGAATATGCCTTGAGTCGTCACAAGTCACATGATCTATTTCGACACGACAATTCGGAAGCGCATATTCATCAACGGGCAGGTTAGGAGTGACAATGGCAAAGGTCTTTTTTTCGTATTCTCACGATGACGAGCAATACCGTGATCAGTTAGAAAAACACCTGGCATCGTTACGCCATGAAAGGCTCATCGAATCATGGCACGACAGGCGAATTCTGGCTGGACAGCATCTTGGAAATGAAATAGACCAACAAATCAATGCGGCCGACGTCATCCTGTTGCTCGTCAGCTCAAGCTTTCTCGATTCTCGCTACTGCTACTCCATCGAAATGGCACGAGCCTTGGAGCGAAATGCCGCAGGAGAAGCACAGATCATCCCGGTGATCGTCCGACCCTGCGATTGGCATTCAACCCCGCTGGGCAATCTGCTCGCTGCACCCAAGGATGGCAAAGCCATCACGACGTGGCCGAATTACGACGAGGCCTACACCGATGTCGCGAGGCAGATCCGAGCTGTGGTGACACGCATGTCACCGTCAGTGAACTCGCCTACCCCGCTTGCCGTTCCAACTGCGCCCTCTTTCCCAGCGTCGGTAGTTGCCCCCTCTCGCTCCAGCAACCTCGCCCTTAAAAAGACGTTCAGTGAATTGGATGCTGATAGGTACTTGCAGGAATCGTTTGACTTCATCTCACGCTTTTTCGAAGGTTCGCTGCAGGAGCTGGAAGCTCGCAATGACGGGATCAGCTGTCAGTTTCGCCGCATCGACGGCAATACCTTCACCGGCGCGATCTATCGCCAGGGCAACAAAGCCAGCGAATGTTCCGTAACACTTGGCGGCATGGGCGGACGAAGTATTGAATTCTCCAGCAGTGCATCTGCTCGTGGTGGCTTTAACGAGATGCTTTCGGTGGATCATGATGATCAATCACTATTTCTTAAGTCACTGGGTATGGCTATGCATGTCTCACGCTCACAAAAACTGACTCAGGAAGGCGGTGCAGAACTGTTTTGGTCAATACTCATCGGACCGCTGCAGCGGTAACTTGCACACGAATTGGAGTGTATGCACTGCATCAAAACACTCACGCTCAGTAGGCCGGGCTCCAGCGTGAGTTCGAACGTTAAACGCGTTAAAAGAAGCCCCGAAGCGATAATACAGCGTAGCTCGCCCTTAGTTCGTAGGCGCCTCCAAGTATCAAAGGCGAAAGATGCTTTTCCGGGCAACAGGCATTGCGCACGAGTCAACGCTGATCGCGGGGGTCGATACCCTTCCCGCCCAGCTCGTACGCCGACGGACTCTCGATCAAGTTGCATAAAGCACCCAGTGAAACAAGCGCCTCGTCAGACGCGCTCTCTCAACACAACTTTTCGTAACAGCGCACTGGCAAATGGGCGCATTGAGCAATACCCTGCCCGTACCGCCCCAACGTTACGAGCTGAAACATGTCAGGGATTGCCATATTTGAAAGCCCACGTTGGCTACGAGATCTTCTCCGCTTCTTGCCGCTGAAGAGCCAATTCGTCCTGTCCGGCAACATCCGCGACCTGCAGGCCAGTGAAGTGACGCCCGGCACGGTGACCGCGCAGAGCTTCAACCAAACCCTCTGTAATGCCCTACTCGATGCTGGCTACACCCAGGTCATCGCCTGGGATCCCGTGTCGGGTTTCCGGGTAGTCGACAAACCCGGTTCCGCCCCTGAAGCCGGCAAGACGTTGCTTCAGGAACTTGGCCTGACTCCGGTAAATGGCGTAGCACCCGCAGGTATCGATCTGCTGGGCGCCACCCTGCCACGACTGGTGGGTCGTGCTGGCGAACCTATCGCGCTGATCATCGACTTCGCCTCGCGCCTGGTGGTTCGCAACGACTCCCTCAGCGCGGCTGAACACCAGCTCTTCACCCAGGCCCTGGTGCAATCCCATCAGGCTCGCAGCCGTCCGGCCACGGAGCTGCGCAAACCGTTCTTCAATACCCTGCTATGGCTGGTGGAAAAAGAAGGCGATTTGCCCGACTGGTTGCTGGTCGACAACCCACGCCTGCGCCACATCCCCGTGTCCAAACCTGATCAATTGTCCCGCCGTGCATTGGCACCGGCGTTGCTCAAAGGGCTCAGTGGCAGCCAGGGCGCCAGCGAAGTGGTCATGCATCAGGCTGTAGAAGCCTTCGTCCAGAACACCGAGGGATTGCTGCTGCTCGATCTCAGCGCCATTGCGCAACTGGCGCGGGTCGAGGGTGTAGCCATGGAACAGATTGCCGATGCGGTGCGCCGCTACAAGATCGGTGTCACCGAGGACCCGTGGCTGAAGATCGACCGTCAGCGTATCCGGCATGCGGACGCGGTCGTCCATCAGCGTGTCAAAGGCCAGGAGCATGCGGTGACGCACATGCTCGACATCGTCAAGCGTGCGATGACAGGCGTCGGCGCCAGTCGCAAGGGCAACCGTCCACGGGGCGTAGCCTTTCTCGCGGGACCGACCGGCGTAGGCAAGACCGAACTCGCCAAAACGATTACCAGCCTGCTGTTCGGCGACGAAAGTGCATATATCCGCTTCGACATGTCGGAGTTCAGCGCCGAGCATGCCGATCAACGCCTTATCGGCGCACCGCCCGGCTACGTCGGCTATGACGTCGGCGGTGAGCTGACCAATGCTATCCGCGAGAAACCGTTCAGCGTGGTGTTATTCGATGAAATCGAAAAAGCCCACCCACGGATTCTCGACAAGTTCCTGCAGATCCTCGACGACGGGGTGCTGACTTCAGGCCGCGGTGATCGGGTGTACTTTTCGGAGGCCCTGATCGTGTTCACTTCCAACCTGGGAATCTATCGCCAGGGCGACAATGGCGAACGCGTTGCCAACGTCCTGCCTGACGAAGCCTTCGAGCAAGTCCAGGAGAAGGTGCACAGCGAGATCGACCGGTATTTCAAGCTCGTGCTCAATCGTCCAGAAATCCTCAATCGAATCGGCGAAAACATCATCGTCTTCGACTTCATTCGCGAAGGCGTTGCAGTGCAGATCTTCGAACAAATGGTCAACGCCACCTTCGACGACCTGCAGGGACAGAACCTGTTTATCGAATTGGCCCCCCAGGCACGCCAGACACTGCACAGCCTCTGTCTGCAGGACCTGTCCAACGGTGGCCGGGGCATCCGCAACCAGTTAGAGGCACGCCTGCTCAATCCCCTATCGCGGGCACTGTTCGATCAGGACGCGCAACCGGGCGAGCACTTCACGATCACCGAGTTGGACATCACTGGACTGAAGATGGAACGTCGCTGAACATGGACCTTAGCCTGTCGCGCATGCATTTTCCGGTCACTACCCTCGGCCCGGGGCGGCGTATTGGTATCTGGTTCCAGGGCTGCAGCATCCGCTGTCCAGGATGCATCTCTGCCGATACCTGGGGGCCAGGGCACAGACGCTTGTCGCTGGAGCAACTGCTTGAACAGATAACCCCCTGGCTGCACGAGGCCGAAGGAATCACCATTTCCGGAGGGGAACCGTTTGACCAGTTCGACGCCCTGCGATCACTGCTCGAAGGCCTGCGTCGGCTCAGCGAGCTCGACATCCTGGTCTACAGTGGCTACTCCCTGGAGCAACTCAATGAGTCGTTGCTCCAGACCAAGGGCTTGATAGATGCCTTGATCAGCGACCCTTATATCGAAGCACTCAGTCAGACCATGGCCTTGCGCGGCAGTGACAATCAACGCCTGAGCCTGCTCACGCCACTGGGCCGGGCACGCCTGGGTCATTACGAACGCCCGCTCGAACCCGCCGACAAGGCGCTCGACCTGATGTTTGACGAAAGTGGCAGCGTCTGGATGGCCGGCATCCCACGACGTGACGATCTATTGCGCTTACGCGATCTGCTGCATGAACAAGGCCATCATTTACAGATCAGCGCACACGCGTCGCGACGCCGCTGAGTGGAGCACACCCCATGATACGTTTCTGCCCTAACTGCAAAACCGAGCGCGCCCTCCAGGAAATGTTCTGCGAAGGGCTCATTCAGGAACAACCCTGCGGCTGGGACCTCGCTGGCGAACCCATTCGTGCCGCCGGCTGGCGGCCGCAAGCCGTCTTCACTGAGGAAACCCTCCCGCCAGTCAGTCCGGCTCAAGGGAATGTCCCTGACCTGCTCTGCGAAAATGGTCACCCGATGGTCGATGGCGACCTGATGTGCCTTGAATGTGGCAGCTCACTTGCGCAAGTAACGTCCTACGACGCCCAGCCAGACAGCAGCGAACCAGAGGGCATCGCCCAGACCCTGATCGATGGTTGGCGGCTGATTCGTCAGATCAGCAGTACCGACGGCGTGCGAGAACGATACCTCGCCAAGCACGAGGAAACCGCGCAACAAGCGGTCCTGACCCTGTATCGACCTGGCGCCGAACCGGACCCGGCGATCTATGATGTGATCCGCCGACTGCCACGCGAGCACGTCCCCGAAATCATTGCCACCGGCCGCTGGGATGACCGTGCCTATGAGGTCATTGAAGAACTCACCGGCGGGAGCCTGGCAGAACTTGGCAGCGTGATCCGCGACAGCGACAGCGTGCACCATGTGGTCAACGAACTGGGCCTGGCGCTGCACGCTTTCAACGAGGCTGGCCTGCGCCATCGTGACCTGCGCCCAGCCAGCCTGCTGGTACGTTCCCGCGAACCGCTGGACCTGGTCATCAGCGGCTTCGGCTCGGCACGCCTGTCCGAGTTCGACCTGGACATCGTATCGCCACTGGAAACCAGCCGCTACATGGCGCCCGAAGCCATCGCAGGCGGCGTTGCGGCTGCCTCGGACTGGTGGAGCCTGGGCATGATCCTGCTTGAGCAACTGACCCAGGGCGCCTGCTTCGACGGCATCAATGCCAATGCATTTCTTATTCACGTGCTGGCCAACGGAGTACCGATCCCCAACGACCTCGACCCGCGCCTGCACCTGCTGCTGCGAGGTCTGTTGGCGCGCGACCGTCATCAACGCTGGCAATGGCCACAGGTCGAAGGCTGGCTCAACGGTATTACGGTCGAGGCTCCGGCCTCTTCCGTCCAGCAAACGGACGAAGGTGAAGGTGCGACCCTGCTGCTGGGCGAGCGCCGCTTCCACAAGCCCGGCGTATTCGCCCTGGCGGCAGCCCAGGCGGATAACTGGCAACAGGCTCTGGACCATTTGCTGCGCGGTGTGATCGTGACCTGGGCCGAGCAGGTCAGTCTCGCCCCCTCTCTAGTCGCCGGCTTGCGTCAGGTCGTTCAGCACGAAGGGATCGAGGACGATTTCCGTCTAATGCTGGCGCTGAGAATCCTCAATCCGGAAATCCCGTTGATTCATCGTGGCGACATCGTCACACCAGGATGGCTACTGGAGCACCCACTGGAAGGCTATCGTCTGATCAGCGGGTCGGTCCCGGACCTGCTTGAGCAATTGCAGACCGACAACTGGCTGTCGCGTCTCAAATCCCGCGCCGAAAACGTACGTCAGCGTGCCCTGCACCAACACATCGAGTTGGTCGAAGAACAACTGCGGATATTCCTGCTATCGACCTCGCGAGCCAAGCTGTCCACGCAATGGCAAGAGCGCCAACGCCTGTTTCCAGACACCGACCATCCGGGACTGAGCTCTCTGTCGGAGCGCCGGGTGATCGCCGAAGAAGACCTGATCGTGCTGCTCAGCGCGGCGATCAGTCAGTTCCGTTCGGGGGCCTCAATCGTAGAGGCCGCCGCCGAGCTGGCCAGGGCTGCCGATGTCGGTTGGTTCGACTCCGAAGCGGCAACCCAACTGCTGTTGCATTCGCGACTTGAGCTGTACCGCAGTGTCGATGAACGCATCCAAGGCTTTGCCCGGTGTGGCGTGCCGGCAGTGGACGAGTGGGCCGAGCAGTTCCGCCTGGAGCGACGTATGCCGTTGGCCCAGGCACTGGTGTTGCTGGCCATCCCGTCCAGTCATTGGCTGGAACCACAGAAACAGCAGTACGTCTCACAGATCCTCGACTTCTTCGAGAAGAAGGTGGTGACCGCAGTGATGCGCGGGCCACTGGTGCGTATGAGCATCGGCAAGACCACCGCACGGGTCGACATCAGTGAACTGAACAGCGAGCGCAGTCCGGCCGCGGCTTTGCTCGATCACCTGCTGCAACGTAATGCCCGGGCAGTGAGCCTCGACCCAGAGAGTTTTCAGCTCAACGGCCAGCTGGAATCGCGCCTGCATGCCCTGTACCGGCAAAGCGCGCTGTACAAACGCGACACCGGCATCGACGGCCTGTACCTGGGCTTCCCTTTCCTGCTCAATCGCGACCCTCGCGGCACCACGCGCACACGGATTATCCCGCTGCTGCTATGGCCAGTGAAGCTGCTGCTGGAACTGGGTTCTCGTGGTCACGCCGCCTTGGCGTTTGACAGTGAGCGCGAGGAAGTGCGGCTCAACCCCGCGTTGGAAAGCGTGCTCGGCGCCGAAACCTGCAAACGTTGGCGCAAGACCGTCGATGAACTGCTGGGCCGCTCGTCAATTCGTGCGACGGATGTGATGGACGCCTTCGGCATGCTCGCCACCATTCGCTCACGCGCCCTTGGCAACCTGCCCGCCAGCAGCGTGGAGATCGCGCCCTACCAAGACGAGCTGGACTGCGCGGCGGTGCTGTTTCACGTGACCTTCATGGGACAAGCCATCGGGGAGGACCTGCGCCAACTGAAAACCCTGTCGCCCGCCGGTACCGGCCTGGAAACGGCGTTGCGCCTCAAGACCGCCGATGAAACCACGCACGAGACACCTCCAGGCGAGCTGCAACGCTATTTCACCGTGGCCAGCGACCCCTCCCAGGAAGCGGCCGTGATCCAGGCCCGACAAAGCCCGGGACTGCTGGTCGAGGGGCCGCCTGGAACCGGCAAGAGCCAGACC
Organism: Pseudomonas sp. H1_A03; assembly: GCF_054685145.1. Classification (NCBI taxonomy): domain Bacteria; kingdom Pseudomonadati; phylum Pseudomonadota; class Gammaproteobacteria; order Pseudomonadales; family Pseudomonadaceae; genus Pseudomonas; species Pseudomonas sp. H1_A03. The sequence continues at coordinate 5,215,186 of NZ_CP162829.1, forward strand.
ATCGTCAACATGGTCGCCGACGCCATCGGCCGCCAGCGCAGCTTGCTTATCGTCTGCCAGAAGCATGCGGCGCTCGAGGTGGTGTACAAACGCCTGGTCGCCGAGGGCCTTGGCCAACGCATCGTCATGCTCAATGACGTGAACCGAGACCGCGAGCCCGTCATCCGCGGTATTCGCGAACAACTGGAAAGCCTGTTCACGAACGGCAGCCAGGCTCAGGGTTGGCAGCGCCAGCGCGAGCAGGTCGCGGCCCGCATCGAGGCCCTGGAGGGCGAGCTCGACCGCTTCCACCAGAGCCTGCATCGCCTGGATGAGAATACCGGCCTCAGCTATCGCAGGCTGCTCGGCGAGTTAATTGAATTGGAATCCGGCCCGGCCCCGCTCGAGTTTCCGGCCCTGCGCCAACGCCTGGCCTCCTTGGACCTCGCCAGCCTGACACGCTTGGAAGAAAGCTGCGCCCCTCTGATTCGCCTGTGGTTACCCGCACGCTACGAAGGCAGCCCATTGGCCCAGTTGCAGTCGTTCGCCGCCGACCGGGCGACTTTGCAGGCTTTCACCGACAATCTGCACAGTTTCACCCAAGCCGAACACAACCGTCAGGCCACGCTGCAAGCACACCCTGCCAGCTTCGAAATCGACGACCCGGCGCCGTACCGTAACTGGATAGCGGCCCATGTCGCTGCCCTGCTCGACCTGAAGCAAGAGCAACGTCTGCGCCTTGCGCGCTGGCTACCGCTTTTCCGCAGCCGCGAAGCGGACCAACCTCCACGGGGAGAGTCGATTCTCGGTGAACTACAGCAACTGGATCAGCAACTCGGCCAACTGGATCAGGACCACTACGCCCCCGCCTTGTCACCGGCCCTCTGCCTGCTCGAAAACAAGGCCCTCAGGCATCTGGATCAAGACTGCACCAAGGTCATGGCAACCCGGTCCTGGTTGGCGAACATCAACCCGATGAATCTGTTGCGGCGCAACCGACTGCGCAATTTCCTTCAGGGCCAGGGAGAAAGCCGTGTTATTGAAGCACTACCAACCCTACAGGCAGCCATCCGCCTTGAAAGCCAGTGGCGACCATTGCGCGCCGAGTTGAGTACGCTGCACCAGGCGTTGGAACTGGAAGCTGTGAGTCAGCAAGCCTGCCTGGAATTGATCAGCTTCGTGAAGAGCGACATCCGCCACCTGCTGGAAATCCAGGCTCTGGCCATGGCGCTGGCGCAATCGCCTCGCGCTCGGCAGGCCGACGAGGCCGCCCTCGCCGGCGACAAACACCATCTCGAGGCGCTGCTCAGCGATCTCGATGCTTCGCTGATGCGCCATGGCGTTCGCCAATCCAGCCTCGAGCAACTCAAGATACTCGGCGACTGGCTGGGCGAAGAACTGGTGCAGCAACTGCAGCACGCCATCGAGCACAATCTGAGCAATCAACTGTCTCTTGATCGGCTGCATGAAGCGCTGCCCTTCCTGGCCGCCTACCAGGCATTCCGCGGGCGCGCCGCTCAGTTGACAGCAGCCGACCTGGAGCTGCTCGCATTGCTGCGCCAACGCCAGGAACAGTTGGACAACATTGCGCCCGAGCAACTTGAAGCCGAAGTGCGGCGCCTGCTCAACCGCGAAGCCCGACTGGGCTGGAAACACCGCGTAGAGCAAACCAATCCCGAACTGCTGCTCAGCCAGGACGAAGCCCGCGCCAAAGTCGGCAGCCTCGCGCAAGCCGACGCACAGATGCGGCTGCTCAATCGTGAGCTGCTGGCCAAAGGCATCAACCTCGATAACCTGGGCAATCGCAAACAATGGGAGGATGTTACCCGCCTGACTGGCAAACGCTCGCGGCGCCTGCGTGAATTCATCGAACTGGGTAGTAACCTCGGTTTGATGAGCCTGCGTCCGGTGTGGCTGATGAACCCGGACGTCGCCAGTCGTGTACTGCCGCTCAAGGCAGGCCTGTTCGATACAGTCATCTATGACGAAGCCTCGCAGATGCCGGTTGAGTTCGCCCTGCCGACCCTGTTCCGCGGTCAGGTCACTGTTGTCAGCGGCGATGAAAAGCAAATGCCGCCGACGGCATTCTTTTCCAGTCGCATCGAAAGCGACGAAGCCGAAGTGTTTGACGGCGACGAACCTGACGACGACGCGGATGAGGAACAGCGCGAAGCGTTCGAAGACACTTGGAACCGTCGTGAGATCAAGGATTGTCCCGACCTGCTGCAGCTGGCGCGCAACGCCCTGCCCAGCACCACATTGCAGATCCACTACCGTTCGGCCTACCGTGAACTGATCGGCTTTTCCAACGCTTCGTTCTATGGCAATCGCCTGAACGTTCCGGTCCGTCACCCGCAGGCGAACATCCAACGCATTAAGCCGCTGGAGCTGATCCAGGTCGGCGGGCTGTATCAGAACCAGAGTAACGCCCAGGAAGCCGAACGGGTCGTCGAGTACCTGAGCGAATTGTGGCAGAAGCCCTACGACCAGCGCCCTTCGGTGGGTGTCGTCACCTTCAACCGCAAGCAGGCTGACCTCATCGAGGAGCACTTGGAGCAGCGTGCAGAGCAGGATGAACTGTTCCGCGCCGCCTACGCCCAGGAGCGCGAGCGCAGCGAAGACGGCGAGGATATGTCGGTGTTCGTCAAGAACGTGGAGAACGTGCAGGGGGATGAACGCGACATCATCGTCTTCTCCTCCACCTTTGGGCGCAACAGCCAAGGCACATTCCGCCGTAGCTTCGGCGTACTGGGGCAGACGGGGGGCGAACGACGCCTGAACGTGGCGGTGACCCGCGCGCGTCGCAAGGTGGTGATGATCACGTCGATGCCAATCGCCGATATCTCGGACATGCTAAACACGCACCGCGCGCCCAACAGCCCGAGAGACTATCTGCAAGGCTATCTGGAATATGCTCGCGCGCTCTCCTCGGGCGAGTTCAGCAACAGCACCAAGTTGCTGGAGCGCCTGCAGACCGACCGCAGCAGCAGCCAGCGTCGTGAGCAAGGTCAGCAAAGTGATGGTTTTGTCAGGCTGGTCGGTGAATTCATTCATTCCCTGGGATGGCAGGCGGCTCCCGCCAGTGAAGGCGACGCTTTCGGGCTCGATTTCGCCATCGAGAATCCAAGCACGGGCCTGTACGCAATAGGCATCGAGTGCGATGCGCCTTGCCATAATCTGTTGGAACGTGCCCGCGCCCGGGAAATTTGGCGCCCGTCCGTGCTGCACCGCGCCATCCCGCACATCCATCGTGTGTCGTCGCAAGCCTGGTATCACAGCGGCGACAGCGAACGCTCACGACTGCGTGAAGCAATCGAATACGCCATGCAAGCCGAGCAACCGCCGCAACCCAGCCCTACTTCAGTTGATACGGAAATCTGCCAATGAGTGGTCCCAAGGTCGTTCGCATTGTTACCCGCGAAGAAATCATCGCCATTTGTGAGGGCCACATGCAACGCCTGGAACGCGCCGTGGACCGCTGGCAGACACAGGCCACAAGGCTGGGCGAACTTAGTGACCAGGAGCGCTCAGCCTTCCTGGAGCGACACACTCGCCTTCGCACTCTGCTGGCAGAAGACCGATTGGCGGAACTGCAGAAGGCCGTACCAGTGGAAATCGAGCACCTGCGCCGTGACCTGGAGGACCGCGAAGAACGCGCGATAATTCGTGCCGCCGAGCGACGCCAACGCGACCGACGCGTCCAGGAAAACGCAAAAACCCTGCTTGACGCCTTGCAAGCCAACCCCGAAAACGTCGATAAGGCCTTGCTGGAGTCTCTCTTACGACTGGCCAGCGGTGCCAGTCGGGAAGATGCCGAACGTCTGCTAGCCGAGGGTTTCGCCCACTTGAGCAAGGCAAGCGAGGAGCCAGCTCTGAGCGATACCCAACGCGCCCTGGCGCAGCAACTCAAGGTCGACGAACCCGAGGTTTCCCTGCGCGAATGGATTGCGGCCCGGGAACCGGATGCAACGCGCGACGCACGGCTGCTACGCATTGACCGCCACATCGTGGAGCTGCAACTGTTGCAAGGCGCTGAATGTGCCGCGCCGTTCCTCTTGGCACTGGAAAGAGCTGAAACGCAAACCGATGCTAAGCGACGCAACCTGCTGCTTGACAGCCTAGTACTCGACCTCGCCGCGTCCACCCGAAACTTCCGACGCCAACGCGAGTGTCTCGAACAACTGCAGGATCTGGCCAGCGAAGTCAAAACCTACACAGGCATCGAACACGCGACCCTGCTCGATCATATTGGCGCTTTTACAACCGACACCGAGCTTTCGATAACCACCGGATTGATCGAGCAGTGTAAAGCGCTTATCGCTTCCCACTTACAGGACCAGGCCGCCCTCGCCCGCCGCGAAGCCGTGCTCAGCGGCTTGGCCAGCCTCGGCTACGAAGTGCGCGAAGGCATGGCGACTGCCTGGGCAGAAACCGGCAAGATCGTACTGCGCAAAGCCGCTACCCCCGGTTATGGAGTGGAAGTGGGTGGAAAAGCCGACAATGGCCGCCTGCAGGTTCGCGCTGTAGCCCTCAGCAGCGATCGCGATAGGGCACGGGATCGCGACATTGAAACCATCTGGTGCGGCGAATTCCAGCGACTGCAGGACTTATTGAAAGACAAAGGCAGCGAGTTACTCATAGAGCGTGCGCTTTCGGTAGGCGAAGTCCCACTTAAAGAAACGAATATTTCCGAGCCGGGCGTAGAAACAATTACTGCTCAGCAAAAGACACTTCATAAATGAACCGCTAACTACAGGCGCCTTGACCTCAATCGAACTCCAGCCCTTGAGGGTGTCCTTCTTGGAAACTGAACGTCCAAGACAGGGTCCGTTTTTTGGCCAAAAGCATCCTATCGAAATGAGTGCGGGTATTTCTCAGGCACAAAAAAAGCCACTCATTTGAGTGGCTTTTTCTGAATGTTGGAGCGGGAAACGAGACTCGAACTCGCGACCCCGACCTTGGCAAGGTCGTGCTCTACCAACTGAGCTATTCCCGCGTCTTGGTGGTGCGCATTCTATAGAAATATCAGAACCCGTCAACCCCTTGATTCAAAAAAGTTTTATTTCTTTTCAACAGTGGTACGCAGATGCGGCCAGGCGGCGCGCAAATACTGGAGCATGGACCACAAGGTCAGGCCGGCGGCGATGAGCAGCAAGGCATAGCCGGTCAGGACCCAGAAAGAGAAATCCGACGGGTTGGCCAGCAGAATCACCAATGCGAGCATTTGCGCGGCGGTTTTCCATTTGCCCATGTTGGAGACGGCCACGTGGGCGCGGGCGCCGATTTCAGCCATCCATTCGCGTAGGGCCGACACCACGATCTCGCGGCCGATGATCACCGCAGCCGGCAGGGTCAGCCACAGGTTGCCGTGTTCCTGCACCAGCAGGACCAGGGCGACGGCCACCATGAGCTTGTCGGCCACGGGGTCGAGGAACGCGCCGAACGGGGTGCTCTGCTCCAGGCGACGTGCCAGGTAGCCGTCGAGCCAGTCGGTGGCGGCGGCAAACGCAAACACCGAGCTGGAGGCCATATAGCTCCATTCGTACGGCAAATAGAACAACAGAATGAAAATAGGGATAAGCAGGACGCGTAGAACGGTGATCAGATTAGGGATATTCATCGGCACAACTGGCTACGAGGTGGAAAGGGCATTCTATTCGCTATGCAGGTTCGCATAAATCAACTCAGCGAGCTTTTTACTGATACCGGGTGCTTTGGCTATTTCGTCAATGCTGGCACGGGACAGCTCCTGCAAGCCACCAAAATGTTTTAGCAAGTCGCGACGCCGTGTCGGCCCAACCCCCGCCACCCCTTCCAGGGTTGACGTTCGCCGGGTTTTACCTCGGCGGGCACGGTGGCCGGTAATGGCGAAACGGTGGGCTTCGTCGCGGATCTGCTGAATCAAATGCAACGCAGGCGAGTCGCCTTTCAAGGTGAACTCGTGGGCGGCATCATTCAAGTACAACGTTTCGAAACCGGCTTTGCGTGTGGCGCCCTTGGCCACGCCGAGCAGGATCAGGTCGGGCACGGCCAGTTCGTTGAGCACGTCGCGAGCCATGGACAGCTGGCCTTTGCCACCGTCCACCAGCAGGATATCGGGCAGTTTGCCCTCGCCGTCCTTCAGCTTGCTGAACCGTCGCGTGAGGGCCTGGTGCATGGCCGCATAGTCATCGCCAGCGGTGACACCTTCAATGTTATAGCGCCGGTAATCGGATTTGATCGGCCCTTCCGGCCCGAACACCACGCAGGACGCCACGGTGGCCTCGCCGCTGGAGTGGCTTATGTCGTAGCACTCAAGACGCTGTGGCGGCTCGTCCAGGTTGAGGACTTCGGCCAGGGCATCGAAGCGTGCTGCGACATGCTGTCGATTGGCCAGGCGCGCTCCCAGGGCCTGTTCGGCATTGGTCACGGCCAATTGCTGCCAGCGCGCGCGGGTGCCGCGTACGCGGTGGCTGATATCCAGCTCGCGGCCGCGCAGTTCGTGGATCGCCTCGATCAACGTGGGGAAGTCTTCATGCACCACGTTGACGATCAGCTCCGCTGGCAGGTCGCGCTCGGGGCTGCTGACGTAGTACTGGCCAAGGAACGCCGCCATGACTTCGGCGACCTCCTCGTCGATACCGGTCTGCGGGAAGAAATTCTTACTGCCCAACACCCGCCCGCCACGCACGCTGATCAGGTGCACACACGCACCACCCGGGTTAACGAAGGCTGCGATCACGTCGACGTCGCCGGTGCCGCCTTCCATGCTCTGCTGGTCCTGCACGCGACGCAGCAGGGAGATCTGATCGCGCAGTTCGGCGGCCTTCTCGAAATCCAGGGTGCTGGCAGCTTGCTCCATGGCGCTGGAGAGTTCGTCGGTGAGCGCATTGCTGCGTCCTTCGAGGAACATCACCGAATGGCGCACATCCTCGGCGTACTCGGCCGGCTCAACCAGTCCCACGCAGGGTGCCTTGCAGCGTTTGATCTGGTACTGCAGACACGGCCGGGTGCGGTTCTTGTAGAAGCTGTCTTCGCACTGGCGCACAAAAAAGGTCTTTTGCAGCAGGCTCAGGCTTTCGCGGATCGCGCCGGCGCTGGGATAGGGTCCGAAATACTTGCCCTTCGACTTCTTCGCGCCACGATGAATGCTCAGGCGTGGGAAATTACCGTCGGATAAATACACGTAGGGGTAGGATTTATCGTCACGCAGCAGAATGTTGTACGGCGGCCGCCATTCCTTGATCAGCGTCTGCTCGAGCAGCAACGCCTCGGTTTCATTGGCGGTGATGGTGGTTTCGACCTGGGCGATACGCGCCACCAGCGCAGCGGTCTTGGGCGCAAGACCGCTCTTGCGAAAGTAGCTCGCCAGACGGTTCTTCAGGTTCTTGGCTTTGCCGACATACAGCAGGCGCGCCTCACTGTCGAACATGCGGTACACGCCGGGGCGGCCACTGCAGGTCGAGAGGAAAGCACTTGGATCAAACAATGTGGTCATGTCAGGCGCTGGCGTCCACCATGCCGTGGCGCACCGCGAGCAGGGTCAATTCAACATCACTGCTGATGGCGAGCTTCTCGAAAATGCGATAGCGGTAGGTGTTGACGGTCTTGGGCGACAGGCACAGCTTGTCTGAAATCGTCTGCACCTTCTGGCAACCGACAATCATCAAGGCGATCTGGATTTCCCGTTCCGACAGCGCATCAAATGGCGAGTCGCTGGTGGGCTGGAAGGATTTGATGGCCAGTTGCTGGGCAATCTGCGGACTGATGTAACGCTGGCCCGCAAATACCAGGCGAATCGCTTGCACCATCTCCGCCAGGCCTGCGCCCTTGGTCAGGTAACCGGCCGCACCCGCCTGCAACAGGCGTGTCGGGAACGGGTCCTCTTCACACACGGTCACCACCACGACTTTGATGTCCGGGTGGCTGCGCAACAACTTGGTCGTGGCGCCAAGACCACCGATACCAGGCATCTTGACGTCCATCAGCACCACATCGGGTTTCAACTCCCGGGCCTTGATCAGGGACTCTTCCCCGGACTCGGCCTGGCCGACTACTTGCAGGCCATCGATGTCAGCCAGCATTCGTGTAATGCCTGTACGAACGAGATCATGGTCATCGACTACTAGCACCCTAATCAAGCAGACACCTCGCGATATGGTCTTATAGGTTGCTGAACACCTTAGCAAAAAACCTAGGCGCAGACCTAGCTGCAAGCGTCATATATATAGCGTTAGCACACACAGTAGCCGCCCAGCGTGGGCCGGACGGCTCAATTTTCTGGGCAACAGGTCAGGAATCCCGGGGCTACGGCGTGGTTTTACCGTTATGCGTCACACAATGCTCGGCAAGGCTAGACGTCAAACGACGGATTGCAGCCTGGTCTTCCTTGAACATCGCGCGGTAGTCCCCCAGTACTTTTTCTTCAATCTGGCTGAGATTCTCCAGTTGAAGCGGCGTGGTTTCACCGGTCAGCACGTACAACACGTCTACACCTCTTTCGGCGACACGCGACAAGTAGTCGGCCTTGGGCGCTCGCCCTCCGCTTTCGTACTTACCCTGTGCGTTGGCTTCAACACCGCCAATTTCACCAAACACTTTTTGCGACAGGCCAAGTCGCTCCCTTTCTTGTCTCAAACGCGAACCAATTCCACTCATTTGAATGCATATTCCTGTTTGACACGTTGAAGCGACAACAAGAAAGTCGCCTGCTGTACCCAGTATGCGCTTATTAGAATGGACCACAGGGATTAGCTCGATTGACAGGCACGCTCCATGCGCCAGAAGCAATCCTCTTCACCCACAACGTTCAGCCCACTGCGCTGATAGAGCTGCCTGGCAGGATTACCCTTGAACACCGTCAAGCGTAACAAACCCAAGGCTTGAGCCTTGATTGCCATCTGCTCCAATACCCAACTGCCCGCGCCCAGCCCGCGACACGCCTCGAGCATATGCAACTCACGGATATAGAGCGCGCGACTGTCGCGGCTCAGGCTGATAAAACCCAGCACGACGTCATCATTGCAGATCAGCCAGTTTTCACGGCCCGCCCAGGCAACATCAAAGCCATCGTTGGACCACACCAGGCCGTATTGCACGTAGTAGCGGCTCATGGCTTCAAAAGTCAACGTCCGCGCGAACGCCAGGTCGTGGTCCGTCGCCGCGCGCAAGTGGAACGCCATTTAGAGAGCAACCACTTGGCCAGCCCACACGTCGTCAACACGACGGGCAATCACCAGCGCGTCGCCAACACCGGGAGCGGCGGCCAGCAAACCGCCATCAGCCGCCCAGATGGCGCTGCGACCGGCGCAAACATAGCCACCGGACGGACCGCCATGGTTGGCCATCAACACCAGCAGGCCATGCTCAGCCGCATAGCCCTGGAGTAACGCGCTGTCCGTTGCGTAGCCGCCCTCGCTCACCAGCACGCCAGCGGCGTAGACAGTGGCGCCCGCCTCCGCCGCCAGGCGCGGATGACTGGCGTGGGAGAAGTCCGCGCACACGGCCAATGCTATCTGCTCATCCTCCCACTCGAGGGCCGCACCGCCCTGGCCCGGGACGAACGCAACCTCTTCGCCTGGGTGCAAATGCTGCTTGGTATAGAGCGCCAGGGAGCCATCCGCGCCCAGTACCAGCGCGCCAATCAACACACCGGCATCGGGTGCGAGGCGGACAGGCATTCCCACTACCGCCGTCAATCGCAACGCCCGGGCTATTTCACGCAGCGGCGCCAAGACTGGGTCATCTGGCGTAATCGCCAAACCGGCAGCCAATGACGGCTCGTACCCGGTCAACGACAGCTCGGGAAATACAAGTAATTGCACATTATGTTCGGCCGCCACGTGCATGAACGCCACGTGCCGTTCGATATTGGCCGGCACATCACCCGCAATGGAAATGGATTGAGCCGCAGCAAGGGTCAGGGCAGTCATGGTCGCGTCCAAGCAAATTATTGAAGTGTTACAAGCATATCCCGGCCGATAGCAGTAAGTACCCCGGCACGATAGAAATTTCTGATTGAATCCCCCCGCGTGCCTCTAGTAAGCTGCCCCCATTATTTGGAGACATACCGTGTTGCAACTCACCCACACTCAGGTTTGCCCTGCTGCCAGCGCCCCGCGCCTGGTATCGGCTACCCGCGTGAACGGTTCGAGCGCAGCGGTATGCTTTTATTTTGGGTATTGGTTTAGCCACTGGCGCGCCTGATACCTGAAATCGGCGCCCACTACTCAAGGGGTCGCCTACCAGAGAAATCTAACCCCCGGTCGGCTCCCCGACCGGGGGTTTTGTTTTTTCAGGCCTCCATCAATTTTGCAAGAACACTTAAAGGACTCATGACATGAACTACGCCACCTATTACCGCTACGACACTTCCACTGCATGGCGATTTAGCAAGCTCCGCTCGGGACAGCCTGCCGCCTCCGATCGGTCACCTATTGGTGGCACACCAGCGCACGTAGCCGATACGGCCAATTGTCGAACACCCCAGTAGGGCAGAGCGCGCGGGAATAGCCCGCCGCTTGCCCAGGAAGCCTTGAATATGAACACTGCCACCGCCGCCCTGCCCCTCTCTGCCCTGACCAGCGCCAATGAAGCCCTGACCCAGCGCCTGCCCAGTGCGCTTGAGTTGAAACACAAGCTGCCGCTCAGCCCGTTCCTCAACGAGCAAGTCCACGCCCATCGCCAAGCTGTGCGCGCCATCCTCAATGGCGACGATTCACGGTTGCTGGTGATTGTCGGCCCGTGCTCGATCCACGATCCGAAATCGGCCATGGAATACGCGCGCAACCTGAAGAAGCTCGCGCTTGAAGTCAGCGACCAGATGCTGCTGGTGATCCGCGCCTACGTCGAAAAACCGCGCACCACCATCGGCTGGAAAGGACTGGCCTACGACCCCCATTTGGATGGCAGCGATGACATGGCTGCCGGCCTCACGCTGTCGCGCGAACTGATGCGCGAAATGCTGCGCCTGGGCCTGCCGGTAGCCACCGAGTTGCTGCAACCCATGGCCGCCGGCTACTTCGATGACCTGCTCAGTTGGGTCGCGATTGGCGCGCGCACCACCGAATCGCAGATCCACCGCGAAATGGCCAGTGGCCTGGGCATGCCCGTGGGTTTCAAGAACGGCACCGACGGCGGTGTGGCGATTGCCTGTGACGCGATGCGCTCGGCTTCACACCCGCACCGCCATTTCGGCGTCGACAGCCAGGGCCACCCGGCGATCATCCAGACCCCGGGCAACCCCGATACTCATTTGGTACTGCGCGGCGGTCACCGTGGGCCGAACTACGATGCGCAAAGCGTGGCGCAGGTGAAGCACGACTTGGCCAAATCCAAGGTGGCGGCGCGGATCATGGTCGACTGCAGCCATGCCAACAGCGGCAAGGACCCGTTGCGTCAACCGGCCGTATTCAACGACGTACTGGAGCAACGCCTGCAGGGCGACACCGCGCTGATCGGCATGATGCTCGAAAGTCATCTGTTCGAAGGTTGCCAGCCGTTGAGCGCGTCGATGAAGTACGGTGTGTCGGTGACCGATGGTTGCCTGGGCTGGAGCGGCACCGAGCAACTGCTGCGCAGTGCGGCGGAGCGGTTGCGCGAACAACACAAAGCCAACTGACGGATGGAGATAAAAATGTGGGAGCTGGCTTGCCTGCGATCGCGGTACATCAGCTACAGACTTTTAGCCTGACACGCAGCCATCGCAGGCAAGCCAGCTCCCAGGCGCTATTCGTGACGTGGGGTAAAAAGTCCTTTTCGGATTCGGCGGTTTTTCCAGAGGAACGACGAGCGGATACTCGACTCCATTGTTTACACCCCTTCTGGAGTTACTGATGTCTATCCCAACGCAAAACGTTCCGGCCTTCGGCCTAGGCACCTTCCGCTTGCAAGGCCAGGTGGTGATCGATTCTGTCAGCACCGGCCTGGAACTGGGCTACCGCGTCATCGACACCGCGCAGATCTATGAGAACGAAGCAGACGTCGGCCAAGCCATTGCCGCCAGCGGCATCCCGCGCGATGAGCTGTTTATCACCAGCAAAATCTGGATCGCCAATTTCGCCAGAGGCCAGTTGATCCCAAGCCTGCGCGAAAGCCTGAGCAAACTGAAAACCGACTATCTGGACCTCACCCTGATCCACTGGCCATCGCCGGAAGACCAGGTATCTGTCACCGAATTCATGGGCCAACTGCTGGAAGCCAAACGCCTGGGCCTGACCCGCCAGATCGGCATCTCCAACTTCACCGTCGACCTGATGAAGCAAGCGATTGCTGCCGTTGGTGCCGAGAACATCGCCACTAACCAGATCGAACTGCACCCCTACCTGCAAAATCGCAAGGTCGTGGATTTTGCCACCGCTCACGGTATCCAGATCACCTCCTACATGACCCTGGCCTACGGCGAAGTGCTCAAAGACCCGGTGATCGAGCAAATCGCCGAGCGCCATCAGGCTACCCCGGCGCAAGTGACGCTGGCTTGGGCCATGCAACTGGGCTACGCGGTCATCCCATCGTCGACCAAACGTGCCAATCTGGAAAGCAACCTCAGGGCCCTGCAACTGACCTTGAGTGCTGCCGACATGGCGCAGATTGCCGAGCTGGAGCGCGGCCACCGCCTGACCAGCCCGAAAGGTATCGCACCAGAGTGGGACTAGGCCCCGGCCACGGGCGCGCGCGATAACTCCCGCAGCCACGGTAACACCCGCAGGCCGGTGGTGGCTGCGGGTGGGTCGATGATGTCCATGAAGTGTTCGAGGTTGACGCTATCCGGCACGCCGGGCAGCCGCACCAGCACCGCCGGCGTTGCGTCGGCGGTGGCGTCCATATCCAGGCTCAGGTCCTGGTGATCGTAGACCAGCACATGATGCGCCTGAGGTTGAAGCCCGCAAGCGTGGACCGCCAGCCCCGCATTGATGATCAGCACGTCAAAGGGTTGGGCCGGGATAGCAGTGAGTAGCTGGACCTCTTCGAAGGTTTGCACCGGTACGATCCGGTGATACCCCAGCTTGTTGAGCATTTTCTCGATGTACAGGCGTTGCAGGTGTTGCTCATCGGCAATCAGGATAGTCAGTGCTTTGTTTGGCATGGCAAACCCCTGGGCAGGCAGTGCTCGTCAGTGAGCGAGGCCCATTTTCCAGACATATGCCGAAGACAAAATCAGGCTTGTTCCCCTTCCATGTAGGAGTTCTCCCAAATCCGCCGAATGGCTATCCACCTCAGTCAAGCCTGCTTGCTGTGCCGGCTCAGGCTGTGATGCAAACCATCGATGGCCGCGTCCAGCGCCTGTATCGCGGCCGCCAATGCCTGGTGGTCATGTCTTTCACACACCCCTTCCAAGGTTTCGCAACAGGCGACCAACCTGTGGGCCTTGACCATGCGAGCGCCCCCTTTCACGCGATGAGCCAGGTCATGCAACTTGGCGATATCCGCGTGATTTTGCAGCGTCGGCAGCAGCAGGCGATCTTCTGCAAGACTGATGAGCAATGGCACGAGTAACTCGTTAAGCGCGGCAGTGTCACCGCCTGTCAGCGTAGTCAGCGTACTGAGGTCGTACGCCGGCTCGACCTCACCCGTCACGGCTGCTGCGCTGCGAGGTGCCAGCGCCGCACGCAAATCATCAAGGCCGGTCGGTTTGAACAGGCAACCATCCATGCCCGCCTGCCTGCAGCGTTCGGTTTCCTCCGGCTGGGCGTTGGCAGTGAACCCCAGCAGCAGGCACGGCACCAGACCACGCTGACGCTCTTGGGCACGGATATTACGTGCCAGCGTGTAACCGTCCATAACCGGCATGTTGCTATCCGTGATGACGCCATCAAAATGCCCGGCCTGCCACAGTGCAAAGCCCTCGGCGCCATCTTCGGCCGTGACGATGTGATGCCCAAGGAAGCTCAGCTGACGAGTCAGCAACAAGCGGTTGGCCGGGTAGTCGTCGACCACCAGGAGGTTCAACGCCTGCGTCGGTGGAACACGTGCGACGGGAGTCGAAACCTGTGCTGCGCTGGTCAACGCCAGCGCCAACGTCACGTCCACCCGCGTCCCCTTGCCCAGCACACTGCTCAAGCGCAGTTGACCGCCCATCATCTCGCACAGGTTGCGACTGATCACTAACCCGAGGCCGGAACCACTGCGCGCCGACTGTTCGTTATTACTCCCTTGGATAAATGGGTTGAACAAACGCTGCTGATCTTCAGCACTGATGCCAACCCCCGTGTCTTCGACATACAACCGTAGGTTCAAGTGGTCACCGGCCAACGCCGGGGCGCACTGTGCACCCAGGCGAACCTGACCGGTGGCGGTAAACTTGATGGCATTCCCCAGCAGATTGGACACCACTTGCTTGAAGCGCAAAGGGTCGATGAGCACCGAGCGGGCAGTCATCGGATCGAGCTCCACTTGCAGCTGCAAGCCTTTGTCCCGCGCCAGCCCCTCAAACACACGCGCCACAGATGCCAACAACTCGTGGAGATTGGCCGGCGCCAAGGTCAGGGATAGGTGGCCGGATTCTATCTTCGCAATGTCCAGAATATCGCCGATCAATTCCAGCATGCTTCGCGAGGCCATCGACGCCACCTCCAGCGCATCCTGATCGACGCGGCCCTGCTCGGCGTTTTTCTGGGCCAATTCGATCATGCCGATCACGGCATTCATCGGCGTGCGGATCTCATGGCTCATGGTCGCGAGGAATGTGGTCTTGGCGCGGTTTGCCGAGTCTGCGTCCTCCTTGGCTGCCTGCAACTGGCTCAACAGCCGCTGGCGCTCGCTCACATCCACCCAACCCGCAATCATGCCTACAACGTGGCTATTGCTATCTCGGTACGGCAGCATCCATTGGTAGATGGTTAGCACACTGCCATCGGGAACCTTGAGTACGCGATCCTGGATCTGCGGCTCACCCCGCGCCATCAAGCTCAAGTATTCGGCGTGGAACGACTGTGCCTGGGGCGGGTTGCCCGTATCGGTTTGCACCACGGTCTTGCCGATCACATCCTCCAACTTAAAGCCAAATACATCGAGGTAAGCGTTATTGCAGGCCATTAACCGGCCCTGGCGATCGCGCACGTAAATTGGGTGCGGAGTGCCGTCGATCAGAACGCTCATGAACCGCATCTGGTCGCTCAGGGCCCGTTCGGCCTGTGTTCGCTTGTGAATCAGGTTGCGCAGGTAGAGCACCCAGCCCAGGGTGATCAGCAGCAGCAACGCGGCCACGCCAAATCCTTGGATAATCACGTTGCGATGACTGATCCAATAGCTGTCTTCGATGATGATCTCACTGCGCCAACGGTTGGTCAGCTCGTCCATTTCTTCAGGCGTGATACTCAACAGCGCCTTCTCGAGGATCGAATACAGCTCCAGTTGGCTGCGATTGACACCGAAAGCAATCCGCGCTGGCTCCGTACCGACGGTGCTGGTGATACGCAAGCGATCACGGTAATGGCGCGCAATCATGTAGCGTGCACTGATCAGCGAAATAACGGTCGCATCGACACTGCCCTTGGCGACCAAATCCATGGCGTCCTCCGGGTTTGCGACGTCGACAAATTCGATACCTGGATAGTCGCGGGCAATTTGCGCGGCGAGGCTGTTGCCGCCAATAAACGCCAGGCGTTTTCCGGGCATGTCTTCGAGCGTAACCAAACGTTCGTCGCCGGCGCGCGCCACCAATACATAAGGATTGGACAGATAGGGTCGGGTAAAGCGCAGCTTTTCGGCACGCTCGACGCTGGGCGTGATCACCGCCAGCATGTCCACTTTGCCGGTGCTGACGTCGTCAACTTGCTGAGGCAACGAGCTGCCTTGCACCACTTCGAACTTCAAACCCGTACGCAAGCTGATCCGCGACAACACCTCGTCGCTCAAACCCACCGGTTGGCCTTGCTCATTGAAAAATGACAGCGGCATGAACTTGTCGAGCACAGCCACTGTTACGCGTGGGTGCTTTATCAGCCAGCGCTGCTCACTCTCACTCAAACGCAACCGGTCAGCGGCCAGGGAACCGCTGTCGCCTGCACTCCAGCGGCGCAGGATTTCCATCTGCTGGCTGGGCGTGATAATGCCCAGCGCTGCATTGATGATGTTCAGCAGACGGATGTTGTCCTGGTTGAAAGCGAACCCGAACGGGTTGACCTCCAGTGCGGAAAAATCTGCCATGCGGACGTTATTGAGGTGGTTCTTGTTGATCAGATAGCGAGTGCTGATGGCGTCGCCCAAGTAGACATCCGCCTGACCGAACGCCACGGCACCGATCGCCTGGTGAGTCGAGCCGTACAGCTGCAGTTGCGCCTGGGGATAAAAGGCCTGGACAGCGTCAGGCTGCATATAGTGGTAAAGCATCGCTACGCGCTTGCCAGCCAGGTCGACGCTCAATGAATGGCTGTCACCCGTGCGAGTCACCAACACGGGTTGATCATTGGCGTAGGAACGCGACAGTATCAGTTCCTTATCGGCCGCTTCGTAACCGTTGGCAGACCCGACTAAATCCACCTCGCCCCGTTTGAGCGCTTCGATGACTTCATCACGGGTGTCGTAGCGTCGAACCTCGATAGGTATGTTTAAAATAAGGCTGATCAGCCACGTATAGTCAGCCGTGATGCCTTCAAAGTCGTTTTCGTTGGATTGGTCGAAAGGTATGTAGTCGGGCGCTGACACTCCCATCACCAACACCCGTCGCTCGCGCAGCCAACGCCAGTCACTTTCCTCAAGTTCCAGGCGTGGGTTTTCAAGCGTGGAATGGCCGAACAGTCGCAGTGTATGTGGCTCATCCAGGGCCATCGCCGCGCAGGGCAACAGCCCCATCAGCAGGAAGGCCGTGAATATCAACAGCCGGGAGATGGTCATTTCAGATCAGATGATTGCGCTGGGCGAACTTGGACAGGTGCACCACCGAGGACATACGCAGCTTCTCCTTGAGTCGCGTCTTATAGGTGCTGATGGTCTTGTGGCTCAACAACATGTCCTCAGCGATTTCCTTGTTGCCCAGGCCCAGCGCCAGTTTTTGCAATACCGTCAATTCGCGATCCGACAGCGCGTCCACCAGTTCTTGCTCGGTGGTCTGCAAATCATCACGGCGCACCGAACTGGTGGCCACGCTGGGGAAGCAGCTGTAACCGGACCTGATCGCCCTGATAGCCTTTTGCAACTCGTCGAGTTCACCCGTCTTGGCAACAAAGCCCATGGCTCCGGCGCGCATGCAGCGGGTAGAGAAGAACACTGCCAAGTACGAAGTCAGCACCAGAATTTTGCAAGGCAGTTCCAGTGCCTTGATCCGGCTGATCACCTCCAGGCCGCCGAGCTTGGGCATTGCCAAGTCGAGGATGACCAGATCGGGGCGTTCCTCACGCGCAATCTGCATGGCGTCAGCACCGTTGCCTGCTTCAAATATTTTGTCGAAGCCTTCCTGCTTCAACAGAAACTTCACGGTTGAGCGTATGAAAGGGTGATCATCCACAATTAAAGCTTTGCTCATAAGACTCCCCGAGGGATCGGTACGCTTACATATCACACGGGACCTATCTACCTGTGAAAAGTAACAGTTCCGACAAACGGTGCTGATTACTCTGCATGACACTTCAGGCAGTACAGACCCCCTCCTTTTGATAAAGCACAGTAAACACGTCGAACCGCGCCCTTGTTCCTGAGGCGCAAGCGCGCAACCTTAGCAACGTGGCGCCTTATCAAATGAAGGGATAGTCCTGATTGCTTGTGGGACTTTTCCTAGCATAGTCAACTTTGCGCGGGATAAATCCCTACAGCTGGAGATTACTCGGTGGTACTCGGACTCCAGAACGCCTGCACCACCAGAGTCGACATCGATATCCTTGCCACCAGGGCGTCCAACTCGTCACCGTCGACCGATGTCACGGCCAGGGTAGCTTCGATTTCTACTTCCTCCGTGCCAAAGGGGCGCACGTCAACATCGCTGGCTGGGTAATTGCAACGCGCCAGCTCGGCCTCCAGCAACGCCAGCACGGCTTTCTGCTGGGTACGCCGGGCGATCACATACAAGATATTGGTCACCTCTGCCGACACCACATCCAGCGGCTGGCGGTTGATATTGTTGACGATCGGCCGCAGCAAGGTGTTGGCCGCCAGCACGAACAGCGTGCCCAGCAGCGCTTCGAGGATCAGGTCGGCACCCGCGCAAGCCCCCACCGCCGCCGACGCCCAGAGCGTGGCGGCGGTGTTGAGCCCGCGCACATTGCCCTCTTCACGCATGATCACACCGGCGCCGAGAAAGCCGATACCCGACACGACATACGCCACTACGCGCACCGCGCCTTCTGCACCGCCGAGACGGTTGGCCATGTCGACGAAAATCGCCGCGCCCACCGCCACCAGCACGTTGGTGCGCAGACCTGCGGTGCGCTGGCGGTATTGACGTTCGAAACCGATCAGGCCACCGAGGATGAATGCCGCAGTGAGGCTGACCAGGGTGTCGATCAGGGAATTGAGGTTGATATTATTGATTGCTTGCATAGGAAATCGTCCCTGTTTATTGCCAGCCAAACTTACGGATGTAGTAACCCTTCACCGCCTGGGTCAGGGCCATGTACGCCAGCAGGATCACGGGCAGGAACACAAAGTACAGCGATGGCAGCGCCTGCAATTTAAAGTAATGCGCCAACGGTCCCATCGGCAGGAAAATCCCCACGGCCATGATCACGCCGGTCATCACCATCAACGGCATCGCCGCACGGCTTTGCAGGAAGGGGATTTTCGGGGTGCGGATCATGTGCACGATCAGCGTCTGGGTCAGCAGCCCCACCACAAACCAGCCGGACTGGAACAGGGTCTGGTGGTCGGGGGTGTTGGCATCGAAGACATACCACATGAGTGCAAACGTGGTGATGTCAAAGATCGAACTGATCGGCCCGAAAAACAGCATGAAACGGCCGACATCGCCCGGTTGCCAGCGTTGTGGCTTGGCGAGCATTTCTTCATCGACGTTATCGAACGGAATCGCGATCTGCGAAATGTCATACAGCAGGTTCTGCACCAGCAAATGCATCGGCAGCATCGGCAGGAACGGGATAAATGCACTGGCCACCAGCACCGAGAACACGTTGCCAAAGTTGGAACTGGCGGTCATCTTGATGTACTTGAGCATGTTGGCGAAGGTACGCCGCCCCTCCAGCACGCCCTCCTCCAGGATCATCAGGCTCTTTTCCAGCAGGATGATGTCGGCGGCTTCCTTGGCAATATCCACCGCGCTGTCCACCGAAATACCGATGTCAGCGGTACGCAACGCCGGCGCATCGTTGATGCCATCGCCCATAAAGCCCACCACATGTCCGTTAGCCTTGAGCAGGCGCACGATGCGCTCCTTGTGGCTCGGCGTCAGCTTGGCGAACACGTTGGTGGTTTCCACAGCCTCTGCCAGCTCGGCGTCGGTCATGTCCTCGATGTCGTTGCCCATCAGCAGGCCTTGTTGCTCCAGGCCCACTTCGCGGCAGATTTTGGCGGTGACCAGCTCGTTGTCACCGGTCAGCACTTTTACCGCGACGCCATGGGCTTTGAGCGCCTTGAGGGCGGGTGCGGTGCTTTCCTTCGGTGGGTCGAGGAAAGCCACGTAGCCGATCAGCGTGAGGTTTTGCTCATCCGCCAGGCTGTAGGTGTCGCGCCCCGGTGCCATCGGTTGCGCGGCCACGGCCACCACGCGCAAGCCTTCTTCGTTGAACGCAGCGGTGACCTGGCGAATACGTGCCAGCAGTTCATCGGTCAGCGCCTCGTTGGTGTCGCCATGGCGCACGTTGTTGCACACCGAGAGGATTTCCTCCACGGCACCCTTGCAAATTAACAGGTGCGGCAAGCCTTCCTCGGCCACTACCACCGACATGCGGCGACGATTGAAATCGAACGGGATCTCATCGACCTTGTGGAACGCGGTGCCGACTTTCAGCTCGCGATGCACCTCCACGTGCTCCAGCACCGCCACGTCCAGCAGGTTTTTCAGACCCGTCTGGTAGTAGCTGTTGAGGTAGGCCATTTCCAGCACATCGTCGGACTCTTCGCCCCACACGTCCACATGGCGCGCCAGGAAAATCCTGTCCTGGGTCAGCGTGCCGGTCTTGTCGGTGCACAGCACATCCATGGCGCCGAAATTCTGGATCGCGTCCAGGCGCTTGACGATGACCTTTTTGCGCGACAGAAACACCGCGCCCTTGGCCAGGGTGGAGGTGACGATCATCGGCAACATTTCCGGGGTGAGGCCCACGGCAATCGACAATGCAAACAGCAGCGCCTCAGTCCAGTCACCCTTGGTGAAACCGTTGATGAACAGCACCAGTGGCGCCATCACGAACATGAACCGAATGAGCAACCAGCTGACTTTGTTAACGCCGTGCTGGAACGACGTGGTCGCGCGGTCGGTGGCCGTCACACGCTGGGCCAACGCGCCGAAATAGGTGCTGTTACCGGTGGTCAGGATCACCGCCGTCGCCGCGCCGGACACCACGTTGGTGCCCATGAACAGAATATTCTCCAGGTCCAGCGGGTTGCGGGTGTTGGCGTCCTGCTGCTGGGCGAACTTCTCCACCGGCATCGATTCCCCGGTCATCGCCGCTTGGCTGACGAACAGGTCCTTTGCGCTGAGCACACGGCAGTCGGCCGGGATCATGTCGCCGGCCGAAAGCACAATGAGGTCGCCGGGCACCAACTGCTTGATCGGTAACTCGATGCGCTTGGCCTCATCGCGACGCAGCACCGTGGCGGTGTTGCTCACCATGGCCTTCAGTGCATCGGCGGCCTTGTTGGATTTGGCCTCCTGCCAGAAACGCAGCAGCGTCGACAGCACTACCATGGAGAAAATCACCGTGGCGGCCTTCATGTCTTCGGTCAGCCAGGAGATGACTGCCAACAGGGTCAGCAAGAGGTTGAACGGGTTCTTGTAGCAGTGCCACAGGTGCACCCACCAGGGCAGCGGCTGCTCATGCTCGACTTCGTTGAAGCCGTATTGCACGCGCAGGGCATCGGCCTCTTGGGTGTTCAAACCTTCGGAATGACTGCCTAGCGTGCCTAGCAATTGCACGGCGCTGTTGTTGGCCGAGACCACCAGGGTTTGTGCCAGGGTCGGTGGTACTTCGCGGCTGACACTGGCGTCGGTCACGGTTTCGAGCATCGCCAGGCGGCGGAAATGCCGGGCAATATGCCGGGTCCGCAGGAAGCCGGCGAAGAACTCTTTGAGCAGCGTGAAGTTCATGGTGTTACTCCTGCGCGAGGAAACACTCGTGCAGGTACGGCCGTCTGCCCCGCGCCATTTTACAGGCACAGTCAGCTTGGCCCGCCCACCGTAAAGGCAGGCGCGTCCGTAGCATCCCGAGGTGAGTCAGGTGCTGGTCAGCGTCGATGAGAGGGATTCGGGCAGGCGCCAGGACTGGCTACTGCCGGGATGCCGCTTCTCGCTTTTATTGGCGAGACAACGGCATCGGAAGAATGCGCGTTACCTTGCCAAGCCTGTGCCGGTTACCAGAACCGGCCGACTACTGTCACTCGAACAAGTACCCACTGAGGGTCTCCGCTATTGATGAAAACGCGCGAAGCTTACGCCCCGACTTCAGGAGAGTAAACCGTAGGAAAGTTTCCCGATGGGGAATGAGAAGATTCTTCAGGGTGGGTTCAGGAAAGCCGTTTTCCCGGATACGCTGAAGATCAAATGTGGGAGCTGGCTTGCCTGCGATGGCGCAGTGTCAGGCAATGGGGCTATGCTGAAAGGCCGCCATCGCAGGCAAGCCAGCTCCCACACCGATTGGCGTACATCCGTTGCTATGGCGTACCCGGTCGATCCCTCGCCACCCGCCTCAAGTAATCCTCAACCGCCCCACCCGCCAGCGCCTTGACCTGAATCGACACCCGGTTCACCTGCCGTCCCATCGTCACGCCCTCCCGCGTACGTACCTGCACATACCCAAGCCTGGGCCAGAAACGCTCGGCTTTGATATTGCCGATAACCACCGTCAACCGCAGCCATTGGGCGCCCTTCTTCGCAGCCCATACTTCAAGGTCCGCATGCAGTCGTTGCGCAAGGCCAGTGCCATGCAGGCACGAATCGACCAGCAGCAGCCCGATATGCCACACCCCGCTCGCCAGCAAGTCAGCGGCAATGTTCACCACCGCGACCAATCGGTCGTCAGCATCGCGATAACCCAGCCAATACATCCGGCGGCAGGTCCATCCTGTGGGCAGTTGCCCGTGCAACTCCTCGCACGCCTCAGTCGGCGTGGCCGGCTCGCCGTTCACCGCAATGAAATAATCCGGCGCTCGCTCGAAAAACCGTTGCAGATCGGCCTCGTCGCTAGCGCACAGCTCAACCACCCGAATACCTGCAACAGAGCAAGCGGGCAACACGTGCTCATCAACATCCATGTTCATCCGCCCTCAATCATCTCGCGTCAGCACTTCCAACAACTCAATCTCAAAACGCAGGTTGCTGTTGGGCTTGATATGCGCGCCCATCGACCGTTCGCCATACGCCAGATGCGCCGGCACGAACAAGGTGCGAACACCGCCCACCTGCATACCCATCAAACCCTGGTCCCAGCCCTTGATCACCCGCCCGGTGCCGATCACACACTGGAACGGCTTGCCGCGCTCCCAGGACGAATCGAATACCGTGCCGTCCTCCAGGGTGCCGGTGTATTGGGTGTTAATCAACGCGCCCTTGACCACGGCTTTGCCGGTGCCGAGGCGGATGTCGGTGATCTGGAGTTCGTCGTGGCTCATGGGGGGTCTCATTAGGACGCAAAGGATGGCGTTTTTCCCAGAATCAAACGGGTTTGGCAAGCTTCAAACGCAACACTGATAGTTGCGACACGCCGCAGCGCCTTTCAGGGGGAGAGGGTTCTCTCTGCGCTTGCTGCTTGAAATGCACTTACAAAAAAACACGACGCTCCCTCCCCCAAAAACACCTTCAGACTATTTCTCGCGTCCAGTGCCAACGCTCAACCTATGAAGCGTTCATTACTCTGAATAGGGAATATCAGAATGACCATCGGTTCCGGCTTCAACTACCCCGCAGACATTGCCCAGCGGCAGCATCGAGAAAAGCGCTCTACCGAGAACAAATGGAGGGCAACATTCCCCAATCCACCCGACCTGTGCTTTGACTATCGCGCGTTGGTTGAACAGGTAAACGGGATTGCCCACGCCACTGAACCCGATCATAAAATCTGCGTTATTGGCGCTGGCATTACCGGCCTGACGACTGCGCGCGAGCTTTACAGGTGCGGGTTCACAAACATTACCTTACTTGAAAAATCCAAGCGTATTGGCGGCCGACACCTTACCGCCCTTGGGAGCAATCACACCAACACGCCAGGCAGGCCCCCTTTCGAGATGGGTGCAATGAGGATGCCGTTCTTCAACAAGACAAATGAGCCGCCCAAAGACGGTCGTTCACTGATGGCCTATTACGCTAACGAATTCGATTTGCGCCATTCAGACTTTCCAAACCCGGGCAGCCCGGCAGTCCGCTCAACCGGTATATTCCTAAGAGAAGGGAGCATAGATAACAGCAGTGAACCCACCCTACTGATATGGAAAAACGCCGATGGAAAAACAGCCCCGCCAGGGCAAACGCTGGGTAACGTTTTCGCGAAATGGAAGACATTTGCCGAGCGTATGACGCTGTGCGTCTCCGAATATTACGGATCCGAACGCTGGGAGGACATGTGGGCATCGATAGTAAGAAAATACGAAGGTATGTCCTTTCGGGACCTGGTCAAGCTGCCAAGTATTGATACGTGGCACCACAGTGATCCTGGAAACTTTGGCGGCCTGGGTATGAGTGCCCAGGAATCTGCGGTTTTCTACGCCATCGGAATTGGTGATGGTAGTTGGGGCGCCTTCTATGACGTATGCGCGCTTTACCCTCTGCGCACGGCGATATTTGGATTCAGCAGTCATCTGCAGTTGATTCACGGTCGGGTTGACGCAGACGGTACCCCCATGGACGCACCGTACCTGGATGCTAAAGAGACCCTGGACTCCAGAGGGCTTAAATTTAACAAACCACACTATATTGGCCTTGGATCGCTGGCGGAATCGCTGCTATTCATAAAGCCCGACGAGACTGATGAATCTTTGTACGAACACCTTTTAAAGAGCCCATCCGGTTTACTGACCCGCAGTGCAGTGACAAAACTGAAAAAACTCAAGGACGGAAAAATACGCGTGTATTACAGCTGGAACGCCACACAAAAAGATCAAACGGAAAACGTATTTATCGATTGTGACTCTGTCGTAATGACACTCCCCTCCTGGCTGATCGAGACACAAATACCAATTGAAAACTTCAACCAGAAAACACTCCCATTCGACATTATAGAAGCCTATAAAACCGCCCACTGGGAAACCAGCTGCAAAGTCTACGCCCCACTGAAAAAGTCGTTTCTTTCAGATAACAAAAACATACCTCAAGCGATCATTACGGACAGCTGGCTACATGATGTATATACCTACCGCTACCACAATAATAATACCTATGACTGCATCCTGCTCAGCTACACGTGGGAAGACGACGCTACCAAGCTATCGGTATTTGACGACGAACAACTGGTCGATAAATGCATAAAGGAGCTAGACCGAATCCTCTTGAAGTCCACAAACATCAAAGAAAAAATCTCACCGTATATAGGCCGTAAACAGGCAGTCGTTCAACGCTGGATGAACGACAAACACTCGCTGGGTTGTGCAAAGCTCTATCGCGCAGGCACCTACTACCACGCGGTGTCCTTAATGAAATACAACAGGGACTTCTCTCATAAGTCGGGACTTTATCTCTGCGGCGAGTCGTTTTCCGTTGATGCTGGCTGGACTGAGCCTTGCTTCAGAGGCGCCGTCGACACAGTGATAAACATCTGCAATAAAACACGCGCCAACTTCAACGGCGGCTTTGATATGCAGGACTACCCAGAATACAAAACCGAGCAATAAAGGAAATAGACTACGTAGCAACGAGAACCGTCTGACTTTTAATTAAACATATTGTCGCCTCTTATAAACATCCAACCATCTTCCGGTTGTATAACAATAAGAGGTCACCTCAATGAGCGAACCAGTAAGCCCTGCACGCGTAGCGGTCATTCAACTTGATCCACAGGTCGGCATGGCCAACCGCGCCAATAACCTGAGTCAGAGCCTCGCACTGGCGGCCGAAGCCGCGAGCGGCGGAGCCAACCTGATCGTGTTGCCCGAGCTCACCAATTGCGGGTATTTCTTCAGCAGCCGCCAGGATGCTTTTGATCACGCAGAGCGAGTGCCAGACGGTACCAGCGTGCAAGCGTGGATAGAGTTTGCCTGCAGGCACCAGGTGTATCTGGTAGCAGGCCTGTGTGAAATAGACGGTATGCAGCTATTCAATACGGCCGTGCTGTTAGGGCCCGAAGGCTACATCGGAAAATACCGCAAAGCGCATTTGTGGAACCTGGAAAAGCTTTGGTTCACCCCCGGCGATACAGGCTTTCCGGTATTTGAAACGCCGATCGGCCGTATTGGCTTGCTGATTTGCTGGGACATCTGGTTCCCGGAGGTGCCACGCATTCTCAGCCAACAAGGCGCAGATATTATTTGTAGCCTGAACAACTGGGTGTGGACACCACCGCCGCTATTCGATGAAGCGGGCAAATGCATGGCGTCATACCTGACGATGACCGCCGCCCACGTCAACAACGTGTTTATCGCTGCCGCCAGCCGCATTGGCGAGGAGCGAAACGCCCGTTACCTCGGATGCTCATTGATTGCCGGAACCAATGGCTGGCCGATTGGCGCTGTCGCTTCGGCCAATCGCCAGGAGATTTTGTTCGCCGACATTGATATCACCAGCGCCCGCAGTGCACCGATCTGGAACAGCCTCAACGACCTGCAACGCGATCGACGCAATGATCTCTACGATCAAATGCTCGGTTACGCCCAACACCCTGCCCTGCCGCGCTGATTGGAGGGTTGACTATGGGTAACCTCTTAGAAAAACCACGAACCCCCTGGCCCAACATTGACAGGACTGTTGTTGTGATTGCGCTGACCAGCGCTCTGATCATTGTGTGGTTAGCGTTCACCGAGCCCTGGCCTGGCTACACCGATATGGTGCAAAGCCTTCCACACCCCGTTGCCTGGCTGCGCTGGGTACTTGGCGATATCAGCGAGGTCGCTTTCTACAAACATGAACTGGCGTCGCTCGGCCTGCTGGGAGGTGCCTACCTGGCCTGGTGGGCCAGCCGGAAGGGGAAGGCCTGGCAAGGTTTCTCCATTTCCTATGGGACCGGATTATGGCCTTGGCTGATAACCAGCTCGTTGCTCGGCCTGCTACTCAGCAACTTGCTGTGGGGATGGGCTGTCACCGCTGAGACATGGCAACCGACGTTCGCGGCGTTCGTCTCGTTGCCGGCAGCCATGGTGCTGATGTTTGGCGGCGGGTGGAAGGTCACCCTCACTGGCGCAGCACTCGGCGCAGTGCTGGTTACGCCGATGTGCCTGTTGATCGTCAACGTCGTCTGCGTGCCGCTGGGGTTGCCGGCGGTGATTGGCAACGTGATGGGCATGGCTATCGGTAGCGTGATCGCGTTTATGCTATGTCGTTGGATGCCCTCTATGGTGCGCTCGGACTTTACCCCACCGGCCAAACCGAAGCCTGCCGCTCTTCCCACTTATGGCGTGACTTGGAGCCTGCGCCGGGTGCTGGCAGATTTCTCCGAAGCCCCTTTTTTCGGCAACGAGCTAGCCAGTCTGGGTCTGTTGGCGGGAGTCCTATTGGCGTACGCCCTGAATCCCGTGAGCCCGGCGTACGGCTCAGGCCTCATATTGCACCTGATAGGCGCGCAAGCATTGACGTCTGCGCTGGGCGTGGTCATCTGGCGACATGAGTGGATCAAGCGAGGATGGTATCCCACCTATGTTCCCTTGGTGTCAGTGGTACCGGCTGCCGTGTTGACCCATGGAGGAAGTTGGATGGTGATGGGTTCAAGTGCGCTGCTCGGTGCATTGATTGCTCCGCCTTTAGCGTGCGCCATCGCGGGAAAGTTGCCGGCTCACTTCCACCCCTACATCGGTAACGTGCTTTCTATGGCGTTGAGTACGCTGATCATCGTGCCAGTCGTGGGAGGGTTAGTGGTTTAGCAAAAGCGTGGTGAGAGGTCCCCCTCTCACCACCCTCATCACAAGAAGTCAGGCCAACGGCACACGACGATTAGTCAGCGCCATACGCCCCACAAAGAAGCTCAGCGCCGCACCCAACAGCAGCATCGCCAAGGCGCTCCAGGCCGCACGGGAAATCTGCTTGGCAGCCACTTCAGACGCTTCACGGGCTTTCTGTTCAGCCTGTTGCTTCAGCTCTTCGACCTTCTGCATGGCTTGCTGATAAGCCTGGGCGTAGTTATCGACGATCTGCGTGGCCTCTTCCTTGCTCTTGCCGGTACGCGCCGCCACGATGTTGACCAGTGCTTCTTTATCCGCCGCGTTCAGCGCAGGTTCACCGGACGCTTTCACGCGTTCAAACCACTGCTTCAACTGGTCGCCAGCCTGTGCGGGATTGGTCGCTGCATCCGTCGCGGCTTGCTTGCCATCAGCGCTGGCTTGGTCAGCTTTTTGCTCGACGTTCGCAGGGTCCAATTCTGGTTTTCCGCTCTGCTTGAGCAACGTATCGAGTTCGCCCTGCAGGCTGTTCCAGTCCAGTTGAATACCTTGTTCGTTCAGTTGCTGCTTGACGCTGTCGCCAATGCCAGGCGCCGCCGCGGCAATACCGCTACCGGCAGCCGACAAGCCTTTACCCACCATGTTGCCGGCGGTGCCAACCACACTGGCAGCCAGACCCGCGAGTAGCCAAGTGGTGAGCAAGGTGGTGACGGTCCAGGTCAACACGCCGTGCAGGCCACCGCGATCCGGTGCAGTACGGCCGGCGACAAAGGCGCCGACGCCGATCGCTACAAGGGTGGAGACAAACAGCCAGATGCCCGCGCCCGTGCCGAAACCGCTCAATGGGTTGCCCGCTTCCATTGGTTCAACTGCACTGGCGCCAATGGCAGTGCCGAGCACGCTGAGGACCAGGTAGGTCACCAGGGCAATTGCACTACCGGCCAATACCGAGCTCCAGGACACGCGAAACAGCGAGCGATTGGTTTCATAGACAGTGGTCATACAGAGGTCCTTCACAAGTTATGGGAGCAAGGCAATGTGCCTTGTTGAGTGGGAGTGTGGCGAAACGACATCCGTTCGGTCGTGGCGCAAATGCACCAGATCGCCTGATGCATTCGCACTTGGGCCCCCTCACATTCTCTGCACTATCCTGAAGCGTGGATGTCGGAGTTTTTATACGCTTTTATCCGGAGAAATCATGAGCCAGGACGTCCTCGCCAAAGAAACCAACCGCCGCCAACTGCAGCAGATCATTTCCGGACTATCCGATGGGATCATTCTCGCCGAGGTCGACCAGACCATCCTGTGGGCCAACGAAGCCGCACTGAACATGCACGGCGTGGGCGACGTGATGGGGCTAGGCGCGAATGCGCAGGAGTATGCCGAGCGCTTCACGCTGCGCTATCGCAACAATCACCCACTGACGCTGGAAAACTATCCCCTGGCCCGTGCTGCTGCTGGCGACGAATTCAGCGACGTCGTGGTGGAGGTGATTCCAAACGCCGATTCGGACAAAACCTGGGTGCACCGCCTGCGCAGTCTGGTGATCACCGACTCGCGTGGCGAACCGGAGCTGCTGGTACTGATCCTCAGCGACGCCACCGAATGGGCCAGTGCCGAGCAGCGCTTCGAGAAAACCTTCAATGCCAACCCGGCGCCTGCGGTGATCTGCCGTCTGAGCGACTTGCGCTATATCAAGGTCAACCAAGGCTTTCTGGAGATGACCGGTTACAACCGCGACCAAGTCATCGGCAAGTCCGTCTATGAGCTGGACGTGCTGGAGCAGGCCGAGCGCAAGGACCTGGCGATCCAGCGCCTGGGCGATGGCGCGACCATACCGCAGATGCAGGCCGAACTGAGATTGCCCGAAGGCGGCAGCAAACTGGTGATCGTCGCCGGCCAGCCGCTGGACATGAACGAAGAGGCCTGCATGCTGTTCTCCTTCACGGACCTGGAGCCTCGGCGCAAGGCCGAAACCGCGCTGCGCCAGAGTGAAGAACGGTTTGCCAAATCATTTCGCCTGACCCCGGTGCCGACGTTGGTCTGCAGCGCCGCGAACCGTCAAGTGGTGGATGTGAATGAGGCGTTCATGACGATCACGGGGTACACCAGCGAAGAATTGATCGGCAAGGCCATCGAAGAAATTGGCTTTATCGACAGCGCACCGGCTGGCGCCCTGTTGTTCACCACCCTGGAAAAAGCCGGAAGCTTTGACGGCCAGGATTTGAAGGTGCGCAAGAAAGGCGATGAGGTTATCGACTGTGTCGTGTCCGCGGACACCGTGATCATTCAGGATGTGCCCTGCTACCTGCTGGTGCTGATGAACATCACCGAACGCAAGCGCTCGGAGCTGGAACTGGTGGCCGCCATCGAGGAAGTCATGCAAGACGCTTCATGGTTCAGCCAGACACTGATCGAGAAACTGGCGAACGCCAAAAGCGTCAACAGCCCGAACCTGCCGAATGTCGCGTTCACCGACCTCACGGCCCGCGAACGGGATGTTTTGGGGTTGATCTGCGAAGGGCTGGCTGACAAGGAAATTGCCTCGCGCCTCAAACTGGCGCCCAACACGGTGCGTAACCATGTGGCCACGGTGTACTCCAAGCTGGGGGTGCATAGTCGTAGTGCAGCGATCGTTTGGGCCCGCGAACGCGGACTGTTTGCCGGCGAGTTGCGGCTCAAGAACAAGTGAACGCGGTGCAAATGCACTAGTGCGGCTAGTGCGAATTCAACTTATGACGCGGGCAAGTAAACCCTAACCTTCAGGGCGTGGGCACAAGGCTTTGATCGTGTGCCACCGCATTTACACCCTGAAGGAACCCCCATGTTTACCCTCTCTCAACTGCGCAATTGCATCGAAGAAGGTCTGTCGCCACTGACGTGCGAATTCACCCTGTGCCGGGACGCTTCGCTGACCCTCAAGGTCTACGACGCGGAGACCGGCCGGGTTGATCTGGTCGTCACCGGGATCAGCACGAACCGGCTGCAGACCCCGCAAGAAGTTGAAAAAATGGTGGAAGAGCTGCGTTACGAACTGCAATGCAACACCGTCGGCAAGCTCACGCTGGATGACTTGCCTTCAGCGACGCACCAATGAAATAGAACACCCCGCCCCCAACGATAAACGCCCCCAGCATGTAAAACATGTAGTGGGCCGGCAGGCTGGCCAGCACCAGCCCACACAACACCGGCCCCAGGGCGGCCCCCAGATTGGACAGGTTCTGCGCCCCGTAGTACATGCCGCGCAGGTGGTCCGGAGCGATGCGGTCGATAAACATGTACTCGGCCGGAAACACGATGATCTCCCCCACCGTGAACACCGCCATTGCCAATACCCACCACAGCACGCTGGTGGACAGCGCAAAACCAATGATCCCCAGCATGAACATGCCCAGTCCTGCGATCAGCCACTGGCCCAAGTAGCGATGCGAGATGCGCCGACCAATCACATACTGCAGGGCAATCACCAACACGGCGTTGGTGGTCAGCACGGCGCTGACCACGGTGTAGGTGTATTCGGCGGTGGTGGTGGTGACCAAATATTGTGACAGCCATGCGGTGAACTGACCAAATACCACGGCACTGAGCACGCCGCCAACGGTGAAGCAGACCAGGCGACGATCGCGCAACAGCACGCGGCCAACGGCAAGAAAGGGCACCGGCTTTTGCGTGGCATCGACGGTCGCCAGCGTACGGTCACCCCAACGCCAATACAGCAGGAAAAACCCTACACCCAATAGCGCCGAAAGGATAAACGGCAAACTGATGTCCAGCTTGGCAATCATCGCCCCGAAAAAAGGCCCTACGGCATAACCGATATTGGTCAGGGTGTACTTGATGGAAAACACTTCGCTGCGTGCCTCTTCGGGCAACAAGCTGGCAAAACCGGCTTTGACCGCAATATCGATCACCGCGTAAGCCAGGTTGATCAGGATCAGGCAGCTGTAGAACGTCCAGATATCCTGCGCGAGCAGCGTGCCGATAAAGCCCAGTACAAACAGCACGCTCATGCCGAGCAACAGTCGGTAGCTGTTGATACGGTCGACCAGGAAGCCGCCATACACACTGAGCAGCGAGCCGACAATCAGCGAACTGCCGATCACCAGGCCGACCTGAGTGATATCGAGGGCAAAGTGGCTGGTGAGGTAGATCACCAGGTACGGAAATGTGATCGCCTTGGCCAACGTGAGCATCAACGTGGCGGACAGCAACAGGTTAACGGTGCGGGGGTAATTTCTTATTGTGGCAAGCATCCTGCTCTCTTTCCTGGAA
This sequence comes from Pseudomonas sp. H1_A03, assembly GCF_054685145.1. Classification (NCBI taxonomy): domain Bacteria; kingdom Pseudomonadati; phylum Pseudomonadota; class Gammaproteobacteria; order Pseudomonadales; family Pseudomonadaceae; genus Pseudomonas; species Pseudomonas sp. H1_A03. Next base: position 5,246,533 of record NZ_CP162829.1, read on the forward strand.
GGTAACGCGGCCATTACGGCCGGCTACCTTAACTCAGGAACAGGGCAAAAATGCAAGGTCATTTCTTGACGGGAGTGATCTCAAGGATGGTGCCGTTGGTGGTCTTGAGCAGGACGAATTTATCGCCCACCCGCGCCCACTGGCTGTCTTCTTCAGGCTGCTTGAGGCCACGTTTTTTCCAGTCGCTGACGGCTGATTCCTTGCGCATCAACATATCCGGCGCGCGGTCGCCCTCTTTCAAGTCACGGGCGTTGATAGTCGAAGGCTGCACGGTTTCCTGGGGGGTATCACCGGCTTGCACGACAAAGCTGGCGGTGGACAGGCTGGCGGCAACCAGCAGGCAGGCGATTAGGGACTTGGACTTCATGGGTGCTCCTTCAATTAATGGCGCTTACCCAGGTTCGGACCGCTGGCGCGTCTGATCATTCAATCAAGCCTTGCCTCGGAGTGAGCTAGGCAACTGCCACAGGTGTGCCTTGATGGAACACCATCCGCCACTGCCCTTCTTCTACTCGCCATACCGAGCTGCGCAGCGAAGCCCCACCTGCGTCCCGATGAGAGCGATAGGTCACAAGAGCCACACCTTCAGTCAGCCTTTTCACCGTGAAATCAGTTATACGGCGCGCAGAAAACACCTCATCCTGCAGTCCGGAAATCACCTCTGCCTTACTGCCCCATACATTTCCAGTGGCACCAAACTCAACAAAATCATCCGCCAACAGCTGCGCCAACCGGGCCGCATTCGAACGGGTAGCCGTATGCTGTAGCTCCTGTTCAAGCTCAAACAAGTGCGCGCCTAAATCCATTTCATTGCCTCCATGAAATAAATCCTGTAATTTTTCATGAAATTTATCGAAATAAATTTCATGACCCCACAAGAAGAACTCGCCACCCTGGCCGCACTGATCCACGACCTGCGCAAGCACAAGAAGCTCACCCTCGCCCAGCTCGCGCAAAAAATCGAGCGTTCCGTGGGTTTCCTGTCCCAGGTCGAACGCGGTCTGTCACGCCCGACCGTGGCCGATTTGACCGCCATCAGCCATGCCCTCGACGTCCCCACCACGTACTTCTACAGCCAACCTAAACCCAAGGCGGTGGACTGGATCACCCGGCCCAACGAGCGGCGCACGGTGTATTACGCCAATGGCATCACCGACATCCTCGTCTCGCCAAGCATGAATGGCGCCTTTTCGATGCTCGACAGTCTGTTGGCTCCCGGCGCCAACAGCGGTGAACAAACCATGAGCGACCGCGCCGAGCAGGCGGGTTTTGTACTGGAGGGCGAATTGACGCTGTGGGTCGAAGGTGAGACCGATCCGGTCACCCTCGGCCCCGGCGACAGCTTCCACCTGGCCAGCTTCGCCCATTGCCGCTACGCCAATCTGACCGACCTGCCCGCCCGCGTGTTGTGGGTTTACAACTAGGAGCTGCACCCGTGAAAAGCCATGCCACCACGTTACTGGCCGAAGTACGGACCTTTCGCCAAAACCATCCCGACGTGCGGTACGTAGACCTGATCGCCTTGGACATTCCAGGGCACTTCTACGGCAAGCGTTACCCCATCGAGATGCTGGAAAAAGTCGCCGCCGGCAGCCCGCTGAAGCTGCCGCAGAACGCCGTGCTGCTGGGGGTTCAGGGAGGGCTGTTCAAGATTGGTGACTATTGCTTCAACGACGGCGACCCGGATGCCAACCGCCGTCTGGTGCCGGGCACGCTCAAGCCGGTGAGCTGGGAGTCGCAGCCGCTGGGCCAGATGCTGATCACCTCAGACGGCACCGAAGCCCCCATCAAATTCGAACCCCGTGAAGTGCTGGCGAGGGTGCTGGAACGCCTGCAAGAAAAGGGCATTCACCCGGTGGTGGCGTTCGAGTTGGAGTTCTACCTGTTCGATAAGAAACTCGACAATGGCCTGCCGCAATGCGCCCGCGACCCACTGAGTGATGACCCTGACGACCAACCCAACCTGCATATCGAACGGCTGTCACGCTTCAGCGAAGTGCTCGACGACATGGCGCAATCCGCCAAGGACCAAGGCATCGACATCACAGTGATCACCGCCGAAATCGGCCCCGGCCAGTTCGAAATCAACTTCGGTCACCTCGACGACGGTATGCGCGCCGCCGACTGGGCCGCCCTGTTCTGTCGCAGCACCCGCGGCGTAGCGCTCAAGCACGGTTACCGTGCGAGCTTCATGGCCAAACCCTATCTTCAATTCCCCGGTAGCGGCATGCACGTGCATGTCAGCCTGTATGACGGCGCGGGCAATAATTTGCTGGCGGCGCACCAGCAACAACCGCTGCGCCACGCCGTGGCGGGTTGCCTGGAATTGCTGCCGCACTGCATGCCGATCTTTTCGCCCAACCACAACGCCTTTCGCCGCCTGGGCGGCGCGGTCAACGCGGCAACGCGCGCAAGTTGGGGCTTTGAAGACCGTGATGCGTGCGTGCGCATTCCCGAGTCCGACCCGCGCAACCTGCGCATTGAGCACCGCCTGGCCAGTGCGGATGCCAACCCGTACCTGGTGCTGGCGGCGATTTTGGTGGGCTTGGAGCACGGCCTGGAAGCCAAGCGCGAACCCATCGCCCCATTGAACGAGGACCGCAACAGCGGCACCGACTTCCCCGTGGAAATGCTCGACGCCGTGCGCGCCATGCAGCATCAACCGGTATTGCGCGATAAGCTGGGCGCCGAATTTATCGACGTGTACTGCGAGAACAAACGCCAGGACCACTTGGCTTTCCAGCAGGAGATCCCTGCGCGGGAATACCGCTGGTTTCTCTGAATCTGCCCATACACCTGCATGGAATCACCGATGACCGAACAAAGCGCCCCGGCGCTCAAGGAAATCTTCAACCTCGAACGCCTGCACCACATCGCCACGGAAATGACGGCGGTGTACCCGGCGTTCGACGCCAAGGGCTTCCTCCAGCACGCCAAGTCCGGGCTGACGGAGTTGTCGGTGATGCAGCGCATGGCGCGGGTCAGCGAGAGCCTGCATGCAGTGATCCCGCTGGATTATGCGCAAACCCTCAAGCTGCTTTACGCCCTCGCCCCGCGCCTGAACAGCGCGTTCGTCAGCCTGTTCCTGCCGCACTTCGTGGCGAATTACGGGCGGGATGACTTCAAGCGCTCCATGGCTGCACTCAAATACTTCACCACCTTTGGCTCCGCCGAATTCGCCATCCGCCACTTCCTGCTGGATGACTTCCAGCGCACGTTGGCGGTGATGCAGGCATGGTCGCTGGATGACAACGAACACGTGCGCCGCCTCGCCAGCGAAGGCTCGCGGCCGCGTCTGCCGTGGTCGTTCCGCCTAGCCGAAGTCCAGGCGAATCCCGAACTGTGCGCGTCAATCCTCGACAACCTCAAGGCTGACGGCAGCCTTTATGTGCGCAAGTCCGTGGCCAACCACCTCAACGACATCACCAAGGACCACCCGGAGTGGGTGCTCAGCCTGATCGAGGGCTGGAACCTGGACAACCCGCACACCGCCTGGATCGCCCGCCACGCCTTGCGCAGCCTGATCAAGCAAGGCAATACCCGGGCGCTGACGATCATGGGCGCCGGGGCCAGGGCCGAGGTGACGATCCATGACCTTAAGGTGACGCCGGCGGTGATCAACCTGGGGGAACGGATCGAGTTGTCCTTCAGCCTGGAATCTACCGCCGACACTGCGCAAAAACTGGTGGTGGATTACGCCATCGACTATGTGAAAAGTGCCGGGCACAGCGCGGCAAAGGTGTTCAAGCTCAAGGCGTTTACTCTCGGCGCGGGGGAACATCTCAGCATCCGGCGCGAGCAACATATCCGCGAGCTGACCACGCGCAGGCATTACCCCGGCAGGCATAGCGTGCACGTGTTGGTGAATGGAGAGCGGTTGGGCAGCGCGGAGTTCGAATTGCGCGCCTGACTTGGTTTCAGAAATACCGTAGATCCAATGTGGGAGCTGGCTTGCCTCTCCTACCTAGTTAATCCGGTTTCAGCTGGATTCACCGAGGAGTAACCCCTGCTCCCGCGCGCACAACTCCACCACGTAATCCCACAACACCCGCAGCCGCACTGACTTGTGCAACTCCCGCCGCGAACTGATCCAGTAGCTGCGCTGAATCCCCTCCCCCGGCAGCAACGCCACCAGCTCCGGATCAGCCGAGGCCATGAAACACGGCAACACCGCAATGCCCAACCCTGAGCGTGCCGCCTGGTGCTGGGCGATCACGCTGGTGCTGTGGAACACCACTTTGGGGTTGCGGCAGAAGCTGCTGAGGAATTTCAGCTCCTGGCTGAACAGCAGGTCGTCGACGTAATCGATCCACGCATGCACCGCAAGGTCTTCGCGCTTTTCGACCGGCGGGTTACGGTCCAGGTAGGCGCGGCTGGCGTAGAGGGCCAGGCGGTAGTCGGTGAGTTTGCGCGTGACCAATTGATCGACGCTGGGCCGTTCAAGGTGGATGCTGATTTCCGCCTCGCGGTTGAGGATGCTGACAAAGCGCGGCACGGCCACCAGCTCCACTTCCAGCCCGGGGTAGCGTTCGAACAGCCCGCCCATGCGGCTGGCCAGGAACATCACGCCCAACCCTTCGGCGACGCCCAGGCGGATCTTGCCCAAAGGCGCGGCGGAGTGGGTCAGTTCGTCCTCGGCCAGCAGCGCGACGTTTTCCATGGCTTCGGCGTGTTTGAGCAAGGCTTCGCCGGCAGGGGTCAGTTCGTAGCCCTGGGCATGCTGCACAAACAGCGCGGTGCCGAGGCTTTTCTCGATCGCCTCGATATGCCGGGCCACAGTAGCGTGCGTGGTTTTCAGGCGTTGCGCGGCGGTGAGCAGGCGGCCGCTACGCTGCAACTCGAGAAAGTACCGCAGGTCATTCCAATCGAACATGACGCCTCCATTCCGTGCCCCTGGGTCGTGCTGTTTAAAAACGCACAGCAGCTGGGTAAAAACTAACATTTTTAAGACGAAAACTAACAACTAGGATGGAACCAATAAGAAAAACAAGCGAGACCTTCAGATGCCCATTGCAACTGCTGAATACGATTACATCGTCGTAGGCGCCGGCCCCGCGGGCTGTCTGCTCGCCAATCGTCTGTCCGCCAACCCCGCTCACCGCGTGCTGCTGCTTGAAGCCGGCGGCCGCGACAATTACCCCTGGATCCATATCCCCGTCGGCTACCTGTTCTGCATCGGCAACCCGCGCACCGACTGGTGCTTCAAGACCGAAGCCCAGGAAGGCCTGCAAGGCCGTGCACTGAGCTATCCACGCGGCAAGGTGCTGGGCGGCTGCTCATCGATCAACGGCATGATCTACATGCGCGGCCAGGCCCAGGATTACGACGGCTGGGCGGCAGAAGGCAACGCCGGCTGGGCCTGGAAAGACGTGCTGCCGTTGTTCAAGCAGAGCGAAAATCATTTTGCCGGTGGCTCCGAATTCCATAGCAATGGGGGCGAGTGGCGAGTCGAACAACAGCGCCTGCACTGGCCGATCCTAGACGCCTTCCGTGACGCGGCGGCGCAAAGTGGCATCGCGCCGATCAGCGACTTCAATCAGGGCGACAACGAAGGCTGCGGCTATTTCCAGGTCAACCAGAAGGCCGGTGTGCGCTGGAACGCGGCCAAGGCATTTCTCAAGCCGATCCGTCAGCGCCCCAATCTCACCGTGCTGACCGAAGTGGAAGTGGACCGCGTGCTGCTGGAAAACGGCCGGGCCTCCCAGGTGGTTGGTCGTCAGCAGGGCCAGCAGATGAGCTGGAAGGCGCGCAAAGAGATTGTGCTGTGCGCCGGCTCCGTCGGCTCGCCGGGGATTTTGCAGCGCTCGGGAATAGGGCCTTCCAGCGTGCTCAAGCCGCTGGGCATCGACGTGCTGCATGAACTGCCGGGCGTGGGCGGTAACCTGCAGGATCACCTGCAATTACGGCTGATCTACAAGCTGGAAAACGCCCGCACCCTCAACCAGATCGCTGGCACCGTATGGGGCAAGATGGGCATGGGCCTGCGCTACCTGTACGACCGCAGCGGCCCACTGTCGATGGCGCCCAGCCAGCTCGGCGCATTTGCCCGCTCGGGGCCGGAGCAAACCTCGGCCAACCTTGAATACCATGTGCAACCGCTGTCGCTTGAGCGCTTTGGCGAACCGCTGCACGCGTTCCCGGCGTTTACCGCGTCGGTCTGCGACCTGCGCCCGCAAAGTCGCGGACGTATCGACATTCGCTCGGCCAACCCGGCGGACGCACCGCTGATCCGCCCTAACTACCTCAGCCATCCGCAAGATTTGCGCGTGGCCGCCGATGCCATCCGCCTGACGCGCCGCATCGTCGCAGCCCCGGCCCTGAGCCAATTCAAGCCAGTGGAATACCTGCCGGGCGATTCACTGCAAACCGAGGACGAACTGCACGAAGCCGCCGCGCGCATCGGCACGACTATCTTCCACCCGGTTGGCACCTGTCGCATGGGCAGCGATAAAGACGCGGTGGTCGATGCCCAGCTGCGCGTGCATGGCGTGCCTGGATTGCGCATTGCCGATGCGTCGATCATGCCGCGCATTACGTCCGGCAACACCTGTTCACCTACGCTGATGATCGCGGAGAAGGCCGCTCAGCTGATCCTTTCGCCGAATACAAGGAGTCTCGCCCCGGAGAAAGAACTGGTTCATGCAATCTGAATAGCGGCGCTGAAACTGGCGCCGACAGTGGAACAACAATAAATAATCACTGTGAGGGCTACCCGATGTCAGAACGTGCTCAACCCCTGGGCTCGGCGGTCACCACCGCCAGCACCAGCAACGACTCAAAGAAAGTCATCTTCGCCTCGTCCCTTGGGACGGTGTTCGAGTGGTATGACTTTTTCCTCTACGGCGCCCTGGCGGCGGTGATCAGCAAGCAGTTCTTTGCCGGGGTCAACGACACCACGGCGTTCATCTTTGCCTTGATGGCCTTTGCGGCCGGCTTTGTGGTGCGGCCGTTTGGTGCGTTGGTATTTGGCCGGTTGGGCGACATGATCGGGCGTAAATATACCTTCCTCGTCACCATTATTTTGATGGGCGTGGCGACCTTCTGCGTCGGGCTGCTGCCGACTTACGCCAGCATTGGCATTGCGGCACCGATCATTCTGATCGTGCTGCGCATGCTGCAAGGCCTGGCACTGGGCGGCGAATACGGCGGCGCGGCGACTTATGTGGCCGAGCATGCACCCGCCGGCAAACGTGGCTTCCACACCAGTTGGATTCAATCCACCGCGACCATCGGCTTGCTGCTGTCGCTGCTGGTGGTGCTGGCCTGCCGTTACTTTACCGGTGACCAGTTCGAAGTGTGGGGCTGGCGGATTCCGTTCCTGTTTTCCATTGTGCTGCTGGGTATTTCCACTTGGATCCGCATGAGCCTGCATGAGTCGCCGGCGTTCCTGAAAATGAAAGAGGAAGGCAAGGTCAGCAAGGCGCCGATCCGCGAGTCCTTCGGCAAATGGGAGAACCTCAAGATCGTGCTGATCGCCCTGTTCAGCATCAACGGCGGCCAGGCGGTGACCTTCTACGCGGCGCAATTCTATGTGCTGTTCTTCCTCACGCAGTTCCTGAAAATGGACCCTGCCCTGGCCAACATGCTGTTGATCATCAGCGTGGTGATCGGCGCACCGTTCTTTATCTTCTTTGGCTGGCTCTCGGACAAAGTGGGCCGCAAGCCGGTGCTGATGCTCGGCCTGCTGCTGGCCACCGTGCTGTACTTCCCGATCTTCAAGAGCCTGGCGCACTACACCAACCCGGCGATGGACCAGGCCAGTCGCCAGGCACCGATCACCGTACTGGCCGATCCGGCGACCTGCACCTTCCAGTTCGACCCGGTGGGCAAGGCGAAATTTGACAGCCCATGCGACAAGGTCAAGACCTTCCTGGTCAAGCAAGGCCTGCCCTACAGCAGCGCCGTGGCACCTGCCGGCAGCCCGGTGCAGGTAAGCGTGGGTGACGTGCGTATCGACGGGTTTGACGAAAAAGCCCTGCGTGGCGCCGTGACCCTGGCCGGCTACCCGTCTTCGGCGGATGTGGCCCAGGTCAACAAGACCATGGTGGTGGTGCTGATCGTGGCGCTGATCCTGATCGCCGCCATGTGCTACGGCCCGCTGGCAGCGCTGATGGTGGAACTGTTCCCGACGCGTATCCGCTACACCTCGATGTCGCTGCCCTACCACATCGGTAACGGCTGGTTTGGCGGGTTCCTGCCGACCGTGTCGTTTGCCCTGGTGGTGTACACCGGCGATATCTTCTACGGCCTGTGGTACCCGGTGGTGGTGACCGGGGTGAGCCTGATTGTGGGGATGATCTGCCTCAAGGAAACGCGGCACGTGGATATCGATAACAACTGATCTTCAACACGCCGGAGATCCCCTGTGGGAGCGGGCTTGCTCGCGAATGCGGTGGATCAGTCACAGTTGAATTGACTGATCCACCGTCTTCGCGAGCAAGCCCACATTTGTTTTGTGCTGCCCACACAATTTGCTGTACATCCATACAGATAATGGTTGCCTGAACGCCGCTGACTAAGCATCCTGCACAGCATCAACCCGATCTGATGTGACGACCATGCGGCTGTACCTCTGTGAAAAACCCTCCCAGGCCAAGGATATTGCGGCCGTGCTCGGCGCCAGCCGGCGCGGCGATGGGTGCTGGCTGGGCAATGGGGTCACCGTCACCTGGTGCATCGGCCACCTTCTGGAAACCGCCCCGCCGGATGCCTACGACGCCAAGTACAAGCGCTGGGTGCTGGCCGACCTGCCGATCGTCCCGGAAAAATGGAAGATGCGGGTCAAGCCCAAGACCGCCAGCCAATTCAAGGCGGTCAAGCGTCTACTGGGGGAAGCGCAGGAGTTGGTAATTGCGACCGACGCCGACCGTGAAGGCGAGATGATTGCGCGCGAGCTGGTGGAGCATTGCCGCTATCGCGGGCCGATCCAGCGGCTGTGGCTGTCGGCGCTGGATGATGCCTCCATTCGCAAGGCCCTGGCGGCACTCAAGCCAGGCGCCGAGACGTTCAGCCTGTATCACTCGGCCTTGGGCCGCTCCCGCGCCGACTGGCTGATCGGCATGAACATGAGCCGTCTGTTCACATTGCTTGGGCGCCAGTCGGGTTATCAAGGCGTGCTGCCAGTTGGCCGCGTGCAAACACCGACCTTGCGCCTGGTGGTGGACCGCGACCGCAGCATCGCTGACTTCGTGCCGGTGGCTTATTGGGCCATCGATGTCGACCTGCACCATGAGCGCATGACCTTCACCGCCCAATGGCGCGCGGCCGAGGACGCCTGTGATGACCAGGGCCGCTGCCTCAACCCGCAACTGGCGCGGGACGCGGCTGATGCCATGCGCAATGCCGCCACCGCACGGTTGGTGAAGTTGCGTACCGAGCGCATGCGCGAAGTGGCACCCCTGCCCTTCGACCTCGGCACCCTGCAGGAAATCTGCTCCAAGAAACTCGGGCTCGGCGCGCAGGAAACCCTGGATATCGCTCAGTCGCTGTATGAAACGCACAAAGTCATCACCTATCCGCGCAGCGATTGCGGCTACCTGCCGGTGAGTCAGCACAGTGAAGCACCGAAGATCCTTGCCGCACTGGCGCGCGCCGATGCAGCGGTGAACGAGTTGATGCCGCATATCGATGCCCAGCGGCGCTCGCGGGCCTGGAACGACGCCAAGGTGAGCGCCCACCACGGCATCATTCCTACCGGCGCCGGCAAGGATGTCGGGCAACTCACCGGCAAGCATCGTGCGGTCTACACCTTTATTCGCGCACGTTACCTGGCGCAGTTTCTGCCCAACCATGAATACGATCGTACCCAGGCGGATTTTGAATGTGCCGGCCAAGCGTTGCGCGCAGTGGGCAAAGTGGTGATCGCACCGGGCTGGAAACGCGCCTTGCCCGAAGCGCTCGCGCCAGCCAAGGGGCGTGAGGCGCCAGTCCCCCAAGCGCTGCCGACATTGGTGCAGGGCCAGGATTACGCGGTGGCCAAGGTCAACCTCAAGGACTTGTGGACCCAACCGCCCAAGCCCTTTACCGAAGGCGACCTGATCAAGGCAATGAAAAACGTCGCCAAGCTGGTGGAGGACCCGCTGCTCAAGCAAAAGCTCAAGGACACTACCGGTATTGGCACCGAAGCCACCCGCGCCGGGATTATCCAGGGGCTGCTGGACCGTGGTTACCTGGTGAAGAATGGCAAGTCGCTGTCGGCTACCCCGGCGGCATTCAGCCTGATTGACGCGGTGCCACGTGCCATCGCAGATCCGGGCACCACCGCAATCTGGGAGCAGGCCCTGGATATGGTGCAAAGCGGCGAGATGAGCCTGGAGGAATTCGTCGCCAAACAAGCAGCCTGGATGAGCAAGCAAGTGGCGCGCTGCAATGGTATGCGCATGACCATCACCGGCCCGGCCAGCCCGGCGGGTCAAGGCGCCGCGCCGTGGAAAAAGAAACGCAAGAGCGCGCCACGCAAGACAACCGCCAGCCCCAAGCGAGCTAAAAAGCCGACAAATGCCGGGTAAACACTGAAAAAATCCAGCGGATGACGTTTTTCGACGGTTTTAACGCCGCTTTGGTCCTTGCTCCGGCGCGGGCCGTCTAGGATTCTGTAGGGGAGCTCGACTACCTAACAACAACACCGGAGTGGCCGCCATGAAAACCGTTGCACAACTGCTCAAAGCCAAGGACCAGAAAAACCAGGACGTCCATACCATCAAACATGACCATACCGTGTTTGAAGCACTGGTCCGGATGTCGGAGAAAAACGTCGGGGCCTTGCCGGTCGTCCAGGATGGCGCGGTGGTAGGCATCATCAGTGAACGTGATTACGCACGCAAAATCATGCTTAAGGGACTATCGTCGGTCACCACAAAAGTCCATGAGGTGATGAGCTCTCCGGTGATAACCGTCGACACCCACAAGAGCGTCGATGAATGCATGAACATCATGACCGACAGTCACCTGCGCCACTTGCCTGTAGTGGAAGAAGGCAAACTGCTGGGCCTGCTGTCCATCGGTGACTTGGTGAAAGAAGCCATTGCCGAACAGGCTGACCTGATCAAGCAGCTGGAGCAATACATCCGCGGCGAATAGGGGAACCCATGCTCGACACGCTGGAACATCAAGAGGATCACCTCGACACCCTGCACCGAGCCATGGCCGAACGGCGCTTTGTGGTGCTGACCGGTGCGGGGATCAGCACGTCGTCGGGCATCCCCGACTACCGCGACAGCGAAGGCGTGCGTCGAGGTAAAGCGCCAATGATGTATCAAGAGTTCCTTGCTACCCCGCAGGCGCGGCGCCGTTATTGGGCGCGGGCGATGCTCGGGTGGCCGAGGGTACGCATTGCGCAACCGAACAAGGCCCACCTGGCGCTGGCGACACTGCAGCATCGCGAGCGCATCAGCGGGCTGATCACACAAAACGTCGATACGCTGCATGATCAAGCCGGAAGCGATGAAGTGATCGAACTGCACGGCAGCCTGCACCGGGTGCTGTGCCTGGATTGCCTGCAGCGCAGCGAGCGTGACGTGATCCAGCACGTGATGGAAATCGAAAATCCCTACCTGGCCGGCGTCGATGCCGTGCAAGCGCCCGATGGCGACACCTTGCTGGACCCGGCGTTCGAAGAGCGCTTCCAGGTCCCCCGCTGCCCCCATTGCAACGGCGAACGCCTGAAGCCGGACGTGGTGTTTTTTGGCGAAAACGTAGCCCCGCCGACAGCGTCCAAGGCAATGGCTGCGGTGGAGCATGCGGAAGGTTTGCTGGTAGTGGGTTCGTCGCTCATGGCCTATTCGGCGTTTCGTCTGTGCAAAGCGATGGTCGAGCAAGGCAAACCGGTGATCGCCATCAACCTGGGCAAGACTCGGGGGGATGAGCTGCTGCAGGTGAAGATCGAGGCGTCCTGCGAGCGTTTGTTGCCGTTGCTGGTTGAGCGGCTAGGATAGAAAGAACGCCACAAATCAAAATGTGGGAGCTGGCTTGCCAGCTCCCACAAGGGTTCGTGTTGGATTGCCCATCGCGCCCTCACGACCCACCCCTCCAAAAAATGACGCCCAAGTCACGTTTCTCCGCATTCCCCTGCCCCCACAACAAATTATGTAGTGACCAAAAATAATCACTACATAATCGTTGACGTAACGTTTTTGTCCTTGCATTATCGAGACGTCTCCCAGATCGGGAGCGTTGGCAACAAGCGTTTTGAAAGAGCTCGTCTGACCGCCGAGCTGTTTTTTCCGGATGTGCACTGCCCACAAGGCGGATTGATGAAGCTGACCGGCCCGAGAGGATCGGTACAAGGAGCGCAAATGCTGCTTGTCTTCGTTGAGAAAGCATTGCGTAGCAGTTCATCAGCAAGACTACATGCATCAGGTTCAAGACCCTGCCCGTATTCGGCAGACAGTCGCTGACGCCCGGTATTCAAGACCGGAGACAACTAAGCAGTTTTAACGAATCAATTGATAGATCGCCAACTGGTCAAGGGGCTTATACATGAATCTGAACAACCAACCAACTATCGATGAATTGGCTGAGATGTTCGCAGCGCAAAAAGACACACTCGACGACCATATCCTGTGGATTGGCAAATCGGGCGAAGTCCAAATTGACTGCCTGGCGCCCCATACCGAAGAAGCCGAGTTCGACCGCAATAACCGTGAACTGGCGGCGCGCCTGAAGATGTACCGCCGTGGCCAAGGTTATGTGGGTAAGAAGGCTGCTGCCGATCGCAACTTTATCGAACAGGTCTTCCACACACTTAATACCGAATGGCAGAACCTCAAAGGCCAATCGCAGGTTAAAGTGATTGATAGATACTGCTGATAACACGGCCTTAAACATTTAAGCCCGCTCGTTAATTCGAGCGGGCTTTTTAATAGGTGTTTTACAACAACGCGGGTAACCGTCCCTTACCCGCCTCGTCGCAAAAGATATCAAACAGCACCTGAGCGGCCGCCGAAAGTTCATGCCCAGGCTTGGTCAGCACCCCAATCGGCCGTTCAATCACCGGATTGCTCAAGGTGATGCAATGGGCCCCCGCCTCGATCATCTGCCGCGCGCACAATGCAGGTACGGCACTGACCCCCAAACCATTCGCCACCATCTTGCCCACTGTCGCCAGTTGATGGCTCTCCAGTGCTACCGGCAACTTCATCTGCAGGGCGCCCAGGTGTTCTTCCAGCATCACCCGCACCGTCGAAGGCCGTTGCAGCGTAATGAACGGCTGCTCCAGCAGGGTTTTCCAATCGATTTCGTTGCATTGCGCCAAGACTGAGTCACCCGGCACAACCGCAATAAACCGGTCCAGGTACAGCGGCGTAAACGCCAGCGATGATCCTTCAGAGGGCTCGAATGCCACGCCCAGTTCCACTTGGCGATCGCGAACCATCTCCAGCACCTGCTCATTGATCAAGTCATGTACGGTCACATTTACCTGAGGGTAACGCGCGCGGAATATTTTCAGGATCGGCGGCAGCAAATTGCCGGCAAACGATGGCATCGCCGCCACCGTGACGCGCCCGCGCTGCAAGGTGAAGCGTTGGCGCAGTTCGTCTTCGGCGTTGTCCCAGTCGGCCATCAGTCGACGCGCCAGGGGCAACAGGGATTCGCCTTCAGGGGTCAACGCGACGTTACGCGTATTGCGGCTGAACAGACGCCCGCCCAACCCTTCTTCCAGCCCCTTGATGGTCAGGCTCAGCGCCGATTGGGAAAGATGCAGGCGCTCGCAGGCGGCGGCAAAACTCAGGCTTTGGGCCACGGCGAGAAACGCCCTCATCTGTTTAACTGTCATGACGCAACTCCAAACGGCTGGGCGACTATGCTGTTTTTTAAATCAATCAACCTTAAAAAACAACTTAACAAATCAATCCGTCGGAGCAACACTCGGTTCATTGGCTGGCCCACAAACAATAATAGAGGTGCATATGGCAGGTTTCGATAAGCGCGTGGCGTCCTACGAGGAAGCACTGGCAGGCCTGGAAGACGGCATGACCGTCCTCTCCGGCGGTTTTGGCCTGTGTGGCATTCCGGAAAACCTCATCGCCGAGATCAAGCGCAAAGGCACCCGCGACCTGACCGTGGTTTCGAATAACTGCGGCGTCGACGGTTTTGGCCTGGGCGTGCTGCTGGAAGAAAAGCAGATCAGCAAAGTGATCGCGTCCTACGTCGGTGAAAACGCCCTGTTCGAGAAGCAATTACTCAGCGGCGAAATCGAAGTGGTGCTGACCCCCCAAGGCACCCTGGCCGAGAAAATGCGCGCCGGCGGCGCCGGCATCCCAGCCTTCTTTACCGCAACCGGCGTCGGCACCCCGGTTGCCGAAGGCAAGGAAACCCGCGAGTTCAACGGTCGCCCGTACCTGATGGAAGAATCCATCACCGGTGACTTTGCCATCGTCAAAGGCTGGAAAGCCGACCACTTCGGCAACGTCATCTACCGCCACACCGCCCAGAACTTCAACCCGCTGGCCGCCACTGCGGGCAAGATCACCGTGGTCGAAGTCGAGGAAATCGTCGAACCGGGCGAGCTGGACCCGGCGCAGATCCACACCCCTGGCATCTACGTCGACCGGATCATCTGCGGCACGTTCGAGAAGCGCATTGAACAGCGCACCGTGCGCAAATAATCCGCCTCCAGCCCGAACAATAAGGACTCATAAAATGGCTCTTACCCGCGAACAAATGGCTCAACGCGTCGCCCGCGAAATGCAGGACGGTTTCTACGTCAACCTTGGCATCGGCATTCCGACCCTGGTGGCCAACTACATCCCCGAAGGCATGGAAGTGATGCTGCAATCGGAAAACGGCCTGCTCGGCATGGGCCCGTTTCCGACCGAAGACACTATTGATGCCGACATGATCAACGCCGGCAAGCAAACCGTCACCGCACGCATCGGTGCGTCGATCTTCTCCTCCGCCGAGTCCTTCGCGATGATTCGCGGCGGCCACGTCGACCTCACTGTGCTCGGCGCGTTTGAAGTGGACGTACAGGGCAACATCGCCTCGTGGATGATCCCCGGCAAGCTGGTCAAAGGCATGGGCGGCGCCATGGACCTGGTGGCCGGTGCAGAAAACATCATCGTGATCATGACCCACGCGTCCAAGGACGGTGAGTCCAAGCTGCTCAGCCAGTGCAGCCTGCCGCTGACCGGTGCGAACTGCATAAAGCGTGTGCTGACTGACCTGGCGTACCTGGAAATCGAAAATGGCGCTTTTGTCCTCAAGGAACGCGCACCTGGCGTCAGCGTTGAAGAGATTGTGAGCAAGACCGCCGGTAAACTGATCGTCCCGGACCACGTTCCAGAAATGCACTTCCAGTGAGGACAGATCCCATGCAAGACGTCGTGATTGTTGCTGCCACCCGCACCGCCGTGGGCAGCTTCCAGGGTTCGCTGGCCAATATCCCGGCACCTGAACTGGGCGCCGCCGTGATTCGTCGTTTATTGGAACAGACCGGCTTGGACCCGGCCGAAGTGGATGAGGTGATCCTCGGCCAGGTGCTGACCGCTGGCAGCGGCCAGAACCCGGCGCGCCAGGCCTCGATCCTCGCCGGCCTGCCCCATGCGGTGCCAAGCCTGACCTTGAACAAGGTCTGCGGCTCTGGCCTCAAGGCCCTGCACCTGGGCGCCCAAGCCATCCGTTGCGGTGACGCCGAGGTCATCATTGCCGGCGGCATGGAGAACATGAGTTTGGCCCCGTACGTACTGCCTGCCGCGCGCACTGGTTTGCGCATGGGCCATGCCAAGATGATCGATAGCATGATCACCGACGGCCTGTGGGATGCGTTCAACGACTACCACATGGGCATTACCGCCGAGAATCTGGTCGATAAGTACGGCATCAGCCGTGAAGCCCAGGATGCGTTCGCCGCCGCCTCCCAGCAGAAAGCGACTGCTGCGATCGAAGCCGGCCGCTTTGTGGAGGAGATCACCCCGATCCTGATTCCCCAGCGCAAAGGCGACCCGGTAGCCTTCGCCGTAGACGAACAGCCGCGCGCCGGCACCACCGCCGAGTCCCTGGCCAAGCTCAAACCTGCTTTCAAGAAAGACGGCAGCGTCACCGCCGGCAACGCGTCCAGCCTGAATGATGGCGCCGCTGCGGTGCTGCTGATGAGTGCCGACAAGGCCCGCACCCTCGGCCTTCCGGTCTTGGCGCGCATCGCCAGCTACGCCAACGCCGGCGTCGACCCGGCCATCATGGGCATCGGCCCAGTCTCGGCCACCCGCCGCTGCCTGGACAAAGCCGGTTGGAGCCTGGGCGACCTGGACCTGATCGAAGCCAACGAAGCCTTCGCCGCGCAATCCCTGGCGGTAGGCAAAGAGCTGGAATGGGACGCCAACAAGGTCAACGTCAACGGCGGCGCCATCGCCATCGGCCATCCGATTGGTGCCTCAGGTTGCCGCGTGCTGGTGACCCTGCTGCATGAAATGATCAAACGCGACGCCAAGAAAGGCCTGGCAACGCTGTGCATCGGCGGCGGCCAGGGCGTGGCCCTCGCTCTCGAACGCAGCTGATTGTAGTGAGCGGGCTTGTCCCGCGCTGGGCTGCGAAGCGGCCCCAAAACCTGACGCCGCGCTTTACTTGAAAAACGCGGCGGCCCTATTGGGGCTGCTTCGCACCCCAGCGCGGGACAAGCCCGCTCACTACAGGTCAGTCAGAACGCGGCACCGCAAACACAGCACTCGCCCGCGCCACCACCTTCTCCCCCACCTGCAGGCTCACCGTAGCAAACGCCATCTGCCGCCCGCGTTTGTGATGCTCCAAGCGCACCACAATCCACTCCCCCACCTGCACCGCCCCCAGGTAATCCATGGTCATGCTCGCGGTAATCAGCGGCAGTGGCGGCTCACTGGAAAACGCCATCGCGTAGCCCATGCCGACATCCGCCAGGGTCGCCAGCACGCCGCCGTGCACCGTGCCGCGCCCATTGGCGTGGCGATTGTCGGCACGCAGGGCGATTTCCAGGTGCACGCCCTCACCCCGGCAATACGCCGGGCCAAGCAGATCAAGCAAAGGGCTGCTGCGGGGCAGCGAAACGAAACCTTCGGGCACGGCGTGGGCGATCATGGCGCTCTCTTCCTTGAAGTGAAGAGTGAGATGTACGCCACGCCACACGCAGCGGCCATTACCATCAACCACGCAAATCCCCCACGATGCTTTGCGTTAATCCACCAGACCCGCTTTAATCGCCGTCAAATTCCCCCGCACCCCCGCAAGGAACAGCAATGCGCCATCTGGACGGCAAGCCCCATCCGCTTCGCACCGGCTTAATGATCTTGATCACCGGCCTGGCCCTGGTCGGCTGCTCGCCCAAGGACCACAACCGCGCCACGGTGATCAACGGCGAAAAAGGCCGCGCCGGCGCACAATTGGCCTACGAGCACGAGCTGAGCCTGGCCCTGCCCGGCGCCCTGCTCGCGCCGCGCATGCAGGCGACACGCGAGGCCTGCGAAACAGCACGCTTTGGCGCGTGCAATATCCTGGGCATCACCGAAGACGGCAACGGTGGCCAGATCATCCTGCGTATCGCGCCGACGGGCGTGGAGCCGATGGTCGCGATGGCCGCTGAAGGCGGCAAACTCGGCCAACGCATCACCACCGCCGAGGACCTGGCCGATGCGGTCGCCGACGTACGCCGCCGCCAGGACCGCCTGCTGGCCCAGCAACAACGCCTGGATGAATTGGCCAAACGCAAGGACATCACGGTCAGTGACCTGA
Organism: Pseudomonas sp. H1_A03; assembly: GCF_054685145.1. Taxonomy (NCBI): domain Bacteria; kingdom Pseudomonadati; phylum Pseudomonadota; class Gammaproteobacteria; order Pseudomonadales; family Pseudomonadaceae; genus Pseudomonas; species Pseudomonas sp. H1_A03. Next base: position 5,264,230 of record NZ_CP162829.1, read on the forward strand.
TCGCCCTGAGCAAGGAACAGGCGGGTATAGAGAACGAATTGCAGGAGCTCGCCCAAGTCGCTGCCGGCCAGCAACGCCGTCTCGACACCAACCGCGTGACCCTGAACTTCCGTTCCTCTGACGGCGCGAACCAGCCGTCACGGTTCAGTCGGATGTTCAGCAACCTGGGGGACAATATGGTCGAGGGCACTGCCGACGCCCTGGAACGCTCAAGCTATGTGCTGCCGTTCGTGATCCTGGCGTTCCCAGTGGTGTGGTTGTGGGTGTGGCTGTGGCGCCGCTTTGTCAAACGCCGCACCTGATCAGCGCTTCATGCAACGCTGATACCGCTCATCCACCCGCTTGGCAAACCACGCCGTCGTCAGGTTGCGGGTGATCTTGGGACTCTTGAGCACGATGCCCGGCAGGATCGCCCGTGGCATCGGCTTGCCAGCGGCTTTGTCCGCCAGTGCAAACACGCGTTTGTAGAGGGTGGTCTCTTCAAAATCCAGTTGCTCACCCTGCTCCAGCTGGCTGCGGATGCTCGGGTTGCGCATATCCAGCTTCGCCCCCAAGGAACGCACTGCCAGCTCGGTGGTGCCGGGCAGCAATGAACCGTACCGAATCAAATCCCCATCCAGCGCCAACTCGGTGCCCGAGGCACGGCTGACGGCGGCCTGGAACGCGGCGTTGCGGCTGGCGTACCAACCGGCATTGAAGTCGGCGAAGCGGTACAGAGGCTGGTCATAGTTCACCGGGTAACCCAGCAAATGCGCGATACCGAAGTACATGCCGCCACGGCGGGTGAAGACTTCGCGGCGAATGGTGCCGTCCACCGTGTAGGGATAACCCCGTGCCTGTTTCTGTGCAAAGTCGATGCTGACCTGCATCGGGCCTGCGGTATGCACCGGGTTGAAACCACCGAATAACGTGTTGCCCAGGGGCACCATGCTGATGAAGTCATCAAAGATGCCGCTCAGGTCCCTCTCCGTGCGTGCGGCGTTCAGGCGATCGGCGTAAGTCCTGCCTGTGGGCGAGCGCAATTGCAGTGCGCTGCGTACGACAAAGGCTGGCACATGGACCTTACCGGCACGCCGCAGGATTTCATCCTGGGCGATCTTGCCCATGTTTGGCACGGGCGGGTCGACTTGGTAAGTGGATTCCTGTTCGGTCACCGCCAGCACGGCGCAGATATTTTCCGTACTGGGGTAGATTTTCTGGGTGTCGAAGGCGGTGTAGATGTCCTGGGCCCAACCGTTGCGGTCCGAGACGTTAGCCGGCAGCAGGCGCACGATCTGCGCCTTCACCTCGGCCTCGCTGCGCTCCGGCTGTTGCGGGTTGCGTGTTGTAGAGCAACCGGCCAGCACCAACAAAGTGGCAAGGCACAGGATCAGGCGGCTTGAATACATGGGGTTTCCTTGGATGACGGCGGGCCGGGCGCTGCAGATATCGACCGGTAAGTCTAACCAGGGTTCGCCGGCCTGGCGTGCTCGCCAGTCAATCACAAACGTGACAGGATCTGTCATCGACCATTCGTACACGGAGTTTGAATGCCATGCTCAGCCTGAACTTCCTCATCACCTGCCTGATCGTCGTGCTGATTCCCGGTACCGGCGTGATTTTTACCGTGTCCACAGGCCTCACCGCCGGCAAGCGCGCCACTGTGTTCGCCGCGCTGGGCTGTACCGCCGGGATCATTCCACACTTACTGGCGTCGATTCTTGGTCTGTCCGCCCTATTGCACACCAGTGCATTAGCGTTCGATATGCTGAAGTACGCAGGCGTCGCCTACCTGTTGTACGTGGCATACGCCACCTGGCGGGATCGCTCGGCATTTGCGGTCAGCGAAACCCCTGCGCTTTCAAGTGCACGGACCCTGATGTTGCGCGGCCTGTTGATGAACATTCTCAACCCGAAGCTGACCATTTTCTTCCTGGCCTTCCTGCCCCAGTTCGTCACGCCAGGCAGCACGGCCCCTGCCCTGCAAATGCTGGTGCTGAGCGCTGTATTCATGGCAATGACGTTTGCGGTGTTCGTGATGTATGGCTTGCTGGCCAATGTGTTTCGCCGCGCAGTGATCGAGTCGCCACGGGTGCAGAACTGGCTGCGCCGCAGTTTTGCGGCGGCCTTTGCGGGGTTGGGCTTGAACCTGGCGTTTGCGCAACGCTGATAAACACTGCAATCAAATAATGTGGGAACGGGCAAGCCCGCTCCTACATTTAGACTTGCGGTGTTTTCTAGATCCCGGCCAGTGCCAGGTCCATCGCGAAGTAGGTGAAGATCAAGTCCGCGCCCGCGCGCTTGATCGAGCCCAAGGTCTCACGCACCACACGGTCCTCATCAATCGCACCGGCCTGGGCGCCGAACTTGATCATCGCGTACTCGCCACTGACCTGATACGCCGCCACCGGCAAACGCGAGGCTTCGCGGATATCACGGATGATGTCGAGGTAGGCACCGGCCGGCTTCACCATCAGCGCATCGGCACCTTCCTGTTCGTCCAGCAGCGATTCGCGCACGGCTTCGCGGCGGTTCATTGGGTTCATCTGGTAGCTTTTGCGGTCACCCTTGAGCGCGCTGCCGCCGGCTTCGCGGAACGGGCCGTAGAGGGCCGAGGCGAATTTGGTGGAGTAAGCCATGATCGGGATGTGGGTGAAACCGGCGTCGTCCAAGGCGTGGCGGATGGCCTGGACCTGACCGTCCATCGCTGCCGAAGGGGCGATCACATCAGCGCCCGCACGGGCAGCGGCCACGGCTTGCTTGCCGAGGTTGACCAGCGTCGCGTCATTGTCGACATGCGCACCGTGCATCACGCCGCAGTGGCCATGGTCGGTGTATTCACAGAAGCACGTGTCGGACATCACGATCATTTCCGGCACCGCGTCCTTGATGATCGAGGACATGCGCGAAACCAGGCCGCGTTCTTTCCAGGTGTCGCTGCCGTTGGCGTCCAAGTGGTGGGACACGCCAAAGGTCATCACCGACTTGATGCCGGCACGCGCATAGCGCTCGATTTCACCGGCGAGTTTTTTCTCGGGGATGCGTAACACGCCCGGCATGCTGGTGATGGGCACGAAGTCGTCGATTTCTTCTTCGACGAAAATCGGCAGCACCAAGTCGTTGAGGGTGAACTCGCTTTCCTGGAACAAGCCACGCAGCTCCGGGGAGCGGCGCAGGCGGCGTGGACGGGCTTGGGGGAACTGGCTGGTCATGGCAATCCTGGATAAAGGTCAACACTTTGGGGCGAAGCTTATGCCCCCCGGCCCCGGCAACACAAACCCGGAGGGCCCAATAGTGTATTGCGAGGGCCGTAACAATTTATTGATCTAGAGCTGTAGGCGCCCTTCGATACACACCGCCACAGCACCACCCACCCAGATTTCCTCGCCCTGGCGTTCAATGCGAATACGCCCCGCACGCCCCAACGCAGTGCCCTGGCTGACCACATAGCGCTCAGGCGACAGGCCTTCGGCCAGCAGCCATTGCGCGACACCGGCATTCAGACTGCCGGTGGCCGGATCTTCCTGGGCGCCGTCGCCTGCGACAAAGGCACGCACTTCAAATTGCGCGTCGACGTCGTCGCGAGCAGGGTCGCAGGGGGCAATCACGCCCACGGCCAACCCCAGCAGTTGCGAATAATCCGGCTGCAACGCCAGGACCTGCTCACGGCTGGGCAACATGACCGCGAGCCAACCGGCGCCGTTATCGACCCACTGGCTGCGCACAATGGCGCCCTGTGCCAGGCCCAACCCCAGGCGCACACGCTCCAACAACGGCGCGTCCACGGCACCTGAGCGCAACAACGGCGGCGCGATAAAGGCCAACTCATCACCTTGGTGACGGATACGCACCAGGCCGATTTCGCACTCCTGGACAATCTCCGCGCCTCGTGGCACGCCGCCAGCCTGTAACCAGGCATGGCAACTGCCCAACGTCGGGTGCCCGGCAAAAGGCAGCTCCTTCAAGGTGGTGAAAATTCGCACCCGGTAGTCCGCCTGGGGATCGCGGGGTGTCAGCAAAAATGTGGTTTCACTGAGGTTGGTCCACCGAGCGAAGTCGGCCATCTGTTGGTCGGTCAGGCTGTCAGCGCCCAATACCACCGCGAGCGGGTTGCCTTTGAGCGGTACGCTGCTGAACACATCCAGTTGTTTGAAATCGAAAGTCGGCATGCTTCAGCTCGGTATGTTGAGACCACGGATCACCGCCGGCCGGGCCACAAAGCCATCCAGCGCGCGCAGTACATTGGGGAAGTCGGCGATGCCAACCAGGTCGCCGGACTCATAAAACCCGATGAGGTTGCGCACCCAGGGGAACGTGGCGATGTCGGCGATGCTGTACTCGTCGCCCATGACCCAGGTACGGCCCAGCAGGCGTTTTTCCAGCACATCCAGCAGGCGTCTGGACTCGGCGGCGTAACGGTCACGAGGGCGTTTGTCTTCGTAAGCCTTGCCGGCGAATTTATTGAAGAAACCCAGTTGGCCAAACATTGGGCCGATACCGCCCACCTGGAACATCAGCCATTGAATAGTTTCATAACGTGTCGCCGGATCTTCGGAGAGCAACTGGCTGGTTTTTTCCGCCAGGTAGATCAGGATCGCACCCGACTCAAACAGCGCCAGAGGCTGACCGGCCGGGCCGTTGGGGTCGATGATCGCGGGGATCTTGTTGTTGGGATTCAGGGACAGGAACTCGGGGGACAACTGGTCCTGGGTCTCGAAACTGACCTTGTGCGCCTCGTAGGGCAGCCCCAATTCCTCGAGCATGATCGAGACTTTTACCCCATTGGGCGTAGGCAGCGAGTACAGTTGCAAGCGCTCTGGATGCTGAGCGGGCCATTTGCGGTTGATCGGAAAGGCGGCGAGCGGGTTCATCGGGTTCTTCCCCTTGCAGAAAGCCCCCATGATAGACACCTACCCGGTGTCCTGCATGGGTCATCAATGCGCAACATCTGCTGGCTATTATCCCGCATGGGCGAACCAATACGCCCGCGTGCACTCTTAAGTGCGCGCTTACGGTGAATGGAGGCACCTGGCTATATCGACAAGGAATCCCCCACAAGGCGCCCACGGCGTCATTGGGGCCAGGCTTGTCCGCCTTAACGTGACGCACGAAGACTCGAACTATAATGACGATCAAGCCTCTGCGCCTTATGCAACAACTCAAACGCTACTCCTTCACCGTATTACCGATGCTGCTGGTCAGCGGCGCTCTGGTCGCGGCCCTCGATGCCCGCGAAAGCCGCGCCCAACCGGTGGATGGCGTGCAAACCCTGGTGTTCCTGCGCCACGCCGAAAAACCCGCCGGCGGCCTGGGCCAACTCAATTGCCAGGGCCTGAACCGGGCAATGAACCTGGCCACCCTGTTGCCGGAAAAATTCGGCAATGCCGACTTTGTGTTTGCCGCCAACCCGACGCGCAACGTCGAGGAAGGCGAGCAAGACAACTCCTACAGCTACATCCGCCCGCTGATGACCATCAGCCCCAGTGCAATCAAGCTCGGCCTGCCGGTCAATATCAACTTCTCGGCGAATGACACCAGTGACCTGGCCGATGAGTTGGTAGAAGACAAGTATCACAACGCCACGATCTACACGGCCTGGTCCCACGGCTACCTGCCGGAGTTGATCAACAAGGTGGCGAGTGAAGCTTCCGGCGAAAAACACACCATCACCGACGACTGGTCCGGCAGTGACTACGACACCTTGTATGTACTGACGCTGACCTGGCACAACGGCAAGGCCTCGCTGCTCAGTCGCAACTACAAGCAGGGCTTGAACCACGGTGAAGAATCCTGCCCGCCGTCGACGCAGGTGAGTGCCGATAACAGCTGACAGCGTATGATGCGCCGCTACTGACTCACCTGCGGATCATCACCATGCCTCATCTTTCCCCTACCCAGCCCGCCCGGGGTTGGTCCTTCTGGTACAAGCCTGCGCTGTTTCTGCTGGTGGCCTGCGTCGGCCTCTACTACGTTAAATGGTCGCCCTACTACCTCAAGGCGTTTGTCGCGGCGGATAACCACAGCATCGGCGCCTCGATTCTCAACGATCAACAAAGCTCGCCACTGGCGTCCGCGCTGGCCTATGCCCAGGTTTACTTCCTGGCAATCTGGAAAGCCGCCGTGCTGGCGGTGATCCTCGGCTCATTGCTGCAAGTGCTGATCCCCCGCGATTGGCTGCTGCGTCTGTTCGGTCGCGCCGGGCTGGGTTCGACCTTGCGCGGCGGGCTGTTCGCCTTGCCGGGGATGATGTGCAGTTGCTGCGCGGCCCCGGTGGCCGCGGGCATGCGACGCCAGCAGGTGTCGGTAGGTGCGGCGCTGGCCTTCTGGATCGCCAACCCGGTGCTGAACCCGGCGACCCTGGTGTTCATGGGCTTTGTGTTGGGTTGGGGCTTTACCGCGTTGCGGCTGGTGGCGGGTATCGTGCTGGTGGTGGGCGTGTCGCTGGTAGCGCAACGCATTGCGCGCCCGGAGCAGGTGCCGGACTTGGCACTGGGCGCCGTGGCCGAGGCCAGCGTGGTTGAATCGCAACCCTTCTTCAGCCGATGGTTGCGCACGCTGTGGCAATTGTTCTGGAGCACAATCCCGGTGTATATCCTGGCGGTGCTGGTGCTCGGCGCAGCGCGGGTGTGGTTGTTCCCCCATGTGGACGGCGCCATGGCCAACAGCCTGGTATGGCTGGTGCCCCTGGCGATTGTCGGCACGCTGTTCGTAATTCCTACAGCAGCAGAGATCCCCATCGTACAAACAATGATGGCCCTGGGCATGGGCACCGGCCCGGCCGTGGCGCTGCTGATGACCCTGCCGAGCGTGAGCCTGCCGTCACTGCTGATGCTGCGCAAGGATTTCGACGCGCGGGTGCTGGTGACGGTGGCCGGGCTGACCATGCTGGTGGGCGTGGTGTGTGGGCTGATCGGGGCGCTTATCTTGTGATCAGGGCGCGCTCGCGCAAATACGCCACGACGGCGTCCTGATCCCCGGCGAACTCGATGCGTGCGCCTTTGCTTTCCCGCTGGAAGGCGTACATCGGGTCGTAATATTCGCGCAATAAGCCTTCGATCCAACCGCGATGCAGGTCCACCGAACCACTGCGCGCCTGTTCCGCCAGGGCGTGCTGCAAAAGTACCTGCAACCGTTGGAACCGCTCGCCCCCCAGGCGCTTGTGGATATTGGCGAGGCTCTGGGTCAGGCGTTCGGCAAACAACGCCTGGCCCCGCTCGCCGAACACTGCGATGAATTCGGCGCACAGGTCGACCACGTAATCGCGCAGGATCCGTTCGACCCGTCCTTCGACGCTGTCTTGCAGCCACACCATCGGGAATGTCTGCATGCCCTTGTGCAACGGCAAGGGCAACGCACAACTGCCGATCATGCGGCTCTCGTCCTCGACCACAAACTGCTCGATACCTGCCGCACGTTTTTTCAACACGTCCACGGCCAGGCGGTTTTCGAAATCGATGTTGGACGGTTGCGCCGTGGCCCGTTTGCCGAAGCTTGAGCCGCGGTGGTTGGCGTGGCCTTCCAGGTCCAGGGCGTTGCGCAACTGGCCCAGGACTTCGGTCTTGCCGGTGCCGGTCATGCCGCCCAGCAGCACGAAATCACACTGCGCGGTGGCCTGTTCGACCGTCTCCAAAAGAAAGCTACGCATGGCCTTGTAGCCGCCGCCGACGCGCGGATACTCGATACCGGCTTCGGTTTTCAGCCATTGCTGCACGATCTGCGAGCGCAGCCCGCCACGAAAGCAGTACAGGTACCCATCGGGATTGGCCTGGGCGAACCGTGCCCATTGTTCGATGCGTTCGGCCTTGATCGCCCCGGACACCAATGCGTGGCCCAGCACAATTGCCGCCTGCTGACCCTGCTGCTTGTAGCAGGTGCCGACCTGCTGGCGCTCGTCGTCGGTCATCAACGGCAGGTTGATCACGCCAGGGAATGCCCCCTTGGCGAATTCGACCGGCGCGCGGGTGTCCATCATCGGCCGGTCACTCAGAAAGATGTCGCGGTAGTCGGTGATATCCATTGCCATCAGAACACCTCTACCGCGTGGGTCTGTCGCTCAACCAATTCGCCGATCGGCTCAAGGTTCAAGCCCAGTTCGGCAGCTACCGTGTGAAATTCGGCATCGCCTTGCGGGGTCACGGCAATCAACAGCCCCCCACTGGTCTGTGGGTCGCACAGCACTCGCTTGTGCAATTCCTGCAGGCGCCCGAGCTTGCTTGAATAGCTGTCAAAGTTGCGCAAGGTGCCACCGGGCATGCAGCCCTGGTCGAGGTAGTCCTCGATCCCCGGCAGGCGTGGGACTTTGTTGTATTCGATACGGGCAGTCACGCCACTGCCGTCAGCCATTTCCACCAAATGACCTAAAAGACCGAAACCGGTGACATCGGTCATGGCGGTGACACCCGCCAATTTACCGAAACGGCTACCCGGCTTATTGAGGGTGCACATCCAGTCGCGGGCCAGGCCGATGTCCGCCTCGCGCAGCTTGCCCTTTTTTTCGGCGGTGGTGAGGATGCCGATGCCCAGGGGCTTGGTCAGGTACAACCGGCAACCCGCGGTGGCGGTGTCATTGCGCTTCATATGGCGCTTTTGCACGATGCCGGTCACGGCCAGCCCGAAGATCGGTTCCGGGGCATCGATGGAGTGGCCGCCGGCCAGGGGAATGCCGGCTTCGTCGCACACGGAACGGCCACCCCGGATCACTTCCCGGGCAACTTCCGGCGCCAGGACATTGACCGGCCAGCCGAGGATCGCGATGGCCATCAATGGGTCGCCGCCCATGGCATAGATGTCGCTGATCGCATTGGTGGCGGCGATGCGGCCGAAGTCGAAAGGATCATCGACAATCGGCATGAAAAAATCAGTGGTGGAGACCACGCCGCGCTCGTCGTCGATGGCGTACACCGCTGCGTCGTCCCGGGAGGCGTTGCCCACCCACAGGTTGGGGTCGAGGTTCTGTGCGCCGCTGCCGGCGAGGATCACTTCCAGGACCTGCGGCGAAATCTTGCAGCCACACCCTGCGCCGTGGCTGTACTGGGTAAGGCGAATCGGCTCGTTCATGGTGGACCTCACGCTATCAAGTGCGCGGATTCTAACAGACAGCAAAAAGCCGGCTGGGCTCTTGTGAGCACAGCCGGCCTTTACGTGTCAGCCGTTATTGCCGCGCGGCGAGCAGGCGCTTGTGGCGGTTGCGTCGGGCGATGTTCAAGCACTCGATTGCCGCCGAGAACGCCATGGCCGCGTACACGTAGCCTTTAGGCACATGGGCACCGAAGCCTTCGGCGATCAACGTCATACCGATCATGATCAGGAAGCCCAGGGCCAACATCACCACGGTCGGGTTGTCATTGATGAACTTGGCCAACGGCTCGGCCGCCACCAGCATCACGATCACCGAGGTCACCACGGCAATGATCATGATCGGCAAGTGCTCGGTCATGCCCACGGCGGTGATGATGCTGTCGATGGAGAACACCAGGTCAAGCAACAGGATCTGCCCGATGGCCGCGGCGAAACCGATGGCTACCGTATTGCCGACGCTGGCCTTCTCTTCTGGCTCGGGGTCCATGCTGTGGTGGATCTCGGTGGTCGCCTTCCACACCAGGAACAGGCCACCGGCGATCAGGATCATGTCCTTCCACGAGAAACCCTGGCCGAGTACTTCGAATACCGGCGTGGTCAGTTGCACGATAAACGCGATGGTGCTCAACAAGCCCAGGCGCAATATCAACGCCATGCTGATACCAATGCGCCGTGCCTTGGCCCGATGCTTCTCCGGCAGCTTGTTGGTGAGGATCGAGATAAAGATCAGGTTATCGATGCCGAGCACGATTTCCATGACGATCAAGGTGGCCAGGGCAACCCAGGCGGTGGGGCTGGCAGCCAGCTGTAACAGGTAATCCATAGGTCAGTCCTGACGTTGTGCGGGAAATTAAGTGCGGGAAGTTAGGCTTCTTTACTGTTCGATTCTGATTCTTTCTCTTGCTGATCATCCTTCTTCTGCGGGGTGATCAGGCCGTTTGTCGCTTCACTCAATGCCTGTTCGGCGGCTTTGTGGGTGTCATCGATCGCTTGCTTGGCCGACTCGGTAGCCTTGCCCAACACTTGCTGTGCGCTTTTTTCGACCTGATCACACCCACTGATCACTACCAATGAAAGCGCAAGCAACGATGCCGCGCCCAGAGAATTGAGTTTCATGATGTATTCCTCGTTAGAACCATTGGGTCCAAATAGTGGCCCCGCGATAGCGAGGCATTCTATGCAGGAGAACAGTTCAGGAAAATTCGTATTTTTCTCGAGTATACTTCGGTTTTTACGAAGTGATGGCCGCCATGCTCAATTACCGACAACTGCACTACTTCTGGGTGGTGGCCAAGACTGGCAGCATCGTGCGCGCCTGTGAGCAGCTTAACCTCACGCCCCAGACCATCAGCGGGCAGATCAGCCTGCTTGAGCAGACCTTTGGTGTCGCGCTGTTTCAGCGCGTCGGTCGCCAGTTGGAGCTGACTGAAGCCGGGCGCCAGGCTTTGCCGTATGCCGAGCAGATGTTCCAGACCGGTAATGAATTGGAAGCCATGCTGCGCGCACAACCCGACGAACAACAGATCCAGTTTCGCGTCGGGGTGGCGGACGTGGTGCCCAAATCCATCGTCTACCGGCTGATCGCGCCGACCATGGAGCTGAGCGAGCCGATCCGCATCACCTGCCGCGAGGACAAACTCGAACGCCTGCTGGCTGACCTGGCGATCCAGCGCCTGGACCTGGTGATTTCCGACAGCCCCATGCCGACGCACCTGGATATCAAAGGCTACAGCCAGAAGCTGGGAGAATGTGGCATCAGTTTTTTCGCCACCCAAGCCTTGGCTGACAGATATGGCGGCGATTTTCCACAGTGCCTGCACGGCGCACCGCTATTGATTCCGGGGGCGGAAACCGTCGTCCGCAGCCGTTTGCAGCGCTGGTTTGCCGAGCAACAGATTCAACCACGGATCATCGGTGAGTTCGATGACAGCGCCTTGATGCAGGCGTTTGGCCAGTCCGGCAGCGGGATCTTTATCGCTCCCAGCGTGATCGCCGATGAGGTGGTGCGCCAGTATGGCGTTGCACTGATTGGCCAGACCGTCGCGGTGACCGAATCCTTCTACGCGATCTCGGTGGAACGCAAGGTCAAGCACCCCGGTATCGTGGCGATTACCGAGGGGGCCAGACGCGAGTTGTTTACCACCCTGCCCTGACCACATGAATCAGGCACAGGTCGACACCGATTTCGCCGTCATCAGCCACAATGCCAGCAGGATCGACACCAGGATAAACCCGGACGCCGCAAAACCCAGGCTGCCCAGGCCGAGTGTGTCGATCACATGGCCGCCGACCAGCGCCCCCAGCCCGATCCCCAGATTGGCCCCGGCAATATTCAGCGATGCAGCAAACGCAGGCGCATGGGGCGCGGCTTTCATCAGCCGTACATGGCTGACCAGGAACATCGCCGCCTGGGTCACGCCCCACACCGCCATCGCTGCCGCCAGGCCGACAGTGGAGTGAATCGCCGGCACCAGTGCCACCATGCCGGCGATCATGAAGCCGCAGAACACCATGGACGCGATCAACGGATGGCGATCCACCGCGCGCCCACCCAATGAATTGCCAATCAGACCGACCGCGCCAAAGCCCATCAAGCACCAGCCCACCAACGTGCCATCGAACCCGGCCAGGCGCTCAAGGATGTCTGCCAGGTAGGTGTAAGCGGTGAACATGCCGCTGAATACCAGGATCGACAGCAGGATATGGCCCTGCATCAGCGGGTTGCGCAATATCTTGAATTGCGAGCGCAACGTCACTTCATCGTTCTTCGGCGCCGTCACTGGCAGGTAGATAAACAACAACAAGGCCTTGGCCACCGCCACCACCGCGAGAATGGCAAACGCGCTGCGCCAGCCGAACATGTCGGAAATCAGCGTGCCCACCGGAATGCCGAACACCGTGGCGCAGACGATACCGAAACCAATCTTCTCGATGGCGCGCCCAGCGAACTCGGGGCCGACGATGTCCACCGCCGTTTCACTGGCCAGGGCCCAGAACACCGGCAAACCCAGCGCCGGAATCAAACGCGCCACCGCCATCACCCAGATGTTCGGTGCCAGTGCCGCCACGGTATTCGCCACGCCAAACATGATCAAAATGCTGATAAACAGCCGCTTGCGTGGGAAACGCGCGCAATAGGCCGTCAGAAACGGGCCGAACGCCGCCACGGTGAACGCAAACAACGTCACCAGCAGCCCGGCCTGGGACACGCTGACATTCAGGTCGCGGGCAATGGACGGCAACAGGCCGACAATGACGAATTCTGTGGTCAGCACAGTGAAGCCGGCAGCCGACAGCAGCAGGATAGGAAACAACATGAAAACTCCAGAAACAACGACATCAACGACAACCCGAAGGGCTCGCTGAAGGATAGGAAACGTGAGAGGCGAGAATCTTAACAGAGTCTGTCCGGCCAGGCGAAAACCTGAGAACGCGGGTGACGGAATGCCGCACCGGCAGGGACATTTCCTACAGCATGTTAGACTCCGCACCTGCTTCCCATACCCTTCCTGCTTGCAATGCTGCGCCCTACTAAAAAAACTAGAGACAACTGCTTATGACTGCTGCCCCTTCCCTCCTGCAACGACTCGCGCGCGTCAGCCTGGTCACGCAAATCGTCATTGGCCTGATCGCGGGCATTCTGCTGGCCTTGCTGCTGCCCGAGGCGGCGAAAACCACCGGGTTTATCGGCAAGGTGTTCGTCGCGGCGCTCAAGGCTGTGGCACCGATCCTGGTGTTTGTACTGGTGATGGCGTCGATCGCCAACCATAAGCATGGCCAGGAAACCCATATCAAACCGATTCTGTTCCTGTACCTGCTGGGCACGTTTGCCGCCGCCGTGGTCGCCGTGATCGCCAGCACACTGTTCCCCTCGCCGCTGGTGCTCGCTACCCACGATGCGACGGTCAGTGCCCCTGGTGGTATCGGCGAGGTGTTGCAAAGTTTGTTGCTGAGTGTGGTGGACAACCCGATCAGCGCACTGATGAATGCCAACTTCATCGGCATCCTGGCCTGGGCCATCGGCATGGGCATTGCCATTCGCCATGCGGGCGAAACCACCCGCACGGTACTGGATGACTTGTCCAACGGCGTCACGCTGATCGTACGCGTGGTGATCCGCTTTGCGCCGCTGGGCATTTTTGGCCTGGTGGCCTCGACCCTGGCCACTTCCGGTTTCGGCGCCCTGCTCGGCTATGCCCACCTGCTGGTGGTGCTGATCGGCTGCATGCTGTTTGTGGCGCTGGTGATCAACCCGGCCATCGTCTTCTGGAAACTGCGCCGCAACCCTTACCCGCTGGTGCTGCTGTGCCTGCGCGAAAGCGGCATCACCGCGTTCTTCACCCGCAGCTCGGCAGCGAATATCCCGGTCAACCTGGCGTTGAGCAAGCGCCTGGGCCTGCATGAAGACACCTACTCGGTGTCGATCCCGCTCGGTGCCACCATCAACATGGCCGGTGCCGCGATCACCATCACCGTGCTGACCCTGGCCGCCGTGCACACCTTGGGCATCGCCGTCGACCTGCCCACCGCCGTGCTGCTCAGCGTGGTTGCAGCCATCTGCGCCTGCGGCGCATCCGGCGTCGCGGGCGGTTCGTTGCTGTTGATCCCGCTGGCGTGCAGCCTGTTTGGCATTCCCAGTGAAATCGCCATGCAGGTAGTGGCCGTAGGCTTCATCATCGGCGTGCTGCAGGATTCGGCGGAAACAGCCCTCAATTCGTCCACTGATGTGCTGTTCACCGCAGCTGCATGCCTGGGCAAAGAAGAACAACCGGCTTAAACGCCGCGTATAAAAAAACCGGGGCGATTCTTGAATGAACCGCCCCGGTTTTTTTATGGGTGTTTAGAACGCGCCCATGTAGTCGCGCTTGCCCACTTCCACACCGTTGTGACGCAGCAAGGCGTAAGCCGTGGTGACGTGGAAGAAGAACTGCGGCAGGCCATAGGTCAGCAGGTAGGACTGGCCGCTGAAGCGCTTCTCTTTAGGCGTGCCTGGGCGAGTGATGATCTCGATGCCTTCCTTGCCGTCGATTTGCTCAGGCTTGAGGGTGTCGATAAACGCCAGGACCTTGGCGATCAGCGCTTGCAGGTCGGCGAAGGTGACTTCGTTATCTTCATATTTCGGCACTTCAATCTCGGCCAGGCGCGCGGAAACGCCCTTGGCGAAGTCGACGGCGATCTGCACCTGGCGTACCAGTTGGAACATGTCCGGGAACAGGCGCGCTTGCAGCAAGGCGTTGGGCTCGATGTTCTTGGCGGTGGCGTGGGCTTCGGCTTTGGTCAACACGCCGCTCAGGGCGGTGAGCATTTGCTTGAAGACTGGGATGGAAGCGGCGTACAGGGAAATAGTCATGGCTGTCTCGCGGTAATGGCAGGATTGGAACCAGCGGCGATTATAGCCATGCCCGTCGCTTGTCTTTTATTTTTTCAGGATTAGGCTAGGCAGTTCACTGCATAGGGAAAGCGCGATGACCGCCGAGCACGACACCGACACCCCTGAGCCGCGCCTGAACAGCACGGAAATCCGCGTCTTGGGCTGCCTGATCGAAAAACAGGCGACCAACCCGGAAACCTATCCCCTGACCCTCAATGCCTTGGTCCTGGCCTGTAACCAGAAGACCAGCCGCGAGCCGGTGATGAACCTGAGCCAGGGCCAGGTCGGCCAAAGCCTGCGCGTGCTGGAAGGCCAAGGTTTTACCCGCCTGGTGATGGGCAGCCGCGCCGACCGCTGGGAGCATCGCGTGGACAAGGCGCTGGAACTGGTGCCGGCCCAGGTGATCCTGACCGGGCTGCTGTTTTTGCGCGGGCCGCAGACCGTCAATGAACTGCTCACCCGCAGCGGGCGCATGCATGATTTTGAAGATGCCGAACAGGTGGTGCATCAACTTGAGCGCCTGATTGCGCGAGGGCTGGCGGTGTTGGTGCCGCGTCAGGCGGGCCAGCGCGAAGATCGCTACACCCATGCGCTGGGTGATCCGGCCGATATCGAATTGATACTCGCGGCGCGTGGCAGTCCGGTGGAGCGCGGGGCTGGGGTTTCGGTAGACCGCCTTGAAGAACTTGAAGCGCGGATCGCGGCGCTTGAAGAACGGCTGGCTCAGTTAGAAAAGGCCTGACGGCATCCTCGGTGTGAGGGAGCCTGCTCCCTCATCACAGGTTCAGCGCAAGGCGTTAAATAGCATCCCGGCGGCCACCAGTACGCACAGGCTGGCAAACCCGACCTGCAAGGTGCGCGCAGGGATGACCGAACACAGGCGTCGACCCGCCAACATGCCGACGATGCTTGCGCCGATAAATACCCAGCCCACAGGCTCGATACGCACTCCAGCATGAAACGCGCCAGCCACACCGACCAGTGAGAGCAGGCTGATCACCATCAGGGAGGTGGCGACAATCCCGCGCATCTGCACATCGGTCAGTTGCTTGAACGCCGGCACGATGAGGAAGCCGCCGCCCACGCCGAGCAAGCCCGATACAGCCCCTGTGACAGCGCCGAGGGCGGCCAGGGTCGCGCTGCATTTGGCGGTCCAGGCGAAGCGCCCGGTCTGCTGGTTGAGCATGCAGTTCTTCTGGCCCCAGGACGCAGTGCCATGGTCACTCGGCCCGGCCTCGCGCTTCTCGCGCTGCAACATGCGCCAGGCCACCAGCACCATCAACGCGCTGAACAGGCCCATCAACACCGCTTCCGGCAACTGGTGGGCGAGAAACACCCCCACTGGCGAAAACAGCGCGCCGAGCAAGGCAATCAGCAACGCGGCGCGGTAGCGCACCAAGCCATGGCGCAAACCGTCGATCGCCCCCACCGCTGCCGCCGCGCCGACGGCAAGCAGCGACACCGGCGCAGCCTGGGTCATGCTCATGCCCAAGCCCAGCACCAGCGCCGGCACGCCAAGGATGCCGCCACCCGCCCCCGTCAGGCCCATGACCAGGCCCATCAATAATCCCAACACACTGGCCAGCAGCATTCAGTCCACCTTGCTCAAACGGGTCAGCCACTCGCGGCCCTTGAGCATGCCGTTCCAGTAGAACCACGGCAGCAAGGTGGCCTTGAGGAACCACATCGAACGTCGGGCCTGGGTCGGGTCCAGGGGAAAGGTCGGCAGCAACTTGCCGCCGTAGCCGAACTCGGCCAGCACCACCTTGCCCTTCTCCACCGTCAACGGGCACGAGCCGTAGCCGTCGTATTTGAGCGGCAGAGGCGCCTGCTTGCGCAGGGCCAGCAGATTCTCGGCGACCACCACGATCTGCTTGCGCACGGCGGCGGCGGTCTTGGCGTTGGTGGTGCCACATACATCACCCAGGCCGAAGATGTGCGGGTAGCGCAAGTGTTGCAGGCTATGGGGGTTCACTTCGCACCAGCCGGCAGCGTCAGCCAGTGGGCTTTGGCGGATGAAATCCGGGGACACTTGCGGTGGGACCACGTGCAGCAAGTCGAAGGATTTTTCTTCAACGCTGACACTGCCTTCGGCGTCTTTCACTTCGAACCAGGCCTTGCGGGCCGGGCCGTCGACTTTCACCAGGTTGGCGTTGAACGCCAGGCGGGCGTTGTATTTTTCCACGTACTTCATCAACGGCGGCACAAAGGTCGCCACGCCAAACAGTGCTGCACCGGCCAAGTTGAATTCCACGTCGATGTTGTTCAGAGTGCCCTGTTTTAGCCAGTGATCGCAGGACAGGTACATGGCCTTTTGCGGTGCACCCGCGCATTTGATCGGCATGGCCGGCTGGGTGAAGATCGCCTTGCCGCCCTTGAGTTGCTGCACCAGCTGCCAGGTGTAGGCCGCGTGCTCGTAGCTGTAGTTGGACGTCACGCCATGCTGGCCGAGGGTGTCCTGCAGCCCTTCGACTTTTTCCCAGGCCAGGCGCAGGCCGGGGCAGACGATCAGGTTGTTCCAGCTGACGCGCTGGCCGCTGTCGAGGACCAGGGTTTGCTCGTCCGGCAGCAGTTCGGTGACGGCGGCTTGAACCCAGGTGACGCCATTGGGCAGTACGTCGGCCAGGGGCCGGCGGGTCTTTTTGACGTCGTATGCGCCGCCGCCGACCAACGTCCAGGCAGGCTGGTAGCAATGGTATTCGCTCGGTTCGATCAGCGTGATATTCAGCTGGGAGTCGCGCTTGAGCAAGCTGGCCACCAGGCCGATGCCCGCCGAGCCGCCGCCGATGACAACGATATCGCCACTGATGGTTGGGCCCCAGTGTTGTTCGGTCATGGTCTATCGCCTTTTATCGTCAATGCACACAAGGGGCGTTGCCGTATGGCGTCACGTCCCGTTACAGGTCGATCCTTTGCCTCGGACCGTTTTTTTCCCTTAAGCTCGCAAGCCTATGTGGAAAACATCTCGAATGTAAGCCGCAATCCGCTACCAAGGACCGCCGCCATGCCCGCGTTGATTCAAGCCTTTCTGGATGAGGCATCGTCGACCTACACCTATGTCCTACATGAAGCGGATGATGGCCCCTGTGCCATCGTCGACTCGGTGCTCAATTACGACCCGGCCTCCGGGCGCACCGACACACGCCAGGCCGACAAAGTAATCGCCTATGTGCGTGAACATCGCTTGCAGGTGCAATGGCTGCTGGAAACCCATGCCCATGCCGATCACCTGTCCGCCGCGCCGTACTTGCGCCGCACGCTGGGCGGCAAGATCGCCATCGGTCAGTCCATCAGCAAAGTGCAGGGCGTGTTCAAGAACCTGTTCAACCTCGAACCGGAGTTTCGTGCCGACGGCTCGCAGTTCGATCACTTGTTTGCGCCGGATGAAATCTTTTATATCGGCAACATCAAGGCACAGGCCCTGCACGTGCCTGGGCATACGCCGGCGGACATGGCCTATTTGATCGACGATCGAATGATTCTGGTGGGTGACACGTTGTTCATGCCGGATGTGGGTACGGCGCGGTGTGATTTTCCCGGTGGGGATGCGCGGCAGCTGTATGCGTCGATGCGCACGTTGCTAGCCTTTCCTTTGGAGACTGAATTGTACGTATGCCACGACTACCCGCCTGAGGGGCGTGAGGCGAAATGCCTGACAACCGTGGCTGAGCAGCGCGCGGGTAACATTCATGTGCATGACGGGGTGGATGAGGCGGCATTTGTAGAGATGCGTACAACGCGCGATGCGGGGCTGGGGATGCCGACGTTGCTGTTGCCGGCGATCCAGGTGAACGTGCGAGCGGGGAATATGCCGCCGGCAGAGAGCAATGGGGTGACTTACCTGAAGATCCCACTCAATCAACTTTGAAATGTTTAACCCTCTGGGAGCTGGTTTGCCTGCGATAGCGGTGGGCCAGTTGGCTCACTTGCTACTGACACACCGCTTTCGCAGGCAAGCCAGCTCCCACATTTTGGACTGTGTTTGGTCAGTGAGATCGGTGGTGTTCAGGAACCCAGGTTGATGCCGTTGGCGGGTAGCGGCAGTGCGGTTTTGTAACGCACTTGCTTGAGGGCAAAGCTGGAGCGGATGTTGGCGACGCCTGGCACTTTGGTCAGGAAGTCCATCATGAAGCGTTCCAGTGACTGGATCGTCGGTACCAGCACGCGAATCAGGTAGTCCGGGTCGCCGGCCATCAGGTAGCACTCCATCACTTCAGGGCGGTCGGCGATTGCGCCTTCGAACTGTTGCAACGCCAGCTCATTCTGTTTTTCCAGGCTGACGTGGATGAACACGTTGACGTGCAGCCCCAGCAGGTCGGCGTCCAGCAAGGTCACCTGCTCGCGAATCAAGCCCAATTCCTCCATCGCCTTCACCCGGTTGAAACACGGCGTGGGCGACAGGTTGACCGAGCGGGCCAGGTCGGCGTTGGTGATGCGGGCGTTCTCCTGCAAGGCGTTGAGAATGCCGATATCAGTACGGTCCAGTTTGCGCATGAGACAAAATCACCTGTTTATTATGGTTATGCAGTTTTTTTATCCGCAAATGATCCCGAGCGCAATGAAACACAGATAAATATTCTTCTACGCCCCGCCTATGATTGTTGTAGGACAAGATTTCTCCTATCCGGAGACTGACTGTCAGCTAGCGCGCCCACTACAAGAAATTCACAAGATAGAGCGTAGAAAGCCATGACCCAGCAGTATGAACCACTGCGCCTGCACGTCCCTGAACCCTCGGGCCGCCCAGGCTGCAAGACCGACTTTACCTACCTGCGCCTGACCGACGCGGGCCTGGTGCGCAAACCCGCCATCGACGTAGAACCTGCCGACACCGCCGACCTCGCCAAAGGCCTGATCCGCGTGCTCGACGACCAGGGCCAGGCCCTGGGCCCGTGGGCCGAAGGTGTCCCCGTCGAGATCTTGCGCAAAGGCATGCGCGCCATGCTCAAGACGCGGATCTTCGACAACCGCATGGTGGTCGCCCAGCGTCAGAAAAAAATGTCGTTCTACATGCAAAGCCTTGGCGAAGAAGCCATCGGCAGCGCCCAGGCCCTGGCCTTGAACATCGACGACATGTGCTTCCCCACCTACCGCCAGCAAAGCATCCTGATGGCCCGCGACGTGCCACTGGTGGACCTGATCTGCCAACTGCTGTCCAACGAGCGTGACCCGCTCAAGGGTCGCCAGTTGCCGATCATGTATTCGGTAAAAGACGCCGGTTTCTTCACCATTTCCGGCAACCTCGCCACCCAATTCGTCCAAGGCGTGGGCTGGGGCATGGCCTCGGCGATCAAGGGCGATACCAAGATCGCCTCCGCCTGGATCGGCGACGGTGCCACCGCCGAGTCCGACTTCCACACGGCCCTCACCTTCGCCCACGTGTACCGGGCGCCGGTGATTCTCAACGTGGTGAATAACCAGTGGGCCATCTCCACCTTCCAGGCCATTGCCGGCGGTGAAGCCACAACGTTCGCCGGACGCGGCGTGGGTTGCGGTATCGCCTCCCTGCGCGTGGACGGTAACGACTTCATCGCGGTGTACGCCGCTTCCGCCTGGGCCGCCGAGCGTGCGCGCCGCAACCTCGGGCCGACGCTGATCGAGTGGGTCACCTACCGCGCGGGGCCGCACTCCACCTCTGATGATCCGTCGAAATACCGTCCAGCCGATGACTGGAGCCACTTCCCCCTGGGCGACCCGATTGCCCGCCTCAAGCAGCACCTGATCCGCATTGGCCAGTGGTCCGAAGAGGAACACGCGGTAATCAGTGCCGAACTTGAGGCCGAAGTGGTCAAGGCGCAGAAAGAAGCCGAACAGTACGGCACCCTCGCCGGCGGCCAGATTCCAAGCGCCGCGACCATGTTCGAAGACGTTTATAAAGAGATGCCGGAGCACTTGAAGCGCCAGCGTCAAGAGTTGGGGATCTGACATGAACGATCACAACAACAGTATTGAAGTGGAAACCGCCATGACCACCACTACCATGACCATGATCCAGGCGCTGCGCTCAGCCATGGACGTGATGCTTGAGCGTGATAACAACGTGGTGGTTTTCGGTCAGGACGTGGGCTATTTCGGCGGCGTATTCCGTTGCACCGAAGGCTTGCAGACCAAATACGGCAGCTCGCGCGTGTTTGACGCGCCGATCTCCGAAAGCGGCATTATCGGCGTGGCGGTGGGCATGGGTGCCTACGGCCTGCGCCCGGTCGCCGAGATCCAGTTCGCCGACTATGTCTACCCCGCCACCGACCAGATCATCTCCGAAGCCGCACGTCTGCGTTATCGCTCGGCCGGCCAGTTCACCGCACCGTTGACCATGCGCATGCCGTGTGGCGGCGGTATCTACGGTGGTCAGACCCACAGCCAAAGTATCGAAGCGGTGTTCACCCAAGTCTGTGGGTTGCGCACGGTCATGCCGTCCAACCCGTATGACGCCAAGGGTTTGCTGATCGCCTCCATCGAAAACGATGACCCGGTGATCTTCCTTGAGCCAAAACGCCTGTACAACGGCCCGTTCGATGGCCATCACGACCGCCCGGTAACCCCGTGGTCGAAACACCCGCAAGCGCAAGTCCCGGACGGTTATTACACCGTGCCGCTGGACGTGGCCGCCATCGTGCGTCCCGGCTCGGCCGTCACCGTGCTGACCTACGGCACCACCGTGTATGTGTCGCAAGTCGCCGCCGAAGAAACCGGCATCGACGCCGAAGTCATCGACCTGCGCAGCCTATGGCCACTGGACCTGGAAACCATCGTCAAGTCGGTGAAAAAGACCGGTCGTTGTGTGGTGGTGCACGAAGCCACCCGTACCTGCGGCTTTGGCGCCGAGCTGGTAGCGCTGGTTCAGGAGCATTGCTTCCACCACCTGGAAGCGCCGATCGAACGCGTGACCGGTTGGGACACCCCCTACCCGCACGCGCAGGAGTGGGCGTATTTCCCAGGCCCGTCCCGAGTGGGCGCGGCGTTGAAACGGGTCATGGAGGTCTGAATGGGCACGCACGTTATCAAGATGCCGGACATTGGCGAAGGCATCGCAGAAGTTGAATTGTCGGTTTGGCACGTGAAGGTCGGCGACATGGTCGTCGAAGACCAGGTGCTGGCGGATGTCATGACCGACAAGGCGATGGTGGATATCCCCTCGCCGGTGCATGGCAAGGTGATTTCCCTCGGCGGCGAGCCAGGCGAAGTCATGGCCGTGGGCAGTATCTTGATCAGTATTGAAGTGGAAGGTGCCGGCAACGCCAAGGAAGCGCCCGCCGCGAAGGAAGCGCCGAAGGCCGCCCCTGTGGTGGAGGCCAAGCCTGCGCCGGTGGCGGTTGAGAGCAAACCTGTACCGGTGATCGCGGCCCCGGCGCCTGTTGCACGTGAAGCCGACGACCGCCCGCTGGCCTCCCCGGCTGTGCGCAAACACGCATTGGACGCCGGGATTCAGCTGCGCCTGGTCCAGGGCTCGGGCCCGGCGGGCCGGATTCTGCACGAAGATGTGGACGCTTACTTGCTCCAGGGTCCGACGCAAAATAAAAACGCAGCCAACCCCTACGCCGAACGCAACAACGAGGAACAGATCCCAGTGATCGGCATGCGCCGCAAGATCGCCCAGCGCATGCAGGACGCCACCCGGCGCGCCGCGCATTTCAGCTATGTGGAAGAGATCGACGTCACCGCCCTCGACGAGCTGCGTGTGCACCTCAACGAAAAACACGGCGCCACGCGCGGCAAGCTGACGTTGCTGCCATTCATCGTCCGCGCCATGGTTGTGGCCCTGCGTGACTTCCCGCAGATCAATGCGCGCTACGACGACGAAGCCCAGGTCATCACCCGCCTCGGCGCGGTGCATGTGGGCGTCGCCACCCAGAGCGACGTCGGCTTGATGGTGCCGGTGGTACGTCACGCCGAAGCCCGCAGCCTGTGGGGCAATGCCGAGGAAATCGCACGCCTGGCCACCGCCGCGCGCAATGGCAAGGCCAGCCGCGATGAGCTGTCAGGTTCCACTATCACGTTGACCAGCCTGGGTGCACTCGGCGGCATCGTCAGCACGCCGGTCTTGAACCTGCCAGAAGTGGCCATCGTTGGCGTCAATCGCATCGTCGAACGGCCAATGGTGATCAAGGGCCAGATCGTGGTGCGCAAGATGATGAACCTCTCCAGCTCCTTCGATCACCGCGTGGTCGATGGCATGGACGCGGCGCAATTCATCCAGGCCATTCGTGGCCTGCTCGAACAACCCGCCAGCCTGTTTCTGGAGTAAGGCATGTCTCAGACCTTGAATACCACGCTGCTGATTATCGGCGGCGGCCCTGGCGGTTATGTGGCAGCGATTCGCGCCGGCCAACTGGGCATCCAAACCATCCTGGTGGAAGGCCAGGCGCTCGGCGGCACCTGCCTGAATATCGGCTGCATTCCGTCCAAGGCCTTGATCCACGTGGCCGAGCAATTCCAGCAAACCATCCACCACAGCCAGAGCTCGAAACTGGGCATTGAAGTGGATGTGCCGACCCTGGACATCCGCAAAAGCGTGGAATGGAAAGACGGCATCGTCGACCGCCTGACCACGGGCGTCGCTGCGCTATTGAAGAAACACAAGGTGCAAGTGATCCACGGCTGGGCCACGGTGGTGGACGGCAAGACCGTCGACGTCGGCGACCAACGCATTCAGTGCGAACATCTATTGCTGGCCACCGGTTCGAAAAGCGTCAACTTGCCGATGCTGCCGATTGGCGGGCCGATCATCTCCTCCACCGAAGCCCTGGCGCCAACACGCGTGCCCAAGCGGCTGATCGTGGTAGGTGGGGGTTATATCGGGCTGGAGCTGGGCATTGCCTACCGCAAGCTCGGCGCCGAGGTCAGTGTGGTCGAGGCCCAGGACCGCATCCTGCCAGCCTATGACGCCGAACTGACCCAACCTGTGAATGAATCCCTCAAGCAACTGGGGGTAAAACTGTACCTCAAGCACAGCGTCACCGGTTTTGCGGACAACTGCCTGCAAGTGCGCGATCCGAATGGCGACACGTTGTCGCTGGAAACGGACCAGGTGCTGGTCGCCGTAGGCCGCAAACCCAATACCCAAGGCTGGAACCTCGAAGCGCTGAACCTGGACATGAACGGTGCGGCGATCAAGATCGACAACCACTGCCAGACCAGCATGCGCAACGTATGGGCCATCGGCGACCTGAGCGGCGAACCGATGCTTGCGCACCGCGCCATGGCTCAGGGCGAAATGGTGGCCGAACTGATCAGCGGTCAATCCCGCGAATTCAACCCGGCCGCGATCCCGGCGGTGTGCTTTACCGACCCGGAGCTGGTGGTGGTCGGCAAGACCCCAGACGAGGCCACGGCTGCCGGCCTGGACTGCATCGTGTCGAGCTTCCCGTTCGCCGCCAATGGCCGGGCCATGACCCTGGAGTCTAAAACCGGCTTCGTGCGCGTCGTTGCACGCCGTGACAATCATCTGATCGTCGGCTGGCAAGCGGTTGGCGTTGGCGTCTCGGAACTGTCCACCGCGTTCGGCCTGAGCCTGGAAATGGGCGCACGCCTGGAAGACGTTGCCGGCACCATCCACGCCCACCCGACCCTCGGCGAGGCCGTGCAGGAAGCCGCCTTAAGGGCCCTGGGCCACGCGCTACACCTGTAAAACCGCAGCGAGGCGATTGCAGGCAAGCCAGCTCCCACAGGAGAATGCAATCCAAATGTGGGAGCTGGCTTGCCTGCGATAGCGGCGGATCAGCCAATACACAGGCTGAATGGCCCACCCACCTGCTCCCACACCGGCCAAGAATGAAGTATTGTTGCGCCCATCCAGTAAAAAACCGACAAGCCTGCTTCTGACCAGGCGGTTGACCAGAGATAGAGGGTGTCATGGGTAACGAAAGCATCAATTGGGACAAGCTGGGTTTTGACTACATCAAGACCGACAAGCGGTTTCTCCAGGTCTGGAAAAACGGCGAATGGCAAGAAGGCACCCTGACCGACGACAACGTGCTGCACATCAGCGAAGGCTCCACCGCCCTGCACTACGGTCAGCAATGCTTCGAAGGCCTCAAGGCCTACCGCTGCAAGGACGGCTCGATCAACCTGTTCCGCCCGGACCAGAACGCCGCCCGGATGCAGCGCAGCTGCGCCCGTCTGCTGATGCCGCATGTGCCGACCGACGTGTTCATCGACGCCTGCAAACAAGTGGTCAAGGCCAACGAGCGGTTCATCCCGCCGTACGGCAGTGGCGGCGCGCTGTACCTGCGCCCATTCGTGATCGGCACTGGTGAAAACATCGGCGTACGTACCGCACCGGAGTTCATCTTCTCGGTGTTCGCGATACCGGTCGGCGCCTACTTCAAAGGTGGCCTGGTGCCACACAACTTCCAGATCTCCACCTTCGACCGCGCCGCGCCACAAGGCACCGGTGCCGCCAAGGTCGGTGGCAACTACGCCGCCAGCCTGATGCCAGGTTCGGAAGCGAAAAAAGCCGGTTTCGCCGATGCGATCTACCTGGACCCGATGACTCACTCGAAAATCGAAGAAGTCGGCTCGGCCAACTTCTTCGGGATCACCCACGACAACCAGTTCATCACGCCGAAGTCGCCTTCGGTGCTGCCAGGCATCACCCGCCTGTCGCTGATCGAACTGGCACAGACCCGCCTGGGCCTGAAAGTGGTCGAGGGCGAAGTGCTCATCGATAAGCTGGACCAGTTCAAGGAAGCCGGCGCCTGCGGTACTGCTGCGGTCATCTCGCCAATCGGCGGCATCCAGTACAACGGCAAGCTGCACGTGTTTCACAGCGAAACCGAAGTCGGCCCGATCACCCAGAAGCTCTACAAAGAGCTGACCGGCGTACAGACCGGCGAAGTCGAAGCCCCAGCAGGCTGGATCGTCAAGGTCTAACCAGAACACCCGCTACACACGCTACACCACAAAACCCTGTGGGAGCTGGCTTGCCTGCGATAGCAGTAGATCAGTCACTGTCAATATTGACTGACACACCGCTATCGCAGGCAAGCCAGCTCCCACATTTGTTTCCGGTGTTCTCAGGATTGAGCCGGAATATTCCCCAAAAGCTTCTTCCCCATACTTATCCTCGGCTCCACCCCATACCCCAGCGCCTCATAAAACCCCACAACCGCATCATTCCCCCCGGTGATCTGCAGGTTGATCTTCATACAACCCAAGGCAGTCAACGCCTGTTCCGCATGCCTCACCAGCGAGGAACCCAGGCCATGCCGCCGATAATCCGCGTGCACCGCCACCGAATACAGCCACCCACGATGCCCGTCATACCCGGCAAGCACAGTACCGATCACGGCCTTTTTATCCGTCGCGACGAAAAACAGCCCATCGTTGACCGCCAGCTTTTTATCGATCGCCAGGCTTGGCACGTTATGCGCCGTCTCGTAACCAAAAGCCTCCTGCCATAACGCAACCACCTGCGCCCGATGCTGACGGTCGCGATACGGGCCGATGGGATGCCGGGACAGCAGCGCCTTTTCCATCACCAACGTGCGCTCGTTGCCATGGTAAACATCGCGCACGGTGTGAAACCCCAGTTTGGTATAGAACGGCTCGGCGGTCAGCGATGACGGCACACTCAGTACCGTCACCCCGGCCTCACGGGCGCGCAGTTCGATCTCGATCATCAACAGCCGGCCAATGCCCTGCCCTTGCAGCGCCGGATTGACGAACACCGAGCGCACTACATTGGCGTCCAGGGCCGCCGTGGCAACGATCACCTGATCCTTGATCGCCACCAGCACCACCCGGCGCGTGAGCAGCGCCAGCACGGCCTCCGGGGTAAAATGGGTCGCAACCCGCGCAATCACATCCGCCGGGTAATCCCGTGCATTGCTGCTGTGCAAAGCCGCCAGGATGACCTGGCTGATCCCCTCGGCATCGGCGGGTTGGGCAAGACGTACGGCGGTCGACATGATTCCTCCTGACTGACACAGCTATAACAACCACCACCATACCAATGTGAGAGCTTGCTTGCCTGCGATGGCGGTCCGTCAGTCGACATCTGCGGCACTGACCCAGCGCCATCGCAGGCGAGCCAGCTCCCACATTTTTAGTGCACTTCAGACTAAACAGCCGATTCGGCTGCGCCACTGTCCTTTTCAGCTTTCCCGGCTGAGCCATCCCTGCGTTTCAGCCGGGATAATCCGCCGATAACCCACACAATAACCCGACTGTACTTGCCTGCGGTGCCGCCTCACGCGCAGCAGAAAACGCTGAATGCCCCCTCGAATAACAAGGAGCCTCACATGACCCGCTACATCGACGTCAACGACCTCTGCTACCTGGTCTCGCAAAAAAGCCTGTCCACCTGCATCACCGAGATGGCCGAGTACATCCGCGCTGACTACCTGCGCTGGCAGGACTTCGAAAAATGCGCGCGCCTGGCCAACCACTCGCCGGATGGCGTGATCGAACTGATGCCGGTATCCGACGCGTCGCTGTATGCCTTCAAGTACGTCAATGGCCATCCTAAGAACACCCTGGCCGGCATGCTCACCGTGATGGCTTTCGGCGCGCTGGGCGATGTCGACACGGGCAAACCGGTGCTGCTGGCGGAAATGACCCTGACTACCGCGATTCGCACTGCCGCCACCTCGGCCCTGGTCGCCCGCTACCTGGCCCGCGACAACAGCCGCAGCATGGCGCTGATCGGCAACGGCTCGCAGAGCGAATTCCAGGCCCTGGCCTTCCATGCCATGCTTGGCATCAATGAGATCCGCCTGTTCGATATCGATGCCAAGGCCACCGCCAAACTGGCGGCCAACCTCAAGGCGTTCCCGGCGATCAAGGTGATCCTGGCCGGCAGCGTGGCCGAAGCCGTGAAAGGTGCGGACATCGTCACCACCGTCACCGCCGACAAGGCCTATGCCACTATCCTCACCGATGACATGATCGAACCCGGCATGCACCTTAACGCGGTCGGTGGCGACTGCCCTGGCAAGACCGAGCTGGACCGACGTATCGTCGAGCGCGCCCGGGTGATCGTTGAGTACGAACCGCAAAGCCGCATCGAAGGTGAAATCCAGCACATGCCGGACAATTCGCCGGTGACCGAACTCTGGCAAGTGATCAACGGCCAGCAGCCCGGCCGCGAAAATACGCACCAAGTGACCCTGTTCGATTCGGTGGGGTTTGCCATCGAAGATTACTCGGCCCTGCGCTACGTGCTGGACGTGGCCAAGGCGCTGGACGTGGGCAGCGACCTGGAGCTGGTGCCGGACCTGGCCGACCCGAAAGACCTGTTCGCACGCCTGGCGCAGCAACCACGCGTGCAACAGAAAAAGCGCGCCTGAGGCGTGTTGCAAGCCCTCAACCGCATACAGACGTTGACGGAGGAAGGCCGTACCATGTGACGGGTCCGGCAAACGCGAGACGTTTGCCGCCATTTTTTCTCAACCGTTTGAAGTGAACCCCATGGATACCAAGGCCAACGGACCCCATTCTTCCCCCGCGCTGGACCGCATCGATGAAGCCATCATCGAAGTGCTGCGGCACCAGGGGCGTATCACCTACGAAAAGCTCTCGTCGCTGGTGCACCTCACGCCTCGGCCGTGCCTGGAGCGGGTGCGCAAGCTGGAGCGACGCGGGGTGATCCGTGGGTATGGGGCGATCATTGATGTGCAGATGGTCTCACCAGGCCTGTCGTTGCTGGTGTTGGTGGCCTTGTCCAACCAGAGCGGGCGTTCGGCGCAAAAAGCCTTCGAAGCGTGTGTGAAGGCCTGCCCGCAGGTGTTCGAGTGCCAGCTGATCAGCGGCCCGTTTGACTACAGCCTGCGCATGCGCTGCCGGGACATGGAGCACTACCGGGTGCTGACCGAGACCTGGTTGAACAATGACGAGTTGCACATTGATAAATTGGTGGCGCATCCGGAGTTGGCGGTGGTGAAAAACACCGCCACCGAATTGGCCTGAGCGGACGCCATTCAGGCCGCCAGTTTGCCGCTGGCGATGGCCGCCGACGCGGCCACCATCGCCCTTAGCAGCACCGCACACCCCGCCGCCAAGTCATCCGGTGCGGCGTTTTCGATTTCGTTATGGCTGATGCCGCCTTCACAGGGCACAAAAATCATCCCCGCCGGGCCCAGTTCGGCAACAAAGATCGCGTCATGCCCTGCCCCGCTGACGATGTCCATGTTCGACAACCCCAGCCCATTCGCGGCATCACGCACAGCGTCCACGCAGCCCTTGTCGAAATACAGTGGTGGAAAATCTGCCGTAGGTTCCATCTCGAAACTCAAACCGTGCTTGGCGCACGTTTCATCGATCACCTTGCGTACTTCGGCAATCATCGAGTCCAGCCGCGCCGGCTCCAGGTGACGGAAGTCCAGGGTCATGCGCACTTCCCCCGGAATGACGTTGCGCGAACCGGGGTAAGCCTGCAGGCAGCCAACGGTGCCGCACGCATGCGGTTGATGCCCAAGCGCCGCCGCATTGACCGCCGCCACCACCGCCGCCGCGCCCACCAGGGCATCCTTGCGCAGGTGCATCGGTGTCGGTCCCGCGTGCGCTTCGACCCCGCGCAGTTTCAGGTCAAACCACTTTTGCCCAAGGGCGCCCAGCACCACGCCAATGGTCTTTTTCTCGTCTTCAAGAATCGGCCCCTGTTCGATATGCGCCTCGAAATAGGCGCCTACCTTGTGCCCACTGACCGGCCGCGAACCCGCATAGCCAATCGCGTTCAGCGCGTCGCCCACGCTGACGCCGTCCACGTCCACCTTGGCCAGGGTGTCCGCCAGGGTGAATTTCTCGGCAAACACCCCCGAGCCCATCATGCAGGGCGGAAAGCGCGAACCCTCTTCGTTGGTCCACACCACCACTTCCAATGGCGCCTCGGTCTCAACGTTGAGGTCATTGAGCGTACGCAGCACCTCCACACCCGCCAGCACACCGAAGCAACCGTCGAACTTACCGCCGGTGGGCTGGGTGTCGATATGGCTGCCAGTCATCACTGGCGGCAGGTTGGGGTTGCGTCCCGGGCGACGGGCGAAGATGTTGCCGATGCCGTCGACGGTCACGGTGCAACCCGCCTCTTCGCACCACTGCACAAACAGGTCGCGGGCCTTGCGATCAAGGTCGGTGAGCGCCAGGCGACACACACCGCCCTTGGGGGTGGCGCCGAGTCTGGCCAGGTCCATCAACGACTGCCACAGGCGGTCGCGGTTGATGTGCTGATGGGTGGATTGCAGAACGTCGAGGGCAGCGTTCATGGGGATCTCCTCAGGCAATATTTCTTATGATTGGAATGCGGTCAAAAATGTGGGAGCGGGCTTGCTCGCGAATGCAGTCTGTCAGTTGATAAATGCGGTGATTGACACACCGCATTCGCGAGCAAGCCCGCTTGTGTCTTGAACCAGGCTTAAACTGAAGGTGAGAGCGGTGAGTGACAAGCTGAATGCCCGAAGTGCTTAAAGCACGTGTGGGAGCCCATGCTGTCACTCACCTCTCCACTCTGGTCATTGAGCCCGAACAGTTGAACGAGCCCACCTCGAACAGTTACAAGCGTGGGCCAAGCCAGAGCGCTCTCACCTTGAGTGTAAGAGGATTTGGCTATGTTTTCCTATCCAGCAGGTATTGATGTCTCCAGCGGTAGCCTCGAGATTCGGGTTGATCAACTGGATGTAGCGATGAGTTGTTCCAATTCGCAGAGTGATTTTCCTGGGTTAATTGGATGGCTAACCCTGCATCGCGTGGGTCGAGTGTTGCTGGAGGCCACTGGCGGTTACGAGCGCAAAGTCATGAAAGCGCTTCAAGCTGCGGGCTTTGAAGTCATACGGATCAACCCTGGCCGAGCCAAAAGCTTTGCCCGGGCTATGGGGCAACAAGCCAAAACCGATCCGATAGATGCACGCCTTCTTGCGCAGTTCGCAGCGGTCATCAAATCGCCCGATAGCCGGGTTACCAGCGCCGAGCAGGATGATTTGCGCGCCCTAGTCCAACAGCGAGAGCACTTTGTTCAGCAAAGAGATGACGACAAACGGCGGCTTAAAACGGCCTCCTCTGACGTGGTCAAGCCTGCGCTGCAGAGTCATATCGACTATTTGCAAAAAGTGCTGAAGGAGCTGGAAAGCCTGATCCGCCAAAGTACAGAACGTCTGGATCGTAAAAAAGTAGCTCTTCTGTGCTCAGTCAAAGGCATAGGACTTGTTACAGCGGCCAGCTTGATGTCCTATCTTCCGGAGCTAGGCGAGGTGGGTAGACATCAGATTGCAGCATTGAGCGGCACTGCGCCCTACAACGACGATAGCGGCAAGCACAAAGGCAAGCGTCATATCAGCGGCGGCAGGTTCGCCGCGAGGCGTTCACTGTATATGGCCTGTTGGTCAGTGATCCGGTTTCAGCCTGAGTTTGCCGCGCGATATAAGGCGCTGCGCGAGAAAGGAAAATGCGCCAAAGTGGCACTCATCGCGTGTATGCGTGTTTTGCTGGTACGCCTAAACGCAATGATCCGTGATGGATCTGAATGGAAAGAGCACGCCGCCTAAAATCCTGCGGTAGCTATTTCCTAAAGCAGTTACACGGAGTACAGCCGTGGGAGCGTTGCCGCCTCTGGAAAAAATGGCTTGATGAAAACCATCAAGACAGTTGCTCCCACATTTTGATCGGTGTACACCCGCTAGAAGTCGACGGTGGCTGACAGCAGGTAGGTACGCGGTGTCGACAAGGTCAACCCCGGCTCACTGTCATCCGACGCCCCGGCCGAGCTCCAGTAGCGCTTATCGGCGACGTTCTCCACATTCGCCCGCAAGGTGATGTGCTTGTCATCCACTTTGAACCCATACCGCGCGCCGACATCGACGCGGTTCCACGCATCGATTTCCTTGACGTTGGACTGGTCCAGGTACTGCGAGCTGGAATAGATGCCACGGCTGGTCAACGTCAGGCCTTCAAGGCCCGGCACATCCCATTCGGCGCCCAGGTTAACGTTGTATTTAGGCGTCGCCGGGGCGCGGTTGCCGTCCCAGGCGCCGTTGGTGGTGTCCTTCAGCTCGCTGTCGATGTACATCACCCCGCCCAGCAGGCGCACGCCCTTGAGCGGCTCGCCGAATACACTCAGCTCCACACCGGAGTTCTGACGCTTGCCGTTGGGGCCGAACAACCGCGAGGCGGTGTTGGTTTCATAGGCCGGCTGCTTGATGCGAAACACAGCGGCGGTCACGGCAAAGGCGCCGGCGTCGTATTTGGCGCCCACTTCCACCTGGCGGCTGATGAACGGCGGGAAGATTTCGTCCTCGTTGCTCGAGGTCGACGGCGCGATCTTGCCCTGGCTCAGGCCTTCCATGTAGTTGGCGTACAGCGACAGCTTGTCGGTGGCCTTGAACAGAAGTCCACCGGACGGCGAGACCTTTTCTTCGTCGTAGGCGGTGTCGCCTTTGACACCGTCGCTCCAGTCATCCACCTTGACGCGCTGCCAACGCGCGCCGAGGGTCAGCAGCAGGCGGTCGTCGAAGAACCCCAGGGTGTCGGACAAGGCCACGCCGCTGAATTTGTTTTCGGTGTAGACCTTGGCGTCCTGGCGTATCGCCGTGGACGGCGTCGGCGTTTGCACCGGGTTGTAGAGGTTGCTCGTCGCCGTCCCGTAGCGGGCGCCGCCGTTGGTGAAGTCCATGTCGAAGTAGCTGGCCGCCAGGTTGACCTCATGGCTCACCGGCCCGGTATGGAACCAGTTGCGCACGCCGGCGGTGTAGGTGCGTACGTTTTCATCGCGGGTGAAATCCCGCGGCTGCACAGTGAACGCGCCAGCCGCATTGGTGACGGACACCGCATGACGCAGGAAGTCGTGGTTGCTTTTACGCGCGCCCATGCCGCCATACAGCATCACGTTATCGCTGAGGTCGTACTCAGCGTTGACCGTGCCAAAGGTGTCGTTGGTGCTGGCCTTGCTCCAGGATTGCGCGTAGTTGCGGCGCACATCGTTGGCGCTGGGCACCGGCGCTGCGGCCGCCACCTGCACGCGCTCTTGCGGTGCATCGGTGTCGCGTTCGGTGTGGCCGATATCGGTGGAAAGGCGCAGGCGCTCGCCGCGAAAGTCCAGGCCCAACACAGCCATTTCGCGGTCGACGCTCTGGTGGTCCCACTCGGTGTCGCCGGACTGCTTCACGCCGTTGAAGCGGATGCCGAACTTGTTGTCCTCACCGAAGCGTCTGCCCACATCCACCGCGCCGCCAGCCTGGCTGTCGGAGGCCCAGTTGCCGGTAAACGAGTTGATGTCCTTGTCGGTGGCGCGCTTGGGCACTACGTTGATGCCGCCACCGACGCTGCCGCGCGGTGAGATGCCGTTGATCAACTGGGTGGGGCCTTTGAAGATGTCGACGCGGTCGGCCATTTCCATGTCGATGGTGTAGGTCGGCAGTACGCCATAGAGACCGTTGTACGACACATCGCTGTTGAACAGGCTGAAACCGCGAATGGTGAACTGCTCATAACGCCCACCGGCCGGGTTGGTGGCGCGTACCGACGGGTCGCTGGCGATCAGGTCGCCCAAGGTGCGCGCCTGCTGGTTTTTCACCGCGTCAGCGGTGTAGGTGGTCATGCTGAACGGGGTTTCCATAAAGTCCCGCGTGCCCAGCAAACCCTGCGAGCCACGGCGCGCCACTTGCCCACCGGCGTAAGTGTCGCCGTCATACAGGCCGGTGGTGCCAAGGATTGAGGTCGGCGCCAGTTCCAGGCTGCTGCCATCCGGCACCGGCACCAACATGTAGGCCTGTGCCCCCATGGGTTGCAGTTGCAGGCCGGAGCCTTGCAGCAAGCGGGCGAAGCCCTCCTCTACGGCGTACTCACCGGACAAACCACTGCTGGTGCGACCGCTGACCAGGGCCGGGTCTACCGACAGGTTGACGCCTGCCAACCCGGCAAACCGGGTGAGTGCCGCGCTCAGGCTGCCGGCCGGCACCTGGTAGCTGCGGCGGGCGGCAGTGTCTTCGGCATAGCTGACGGCAGCGAATAACGGGCTGGCACTGAGGCTCAGCAGCAGGCTCAGTTTCAGCAAGGGGCGGACTACAGGCATTGGCGGAAGCTCTCGATATTGTTCACTTGCCTGGAATGACAGGCGAGATGAAAAAAAGGGACAAGCTCCGCCAATTTTTTTCGCTTACCACACTGCGATCGTTGAATCCGCCCTGGGCTCGGTGCCGCCGCACAATACACCACTGACCGGATCACGCAGGATGATCTGCCCGCGCCCGAAGTCGGTGAGGTCGCTGGCGACTTGTACCTGATGCCCGCGCCGCGCCAGGGCATTGGCCAGGTCGCGGGAGGCGCCCTGCTCGATGCCGACTTTCATGTCGCCCAGCCATTGCCAGCGCGGCGCGTCCAAGGCCGCTTGCGGGTTGAGGCCGAAGTCCACCAGGTTCATCACCATCTGCACATGGCCCTGGGGCTGCATATAGCCGCCCATCACACCGAACGGGCCGAGCGCCTGGCCGTCCTTGGTGAGGAAGCCGGGAATGATGGTGTGGAAGGTTTTCTTGCCCGGCGCCAGGCAGTTGGCGTGGGCAGGATCGAGGCTGAATTCCTGGCCACGGTTCTGCAGGGCGATGCCGCTGTCGGGCAGCACCACACCGGAGCCAAAGCCGTGGTAGTTGCTCTGGATGAACGAGACCATATTGCCTTCGGCGTCCGCCGTGGCCAGATAGACCGTGCCACTGGCGTGGGGGTCACCGGGTTTCGGGGGCTGGGCTTGTTCACCGATCTGGCTACGGCGACGGGTGCTGTAGTCATCGCTGAGCAGATCGGCGACGGCCAAGCGCATGTGCAGCGGGTCGGTGATGTAGTGCAGGCCGTCGCTGTAGGCGAGTTTCATCGCCTCCAACTGGCGGTGCCAGGTTTGTTGACTGTCGCGGTGATCGAAGCAGAAGCCTTCGAGGATATTCAGCGCCATCAGCGCCACAAGGCCCTGGCCGCTGGGTGGGATTTCCCAGACATCCACGCCCCGGTAGTTGATGTGGATCGGCTCCACCCACTGGGCGCGGTAGTCCTTGAGGTCGCTGGCGCGCAGGTAGCCGCCGCTGGCGCGGGAGTGGGCGTCCAGGCGTTCGGCCAGGGCGCCGCGATACAGGCTTTCGCAGCGAGTGGCGGCGAGTTCTTCCAGGGTGCGGGCCTGGGCCGGGTTGCGGAAAATCTCCCCCGCTCGCGGCGCGCAACCGTCGATCAGGAAGGTGTCGAACCAGGCAGCCAGCACTGGGTCGCGATGAGGCGTGAACTCATCCAGCGCAATCTGCCATTGATGAGCAACCACCGGCGACAGCGGGAAACCGTCCCGCGCCAGGCTGATCGCCGGTTGCAGCAACTCGGCAAACGGTAACTTGCCGAAGCGTTGCGACAGCTCGGCCCAAGCCGATGGGCAGCCCGGTACGGTGACGGGGGTCCACCCGTACAGCGGCATTTGATCGTGCCCCGCCGCCTTGACCGTCTCGATACTCAGGGCCGCCGGCGCATGGCCGTTGCCGTTCAGGCCGTGCAACTGGCCTTTGCACCAGACCAGGGCAAACGCATCGCCGCCCAGGCCGCAGCCAGTGGGCTCGACCACCGTCAACGCGGCCGCCGTGGCGATGGCGGCATCAATAGCGTTGCCGCCCTTTTGCATGATCTCGATGCCGGCCTGGGCGGCCAGGGGCTGGGACGCCGCGACCATGCCACGCTTGGCAAACACGCTTTGGCGTTGCGAGGGATAGGGGTACTCGTGAGCGGAGAATTTCAACATGGCAAAGGCTCTTCAACACAAAGGTTTATTAGCGGGCTCATAACACGCGGCTGAGAAAGGCCCGGGTACGGGGGTGGCTGGGGTGGCTGAAAATCTGTTCCGGCGGCCCTTGTTCGATGAGTTCGCCCTGGTCGAGCACCACCACGCGGTCCGCCACTTCACGGGCAAAGCCCATTTCATGGGTGACCACCACCATGGTCATGCCCTCCTCGGCAAGCTCCTTCATCACCTGCAGCACTTCGCCGACGGTTTCAGGGTCGAGGGCGCTGGTGGGTTCGTCGAACAACATGGCCTGGGGTTTCATCGCCAGGGCGCGGGCGATGGCGACCCGTTGCTGCTGGCCGCCGGAAAGCATCGATGGGTAGTGGCTGGCCTTGTCCGCCAAGCCTACTCGCGCCAGCAGGCCACGCGCCTGTTCCAGCGCTTCGGCACGTGGCGTGCCGAGGACCTGGATCGGCGCTTCGATGATGTTTTCCAGCGCAGTCATATGGGGGAACAAGTTGAAGCGCTGGAATACCATGCCAATGTCGCGGCGCTGGCGGGCAATGTTGCGCTCCGAATCGCGTACCAGGCTGCCGTCGCTGCGCTCGCGATAGCCCATGGCGCGGCCGTTGACGCGGATGCGCCCGCCCTGGATGTCTTCCAGCAGGTTGATGCAACGGATAAAGGTGGTCTTGCCAGAGCCCGAGGCGCCGATCAGCACTACCACTTCGCCGCGCCGTACTTGCAGCGAGATGCCCTTGAGGATCTGCAGCGTGCCAAACGACTTGTGGATATCCAGCGCTTCAATGATCAGTTCTTCACTTTGGTGCGCCATGGTTAGCGTCCCCTCAGCAATTTAAGGGTGTTGCGCCCGAACATGCGGCTGGCTGCCGGCGGTGGCGCGGAAGGCCGATCGGACTGGCCGAAACGCGCCTCCAGCCAGCGCTGGAAAAAGCCCCACAGCGTGGTGAGCATCAGGAAGTAGATCGCCACCACCAGGTACAGCTCGAACACGCGGAACGTTGCCGAGGTGACCATTTGAGTGCTGAGCAGCAGCTCCTGCACGCCGATCACGCTGACCAGGGTGGTGTTCTTGAGCATCACGTTGAACTCGTTGCCCAGCGGCGGCACGATCACCCGGAACGCCTGGGGCAGCACAATGCGCCGCATCAGCTTGGCGAAACCCATGCCGAGTGAACGTCCGGCCTCGTACTGGCCCTTGTCCACCGCGCCGATGCCGGCCCGGATGATCTCAGCCATGTACGCTCCTTCATTCAGGCCCAACGCAATGATCGCCGCCTGGATGTTGCCGGGGACAACCAGGCCAAACAGATCGATATCCTCAAAGCGGAAAATCCCGCCCGCCGCCAGCGCCGTGTACAGGAACACAATCTGCACCAGCAACGGCGTGCCGCGCATCAACCACACATAAAAACGCACCGGCAGGTGCAGCAGCGGGTTCTTTGACAAGCGCAACAACGCCGCCGCCAGCCCCAGCGCGCAGCCCAGCAGCATCGCCGACACGGCGATCAGGCAGGTCAGCCAAAGCCCGGTGAGGTACACCCCGCTGGGCTGCAACAGGTACTGCCAGAACACATCCCAATTGAAGTTCATTGCGGGAAACCTCAGTCGAGAGTGTCGCTGCTGACATGCCATTTATTCAGCAACGCGACGTAGCTGCCATCGCTGCGCATGTCGCTGATCACTTGCTGCACGGCGGCGGTCAGTTGCGGGTCGTCCTTGCGCACGCCCAGGCCAGTGAGGATCCGGCTGAACGCCGGCACGCCTTCCTGGAACAGGTCCGGGGCCATCGCGGCGTAGTAGCCGGCCGTTTCCACGGTGGTGCCGTAGGCGTCCACTTGGCTGATGCGCAGGGCCTGGAACGCATCGGTGTCGGTGTTGTAGACCACCAGTTTCATCGGCGGCTTGCCGGCCTTGGCCAGGTTGTCGTTTTGCGTGTCCAGCAGGGTCTTGATGGTAGAACCGTTGAGTACGGCAACCTTGTGCCCGGACAGGTCATCGAGGGTCTTGATGCCTTTGGGATTACCCTTGGGCACCACTACCGACTGGCTGGAATACATGTAGTTGACGATGTCGATCACTTGGCGGCGTTCGGGCTTGTCGAACAGCTGGTCGACGATCATGTCGCACTGCTGGGCGAGCAGCGCCGGCACCAGCCCGGAGAAAGGGATGACCCGCCACTGCACCTTTTTATCGCCCAGGCGCTTGGCGATCTCCAGGCCGAGGTCGACCGTGAGCCCACGCGGTTTCTGCGCTTCGTCGAAGGACACCAGGGGCGGAGAATCCATCCCCGAGCAGTAGGTGAGTTTGTCGACCGTTAACAGGCGATCCGGCACCTGCGGTGCAGCGCAGGCCCATTGGCTACAGAGACCGAGGGAGACAGCCACCAGCAAGGCGCGGCGTTTATGCATGACCAGACACTCCAATTCGTGGGTACAACGGGGGGCAGGACTCAACGTCAAAACACAGCAGGTCTTTGTTATTTTTCGGCTTGCAGGAACTGGATCAGCGCCGGCACGGTGCCTTCGATGTGCTCGCGCACCACGGCTTCGGCGCGAGCGGCGTCACCGGCGCGAATCGCATCGAGGATCACCGCGTGTTCCTGGCGTGCGCTGAGGGGTTTTTCGCCGTGTTGCAGCCACAGGCGCATGGGCGCTTCCACCAGGGAATAGAGCGCCGATATCTGCTTTAACAGGCGCGGCCGGCCGCTGAGGCTGCACAGGTATTCGTGGAAGGCGCGGTGGCGGCTGACCCACGCGGCGCTTTCGTCGCGGTAGTCGTCCATCTCATCGAGCATGCGCTCCAGCGCCGCCAACTGACGCTCGCCGATACGCCCCACCGCCACGCGCACTGCCAGGCCTTCGAGGGCACTGCGCATTTCGAACACCTCGTGCAATTCGTCGATATCCAGCCCGCTGACGATGGCGCCACGGTTCGGTCGCAACGTCACCAGGCCCTGTGCATCCAGGCGGCGGAAGGCTTCGCGTACCGGCATGCGGCTCATGCCGATCTCGCTGGCGATGTCTTCGGCGATCAGCCGGTCGCCTTTGCGATAGCGACCACCACAAATAGCATCGAGCAGGAAGTTGTAGGCCTCCTCCTCCGCGGTGAGAGGCTGACGGTCAACATAAGCAGGGGCAAATTGCATCGGCAGTACCTTTTGAATTTTTGTATCCAATTATCCACGGATACAAAAAAAGCAGAATGTGTGCCAACTTTGCCGAGATGAGCCAAGTGATTGATTCAGAGTGAATAGATTGGAAATGCCGAAGGATAAAAGGAAGGCTTACGTAGGAAATTGCTACGAAATGGCTCATGAACGCCCCATCCGTGGGCACAAGTAACACGTACGGTTGGATGGCAACATCCTGATCACCGGTGGCACGGAAACGTATTTCCGGTGCCGTATCAAGGACAACAAATCGGTGCGCACCTCAGTGTTCTGAGAGGTGGGCACGGTGTAAAGGGAACTCAGTAGCCGTCATCGGGTCGGCTGATATACGTACTTACATTTAGCCGCAAGGTAGGGCCCGATGAAACAGACGTCCCTCGTCAATGCGAAGCCTGTGGGCAACATCAAGCAGGCTTTGCACACGCCAGATTCAGCGCGACAGCGTTCAAACAAACGTTGCCTGACTACGCAGGATTTCGGTTCTTGTCGGCACATTGAGACAGGTGCCGTTTTCATCATTGCTTCAGGCGCATCGGCAAAGTCGTTTCCTCTCGAGAAATTTGCGCACGTGCCGATGATCACGATGAATGGCGCTATCTCCATGTTTCAGGACACCGACGTCAAACCGTATTTTTATGCCTGCACGGATAGAAGTTTTTCCGAACAGCAGCCGGAATTATTCAAACACGCCATGGCGATCAGCCAGAGGGTCGCGCTTTGGGAAGACCACGCGCGATCGTCGCGTGCTCTCCCAGCAGGACGGTTATACCCGCTGACCAAAGCTAAAAGACCTTCCTGGCTGGATTCGATACTGGGTAGACGCCGCACGCTGGTCGTCAATCATCCCTTGCTGCCCCATCGCAAAAGACCGCTGGGATTCAGTAAAGACATGAGCCAGGGCTTTTTTGATGCACGAACCGTGGCCTATCTGGCGATACAGTTGGCATTCCACGTTGGATTCAACAAGGTTTTTCTTGTCGGGGTGGATCTGGACCAAAACGCTGGAAGGTTTTACGAGACCCAGG
Organism: Pseudomonas sp. H1_A03; assembly: GCF_054685145.1. Classification (NCBI taxonomy): domain Bacteria; kingdom Pseudomonadati; phylum Pseudomonadota; class Gammaproteobacteria; order Pseudomonadales; family Pseudomonadaceae; genus Pseudomonas; species Pseudomonas sp. H1_A03. The sequence goes on from NZ_CP162829.1 coordinate 5,303,553, forward strand.
AATCGAAAAACTCTCCCTGCGGACTGGACCAACACTACTTCACACGCATACTGCCGTCGCTTGAGTTGATGTCCAAAAAGGTCATGGGCGAGGACTTCATGGTTTATAACCTGTCTGACATTTCAAGAATTCCGGACAGTGTGGTCCCGCAGGTCACGCTTGCAGAGGTTGAGGCGATGCTCGGGTAGCAGGCGCCAGGTTTATGGTCAGGTGCCCGCCCTCACTCAAAAACCAAAACCTCACACCCCTTAGCCTCAATGATCTGCGCAAACTCCGGCATCCGCGCTACAAACGCTGTTTCAAACGCCAGATACCGATCCTGCGCCCTGAGGTAACGAATCTGCGGTTTCACCCGCACAATATCCTTGGAAGACAGTTTCACCACTTCATTGCTGACCTGATTCCAAAACCACGCCAACGTCTGCGTGCCAGAACTATGAGTCCGGTAATTCCACACCCACCAATCCCCATGTCCACGGGCAACCTGAAGCTGCCCATGAAACGTACGCAACGTGATGACCTGCTTGGGCTGTGTGACGAGCAGGCGGGTGTCCTGGCACAGCTCGCTGCCAAAGCCGTCCAACACCGCCTTTGTCGTGGCACCCGTGATGAAGTTGAAGCGCCACGCCAACAGCACAGTCTCCTGGTAGCCCGTGTGCTCAGGGTTCTGCCGCTCGCCTTCGCTGAACAACAGGACCTCGTCACCTCCCAGGTACGCAGTAGACGCCCGTAATTTATAAGCATGAGCCGGCATCGGTTGGGCAGCAACAGCCTGGTGTGCTGCGTCTTGATTCCAAATCCAGCACAGCGCACCGTTGTGCTGCATGAACAGCAAACGGCGCGGGCCGATGGGCAGGATTGTCAGTTCATCCGAGTGCTCGAAAATGACCTCGCTGGCATGCATCGTGATCCGCCAGATCCGCGTCAACTGCTCGGGCTGGTAGAGGCGTTGACGTTCGAAAACCTGCGCATCGACCACCACGCAGGGGTCTTCGAATTCCGGCCATTCCATCTCGGCGGCGCCGAAGCCCTGAATGTCATCGCCTTGATGAATTTCGTACCGGTAACGATCATCCGAAGGGTAAGCACCGCTTGTAGCCCGACGCTTCCACAGGCTGCGCTGAGCGTTGGCATCGATGAGTTGCAAGTCAGCGCCGTCTACACCGTCGCTCCGGCGCTCAAGCATGTCCTGCTCGGTGGGCGGCCATCGATTGTAATCAATCAGAAAGCACAGCCACTGGTCTTCGTCCTGCTCGGTAATGGCGGCCCAACCGTTGCGATAGTTGTATTCATCCACATAGGTGGGCCCGGGATAGTCATGGACGTCCTGCAGCCATTTCAATTTGCTGCGCTTGGGCTTGGTGGGTTTGCGTTCAGTGGCAAGAGGCTTTTTCAGCCCAATCAACGTTGGGGTGAATTGTGGTTCTGCGTTTTGTTGTTGCCAATGCTGTGCAAAAGCCTGGCGCTGATCGGTCGGAAAAATGACCGGTCGGTAATCATCGCCACCGGCGTCCAGATTCCACAGGTCGAAGCCGTGGCGCGCCAACACGGCTGCCAACGCCTCAAAGCAGACCTCCGGCATTTCGTTGGAGAGCTCATCCAACAGCGCCTCGAATGGCGCGCCGGAAAACACACTGATATCGGGATAGTAATGCTGGAGCAGCACAAGCAACTCGCCGCCGGGGGTTTTCCAATCGATATGGACCCATGGATCAAAACGAGCTGCCATCGCGAGTGCCTTCCCCTGTGATGTTTTACCTGCGTCATCTTAACCGTAAGCCGAGAAAACAAGCGCCATAGCCGTGTCATCGAGCACGCTGACGACGCACAGGTCCTGAAGGATCAACCTCAGGGGCATAATCATCCGACTCGAAAGGTTCAAGAGGCCCGGAATGGCTTGTAAAGGTAGACACGTTAAAAACAAAAAGGGGCCGCGAGATTAATCTCGCGACCCCTTTGAATTATATGGTCGGGACGGAGTGATTCGAACACTCGACCCCTAGCACCCCATGCTAGTGCGCTACCGGACTGCGCTACGCCCCGACTAGGCGTGTTACTGGGTTCGCTTCTTAACGAAGCGAACCGGAATATACCGCAAGCTTTTGAAATGTGGAAGTATTTTAAAAGCCGGAATCACTTCTTCAAAACCACCAGTACATCTTCGAGTTCGGAGATCATCTGGCGGATCATTTGCTTGTATTGGGTCGTGTCGTCTTTGGCTTCATCACCGGACATACGCTGGCGCGCACCGCTGATGGTGAACCCCTGGTCGTACAGCAACGCGCGGATCTGTCGGATCATCAGCACATCCTGGCGCTGATAATACCGACGGTTCCCGGTGCGTTTGACGGGGTTGAGTTGAGGAAACTCCTGCTCCCAATAGCGCAACACGTGCGGTTTTACCGCACAGAGCTCGCTGACTTCACCTATGGTGAAGTAGCGTTTGCCTGGGATGACGGGTAGCTCGTCGTTATGACTTGGTTCCAGCATAAGCCTCAACTCGGGCCTTCAACTTCTGCCCTGGACGAAAGGTGACCACACGGCGAGCCGTGATCGGGATTTCTTCTCCCGTTTTTGGATTGCGGCCAGGCCGCTGGCGTTTGTCCCGCAGGTCAAAATTGCCGAAACCGGACAATTTGACCTGTTCGTTGTCTTCCAGAGCGTGTCTGATTTCTTCAAAAAACAGCTCGACCAATTCCTTGGCCTCGCGCTTGTTCAGACCCAACTCTTCGTACAGACGTTCCGCCATCTCAGCTTTCGTCAAAGCCCCCATACGTCACTTCCTTAACGTGGCGTTCAACCTTTGTTCGAGCGAGGTGAGGATATTTTGTGTCGTGGTATTCACCTCATCGTCATTAAGAGTGCGCGATGGATGCTGCCAGGTCAAGCCAACTGCTAGGCTTTTTCTATGCGGATCAATACCTTTACCCTGATAGACGTCAAATAGCCTGAGGTCTGTCAGCCATTCCCCTGCATTTTCACGGATTACATCCAGAACCGCAGTGGCGGCCACTTCACGGTCGGCAATCAGCGCCAGGTCGCGGCGCACTTCAGGGAAGCGTGACAGCTCGCTGAATTTAGGCATTTTGCCCGAGGCGACTTCAGCCAGGACCAGTTCGAACACGAAGACCGGACGGTCGAGACCGAGGGTTTTCGACAGTTCAGGGTGAATGGCACCGACGAAGCCCACCAAACGCCCGTCGCGCTCGATACGTGCCGTCTGGCCCGGGTGCAATGCCGGATGGCTACCAGGAACGAAGGTGAAGGCATCCAGAGCACCGGCAAAGCCCAGCACCGCTTCTACGTCAGCCTTGACGTCGAAGAAGTCCACGGCATCGCGGCCCTGCGCCCAGCCTTCCGGCAGACGGCTACCGCACACCACGCCAGCGAGCATTGGCTCTTGTTTCAGGCCGTCGAGTTGGCCGACAAAACGCAGGCCGCTTTCGAACATGCGCACGCGGTCTTGCTGACGGTTCAGGTTATGGGAAAGGGCTTTCACCAGGCCTGGCCACAATGACGAGCGCATGGCGGCCATGTCATTGGAGATCGGATTGGCCAGCAGCAGCGGCTCGACACCGGGATTGAACAGTTCGAACTGCTTTGGATCGATGAAGCTGTAGGTCACCGCTTCCTGGTAGCCACGGGCAACCAGCAGGCGGCGCAGCTCAGGCAGGTGCGCACGCGCCTCAGCCTTGGGTTGCGGTGCCAGGCGCGCTTGCGGGTAACGAACCGGCAGACGGTTGTAGCCGTAAAGGCGGGCCAGTTCTTCGATAAGGTCGACTTCCAGGCTGATGTCGAAGCGGTGACTTGGCACCTCAACGTTCCACTGCCCTTCCCCGCTCGAGGAAATACCCAGGCCGAGGGCCGACAGCAGTTGTTCGATTTCAGCCGGCGCGATCACCAGGCCGAGCATTTGCTCAACGCTCTTCGCGCGCAGGGTGATCGGGGCAACGGACGGCAGGTACTGTTCGTTGACGGTTTCGGTGATCGGACCCGCTTCGCCGCCGGTGATTTCCAGCAGCAGGCCCGTGGCGCGCTCCATGGCTTCACGGGCGAGTTTCCAGTCCACACCACGCTCGTAGCGGTGCGAGGCATCGGTGTGCAGGCCGTAGGAACGGGCCTTGCCGGCGATGGCGATCTGGTCGAAGAAGGCACTCTCAAGGAATACGTCGCGGGTGGTCTCGGACACACCGCTGTGCTCGCCACCCATCACGCCGGCAATCGCCAGGGCGCGGGAGTGGTCGGCGATGACCAGGGTGTCGGCACGCAGGCTGACTTCCTGGCCGTCGAGCAGCACCAGCTTCTCACCTTCTTCCGCCATGCGTACGCGGATGCCGCCGTTGATTTCGGCGAGGTCGAACGCATGCAGCGGTTGGCCCAGCTCCAGCATCACATAGTTGGTAATGTCGACAGCCGCGTCGATGCTGCGCACGTCAGCACGGCGCAGGCGTTCAACCATCCACAACGGGGTTGGCTTGGACAGGTCGACGTTACGGATCACACGACCCAGGTAACGCGGGCAGGCGTTTGGCGCCAGCACGTCGATCGGGCGTACTTCATCGTGTACCGCAGGCACAGCGGCAACCACAGGGCGGGTGACCGGAGCGTTGTACAACGCGCCCACTTCACGGGCCAGGCCGGCCAGGGACAGGCAGTCGCCACGGTTCGGGGTCAGGTCGACCTCGATGCTGGCGTCTTCCAGTTCCAGGTAAACGCGGATGTCCTCGCCCACTGGTGCGTCGGCCGGCAATTCCATCAGGCCATCATTGCCCTCGCCGACCTGCAGCTCCGCCTGGGAGCACAGCATGCCGTTGGACTCGACACCACGCAGCTTGGCTTTCTTGATCTTGAAGTCGCCTGGCAGCTCGGCACCGATCATGGCGAATGGGATCTTCAGGCCCGGGCGCACGTTAGGCGCTCCGCACACGACCTGGAAGGTTTCCGCGCCATTGCTGACCTGGCACACACGCAACTTGTCAGCATCAGGGTGCTGCTCGGTGCTCAGCACCTCGCCCACTACGACGCCGCTGAAAACACCGGCGGCCGGAGTGACGCTATCGACCTCAAGACCGGCCATCGACAGACGAGCAACCAGCTCGTCGCGATCTACCTGCGGGCTTACCCAGCCGCGCAGCCATTGTTCACTGAATTTCATCCTGCTCTCCTAAAGATTCGTTACGACTAGCGAAATTGCGCGAGGAACCGCAAGTCGTTGTCGAAGAACAGACGCAAGTCGTTCACGCCGTAACGCAGCATGGCCAGACGCTCAACGCCCATGCCGAAGGCAAAGCCCGAGAACTCTTCCGGATCGATGCCGGACATGCGCAGCACGTTGGGGTGAACCATGCCGCAGCCCATCACTTCCAGCCAGCCAGTCTGCTTGCAGACGCGGCAGCCTTTACCGCTGCACATCACGCATTCCATGTCGACTTCAGCGGACGGCTCGGTGAACGGGAAAAACGATGGACGGAAACGCACCGCCAGCTCCTTCTCGAAGAACACGCGGAGGAATTCTTCGATGGTGCCTTTGAGGTCAGCGAAGTTGATGTCGCGATCAACCAGCAGGCCTTCGACCTGGTGGAACATCGGCGAGTGGGTGATATCCGAGTCGCTGCGGTACACACGGCCTGGGCAGACAATGCGGATCGGCGGCTTGTTCGCTTCCATGGTGCGGACCTGTACCGGCGAGGTATGGGTGCGCAACAGCATGTTCGCGTTGAAATAGAAGGTGTCGTGCATCGACCGGGCCGGGTGATGACCTGGGATGTTGAGCGCCTCGAAGTTGTGATAGTCGTCTTCGACCTCAGGGCCTTCGGCGATGCCGTAGCCGATGTGGGTGAAGAACTGCTCGATACGTTCCAGAGTCCGGGTGATCGGGTGCAGACCGCCCGAGGTCTGGCCACGGCCAGGCAGGGTGACGTCAATGGACTCGGCCGCGAGCTTGGCCGCAAGATCGGCCTCCTCGAGCGACGCCTTGCGCGCATTGAGAACCTCTGTGACACGCTCCTTGGCGACGTTGATCAGCGCGCCGACTTGCGGGCGCTCTTCTGCCGGCAAATTCCCCAGGGTCTTCATCACCTGAGTCAATTCACCCTTTTTGCCAAGGTAGTGAACCCGGATTTGCTCCAGGGCATTGATATCTTCAGCGCTTTGCACAGCCTCGAGAGCTTGAGCGACGAGCGCGTCCAGGTTTTCCATGTACAGACTCCAGATACAAAATAGGGGAAGAGCTTGAAGGCTCTTCCCCTATTTATGACGTTTACCACCTAGGGCTGCAGGAGCAACCCAGGGTGACTGTCGGGGGTACTTAAGCCAAGGTGGCTTTAGCTTTCTCGACAATCGCAGCAAACACCGCTTTTTCGTTCACGGCCAGTTCAGCCAGAACCTTACGGTCGATTTCGATGGACGCTTTTTTCAGGCCAGCGATGAAACGGCTGTAGGACAGACCGTTAACACGTGCACCAGCGTTGATACGAGCGATCCACAGAGCGCGGAACTGACGTTTTTTCTGACGACGGTCACGGTAGGCGTATTGGCCTGCCTTGATTACCGCTTGCTTGGCAACACGGAATACGCGTGAACGCGCGCCGTAGTAGCCTTTAGCGAGTTTCAGAATTTTTTTGTGACGTTTACGGGCAATGACGCCACGCTTTACACGAGCCATGAGTTACTTCCTCTATCTTGATCCAAAAATTAACGAAGGCGCAGCATGCGCTCGACTTTTGCCACGTCAGACGGATGCAGCAAGCTGCTACCGCGCAGTTGACGCTTACGCTTGGTCGACATTTTGGTCAGGATGTGGCTCTTGAAAGCGTGCTTGTGCTTGATACCGTTAGCAGTTTTCAGAAACCGCTTAGCAGCACCACTTTTAGTCTTCATCTTTGGCATGTTCGGATACTCCGCATTCAGTTGATAAACATAATCAGAAGGCCTGCCGTGCCCTGTTGATTACTTCTTCTTTTTCGGGGCGATGACCATGATCAGTTGGCGTCCTTCCATCTTAGGATGCTGTTCGACCGAACCGTACTCGAGCAGGTCAGCTTCAACCCGCTTGAGGAGTTCCATCCCCAGCTCCTGGTGGGCCATCTCACGGCCGCGGAATCGCAAGGATACCTTGGCCCTGTCCCCATCACTCAGGAAACGTACCAGGTTGCGCAGTTTTACCTGGTAATCCCCTTCCTCCGTCCCTGGACGAAACTTGATTTCTTTTACTTGAATCTGCTTCTGGTTCTTCTTCGCTGCGGCAACCTGCTTCTTCTTTTCGAAGATAGATTTGCCGTAGTCCATCACCCGACAAACAGGTGGGATTGCATCGGCGGAAATTTCCACCAGGTCCAGCTTGGACTCTTCTGCAATACGAAGCGCTTCATCAATCGAGACGATGCCAATCTGCTCGCCATCAGCGCCAATTAACCGAACCTCGCGTGCCGAGATATTCTCGTTGATCGGGGCTTTCGGTGCAGCTCGTTTATCTTGTCTCATTTCACGCTTAATAATAATTACTCCGAATCTGGGCGACCACGCCGGGAAACCGCTTGCGCGAGGAACTCAGCGAACTGGGCGACGGGCATCGAGCCCAGGTCAGCACCTTCACGAGTACGCACAGCGACAGTCTGCATCTCGACTTCCCGATCTCCAATAACCAAAAGATAGGGAACCTTGAGCAAAGTATGCTCGCGGATTTTAAAGCCGATCTTTTCATTTCTCAAGTCGGACTTGGCACGAAATCCGCTTTCGTTGAGAGTTTTTTCAACTTCAGCGGCAAAATCTGCCTGTTTATCAGTGATATTCATGATCACTGCCTGGGTCGGAGCCAACCACGCGGGGAATGCACCCTCGTAGTGCTCGATCAGGATCCCGACGAACCGCTCGAACGAGCCGAGGATCGCCCGGTGCAGCATAACCGGGTGTTTACGGCTGTTGTCTTCGGAGACATATTCGGCTCCCAGACGGATCGGCAGGTTAAAATCGAGCTGCAGGGTACCACACTGCCAGACGCGGCCAAGGCAATCTTTCAGTGAGAACTCGATCTTCGGACCGTAGAACGCCCCCTCACCCGGCTGCAGATCGTACGCAAGGCCCGCGCTGTCGAGCGCTGCGGCCAGTGCAGCTTCGGCGCGATCCCATAGTTCGTCGGAGCCAACGCGTTTTTCCGGACGAGTGGACAGCTTCATTTCGACTTCGGTGAAGCCGAAATCGCGGTAAACGTCCATGGTCAGCTTGATGAAAGCAGCGGATTCAGCCTGCATCTGCTCTTCGGTGCAGAAGATGTGGGCATCGTCCTGAGTGAAGCCGCGCACGCGCATGATGCCGTGCAGCGCACCCGATGGCTCGTTACGGTGGCAGGCACCGAACTCGGCCAGGCGCATTGGCAACTCGCGGTAGCTCTTCAGGCCCTGGTTGAACACCTGCACGTGGCATGGGCAGTTCATTGGCTTGATGGCGTAGTCGCGGTTTTCCGACTGGGTGGTGAACATATTGTCGGCATAGTTGGCCCAGTGCCCGGATTTCTCCCACAGGCTACGGTCAACAACCTGAGGCGTCTTGATCTCCAGGTAGCCGTTCTCGCGCTGCACCTTGCGCATGTACTGCTCAAGCACTTGGTACAGGGTCCAGCCGTTCGGGTGCCAGAACACCATCCCCGGCGCTTCTTCCTGGAGGTGGAACAGGTTCAGGCGCTTGCCAATCTTACGGTGGTCACGTTTTTCGGCTTCCTCGATGCGCTGAATGTAGGCAGCCAGCTGCTTCTTGTCAGCCCAAGCGGTGCCGTAGATCCGCTGCAGTTGCTCGTTCTTCGCGTCGCCGCGCCAGTAGGCGCCGGACAGCTTGGTCAGCTTGAACGACTTGAGGAAGCGCGTGTTCGGCACGTGCGGGCCGCGGCACATGTCGACATATTCTTCGTGGTAGTACAGGCCCATGGCCTGCTCGTCCGGCATGTCTTCCACCAGACGCAGCTTGTAGTCCTCGCCACGGGCGGTGAACACGTCGATCACTTCGGCGCGCGGCGTGACCTTCTTGATCACGTCGTAATCTTTTTCGATCAGCGCGTGCATACGCTGCTCGATGGCCGCCAGGTCGTCCGGCGTAAAAGGACGCTCGTAGGCGATGTCGTAATAGAAACCTTCGTCAATGACCGGGCCGATCACCATTTTCGCGGTGGGGTACAGCTGCTTGACCGCATGGCCAATCAGGTGAGCGCAAGAGTGGCGAATGATCTCGAGCCCCTCTTGGTCCTTGGGCGTGATGATTTGCAGGCTGGCATCGGAGGTGATCAGGTCGCTGGCGTCAACCAGCTTGCCGTCGACTTTACCGGCCACAGTGGCCTTGGCCAGGCCAGCACCAATGGATGCGGCGACCTCGGCTACGGATACCGAATGATCGAAAGAACGTTGACTGCCATCGGGAAGAGTAATAGTTGGCATGGCGCCTCCTCTCCTAGTGGTGACCCCTACCAAAGGTCACGTGGGTTGGGATGAGCCAGTACAAGATCCAACACCAGGCCGTTCAATAATGAACGCCTGCCTTACAGCGGCAGGAGCCTTTCGGCCAACCGATAATCAGACCAGAGTGACTGGAGTGAGCTAAAAAGAACATGGCAAGACGGCAAATGGCGCGCCTGGAAATAGCCAGGACGAGGATGCTAGCACAGATGAACGGTCATCGCGCCGCCGCCATCTTGCCTAAACACAAATTCCGGCCTTTATAGCTGCAAAAGTGAACTTGAGCTGTACGCAATGCCTCAAACCCACTGAGAATCGCCGTTCGTCCTCGACCCAAAGGAGCATCCTCATGATGCGTTTCACCTCTACCCTCGCTCTCGCCGCTTCCCTGACCCTCCTTTCCCTCGGCGCACAGGCAGCTGCCCCGTCGAACTGGCCAGCCGGTGCTCGCGACAGCTTCGTCAGCGATTGCAGCGCAGCTGCCAGCCAGAACGTGGATGCCAAAACTGCCAAAGCCCATTGCGAATGTGGCGCTGACAAGATCAACGCCGAATTGAGCACTGCAGAGATCAAGGAACTCATGACCAACCAGAACGCCAGCCCGGAGCTCAAAAACAAAGCAGTCGCGGCTATTTCGTCCTGCAAAGTCGTGAAGAAAAAGTAAGATTTTCGTCCGATCACATGCCTGTTTTGCCGGAAAAACGGCCCGAAAACTGCCGTTTCTCACAAATTACGCAGCTTTTACGGCTTTTTTTACGAGCTGATATTTCGAGCTAAAGCCCCGTAAACCGGGGCTTTCAGCCGATCAGAGCATCAAACGTAACGCTATTGATTAGCAAACAATGCCTTGGGGGGCTCCCAAGCCGAACATTTCGACTATGATAGCCCTGTGTGCCCAGTTGGCCTGAGCAGCACAGCACTACTGAAAATATATGTTTCTTGGAGATACACCATGTCTAATCGCCAAACCGGCACCGTTAAATGGTTCAACGATGAAAAAGGCTTCGGCTTCATCACTCCTCAAGGTGGCGGTGACGACCTGTTCGTACACTTCAAAGCTATCGAAAGCGACGGTTTCAAAAGCCTGAAAGAAGGCCAAACCGTTTCCTTCGTGGCTGAGAAAGGCCAAAAGGGTATGCAAGCAGCACAAGTTCGCGGCGAGTAATTCTCCGCTGAGCTAAAAAAACCCCGTCCATGTGACGGGGTTTTTTGTGGGCGCTGCAAAAACCAGGAGAGGCTTAGCCGCAATTGACCCGTGTGATCACCAGGTTGTCGTCGGTGTTCAGGTTCAAGCGGTCGGAGCGGTATTCCAGGGTAATCATGTCGTTCGGCTTGAGGATTCGTGCGTTCTGCGCACCGGCACGGGTACGCGCCTGCTCCAGCAACTGGGGCGAGGCTTTCTGGCCTACGGTGAATTCGGCGGCCTTCGACTCACAGCGGCTGTGACCGGCATCGGCCACGGCGGCGTCTTTGGCTGGCTCAGAGGCACCCGGGGTGCTGCAACCCGCCAACGCGAGTGCTGCCAACAAAGTACCGAATGATGCGAGCTTCCAAGGCATGAAGCCTCCTATGATAAAAAATGGACAGAGATCGTGCGACAGCGATTGGGCGGATTGGTTTCAAGACGTAAACCGCCGCCAGGCAAGTCTGCCTGAGTCTCGACAGGCATTCGCCCGGTCAATCGTGACCAGATATGAATGAAATCAGTAGATGTCGATGTAGGCGAATTCTGGCTCTGGCCAGTTCTGTTTTAACGCGTTGAAAATCTGCGTCACCCAGACCTCGTCGCTGGCGGCCACATTCCCTACGTATCCGGAACCTTTGGCCCAAGTCTCCAGGCGAAACAGCAGCCCGTCGATATCCGCACCGCCTACAGCGCTGCCTGAAGAGATAAAAGCGATTCCGGCTTTGGTCACCCGCAACTGGGTATGCTCGTCGTCACTGGCACTGGCGAGCAGTTGGCGCACATTCGCCAGGGTCAGGTTCTCGGGGTTGTTCAGGTCGATCTGCACGTGGTGTTCCCCGGCAATTAAACAGGCCGACAGTGTCGCACAGCGCCGACCTCATTCCGAGGCGCCTCATGCCTAAGTATCAGTGCCAAACGCAACGTAAGATGGTTAACTGCCCCGGTAAGAACCGCGTTCCAGCGCACTACACAGCACTTTCAGCCCCGCGAGATAGTCATGACCACCGTAACGCTCCAAGCCGACATCAAAGCCAAGTGGCCCCAGGGACAGAGCTCCTACAGCCCCGGCAGCCCGGAGGAATTGGCGATCATCGGTATCGACCTGCTGGTCAAGGAACTGGGCACACAAGCGGCGCAAGCGTTCATCGGCCAGGTATTCGAGAAATACCCGGCCGATCACATGGGGGCACACAACCCCGAACGTGAATAAGAACCGGCCGCCGAACGCCGACCAGTCAACACATTACTTCAGACGCGCGAGACGCTCGGTCAACAGATCGAAAAAGCCCTGCGCATCACCGTTCTCAACCCAGAACACGTTCTTCTCCTGCTTCAGGCCGTCGTACCAGTCGACGATGGTCTGGCCGAAGGTCGGGCCTTCTCGGCTGTCCACCACCACATTGGCCTGACGACCGCTGAACAGCGAAGGCTTGAGCAGGTACGCAATGACGGTAGCGTCATGCACCGGGCCGCCTGGGATGCCGTAGTGCTCCATGTCGCCCTTGACGTACTCGTTAAGAATGTCGCCGACAACCTTGCTCGCGTTGTTATTGATGTCGGCAATCTTTTTCAGGCGCGCCTCGCTGGTCAGTACCTTGTGAGTCACGTCCAGCGGCAGGTAGGTCAGCTTGACGCCACTTTTGAGCACAATCTCGGCCGCGACCGGGTCAGCGAACAGGTTGAACTCTGCCACCGGCGTGATATTGCCGCCATTGAAGTGCGCCCCGCCCATCACCACTACTTCCTTGATGCCTTGGGTGATTTCCGGCGCCTGGGTCAGTGCCAGCGCCAGGTTGGTCTGCGGGCCGAGCATGGCGATAGTGATGCTGTGAGGCTTGGCAGTGCTCAGGGTCTTGATCAGGTAATCAACGGCATTGCCGTCAGCCAGGCCTTTTTTGGGCTCGTGCACGGTGACGCCGGAAATACCTTCCTTGCCATGGATATTCTCAGCGTAGATCGGCGTACGCAGCAGCGGCGCTGGCGCACCGGCGTAGACCGGGATTTCCTCGCGCCCTGCCCACTCGCGGGCCAGGCGTGCGTTGCGGGAGGTCTTGTCCAGGCGCACGTTACCAGCGACGGTGGTCAGCGCACGAATGTTCAGCTCCTCCGGCGAAGCCATGGCGAAGAGCAATGCCACCACATCATCGGCGCCTGGGTCGGTGTCGATGATCAGGTCGATTTTTTCCGCCGCGTGGGCGCTGGCGGCTGTGAGTGCGGACAAAAGCAGGACACTCCGGAACAGATTTTTCAGGGTTGGGAGACCACGTTGCATAAAACACTCCTTGTCGTTGGGAACTCTAGAAGGTTACGCCGGACACCAGCGCGATATTGCAGTAAGGCTGGCATTCGCCGGTGCGCACCACGGCGCGCGCCTTGCGGCTGAGCAGCTTGAATTCTTCATGGCTGGCCAGGCGCCGCTCACCAAGGGCTGCCTGCTCTGTGAGCGCATTGAGGTCGGCCAGCGCCGGCGGCTGCTTGAGCAGGATTTCTTCGGCCAGCACATGGCTTTCCACCTGCATTTCGCTGAGCACGATACGCAAGGTGCTGATGAAGTCCGGGATGCCCTGGGTCAACGCCAGGTCAATCAGTTCGACGCCCGGCGGCACCGGCAGGCCGGCATCGCCAATCACCAGGATGTCGCCATGCCCCAGGGAGGCGATCACACGCGACAGTGCGATATTCAGCAGAGGTGTCTTTTTCATGAGGGTACAAAACCTTGTACGTCGTGCAGCGTTGGAATAGAGGGTTGCGCACCGGCGCGGGTGACCGACAACGCCGCCGCGACCTGACCAAAACGAATCGCCTCGGCCTCGCTTTTGCCACTGGCCAACGCCGCGGCAAAACCACCGACAAAGGTATCGCCAGCCGCCGTGGTATCCACCGCCTTGACCTTCGGCGCCAGCAGATGCTCAAAGCCCTGGCCGTCGGCAAACAGCGCGCCCTGAGAGCCCAGCGTAATGATGACCTTGCCGGCGCCCGCCTGAATCAGCCGGGTCGCCGCCACCCTGGCACTCTCAATGGAGTCGACCGTCACACCGCTCAGAGCGGTGGCTTCGCTTTCATTGGGGATCAGGTAGTCGATCGAGGCATACCACTCAGCCGGCAATGGGCCGCTGGCCGGAGCTGGGTTGAGGATCACCGTCTTGCCCAATTCATGCCCGCGCTTGAGGGTATAGCCCACAGTGTCCATCGGCACTTCCAGCTGGCAGATGATCACTTCGGCCGCTTGCAGGACCGCGTCGAACGCCTGTAACGAGGCCGGCGTGAGTTCGCCGTTACTGCCCGCGACAATCACAATCGCGTTCTGGCTGCTGTCATCCACCACGATCAACGCCACGCCACTGGAGCCGTCCACGCTGCTGACGGCCTGGCAGTCGATGCCTTCCACCAACAGCGCGTCACGCAATTGGGCGCCATAGGCATCGGTACCGACACAACCTATCATCGAAACATCGGCGCCCAGTCGCGCCGACGCTACAGCCTGGTTCGCACCCTTACCGCCAGGCACTGTGGAAAACGTTTGGCCGATGAGTGTTTCACCGGCACGCGGCAACCGGCTGGCGCGGGTGACCAGGTCCATGTTCAAACTGCCCACTACCACTACTTTTGCTGGCATACATCAGTACTCATCAATTCGGTTCAGCGGTATTGCGCGAACGTACCGGCGACGGGCGCCGTCGACTCACGCAATACGATGCTCGGCGTCACGATCCGTTGATCGATCGGCAGTTGGGGTGTTGCAATTCTTTGCAGTAAAAGCTCGGCCGCTGTTTCGCCCAGTTGCACGATCGATTGCCCCACCGTGGTCAGCGCCGGATAGACGTAGCGGCCCATTTGAATGTCATCGAAACCGATTACCGACAGCTCGCCCGGCACGCGGATATTACGCTCCGCCGCTGCGCGCAACACGCCGAAACCAATCATGTCGTTGCTGGCAAAAATGGCGCTGGGCGGATTTTGCGCCAGTAATTGCACGGCGGCGGCATAACCGCCAGTGCTGGTGAAATCACTTTCTTGGGTGCGATTGGCCGCCACCGCCACGCCCGCCTCGCTCAACGCGCGGTGATAACCCGCCAGACGCATCTGCGCGACGCGGGTATGGGCCGGGCCGCCGATGCAGGCGATATCGCGATGGCCCAGCTCGAGCAAGTGCCGGGTCGCCAGGTAGGCGCCCTCCTCGTGATCGATACGCACCAAGTCCACGTCAATGCCATCCAGCGCCCGGTCAACAATCACCATGGGCGTACGCACCGCGCTCAAGCCTGCGGCGAGGCCACTGTCGTCGCCACCCACCGACGTCACGATCAAGCCGTCGATACGCTTCTCCAGCAACACGCGCAGATAGCTGCGCTGCTTTTCAGCGTTGTCGTCGGAGTTACAGAGGATCACGCAATAGCCATTGCGCTCGCAGTAATCCTCGATGCCCCGGGCCAGCTCCGCAAAATAGGGGTTAAGGCTATTGGGCACCAGCAAACCGATGGTGGCCGTGGTCTTGGCTTTGAGCG
Organism: Pseudomonas sp. H1_A03; assembly: GCF_054685145.1. Lineage (NCBI taxonomy): Bacteria > Pseudomonadati > Pseudomonadota > Gammaproteobacteria > Pseudomonadales > Pseudomonadaceae > Pseudomonas > Pseudomonas sp. H1_A03. Next base: position 5,318,684 of record NZ_CP162829.1, read on the forward strand.
AACGCGCGACAGCGCTGGGCACATAGTCGAGCTGCTTGATGGCCGCCTCGACCTTGATGCGTACCGGCTCGCTGACCGGGCGAGTCTTGTTCACCACATGGGACACCGTGGTGTAGGAAATACCGGCAAGCGCGGCCACATCCTTGATCGTTGCCATGGTTCAGCCTCGTCGACTGGCGCGCTGGCTGCGGTAGGTATCCAGAACCACGGCAATCACGATCACGGCACCGGTGATAATGCGCTTAGTGGGTTCCGTGGCACCGATCTGCGCCAGGCCAGCGGCCAATACCGAAATAATCAACACACCAAAAAAAGTACTGATCACCGAACCACGTCCACCCATCAGGCTGGTACCACCGATGACTACCGCAGCGATCACTTGCAGCTCCAGGCCGGAACCCGCGTTCGGGTCCGCCGCTTCAAGGCGCGAGATCTGGAACAACGCCGCCACACCGGCCAGCAGGCCCATAAGGCTGAACACCAGGATCTTGTAGGGCTTGGGATTGATCCCGGCCAGGCGTACGGCTTCTTCGTTGGTGCCGATACCGATCAGGTAGCGACCAAACACAGTACGCGTCAGTACAAGCTGCGCGGCGATGATCACCAGCAAGGCAATGATGAACGACGGCGAGATACCAAAGGCAATCGGGTTGGACAGCCAGGCAAACGAATCACCGATGTAAGCCGTGCGCGATCCGGTCATCTGGTACGCCACACCACGGGCCATTTCCAACACGCCGAGGGACACGATAAATGAAGGAATACGCCAGGCCACGGTGATCGAGCCGGTGATGGTGCCGGCCAATGCCGCGCAGCCCATGCCCAGCACAGCGGCCGGCAATACACTCCAGCCCCAACTGAGAATTGCCACGCTGACGGCCGATGCCGCCAGTGCCAGCACCGAGCCCACTGACAGGTCGATACCGCCGATGATCAGGATGAAGGTCATGCCCACCGCCAGAACCATCAGGTCCGGAATCTGGTTGGCCAGGGTGCTGAAGGTGTCGTAGGACAGGAAGTGGTCGCTGAGCACCGAAAACAGCGCAATCATCGCCAGCAAAGCACCCGCCAGGCCCAGGTAAGTGCCCAGACCATAGAAGTTGCCGCCGGTTTTACCGGGTGAAGTGGTGGTTTTCATGGGGTATCCCTAAGCACTGCGTCGTTGAGCAGCGCATCACGTTTTTGATAGCCGGCAAAGGCGGCGGCGAGCAATTCGTCCTGAGTCCAGCTGTCACGCTCGAAGGTGTCGATCAGACGCCCGGCGGACAACACACCGATACGATCACAGATCAGCATGAGTTCACGCAGATCGCTGGACACCACCACCAGCGCTTTGCCCTGGCGGGTCAATTCGCCGAGCAAGGCATAGATGTCGAATTTGGCACCGACATCGATACCGCGAGTCGGCTCATCGAACAGCATTACCGAGCAATCGCGCTCCAGCCAGCGGCCAATCACCACTTTCTGCTGGTTACCGCCAGACAACTCGGACACCAACTGCGCCGGGCTGGAACTGCGAATGCGCATGGCATCGATCTGGCGCTTGGCCAGTGCGGTTTCGTTGCGGCTGTTGACCACGCCGCCACCGGAAATTTCCGGCATGTTGCCCAGGGCAATGTTGGCGCTGATGGACTGGGTCAGCAGCAGGCCTTCGCCCTTGCGGTCCTCGGTGATCAAAGCAATGCCATGGCCCACCGCGTCCGCCGGCGAGCGGATGCTCACCACTTGAGCCGGCGAACCGAGTGCCACAGTGCCGCTGTCGGCCAGGTCGGCGCCGAAGATCAGACGCAGCAATTCGGTACGACCGGCGCCGATCAGGCCGGAGATGCCGTAAATCTCACCTGCGCGCACTTCAAAGGACACGTCGCGGACTTTGTCCGAGCGGGTCAAGCCTTTTACCGTCAGGGCCGGGCCACCTATGGTGCGTGGGCCCAGGTCAATGTGTTCGCCCAACTCACGGCCGACCATCAAGGTGACCAGTTGCTCGCTGTTGTAGTTGGCCATCGGCTCGACACACACCAGCTTGCCGTCGCGCAATACCGCGATGCGCTGGGCGACACGGGCCAGCTCTTCCAGCCGGTGTGAAATGTAAATGATCGCCACGCCCCGGGCCTGCAGACGGGTGATTTGTTCAAACAGCATCTCGACTTCACGGGCGGTAAGCATCGCCGTGGGTTCGTCGAGGATCAATACGTGGCAATCGCCGATCAGGTTGCGGGCGATCTCGACCATTTGCTGATGGCCAATGCCCAGGGTGCCGACCAAGGTATCCGGGTCGATGGCGTCCAGGCCGACCTGGGCCATGGCCTCAATCGCAGCCTTGCGCAGTTGCTTGCGGCTGATCCAGCCACACTGGCTGGGCAGGTTATCCAGAAAAAGATTTTCGGCCACGGTCAACGTGGGCAGCAGGTTGAGTTCCTGCATAACCATGCGCACGCCCAGCTCTTCGGCCTGGGTGCGGCTGCCTGGACGGTAGTCCTGGCCATTGAACTGCATGTGCCCGGTGGTGGGTGTGACCAGCCCGCCGATGATCTTCGACAAGGTACTTTTGCCTGCGCCGTTTTCACCGGTCAGCGCCAGCACTTCGCCGCGATTGAGCGTCAGGGTGATGTCGGACAGAACCGGTTGGGCATAGGTCTTGCCGATACCGCTGACCGAGAGGACAGCGTTCGGGGCGGAAGATGACATAGGAAAATCTCCAGGCGCCCGCTCAGGACGAGCGGACGCTGTTGGGTGCTGCCAGGATTACTTCTTGAGGACGAGTTCGACCGGGGTTTCGATCACGCCGTCTTTGGAATCGACTTTCTCACCCTTGACCAGCTTGAGCGCGTTCTGGATACCGAACACGGCTTGCTGAGCAGCGGCCTGGTCAGCGGTCGCCAGCACACGACCGTCCTGCAGCATCGGCTTGATGGCTTCGATATTGTCGTAACCCACGACCAACACCTTGCCGGCCTTGCCTGCCGCACGTACGGCGGAGACAGCGCCCAGGGCCATGTTGTCGTTACCGGCCAACAGGGCCTTGAGGTCCGGGTACTCGCTCAGCATGGCGGACGCCACTTTCTGGCCCTGGTCGATTTCCCAGTTGCCGGATTGGGTGGAGACGATCTTCATGCCGGCAGCATCCATCGCGTCCTTGTAGCCCGCGGTACGTTGCTGGGCGTTGGTGGTGGTCGGTACACCTTCAATGATGCCGACCTTGTCACCCGAGGCCAGTTGCTTGGCCAGGTAGTCGCCCACCAGCTTGGAACCTTTGCGGTTGTCCGGGCCTACGAATGGAATATTGAGGTTTTTGCTTTTGAGCACGTCCGGGTCCAGGCGGTTGTCGATGTTGACGACCTTGATACCGGCATCCGAAGCCTTCTTCAGCACGGTCACCAACGCCTTGGAGTCGGCGGGTGCGATGACGATAGCGTTGACCTTGGCGAGGATCATCTGGTTGACGATGTCGATCTGCGCGCTGGTGTCGGTTTCGTTCTTGATGCCGTTGGTGATCATGTCGAACTCGGCGGCGTGATCTTTCTGATAGGCCTTGGCGCCATCTTGCATGGTCACGAAAAATTCGTTGGCGAGGGACTTCATCACCAGGCCGACCTTGGGTTTGGCGGCGGCGTCATCAGCAAATGCAGAGGAAAGAGGCAAAGCGGCGGATGCGGCAGCAAGCACAGCGACAGCAAGAAGACGTCCAGCGAATGGCAGCTTCATGGGTTCACTCCGATCTTATGATTATTGTGAGCAACGCTTGCACCGAAGAGTGCTTCGGCAGCCTTCCCACCCGGGTGGCTGATACGAGCTGTCACGACACTTCAGGCGTGTTACGTGAAACATCTCGCAAACGTTTGCGTTATCCAAACTATGAGAACCTTGTCGAGATTTGTCAACGGTTGAAAGCAGCCTTTCATTCAAGCCATACAGCACCTCGCTCGCGCCTGACAAAGGATGTGATTAAACATCGCTCTCCCCCGGCCGTTCTCTAAAACGACAGGCCGTGCCGCGCCACGCCTACCAACTCAAAGGCCCGACCGCCAACTTTTTTCGGACAACCGAACGCAATACAGCCCGATGTTCGGAAAGCCGGACGCGCACTTGGGCATAACAGGCTACAAAAATAATATAAATCGTTATAAATCAATAAGTTATTTTATGTTCGCGCGCACAATCGGCCTGGTACAGATCCTGCTCTACTCAACCACCTCGTGGCATTCAGAACTGCCCGGGTGTTCTAGATGAACCTGCTACAGCACTCATCAAAAACCAGAGAGAAAAATAATGAAATCTGTACTGAAGACTTTTGTTCCGGGCGCGTTGGCCCTCCTGCTGCTGTTCCCCGTTGCCGTCCAGGCAAAGGAAGTTGAAACCAAGACCAAACTGTCCAACGTGGTGATCCTCGCCACCGGCGGCACGATTGCCGGTGCTGGCGCCTCCGCCGCCAACAGCGCCACCTACCAGGCCGCCAAGGTCGGCATCGAGCAATTGATCGCCGGTGTTCCTGAGCTTAGCCAGATCGCCAATGTACGCGGCGAGCAAGTAATGCAAATTGCGTCCGAAAGCATCAACAACGAAAACCTGCTGCAACTGGGTCGTCGCGTCGCCGAACTGGCGGACAGCAAGGACGTGGATGGCATCGTGATCACTCACGGTACCGACACCTTGGAAGAAACCGCTTACTTCCTGAACCTGGTAGAAAAAACCGACAAGCCCATCGTGGTGGTCGGCTCCATGCGTCCAGGCACCGCGATGTCGGCAGACGGCATGCTCAACCTGTACAACGCCGTGGCCGTGGCCAGCAGCAAAGAGGCACGCGGTAAAGGCGTGCTGGTAACCATGAACGACGAGATCCAGTCGGGTCGCGACGTCAGCAAGATGATCAATATCAAGACAGAAGCGTTCAAGAGCCCATGGGGTCCACTGGGCATGGTGGTTGAAGGCAAATCCTACTGGTTCCGCTTGCCAGCCAAGCGTCACACCATGGATTCGGAATTCGATATCAAAAACATCAAGAGCCTGCCCGATGTTGAGATCGCCTATGGCTATGGCAATGTGAGCGACACCGCCTACAAGGCCCTGGCTCAAGCGGGCGCCAAAGCCATCATCCACGCCGGTACCGGCAACGGCTCGGTATCGTCCAAAGTCGTACCTGCACTGGTGGAGCTGCGCAAGCAAGGCGTGCAGATCATTCGCTCTTCCCACGTCAATGCCGGCGGCATGGTTTTGCGTAACGCCGAACAGCCTGACGACAAGTACGACTGGGTCGCAGCACTCGACCTGAACCCGCAGAAAGCGCGCATCCTGGCGATGGTCGCCCTGACCAAGACTCAGGACAGCAAAGAGCTGCAACGGATGTTCTGGGAGTATTGATTCCCGGTGATACCTCGGCAGGGTCGGTTTGCCCGCCCCTGCCTCCTCGCAAAACCCTTCGATAAAAATACCTGCGCCCTACACCAAATTGCCTGAACTGCTGTCAGACGGACTTCTTGAAGTTTAAGCAGTTGCGAAATCGCCTACAGTTAAATACTGTATGTGCGTACAGCAAACTAAGGAATATTCCGTGGCAAAGTCCTCTCCTGCAGTGCCAACCCCACCTGGTGCCTACGAACGCCTGGCCATTCGTGTGCAAAAAATCATCAATTCGACCAACGCCCAGAAAGCCAAGGCGGCTTTGATTTTTCGTTTGCCGGAAGAGCCGGAGGATGAGTGGGCGCGCTTGCTGGAGGAAATCGCGGAGAACGACAACGTCACCCTCGCCTATCGCGACGATGGCGGTGTGCAGATTTTCTGGGTTGTGCCGAAGGAAGATTGATTCAATGAGTGTCCGTTTTATCGCTGTGTGTTGCCTGTTTTTCGCCGTTACCGCCCACGCCCAAGCGCCTCGAACCTTCAGCGAAGCCAAGAAAGTCGCGTGGAAACTGTACGCCCCACAATCCACCGAGTTTTATTGCGGCTGCAAATACACCGGCAACCGCGTGGACCTGAAAGCCTGTGGCTACATCCCACGCAAGAACGCCAACCGTGCCGCGCGGATCGAGTGGGAGCACATCGTTCCGGCCTGGCAAATCGGGCATCAGCGCCAGTGCTGGCAGGACGGCGGGCGCAAGAACTGCACGCGCCATGATGACGTGTTCAAACGCGCCGAAGCCGACCTGCACAACCTGGTACCGAGCATCGGCGAGGTCAATGGTGACCGTAATAACTTCAGTTTTGGCTGGCTGCCCGTGCAAAGCGGGCAGTACGGCTCATGCTTGACCCAGGTGGACTTCAAAGCAAAGAAGGTGATGCCACGCCCTTCTATTCGGGGAATGATCGCTCGCACGTACTTCTACATGAGCAAGCGATACGGCTTGCGCCTGTCGAAACAGGATCGCCAGTTATACGAAGCCTGGAACAAGACCTACCCGGTACAGGCCTGGGAACGTCAGCGTAACCAGACCGTGGCATGCGTAATGGGACGCGGCAATGAGTTTGTCGGCCCGGTGAACCTTAAAGCCTGCGGTTGAAAAAGGGCGGAAACCCCGCCCATCCAAGTTGTTACTGCGCAGCCTTGTGTTCAATGATTTCTGAAACAGTATCGGTTTTCTTGGCACGGGCCATTTTCTCGTTGAGCAACGTTTGCTTGGCCTCAGCCTCAGCCTTGGTTGCGAACGGCCCCAACAGGACTTCGTCCTTGCCGTCGACCTTCACGATATAAAAATTGAAACCATGTTCCAGCAACCAGGCGGTGAGGTCGGTGATCGCCTGCAACTTGTGGTCCGGCGGGCCAACCCGCACGTCCCATTCCTGGGCGGCAATCGCGCCGGTCTGGGGCTGGCTTTCGGTCACGACAGGCTTGGCCTTGGGCGCATCGACGCTTTTGCCTTCACCGCAACCGGCCAATGCCAACACCGCAATTGCCATCGCTACTTTACGCACTGCCCTGCTCCTTTAAAGATAAAGAGGCGACTTTATCATTCACTGTCTATTCTGGCCGTCATAAACATTGGCTTAAACAATGCGAATGATGTATCGCAGACCTGTATGATGCCGCCATGGGAATTAATGTCGCCTCTATGCGTCCTAAAAAGAGGCAGTCACAGGGAAGCGCTAAGCAGTACGCTACACACATCCGACACCTGCCCTGTCTGAAACATGTGTCCTTAAAAGTAATCAAGGAGAAGTCCATGCTTATACTCACCCGCAAAGTTGGTGAAAGCATAAACATCGGTGATGACATCACGATCACCATCCTGGGCGTCAGCGGCCAGCAAGTACGAATCGGCATCAACGCCCCTAAGGATGTTGCCGTGCATCGCGAGGAGATCTACCAGCGCATCCAGGCCGGCCTGACGGCTCCGGACAAAAACCAGACGCCTTGAAGTGCCTCCAGTAGCCAGCCCTTTCGTTCACTGTAACGGCTGGCGAAAACTCCTTGGAACTGCTTTTGTCTTTATTGCGTGAGTGACGTCGCCAATGTGTTCATCTTCGTGGAAAGATGAAACTGTCTTCACGCTTGGAACTTGTTGTTTCATTCACGGCCGAATCTCCTGACTGACTCTCAGCCATTCGTGTGCATTCAGGAGCACGTCGATGAGGCCTACGACCACACACCCATTTGCCTACAGGTCTTGGTTGATCGCCCTATTGATAGGGTTGGTCTTCGTCGGGCTGGCCTATGGCTTGAGGTACGCAATCGAAGGCACTGGCTCCACCGATCCCCATTCGTGGCTGGACCTGACGCTGCTGCTCGGCGGCTACCTGTTCCTGTTCTGCCTCAAACCTATCCAGCGGGCCGTGCAACGTCGGTTGTGCCGACAAATGACACGCTGATACCGCATTCCTTGCTATCAGATCGCCGGTATTTACAGCGCCACAACTCGACCTATGCTTGGGCGTGCATGATCAGTAAAAGGGCCTGAAGCAAGATGGACACCCTGAGTAAATCGCAAATCGAGTCCGCACTGGCAGCCCGTCTGCCCAGCTACCAGGTGACCTGCACGCTGCACGCGGACGGAACGCTTTCGGCAGTGCTCAGCGGCCCGGAAACCGACCACTTTGCAATTACCGGGATCGTGCGCGCCCATTATCGGGGCGCCGAGGCAATCGCGCGGCTGGCCAATGAAATTCTTCGGGAGATGGTGCTGTCACGCCAAGGCATGAGGAATAATCGGATGCAGCCCCCCGATCAAGCCAATGCCGAACAAGGCCGAGGCCGTTAACGGGCTCGGCTTTTTTTATATCAGGCCGCCCCGCTCTGCACATACAACAAGCCGTCCGTGTCGCACTGCACCTTCAACGGTTCATACCCGTCAATCGAAGGATGCTCGGTGACCATAGGCGTGTGATGTGTCGACGTCACGACCATCACATCCGCCCCTGCTGCCTCTGCCGCCCGGATGCCTACCGTCGCGTCTTCAAATACCAGGCAATCCTTCACCGGCACACCCAGGCGTTGCGCGCCCAGCACGTAACACGCGGGGTTCGGCTTGCCGAGGGCAACATCTTCAGCCGTCACCAGCACCGCCGGCGGCGCAATACCTGCCGCTTGCAGCCGACGCAACGCCAGTTCCCTGGGTGCGGAGGTGACCAGCGCCCACTGATCACCCGGCAGGCTGTTCAAAAACGTGACCGCGCCGGGAATCGCAACAACACCGTCCACATCATTGATTTCAGCCTCGGTAATCCATTGCGCCTCCACCTCAGGATCGACGCCGGGCAATGCCTGGCGTGTGATGGTATCGATCGCTCGAGCACCGTGAATGGTCTTCAAAAACGCTGCCACATCCAGGCCATGGCGTTCAGCCCAGATGCTCCACACCCGTTCGGCAGCGGCAATGGAATTGAGCAACGTCCCATCCATATCAAACAGAAAGGCACGGTAACGGCGGTTGAATACAGCTGAACCTCGGATGGACACTGCTTGGTTTCCTCATCGGTTTTAACAAATATCGGCCCAATGCAATCTACGGATCACCTCGGCGCTTGTAAACGCAACCGACGTCGAATGCATTACAGGTTTGTAATGCAGCCGTAAGTGTTGGCAGCACCCTCACTTCATACAGTGAAGTCGTCAGTCACCCACGCCGGATGACGCCACTTCCTACTGATGAAAAGGGTCCCACCATGAAACCTGCAAGCAAACTCTGCCTGATCGCCGCCAGCCTGCTGATGCTGGGTACTGGCACCGCCATGGCCGGCACGGTCGCACCGATCAAAGCCAATAACGTGGTGCTGGTACACGGCTCATGGGCTGACGGTTCGAGCTGGTCCGAGGTAATCACCCGGCTTCAGGCCGCCGGTTTGCACGTCACCGCCGTGCAGAACCCGCTGACCTCGGTGGCCGACGACGTCGCCGCCACCAACCGCGTGCTGGACCAACAAGACGGCCCTACCGTGCTGGTCGGTCATTCCTACGCTGGCACGGTGGTCAGCGACGCCGGGGTCAACCCGAAGGTCAGCTCGCTGGTGTACGTCGCCGCGCGCGCGCCGGACGCCAATGAAGACTTCGTCGCACTTTCGGCCAAGTTCCCGACCATGCCGGTACGGTCCGGTGTCGAAGACCACGACGGTTACCTCACCCTGAGCCAGGATGCCTTCCTCAAGTACTTCGCCGCCGATGTGCCACACGCCAAGGCCCTTGAGCTGTATGCCGTGCAGCAACCCATCACTAAAACCCTGTTCAACGGTCGCACCGTCAATGCCGCCTGGCACACCAAGCCGTCCTGGTACGCGGTGTCGACGAATGACCAGACCATCAACCCGGATCTTGAGCGCTTTCTTGCCAAACGTATGAACGCCACCACCATCGAGTTGCCTTCGAGCCACTTGTCACTGGTGTCCCACGCCAAGGAAATCACCGACCTGATCCTCGAGGCCTCCGGCCGCCAACCCTGAGCCCCGCATTACAAACTTGTCATCATCCTGTTGGTGGGCTGTTCGGGACGGCTGGTTACCGTGTACCCACTGCCACGACGTGACAGCCAACCCTTTTAGAGAGATACCGTCATGAAACTGTTTATCCTCGGCTTTGCCGCTCTGCTCGCAACCGGTTCCGTGTTTGCCGCCGAACCCGTGATCCACGACAAAACCGGCTTCTTCGTGCACCTGGATGTGGCCAAAGTACTGTCAAGCACCGACACCTACGGCCAATGCGGCATCGTCCCGGCGCAACTCAACTACCTGGACAGCCAAGGCCGTGAACACGTGTTGGACTACCAAGTCCAGGCCATCGGTTGCCCCAGTGATAATTGATCGGGCTACACTTGCGCCACGCATAGAGACAAGGCACTTCCCATGAACATTCTTGTAGTCGAAGACGAACCCAAAGCCGGCAATTACTTGCTCAATGGCCTTCAGGAATTGGGTTACTCCGTCAGCCTTGCCCGTGATGGCGTGGACGGCCTGCACCAGGCCCTGGAGACGCCGTTCGACGTCATCGTGCTGGATGTGATGATGCCGAAAATGGACGGCTGGGAAGTGCTGCGCCGCCTGCGCAAGGAAGCCGACACACCGGTGCTTTTTCTTACAGCCCGCGACGACATTGCCGACCGTATCAAAGGCCTGGAACTGGGCGCCGATGATTACCTGATCAAGCCGTTTTCCTTCGCTGAACTGGTGGCACGCTTGCGTACCCTGACGCGCCGCGGCCCGAGCCGGGAAGAGGAGCAGCTACAGATCGCCGACCTGCACATCGACGTACTGAAGCGCCGCGTCACCCGCGCCGGCACACGCATCACCCTGACCAACAAAGAGTTCGCCCTGCTGCACCTGTTCGCGACCCATCAGGACCAGGTGCTGTCCCGTTCGCTGATCGCCTCGCGCGTGTGGGACATGAACTTCGACAGCGACACCAACGTAGTCGACGTGGCCGTGCGGCGCCTGCGCTTGAAAATCGACGACCCGTTCCAGCTCAAGCTGATCCACAGTGTGCGGGGCATCGGCTACCGCTTCGATACCCAGCCATGAGCGGGCGCAGTCATTATTCCTTGACCCTGCGCCTGGCGCTGATCTTCGCGCTGCTCGCCTTCGCCCTGCTGGCTACCCTTGGCGTGGCGCTGTACCGCGAGCTCGAACGGGAACTGATCATGCGCGACGATGCCGCATTGATTTCCCGTGTCGATCAACTGCGCAACTTGCTCAACGACAGCAACACGCTCGACCTGATCAAGACCAAGCCGGAACTGTTCCAGAACATGCTGGGTAACCACGAGTCGGTATTGAGCATCGCCGCGCCGGGACAGAAACCGCTGCTGCTGGTGAACCCGGGTAATATCGATTTGCCGTCCGTGCCCCCCGTCGCGAAGGATCACGCGCTGGGACTCGCCGACGTGCACCATCTGCCTGGCGTCAATGGCGTGCCCTTCTCCACCGTCGCCGCCTCCATCGACTCCGGCGACCTGGGCAGCCTGCAAGTCACCAGCGGGCGCCTGATGACCGAGCGCACCGCGGTGCTCGCCAGCTATCGCTTGAGCGTTTATATCTTGGCGAGTATTGCCGCAATCCTCCTGGCAGTGGTCGGTTACCTGCTTGTTCATCGCGGGCTTTTACCGTTGCGCCGCCTGGCCCGGCACGCCCAGGGCATTGGTGTCGGCAACCTCGCCGAACGCCTCGACAGCCATGGCGCACCGAAAGAACTGCTGCCGATGATTGATTCGTTCAACACCATGCTTGAGCGGCTGGCCAAGGGCTTTGTGCAACTGGGCCAGGTGTCCACCGACATGGCCCACGAACTGCGCACGCCGATCAATAACCTACTGGGCGAAACCCAAGTCGCCCTGCAACAGAACCGCAGCATCGAAAGCTATCAGCAACTGCTGGCGTCCAATGTCGAAGAACTTGAACGCCTGGCGCGGATGCTCGACAACATGCTATTCCTGGCCCGCACCGACCCGGCCAGCGCCCTGCGCCAACGCCAGGAGCTCAGTGCCACGGATGAGGTTGAACGCATTGCCGAGTACTTTGAAGGCTTGGCGGGCGATGTGGACATCAGCATTCAGGCTAGAGGTGAAGGGGTGATCTGGGCTGAGCCAATGTTGTTGCGCAGGGCCCTGGCGAACCTATGCGCCAATGCCATCAAATATGGTGCGCCGGGGACTGAGTTGGTGATTCAGGCGGTTCCTGATGCCGAGGGCATTTACCTGAGGGTCAGCAACCAGGGCGAAACCATAGCGGCCGAACATCTGCCGCGACTGTTCGAACGGTTTTACCGGGTGGATGAGTCACGGGAACGCTCGGCGCAGTCCAATGGGTTGGGCTTGTCGATTGTGGCGACCATCATGCAGTTGCACACCGGGCGGTACAGCGTGAGTAGCCACGACGGCGTGACCTGCTTTGAGCTGTTTTTCCCAGGACGCGTGGCGTAACGTTTGCCCCGTCAGTCAAAGGCCCCACTGAGTACTTCGTAAATGATGCCCGACGCGATGGTCACCAATATCAGATCGGTACCTGCTTGCTGCCATTCATACCCATCATAACGGGGCAACTGGCCCAATAAACGGCCATCCAGCTTTTTGGCGATGCCCGGCGGCAATGGCTTACCGCGTGCGAGGTTCTTCTGGATACCAGGGGGCAACGCTGGCCCCGGGCTCCAGTAGTTGCGGTAGCCACCCAATACATTCAGTACCCTGCCGCGATCGACGCTGGGGCCGTGATTACCCGATGCGCCTTTGCCTTTGGGTTTGTCATGCCCCTGCCCACCCGAGCCGTTGCCGTTGCCGTTGCCGTTGCCGTTGCCGTTGCCGTTGCCTTTATCGTTGCCCTGCCCCTTGCCATTACCAGGATCGGCCAGGGCCATACCACTGCCAGCAAACAAGACAAGCGAAAGCACGACAGACACGCACTTCAGAGAGTTGATCATCGCAATTACCGTGGAATGGGTGTCCCTGAACTGTAGTTGAAGGTTGGCGCTCACGCCCTGCCCTCAACTGACCTGACCGCCCACTTCGACGATATCCATCGGGGTTTGCCATGCCGCAGACACCGCGATGCGCAACCCCTCGACCAGGGTCGACAGCACCATCGGCGGCTGGCATGCCCCGTAAACATCGGGGACGTGGATAAAGCCACTGCGCACGCCCGATCCCGCCAACTGGTGTTGCAACCGATAGAACACCTGGTTGCACACAAAGGTGCCCGCCGTTTGCGATACCGATGCCGCAATTCCCGCTTTGCCCACAGCCTTGACCATCGCCTTGATCGGCAGCGTCGTGAAGTAGGCTGCCGGGCCGCCAGCCACGACTGCCGTATCAATTGGCTGCTCACCCAGATTATCGGGGATGCGTGCATCGTTGATGTTGATCGCCACCCGCTCCATCGAGATAGTGCTACGCCCCGGCGCCAGGCCGGTGGCGATCACCATCGCTGGGTGCAGCTCATCGATCAACTGGGTCAGGCACTCGCCAGCGGTCGCAAACGCGCAAGGCAGGCGGCGCGCAACAATCTGCACATCGCCTTCCAGCAGCACGCCATCCAGTTGGCGCACAGCTTCCCAGGACGGATTCACCGGGTCTTGATCAAAGGGCTCGAAGCCCGTCAGCAGTACAGTTTGCATCTCGACCTCACATCAACAGGTAAAGCAGTACGATATTGACCACCAGCATCATCAACGCGGTCGGCAACTGGGCCTTGATTACAGCGTTCTTGTCCGGCAACTCCAGTAACGCAGCCGGCACAATATTGAAGTTGGCGGCCATGGGCGTCATCAAGGTCCCGCAGTAGCCGGAGAACATGCCGATCGCTGCCATCACCTCCGGGTTACCGCCGTAGATTCCCACCAGTACCGGCACGCCGACGCCGCCGGTCATCACCGGGAACGCCGCAAAGCCGTTCCCCATGATCACCGTAAACAAGGCCATGCCCAACACGTAGACCATCACCGCCACCAACTTGAAATCCAGGTTGATATAGGTGGTAGTGACATGCGCTACAGCCGTGCCGACCCCAGCTTCGTTAAACAGCAAGCCGAGCATCGCCAGCATTTGCGGCAGCACCATGGCCCAGCCCAGGGCTTCTGTGAGGCGGCGGGATTCGCGCAAGGCTTGTACTGGCGTATCGCGGGTCAGCCAGCAGGCAAGGCCAAGGGCGATCAGGCAGCCGATACCGAGGGAGACGAAGGTGGTGTTTTTCGGGTCCAGCAGCGGTACGCCGCCGATTTCGGTGTGTTTGAGCAACACCGAGCCGATCACCGTGGTCAAGGGGATGGCCAGCGCCGGGATAAACAGTTTGTGACCCAGCCGACCGGCACTGGCACGCGAAGCCTTGTCATGCAGCTCGGCATGCTTGCCACGGCCGACGCCGCCCATGCCGGCGATCAATGCCATGACCACGACGCCGACACCGATAACCACCGACGGCAAACGCTCACCGATCAGGAACGGAATGGCGAACAACAACCAGAACAATGCACTGGACCAGCGCTTGGGATGGGTTTTGTCCATCACGATCATGCCCGCCGTGATCAGCAGCAGAACGCCGGCCAGCCAGTAGAGGTATTGAATGGAAATGATCATTGCGCGACCTCCACGGGTGTGGCGGCAGGCGTCATCTCACGGGTGAGCCTTCGGTCAAACCGGTGCAGGCGGATCGCATGGATGATAAACGCGCAGATCGCCGTAGGAATGCCCCACACCGCGATGTGCAGAGGTTCCACATCAATCCCTGAGCCGAGCAGGAAGGTGTGCATCAATGCGATGGCGCCAAAGGCGACAAAGATGTCTTCACCAAAAAACAGCCCGACGTTGTCTGTCGCGGCGCACATAGCTAACACTTTGTGGCGCAATTTGTCTGGTAGCTTGCCGTAGCGTTTTTCGGCGGCACCCTCGGCCATTGGAGCCAGTAACGGGCGCACCATCTGCGGGTGCCCGCCCAGACTGGTCAAGCCCATGGCGGCGGTGGATTCGCGCACAAACAGGTAGATGATCAACAAGCGCCCGACCGTGGCGCGCTCGAACCGTGCAATCCAGTTCTGCGCATGCAGGCGCAGCCCATGGCGCTCCAATAGGCCGATGACCGCCAGGGGCAACAACAGAATCAACTGCAGGGCTCGGGTCTGAAGAAAGCCATCGCCCATGGTGGCAAGGATTTTTTCCAGTGGGAAATGGGCGGCGAAACCGGTGGCGATAGCGGCGGCGGTGACCACCAGCAGAGGGTTGATGCGCAAGACAAAGCCAACCACGATCACAAGTACGCCGATCAACGGCCATAAGTTCACAACAGTTTGCATGGCGAGGAGGTCCTTTAGTGCGCGCTGCGGCGCCATTACAGCAGGATGTGAACAAAGGGTTCACAGCAAGAAGCGGCGTGCAGTCGGCTCGGTTTTTTATTGTTGACCCGGAAGGTCGAGCGTCAGTGGCGGCAACTTTGCTGCCTGGGGCGGGAGGTGTCCAACAAGAAAAATTGTTGCTGCAAACCAATAAATTTTGTGGGTGACTGACCTGTTGCTGCTTCAGATTTCCTTGGCGGTAGCGCCTGACGCTAGCGCTCCGTTTTCCAGCTTCCCTTCGTCCTTCACGCAGCGGGACGCGTCCTGCACGGCCATGGGCAAAAATCACAGGCAACAAAAAAGGGCCCACCTTTCGGTGAGCCCTTCTAGACCGCCCAGCAGAGCGGATTTTGTTTGGTAGGCGCGATTGGACTCGAACCAACGACCCCCACCATGTCAAGGTGGTGCTCTAACCAACTGAGCTACGTGCCTGCTGTGAGGCGGCATTCTACGGAATTCCGGAGGGGTGTCAACATCTTTTTTGCAGCTAACCCTATGAATATGCGAATTTTTTATTGGCGTGGAGCCCACCCGTGAATTTCGGGTGGCTGGCAGGCAATTTTCAACTCAGGTAGGATCGGCGCACTCGTAAAAAATATAAAACAGAGGTTCCAGGATGGCGAACACCCCCTATCCCCAGTCGTATTACGCCGCTTCCGCGAATACCGTTCCACCTCGCCCGGCACTGCAAGGCGAAGTCGAAACCGATGTGTGCGTGATTGGCGCCGGCTATACCGGCCTTTCCAGCGCGCTGTTTCTGCTGGAGAACGGTTTTCGCGTGACGGTACTGGAAGCCGCCAAGGTGGGGTTTGGCGCCTCGGGCCGCAACGGCGGGCAGATCGTTAACAGCTACAGCCGTGATATCGACGTGATCGAGCGTAGCGTCGGGCCGCAGCAGGCGCAATTGCTGGGGCAGATGGCGTTTGAGGGCGGCAGGATCATTCGTGAACGCGTCGCCAAGTATCAGATCCAGTGCGACCTGAAGGACGGCGGGGTATTCGCCGCGCTTAACAGCAAGCACATGGGCCACCTGGAGTCGCAAAAGCGCCTGTGGGAACGCTACGGCCACACGCAGCTGGAGTTGCTGGACGAACGCCGCATCCGCGAAGTGGTGGCCTGTGACAACTACGTCGGCGGTTTGCTGGACATGAGTGGCGGGCACATCCACCCGCTCAACCTGGCCTTGGGCGAAGCAGCAGCGGTTGAATCGCTGGGCGGAACGATCTACGAGCAATCGGCAGCAGTGCGCATCGAGCGCGGCGCAAACCCAGTGGTGCATACCGCCGAGGGCAAGGTCAGGGCCAAGTTCATCATCGTCGCGGGCAATGCCTACCTGGGCAACCTGGTACCGGAACTGGCCGCCAAATCAATGCCATGTGGCACGCAAGTCATCACCACGGCGCCGCTGGGCGATGACTTGGCGAAGACGTTGCTGCCACAGGATTACTGCGTCGAAGACTGTAACTATCTGCTCGACTACTACCGCCTCACCCGCGACAAGCGCCTGATCTTCGGGGGTGGCGTGGTGTATGGCGCACGCGACCCGGCAAACATCGAGGCAATCATCCGTCCGAAGATGCTCAAGGCCTTTCCGCAGCTCAAAGACGTGAAAATCGATTACGCCTGGACCGGCAATTTCCTGCTGACCTTATCGCGCTTGCCGCAAGTCGGTCGGCTGGGTGACAACATTTACTACTCGCAAGGCTGCAGCGGCCATGGCGTGACGTACACGCACCTGGCGGGCAAGGTACTGGCGGAGGCGCTGAGAGGCCAGGCAGAGCGTTTTGATGCGTTTGCGGACCTGCCGCACTACCCGTTCCCGGGTGGGCAACTGTTACGCACGCCGTTTGCGGCGCTCGGGGCCTGGTATTACGGGCTGCGCGACAAGTTGGGCTTCTAACGCTATCCAACTGTGGGAGCGGGCTTGCTCGCGAATGCGGTGGTTCAGTCACTGGAAATATTGACTGACGAACCGCCTTCGCGAGCAAGCCCGCTTCCCACATAAGCCAAATCCCAGACACAAAAAACCCCGGCCTTTCGACCAGGGTCTTTGCTATCGGATCAAAGTAGCCAGAGGCTTTCTTTGTGCTCCAAGGCGTTCAGTGGGCCTTGAGGCAGATATGGCGCAGCGGACGGGACTCGAACCCGCGACCCCCGGCGTGACAGGCCGGTATTCTAACCGACTGAACTACCGCTGCGTATCGCTTGACCAGTTGAACGTAAACCCTCAACTGTCTTTAAACATCTGATCGATCAGCCTTGGCTGTTCAATCTCAAGCCTGATAAATCAAGCCTGGAAATATGGCGCAGCGGACGGGACTCGAACCCGCGACCCCCGGCGTGACAGGCCGGTATTCTAACCGACTGAACTACCGCTGCGCGTCGGTGCAACCTTTAACGTTGCGTCTTGCCCTGGGGCAAAACTCTCAAGAAGTGGTGGGTGATGACGGGATCGAACCGCCGACCCTCTGCTTGTAAGGCAGATGCTCTCCCAGCTGAGCTAATCACCCTTTGCTTCGTTGAGGCCGCGAAATTTACGCAGATAGCGGACCTAAGTCAATAGCCCGCTTGAAGTTTTTCTGAAAAAGACAAAATTGCTTCAAGACAGCTACCGGCCCTACTCGCTGTAAATCATCTTCTTGCTCATGCCACCGTCCACCACAAACTCTTGCCCGGTGACAAACCCCGCTTGGCGCGACAGCAACCATGCCACCATCGCCGCCACGTCCTCGACCGTACCCACCCTGCCCGCCGGATGCTGGGCGTGATCGGTATCACTCAGCGGCTCGGCGCGACGGGCTGCGGGATCACGCGCATCGATCCAGCCTGGGCTGACCGCATTGACCCGCACTTCCGGCCCAAGGCTCATGGCCAGGGCGTGAGTCAGCGCCAGCAGGCCACCCTTGCTCGCCGCATAGGCTTCGGTGTCCGGCTCCGATTGACGCGCCCGGGTCGACGCCAGGTTGACGATGGCGCCACCATGCGCACGAAGATACGGAGCGCAGTGCTTGGCCAACAGCATCGGCCCACTGAGATTCACGGCCAACACTCGATTCCAGTAGGCCAGATCCAGGCTTTCCAGGGTAATGTTGCGCGGGTCGGCGACCGCCGCATTGCACACCAGTGCGTCCAGGCGCCCGAACTGCCCGAGCACTTCGGCGACGCCTTGGGCCACTTGCTTCTCGTCGGCCACATCCATGGTGATAAACCAGGCGTTTTCGCCCAGCACCTTGGACACCCTGGAACCACGCTCGCGGTCCAGGTCGGTCAACACGACTTGCCAGCCTTCGCTGATCAGCCACGCGGCAATCCCGAGGCCAATGCCCCGCGCCGCGCCTGTCACCAGCGCGACACGCCCGTTACTGGCTGCCGCCGTGTCCATGGACCACTCGATCACAAGGCCGCCAGCCCGCGAGCCAGGTCAGCCTGCAAGTCGGCAACGTCTTCCAGGCCCACCGCAACGCGGATCAGGCTGTCACGGATACCCGCCGCCTCGCGCTCCTGTGGCGCCAGGCGCCCATGGGAGGTGGTGCTCGGGTGAGTAATGGTGGTCTTGCTGTCACCCAGGTTGGCAGTGATGGAGATCAGGCGAGTGGCATCGATAAAGCGCCAGGCGCCGTCTTTGCCGCCCTTCACTTCGAAGCTCACCACGGCACCGAAACCACGCTGCTGGCGCTGGGCCAACTCGTGTTGCGGGTGGCTCTTGAGACCGGCGTAGTGCACTTTCTCGATACCGTCCTGTTGCTCCAGCCACTCGGCCAGCGCTTGGGCGTTGGCGCAATGGGCCTTCATACGCAGGCTGAGGGTTTCCAGGCCTTTGAGGAAGATCCAGGCATTGAACGGGCTCAAGGTCGGGCCAGCGGTGCGCAGGAAGCCGACGACTTCTTTCATCTGCTCACTGCGACCGGCGACCACACCGCCCATGCAACGACCCTGGCCGTCGATGAACTTGGTGGCCGAGTGCACGACAATGTCCGCGCCCAGCTTCAACGGCTGTTGCAACGCCGGGGTGCAGAAGCAATTGTCGACCACCAGCATCGCGCCCTTGGCGTGAGCGACTTCGGCCAACGCGGCGATATCCACCAGCTCAGCCAAAGGGTTGGATGGCGACTCGACGAACAGCAACTTGGTGTTGGCCTTGATCGCCGCGTCCCAGCCGGACAGGTCCGCCAGAGGCACGTAGTCCACTTCGATGCCAAAACGTTTGAAGTACTTTTCGAACAGGCTGATGGTCGAGCCAAACACGCTGCGCGACACCAGCACGTGGTCGCCAGCACTGCACAGGCTCATCACCACCGCCAGGATTGCCGCCATGCCGGTCGCCGTGGCCACCGCCTGCTCAGCACCTTCAAGCGCCGCGATACGTTCTTCGAACGCGCGCACGGTCGGGTTGGTGTAACGCGAATAGACGTTACCCGGCACTTCGCCAGCAAAGCGCGCAGCGGCGTCGGCCGCCGTGCGGAACACGTAGCTGGACGTGAAAAACATCGGATCACCGTGCTCACCTTCCGGCGTGCGGTGTTGGCCGGCGCGCACAGCCAGGGTATCGAAAGCTACGCCATCGAGGTCGCTGTCCAACCGACCGGCATCCCATTCCTGACTCATGCTGCCACTCCTTACTCAATTCTTTATTTAAGATACAAAACCGGCCCCTCAGGGCCGGTTGTCACTCAGTTGTTGTACAGATCGATGATCGCGCTGACCGCCTGCGTCTTGATCTTCGACGAGTCATTACGCGCCTGCTCGATCTTGTTCAGGTAGGCCTCGTCGACATCCCCGGTCACGTACTTGCCGTCGAACACGGCGCAGTCGAACTGGTCGATCTTGATCTTGCCACCGCCGACCGCTTCGATCAGGTCCGGCAGGTCCTGATAGATCAGCCAATCCGCGCCGATCAGGTCGGCAACGTCCTGGGTCGAACGGTTGTGGGCGATCAATTCATGGGCGCTCGGCATGTCGATACCGTACACGTTCGGGTAACGCACGGCAGGCGCGGCGGAACAGAAGTACACGTTCTTCGCGCCGGCTTCGCGGGCCATCTGGATGATCTGCTTGCAGGTGGTGCCACGCACGATGGAGTCATCCACCAGCATCACGTTCTTGCCGCGGAACTCCAGCTCGATCGCATTGAGCTTCTGGCGAACCGACTTCTTGCGCGCCGCCTGGCCCGGCATGATGAAGGTACGGCCGATGTAGCGGTTTTTCACGAAGCCTTCGCGGAACTTGACGCCCAGGTGGTTGGCCAATTCCAGCGCAGCGGTACGGCTGGTGTCCGGAATCGGGATTACCACGTCGATGTCATGCTCAGGACGCTCGCGCAGGATCTTCTCGGCGAGCTTCTCGCCCATGCGCAGGCGTGCCTTGTACACCGAAACACCGTCGATGATCGAGTCCGGACGCGCCAGGTAGACGTGTTCGAAAATGCACGGGGTGAGTTTCGGCGCCACGGCGCACTGGCGGGTGTGCAGCTTGCCGTCTTCGGTGATGTACACCGCTTCACCTGGCGCGAGGTCGCGAATCAAGGTGAAGCCCAGCACATCCAGGGACACGCTTTCGGAGGCGATCATGTACTCGACGCCTTCGTCGGTGTGACGCTGGCCGAACACAATCGGGCGAATGCCGTGCGGGTCGCGGAAGCCGACGATGCCATAACCGGTGATCATGGCGACCACGGCGTAACCACCGACGCAACGGTTGTGCACGTCAGTCACGGCAGCGAACACATCTTCTTCGGTCGGCTGCAGCTTGCCACGCTGGGCCAGCTCGTGGGCAAACACGTTGAGCAGCACTTCCGAGTCGGAGTTGGTGTTGACGTGGCGCAGGTCAGATTCGTAAATCTCCTTGGCCAACTGTTCAACGTTGGTCAGGTTACCGTTGTGCGCCAGCGTGATGCCGTAAGGCGAGTTGACGTAAAACGGCTGAGCTTCGGCCGACGTCGAGCTGCCGGCAGTCGGGTAACGCACATGGCCAATGCCCATGTGCCCGACCAGGCGCTGCATGTGACGCTGGTGGAACACGTCACGTACCAGGCCATTGTCCTTGCGCAGGAATAACCGGCCGTCGTGGCTGGTCACAATACCGGCAGCGTCCTGGCCGCGGTGCTGGAGGACGGTTAGCGCGTCATACAGCGCCTGATTGACGTTCGACTTACCGACGATACCGACGATGCCACACATGCGACGCAACCCCTACTTAATGAATCTTGACTGAACACAACTTACTGAGGCGTTTTGGCCGGTAAGAGGTGTTCCTTGAACGGAAGATCAGCGGGTACGCTGATTCCGCTGGCCAGCCACTGACTGCTCCACCCCAGAATGAGGTTCTTGGACCAATCTGCAACCAATAGAAATTTTGGCACGAGTACCGACTCCTGCCACCATGCATCCTGCTGTACCGGCCCCAGGCTCAACAGCCCGACCGCCACGACCACCAGCAACGCGCCACGGGCAGCGCCGAAGGCCATGCCGAGAAATCGATCGGTCCCGGAGAGGCCGGTGACACGTATCAACTCGCCAATAAGATAATTGACCATTGCCCCCACCAGCAGCGTGGCGATGAACATGATGGCGCAGCCCGCGATGACGCGAGCCGAAGGTGTCTCGATGTATCCGGCCAGGTAGACCGACAATGAGCCGCCGAACATCCAGGCTACGACTCCTGCGATGATCCAGGTCAGCAACGACAGCGCTTCTTTTACGAAGCCGCGGCTTAGACTGATCAAAGCGGAGATGGCGACAATTGCAACAATCGCCCAATCAACCCAGGTAAATGGCACAGTGCAGCCTACGGACAGATGAGGCGGCGCATTTTAGCAGAGCGCTGGGCTGTCGGTAAGCTGTGATTGCGGCTGCTTTGCAAATCAATAGTTTGTGGCAAGCCAACGCGATTTCAAGCCACCACAAAACAAATGTGGGAGCTGGCTTGCCTGCGATGGGGCCGGCACATTCAACATCTCTGTTGATTAGCCCACCGTCATCGCAGGCAAGCCAGCCCCCACACTTGGCTTGCATTCCAACCAGAGGCTGGCGGTATCAGCCGCGCTCAGGCTGGAAACGGGTGACAAAACCCTTCAGGTTCTGCTGGCGATCCAGCAAGTCCCGCAGGCGATCCGCCTCTGCACGCTCGATCAGCGGCCCGATAAACACGCGGTTCTTGCCGTCGGCGCTGCGGATATAGGCGTTATAGCCCTGGCTACGCAGCTTTTTTTGCAACGCGTCGGCGCCTTCGCGGTTGCCCAGGCTGGCCACTTGAATCGACCAACTGATCGGCAAGCCATTCGGGTCGATACGACTCTGGCCCACATCAGGCTTGCCTGGTGCGGCGGGTTGCGGTGCTACCGGCTTGGGCGCGGGTGCAGGCGCGACGGGCTTGGCAGCCGCGACCGGCGCAGCGGGTGCTGGCTTGACCACTGGCACGCTGGGTTGCACCGGCATTGACGGTGCTTGCTGCGCAGCCACTTCATCATCCGTCGGCACAGGTTCTTCTTCCGGCAACGCCTGAGGCTCAGGCACGACCACCGGCTCAACCTGAACCTGCGGCACCGCCGGGGCTTGTGGCGCGGCCGGAGCCTCAACCACCACCTGACGCTCTTCGTCCTGGCGAGAAAACAGCATCGGCAGGAAAATCACCGCCAGCGCTACCAGAACCAAGGCTCCGACCATTCGCTGCTTGTATGCGCTATCCAGTAATGCCATGTGCAGCTTCCTCCGTGGAGCGCCGGGCTAACCACTCAAGCGCCTCGGCAACGCAATAAAATGACCCGAACAATAGAATTTCATCGTCGGGTGTGGCAACGGCGCACTGCGCTTCAAGGGCCTCGGTGACGCTTGCATATGACGCCACAGGTGCACCAAGGTTCTGCAAGGCCAGTTCCAGCTCAGCAGCCGGGCGACTGCGCGAAGTATCCAGCGGCGCCACAGCCCAGGCCTGGACACTGCCCAACAAGGGCGCGACCACGCCATCCAGGTCCTTATCCGCCAGCAGACCGAATACGGCAAGGCGACGACCGACCGGCGGCGTGCGTGACAGGCGCCGCGCCAGGTACTCGGCCGCATGGGGGTTATGTCCCACATCCAACAGCAAGTTCAGGCGCTTGCCCTGCCATTCGAACGCACGACGATCCAGGCGCCCTACCACGCGGGTAGCCAGCAATGTGGCAGCAATCTGCTCGGCATTCCACGGCAGATCCAGCAGCAGATAGGCTTGCAGCGCGAGCGCGGCGTTTTCCATTGGCAGGTTCAATAGCGGCAGGTCACGCAGTTCCACCGCCTGGCCACGGGCATCGCGCCCACGCCATTGCCAGTGCTGTTCACCGATCTCAAGATTGAATTCGCGGCCGCACAGGAAGAACGGGCAATCCAGCTCGCGCACCTTGTCCAGCAAGGTGTGCGGCGGATCCAGGTCACCACACAGCGCAGGCTTGCCCTGGCGGAAGATCCCGGCTTTTTCATAAGCCACAGACTCACGAGTGTTTCCCAGGTAGTCGGCGTGATCCACGCCAATGCTGGTAACCAGCGCCAGGTCAGCATCCACCACGTTAACCGTGTCCAGACGCCCGCCCAGACCGACTTCCAGCACCACCACATCCAGTTGCGCACGCTCAAACAGCCAGAACGCCGCCAGGGTGCCCATCTCGAAGTAAGTCAGGGAAGTTTCGCCTCGGCCCGCATCGAGTGCAGCGAAGGCTTCGCAGAGTTGCGCATCAGTGGCTTCGACGCCATTGAGTTGCACCCGCTCGTTGTAACGCAGCAGGTGCGGGGAACTGTAGACGCCGACTTTCAGCCCTTGGGCCTGCAGCAGCGCCGCGACAAAGGCACAGGTAGAGCCTTTGCCGTTGGTGCCGGTTACCGTAATCACGCGCGGTGCCGGACGGCCCAACCCGAGGCGGGCCGCTACCTGTTGCGAGCGCCCCAGACCCATGTCGATGGCGGACGGATGCAACTGCTCAAGGTAGGCAAGCCATTCGCCCAGGGTGCGCTGGGTCATAGGTTTGCTGGCACCGGCGGCACCACGATCGGCTCGACTTTAGGCGCGACGTAGACAGGCGTCGGCAGGCCCATCATTTGCGCCAGCAGGTTGCCCAGGCGCGGGCGCAGCTCACTGCGTGGGATGATCAGGTCGATAGCACCGTGCTCCAGCAGGAACTCGCTGCGCTGGAAACCTTCCGGCAGCTTTTCGCGTACGGTTTGCTCGATCACGCGCGGGCCGGCAAAGCCGATCAGGGCCTTTGGCTCGCCAACGATCACATCACCCAGCATTGCCAGGCTGGCGGAAACACCGCCATAGACCGGGTCAGTGAGCACGGAGATGAACGGGATGCCTTCTTCGCGAAGACGCGCCAGTACCGCGGAGGTCTTGGCCATTTGCATCAGAGAAATCAAGGCTTCCTGCATACGAGCCCCACCGGAGGCGGCGAAGCAGATCATCGGGCAACGGTTTTCCAGGGCATAGTTGGCCGCGCGGACAAAGCGCTCACCGACGATGGCACCCATGGACCCGCCCATGAAGGAGAACTCAAACGCCGACACCACGACTGGCATTCCGAGCAATTTGCCGCTGACGGAAATCAGCGCGTCTTTCTCGCCGGTCTGCTTCTGCGCACCGACCAAGCGGTCCTTGTACTTCTTGCTGTCACGGAACTTGAGACGGTCAACCGGCTCCAGGTCAGCGCCCAGCTCGTTGCGGCCATCAGCATCCAGGAAAATGTCGATGCGGGCGCGCGCGCCGATACGCATGTGGTGGTTGCACTTGGGGCAAACGTCCAGGGTCTTTTCAAGCTCGGGGCGATACAGCACCGCGTCGCAGGATGGGCACTTGTGCCACAGACCTTCAGGAACCGAGCTTTTCTTCACCTCGGAACGCATGATCGAAGGGATCAGTTTGTCTACTAACCAGTTGCTCATGCTTTCTTTCTCCAGTACCGGTGGCTTGAACACAGCCCCGCGTATGCCCTTGAGCTAAATTCATAAGTGGCGATGACACATGCTGGACGGGGTCAGACGTTCGACCGGCCATTTCCCGCATGTACCCTCAGCCTTCCAGACAACCTGCCAGCGCAGGGTTGCCACTTTATTTCCGAGCCACCCACAGGCGGCGCCGGGCTGTTTTACACAGTGGTAGTTATGGACGGCGGCAGACTGCCAGCCGTCACATCCCACCACCGCTGTTGCGCACGGCCCGCATGAATGCGCGAATCTTGTTGTGATCCTTGATGCCCTTGGCCTGCTCTACCCCACCACTGACATCCACGGCATAAGGCCGAACCTGTTCGATCGCGGCCGCGATATTCGCAGGGTTGAGCCCGCCAGCCAGGATGATCGGCTTGCTCAAACCTTCGGGAATCAGCGACCAATCAAACGCTTCGCCGGTACCGCCGGGCACGCCTTCGACGTAGGTGTCGAGCAGAATCCCGCGAGCGCCATCATAGTCGGCACACGCCGCCGCGATGTCATCCCCGGCCTTGACCCGCAACGCCTTGATATACGGGCGCTGGTAGCTTTCACATTCTTCCGCCGTTTCGTCGCCATGGAACTGCAACATGTCCAACGGTACGGCATCCAGGGTTTCGTTGAGCTCACACCGGCTGGCGTTGACGAACAGACCCACGGTGGTCACGAACGGCGGCAATGCGGCAATGATCGCCCGCGCCTGCAACACATTCACCGCCCGCGGGCTCTTGGCGTAAAACACGAAACCGATGGCATCCGCGCCTGCCTCGACTGCCGCCAGCGCGTCTTCTATGCGGGTAATCCCGCAAATCTTGCTGCGAACGGCTGACATGTCGTGAAAACCTCGGGGTTGGAACCAGAAAGTCCCGGATGGTAACAAAAGCTTTTCCGGGCGTCAGCCGCCAAGTTCGCTGAAACCTGTGAGGAAGTGTGGCCCGATGAAACGTTCCGGCAATTCGAACTCGTCGCGGTACTCCACATCCACCAGGTACAGGCCGAACGGATGTGCCGTGACCCCGCCCGTGCGGCGGATGCGGCTTTCCAGTACTTCCTTGGCCCACTCCACCGGGCGCTCGCCCGTGCCGATGGTCATCAGCACCCCGGCAATGTTTCGAACCATATGGTGCAGGAAGGCCCCGGCGCGGATATCCAGCACAATCATCTTGCCGTGTCGGGTCACCCGCAGGTGGTGGACTTCCTTGATCGGCGACTTGGCCTGGCACTGGCCGGCACGAAAGGCACTGAAGTCATGCACGCCCACCAGGTGCTGCGCAGCTTCGGCCATGCACTCAGCGTCCAGCGGGCGGTGGTTCCAGGTAATTTCTTCGTTGAGGTGCGCCGGGCGGATCTGATCGTTGTAGATCACGTAGCGATAACGCCGGGCGATCGCCTTGAAGCGCGCATGAAAGTGCGCCGGCATCACCTTGGCCCAGCTGACACTGACGTCATGGGGCAGATTGATGTTGGCGCCCATCACCCACGCTTTCATTGACCGTTCAGCCTGGGTGTCGAAGTGCACCACCTGGCCGCAGGCGTGCACGCCTGCGTCGGTGCGCCCGGCGCACATCAGCGATACCGGTGAATCGGCGACTTTGGACAGGGCCTTTTCCAGGGTTTCCTGCACCGTCAGCACACCGGAGGCCTGGCGCTGCCAGCCGCGATAGCGCGAGCCTTTGTATTCCACGCCAAGGGCGATGCGGTAAAAGCCTGCGGCCGCCATTTCGGCGGCCGCGTTATCTATATTTGCCAAGAACTGAGAGCCTGATGAGTTGCGCAGAGGGGGTCATTATGCCGGTTTGTGCGGGAGCCCACAAAAGCAAAACGGCGCCCCGAAGGGCGCCGCTGCTTTAACAATTGACGATCACGCCAGCCGGCCGAGCATTTCCTTGGCCTCGCCACGCTGGGTCTCATCACCTTCGGTCAGCACTTCAGAGAGGATGTCCCGCGCGCCGTCCGCATCGCCCATGTCGATATAGGCTTGGGCCAGGTCGAGCTTGGTCGCCACCTCATCCGTGCCGGAGAGGAAGTCGAATTCCGGCTCATCGTCGCCCAGCGCAGCGTCTTCCGCAGTAAAGGACGGCTCGATGGACGGATGTTCCAGGCTCTGGGACAGGCGATCCAGCTCGGCATTGACATCATCGAGCTCCGACGCAAAAGCATCAGGCTTGGCGCTTGCTTGCGGCTCATCGGCCAGGGACAGGTCGAAATCTTCCGGCAGATCGAAATCGTCCAGCGCCGCAGGGGTCAGGGTCGGCGGCTCGACAGCAGGCACGTCCTTCATCTGCTCTTCCAGGCCCGAGAGGAAGTCATCATCGGATTGCGCCGAAGCCGGTGCATCAGGTTGCAGGTCCAGGTCAAAGTCCGAAAGGTCATCCGGAGCGGCGTTGGCTTCGGTCTGTTGCTGCAGGAGCGACTCGAATGTCTGCTGATCGCCCTTGACCTCAGCCGGGGATGCCTCTTCCAGATCGTCCAGGCTCAAATCGAAATCGGTGTCGAAGGCCTCTGGCGCAGGCTCAGTCGGCTTGTCTTCGAGCAAATCCTTGACGTATTGAGCGTCCAGAGCGGCGGCAGCAACCGCAGCGCTGACGCCTGCCGCCAACACGGCCATGGCCGGGAAGCGGCTTTTGAGCTGCTCGACCTGGGCGTGGTTTTCACCATTGGCTACCAGCTGACGCTCTTGGGTGACGAAGCCGTCCTTGTCGTTTTGCAGGCCGTAGACTTCCATCAGCTTCAAACGCAGGTCGCTGCGCTTGGGCTCATGCTTGATTGCCTGCTGCAGCACATCGGCGGCCTGGTTCAGGTGGCCACGGTCGATATGGGATTGGGCCTGGGCCAGCGAATCGCTGGAGTTTGCCGGGGCGACAGCAACAGCCAGCGGCGCAAGTACAGAGGCAACGGTCGGCACAACAACTGCCGGCTCAACGACTGGGGCCGCCGCTGGAGCAGCGGCCAACTTGACGCTTGGCGGCGGCACTTCCAGGCCTTCGAAACTGTCCGGCGGCAGGTCGTGGTCAATGTTGGAGGTGAACTCCGGCTCTTCAGCCAGGGCCCGCGCCATGCGCAGGTGCTTTTCCTCTTCGCGGCGAGCATTGCGATGGCGCGCCCACAGCAGCAGAAGCAACAGCACCAACAAAATAGCCGCACCGCCGAGCACGCCGAGCACGACAGGGTTCGTCAGCAAGTCGTTGAATTTGCCCTCGGTGGTGGCAGGCGCAGCATCCGTCTTGACTGGTTCAGCCGCTGGCACAGGCGCTGCTGTCGCTGCATCGGGCACTGCCGGGGCAGCAGCCGGCTCACCTGCCAACTGAGCGGGCATTGCTGCAGTGGCCGGAGCGACCGGAGCGCCCTTTTCAGCCTGTAAACGGGCAAGCTGATCGTTTTTCAGTTGAATCAGTTTTTGCAGCTTGTCCAACTGGCTTTGCAGGTCGGCCGCGCGGCTTTTCAGCTCTTCGTTGTCGCGACGGGTAGTGTCCAGTTGCTCCTGGGTCATCGCCAGTTTGTCGCTCAGTACCGCGCTGTCGCCAGCCTTGCCTTTGGCGCCCTTCTTGGCCGCTTCGGCCGAAACCAGGCTCAGGTTGTCCTTAGCGTTGGTACTCGCTGGCGCGTTGCCAGCTTGGGTGCGCTTGGTGGCGTCCAGTTGCTGCTTGCCCGCCGCAGGGTTGGTGGCGACGCGCCGGCCCTGGCGCCAGGCGGCATTCTGCGCGCGGACTTCGGCTATCGCCTGAGGTTGTGGCAGCGCGGTGCTTTCTACGGTATCCGGCAGGCGCAGGACCTGGCCGGTTTTCAGGCGGTTGATATTGCCGTCGATAAACGCGTCCGGGTTGAGCGCCTGGATCGCCAGCATGGTCTGCTGGACCGAGCCGCCATTGCGATTCTTCGCGGCAATTTCCCACAAGGTGTCGCGGGGGGTGGTGGTGTGCTGCGCCGCTTTGCTCACGGCTGGCGCGGTGCTGGCCGGCGCCGCCACACGCGGGGCAGGCGCGGCGGCCGTCGGTGCCGGCTGGTCGAACTTGGCCGGGTCGAGCAATACGCTGTAATCGCGCATCAAACGGCCATTGGGCCATTGCACCTGCAGCAGGAAGCGTACGTAGGAGTCCGGCAGCGGCTTGCTTGAGGTGACACGCACCACGCTGCGGCCGTTGGGATTGACCACCGGGGTAAACGTCAGGTCATTGAGGAACGCCTGGCGATCGACGCCCGCATCCACAAACGCCTGGGATGAGGCCAGGCTCGGCGTGATCTCGGAAGCCGTGAGGCCACCGACATCGAGCAATTCGATCTCCACCGCCAACGGCTGGTTCAACTTCGACTTGAGGGTCATCTCCCCCAGCTGCAGCGCCTGCGCCATACCGGAGGACAGCGCCGAGGCGGCCGCTATTGCTAACACCAGTTTGCGAACTTGAACCATAGCCTCATCCTTTGTTTGAACACTCCCCGGCCTGCGAGAAGGTTGGTAACCGCTGCCATAAGGCATGGCGAGCCGATAGGTTACCGACGCGCTTCTGTTCTGCTTTGGGCCAAGCATAGCGCCTGGCTAGAATCAATCTACAAATTGCCGCCAAGTATCTTTTACACAAGGTCTTTTATCAACAACTGCGCCAGCTGTACGGCGTTCAGTGCGGCGCCTTTGCGTACGTTATCTGACGTCAGCCACAGATTTAGTTCCGCCGGGTCATCCACGCCCCTGCGGACCCGCCCTACATAAATAACATCCTGGCCTACTGCGTCGCCCACTGCGGTGGGATAGTCGCCCTCGTCCACAAGCTCTATACCTGGCGCTGCGTCGAGTGCGCGGGTCACGGCGGCGAGATCGACCGCTGCGCCCAGTTGCAGAGACACAGTCAGGCTATCGCCAAAAAACACCGGGGCTTGAACGCACGTTGCGGAAATCTTTAGCAAAGGTAATTCCAGCACTGCACGCAGTTCATGGACCAGGCGCTTTTCCAAGGCTGTATGACCCTGGGCGTCTGGCGTGCCGACTTGCGCCAACACATTGAAGGCCACCTGACGATCAAAGAACGTCGGTTCCAGCGGGCGCATGTTCAGCAGCTCGGCGGTTTGCCGTGCCAGCTCGCTGACCGCCTCACGCCCCTGGGCCGACATCGCCAGGTTGGCGGTGACGCTCACGCGCTGGATATCCAGCAGGCCACGCAAGGGCGCCAGGACCACCGCCAGGTTGGTCGCCGACGGGCTTGGGCTGCCGAGTTGGAACGGTTTTACCAGGCCATCAAGCACATGGGCGTTGGCTTCCGGCACCACTTGCGGCGCTTGCGCGGCCGGCAAGGCGCCAGACAAGTCGATCACCGAGCAACCCGCCGCGGTGGCACGCGGCGCGAAACTCAAGGTCACCGCCGGCCCCGCCGCAAAAAACGCCAGCTGCACTTTGCTGAAGTCGAACTCATCGACCTCCCTCACCCGCACGTTCTTGCCGCGAAACGGCACGGACGCGCCAGCCGAGTTGTTGCCCGCCAGCAAATGCAGGGTGCCCACCGGGAAGCTCAACTCTTCAAGGATCTGCACCAGGGTTTCGCCAACGGTGCCGGTGGCGCCGATTACGGCGATATCAAAGGTCTGGGTCATGGGGGCTGCCTCGGGCATTGCGGGGGAGCGGCACTTTACCGGGTGGTGGGGGGTGAGGCAATTAACCCAGCTTTTGTGGTGTGGCTGATGACCCCTTCGCGAGCAAGCCCGCTCCAACATTCGACCGAGTTTCGTCAGTTGAAATGCAATCAAATGTGGGAGCTGGCTTGCCTGCGATAGCGCCCGAAAGAACAATAAAAAACCCGCGCCTGTCACCAGAACGCGGGTTTCTCATCTTGCCTCAAGCGATCAACGCTCCAGCAAAATCCGCAACATACGACGCAACGGCTCAGCCGCGCCCCACAGCAGTTGGTCACCAACGGTGAACGCGCCCAGGTACTGGGTACCCATGTTCAGCTTACGCAGACGCCCCACCGGTACATTCAGGGTGCCGGTGACCTTGGTCGGGCTCAGCTCCTGCATGCTGATATCACGGTTGTTCGGCACCAGCTTGACCCATGGGTTGTGCTGGCTGATCAGCCCTTCGATATCGGCAATCGGCACGTCTTTGTTCAGTTTGATGGTCAGCGCCTGGCTGTGGCAGCGCATCGCGCCGATACGCACGCAGATGCCATCCACCGGGATCGGGCTCTTGAAGCGACCGAGGATCTTGTTGGTCTCGGCTTGGGCCTTCCACTCTTCGCGGCTCTGGCCGTTCGGCAGTTCTTTGTCGATCCATGGGATCAGGCTGCCAGCCAATGGCACGCCGAAGTTCTCGGTCGGGTACGCATCGCTGCGCATGGCTTCGGCCACACGACGGTCGATATCGAGGATCGCACTGGCCGGGTCCGCCAGTTGATCGGCGACGGCTGCGTGGGTGGCGCCCATTTGCTTGATCAGTTCACGCATGTTCTGCGCGCCGGCACCGGAGGCCGCCTGATAGGTCATGGCACTCATCCACTCGACCAGGCCGGCTTCAAACAAACCGCCCAGGCCCATCAGCATCAGGCTGACGGTGCAATTGCCGCCGATGTAGTTCTTGGTGCCGGCGTCCAGTTGCTGGTCGATGACCTTGCGGTTCACTGGGTCCAGGACGATTACCGCATCATCCTGCATCCGCAGGCTCGAGGCGGCGTCGATCCAGTAACCCTGCCAGCCGGCTTCGCGCAGCTTGGGGAAGACTTCGCTGGTGTAGTCGCCACCCTGACAGGTCAGAATCACGTCGAGGGTCTTCAGCTCTTCAATGTTGTAGGCGTCTTTGAGCGGGGCAATATCCTTGCCCACGGACGGCCCTTGGCCACCCACGTTCGAAGTGGTGAAAAACACCGGCTCAATAAGATCGAAATCCTGCTCTTCCAGCATCCGCTGCATGAGCACGGAACCGACCATACCGCGCCAACCGATCAGACCTACACGTTTCATCGCAACTACACCTTGTTAAAAAGTGGGCCGCCTTGCAGCAACAACTGCAAGCGGGCCCGAGAGATTACAGATTCCGCAGCGCGGCGACTACTGCGTCGCCCATTTCTTGCGTACCCACCTTGGTGCAACCCTGCGACCAGATGTCGCCAGTGCGTAAACCCTGGTCCAGCACCAGGCTCACGG
Source organism: Pseudomonas sp. H1_A03 (assembly GCF_054685145.1). Classification (NCBI taxonomy): domain Bacteria; kingdom Pseudomonadati; phylum Pseudomonadota; class Gammaproteobacteria; order Pseudomonadales; family Pseudomonadaceae; genus Pseudomonas; species Pseudomonas sp. H1_A03. The sequence continues at coordinate 5,350,985 of NZ_CP162829.1, forward strand.
CTTTCTCGATGGCGTCTGCGGCGTCGCCCAGGTTGAAGCTGTAACGCAGCATCATCGACACCGACAGAATCGTCGCCAGCGGGTTGGCAATGCCCTGGCCCGCGATGTCCGGCGCCGAGCCGTGGCAAGGCTCGTACATGCCCTTGTTGTTGGTGTCCAGGGACGCCGACGGCAGCATGCCGATGGAACCGGTGAGCATCGACGCCTGGTCGGACAGGATGTCGCCGAACAGGTTGTCGGTGACGATCACGTCGAACTGCTTCGGCGCGCGCACCAGTTGCATGGCGGCGTTGTCGACGTACATGTGGCTCAGTTCGACGTCCGGGTAGTCCTTGGCCACTTCTTCGACGATTTCGCGCCACAGCTGGCTGGAAGCCAATACGTTGGCTTTATCCACCGAGCAAACCTTTTTGCCACGCACGCGGGCCATGTCGAAGCCGACACGGGCGATACGGCGGATTTCGCTCTCGCTGTACGGCAGTGTGTCGTAGGCCTGGCGCTCACCATTCTCCAACTCACGCACGCCGCGTGGCGAGCCGAAATAGATACCGCCGGTCAGCTCACGCACGATCAGGATATCCAGGCCCGCCACCACTTCCGGTTTGAGGCTCGAGGCATCGGCCAGTTGCGGATAGAGGATCGCCGGGCGCAGGTTGCCGAACAGGCCCAGTTGCGCGCGGATTTTCAGCAGGCCGCGCTCAGGGCGGATGTCACGTTCGATCTTGTCCCATTTCGGGCCACCCACGGCACCGAGCAGTACGGCGTCAGCCGCGCGGGCGCGGTCCAGGGTTTCGTCGGCCAGCGGCACGCCGTGCTTGTCGATGGCCGCGCCGCCGATCACGTCGTGGCTCAGCTCAAAGCCCAGGCTGTACTTGCTGTTGGCGAGTTCCAGGACCTTGACCGCTTCGGCCATGATTTCCGGACCAATACCGTCGCCAGGGAGAATCAGAATCTGCTTGCTCATGCGTTCCTCATTTCATCAAGCGACCCGCCCGTGGGCAGGTCGGGAAAAATCAATCAGCGTTCGGCCCAGACCACCAGCACGTCGGTGCTGAAGGTGCCGTCGGCTTGAATTTCGTAATAGTCGCGCACTTCCTGGCCCATCGCCGTTTGCAGCTCAAGGATTGCGGCGCGCAATACCTCTGGCGTGCGCATGCGCTCGACCCACGAGGTGTATTCCAGGCCCAGGCGCTGACGGCTGCTGTTGCGTACGTGCAAACCGGCTTCGCTGAGCTGGCGCATCCATTCGGCGGCGGAGTAATCGCGCACGTGGCTGGTGTCGCGAAGTACTTCGACGGTTTGCAGGTAAGTGTCCAACAGCGGGCTGCCCGGTGACAAGACGTCCACGAAGGCCACCACGCCGCCTGGCTTGAGCACCCGGCGCACTTCACGCAGGGCCAGGCCAAGGTCGCTCCAGTGGTGGGCCGAATAGCGGCTGAACACGAAGTCGAACTCGCCGTCGGCGAACGGCAGGCGTTCAGCGGCGCCCTGTACGGTGCGGATGTTGTCCAGGCCGCGATCTACAGCTGCGCCGGCAACTACGTCGAGCATCTGCTGGGAAAGGTCGTAGGCCACGACTTCTTTGACCAGCGGCGCCACATTGAAACTCACATGACCGGCGCCGCAGCCCAAATCCAGCAGTCGCGCACTGCCCTGCCCGGCCAGTTCGGCCTGGAGCAGCGCGAATTCGGTGCCTTGGGCGTGCACGGCACTGCTCAGGTAGGCCGAGGCTTGCTCGCCGAATTGTTTTTGCACGACTTGGGTGTGGGCGGTGGTGGTCATGGTGGTTTTCCTTGGGTTTTGGGGTGTTGGTACGGGCGCTATCGCAGCGATGCGGCGACCCGACAAGCCAGCTCCCACACTTGACCGTGTTCACAGGTCAAAATGTGGGAGCGGGCTTGCCCGCGATGGGGCCCGCACGGCCTACCTCATATCAGGCATCACGAAACAACCAAGGCTGGCTAGCCCGGTGCTTGGCCTCAAACGCCGCAATCGCATCCCCGTCCTGCAAGGTCAGGCCAATGTCATCCAGGCCGTTGATCAGGCAGTGCTTACGGAACGCGTCGACTTCAAAGTGATACACCTTGCCGTCCGGACGGGTCACGGTTTGCGCGGCCAGGTCGACGGTCAGCTGGTAGCCCTCCTCGGCTTCCACTTGTTTGAACAGTTCGTCGACTTCGTCATCGGTGAGGATGATCGGCAACAAGCCGTTCTTGAAGCTGTTATTGAAGAAGATGTCGGCATAGCTCGGCGCGATGATGCTGCGAAAGCCATATTCTTCCAGCGCCCACGGCGCGTGCTCACGGCTGGAGCCGCAGCCGAAGTTTTCCCGGGCGAGCAACACGCTGGCGCCTTGGTAGCGTTCGGCGTTGAGCACGAAGTCCTTGTTCAACGGACGCTTGGAGTTGTCCTGGTAGGCATAGCCCACGTCCAGGTAGCGCCACTCGTCGAACAGGTTCGGGCCGAAACCGGTGCGCTTGATCGACTTCAAGAACTGCTTGGGGATGATCTGGTCGGTGTCCACGTTGGCACGGTCCAACGGCGCGACTAAACCTGTGTGTTGTGTAAAAGCACGCATCGGGTATTCCTCAGATCAATTCGCGAACGTCGATGAAACGACCGTTGACGGCAGCCGCAGCGGCCATGGCCGGGCTGACCAGGTGGGTGCGCCCACCGGCACCCTGGCGCCCTTCGAAGTTACGGTTGGAGGTGGACGCGCAATGCTCGCCCGACTCCAAACGGTCCGGGTTCATCGCCAGGCACATCGAACAGCCCGGCTCACGCCATTCAAAGCCGGCCTCGAGGAAGATCTTGTCCAGGCCTTCCGCCTCGGCTTGCGCCTTCACCAGGCCCGAACCTGGCACCACGATGGCTTGCTTGATGGTCGAAGCGACTTTGCGGCCTTTGGCGATCACCGCTGCGGCGCGCAAGTCTTCGATCCGAGAGTTGGTGCAGGAACCGATAAACACGCGATCCAGCTGAATATCGGTAATCGCCTGGTTGGCTTTCAGACCCATGTACTTCAAGGCGCGCTCGATGGAACCGCGCTTGACCAGGTCGGCTTCTTTGGCCGGGTCTGGCACGTTCTGATCGACGGCCAGAACCATTTCCGGCGAAGTGCCCCAGCTGACTTGCGGCTTGATCTGGGCAGCGTCGAGCTCAACCACAGTGTCGAACACTGCATCGGCGTCGGACACCAGGTCTTTCCAGGCTTCGACCGCAGCGTCCCAGTCAGCACCTGCTGGTGCGAACGGACGGCCTTTGACGTATTCGACGGTCTTCTCGTCCGCCGCCACCATGCCCACGCGGGCACCGGCTTCGATGGACATGTTGCAGATGGTCATGCGGCCTTCGATGGACAGGTCGCGAATCGCACTGCCAGCGAACTCGATGGCATGGCCGTTACCGCCGGCGGTGCCGATCTTGCCGATTACCGCCAGCACGATGTCTTTAGCGGTCACGCCGAACGGCAATTTGCCCTCAACGCGCACCAGCATGTTCTTCATCTTTTTGGCGACCAGGCACTGGGTGGCGAACACATGCTCCACCTCGGACGTGCCGATGCCGTGGGCCAGGGCGCCAAACGCGCCGTGAGTGGAGGTATGGGAGTCGCCGCACACCACGGTCATGCCCGGCAAAGTCGCGCCCTGCTCCGGGCCGATCACGTGGACGATGCCTTGACGCACGTCATTCATCTTGAATTCGGTGATGCCATATTCGTCGCAGTAATCGTCGAGGGTCTGCACCTGCAAACGCGACACGGTGTCGACGATGGCGTCGATGCCGCCCTTGCGCTCAGGGGTGGTCGGTACGTTGTGGTCCGGGGTAGCGATGATCGAGTCGACGCGCCAGGGCTTGCGCCCGGCCAGTCGCAGGCCTTCGAACGCTTGGGGCGAGGTCACTTCATGGATGATGTGACGGTCGATATAGATCAGCGACGAACCATCGTCGCGCCGTTTCACTTCATGGGAATCCCAAAGCTTGTCGTAAAGCGTTTTGCCGGCCATCAGTCGGTCCTCATCATCGGTGCTTCTATACGCCGGGCTTTTCAATAACCCTTTGGCTTGTGAGGCTGATGGTATGGCGCTACATTAAATAACTCAAATTCATATTTTTTATGCTTTGGATTACCAACTGGAATACCACCATGGACCTGGCCAACCTCAATGCTTTTATCGCCATCGCCGAGACTGGCAGCTTCTCCGGCGCCGGTGAACGCCTGCACCTGACCCAACCCGCCATCAGCAAACGCATTGCCGGCCTGGAGCAACAACTAAAGGTACGATTGTTCGACCGCCTGGGCCGAGAAGTCGGCCTGACGGAAGCTGGACGGGCCCTGCTGCCGCGCGCCTATCAGATCCTCAATGTGCTAGACGACACGCGCCGCGCACTCACTAACCTGACCGGCGAAGTCAGCGGCCGCCTGACCCTGGCCACCAGTCACCATATCGGCCTGCACCGCCTGCCGCCTGTGCTGCGCACCTTTACCCGGGAATACCCGAATGTGGCGCTGGATATTCAGTTCCTCGATTCGGAAGTGGCCTACGAAGAAATCCTCCACGGCCGCGCCGAAGTGGCGGTCATTACCCTGGCGCCCGATCCGCACAATCTCGTACGTGCTACCCCGGTGTGGGACGACCCGCTGGATTTCGTGGTGGCGCCGGAGCACAGCCTGATCAGCAATGGCCGCGTCAACCTGGCCGATATCGCCGGCCACCCCGCGGTTTTCCCGGGCGGCAACACCTTTACTCACCATATTGTCAGCCGGCTATTCGAGGCCCAGGGCCTCACGCCGAATATCGCAATGAGCACTAACTATTTGGAAACTATCAAGATGATGGTGTCGATCGGCCTGGCTTGGAGCGTTTTACCGCGCACCATGCTCGATGAGCAGGTGGCAAGTATCGCTTTGCCGGGCATACAGCTCAGTCGCCAGCTAGGCTATATCGTGCACACCGAAAGGACGCTGTCGAACGCTGCGCGGGCTTTCATGAGCCTATTGGATGCACAGGTCGATCTGCCAGGGATACCGGCATGACACTGTGCGGCCTCAAGGTCTGAAAGAAACCGCGCTTATACGCCCATCGAGCCAAGGCCCTTTGATAATGCGCAACCCCGTCGATTCCCTGCCACCCCTGCCCCGCATCTACGCCCTTGATCCTCAAGAGGCGGAGCAAAGCTGGGACAGTGCCCCACAACTGCTGGCAGCGCTCAATGCCGCCAGGCTGGGTGCATGGTGCTGGGAGATCGACAGCGGCAGGATAAGCTGGTCGCGGGGCACCCAGGCGCTGTTCGGCTTTGACCCGCGCCAACCGTTGGCCAAGGACCTGGACTATCTCGACCTGCTGGCGCCGCAGGATCGCGCCCGTGTAGTGCGGGCCTTTCACGCCGTACTGGCCGGCGAGCCATTCGAGCAGGCCATGCACCACCACATCCAGTGGCCGGACGGCACCCATCACTGGCTGGAGATCAACGGCAGCCTGGCGCCAGACAAAGCCGGTCGGCGCCGCATGATCGGGGTGATCCGCGAGACCACCCGCCAGCGCGAACGCGAGCACGCGCTCAGCCACTCCGAAAAACGCTTTGCCACCTTGTTCCACCTGTGCCCCAACATGGTATTGCTGACCCGCCAGTCCGACGGCTTGATCAGCGAGGCCAACCAGTATTTCGAAATGCTCTTTGGCTGGCCGCTGGCCGATGCCATCGGCCGCAGCACCCTGGAGCTCGGCCTGTGGCGCCACCCGGAGCAACGTGCGTTGCTGGTCAAGGCCACGCAGCGCAAGGGCCGGCCCATCACCATGGAGGTGCAATTTTGTGCCAGCAACGGCCAGGTCCACGATGGCACCCTCAGCGCGCAAAAGGTCGAGCTGGAGGGTGAGGCGTATTTACTCAGCACCTTTCTCGATACCACCGAGCGCAAAAACGCCGAGCAAGCCCTCAAGGACAGCCAGGAACGCCTCGACCTCGCGCTGGACTCGGCGCAACTGGGCACCTGGGACTGGCACATCCCCACCGGCATGCTCTATGGCTCGGCGCGCGCCGCCCAACTGCACGGCCTGCCGCCCGAACCGTTCCATGAGTCTTTCGACGCGTTTTTCGAAGGCATGCCCAATGAAGAACGCGAAAGCATGCGCAACGCCTACCGCACCCTGCGCGAGGGGCCGGCCGGCAACTATCAACTGACCTACCGCGTGCCCATGGAAGACGGCAGCTCGCGCTACCTTGAAAGCCGTGCCCGCCTGTACCGCGATGATAAAGGCGCGCCGCTGCGGATGGCCGGCACCTTGCTGGACATCACCGACCAAGTGGAACGCGAACAACGCCTGACCGCCTCCGAAGAAAAATTCGCCAGCCTGTTCCAGGCCAGCCCGGACCCCATCTGCGTGACCTGCCTGGACAGCGGCGTGTTTATGGAGATCAACCCTGCCTTTACCCAAACCTTTGGCTGGACCGCCGCCGAGGTGATCGACAAAAGTGCCGAGCAGATCGGCCTGTGGGACGAGTCGAGCAAACGCCTGCAGCGAATCGAGCGGGTAATCCGCGAGCAAACGCTGAGCAATGTGGCGATTGTGGCGCATCACAAAAACGGACAGAGCCTGACGTGCGTGATTTCCAGCCGTTTGATCAAGGTCGGCGACCAGCCATGCATCGTCACCACGCTGCGGGACATCACTCAGCAACAACGCTCGGAAGCTGCACTCAAAGCCAGCGAGGAGAAGTTCGCCAAGGCCTTCCACTCCAGCCCCGACGCGATTTCCATCACCGAGCGCGACACCGGCCGTTATGTGGAGGTCAACGACGGTTTCTGCCGCCTGACCGGCTATCGCGCCGAGGACGCCATAGGCCTGACCCTTTACCAGATCGGTATCTGGGCCGATGAAAACCAACGCGCGGCGCTATTGGCCGAATTGCAGATCAAAGGGCGCATCCACCACCTGGAAATGCTCTGGCACAACAAGCGCGGCGAGTTACTGGCGGTGGAAGTCTCGGTGGAGCCCATCACCCTGAATGAAACCCCGTGCCTGCTGCTGACGGCGCGGGACGTGAGCCTGCTGAAAAACGCCCAGGCACAGATCCGCCACCTGGCCTACCACGACCCGTTGACCAACCTGCCCAATCGCGCCCTACTGATGGACCGCCTGAGCCAGCAGATTGCCCTGCTCAAGCGCCACAATTTGCGCGGTGCGCTGCTGTTCCTGGACCTTGACCACTTCAAGCACATCAACGACTCCCTCGGCCATCCGGTCGGCGACTCGGTGCTGAAGATCGTCACCGCACGCCTGGAGGCCAGCGTGCGCATGGAAGACACCGTGGCGCGCCTGGGCGGCGATGAGTTCGTGGTGCTGCTCAGTGGGCTGGACGGTTCGCGCATGGAAGTCAGCAATCAGGTGCAAGAACTGGCCGACACCCTGCGCGAATTACTCTCGGAGCCGATGTTCCTCGATGGCCATCGTTTGCAGGTCACGCCGAGTATTGGCGTGGCGCTGATTCCCGACCATGGCACCACGCCGGCGGACTTGCTCAAGCGCGCCGACATCGCCCTGTATCGCGCCAAGGACTCAGGGCGCAACACCACGCAGATGTTCCTATAACAGCATGCAAAAAACCGCCAGCGAACGCCTGCGCATGGAGACCGACTTACGCCTGGCGCTGTCGCGCGGTGAGTTCAGCGTGCATTACCAGCCGCAAGTGGATGCACGCGGCAACAAGATCGTCGGCGCCGAGGCGTTGGTGCGCTGGCAGCACCCGCAGCTGGGCGCGCAGTCGCCGTCCGAATTCATCAAGGTACTGGAGGACAGCGGCCTGATCCTTGAAGTCGGCACCTGGATCCTTGATGAAGCCTGCGCGGCCTTTCAACAACTGATCGCGGAAGGCCTGGTAGACCCGTTGAACTTCAGCCTATGCGTGAACATCAGCCCTCGGCAGTTTCGCCAGAACGATTTTGTGGAGCGGGTGGAGCGCAGCCTCAAGCAGCACCAATTGCCGTTCAGCCTGCTGAAACTGGAAATCACCGAAGGCATCGTGATTCAGAACCTGGACGACACCATCAGCAAAATGCGCCGCTTAAAAAAACTCGGCGTGAGCTTTGCGATGGATGACTTCGGCACCGGTTACTCATCGCTCACTTACCTCAAGCGCCTGCCGGTGGATGCGCTGAAGATCGACCAATCCTTTGTGCGTGACGCCACTCACGACCCCAACGACGCCGAGATCATCCGCGCCATTGTGGCGATGGCTCGCAGCCTGAACCTGGTGGTGATCGCCGAGGGTGTGGAAACCCAGGATCAACTGACATTTCTGCAGGGCTTGGGTTGCCATCTGTACCAAGGCTATTGGCACAGCCGACCACTGCCGATGATCGGATTCAGGGAGCTGTTGACCGCCGACAAGGGTCGGGTTTAAACCAGTTTCAGTGAAACCCTGCAACACCGCGGCGGCCTGGGGGCGGACACTCGTCGTGACCATGGGCATTAAGCGAGGAGAAGGTTCAATGGCAGACGTACTCATATCATTAACGCTTAATGAAATAGGTGGATGCGTCCACAGCGAAAAACGCTAAAACTTTATAAAGCAGTGTCTGAAATAAAAAAGCACGTTGATCCTGCGGCAGATTAATCGGCCAGTTGAATCACACAACTAAGCCTTCACAAGTGCGTAGTCGTTCAACCTTTCAAAGCGTGCATACAGGTCAACGTGCTAAACCACGAACTACAGTTAAAGTGGCATCCATGCGAACATTCCGTGGTGAGCCCTTTGCGGCTACATGGGTCAAATCGGACAGTTATCGGCGTTATCAGACCAGCGCAATCGCCTGCCCACCGGTGGGCCGGCCACCTCTGCGCCCGTAATACTCTTCACTTCCATCCACCACCGCAACCGAGTGCCCGCGTCTGTTGACCATACCGATCAACGACCTGTCGGCCAAGTCACGCGCCGACACGCGTTGCATATGATCCTTTAACCCCAAACGCTTAAGGCCCTCCCCCGGCCCACTTTCATCCTCTCGATCGTTAAGACTTCTTATGGCTGCATCAAAGCTTCTGTTCGCGAATCCATCGTTATTCTCTATTTGCGCACGCTTGGCAGAGCACGCAAAAAGGAAGTGTGCATCCTTGAGCATTTCCCGATCATTCATGCGAACAAAGTCGGCACCGCGAATAGCGCTGTCCAACTCAGATTCTTTCAACGTCAACGCGAACCCATCGCGCATAACAACTTTATAAGCGTCTGCAACCTTCTCAACAGACTTATAGATGTCCGTTGGGCTTTGGCCAAACTTCGCCATCGCCGCCTTGATCGCCGAGACCGTTACGCAGTTACCTTTGCTTCCCTGCCTAAAGCCATTCCAGATGTTGTTGGGTTTTGCACCGTTACGCTTATTAGACAGTTCGGGAATGGGCTCTTTTGGCTTGTTGACGGGTGTCGTATCGGGAGCGGGCTGCACACGCGGCTGAGGTAGAGGTAAGTCGTTGCTTTTTGGCTCCGGCGGGCGCACGTCTCCCTGCAGAAGACTCTGCAATTGGCTGAAGAGCTGCTTGAACAGTTCGGTCAGCATGCCCATCAAGGCAATTGGGGTGGGGTTATTTGCGAAGCTACCGGGCTTGATCTCTGTGCGGGGGGCTGGTGGTGCGGTACGAACGTTATTCTGGAGCCCTGAATCACACGAGGCACGAACAGAATAGTCAGGTGCCCGGTAAGGATTGATAGTGGGTTGCGTAGCGTGGCTATGGCTTATTGATGACATGCTTCAAATCTCTTTGAGTGTTCCCTGACCTAACGGGTCAGGGAACGGACATTTATGTTCAACGCTTCAAGACAGCAGGCTCAGAAACGTGAACGCAGGCTTGGCCTGGCAGCGCGATGGTCGTCGAATCGGCTCCGGGAGTGCCTGCTGGAATCGTTCACCAAGTCATCCGGTGCGGGGGCTGTAAGGTCCGGAGCAGGCCGGGTCTCAGGCTTCGGATCAGCCGTGGTAGTGTTAGGTTCGACCGGCGTTGCAGGCGCTTTGGGTTCGGGTTTGTTAACGGTCGCCGGAGTGACTTGAGGCTGTAGCAACGGCGAGGTATCGAGCTTCGGAATGACCGTTGATGTCAGCGACGGTTGTTTATCGACCTTCGGGTTCACCACTGTTGGCGACTGGGGTTGGGCATCGACCTTTGGCGTGACCAATGCCGGTAGCGCGGGCTGCACATCGACCTTAGGGATGAGCACGGGCTGTGGCGCAATTTTTTCGCCTGTATGGGGGCAGTGACAGCCCTGGACCTGCACCGTCACATTGATTTCGGAAGACAACTTATTATTTTGCGCAGTATCAGTGACTGAAGTCATAGTCGGTTTTGCGGCGAGCTTGCCGTCAGGTGTCATGGTCATCTGGGTCTGCCCATCCGGCTTTACCTTCACGTCCGGGCCCGGCTTGACCGGTGTCTTGGCATCCGCAAGCGGCTCGATCCCAGGTTTAACGTTCGTATCCGCAACGACTTTAAGATCAGGACCAGGCTTCACCGGCGTCCTGGCATCCACTTGCGGTTCCATCTTGGGTTTAACGCTTTTATCTGCAATGACTTTAGGATCAGAGCTAGGCTTCACCGGCGTCCTGGCATCCGTTTGCGGTTCCATCTTGGGTTTAACGCTTGTATCTGCAATGACTTTAGGATCAGAGCCAGGCTTCACCGGCGTCCTGGCATCCGTTTGCGGCTCGATCTTGGGTTTACCATTTGTATCTGCAACGACCTTTGGATCAGGGCCAGGCTTCAGTTGGGATTGAGCATCCAGTTCACCGGGCATCTTGGGCAGTACGCCCATACCCGCAAGCATGCTTCGCATCGCCTTGACCGCAAACTCAAACATGGCGAACAACTTTTCCAGCGATTCTTTATTAACGGTCAGATTATTTTCTTTTGGCGCCGGGCTGCTGTCTTTCAGAAACTTACTTACATTGTCCGCCGCCGGAGATAGTTCGAGCGGTTTATTCACCTGTACGGACGGCTGACTAAGGTGTGCATATTCTGCGTTCATTGGCACAAACGGTTTGGTCGATACATTAGACATATTTCTATTCCTTAGACCACGCTCAACCCTGCGCTGACAGGAGAGCGAGTTATTGATGTGGAGTGTGAATCAACGGTGAGTTCGACAAACTCGAAAGATTCGTGGGGCGAAACGGCAACGAGTTCCGAAAAATCGAGGCTTATATAAGGAAACCAAATAACCAGTCGAGCATTTAGCCTATGGACATCCAGTATAAAACCGCGAAGGTGTACGGCCTGCGCGCCTCAAGATATGACACTAAAGGCAACACCCTGACAGAAAGTAACTTCAGGAAAACAACAAACCTTTTTGATGCGCGCAACTTATGCTAACTAACGCGCACGCAAGTACTTCAACACCCTTCCATCAAGGCCAACCTGTTAAAACCTCGTAGCAGTCGAACCCTACACTCATGCTTATTTGCATATATCTCGCGACAACATGGCAACCCTCCAAGCGCCATCCAGGCTGAACACTGCCCTGAACAGGGCGCATTGTCGCTACACCGTTATTTTTCAGACAAAAAAAGGCGCCTTTCGGCGCCCCTTACAGCAAAAGATGAAACACTTATATATGTAAACCTAATCTTGCAACGCCATCGACCGCTCACGCTGGCTGGGCATACCCAGCAAACGTCCGACCTGCTCCAGATCAGTTTCCCTACGCATCAACGTAAACAACTCCACCGCTTCAGGGTAATTGCGGGTGAGCATCGCTAGCCATTGCTTCAAACGCCCCGGCGCTTGGCGCTCGGTCAGTTGCGCCACTGACTGGGTCCAGAAGTCTTGGAGCATGGGCTGCATGTCTGCCCAAGTCATCTCAACCACGTCCTCGCCCGCCCGCGCCGCAGCGATCTGCCGTGCCAGGTCAGGACGCGCGACCAGGCCGCGGCCCAGCATGATGTCTTCGGCGCCGCTGATTTCGCGGCAACGCTTCCAGTCGTCGACACTCCAGATATCGCCATTGGCGAACACCGGCACCTTGACCACGTCCTGCACCCGCGGGATCCACTCCCAGTGGGCGGGCGGTTTGTAGCCATCGGTCTTGGTGCGTGCATGCACCACGATATGCGCAGCGCCGCCTTCCGCCAGGGCCGTGGCGCAAACCAGGGCGCCGTCCGGGCTGTCGAAGCCCAGGCGCATCTTGGCGGTTACCGGGATATGGGCAGGCACAGCGCGACGGACGTGTTCGACAATCTGGTTGAGCAGCTCCGGTTCCTTGAGCAGCACCGCACCACCGCGCGACTTGTTGACGGTCTTGGCTGGGCAGCCGAAATTCAGGTCTATGACCTGCGAACCCAATTCGCAGGCCAAGGCCGCATTTTCGGCCAGGCACACCGGGTCGGAGCCGAGCAATTGCACGCGCAGCGGTACGCCCGCGGCGGTGTGGGCACCGTGCAGCAGTTCCGGGGCGAGCTTGTGGAAATACGCAGGGGTGAGCAGGCGGTCATTGACGCGGATGAACTCGGTCACGCACCAGTCAATACCGCCGACTCGGGTCAGCACGTCCCGCAGGATGTTGTCGACCAACCCCTCCATGGGCGCCAAAGCAATTTGCATGGAAAACACTCAACAAAAATCGTGGCGCAGTTTACTGGGTTTCCCACAGCAACCGTTAACCCCCTGTCAGGGCGGGGCCATAACCGTCGAGAAACTCCGCGGGCATGCGCTTGGGCTTGCCGCTGGACAGCTCGATGCAGACAAAGGTGGTGTGTGCGCGCAACAAAGTGACGCCGTCACGCGGGCGTACCAGTTGGAAGCGCCGGGTCATCTTCAGGCGTTGGTCCCAGTCGACGATCCAGGTGGCCAGTTGCAGCTCATCGCCTTCGTAGCCTGCGGCCAGGTAATCGATCTCGTGCCGCACCACGGCCATGGCGCGGTCAAGTCGACGATATTCGGTCAGGTCCAGCCCCAGGCGCTGGGAATGGCGCCAGGCGCAGCGCTCCAGCCAAGACACATACACCGCGTTATTGGCGTGCCCCAGGCCGTCGATGTCTTCAGGGGCGACCTGCAGATCGATGATAAACGGCGTTGCCAAATCCCAGCCCATGCCTTGCTCCAGTCGATTAATGTCGGCGGGAGGAGTGTATCAGGCGCTTTGCCGCTCCTGTAGACAGCAGCCGGCCAGCAATGCCAGCACACCGTCGATCACCCGTGGATCGGCCAGCACTTTCTGGTGACCGCCCTGCTCCAGGCGCAGCAGGCGGCTGTCGAACCAGGCTTCGTGAATGGCTTGCGACGCCTTGACCGGGACGAACGTATCGTCTTCGGCATGCACGATCAGGCCGGGGATATTCATCTGGTAGTGGGCCACATCCAAGTGTTTGAGCGGCATGCCGAACGTCAACTCGACCTCCTGGATAAACGCCGACCGCGCCCGCGCTGGCAAACCGACCATCTTGGTAAAGCCGCGTAGCGCATCCAGAAAGCGTGACGGCGCGGCAATACTCACCAACGCCTCGGTACGCAAGCCCAACTGCACTGCCAGCATCGCACTGGCACCGCCCATTGAATGGCCGATCACGGCATGCAGCGGCGGCAACTCTGCCGCCGCCTCAAGCATGGCGCGAGCAAAGAGCAGCACATGGGCTTCGCGCCCCGGCGAACGGCCATGGGCGGGACCGTCCAGGGCAATCACCGAATAACCATTGTCGACCAACGCAGTGATCAGGCTCGCGAACTGAGTGGGCCGCCCTTCCCAACCGTGCATCAACAACACCGCAGGCCCCTGGCCCCAACGCAAGGCAGACAAACCGAAACGCAAGGTAATGCGCTCCGATTGCGCCAGCAGCGGCAGCTCCCAATCGCGCGGCGGTAGATGGCGCGGCGTCATGAAGGCGCGACGCATCTTATTGGCCACCATTTGCGGAGCGAGGTGTCCCAGCGTACCGTTGAAGCGACGAGTCCAGGTTAGCGTGCCCATCATGAGAGCCCTCTTCTAGCGCACCGCCGACTTGGCGGCGCGCAGCACACGGTCAGACAATTCACCAGGACCCAGCGCGCGGGCCAGGGCCAGGCCACCGATCATCAGCGCCATGTCAGCCAGGGCTTTGTCAGTGTCTTCAGGGCTGGCGGCGAGCTGCGCAGCCATCAACTCGCAGTGCTCATTAAGTGCCTGGCGGAACTCATCCGGCAGACGGCTCATTTCGCCCACCGTGGCCGGGATCGGGCATGCCTGGGCGGTTGAGTCACGGTGCTTGCGCGACAAGTAGAACGCCGCCACCAGGCTTCTGCGCTCTTCCCCGGTCAGCTGTGGATCGATGTCGTCGATCGAGGCGCGACGCTTGGCCAGCAACTGTGTAAAGGCCTCCAGCATCAGCGCGTCCTTGCTTTCGAAGTGCGCGTAGAAACCACCGACGGTCAGCCCCGCGGCCCCCATGACCTCACCCACACTTGGTTCTGCCGGGCCACGCTGGATCAACGCGGCGCTGGCAGCCTGCAGAATGCGTTCGCGGGTTTGCGCTTTTTTATCGCTCATCATTGCCTCCGATGTTCATGGGTTGAATATTATTACCATAATAATATTTGGCAAGCGACAGGCGTGACCATTGGTCAGAAGATATAAAGGGAATTGAGAGAGGAATTGGCCAAACGCCAGACAAACAAAAGGGCCATTCAATAATTGAATGACCCTTAAAAATCCCGCAGAGCGGGTAATCGTGGCGTCCCCTAGGGGACTCGAACCCCTGTTACCGCCGTGAAAGGGCGGTGTCCTAGGCCACTAGACGAAGGGGACACAAACCTTCTATACACTGATCAGCGCTGAGAACTGATCGATTCAAGGGCCGAGTGACCGCAACCTTGAACCTGTAAAATTGGTGGAGCTAAACGGGATCGAACCGTTGACCTCTTGCATGCCATGCAAGCGCTCTCCCAGCTGAGCTATAGCCCCGGATTTTTCGTCTCTCGACGTAGCAGACCTTTCGAACTGCTTGTTGAAACTGGCGTCCCCTAGGGGACTCGAACCCCTGTTACCGCCGTGAAAGGGCGGTGTCCTAGGCCACTAGACGAAGGGGACAAAACCTTCTGTACATCAACTCAAGGACGGTGTGGCCAGACCTTGAACCTGTAAATTGGTGGAGCTAAACGGGATCGAACCGTTGACCTCTTGCATGCCATGCAAGCGCTCTCCCAGCTGAGCTATAGCCCCTCATCGGTGAGGACGGGGCGAATCTTAATGGCGGTTTAGAAGTGTGTCAAATTTATTTTCAACAATTTCCAAAGTTTTTTGCCGGGATAACAATCACTTACCGGTGAAACCCCGGAAAACCGGGGTTTCACCGTTACAGCAGCCTGCTTAGGCGATAGCAGCCAGCAGTTTTTCCCACTCTTTGTTTTCTTTCTTCGACACACCACCAAGCAAATCAAGGGCTTGGCGTAGACGGAAACGCGTCAGGTCCGGGCCGAGAATTTCCATCGCATCGAGTACCGACACCGAACTGGCCTGCCCGGTGATCGCGGCAAACATCAAAGGCATGGCGTCGCGCAGCTTCAATTCCAGGGACTCCACCACCGCCTGGATGGTCGCGGTGATCGCATCCTTCTCCCATTGGCGCAGGCTTTCGAGCTTCCACAGGATTAATTGCATCAACTGGCGAACCTGATCACCGGAGAGTTTCTTGGACTCAAACAGCTTGGCATCCGGGTTCACGCCACCCGCGAAAAAGAAGCTGGCCAACGGTGCGACCTGGCTGAATGTTTCCACCCTGCCCTGCACCAGCGGCGCGATCTTCATCATGTACTCAGGGTTCAACGCCCACTGCTGCACGCGGCTGGCGAACTCTTCCACCGGCAAGTCACGCAGCCATTGGCCATTAAGCCACGACAGCTTCTCGATATCGAAGATCGGCCCGCCCAGAGACACGCGGGAAAGGTCGAAGTTGTCGACCATTTCCTGCAGCGAGAACTTCTCGCGCTCGTCCGGCATCGACCAGCCCATGCGACCCAAGTAGTTGAGCATGGCTTCCGGCATGAAGCCCATGCGCTCGTAGAAGGTCACCGAGGTCGGGTTCTTGCGCTTGGACAGCTTGCTCTTGTCCGGGTTACGCAGCAGCGGCATGTAGCACAGCTGCGGCTGTTCCCAGCCGAAGTACTCGTAGAGCAGGATCAGTTTCGGCGCCGACGGCAGCCATTCTTCACCGCGCAGCACGTGAGTGATGCCCATCAGGTGGTCGTCGACCACGTTTGCGAGGAAGTACGTCGGCAAGCCGTCGGTCTTCATCAGCACTTGCATGTCCATGCGGTCCCACGGGATTTCGACGTCACCGCGCAGCATGTCCGGCACCACGCACACGCCTTCGCTCGGCACTTTCATGCGGATAACGTGCGGTTCGCCAGCGGCCAGGCGGCGGGCGACTTCTTCTTTCGACAGCAGCAGCGCACGGCCGTCGTAGCGCGGGGTTTCGCCGCGGGCCTGTTGCTCGGCGCGCATCTGGTCCAGTTCTTCGGCGGTGCAGAAGCACGGGAACGCATGACCCATGTCGACCAATTGCTGGGTGTACTGCTTGTAGATGTCGCTGCGCTCGCTCTGGCGATACGGGCCATGGGGGCCACCAACGTCCGGGCCTTCCGCCCAGGTAATGCCCAACCAGCGCAGGGCATCGAAAATCTGCTGTTCCGACTCACGGGTAGAGCGCAGTTGATCGGTGTCTTCGATCCGCAGGATGAATTCACCGCCGTGCTGCTTGGCAAAGCAGTAGTTGAACAAGGCGATGTAAGCAGTGCCGACGTGGGGATCCCCAGTAGGCGATGGCGCAATGCGCGTGCGGACGGTGGTCATGGCAGGTCTCGAATGGGCGATAAAGCTGAAAATTGAAACAAGGGGGGAATGGTAACAGCCTGGGGTGGTTGGGCTCCAGCCTGGGTGAATCAGGGAGACCGAGGCGCGGCCATCGCAGGCAAGCCAGCTCCCACATTTGACTGTATTCACAAATCAAAATATGGGAGCTGGCTTGCCTGCGATGAGGCCAGTCCTGTCAGCGCAGATCAAACAGCCAAAAGACGCTCACGCAACTTACCAATCTCATCCCGCATCTGCGCCGCCGCCTCAAACTCCAGGTCCCGCGCCAACTGGTACATCTTCTCTTCCAATTGCCGAATGCGCTTGGTGATCTCACTCGGCGAGCGCAGTTCGTTCTCGTACTTGGCGCTTTCCTCGGCAGCCTTGGCCATGCCCTTGCGCTTCTTGCTGCGCGAGCCCGGTACCACGGCGCCTTCCATGATGTCGGCAACGTCCTTGAACACGCCCTTGGGCGTGATGCCATGCTCCAAGTTAAAAGCAATCTGTTTGTCGCGGCGGCGCTCGGTCTCGCCAATCGCCCGCTCCATGGAACCGGTAATGCGGTCCGCGTAGAGAATCGCCCGCCCATTGAGGTTACGTGCCGCGCGGCCGATGGTCTGGATCAGCGAGCGTTCGGAACGCAGGAAGCCCTCCTTGTCCGCATCGAGGATCGCCACCAGCGACACTTCCGGCATGTCCAGACCTTCACGCAGCAGGTTGATCCCCACCAGCACATCAAAGGTGCCCAGGCGCAGGTCGCGGATGATCTCCACGCGCTCCACCGTATCGATGTCCGAGTGCAGGTAACGCACGCGCACGCCGTGGTCAGCCAGGTAGTCGGTCAAGTCTTCAGACATGCGCTTGGTCAGCGTAGTGACCAGCACCCGCTCTTCCAGGGCCACGCGTTTGCCGATCTCCGAGAGCAAGTCATCGACCTGGGTCAGCGCCGGGCGGATTTCGATTTGCGGGTCGACGAGCCCCGTCGGGCGCACCAACTGCTCAACCACACGGCCCGCATGCTCGGCCTCGTAATTACCCGGCGTGGCCGAGACAAAAATCGTCTGCGGGCTGATGCTCTCAAACTCGTCAAAACGCATTGGCCGGTTATCCAGCGCCGACGGCAGACGGAAACCGTATTCCACCAAGGTTTCTTTACGCGAGCGGTCACCTTTGTACATCGCGCCGACCTGCGGCACGCTGACGTGCGACTCGTCGATCACCAACAGCGCGTCGTCCGGCAAGTAATCAAATAGTGTGGGCGGCGCCTGCCCGGAATCACGACCCGAGAGATAGCGCGAGTAGTTTTCGATACCATTGCAGTAGCCCAGCTCCAGGATCATCTCCAGGTCGAAGCGGGTGCGCTGCTCAAGACGCTGGGCTTCCACCAGCTTGTTATTGGAACGCAGGTACTCCAGGCGCTCGGCCAACTCGGTCTTGATGCCCTCGATGGCGCCCATCAGGGTTTCGCGCGGGGTCACGTAGTGGCTTTTCGGATAGAACGTGAAGCGCGGCAGCTTGCGGATTACCTCGCCGGTCAACGGATCGAAGGCCGACAGGCTCTCGACTTCATCGTCAAACAGTTCGATGCGGATCGCTTCCAGGTCGGATTCCGCCGGGTAAATATCGATCACATCGCCGCGCACGCGGAAGGTGGCACGGGCAAAGTCCATGTCGTTGCGCGTGTATTGCAGGCTCGTCAGGCGACGCAGCAACTCGCGCTGGTCGAGTTTGTCGCCGCGATCAACGTGCAACACCATCTTCAAATAGGTTTCCGGGCTGCCCAGGCCGTAGATGCACGACACCGTGGTGACGATGATCGCGTCTTTGCGCTCCAGCAGCGCCTTGGTCGCCGACAGCCGCATCTGCTCAATGTGGTCGTTGATCGACGCGTCCTTCTCGATAAAGGTATCGGAGGACGGCACATAGGCTTCGGGCTGGTAGTAGTCGTAGTAGGAAACGAAGTATTCCACCGCGTTATTCGGGAAGAACGCCTTGAACTCGCCATACAACTGCGCGGCCAGGGTCTTGTTGGGCGCCAGTACCAGGGTGGGCCGGTTGATCTGCGCGATCACGTTGGCGATGCTGAAGGTCTTGCCCGAACCTGTCACCCCGAGCAGCGTCTGGTGGGCCAGGCCGGCTTCGATGCCCTCGACCATCTGGCGGATGGCTTCCGGCTGATCGCCAGCGGGTTCAAAGCGGGTGACGAGTTGGAAATCCGACATAACATACCTCGTGTAGTCACCCCAGACTGTAAACCCGTCGAGGACGAAATAGACCACCACCCGCGAAGATTCAGAGCGGATAGTAGGAAAAAACCATGATAGCCATAGAAGTGGTGGCGAGTGCGCCGGGTTTCAAGGCAATCGTCCTACGCGACCCTTCCGATCCCTGTTGCAATAAGACTAACGGTCAGCAAATAAACCGAAAAACTTGGCCGAAAAGCCGTTTCGGCTGTCGCCCTCAGCCGTGATGGCCTCTATACTAGCTCCCCGTTTGTGCACCGCTCTAGTGCATTCGGCTGGAGCGCGACACGTCCCTCCCTTCCCCCATAGAGCTGCCGCAAAATGAGCCTGTTCTCCGCTGTCGAAATGGCACCACGCGATCCTATCCTGGGCCTCAACGAAGCATTCAACGCCGATACACGAACCACCAAGGTCAACCTTGGCGTGGGCGTTTACTGCAACGAAGAGGGGAAGATTCCACTCTTGCGTGCCGTTGCCGAAGCGGAAGCCATTCGCGTGGCGCAACACGCCGCCCGTGGCTACTTGCCGATCGACGGCATCGCGGCGTATGACAAGGCCGTGCAAACCCTGCTGTTTGGTGCTGAGTCGCCACTGCTGGCTGCGGGTCGCGTTGTGACCGTCCAGGCCGTTGGCGGCACCGGCGCCCTGAAAATTGGCGCCGACTTCCTCAAGCAACTGCTGCCAGACGCCGTTGTCGCCATCAGCGACCCAAGCTGGGAAAACCACCGCGCCCTGTTCGAAACCGCAGGTTTCCCGGTGCAGAACTACCGCTACTACGACGCCGCCACCCACGACGTAAACCGTGCCGGCCTGCTCGAAGACCTCAACGCCCTGCCGCCACAGTCCATCGTGGTGCTGCACGCCTGCTGCCACAACCCGACCGGCGTCGACCTGAGCCCGGCCGACTGGCAGAACGTGCTGGACGTGGTCAAGGCCAAGAACCTGGTGCCGTTCCTCGACATGGCCTACCAGGGCTTTGGCGACGGCATCCACGAAGACGCCGCTGCCGTACGTCTGTTCGCTGATTCGGGCCTGACCTTCTTTGTGTCCAGCTCGTTCTCCAAGTCGTTCTCGCTGTACGGCGAACGTGTGGGCGCGCTGTCCATCGTTGGCGACTCCAAGGAAGAAAGCGCGCGCATCCTGTCCCAGGTCAAGCGTGTGATCCGCACCAACTACTCCAACCCGCCGACCCACGGCGCGGCGATTGTTGCAGCGGTGCTGAACAACCCTGAGCTGCGCGCCCAGTGGGAAGCCGAACTGGCGGAAATGCGCCTGCGCATCCGTGGCATGCGCGAGCAGATGGTCGCCGAGCTGGCCAAGGCTGCTCCGGGCAAGGACTTCAGCTTTGTCGGCCGCCAGCGCGGGATGTTCTCCTACTCCGGCCTGACCGTTGAGCAAGTCACCCGCTTGCGCACCGAGTTTGGGATCTACGCACTGGATACCGGGCGTATCTGTGTGGCGGCGCTGAACCAGTCGAACATTGATGCGGTCACAACGGCGATTGTTCAGGTTCTATAACCTGGCGGCGCCGCAAGAAGGGAAGCTACGGCTTCCCTTTTTAATGCCTGTCAGAAAATGCCCTGCTCCCCTAGACTGAACCCTGATTGCCCCTTTGCTGTGAGAGCCTTATGAGAAACGATGACCTGGACCTGCGTGCCGACCGCGACGAGCTGGACCACTTCACCCCACGCGCGCCGCAAGCCAAGCGCCAGAAGAGCTTGGTGTTGCAGGTAGCGCTCGGCGTGTTCCTCGGAGGCCTGGCACTGTGGCTGGTGCAATTGGGTGCGACCGCGTTAATGGCAAAACTGGCGATGGGCACCCTGCAATTCGGCGGCTGATAGCGATCAAATGTGGGAGCTGGCTTGCCTGCGATGCCAGCACCTCGGTGTATCAGGCAAAACGAGTTGATGCTATCGCAGCATAAGTATCTACACATCTTGAGCGAGCCCTCTGCGTAGCAGCTGTCGAGCCCTGGCGAGGCTGCGTCAGCGGTGTGTCAGACAGACCGCAAACGCAGCCTCGCCAGGGCTCGACAGCTGCTACGCACTATCACATTGAAAATGTGTAGATATCTGTGGCTATCGCAGGCAAGCCAGCTCCCACATTCGATCTACTGCGTTACCAAAGCGCGTTCCTCCAGCAACTTCACAAAGCTGTTCAAACTCTGCGACACCGTGCCCCGGCGCCAGATCAGCCAGGTGTGCAAGATCCGGAAACTCTCCGTCAGCGGCCACACACTCACCGCCGCAAACCCCGGCATGCTTTCCAGCATGCTGCGCGGCATCAGCGCCACCCCGGCCCCGGCGCTGACGCAGGCAAGCATGCCGTGGTAGGACTCGATCTCAAAGATCTTGCCCGGTACCGCGCCGTCCTGTGAGAACCAGCGCTCAAAGTGGTGTCGGTACGAGCAGTTCGAGCGAAAGGTGTAGATGTTCTCGCCGTTCACCTCTTGCCCCCGGGTAATCGGCGCGTGATGCAGCGGCGCAATCACCACCATCTCTTCTTCAAATACCGCTACGCCCTCAAGGGTGCTGTGCAGCACCGGGCCATCAACAAACGCCGCCGTCAACCGTCCCGACAGCACGCCTTCAATCATCGTGCCCGATGGCCCGGTGCTCAGGTCCAACTCAACCTTGGTGTGCTTCTGGTTATACGCCGCCAGCAACGCCGGGATACGCACCGCCGCGGTGCTCTCCAGCGAGCCGAGGGCAAACGCGCCCTGGGGCTCCTCCCCCGCCACCGTCGCGCGGGCTTCCTGCACCAGGTCGAGGATGCGCCGCGTATAGCCGAGGAAATTCCAGCCGGCCGGCGACAGGCGCAAGCGGCTTTTCTCGCGGATAAACAATTCCACGCCCAGGTCCTGCTCCAGTTGCTTGATGCGCGTGGTCAGGTTCGACGGCACCCGATGAATCAACTGCGCGGCGGCGCTGATGCTGCCTTGCTCGGCAACGGCCTTGAAGATTTCCAGCTGCACCAGATCCACATCATTCTCCAATCGTGAACGTATTGCTTAATATTATTCAGTTTCCAGAAAAGAGATAGCCCCGTAGGCTGAACTCAACGTATTCATTCAGCAGGACGGCGCCATGAACGCAACCACCCATGCCCTCTCGATTAACCCGGCCAACGGCGAAACCGTTGGCAGCTATCCCTACGAAACCCATCAGCAACTGGACGCCGCCCTCGATCGGGCCACCAGCGCGTTCCGCACCTGGCGCCGCCAGCCAGTGAGCCAGCGCGCCGAGTTGCTGCTGAGCCTGGCCAACGCCCTGCGTGACCAAGCCGAAGAAATGGCCCAGACCATCACCCTGGAAATGGGCAAACCCATCGCCCAAGCCCGTGCCGAAATCGAAAAATGCGCGCAACTCAGCGAATGGTACGCCGCCCACGGTCCGGCCATGCTCGCCCCGGAACCGACGTTGGTGGACAACGGCAGCGCCCAGATCGAATACCGCCCGCTCGGCCCTATCCTGGCCGTCATGCCGTGGAACTTCCCCGTATGGCAAGTGCTGCGCGGCGCCGTGCCGACCATGCTTGCCGGCAACACCTACGTGCTCAAACACGCACCGAACGTAATGGGCAGCGCCTATCTGATCCAACAAGCGTTTAAAAAGGCTGGCTTCGCCGAAGGGCTGTTCGAAGTGATCAACGTGGCCAACGAAGGCGTGTCCAAAGCCATCGCCGACCCACGCATCGCCGCCGTTACCCTGACCGGCAGCGTGCGTGCCGGCATCGCCATTGGCTCCCAGGCCGGCGCTGCACTGAAAAAATGCGTGCTGGAACTCGGCGGCTCCGACCCGTTCATCGTACTCAACGACGCCGACCTCGACGCCGCCGTGCAAGCCGCCCTGATCGGCCGCTTCCAGAACAGCGGCCAAGTCTGCGCCGCCGCCAAGCGCCTGATCATCGAGGCCGGCGTGGTGGAAACATTCACCGCCAAATTCCTGGAGGCCAGCCGCGCCTTGGCGATGGGCGACCCCACCTCAGCCGCCACTTATATTGGCCCGATGGCCCGCTTTGACTTGCGCGACGAGCTGCACGGCCAGGTCCAGGCCACCCTGGAAGAAGGCGCAACCCTATTGCTGGGCGGTCACAAAGTACCCGGCGCCGGCAACTTCTACGAACCGACCGTACTGGCTGACGTCACCGACCAGATGACCTCGTTCAAGCAGGAACTGTTCGGCCCCGTGGCCTCGATCATCACCGCCCGCGACGCCGACCACGCCGTGGCCCTGGCCAATGACAGCGAGTTCGGCCTCACCGCCAGCATCTTCACCACCGACCCGGCGAAGGCACGCGATATCGCCAACCAGTTGGAAACCGGCGGGATCTTCGTCAACGCCTTCAGCGTTTCCGACCCTCGGGTGGCGTTCGGCGGCGTGAAAAAAAGTGGGTTCGGCCGCGAATTGTCGCACTTCGGCGTACGCGAATTCTGCAACGCGCAAACCGTGTGGCTGGACCGCAAATAAGCCGAGCACTCCCTGTGGCGAAGGCGCTTGCTCCCGCTGGACTGCGCAGCAGACCTAAAACGGCCTCAACACCGAATATGCCTGCGCACGCACTGCACCAGCCCGTCCAGTGCCTGGGACTTCACCGGCGCCAGCACGCACACCGTGTGCTCGCGCTGGCCCTCTGTCACGGTCAGGGTGTAATGCACCTGGCCTGGCTTCCCGGACTCCGGAACGGTGCTCTGCGGCAACTGAAAAAAGTCTGAAGCCGCGATCAGTTGCCGCAACTCCTGCTGATCCTGCTCAGGCAGAGCGTCCAGCTTTACCGTACGAGGCTGGGCCAAGCCGGGAAAAAACGCCGGTCCGCCGTTTTCCTTGATCGAAATCTGCATGGTTGTTCCTCACGTCAGACCGAAATGCCGACCGCTTTCCAACCTTCCTTGACCGCCTTCTGCTCATCCTTGTTCGCGCCGTAGAGTCGGCCGGCAATATCGTAGGTGATGCGCGCAAAGCGCAGAAACCCCGAGTTGGGCCGCAGCCGCGCATCGCGCAACGCGTCATACCAGATACGCCCGGCGCGCTCCCAGGCGAACCCGCCCAACTTCGTCGCCACTTGGTAGAACGCATGGTTGGGGATGCCGGAATTGATATGCACCCCACCATTGTCCTCGTAGGTCTGCACAAAATCATCCATGTGCCCAGGCTGAGGGTCCTTGCCCAGCAGTTCGTCGTCAAACGCGGTACCGGGGGCTTTCATCGAGCGCAGGGCGGTGCCTTTGATCTTTGGCGTAAACAGCCCCTTGCCGATCAGCCAGTCGGCGTCTTGTGCCGATTGCTGCAGTGCATATTGCTTGATCAGTGAGCCGAACACGTCCGACAGCGACTCGTTCAACGCGCCGGACTGATTGAAGTACATCAGCTTGGCCTCATCCTCGGTGACGCCATGGGCCAACTCATGGCCAATCACGTCGAGCGCCACTGTGAAGCGATTGAACAACTGCTCATCGCCATCACCAAACACCATCTGGGCCGAGTTCCAGAACGCATTGTTGTAGTTCTGGCCAAAATGAACGGTCGCGTCCAATGCCATGCCGGCATCATCGATGGAGTTGCGGTCGAAGACCTGCTCGAAAAAATCAAAGGTGGCGCCCAAGCCATCGTAGGCCTCGTCCACCGCCGCATCACCGCTGGCGGGCTGCCCTTCGCCACGGACCAGCGTTCCCGGCAGGCTGTCGGTGCCCTCGGCGCTGTAGATCGAACGCCGCTTGCCTGCGCCCATGGCCAGGGCCATGTGAGCGGGCCCTTTGGCGGGCACCGCGACCATACGCAGCGAGCGAAACGTGCTGTCTTTGGCGCGGGTGCGCAACGCGATTTCCCGCTGCGCTTTATCACCGTTGCGGGCGATCTGGTCGAGCATGTAGGGCGGGATCAGGCAGAAAATCGGATTGCGATGCTGCTGGCGAACACACATTGGCTGGCTCCATTTGGCATGTGACAACGTCCGGGTATCGACTCAGGATAGCCCCCTGGGATCAACGCGTGTCATCAATTGTCATTAACCTATGTTGCAGTCGTGTTTATCCAAGGAGGACTGACCGATGCCCGCACGCAAAACCAAAATCGACCTTTCGTACCGCCCACGGCTCGCCTACCTGCGCCCGCTGCTCGCGCCGAGCCCCACTCTGCTGGAGGCCAGGGCGGCGACGCCACGCGTCACTGCGGCCAAGGATTTCAAGGACCGGAGCGGCTACGCCGAGGATTTTCTCGGCAGCTTCGTGGTGCCCTGGCCCACCGTTGAGGACGCGATTGCGGATGATGTACAGACGCTGAAAGAGGGCGGCGACCGCCTGGACTACACGCACTTCTCGGTGACGATGTCACGCTCAAGGCGCCTCGCGCTGTACGTGGGCGCCAATATCGACGGGGGGCTGCATGTGGACGTTGCCCGTAGCAACGACATCTGGGCCTACGATGGCCGCCTGCCCATCGACGCGCAGGTGGGCGAAGACCTCTACGCCAGCAATGGCCTTGATCGCGGCCACCTGGTACGCCGACAGGACCCCAATTGGGGCGACGAGGCGAAAATCGCCAACTTCGACACATTCCACTTCACCAACTGCTCGCCGCAGATGAGTGGGTTCAACCAGAAGACCTGGCTGGAGCTCGAAGACTATATTCTCGATAACACCCAACGCTGGAAAGCCCGCGCCACCGTGTTTACCGGGCCGGTGTTTGCCGACGACGACCGTGTGTACCGGAGCGTTAAAATTCCCAAGGCCTTCTGGAAAGTCGTCGCCTACCTCGGTGACGACGGCAAGCCTCGCACGAGTGCCTACATGATTGACCAGAACCGCGAATTGGGCCAGCTCGAGCTGGTGTTTGGCCAGCTCAGGACCTACCAACGCAGTGTGGTCCAGATAGAACGGCTGACCGGCATCCGTTTTGCCAACCTCGCCGACTACGACGGCTTCAGCAACGAAGAACGCGCCACCGGCACGCGGATTGAAGCGCTGATACAAGGTCCGGAAGACATTCGTCTCTGACCGAACGGACGACGTACATCAAGTGTGGGAGCTGGCTTGCCTGCGAAGACGGCGGCACAGGTATCTACATATTTTCAATGTGAAAGTGCGTAGCAGCTGTCGAGCCCTGGCGAGGCTGCGTTTGCGGTCTGTCTGACACACCGCTGACGCAGCCTCGCCAGGGCTCGACAGCTGCTACGCAGAGCGCTCGCTCAAGATGTGTAGATACTTCTGGCTATCGCAGCGGTTCGACAAGCCAACACCCACATTTTGATCTGCGGTGATTGGCCGACTCCGTCCAACATCGGCCTAGACGCGGAACAACAGCGCCAGTTTGCCCAGACGGCTCTAAGTGCGAGTAGTCATTGCGCATTGATGTAATGAAATTGCGCCTGGGTCTTTTCAACGGCCGCACGCACTGTGTCTCTTTGTGCATCGGTGCCCGAGTAGTAAATCTGCATCCCGTTCAAATCCTGCCCTTCGACCGCTTTGCTGATCACAGCAACGTCAACTGGGCTGCCGGCGCCGATAATCAAAAAGAACACATCGCCCATGCGTTTTGCATTCAGCAATTCGCCCCTGAGGTGGGCGGCGTTCTGATCACTGGCCATGGCAATCGCCAGCGTATCGCCAAACAAACCGGTTTTGGGGATGCTCATCGTGTGCAAACGGAGCTTGTCCGAGCCGGCGGGCATCGACTTGACGTACGCGGTGGCGGCCTCGTCAAGAATCTGCTTTTCAGATTTGCCCTGCGTGGCGCAACCGGCGAGCGTGGCGATAAGGGCGAGGACGATTAATGATTTCACTGTGCTTTCCTTGTGTGAAGACTATCCATGGGATGCGCATCATAGGATGACGAACTCCGCGAGAGCTACCACCGTGTTCACGCCTCGAGTATTTGGAGCTCCCGCTAAGGTGCCTGATCGACTACCATACCGCGCCGGTTCCCAAACGGGACTAATAGGGAATCCGAAGCGCGCTACACCCGCGCCAATCGGAACTGCCCCCGCAACTGTAGGTGCTGAGCCTGCTCCTTAATGCCACTGGATCACGTCCGGGAAGGCTGGAGCGTGGCGACGACGCATCAGTCAGGAGACCTGCCGGCTTAAGCTCAATCACTAACCGGCGGGGTGTCCGGGAAGGACACGCTTGCCTGTCTCCACCACAGTGCCCAAGGGTGTGTTTCCGAACCGTACCTCCCCAGTTCCACGTACGGTTCACTCGGAGATTGCCCCATGCTGCCACGCGTCACCGCCCTGCTCGCCGGCGTCAGCTTCTGTGCCCTGGCCCAAGCCGCGCCCACCCACTACCCACTGACCGTGGAAAACTGCGGCAGCCGCCTGACCTTCCAGCAGGCCCCCGCGCGCAGCGTGACGATTGGCCAGGCGGCTACCGAGATGCTTTACGCGCTGGGCGTGGGCGATAAGGTGGTGGGCACTTCGTTGTGGTTCAACAGCGTATTGCCGCAGTTCAAGGCGCAGAACGACAGCATCGAGCGCCTGGCCAACAACGAGCCGAGCTTCGAAGCGGTGATCGCCAAGCGCCCGCAACTGGTAGCCGCCGAGCTGGAATGGGTGGTCGGGCCACAAGGCGTGGTCGGCACCCGCGAGCAATTCCATGAGCTGAAGATCCCTACCTACCTGCTGCCCTCCGACTGCGAAGGCAAAGACAACCTGGTGGGCGCCGATGGCACGCGGCTGGAGCCTTTCCGCATCGCGACGATCTATAAAAGCATCAGCCAACTGGCGCAGATTTTCGACGTACAGGACCGCGGCGAACAATTGAACGACGAACTCAAGGCGCGCCTGGCCAAGTCGGTCGCCACTGTGCAAAGCAAAGGCCTCAAGCACGCCAGCGCGTTGGTGTGGTTCTCCAGTTCCGAGATGGCCAGCGACCCGTACGTGGCCGGCCACAAAGGCATTCCCGAGTTCATGCTGCAAACCCTCGGCCTTTCCAACGTGGTGCAGTCCGATGAAGAGTGGCCCGCCGTCGGCTGGGAAACCATCGCCAAGGCCAACCCGACCTTTTTGGTCATCGCACGCATGGACCGGCGCCGTTACCCGGCTGACGACCATGAAAAGAAACTGGCCTTTTTGCGCAGCGACCCGGTCACGCGCAACATGGACGCGGTGAAAAACAACCGCATCATCATCCTCGACGCCATGGCGCTGCAGGCCAGCATTCGTACGTTCGACGGCCTTGAACAACTGGCGGCCGCCATCGACGGCTACGACCTGCACAAATGACTGCCAGCCTGATCCGGACCCTAGTTGCCCTGGCCTTGCTACTGATCGCCCTGCTCGCCGGCGTGGCCATCGGTGAAACCGCCATCTCGCCGCAGGTCGTGCTCCAGGTACTCGCCAACAAACTGTGGGCGGCCGGCTATGTGCTGGACCCGATCGATGAGGGCGTGGTGTGGAACTACCGCCTCACGCGTGCCCTGGTAGCCGCCGCGTGCGGTGCGGGGCTGGCGACGTGCGGGGTGATCCTGCAGTCGTTATTGCGCAACCCGTTGGCCGATCCGTACTTGCTCGGCATCAGCGCCGGCGCCTCGACTGGCGCGGTGCTGGTGGCGCTGATGGGCGTGGGCGGCGGGCTGATTTCGTTGTCGGCGGGTGCGTTTGTCGGCGCGGTGGCGGCGTTTGCCCTGGTGATTCTGCTGGCGCGCGCCAGCGGTTCGTCGAGCGGCACCGGCCAGATCATCCTCGCCGGCATTGCCGGATCGCAGCTGTTCAATGCGCTTACCGCGTTCCTGATCACCAAGTCGGCCAGCTCCGAACAGGCGCGCGGCATCATGTTCTGGCTGTTGGGCAACCTCAGCGGCGTGCGCTGGCCGTCGGTGTGGTTGGCGGTGCCGGTGGCGGTCGTGGGCTTGGCGGTGTGCCTGTGGCATCGTCGGGCGCTGGATGCGTTCACCTTTGGCAGTGACTCGGCGGCGTCACTCGGTATCCCCGTGCGCCGCGTGCAGTTTGTGTTGGTGGGCTGCGCGGCACTGGTGACGGCGGTGATGGTGTCGATTGTCGGCGCCATCGGCTTTGTCGGGCTGGTGATCCCCCACGCCGTGCGTCTGTTGCTCGGCACCGGGCACTCACGCTTGCTGCCGGCCAGCGCGCTCGGCGGCGCGCTGTTTTTGATTGCAGCGGATGTGCTGTCGCGCACGCTGATCAAAGGCCAGGTGATTCCGGTCGGCGTGGTCACGGCGCTGGTCGGTGCGCCGGTGTTTGCGCTGATCCTCATTGGCCGGAGGAACGCGCGATGAGCGTTTTAAGCTGCACGGGGTTGGGCTTCAAGGTGCGTGAGGCTGAGTTATTACGCGATATTCACCTGGACGTGCAGCTGGGTGAAACCTTGGGGATTGTCGGGCCAAACGGTTCCGGTAAATCCACCTTGCTCAAACTGCTGGCAGGCTTGCGCGCGCCGGCATCTGGCGAAGTATTGTTGGGCGGCCAGCCTTTGGGCGACCTGTCCCGCCGCGCCATCGCACAGCAACTGGCCGTGGTTGAGCAACAGGCTGACACGGACGATGCCATCCGCGTGTTCGACGCCGTGGCGCTGGGCCGTACGCCGTGGTTGTCGGCGCTGAGCCCGTGGTCCAGCGAAGACGATGCCATCGTGAACCAGGCCTTGCATGACGTCGACGCCACTCACCTGAGCAAACGCGCCTGGCGCAGCCTCTCGGGCGGTGAACGCCAACGCGTGCACATCGCCCGCGCATTGGCGCAACGGCCACAGATATTGCTACTGGATGAGCCGACCAATCATTTGGATATCCAGCACCAGTTGGCGATCTTGAAGGGGGTGCAAGGGCTGCCGGTGACCACATTGATTGCGCTGCATGACCTGAATCAAGCGCTGACCTGTGATCGGCTGGCGGTACTGGATCGTGGACAGTTGGTGGCGCTGGGCAAGCCGATGGAAGTGCTGACGCCGCAGCGCTTGCAGGAGACGTTTGGGGTGCAGGCGCACTACCTGACAGACCCGTTTGATGGCGTGCAGATACTGCGGTTGCGCCCGAACTAGAGGCTTCACACAATACACATGTGGGAGCTGGCTTGCCTGCTCCCACATTGATTTGCGGCGTTTCACGTCTACAACAGTCGCTGCATGTGCGTCGTCTGCCACACCGGGTCCGCGTCTACATCCACCACTTCAAACCCCTGCCGCACCCAAAAATCAATCGCCCCCGGCAAAAACGGGTGGGTATGCAGGTAAACCACCTCAACCCCCTCCGCTTTCGCCATTGCCTCCAGCGCCCCATACAACGCCCCCGCCAGACCAAAGCGGCGATAGGCAGGCAGCACAAACAGACGCACCACTTCCACCGTATTGCGGCCCTGGTAATTCAACTGCGCAAAACGCCCGTCGTAAGGCAAGTAACCAATGGCCGCAACAATCCGGCCCGCCTCCCGAGCGATTAGAAACTGCCCATCGCCCTGTAGATAGATCGCCTCGAATTGCGCCAGGTCCGCTGGCATTCCCGCCGCACTGAGCTTCGGGAACAGCTCGGCGCGGGCCTGCAGCACAAACCTCAGTACGTCAGGAATATCCGCAGTCGTGACCGCCTGAATCCGAGGGTTTTCGCTCATACAACCTCAATCTGCGTGATTCCCACCACCTGCGCCTGTTCCAGAATCTCCTCCGGCGTCGCATCCGCAGGCGGCAGGATCAAGCCATTCTCGGCATCGCCGAAATGCAATTGCAGCAAGTGCAACGCCGCCTCATGCACCGGCAATTCGGGCTGCTTGAATTCGAACACATGGGTGCGCAATTCTTCGTTGAATCGGTAGTTGAGTGTGTATTGGCGCATGGTGGAGTCCTCATGATGAGAGAAGAGCAGCTGATTAACCTGACTCATTGATCAAGTTTTTAGTTCAATGAATCAGCCTTTCAACGGCCTCACGTCACAGGTACCACTCACTGGCGCAACTCACAGACTGCACTGCCCTTCATCCCCGACGCATGCACGCTCACGTGGCGTACGGCAAACCCTGGTTTCTCGACAAGCTTCTTCTCTTCCCAGACACCGCCGTTTTCGACTTGATAGCCGATCGTGCCATCTGCTTGCCAAGTCAGCCGTAGGGTGTACACGCCGTTATGGTCGGGAGCTCGATGGAAGAAGGTATCGATGACTGGCTTTGCCTTGTTGAACGTGCGCAGCTCGAATAGCCGCTCGTCGCTGTCGGCGGGCGTATAGCTGGACAGGAACAGCGTATCGTCTTCCGCAGCATCCTCGGCGGCCGCAAGAATGACCGAAGGCACCCACTTTTCGCCACGGTCCTGGGTGTCGGTGGCGACCTTGCAGGTCAACTGGCCTTTGCCCGTGACGTCCTGGCGGAAGGCCGTCTCGTAGTAGCCGTAGGGCGCGTCGAAGCGCAGTGTCTTCTCGGTGACTTGCTCACAGCCGGCCAGCAGATACAGCGCCGATAACCCGATGAATCCTTGAAGAACCTTCACGTGCTGTCCTTGGCTTGAATGGGGGGAGCGCAAGGTTACCCGGACGAAGAAAGATTGAGTACTCCCCCGTCCATTCTTTGACTGATCCACTGGCGGCTGTAGGCAAGCACGCCCGCCCCCATCACCACCGGAAAATGGATAAACCCATGGGCCGACTCCGGCAACAGATGCGCCTCAGCCCCCGGCCACTGCTCAGCGATCAACAAGGTGTCATCTTTCAACGGGTCCAACTCGCCCACAAACATCAACGCCGGCGGCAACCCGCCGAAGTCGCCATACAGCGGTGACAACGGCGCCTGCCGACGCTCGTCATCACTCAACCCCGGCGTCAGCATGCGCAGTGCCTCGACCATGCCAGGCCCATCCAGCAACAAGGTTTCGGGCCCCGCCGCGCGCACGCTGGGGGTGCCGGCCAAATCGTAAACGCCGTAGTACAACACCGCCCCGCTTACCCGTTTGAGCAAATCGGGCCACTGCTTCAACGCCAGTAGTGTCGCCGCCGCCAAGTGCCCGCCCGCCGATTCGCCGACGACGAACACCGGCAGGTCGGCAAACTCATCCGTGGCCAGCAACCATCGCGCGGCCGCGAGGCAGTCGTCCATTAGCCCCTCGACCGGTGTGTCGACCGCCAGCCGATAATCCACCGACACCACCGCCACGTCACACGCGTTGACCATACCCAGATTGAGGTCGTCATCCATCTGCGCATTGCCAATCACCCAGCCGCCGCCGTGGATATCCAGCACCACGCCTTTGGGTTTGCCGCTCGGCCGCAGGATGCGCACGGGCACTGAATCGACCACCTTGCACTCAGCATCCGGCCCTTTCCTGACCTTTTGGCTGACGCGCAACAGCACCTGAATCAGACGCGGTGTAACCCGATTGCGGATTTTAAAGCGCGGCATCCACGCGAGCTTTTGATTGAAACGGCGCATCTCGGCCAGTTCAGGCTCACTGGCGGGCCAGAGCGTATGGGCCATCAGCGGTTATTCCGCAGGATCGAGAAATTCAACGCCGCCGCGACACACAGCCACGCCAAGTAGGGGAACAGGATCAAGCCGGTGATCAAGTCCAGGCGCACCGCCAACACCACCATCGCCGCTACGGTGAGCCACAGCACGGTAATAATCACCATCCCGGCCAAGATGCGATGGGCGCCGAAGAACACCGGCGTCCACAACGTGTTCAACGCAATCTGCGCCGCCCACAGGGCCAACACCATTTCGCTGCCTGGGATCAGGCTGAGGCGGTAACCGGCCCAGGCCAGCAGCAGGTATATGATCGTCCACGCCACCGGGAACAACCAATTGGGCGGTGTGAAGCTGGGTTTCACGAGGGATTCGTACCAGGCGCCTGGTTTGAAAATGATGCCGGTGCTGGCAGCCGCCGCGCAGGCCAGCAGGAAAATAAAAAAGGTCATCGTCTGTCCTTGCTGTCGTCAGTATCAGTGATGGGAAGGCTTTCTCCGTGCATCTTTCAATGACTCAAATGCGCGCGCAAAAATTCCATCACGCGTTGCAATTGGCGTAAACAGAGGCCTCTTCTTCACGTCATCAAAATTCGCTAAGGTGGCGCAACCCCTCATGAGACCTAACCCCTTGGCCCATTCCTGTGCTGATCATCCCGGCAGCCCCTGGTCGGTATTCCTGATCTTCCTGCGCCTGGGCCTCACCTCGTTCGGCGGCCCGATTGCGCACCTGGGTTATTTTCGCGAGGAGTTCGTCACACGGCGACGCTGGCTGAGCGAGCGCAGTTACGCGGAATTGGTCGCGTTGTGCCAATTCCTCCCTGGCCCGGCCAGCAGCCAGGTCGGCATCGCGCTGGGCCTGTCCCGCGCCGGTTACCGTGGCGCCGCTGCTGCCTGGGCCGGGTTTACACTGCCGTCAGCCATCGCGCTGATCCTGTTCGCCCTGGGCCTGTCCCACGATGGCAGCGCCCTCCCCGACGGCGCGCTGCATGGCCTCAAAGTGGTCGCCGTGGCGGTGGTCGCCCAAGCCGTCTGGGGCATGGCGCGTTCCCTGTGCCAAGGCCTGGCGCGTGTGATACTGATGCTGATTGCGGCGTGTTTGGCGCTGCTGGAACCGTCCGCCTGGGCCCAGGTCGGGGTGATCTGCACCGCAGGCGTGGCCGGCCTGCTGCTGTTCAAACGTGAGCCGAGCGCCGAGCCTGACGCGCTGCCGGTCGCCATCAGCCGTCGCGCGGGCGCCCTGTGGCTAGGGCTGTTCCTCGTGTTGCTGGCGGGCCTGCCGATTCTAGCCGGCTGGTTGCCCAATCCCACGCTGGCCTTGGTAGATGCCTTCTACCGCACCGGCTCGCTGGTCTTCGGCGGCGGCCATGTGGTGCTGCCGTTGCTGCAAGCCGAAGTGGTGCCACCGCACTGGGTGAACAATGACGTATTCCTCGCGGGCTACGGCGCCACGCAAGCCGTGCCCGGCCCGCTGTTCACCTTTGCCGCGTTCCTTGGCGCCTCGATGAACCATGCCCCGAACGGCTGGCTGGGTGGCGTGATTGCGCTGCTGGCTATATTTGCCCCGTCCTTTTTGCTGGTGATGGGTGCACTGCCGTTCTGGGCAACCCTGCGCCGCAGCCCACGCACCCAGGCCGCGCTGGCCGGAGTGAACGCGGCAGTGGTGGGGTTATTGCTGGCGGCGCTGTATCAGCCGGTGTGGACCAGCGCGATCTTCACTGCGCTGGACTTCAGCTTGGCACTGGCCGCCTTGGTGGCGCTGATGGTCTGGAAGCTGCCGCCCTGGTTGGTGGTGGCCGCCAGCGCCGTGCTGGGAGGGTTACTGGGGTGAACCCGGCGCCACAATCTTCAGCCACGGCCAACGCGCTTGATAACTCTTGGCCTTGTGCATGAACAACGCCGGCTCCGCATGCAGCGGGTTGATGCGCAGCACGCCGTGTTCCACGTCATCCAACCCATAGGGCGCGTACACCTCGCCCGTCGCGATATCCAAGCCGATGCACGTACCTGCCACCAGGTAACGATCCACGCCCTGCTTGGCCGAGTGCAACTGCGGATAGGGCCGACCAAACCGCTCGCCGTACCAAAGGTGCACCCGCGCCTGGTTCTTCACCTCCACATTCACGCCCAGGTCCTGGAACAGCGCCTCGGCCGAACGAATCACCACATCTTCCGCCTCGTAGGACATGTCTGTGTCGAAGTAAAAGACGTCGTAGTCTTTCACGCTCTGAGCGGCGGGAAGATTCGCTTGATGGTTCCACACTGCCTGGAACAGACAGCCGGCGGTGAGCATGCATTGGTCCACGCCGAGGTCGGGCAGGCGTGCGGTGATTTCGGCGTTGATGGGGTTGGCCATGGCCAGTTGGAGTAGGGTTTCGACAGTCAATGTCATGCTCAATCCTTCGTTGTGAGGCCTGTTCCAGGAGGCAATTCTATAGCGTATTGGAGGGCGGTTCTGGTCCTGAACGCGGGAAAAACGCCTCCCATTGCTCGCGCCTGATTCGTCATCCCCATGCCCAAGGTGGGCAGATGCAGGTCAAGGTAAGGCAAAGGCATCAGCCTGGAAACATCTGCTCGACGTTAATGTCTCAGTGCCACCCCCTCCCAATCGTCAAGGATAAAACGATGCGAATCAACGCCCTGGCCCTCGCCGCCACCAGCGCCCTGCTGCTCACCGCTTGCAGCGACAGCCCTTCGGACACCGACATCCACGCCGCACTGCAACCCCGGCTGGAAGGGGCTTCCTGCGTGACGGCAGCGATGTTCAAAAGCTTTCCGGTCACGCTGAGCTCAACCTTCAGCACCGGCGTCTCCAGCGGCAACGCGCCCGCCTTCGATGCGCTGACAGACGCCGGCCTGCTCGCCAAAAGCGACAAGACCTACAGCCTCACCGACCCTGGCCGCGCCGCCTACGTGGAACAAGCATCTGGCTTTTGTTACTCACAAGGCTATGAAATCGCCAAAATCAAGGACATCGCCCCCAACACCGGCCCAATGGGCGCCGCCGTGGATAAATCCTGGATCGTGACGGTGGACATCCGCCAGAAACCCATCGCCGCCTGGGCCAAAACCCCAGCGATAGAAAAACTGGCGCGCAACCCGGAAAACCTCTCCGACGTGCCGAAGACTTACCACGTGACCGTGGGCCGGGTGAAAGGTGAACAAGGCTTGAAACTGCTCGACCCGCGCTTCTCGATCATGCGCGGCGTGAGCGTGAGCCAAGGCTACTAACGCCCCTAACCCCTGTGGCGAGGGAGCTTGCTCCCGTTGGGCTGCGCAGCAGCCCAAAACACGCTGCTGCTCGACCTGTCCGGCAAACACCGCGACGTCGTCCTGGCGATCCACCAACTGAGCGAACTGGGCGTGTTGCTCACGGCCAAACTCCTTGACCGCGAAGCACCCTGCCCCGGCTGATGGTTAGCCCTTCAACTCACCCGCCCGGTTACTCGCCGCATCGTCGTAGGCCACATACAACGACTCGGCGATTTGGCTCTTGATGGCTTTGGTGGACTCAAGCCCCAACACAAACCCCTCAGCTTTGCCGCCGGCGCGATTGAGCTCTTCATGGGTTGAAGCGCCAGTGATGGCTTCGAGGAGCTTGATGGCGTGAGGGCCTACGCCTTTGGGAAGGGAGATTTGGTCGATGGACATTGCGGTACCTTTTAAGAATGAGGTCGGTAGCGCGTGAACCACTGCCGGGGGTGGCATGGTAGACCGGTTGTGAAAGAAAGGGGGCGCTTTCGGCCGAAATAGACTTTGCCCTATGCGTCTGTAACGACGAACGCTCTCGGAATGGAAAGAGGCCCCCACGGGTGAAGGCGGTTCAAGAGCGCTTGCGCGATTCAACCCCTTCAACAATCAGCAAGTTCGGTCATTCGTGAGAATTTCGTCAGGACCTGGGATTCTTGACGTAGCGCATGACGACGAAACAAGCGACTAGAATCAGCGGTGCAATGGAGAGCATGCCCATGTAGGTAGAGCCGGACAGATCGTTGATTTTGCCCACCATCACAGGTGCAACCATGCCGCTCAATTGGCCGATGGAGTTGATTGCTGCTGTCCCGGTAGCAATAGCCAGGCCGGAGAAGGTCGACTGCGGGATGGTCCAGAAAATCGGGATCGCAATAAAGGTGCCCGCAGTAGCGAGTACGAGTGCTGCCATCATCGCCCATGACGAGTCGGAGAACAGGCAGGCCAACACGTAGCCTACTGCCGCCGCCACCAGGCACCACACAAGGTAAGTCTTGCGTTCACCTGTACGATCAGAACGCCGGGTCAGCCATATCATGCCGATACAGGCCACGATGTAAGGCAACGCCGAAAGCATCCCTATCCAGAATAGACTCTGCACACCGGAGGATTTGATCAGGTGTGGCATCCAGAAGTTGAGGCCATAAGCAGCGGTCTTGATCACAAAGTAGATGAACGCCATGAGCGCCACTTCCCGGGTCAGCAACACACGCCACAACGATCCCAATACCGGCTTCTGGTTGACTTTGTCATGCGCCAGGTTGGCCGCCAGCAGGTCCTTCTCGCTACGGCTTAGCCATTTGGCCGATTCGATGTCTCGGTCCAGTTTCCACAACACCAGCAGGCCGAGTACCACACAGGGCAGTCCGGACATCAGGAACAGCCAGTGCCAACCTGCCAGCCCGAACACCCCGTCCATCGTGCCCAACAGGATCCCCGCCGCC
This sequence comes from Pseudomonas sp. H1_A03, assembly GCF_054685145.1. Lineage (NCBI taxonomy): Bacteria > Pseudomonadati > Pseudomonadota > Gammaproteobacteria > Pseudomonadales > Pseudomonadaceae > Pseudomonas > Pseudomonas sp. H1_A03. The sequence goes on from NZ_CP162829.1 coordinate 5,388,119, forward strand.
GGCCCACCGACGGCGCCTGCCAGAGGTACCGCCAGGAACCAAAGGCCATTCATCTTTGCCAGGTGCTTCTTGGGAAACCAGCACGCCAGGTAGAACAGGATCGCCGGGCCAAAACCGGCTTCCATCACGCCGATCAGAAAACGCAGGAAGTACAGGGTGTATTGCGTGTAGGCGAACATCAAAGCCGCCGTCGCCAGTCCCCAGGAGATCATGATCCGACAGATCCAGGCCGGCGCCCCGTAGCGTTTGAGACCAAGACTGCTAGGCACTTCGAATAGCACGTAGCCGAAAAAAAACATGCTCGCGGCCAAACCGTATGCCGCGTCGCTCAGACCCAATTCATGCTGCATTTGGGTCTTGGCGAAGCTGATGTTGATCCGATCAAAATAGGAAAACAGAAAGCAGATAATGGCCAGCGGCATGATGCGCCAGGCCACGCGCCGATACAGCAGCAATTCGTTGATCGTTTCTTCGCTGCGCGCAAGGGCGATTTCGCCAGTCATGGCAACCATGATGTTTCTCCATTCTTGTAATTATTGGAGAGAGGCAAGTTCCTTCAGGAACTTTGCTCAACGGGTTTAGCTGATCAGGATCAGTTTTTCCTTGTAAACCTGACCCTTGACGACATAGTCCTCGGCGTTTCGGTGCATGCCGGCAATCGCTTCAGGCGTCAGTTCGCGCACGACTTTGGCAGGTGCGCCCAGGATCAGGGAGTTATCCGGGAACACCTTGCCTTCGGTGACAATCGCACCGGCGCCAACCAGGCAGTTCTTGCCGATGACCGCACCATTGAGGACAACCGCCTGAATCCCGATAAGCGCACCATCGCCAATGGTGCAGCCATGCAACATGGCCTGGTGGCCGATGGTGACGCCCTTGCCTACCGTCAGCGCAAATCCCGGATCGGCATGCAGCACCGCACCTTCCTGCACATTGCTGTGCTGACCGATGAAAATCGGCTCGTTGTCACCGCGCAGAACAGCATGTGGCCAGATACTGACGCCCTGCTGCAGCGTGACATTGCCGATGACGGTAGCGTCTTGCGCGACGAAGGTTTCGGCGTGGATGGCGGGGATAAGCGTGTCATATTGATAGATAGCCACGGCAGCTCCTCCTCAGGCCTGAGCATCAGTTTTCAGCACACCGGCAGCACACAGCTCGGCAATGTGTTCGTCGCTGTAGCCCAGTTCGCACATGACTTTGTGGGTGTGCTCGCCGATGCGTGGAATTGATCGACGGGGTTGAAGACGCTCGCCATCCAGGGACAACGGCAGCAGTGGCATGGCGGTGAACGATCCGTCTTCGAGTTCAAGATTTGCCAGTCCACCGCTTTTCAGCAGGTGAGGATCTTCAAACAACTCTTCCGGACGACGAATCGGCGCGAATGGAATGCCGTGGGCTTCGAGTTGTAGCGCCAGAGCCTGAGCATCCATGGTCGCGAAGACTTCAGCCAGATGGGCTAGCAGCCGTGGTCGTTGTAGAACGCGGTCGTTGTTGGTGGCAAGAGTCTGATCGTCGAGCAACACCGTCTGGCCCAGCAGCTGGCACAAGGCGTTCCACTGGCCTTCACCGGTGGCAGCAACGAACATCTGCTCACCGCCAGCGAACTCGAACACGTCATAGATGGCCCAGGCGCTGATGCGGTTCGGCATTGGCGCGGCTGCCTGCCCGGTCACCGCGTATTGCTGCATATGTTGGGCGGCGAGCAACACGCAGTTTTCGTAAAGCGCGCTTTGCACCTCACGACCGGCCCCAGTGACGTTGCGCTCGTTGAGCGCGGCAAGCACGCCGATGGCACCGAACATCCCGCCCATGATGTCGTTCACGGAACTGCCAGCACGTAGCGGTCTACCGACAGGGCCTGTCATGTAGGCCAGACCGGCCATCATCTGCACCACTTCATCCAGGGCCAGGCGATTGTCGTAAGGACCGTTCAGAAAGCCTTTGTGTGAGGCATAAATAATGCGCGGGTTACGCTCCCGAATCGCAGCGTAGCCAAAGCCGAGCGCCTGCATGCGGCCAGGTTTGAAGTTCTCGATGAATACGTCGGCGGTGTCGATAAGTTCCAGCACAGCGTCGCGCCCCTGAGGGGTGTTGACGTCAATGGCGATGCACTGTTTGTTGCGGTTGAAGGTGCGAAAAAAACCGGCACCCGCGCCCAGCAGGCGGCGCGTGCCGTCGCCCTGGATCGGCTCGATCTTGATCACCTCGGCACCGAGGTCACCCAGGATCATCCCGCAGGTCGGCCCCATCACCATATGAGAAATTTCGACGACACGAATGCCGTCCAATGGAAGTCTGGACATTAGCGTTTTCCTCGATCAAGCAGGCTCAAGCGCGGTTGGCGACTGGCGTGTAATTGAGTGGAAGGCCAGCGCGGGCAATGCAGCCGTAAAGCGTTTCGTCCGGTAAGGCGGCGCGCAGCAGATCCCTTGAAGCGATCAGTGCGGGCAGATCAACGCCGGTGTCATAGCCCATGCTTTGCAGCATGAACACCAGGTCTTCGGTCACGGTGTTGCCGGACGCGCCCGGCGCGAACGGGCAACCACCCAGCCCTGCCAGGGAAGAATCAAGCTCGGTGATGCCTTGCTGCACCGCCACCAGGCTGTTGGCCAGCGCCAGACCTCGGGTGTCATGAAAATGCGCAGCCCGGAGTTTGTCACCGGCAATAGCGCGAACCGCCTGCAACGTGGTCGCCACTTGGCCGGGATTGGCATAGCCGGTGGTGTCGCCAAGCGAAACCAGATCGCAGCCGGCTTCCAGCACCCGACCGGTCAATTCGCAGAGGTCGCTCAATGGCACATCGCCCTGGCGGGTGCAGCCAAATGCAACCGACATCCCGGCGATTATTTGAACGTTGTGCAAACCCATTTGGGTCCGTAGTTCGCACATCCGCGCCAGTTCCTCGACCATTTCCAGCGGCGTACGCCGCACATTGGCCAGGCTATGGGCAGCGCTGACGGAGACAGGCGCAATGATACGGTGAGCGCCGGACTCCAGCGCATCACGACAGCCGCGCAGGTTAGGCGCCAGGACCGTTACGACCAGATCTGGAAAACTCAAGGCGTGGGCGACGACTTCCTTTGCATCGGCCATCTGCGGCAGCAGTTTGGCGGGAACAAAGGACGCGACTTCCATATAACGCATGCCGGCAGCATAGGCGGCATCGATCCATTGTCGTTTGGCAGAGGTAGGCATTACGGTTTGAAGGCTTTGCAAACCATCACGCATGCCGACTTCATTGATTGTTATTGTTGTCATGAAAAAGCTCTCACAGGCTGAAGCGCAACTTCAGATTAAAGAGCCGCTGGCTTAGCAAAAAGACGTCATTTACGCGGTGATCCATCGTCAACCGCGATGGATTCAATCAGCCCCAAGGCTCAACCGGTGTTTGCGCGCAAAAGCAGATGATCCAGCAAGCGCCGTGCGGACAGCGACAGTGCATCCCGATCACGCACACAGATAACAAACTCACCCAGTGCCCAATCGTCGGTCAGCGGAATAATGCGCAAGTCAAACAACTGGGCATACCGCGCCACGGCCTCCAGTGGAAATACAGCAAGTCCCAAGCCGAATTGCACCAGGCGGAATGCGGCGTCGAACGACGAAACATAGGAGCGAAACCGCAGCTCATGTCCGTCCTTAGTCGCTTCATTACGCATGAAGTTATTCAACGTGGCGAAAGCGGACAACCCCAAATGATCAAAGGCCAGGGTCTCTGCGAACGCAATACGGGGGCGATTGGCCAAGGAATGGTTCGAGCCTACGACGACGGCCAGATGATCCCGACGATAAGGTAGAAACTCCAGATCGCCCATGGCCATTGATCGTCGACAAATGCCCAAATCGGCATTGCCTTCAGCCACACCTCGTACCACATCGGGACTGAAACGTTCTTCGATGTCGGCCTGGATTCCAGGGTGCTTAAGCATGAAGTCAGACAGCTCTTCGGGTAGAAACTCCATAATTGACGAGATGTTTGCCAACACCCGTACATGCCCTCGGGCGCCTTCAGCGTATTCGCCAAGCTCGCTATCGAGCCGCTCCATCGCCCGTGTCAGAGACCGAGCATGCCGAAGCAGCGCCAACCCCGCCGGGGTCGGTTCAACCCCGCGTTTGCTGCGCTTTAGTAGCGCCGTACCAAATCGCGCCTCAATGTCGGAAATACGTTTGCTGACCGCCGAGGGCGCCATAAATGCTCGCTCACTGGCGCTTGCAATCGTGCCCTCTTCACAGACCAGAATGAACAAGTGCAAGGATAAGTGATCCAGGTGCTGCATTACGTCCGTCCATCAAATAGCAATGTGGCGCGAAGATACATTTCTCCGCGTTCAATCTACTGAGGTTTTCGCAAATATTCTGGATATACGCAATCGCCGCTGGAATGGCTTCGAGTTTTGCAGACGCATCGGAGGGCTGCTTCTGGCCGATTTCGCTATTCATCAATCTCCCGAGCGTGCGAAATTACCAGCTCTGCAATTTCTCTCAAAGGCAGCCTCATGACCTCTACCCTGGCAGTGTCGGATATTTTAGGTCCATGGAGTGGCGATACCCCCACAGGAATCATTCAGCGTTGCAGGGAGGCATGGGACACACCTTTAGAGAGTTTGAATGATCTTATGGTCGCTACTTTTTTGAATCAGAATATCGCGACGGAACACTTGCTGATTGAAGCGAAGCGCCACATGAAAGATCAGGAACGAGATGAAACCGAGTACTTCGACGGCCAGCTTCTCGAAGCTATCGAGCGCTTGCAATCCGGGGAGTAATTCATCCCGACAGTTTGTTGCGCTCGACGTGGACTATCTATATTGGATCGCTTTCTATCTCGCGCGACTGGCAGAGAACGTCGATAGCAGCCCTTGTTGTCAGGCAATAATCGGCCAGAACGGACACATTCCTTTTATTCCCAGAAGCTACGCTGTGAGTACGCCAACGTATCCGAACCTGAGCTTCGGATCTCCGGAACAGTTTGGAGCTAACCCACTTTGAATGTGTTGTTCATCTGCGGCAAAAACCGCCTACGTAGTCCGACCGCCGAGCAAATTTTTGCTGATTGGTCGGGAGTTGATACAGCATCGGCTGGTGTCAATAACGATGCGGATGTGCCTGTAAGCCAGGAGCTTCTAGGGTGGGCCGATCTCATTTTTGTTATGGAGCAAATCCATCGAAAGAAACTGACTGCTCGCTTCACCTCGGCATTGGCCAATAAACGTATCATCTGTCTGAATATTTCGGATGATTACGAATATATGGCACCTGCTTTGATCAAGCTGCTGGAAGCGAGAGTCGAGCGTTATTTATCCTCCTGATGTTATGTCCGCCTGTGGGCCGTCTCCACCTGATCAGTCGACTGACCGCTCTTGGCCGATTCTGCTGAAAAATCGTACTCGCTTAGCCAAGGTAACCGCCTGTGAAAATGGGATCAGACCACGATTAATAATAGTGGTCTGACCCCTGTTCTTCTTCGAGAAAAGCCCCTTTGCGGGCCCTTTCGTACGCGGGGTAAAAGTGCTAATTACTTGTTCCGCAGTAGCACATACGCTTCACCGCCGTTGCGATCATGCTGAAGAATAAAGTTGTTGTCCTGGATGCGCACCTTCGATGGCACGCGATCTGCTACCGACGTTTGCGAGTAAGTCTGCGCGGCGCTCAGCAGTTGGCGGGTCAGACTGTCGTCGGGTTGCTTCGGAGTGGTAACGACGCATTCCTTTTCGGAAAGTTGCACGGAGAGGTTTTTGTCCGCGGTGAAGCCGATGCGCGTGAAACCCATGTCCTGGAGGTCGTTGATGCCGAAGCGCTTGGCCGCTTCAGCAGAACCGGCGAACGAGGGGGCGGTCTTCAGACAGATTTCGACGAAGGCTTCGATCGCCTTGGAGGTGACAGGCGTCGATACGCTTGGTGTTGCAGTGGAGCAGCTGGCGAGGACTAACAGGCTGGATAAGGCGAGTGTACGGAACAAAGTATTGGACATGAAGCGGGATCCTTCCATTGGAAATTCGGAGTGCAGACGTGGGCTGAGCGGCGCCGGAACGGAACGCCTGCGAATGGTAAATTAAAATGGAGTACGGGGTTTACGACTTTGCGAACCTCTACGCTTGCTGGCAGTGCGCTCGCGACGTGAACCTGTGTGTGCTCGGGCTAGCTTGACGACGGTCGGCAAATTCGCTTAGCAGCAGATTGCATAGCAGCGACAGGCAATAGCCGCTCGATTTCAGTAAATGCTAACCGGACGCTATGGGTCGTTTTCAACCAGTAGCCACAGGTAGAAAACGGCCAAAAGCGGACGCTCGCGGCTTAGCTCAGATCTTACGTATACAGTAATATCCGTCTGCACCGCCCAAACTATGGAGCCGGGCTATTAGCCATGAAGGGATCAAGTGAATCTACAACTTGAAATTGAGAGGATCTTTGGGGGTAAAGCATTTGACAGGCCACTTTTCTATTCCTATCCAGGAGGTCTGCGTTTTGAGCTCTCTGAAACTGGTGGAGTGATTGAGCAATTTCTATCAGCACTACGAAAATCAACAAAGATCTGTAGCGATATCTTTCTTGAGGACGCGACGCTTGTTGCTTGTCTGCGCATTCATTCTGGCAGCAACCGATTTGCTCATCGGCCCCTGATTCACGCCCTTCGATCTGCCGGCATTAACATACCCACGGAGTGCTCAGTCTGGAGTGAGGAAATAGATCCGGAGGAATGGTTTTGCGAAAGGGAGCCGGAATATTGGATCAACATCGCATTTGAAGCGCCTGCGACTCTGCTTCAAGCATTTCTTTGGTGTGCTTTGGCTAGGGACTTTGCCGCAATTCAGCCTAAACCCAACTGCGTTTTATACCTCTTCAATTTGAAGAGGCACGTTATGGTTTTCCCCTACGACGACAGAGGTATGGATGTGGTCGGCCCCAACAAAAATCTGCTTTCACAGTTGTATCGTCTGCATCATACATACCTGCTGGAATACGACCGACATACGATGGACACCACATTTGCAGGGGCTGCGCGCTAGCCTCATTGCTTACATTGGGGCTGAAATCGTGCCCACAGCCCACATGGCCACCGTCTCTTTTTGGCCGCTTACTGCCCGTCATTCCTGACTACTTTTTTGGGTGAGTACCACCCCTCCCCCGTAATAACCCATCCGCGAGCGAGACTTGGATATTCCTAATCCCATCTAAAGACTAACGCTCAGTGCACCAGACCTCAGCCTCTCCTTTGAAAAGCCTAAGCCACAGCCCATGTGAAACGAGGGTGCTACGCAGCATCCGGGATGCGGATCAAATTCTCAATATCACCACCGAAGTGCTTTAAGAGCAGTCCGTTACGAACGTGCACGATGTAACCCTGACCACCCGCCATTACGATCACATGAAAAGTTGATTCCACTTCCAACACGCAGTTGAAGCGGCAGGACCCGGTGAGCCAGCAAATCGAGATCATTTTTTGGGGCGTACCCTGGGCTGTGACTTTCGGGCTCACCGGGATCAGTCTCCGGCAGATCATCACGACGCACCCACGCCCCCAGATCGAACGCCTGATAACGCTGGAAGCAGGCTGCATGAGCGTCCTTTTCGGGTAAAGGCGTGAATCAGGGGCCGTCCACACGGCCCCCCCAAACCCATTCAGCGATAAACCGGATAACGCCGGCACAGTGCGACAACCTGTTCGCGCACGTGGTGGCCGACCTTGTCACTGTCGCCATATTCCAGGGCGTCGAGTACGTCGCACAACCACCCTGCCACTTGCTCGCAGGCCTCGACACCGAAGCCCCGCGTCGTCACCGCCGGGCTGCCGATGCGCAGGCCGGAGGTCACGAAGGGTGAGCGTGGGTCATTCGGCACCGAGTTTTTATTCGCGGTGATGTAGGCGCTGCTCAATGCCGCATCGGCGTCCTTGCCGGTGTAGGGCTTGTCGGACAGGTCGATCAGCATCATGTGGTTGTCGGTTCCGCCCGAGACGATCTTGTAGCCGCGCTTTTGCAGCACCGCCGCCATGGCGCGGGCGTTGATCACCACTTGGGCCTGGTAGACGCGGAACTCGGGCGTCAGCGCTTCCTTGAACGCCACGGCCTTGGCTGCAATCTGGTGCATAAGCGGGCCGCCCTGCACGCCGGGAAACACTGCCGAATCGAGTTTTTTGTAGAAGGCTTCGTCCTGGCCCTTCGACAGAATCAAACCGCCCCGTGGGCCGCGCAGGGTTTTGTGCGTGGTGCTGGTGACCACATGCGCATGGGGCAGCGGGTCCGGGTATTCGCCGGCGGCGACCAACCCGGCGACGTGGGCCATGTCGACCCAGAATATGGCGCCGACCTTGTCGGCGATGGTGCGCATGCGTGCCCAGTCCTTGTAGCGCGAGTACGCCGAGAAACCGCCGATCAACATTTTCGGTCGCGTCTGCAGGGCAATTCGTTCCATCTCGTCGTAGTCGAGAAAACCGGTTTTCGGGTCCAGCCCGTAGGGCACGATCTTGTAATGCCGGCCCGAAAAGTTCGCCGGGTTACCGTGGGTCAGGTGGCCGCCCTGGGCCAGGTTCATGCCCATCACCGTGTCACCGGGGTTGATCAACGCGAGGAACACCGCCGCGTTGGCCTGCGCACCCGCGTGAGGCTGCACGTTGGCGTAGTCGCAGTTGAACAGGGTCTTGACCCGCTCAATCGCCAGCCGCTCGGCTACATCGACGTATTCACAACCACTGTAGTAGCGCTTGCCGGGATAGCCCTCGGCGTACTTGTTGGTGAGTACCGTGCTCTGGGTCTGCATGACCAGCGGGCTGGCGTAGTTCTCCGACGCGATCAGCTCAATGTGGTCTTCCTGGCGATGCGCTTCGTTATGAATCGCCTCACGCAGTTCAGGGTCGAAAGCATCCAGGGTGAGCGTTGAGTCATACATGGTGGGGGCGTCCTTGGTTAACAAATTCAAACAGCGGGCGACAGCAGGCGAATGACACGTGCGGCGATCTCGTCGATCTGTGTGTCATCGCAGATCAGTGCGGGCAACAGGCGCATGGTGGTGCCACGGGTGACGGTGATCAGCAGGCGTTGTTCTTCACGGGCGCGGTCGACCAGCTCGCCGCACGGGCGGTTGAGTTCGACGCCGACCATCAAGCCGATACCACGAATGGCCACCACCTCGGGATGGTTGCCCAGCGCCAGCTTGAGCGCGGCCAGCAGGCGTCGGCCGCTGGCGGCGGCGCGTTGTGGCAGGTGCTCACGCTGCATGATGTCCAGCACCGTGCACCCCACGCGGCAGGCCAGCGGGTTACCGCCAAACGTGGACGCATGGTGACCGGGGGAAAACAGCTCGGCGGCCTTGCCCCGCGCCAGGCATGCGCCTATCGGGTAGCCGTTGCCAAGTGCCTTGGCCAGGGTGATGACATCCGGCTCGATGCCCGCGTGTTGAAAGCCAAACCAGGCGCCGGTGCGGCCCATGCCGGTTTGCACTTCATCAATCATCATCAGCCAGTCGTGTTCATCGCACAGGGCGCGCAACCCTTGCAGGTAGCCCGCGAACGCCGCATGCACCCCACCCTCGCCCTGCACCGGTTCGACCAGCACGGCAACGATGTTGGGTGACTGCGCCGCAACCGCCCGAATCTCCTCGATGTCGTTGTACGGCACGCGCACAAAGCCGGGCATCAACGGTTCGAAACCGGCGTGCACCGCCGGGTTGCCGGTGGCCGCCAGCGTGGCGAGAGTGCGCCCGTGGAAGCTGTTGTCCATCACCAGCACCTGCGGCTGGGCCACGCCTCGAGCATGGGCGTGCAACCGCGCCAGTTTCAGCGCGGCTTCATTGGCCTCGGCGCCGGAGTTGCAGAAAAACGCGCGCTCCATGCCGGACAACAGGCACAACCGCTCGCCCAGTTGCTCCTGCCACGGGATGCGAAACATGTTGGTGGTGTGCAGCAACTGCGTGGACTGCTCGGCGATGGCGGCGGCAATTTCCGGGTTGGCGTGCCCCAGGCTCGTCACGGCCACGCCGGCGATGGCATCCAGGTATTCAACGCCGTCGGTGTCCCACAGACGAGCGCCCAGGCCTCGGCTGAACGAGACCGGCTGACGGGACGAGGTGTGCATCAGGTAAGCGGGTGCTGCGGACATTGCAGGCCTCCTATAGAGATCAATCAACGTTAAGGGGCGAGCGCCGGCAACTCGTCGTCGTTGCGCGGTCTGGCGTCGGCCGTGGGCCAGTAATAGGCATCTGGCATGGCGCGGGCACCGAAGATGGCTTGGCCGACGCGTACCACGGTTGCACCCTCTTCAATGGCAATTTCAAAGTCGCCCGACATGCCCATCGACAACTCCTGCAGCGACACGCCCTCGGGCACCTGCGCGAGCAAGCGGTCGCGCAATTCACGCAAGCGCACGAAGCAGGGGCGCACCCGCACCACGTCGGCGCAAAACAGCGCCAGGGTCATCAGCCCGCGAACCCGTAGCGCCGGGAATGCCGGCAGCGCCGCGATGAACGCCGCCACATCCTCGGGAGCCAGGCCGTACTTGCTGGCTTCGCCCGAGGTGTTGACCTGCACGAACACATCCATCTGCCGACCTTCGAGCTGCAGGCGATGGTTCAGCACTTCGGCCACGCGCAGGCTGTCGAGCGCCTGGAATTCGCTGGCAAAACGCGCAACCTGCTTGGCCTTGTTGGTTTGCAGGTGGCCGATGACTGACCATTGCAGGTCGTGCAGGTCGCTCATGGCTTGCGCCTTGCGCTGGGCCTCCTGCACCTTGTTTTCGCCGAGCAGGCGGCAACCGGCGGCATAGGCCAGGCGCAGATGGGCTTCGTCGAAGGTCTTGCTGACCGGCAGCAACCGCACGGTGGCCGGGTCACGCCCGACGCGGTGGCAGGCATCAATGATGCGTTGCTGCACAGCGGTAAGATTGCGACGAAAGTCCTCGACGCTGACCGCCTGCGGATAGCGACCATGGTCGGCGTGGAGCGTGGTGAGGTGTTCGGCTTGCCCAGTCATCAGCGGGTCGCTCCCTTGGTGGTCACCGCAGTGTTTTTTTCACGACGTGGCAGTTGCCCATTGAGTACCGCATACGCCGCGAGGCCGATGAGCAAGCCCCAGAACGCGCCGCCAATGCCAAGCAAGGTGATGTTGGCGGCGCACGCCAGAAAGGTGATCAGCGAGGCTTCACGGGATTTGACGTCCGCCATGGCATTGGCCAGGCTGCCGCCGATGGTGCCGAGCAGCGCCAGCCCGGCCAGGGTGGTAATGAACGTCGCCGGAAAGGCCATGAACACCGCCGCCAGGGTTACGCCAAAAATCCCCACCAGGATGTAGAACACCCCTGCCGCTACCCCGGCGATCCAGCGTTTGGAAGGGTCTTCGGACGCTTCCTTGCCGGTGCAGATCGCCGCCGTGATTGCCGCGATATTGAACGCATGGGAGCCGAACGGCGCCATCAGCAGCGAACCCAGCCCGGTCACGCTGAGAATCGGGTTGGCGCTGGTCTTGAAGCCGTCATTGCGCAGCACCAGCATGCCCGGCATGTACTGCCCCGTGAGGGTAATCAAAAAAAGCGGCAACGCCACGCTCAGCAACGCATTGAGCGAGAACTCGGGCCGCGTGAATACCGGTGTGGCGAACGCCAGCGCCAGTCCGGAAAAATCCACTCGCCCCTGCATCAGCAAAAAGCCCAGCCCCAGCACCAGAATGCCGACCACCGCGTAGCGTGCGCTCAAGCGTTTGAACACGATGTAGGCGCCGATCAGCAGCCCCACCAACAGCGGGTCGACCGTCATGCTCGCGAATGCACCGATGCCGAACTGCAAGAGAATGCCGCCCAGCAGGCCCGCCGCAACGCCAGGCGGGATCAGGCGCACAGCCCTTTCAAAATAGCCGGATACCCCCAGCAGCACGAACGCCGCCGCTGAAATCAAATACGCACCAATCGCCTCGGCGTAGGGCGTGGTCGCCAGGGCAACGATCAAGAACGCCGCCGCCGGGGTCGACCAGGCGGTGATGATCGGCTCGCGGCTCACCCAACTGAGGAACAACCCTGTCACACCGACGCCAATCGACACCGACCAGACCCACGACGCCGTCAGCTCAGGGCTGAGACCGGCAACCTTGGCGGCCTGGAACACTAGAATGAAGGTGCCGCCGTAATTGACGATCACCGAAATCAGCCCGGCAACCACCGGGTGCAGCACATCCCGCAGACGCAGGGACGACTGGGATTGAGTAGAGGGCATAAGTCTTGGCTCCTTGCTGGACAATGGATCAGGCCGTGGCCAGGCGGTCATTTATAGCCGTTGAATGGTGGGGTTTGCCCCTACGCTTGTGCGCAGCAGACCAGACCACTTTTCGCGCAGGAGCGGTTACCCATGTGCGCGTGCGAAGTCAGCCATAAAGTCAGTCAGCGCCTCGACTGCGGTTAACGAGACGGCGTTGTAGAGGCTGGCGCGCAGGCCGCCGACACTGGCGTGGCCTTTCAAGCCGTTAAGGCCGGCGGCTTCGGCGCGGCGCAAGAAGGTCTTCTCCAGCGTCGAATCCGCCAGCACGAACGGCACGTTGTTGATCGAGCGGTACGCCGGCTGCACCCGATTGCGGTAGAACCCGCCGCTCTCGTCGATGGCGCGATAGAGCCGGTGCGCCTTGGCCTGGTTACGCTCATGCAAGGCCGGCAGGCCGCCGTTGTGCTTGATCCACTTGAGCGTCAGGCCGGTGAGGTACCAGGGAAACGTCGCCGGGGTATTGAGCATCGACTGCGCATCGCTGATGTGGGCGTAGTTGAGAATGTCCGGAGTGAAGGCATGGGAGCGTTCCAGTAATGCGGGGTCGACGATGACCACCGTCAACCCGGCCACCCCCATGTTTTTCTGCGCGGCGGCATACACCAGGTCATGCCGGGCGACGTCCATCGGCTTGGACAAAAGGCTTGAACAGGCATCACACACCAGCGGCGCGGCGCTGTCGGGCGGGGCGATGAATTGCACGCCGTGGACCGTCTCATTCTCGGTGTAATGCAGGAAGGCGGCGTCAGGATTGAGGTGCCAGCTCGCTGCGTCAGGCACGCGGTCGAAGCCGGTTGCGCGGGCACTGGCCGCGATTCGCACATCGCAATAACGCCGCGCCGCTTCAATCGCCTTACCCGACCAGAGGCCGGTGTGCAGGTAGTCCGCCGTGCCTTTGTCGCCCAACAGGTTCATCGGCACCTGGGCGAACTGCAGCGAGGCGCCGCCTTGCAAAAACAACACTTTGTATGCGTCCGGCACGCCGAGAATGTTGCGCAGGTCCTGCTCCGCCTGGCGGGCAACGTCCATGAACACGCGGGAGCGATGGCTGATCTCCATCACCGACATACCGGTGCCGGCAAAATCAAAAAATTCTTCGTGTGCCTGGGTGAGCACTTCCAGCGGCACCGCCGTGGGGCCGGCGCTGAAGTTGTGGGATCTGGCCATCGTCGCGTAACTCCTGTTCAAGAACACTCGCATCGTGCGGGCTTGCCACGCGCCGGGGCCGGGCTGGCGAGGGCTGGATTCTACGGATAGACTGGCCTGCCATTACAGGCCAATTCCAAAGGACGGAGCAGACCGCATGGCAAAAACCTTCGAGCTCGAAACCCTGAAAATGCGCCTCAACGACGTGGAGTTTCAGCTGCTGGACTTGCACCAGCGCATCCAGCGGGCGTTGCGCGCACTGATCCTCGACGGCGCCCTCGGCCCCGGCCTGAAACTGCCTGCCACACGGGTCTTGGCAACGTCACTGGGGTGCGCCCGCGACACCGTCGAGAACGCCTACGTGCAGTTGCATCGGGACGGGTTTATCGTACGCCGCGAGGGTGCTGGCAGTTACGTCTGCGACACGGTCGGCGTCGAATTGCGCGGCGCCACACGCCGGCGCATCAAGGCCCAGGAAGTGCGCAGCAACGCCGCCGCACCCGGCGCCGAGCTGAGCCAGCGAGGGCGGATGATCTTCGAAACGGGCGGCGTCAGCGACCAGCAAGTCATCAAGGCCTTCGCCACCGGTTTGCCGGAAACCCGCAGTTTCCCCACGGATGTCTGGGAACGCCTGCAACGCCAGGTGATGAAGGACTATCGCGCCAACGTGCTCTTGCACGGCGACCCGCAAGGCGCCGAGCCGCTGCGCAAGGCGATTGCCACCTACCTGAACCTAGAGCGCGGGGCCAAGTGTTCGCCCGATCAGGTGCTGGTGCTGAGCAGCACGCGCCAGGCCTTGTACCTCTGCGCGCAGCTGCTGGTGGATGCCGGCAAGCCGATCCTGCTGGAAAACCCTGGCTATTACGGCGCACGCAAAGCCTTCGAGATCGCTGAAGCCAAGGTGCTGCCCATCGATGTCGATGAACGCGGCATCCGCACCGACCTGTTGTACGCCGACCGCAGCGGCGCCAACTGCGTGTACGTCACACCGTCGCACCAATACCCCACCGGCGTGACGCTGCCGCTGGAACGGCGCCTTGAGTTGATCAACTGGGCAGCGGAAAAAAGCAAGTGGCTGATCGAGGACGACTACGACAGCGAGTTCCATTACGACGGACAACCCACCGCCTGCGTGCAGGGTCTGGACAAGTATCAGCGCACGCTCTACATCGGCACGTTCAGCAAGACGCTCTACCCCGGCTTGCGCATGGGCTACATGGTGCTGCCCCACGAACTGGTCAAGCCCTTTGCCTACGCACGCAGCATGATGGACGGGCATACGCCGCAAGTGCTGCAACTGACCCTGGCGCGGTTTATGGAAGACGGCCATTACAACGCCCACGTGCGGGCCATGCGCAAGCTCTATGCCGGGCGCCGCTCGATCATGCATGACGCCATTGGCAAGTACCTGGGCGAGGTCGTCACCGCCCAGTTGCCGCCGGGCGGGTTGCAGATTCCCTGTCTGCTGAAAGCGGGCTGGAGCGAAGAAAAAACCATCCGCCAGGCGGCCACCGCCGGCGTGCAATTGTCCGGACTCAGCAAGCTGTACGCAGGCGAACCGCAGCAATACGGCTGGCTGCTGGGCTACTCGTCGTTGACCGCGTATGAAATCGAAGCCGCCATGCTGCGCCTGGCCAATGCGCTGAAAATCTAGAGGCAGCCGCTCAGTAAGGCAGCTTGAAACGCTTGGTCAGTTCGCCGATGCCTTCGCGAATCGAGCGCTCGGTGCGACTGTCGAGGGCGCCGCTGCGCACGCCGCCGAGCATGGCGAGGATCATGTCGCCGATCTCGCGAAATTCATCCACGCCCATGCCCCGCGACGTGCAGGCCGCGCTGCCGATGCGAATGCCGGAGGTGACACTGGGTTTGACCTCGTCGCCCGGCACGATATTTTTGTTCACGGTAATCCCGATCGCTTCCAGCGCCTGTTCGGCGACATTGCCGACCAGGCCCCACGGCCGCAGGTCAATCACGCCAAGGTGACAGTCGGTGCCGCCCGAGACCACCGACAACCCGCCTTCGGCCAAACGCCCGCACAAGGCCTGGGCGTTCGCAATCACCGCATGCGCGTAGGTGCTGAACGCCGGTTGCAAGGCTTCGCCGAGCGCCACTGCCTTGGCCGCCAGCGTGTGCATCAGCGGCGCGCCTTGCAGGCCGGGAAACACCGCCGCATTGATTTTCTGCGCAATGCCCGGCTCGTTGCACAGGATCATCCCGCCGCGCGGCCCGCGCAGTGTGGTGTGGGTGCTGATGGTGGTGACGTGGGCGAACGGCACCGGCGACGGGTACGCACCGCCCGCTACCAGTCCGGCGACGTGGGCAATGTCGGCCATCAGGAAGGCCCCGACTTCGTCGGCAATTGCGCGAAAGCGCGCGAAGTCCAGCGCCCGTGAATAGGCCGAAGCGCCGACGATGATCAATCGCGGGCGTTCCTGGCGGGCCATCTGCTCGACCTGGTCCATGTCGACCCGATGGGTCAGGGGATGCACGCCATAACTGAGGGCCTGAAACCAGCGCCCGGACATATTGAACGCCGCACCGTGGGACAGGTGCCCGCCGGACTTGAGGTCCAGGCCGAGGATCTTGTCGCCCGGTGCCAGCAGCGCCAGAAACACCGCCTGATTGGCCTGGCTGCCCGAGTGGGGTTGCAGGTTGGCGTAGGCACAGTTGAACAACCGCCGGGCGCGCTCGTTGGCCAGCTCTTCTACCGCGTCGACGTTGCAGCAGCCGGCGTAATAACGGCGTCCCGGATACCCTTCGGCATGCTTGTTGGTGAGCACCGAGCCCTGGGCTTCAAGCACTGCACGGCTGACAAAATTCTCGGCAGCAATCAGCTCGATTGACTGCATCTGGCGCTGGCGCTCGGCGTCGATGGCACGCCACACATCCCCGTCCGCCTGGGCCAGTGCGACGCCACTGAGCACCGGCAGCGCGTGCCCGTCTCGATAAGCGAAATGCGGCATGGTCACTCCCTGTGAAAACGTCGATTGGCAAACGGCGTCTACCCTAGCGGCACACGGCCCGCGCCGGTATACCAGTTTGCGCCAGCGTTGCAGACCACTGCGCGGCGCGGCGCCACGGCGCGAGACCAGTAGCGCTGCAAAGTGGTCTGGTGAACCTTTGAACATTGGACTATCCCGCAAGACCAACGCCCCACTAAGCTCTGCGCCGGTTTTGTCACCCCCATTTCCACAGGTTCTGCCATGACGTCTTTTCGTATCGGACTGCTGCCGCAGGTCTCAGCCGCGCACTTTGTCAGTCATCTACACATCATGGTGCTGGCGGCGTTGTTTCCCCTCCTCGCGGCTTTTTTCGACGTCGATTACGTGCAGTTGGGCCTGGCCCTGAGCCTGTTCAACATCGTCACCGCGCTGGTGCAGGCGCCTATGGGATTTGCCGTGGACCGTTTCGGCGCACGGCGCCTTCTGTTAGCCGCGCTGGCAGTGGGCAGTAGCAGTTTCCTGTTGATTGCACTCGTGCCCAACTACCTTTGCTTGCTGATCGGCATGGCGCTGGCCGGCGTCGCCAACGCGGTTTACCACCCGGCCGACTATGCCCTGCTGTCCCGCCATATTGACCCTGCCCACATTGGCAAAGCATTCTCCGTGCACACCTTCGCCGGCTTCCTCGGCGCCGCCGTGGCCCCGGTGTTTTTGTTGAGCATCGCCGTGGCGAGCACGCCGGCCATGGCGTTTGCCGCCGCCGCAGGCGTAGGGTTTGTCGCGCTGGCGGTGTTGTCGATACCTGGCGCGGCACTGGCCCAAGTCAATTATGTGTCGCCAGCGGCCGACCCGGCGCCCCTCGACACGCGTCGGCGCTCGTTGCTGTCGCCCATGGTGCTGAGCCTGACGTTGTTATTCGTGCTGCTGAACCTGAGCACCGGCGCAATTGAAAAATTCTCGGTCGCGGCCCTTATGCAAGGCCAGGGCGTGGCCTTGACCTGGGCCAACTCGGCACTCACCGCGTTCCTGTTTGCCAGCGCCTTTGGCGTGCTGGCAGGCGGCGCACTGGCCGACCGCACCCGTCGCCATGGCGTGGTGGCCGCCAGCGCGTTTGCCCTGGCCTGCG
Source organism: Pseudomonas sp. H1_A03 (assembly GCF_054685145.1). NCBI lineage: Bacteria > Pseudomonadati > Pseudomonadota > Gammaproteobacteria > Pseudomonadales > Pseudomonadaceae > Pseudomonas > Pseudomonas sp. H1_A03. The sequence continues at coordinate 5,405,573 of NZ_CP162829.1, forward strand.
GGTTGATACTGTTGGTCGCCACGGCGCACTTGAGCGAGCTGGCACTGCTGCTGGTACTCGGTGTAGCGGGATTCCTGACCGGGGTGATCGCGCCGTCCCGCGACATGCTGGTGCGCGCAGCGTCGCCGAAAGGCGCGGAAGGCAAGACCTTCGGCATTGTCTCCACCGGCTTCAATATCGGCGGCACCCTCGGCCCGGTCGGGTTCGCCTGGCTACTCGACCAAGGCCACCACAACTCGATTTTCTGGGCCAGTGCTGCCTTTATGGGCCTGACGGTCGCGCTGACCCTGATGCAGGAACGGCACTTGGCCAAAGCCCGGAAAATGCCCGCATTACACCCGCAATTCAACTGACCTGGAGCAATATCCCCCGCTTTTTTTGGCGCAAACTTGAAGGGCAACGTCCCGCATTTATTACGCGGCAACCCGCTTTTGCGGCCCCGTCATGTTTGCAAAGGACTGCACTCATAACCCGAACACCAATAGCTGTTTTCTTTGGAGTTAAAACATGGACCGTTTGAATTGTGGTACCGATGACGTGGTACAAAACATGCTCGCCAAGTTGTCCGGGCTCTGGAAAACCCGCGCTGCCGTGAACAATCCGCAACCGGATTACTGGGGCCTGGCCTTTGACCCGAAGAAGCAGGATTTCAGCCTGTCGCTGCTGCCGTTCCGTCATCACCAGGCCTGGCTCGAAGCACCGCAGGACCTGCAATCCAAGTGCCTGTCCTACGCGTGGGGCATCTACAACCTCAAGACGATCTACATCGAATGCGACGTGGTGGTGCCCGCCTGCGAGGACATCATCAAGACCCCGCCACACAGCCAGAACCGCGCCCTGCTGCAGGACGTGATGTCCCAGGCACTGCTGGACGAAGCCCTGCACACGCGCATGTCGAGCATGGCCTGCAACTACATCTACGACATGCGCAAACTGACCCCGCTGGATTTCAGCGCGTTCAACCTGGTGACCTGGCGCGAAGCCCTGCTGGCCAACTGCACGGCCGAATGGGAGCGCCGCCTGACCCGTTTTGGTGTGGCGTGCGCGAGTGAAACGCTGATCACCGATTACCTCAAGACCATGGCCGAAGACACCAGCATCCAGGCGGTGTGCCACGAGGTCACACGCACCCACGCCATCGATGAATGGAGCCATTCCAGCGTGTTCAGTTTCGTCGCCTCCGACATCGTTCATGGCCTGAGCCGCACCGAGCGCGAGTACCTGCGCTCAATCATCCTGCGCACCGTGCAGATGTTCGCCAACAACGAAATGGGCGCATGGGCCAAGGTGTTCTCGATACTGCAGATGCCGCATGCCAGCGAGATCCTGCATGACGTGGGCGACAACAACGAAATCAGCGTATACACCGACTCGCTCCAGGCCCTGATCGACCGTATCGGCCTGACCGGCAAAGGCCTGAGCAGCGCCGAACACGCCATCGAAACCTTGAGCGAGAAGGCCCGCGCATGAACGCCATGACCCCACTGCAGGCCCGTTGCGAACGCGTGACCATTGAAACCGCTGCGATCAACGTCTTCAGCCTGCGCGCCGTGGGCGCCCACGCCGAGTTCCTTGACCGCCTGGAACCCGGCAAGCACGTGGCGCTGCGCTTTCCGGACACTACGGGCACGCCGCAGCAACGGCTGTATTCGATCACTCGCAGGCAAGGCGCCGACGGGTTCGAGATTGCGGTCAAGCGCGAAGGCCATGGCGGGGTCTCGGACCAGTTGCACGCTACCTTGCAGGAGGGCTCGCAGGTCGCGGTGGAGTTTGTGGCCGGGGACATCAGCCTGGGGTCGATCATCGGCTGCAAGCACGTCGGCATGCTCGCTGGCGGCATCGGCATCACCTTGCCAATCGCCTTGCTGCGCGGCCTGCTGGAACGCGCACGACGCGGCCTGGCGGTGCCCGAGGTAAGCCTGCTGTTATGTGTGCCGACGGTGGCCGACATTCCCTTCCTGCATGAGTTGCTGGACCTGGAACTGAACACCCGCTGGTTTTCGCTGCAGGTCTTCATTACCCGCGAAGCGGTGCGCAGCAACGGCCATTTCAGGGCCGGCCGCCCCACCGCCGCCGACCTGAACCTGCTGGGTAACCCGGACACGGTGGTGATCTGCGGCAGTCACCGTTTCGCCCAAGGCTTGCGCGAGCAAACGCTGGCGCTGTTTCCGGACAGCCAATTGCTGATCGAATCCTTCACCCCGCCGGTCAGGGCCGCGCAGGCGCAACCTGCGACCAGCGCTGCGCTGCGCCTGCACATAAGCCACACCGACGAGTTGCTGGAACCGCCCGCCGGCAAGAGCCTGCTGGAGATGCTCGAATCCAGCGGCATTGCAGTGCGCAGCCTGTGCCGCGCCGGGATCTGCGGCCACTGTCGGATCAAATTGTCCGAGGGCGAATACACCCTCGAGCCCGACTTTTGCCTGACCGATAAGGACAAGGGCGAAGGCTTTGCGTTGGCCTGCTGCACCTTCCCGCAATCGGGGACGATCAAGGTCGACCTCAACCCCACTGCATAAACCGTCAGGCCCTTATTTCAACCGCTGAGTGTTTCCATGAAAACTGCTATTGCACTGCGCCACATTCATTTTGAAGACGTGGGCACCCTGGATGTGGTGCTGGCCGATGAAGGCTACACCCTGATTTACCTCGACCCCACCGTGGACACCATCTACAGGGAGCAGGTGCTGCAGGCCGACTTGCTGATTGTGCTCGGCGGCCCGATTGGCGCGTATGACGAGGACCTGTACCCGTTTCTGCACGACGAACTGGAGCTGGTGCGCCAGCGCGTGGCGTCCGGCAAACCGTTGTTGGGCATCTGCCTGGGCGCACAGCTGATCGCCCGCGCCATGCATGCCAAGGTCTACCCGATGGGCGTCAAGGAGATCGGTTTTTCCGCGTTGACCTTGACTCCGGCCGGCCAGGACTCACCGCTCGCCGCGCTGATGGACACGCCCGTGTTGCACTGGCACGGCGACCAGTTCGATGTGCCCGACGGTGCCGTATTGCTGGCCAGCACACCAGTGGGCGCCCACCAGGCGTTTGCCGTGGGCCGCACGATTCTGGGCCTGCAGTTTCATCTCGAAGCCAACACCCCCCACATCGAACAGTGGCTGGTTGGCCACGCCAGCGAACTCGCCCACGCCGGCATCGACGTCGTCGCACTGCGCGCCACGGCCGCTGGCCTGGGCGATCGCCTGACCCGCGCCGCTGGCAACGTGATGCGCGCCTGGCTGAACAACCTGGGCCCCCGTTAACCCACTGGCGGCGGGCAACCGCCGCCGTTTAAGACCACCTGAAAAAAACCGTCAAGGATGAGGAGTCAAATATGATCGTCGTGTTATTCGAATTGCAGGCACTGCCCGGTCAGGGCGAGACCTATGTGGACCTGGTCAATAAGCTGACCCCGTTGCTGGAACCCATGGACGGGTTTATCTCCGTCGAGTGTTTTCAGAGTACGCTGAACCCCAAGAAGGTGATGTCGGTGACCACCTGGCGCGATGAGGAAGCCGTGGTGCAGTGGCGCAACGTCACCGCGCACCTGTCTGCACAACGCGCCGGGCGCGACAAGATCTTCGACGATTACCGCGTTCGCGTGACTTCGGTCATTCGTGACTACGGCCTGCGGGATCGTGAGCAAGCGCCGTATAACGTCGTTGTGGATGGAGCACACGCCACGGCGTAACGCCATGCTGATCGTTCCCACGCGGTGCTTGGGAACGATCATGGGTTGGGCGCTGGAGGGCTGTCGCAGAGAGAGCGCTGCCGTAAGCATCACAACAAATGTTTGCGCCGCTGCTTCCTGTATGACAGGCATTGGAGCACTAAACCGCGGAGAACCCCTGCCACCTTCAACCCATCTGTTCGAACCGCCGCCGCTTTAGGAACAACCCCACCCCCAGTGCAACGGCAAAGATCGACAGCAACCCCAGGTCAAATCCAAGCAAGCGGATGTGGCTCGCCGCAACGCAGCCGACCGCCCCCATCGCCACCAGCAGTACCCCTAACCACTTGCGAAGCGGGTACGACTTCAGAAACCGATCGAGCAGAAAGAACAGCACCAGAGCAGCGACCAGCTGGGTAATGTCAGACATGGGTTTCTCCCGTCAGGTCTTGATGATCAGTGTCGAGGCGGTACGTTGCGGGCCGATACCGCCGTTCACCTGCGCCTCGATGCTCACCAGTATGTCGCCTGCATGATAGGTGGGCAGGGTTTCATTCACGTACATGCGCACACCGGCGCCGACGGGGGCCCCCACGTAGGGGGAGGCAACGTAAGAGGTGGCGCCCGCGAACGCCGAGGCCGCCAGGTTGGCGATTCTGGTGCGCTGGGCGTTGAGCACATCGCCCTGCTGCCGGGTCAGCGGCTTGGAGATGCCGATCATCATCAGGCACGGCAGGTTCTTGGCCAGCATCTTGTCGTACACCTCGACGACCTTGCGGTTGACCTCGTAGTGCGCGCTCTTCGCCTCACCAAAATGCAGCTCGCGCAGCCGCCCGCGTTCGCTGTCAGTGAGGGTGATCTGCGAGACGTTGAACACGATCCCGTGATTGCCCATGTATTGGAAAGTCCCTTCGAACTTCATCGCACGCATCCTTTCGAGCCAAAGGCGGGGATTGTCTAGAAGGCGGGCGCTGGATTCAAATCATTTCACCTGGCTGGCAAGGTGCACAGCGCGGCGTAAGGTGCTGACGGTCATAATAATTGTCGAATTTACTGCTTTCGACGAACACGAAGCCATGGCGGATGTAAAACGGTTCGAGGCACTTTCTTTGAGGGCACCTACTGTGATCGGCAGTGCAGCTGCATCCGCTGCTTCGAAAATCTGTGCGAGTACAACCGAGCCGATCCCAGAACCCTGCGCGCTCGGCCTCACGTATAGGTGCTAGCCCCTAGCAGCGCATTAATTTTCGTATGAGCTATCCCGCTTTTCATCGCGAAATTTACCCTGCTTAGCGCTTATTTAAGGGACGTCGACTGGCGGCTCTTGGCCGGTTAGCGACGGCCTGACTTCGACCGTCGCTATGCATGATCAAACCTCAGTCTGTTCCGCCATCTCCAGGGCGTCATCGACCTCAATACCCAGATATCGAACAGTGCTCTCCAGCTTCGTATGGCCGAGCAGCAACTGAACCGCCCGTAGGTTCTTCGTTCTGCGATAGATTAGTGATGCCTTCGTACGTCTCATTGTGTGAGTGCCATACATGGCTGGATCAAGGCCTACGGCTTTCACCCAGCCTTTGACGATACGAGCGTATTGACGAGTGGATAGATGGTCTGAGGTATGTAGCCGGCTAGGAAAAAGGCAGTCCTCGCTGCGAAGTTGTGCCTGATGTATCCAGGCCACGAGAGCTGACCGTGTTTGCTCAGTGATCTCAAACTGCACTGGTCGCTGCGTTTTCTGCTGCATCACCATGGCTCGTGATGATACGTGCTCGCCATGGGCGACATCACGCACGCGGAGCTTGGTTAAGTCGCAGGCTCGAAGCTTACTGTCGATGGCCAGATCGAAGAGAGCCAGATCCCGGGTTCTTTTCGCAATTTGAAGCCTTACTCGGATGGCCCAGATATCTCTCAGTCGGAGTGGGGCTTTCTGCCCGACTAGTTTTCCTTTGTTCCAGGGCTGACGGCCGCAGGTAGCGATGATGTTCATGACAAGTCCTCCACGTGTGGAAAGACAAGGATGGCTAATCAGAGCGACGGTCGCTAACCGGCCAATAGCAGACAGATCGTTCTACAGCCTCGGCGCTTTGTATCAGCCAGCAGAGCACTAGCGCAGAGAGGAAAAATACTGAGTAGGCGGTTTACCCAGTGCTTTCTTGAACATAGTGATGAATGCATTAACAGAGTCATATCCCAGGATGCCCGCCACACGTTGCACGGATACCCCCTCCGCCAAATGACTCAGTGCGATCATCAAATGCAATTGTTGACGCCAGCGTCCGAAGCTCAGCCCGGTCGTGCTTTCTACAAGCCTGGCCAGCGTTCGTTCACTGGTTGCAAGCCGAGTGGCCCACTCGCGCAACGTGGTTCGGTCGCCTGGATCTGAGAAGAGCGTATCCGCGATTTGTTTGATCTTGGGGTGGTCTGATATCGGCAAATGCAGCTCTTTCAGCGGGGCATCGGAAAGCTGCTCAAGCAGCACTGCAACCAGCCGAGCTGTCTTGCCCTCGGAATGGTAAGCAGGTTCCTGTTCAGCGAGATGCAGGACCATCTCCCGAACAAGGGGCGTAATGGCAACCGTGCAGCATTCTTCAGGCATGGCTGCCGCACCGGGCTCAACGAACAGAAAGCAGGTCCGGGCGTTTTCGGTCACTCGGCAACTGTGCGGCGTGCCGCCCGGGATCCATACGGCGTGCTGGGGAGGGACAAGCCAGAGTGCATTTTGCACCTCACAGCTCACTGCGCCATGCAAAGACAGGATGAGCTGGCCTTTGCGATGATCATGCGGACGGGCACCCGAATCATTGAGGTCAGGCGCAACCTTGAGGGCAATCGCTGCCTGGGCGAAAAGGTCTGAATCGAAATCTTCCGGCGAGGAAACGACATTTTTTGAGCTTGGCATAATTTAGATATCAGGTGTCTTGATATCTATATTAGCCGGTTCTGAAGTTCTCTACAGTTGTCTTCTTTTAAGAGGACAGATAAAGAATATGTCAGATACAAAAAACAAGTGGCATGCCATCGCGCTCGTCGCAGGCATTCTGCTTATCGCCGTGAACCTGCGCGTTCCCTTTACCAGCATCGCGCCCGTTTTGCCGCTGATCCAGAATGATTTTGGCTTGAGCGCCTCAGCTCTAGGCCTGCTTACTTCACTGCCATTACTTGCCTTTGCAGCCTTCTCCCCGCTCAGCGCATCGGTCGCCCGCAGGTTCGGCATCGAGCGCACGCTTTTCGGTGCACTGTTGGTCATTTCAGCGGGCATCCTGCTCCGCTCCGCAGGCAGCGCATGGGTGTTGTACGCCGGTACGATATTGATAGGCACTGGGATCGCCCTGGGCAACGTGCTGCTGCCCGGCCTGATCAAACGCGACTTCTCGACAAAAATGGCGTCCATGACCGGCGCTTATTCCATCACCATGGGTGCAGCGGGCGCTGTCGGTTCAGCCGTAATAGTTCCGCTGACCCAATCATGGGGATGGCCGATTGCCCTGAGTTTGTTGGTCGCAGCCCCGTTGTTGGCGCTGGTGGTGTGGCTGCCGCAGTTGAAAAAACACGAACACGTAAATCTGTCAGGTCCGAAACAAGCGCCAACCGTGGCCGTCTGGCGTTCGCCGCTGGCATGGCAGGTCACACTGTTCATGGGGCTGAACGCGATGCCTTTTTATGTCGCCGTCGGCTGGCTGCCGACCATTCTGATGGACCATGGCATATCCCCGGAGCAAGCAGGCACGGTACACGGCACGCTTCAACTGACGACGGCCATTCCCGGCTTGATTCTGGCGGCCACGCTTCGTCGTCTCAAAGACCAGAAACTGGCAGCCGCTACCGTCAGCCTGTTAACCGCCTCATCCCTGATCGGGCTCATTTACGCGCCAGAATACGCCATGTTGTGGGCCGCGGTCCTGGGCTTCGGCTCTGGTGCCAGCATGATGCTCGGCCTGACCTTCATCGGCTTGCGCACAAAAAATGCCGGTGACACGGCGGCACTTTCAGGAATGGCGCAGTGCGTCGGCTACCTGATGGCAGCCGCAGGCCCCTTGCTGCTGGGCCAACTGCACGACTGGACCGGTGGCTGGACAGGACCGCTGCTGATCACAGCCGCAATCTCCGTAGCCGGAGCATTCACCGGCATGCTGGCCGGGCGCAACGTTCAACTTGAATCTGCTGAATCATCGTCGCGAACAAGCCCAGCAATCCAGTCAGCGAATGCGCTCACAGCTGGCGATAAAAAGCGCTGATGCGGGTATAGCAGGTGAACAGGAACCGATGCGGGCTGCCAGTCAGCAAGCACTTCGACCAGTCGCCCTTCTCGCAGATGCTCGCTGACCACGTTCTCAGCGAGCTGCACCAGCCCGAAGCCTTCAAGGCACATTTTGATGTAAAGCCCAGTCTCGTTGACGGCCGCTGTGCCGTTCACCGGGACTGAGATTTTTTCGGTACCACGGGCAAAGCGCATTTCACCTGCTTGCCTTGCGCGGCCCGAGAAGTAATGGATGGCCCGGTGGTGAGACAAATCTTGCGGATTTTGCGGAGTGCCGTTCTCTTCGAGATAGGCGGCAGACGCACAGGTTACCCAGCGAAACCGACCGAGTGGGCGCGCAACGAGCGTTGAGTCATCGAGCTCGCCTGTACGAATAACGCAATCGACACCCTCTTGAACCAGATCAACCTGCCGATCGTTGACGCCTATCATCAGGTAGATATCCGGGTAGCGCCTGTAGAAGTCTTGCAGGTTTGGCATGACGATGAAGTGTGCAATGCCACCCGGCATATCGACACGCAAACGCCCCTGTGGCCGTTTTACGGAATCCGTCAGGCTGGTCTCTGTGTGTTCGATCAGCTCCAATATTTCCCGGCATTGCGCCAGATATTGTGCGCCCTCAGAGGTCAGGCTGACCCGACGCGTTGTTCTGTTCAGCAGGCGTACCTGCAAGTACTTCTCAAGATTTTTAACGCTGCTGGTAACTGTGGAGGCCGGCAGAGAGAGCGTCTGCGCCGCCTGGATAAAGCTTCCTGCTTCAGCCACACGTACGAAAACCTGCATCGCTTGAATACGGTCCATGACTGTTAGCAGCCTCAAAGCAGTGATCGGGTAAAGTCGTTATTATTCGTAGATATTGAATAATAAAAACAGTTTAACCATCTTTTTCCCGCAGTATCGCATTGCGTACATTGCTTCCAACGAAATTTGAAGAGGTGTACAGAAAATGGCTGAATATAACCGCAGCATTGTGCAGGCCCCGACCGCTCAGGCCGCCCGCACCCTTATCCGCGGCGCCACTGTGCTGAGCATGGACGGTGATATCGGCAATCTGGCGCGCGGCGATATCCTTATCGAAGGCAGCACCATCACGGCCATAGGTGAAAACATCGAGGCCGGCGACGCTATGGTTATCGAGGCATCCGGCATGATTGCCATGCCCGGCATGGTCGATACGCATCGTCACTCCTGGGAGGGCCAACTGCGTCGAATCAATCCGAATGCCGAAACCCTGGAAGACTACTGCAACGCAACGCACTTCTCGTTCGCCAAATACTATCGCCCGGCTGACATGTATATTGGCAATCTACTGACTGCATTGGGGTGCATCGATGCGGGCATCACGACCGTGGTCGATAACTCGCACAACAGCCGCACCGGCGCGCACTCCGACGCCGCGGTCGAGGCGCTGCTCGATGCTGGTATCCGGTCTGTACACGCCTCCGGTGCGCCAGTTTCTGGTGAGTGGGACAAAGCCCACTGGCCCGGCAACCTGGAGCGTCTCCAGGGGAAATACGTCAAGAACGGTGACAACCCGCTGCTCTCGCTGGCGGTAATGGCGCAGCTGGAGCCTGAGCTATGGGCTGAGGCCCGGCGCTTGGGGCTGCCTATCATTACCGAATTCTTCGGCGGGGACATGGCAGCTGAGTTGGAGGGTTTGCATCGCGAGGGTCTGCTGCGCCCCGATAACATCTTCAACCACTGCACAGCGCTGCCGGACGCCGGCTGGAAAATCATTCGCGAGGCTGGCGTGCGGGTCAACGTATGCCCGCGTTCAGATGCCCACTACGGCATTGAAGATGGAATGTTCGCCATGCAGTCGGCCCAGCGTCACGGCATCAGCCCGGGGCTGAGTGTCGATAACGAAACCTCCTATAGCGGTGACATGTTCATGGAGATGCGGGTGGCGTTCTACCTGCAACGCGTCATGGGCATGCACCAGCAGCGCTGCTGCGGCGCAGAGCATCATCCGGTGACCCTGCCGGCTCATGGCCTGCTCAAAGCCGCCACTCTTGACGGCGCCACCTGTGCAGGATTGCAGGACAAAGTCGGCACCCTGACCCCCGGCAAACAGGCCGACCTGATCCTTATCAATGCGCAGGACATCAACCTTTACCCGTCGGGTAACGCATTCGGCACCGTGGTACACGCGGCCGAACGCAGCAATGTCGACACGGTCATGATTGGCGGGCGCATCGTCAAGCGCGGCGGCAAGGTGCTGGGCGTGGACAGCGAAAGGCTGCGTGCAGCAATCGACGAATCCCGTGAGCATCTGTTTGCTGCCGCAGGCTACCAGCCGGATATTTTTGCCGAGACATTCATGCCGCTTGAGTCAGCCAAGTAAGGAGGCGCGAAATGAACGCAGCTTACTACCTGCTGGCCATCGCCGCGGGGCTTGGCATTACCCTGCAGACCACGCTGAATGGTCAACTCGCTAAAGGTGTGGGTGGAGATTCCGTAGCGGCGGCGCTGTTCTCATTTACTGCCGGAGCGGTGTGCCTGGGCGTCTTTTCATTGATGCGTGGCGGGATAGTGGCCTCACTGGCGGCTATACCTGCCCAGCCCTGGTGGAGCCTGCTGGGCGGTCTGCTGGGTGCCGGTGCCTTGCTTAGTTATGTGGTGCTTGCGCCAAAAATCGGCCTGTCAGCCCTGCTGGGCCTCGCTATCGCAGGTCAGATTATCTCCTCACTGGTTATCGATCATTTCGGATTGATGGGGGCATCGGAAAGGCCGGTGTCTCTCATCAAGTTGGCCGGGTCGATGGTGATGCTCGCAGGACTGGCCATCGCCCTGTTCGGTGACAGGTGGTCAGCGCTTTTCTCCAACTGACTGCCTTGTTTGCCCCATCCTGTTTCGTAGGACGCAACCATGTTTAAAACCCTAAGCGGCACCACCAGTCTTCTTGGCGAGTGCCCTGTCTGGTGTGAAAGAACGGAACGCCTGTTCTGGACCGATATCCCTGGTTGCGAACTGCTTGCTCTGGACCCCGTGAGCGGTGAAGTACAGCACTGGCGAGTGCCCGAGCCGCTGGGGTCGTTCGCCCTTACGACCAATACAGACGTATTGCTAATGGGATTGGCCTCCTGCCTAGGTTATTACAACCTGAGTACTCTTCCCTTCACCAAAATTACCATCACGCCTGGAGTACCCGGAACCCGGGTCAATGATGGCCGCTGCGACCGTATGGGCAACTTTGTGTTTAGCACTATGGATGCCGGTGAGGCGGTGCAAACTATAGGGCGATTTCACCGGTTCAATGCCGCGACGCTCAAGACTGAAACGCTGGACCTTCCCGAAGTGGCGATCCCGAACAGCATCTGTTTTAGCCCGGACGGTTCCACCATGTATTACGCGGACTCCCTGCAAGGATGCATTTTCTGCTGCGATTACCCGTCGCTAGAAAACCAGCGTGTATTCACTACAGTCAACGGTCAGGGTGCTCCAGACGGTTCTTGTATTGATGCGCAGGGCTTTCTCTGGAATGCGGAATGGGGCGGTAGCAGAGTCGTGCGTTACGCGACTGACGGCAAAGTTGACAGCGTGATCGACTCCCCGTGTATTCAGACCACTTGTCCGGTGTTAGCGGGACTTGGTTATGAAACGCTTTACTGCACCAGCGCACGGATAGGGCTGGATAAGCCGGCAGATTTCGATGGCACGCTGATAAAAGCCGAAGCCGTTTTAGCTGCCGGATCCCCTGAAGAGCGATTTACAGGACGACTGCACTGAATAGTAGGTTCTAGCCTGTCGCGCCGTTCTGAATGCCAACTTGGTAGACGCGTATGAATGACCGCTTCTGGCCGATTGCCGCCTTTCGCGAAGAACATCTTGGGGTCGATTTTAGCCGGTCACAGAATGCAGAAATGGGCTATCAGCGACATCACCGTGTCGATCTTTTAGCTTGCTGAAACGTTTCATCCCATTTATAAAAATGGCACAACTCCAAGAAAGGCTGCCGCCATGACCCCGCTCAAACTTTTTGTTGCCATCAGCGCACTGTCCGCTGCCTCCCACGCCATGGCCTGGGATTACGTTCTGCTCGACACTGACAAAGCCGCGCAGGGCTGGCAGATCACCAGTCAGCAACTCGGAATAAAAACCGACAAACCCTTCAGCGTTACCTTGCGCACCTTGCACGGCGGTCGGCAGGAGGGCGTCAGCATCGTCGACATCGATAACGGCACGATGAAACTCTCGGTAGTGCCGACTCGCGGAATGAACGTCTTGCAGGCTTCAGTTGGCAATGTACGCATGGGCTGGGATTCGCCGGTCAAGGAAGTGGTCAATCCGTCTTTTATCGAACTCAATGGCCGCGGTGGTCTGGGCTGGTTGGAGGGTTTCAATGAGCTGGTCACCCGCTGTGGATACGAATGGGTCGGCCACCCCGGCGTCGACAACGGCGAACTGCTGACCCTGCACGGTCGAGCCGCCAACATTCCTGCGAATAAAGTCACGCTGCATATCGATGAAAAACCACCGTACGCCATTACCCTGCGCGGCGAGCTGAAAGAGCAGGCGTTCAAAAAGGTCGACTTCTCGGTCGCGACCGAACTGGTGACCGAACCCGGCAGCGTCGTGTTCGCCCTCAACGACACTCTGACCAACAACGGCGACTATCCGAAGGAATACCAAGCGCTGTATCACAGCAACTTCAGCACCCCGTTCCTGGAGCAGGGCGCTCGTTTCGCCGCGCCGGTGAAACAGGTGTCGCCGTTCAACGACAAGGCCAAGGACGATCTGCCCGACTGGCAAACCTACCGCGCACCGACCAGGGACTACGACGAAACGGTGTACAACGTGGTGCCGTATGCCGATGCCAAGGGCGATACGTTGACCGTGTTGCATAACAAGGCCGGCAGCCTGGGCGTTTCGGTCGGCTTCAATACCCAGACACTGCCCGTGTTTTCCCTGTGGAAAAACACCGACACCGAAGGCCAGGGCTACGTCACAGGGCTGGAGCCGGGGACAAGTTTTTCCTACAACCGCCGTTATCAGCGGCCACTGAATCTAGTACCGACAATTGGGCCCAAGGAACACAAGCAGTTCCGCATCAGCTATAGCTTGTTGGCGGATAAGGCGGCGGTGGATAGAGCCTTGAAGCAGGTTAGCGAGATTCAGGATGGGCGGGAGACTGAGGTGCGGCAGACGCCGTTGGTTGATCTTACCAAGGGGTGAAACGGGCTGGAGCATTGTTGGCCGATATTGCAGCCCCTCGGCCCTGTGTTCGCGTCTGATCCCGTCGGCTTGTTCAAGGTCCACCAGCGAGCGCGCGACCTTGAGCGGCGATGGGCTGCTCGCAACGATTCGGTCACTGTCCGCAGTTGGCCGAATCCTGCCAGCGCTAATAGTCCCATCAAGGCGATTGCACCCGATGAAATCCTGGAGAGAACTCTGCATCCCAACACGCGGTATCCTCGGCATTAGGTATTCTCCGCTGCGTGAAACAAGATCCTGGCCTGCGACGAACGACCGCCCGTCACAGCCCTTCGAGCAATCTTAAAAGCAGTGCATACGGAGACCTGCATGTTGATCGGCCATCGCTTCGAGCGCACCGCGCTGATCCGTGAGTAGAAACCAGAACACATGCGCACCCATCCCCACACGTTTACACTGGCGCTTTTACCCAAATCATCAGGGAAGAAATCGATGCCTACCGATCCGCTATGCCTGGTCTTCGTGCCCGCCCTCGTGGTCTTGCTCACCGCCGCCGAGAACAAAAAGGGCCTGCCGCTTACGGAGCTTGAGGTGTGTAATATCCGCGACCAAGCCACCTGTGTTGCGCTCACCTTCAGCACCGCGTTGGAGATGGAAGAACAGCGCGGTTATCCGGATATCGTTGCCGAAGACTGCTGGAATGAGTGGCAACGGGTGCGCCTCGATATTCAAACAAGCCCCCTCTAAAGCGTCGCCGCGACCGAAACGGCGCGACTCGCGCCCTCTACGAATGGAATCGATACCGTGAACAAAACCTTCTTATTGATGCTGCTATCAATCCCACTCTTTTCCGGATGTTCTACGGTCACAGGGCTTAAGTCCTATACCACCGCGTATAACGAACCACAGCCCGCCACGTCCAGCAGGCTAAGGGTCATCACTGATCAAACCGTCAGGCTGGTTCCCAACAGCCAATGCATTGACTGGCACTTACCCGACTCAGGAATAGTCAATTCAAGGTCCTTGGCGCCGTTGAACAATCACAAATTCAACGACAGGAGCCTTGGCATTCCAGGGGGCGGCGGCGTGCAAAATAGCGCCGAAGTTTATGTAAGCCCGAACATACCGATCACCCTGGTGTATGCAGGTGCTACGCGGAAATATCAGTGCGTCACCGGTCTCTATTTTGTGCCTGAGCCCGGCGCAGACTATGAATCCAGTTCAGAGCCGTGCGGGATTTGGATCAGCAAAATCGTCAAGAACGGCACAACGGGAGCTGTAAGCCGTGAACCTGTTACCAGCTACACCGCGAAGGCATGCCGTTAGTGATCGCCGCGTAGTTTCCAAAATCAGAAGCCGCCATCGGCATGGAGCGGCCTCTTGAAAATCGAGACTGGGGAATGGGCGCTCTCTTATGATTTTTACTAAGGCTTCGCGAGCGCTCAGTGACTGACTATCTAGGCCTGAAAGCTGTTTGCGAAGACCGCAAAAAATAACGCGGGGGCCCTCGCAAGCGAGCTTACGTTCAGCTATGAATGGGTAATGCCAACCCAAACAGTACAAAGAACCCACCGCAGACTTTATTGAACCGCCGCCCGGTTCGCGCCAACCACGGCCGGACTCGGTGCGCTGCGCTGGCCACCATGTATTCAACAAAAAACTCCACGACGGCGTAGGTCAGCGCGATGGCGGCCGTCTGCGCGATGAGGCTCCTGTGCGGGTCCAGGAACGGTGGAATAAACGCGGTGAACAGCAGCAATGCCTTAGGGTTTGATAGGGCCGATACCAGCCCTTGGCGGAACAGCGACCAGCGTCGCAGGCCTGTTTTACCGGGTGTATCAAGGCTGACGGGGGCTGAGCGCCATAGGCCGAACCCCAACCAGATCAGATAGAGCCCGCCGGCAATCTTCAACGCCATGAACCAGGTGGCCGAGGCCTGAATCAGTGCCCCCAGGCCCAACGCGCACAGTGTCAGCACCAGGGCAAAACCAAGCACGCCACCGCTGATGGTGAACAGTGTTCTGCGGCTGCCGTGGATCGCGCCATGGGTCAGTGCCAATAGCGCGTTCGGGCCTGGCACTACGGCAATGCCGCAGCAGGTAATCAGGTAGAGCAACCAGGTCTCGAATGGCATGATCAGGTCCGCAATGGCTGGGTTCAAGCCAGCATCTTGCGAATGAACTCGCTTCGTTAAAAGCGCATAATTCACGTCGCAGTCATTCGATTAACGAATAAAGGTACGTGCAATGTCCTCCAGCGATTTGCAGATCGATTGGCTCAAGTGCTTTGTGGCGGTGGTGGACGCCGGTTCGCTGTCGGGCGCGGCCCATGAGGTGAACCGATCGCAGTCCGCCGTGAGCATGCAGATGAAGAAACTCGAGGCCGCGCTGGGACGCTCCCTGTTGAACCGAGGCCCGCGGCACCTGCAACTCACGGATGACGGCCAGACGCTGCTGAGCTACGCCCGTCGCATGCTGGCGCTTCACGCCGAGACTCAGGCGGCTTTTCATGGTGAAGCGTTGACTGGCCGCATCCGGCTGGGTGTCGCGGAGGATTACGCGGCAAGGTACCTCACGCCGGTTCTGAAACGTTTTGCACCGCGTTACGCGGGGGTGGACATAGAACTGACCTGTGAACAGTCGACCGCACTGATCCCACGCTTGCGCAACGGCGACCTTGATCTGGCGCTGGTGTCCAGGGACTCGCCGCACAGCGGCACCTTTTTGTTCAAGGAGCCGATGGTGTGGGTGGGGTCGCCCCAGTTCGAGTTGTGGCGGCGCGACCCGGTGCCTATCGCCGTCTACGAAAGCGAGAGCCTAGCGCGACGGTATGCGGTGAATTCACTGGCGCAGCAGGGTCGCCAATTCAAGGTGGTGTACAACAGCTCCAGCTTGGCGGGCCAAGTGGCTGCCGTTGAAGGCGGACTCGCGATTGCCGCGATTACGCAGTGCACTGTGCAGCCGTCACTTCAGGTCTTGAGTAGCGAGCACGGCTTGGGGAATATCGAACCGATGGAGGTTTCGATTCTACGTAGCCGAGCGTCTCGTGGGTCCAAGGCGGTTAATAGTCTGCATGCGTTTATCATCAGTGCGCTTAGAGTTCAGGCGTAGGTTCTGGTAGACGGCCGTCAAAAAGGAGGTTCAGATCCTAATAGCGGGCTGGGGAGCGGGAGCGATACAGACGCTGCGGTTTACTGGGGGACCGAAGTGATACCTTCGTAACCCAGCGCGGGGCAAGCCCGCTCACTACAGAGGACGGCGTGGGCTTCAGAAGCTGCGTATCAACGAGCCGAACAGATCGCCTCGGGGCATTTTGCTCAACGGGATCTCGGCATTCTCGAACCATTCGCGCCCGGCCTCGGGATGCGGTCCGCTCAGCACCACCACGCCCTTCTCATAGGTATACCGCGCCGCCGCCACGTCGCCGTTGCGGTAGGTCGCAATGACCTCGTAGGGCACGGACGTATGGGCGCTGGGGAAGTAAGGACCGTCCTGGTAGAAAACATGGTCGACATTGCCCTTCCACGTGACCTGCACGGCGGCGTCGGCGATGCCGGACACTTCAAAGCCGGGGCGGCCAGCTTCGGAGTCGAGATCCAGGGGGATCAGGCCGAAGTTGCTGTCATCCGCCAGGTAGGCCCCCATGCACAAACCCAGGTAACGCCCACCGCCGGCGACATAGCCACGGATGGCATCGATGCGCGCATCACCCAGGCTGCGGAGCGCGCCGGGAATATCCTGACCACCGCCGGGTTGCACATAGAGGTCATAGCGCGCCAGGGTTTGCGGTGTGATATCGACCTGCTCATCGGCACCGACAAAGTCGATGTGATAACTGGGGTTGAGGCGGTGCAGGGCCTTTGCCACGTTTTCAGAGCAGTCATCGCAGCCTGCCGGGCCACGGTAGATGGCGACATGGGTGATGGGCGTCGCAGCCTCGGCCGGTGGCGCCAGCAAAAAGGCAAATGCAAACAATGTGGCGACGAGGGCGTGCTGATTCATGGCTGGGGGCTCTTATGGATACCCATAGCCTATAGCGGTCGCGTCATCCAATCCGTAAACAGTTGTAAACAATGTTCAGCGGAGGATAACGCGCAGCCGTGCCCTTCAAGCGAGCGGCCGCTATTCCTCTTCTGAAGCCTGGGACCAAAGGGTTCGTTGCAACAGCGATAAAGCTATTTTTTTACTGCCATCAGCACGTCAAACAGCAACTGTGCCACTGGCGATAGCGACGGTGTTGCTGGTCGGGATGATTGACCGAGACCTCTGGGCCGGACCACGTCGATGATAGACGTGGCCTGCCTCGTTTATTTCAATTTACTTGGCAAACGCATACTCCCCGCCCTGCTCCACCGCTTTGCGATAAGCAGGCCGCGCCTGGAATTTTTTCACCCACGCGGTCAGGTTCGGGTAGGCCTGCAACTTGCCCTGGGCCCCGGCAACTTCGCCGATAAAGCTCATCTGGATATCCGCGCCGCTCAATTCATTGCCGACCAGATAAGGCGTCTGCCCCAGCACGTCGTTCAAGTAACCCAAATAATTGGCCACTTCCGATTCGATACGCGGGTGCAACGGCGCGCCTGCGTCGCCGAGGCGGCCGACATAGAGGTTGAGCATCAACGGCAGCATGGCCGAGCCTTCGGCGAAGTGCAGCCATTGCACGTAGCTGTCGTAGGTGGCGCTGGCCGGATCCGGTTGCAGGCGGCCCTGGCCGTGGTGGCGGATCAGGTAGTCAATGATGGCGGCAGATTCGATCAGTACCTGGCCACCGTCTTCGATTACCGGGGATTTGCCCAGCGGATGGATGGCCTTGAGCTCAGGCGGCGCGAGGTTGGTTTTGGGGTCGCGCTGGTAGCGCTTGATTTCGTAGGGCAGGCCGAGCTCTTCGAGCAGCCACAGGATGCGTTGCGAGCGTGAGTTATTGAGGTGGTGGACGATGATCATTGAATGCTCCGCTGGGCGACAGGGTGTCTTGGAAACAGACTACGCCAGCGCCCGGGAGTGCCGACAATTAAATTTCTGGGTGTCGAGGTGGCGTGTGGCTGTGCGGGCCGTTGGCCACGGCAAAACGGCTCTGGAACACAAAGCGCGCCCACTCGGGTTGCGCATCCACGCACTGGCGGATGGCAGCGGCGTTGATTGGTCAACCGCTGGGGACAAGATCGTGCCGGTGGATATTTTCGATGAGGGCGACGTAAAGGTGTTCACCGCGAAGATCACCATGAATGTGAAGATCGCCTGAGGCCATGGCGGCAGGCTCGGCCTTTGTCGAACCACACGTCAGTTCACCATCGACCACAGTGAAGCTCCCACGCCGGTGATGCTCTCCCCCGCAATCAGGCCGGCGGCGACGGTGATCGCAAAGCGCTCGGTGAGGCTCGGCCAGCGGCAGCTCACCAGCCAGGTCAGTATGGCGCCCAGGGCCATCATCAGCGAAACCGAGGCCGGCAGTACAAAGGCCAGGCCCAGGGCGGCCGCACTCGGGAGGAAACGGGCGCGATGAGCAGGCAACGTGCTGTCCAGCACACCGAGCACCACGCCGACCAAGCCGCCAATGACAATCGCCCAGCGGATGCTGGTGGACAGTGAACCCAGCCCATGGGTGAGGGTTTGCGCCACGGCTTTCCAGGTGGCGACCGCCGGTGCAGGCCATTCTTCGGTGAGCAGCATGGTCTGTGGATCAGGGATCAACGCCAGGTAGGCGAATACGCCGACGATGCTGCCGATGAAAATTCCCAGGATCTGCGCGATCACTTGCTTATGCGGTGTGGCGCCAATGGCCTTGCCCACCTTGAAATCATTCATCAAGTCCGTGCATTGCCCGGCCGAACCGCCGGCTGTGTTGGCGCTCATCAGGTTGATCGGCACCTGCCCCGGCGCGATGATGCCGAAGCTCAGTTGGGAGAGTTGCCCGATAGCGCCGATAGGTGGAATGCCCGTTGCGCCCACCACGCGCGCGGCGACGGCGGCCAGGCAGATCGCCAGGGGGATAGTGAGCAATGCCATGCCCAGATGGATGCCGAACAGCAGCGCCTGCAGGCTCACCACCAGCGCAATCGCCAGCGCAAAACCGGCGGCCGGACCTGGCTTGGGCACCGTCCAGGTCGAACCGCAGCTGGACCGCGTAGACCTGTACAACGCCCACAAACGAATCGCCAGCGACGCCAGGGTGGAACACACCATCAGGCTCACACCCGGCCACAACAACCACTCCACCAACGCGGCGAACTGCGGCCCGCTGCTGCCCGCAGGCAAGGCCACCAAGTGTTGAGCCAACAGCCACGGGCCCAGGCCGCCCCAGGCGATCAGCGCACCGAGCAACAGGGTCAGGCCCACGCGAATACCAATAATGCCGCCGAAGCCCACCAGCAACAGCGAAGGGTCGGCGGTGAAGGTCAGACGCTCCAGCTGTACGCTCGGCGACCAGCGCGGGAAGGCCCACGCAAAGGTGTCCACCCACTTGACCAGCCCGGAGAGCAACGCGGCGCTAAGTAATACCTTCAAGCGCGTAGCGGCTTCACGACCGTGGTTGTAGATGTGCAGCAGGGTTTCCAGAGTGGCCATGCCTTCGGGGAATTTCAGCGCATTGTCATTGAGCAGTGAGGGCCGTAGATACCAGGCGATCCAGATGCCCAGGAAACTCACCGAGAACACCCAGGCGATCATCGGGACGGCGTCCAACTGGTTGCCCGTCAGCAATGTGTAGGCCGGGATCGGCGCCACCAATCCACCGGAAATGATCGAAGCGGCGGCCGATGCGACGGTCTGGTTGATGTTGCTTTCGTGCAAGGTCCACGGCAGGTGGTCGGTGGAACGCTTGGCCACGCCCTGAAAGATGGCGTAGCCGATCAACAGCGCGATGATCGACATGTTGAACGACCAGCCGATCTTCAGCCCGGCATACACGTTAGAAGGCGTCAACAAGATGCCGAGCACGCTGCCGATGATAACGGCGCGCAGGCTGAGTTCTCGGGTAACGGGGCCGTGCGGGAAGGTCGTTGCAGGCATGCGGATTCCTTTCGGCAGGGGAACAGGGCGACTTAGTAAGTGAGCGCTGTAGCGGCCGAAGGTTCAGGTGGAGGGCCTGATTGGCTACCGAAAACACCGGAAATCAAATGTGTGCGGGCTTGCTCGCGAATGCGGTGGATCAGTCAATCCATCTGGTGACTGATAAACCGCATTCGCGAGCAAGCCCGCTCCCACAGGGGGGTGCGTCAGCCTGTAAAAATGATGGGGTATCAGCTCAGCCCAGGCGAAACCGCGCGGTGTTGTCGCTCAGCGCCTGGCTGCCCTTGCTCAGGGTGTCGGCCGCTCGGTTGACTGCCCTTGCGCCGTCGAGCAAGCGCCCGGCGGCCTGGTCGACCTGCTGGATATTGCCGCTCACTTCATCCGCCGTCGTGGCCTGCTCCTCCACTGCCGTGGCGATTTGCGCCAAGGTGTCAGTAACGTTCTGCACCGCACCGGCAATCTCGCCCAATCGAACGCCAAGCCCGGTGACCGATTGCGCATCCGTCAGCGCTTGTTCGCAGGCGACGCCCATCAGCGTGACTGCCTGACTGACCGTCGCGCGCAAGCTGTCGACAGTGCCGGCGATCTGTGCGGTCGAGGCCTGGGTGCGCTGTGACAGACTGCGCACTTCATCAGCGACCACGGCAAACCCCCGGCCCTGCTCGCCGGCACGGGCGGCTTCGATGGCGGCGTTAAGTGCCAGCAGATTGGTCTGTTCGGCGATGCCACGAATGGTATCGACCACCGATTGAATCTGCTGGCCCTGCTGGTTGACTTGCTCCAGCGCATTGGCGGTGTCAGTCAGGCGTTGATTGAGCTGCTGGATGCTGGCCGTGGTGCGTTGGCTGTCGCGACTACTGTCCTCGGCAATGCGCCGGGTTTGTTGGGCGCTGCTCGAGGCTTGTTCGCAACTGCGGGCAACGCCCATGGAGGTGGCGGCCAATTGGGTAGCAGCGGCGGCAATCTGGCTGATCTGGTGTTGCTGGTCTTCGACCTCGTTAAGGGTACTGCCCGATTGCGCGTTGAGGGTCTGTACCGCCGAGCCAAGCTGCTGGGTTTCGTGATTGACGCCTAGCAGACTGGTGCGCAATTGCACCACTGCAACGTTCAAGGCCGCGCTGATCGCGGCGAGTTCGTCGCGCCCCTCAACGGCCACTTCCACACACAGATTGCCGTCGCGCAAGGATTCGGCCAGGGTGGTGATGCCACTGGCGCTACGGCGAATCGAGGCCTGCAGGCAAATGAACAGATACAACGCTGCCAACGCCAGCAGGCTGAAGGTCGCCGCCACCGGGATAAACTGCTGGATGGAACGCGTGTGGTAATGGCCCAAGCGCGCATCCAGCGAGGTCAGCGACTGCTTACGCAGTGCGGCCAAACCGTCGAGCATGCCGTCGACACCGGTTTCGAAGGCCGCCGTATCGAGCTTGATGGTGCCTCCGAACACGCCGTCGTCGAGCACTTTGAGTTCGTTGTCCAGCCGTTGCAGGCTGTTGTCGTACTGCGTGGCCCAGGGCTCCAGACCCGCGTATTGCTTGGCTCTAAGGGAGGCGGCGGCCTTGACCAACTGGTCCCGCGCATCGCCGATGCGGCTCCGCAAGTCACGCATCTGCAAACGGCTTTGCAGGGTGAACTGCCCCGAGGCGATGGATGACTGACCCACACTGGCCATGCGGCCGATCCGCTCAATCAGGTCAGGCGTGTGCTGGGTGGAAATCTGCATCAACAGGTAGGTCTCCAACCACGGGTCGAGGATCAAGCCGGCATCCTGGGTGATCTGCTCGCGCAGGGTTTGCATCGCGGTCAGGGCCGAGGTGAAACGGTCGTAGCCGTCCGGCCACCAGCCCACGGTGCGCAGGGATTGGGAATCCATGCCCTTGACCGTGGCCTGCAACGCTTCGAAGCGGGCCAGGATATCGGCGCTGGCGTTCTGCGATTTAAGTGAATCGCCCAACGCTTGCAGGCTTTGCAGGATCACGGGGAAATTCGCGTCCACCTTGTCCATCGCCGCCTTCGCTGCCGGCGTCGGAGCGTGCAGGATGTCTGCCGCTTTCCACCGCGCGGCCAGGTTGCGCTGGGCCGTCAATTGGCCATCCAACGAGTCCAAGGCTAGTAATTGCCGAACGCCGGACTGCTCGCTCGAGATCACGGTTAATTTGTCGCGATAGTCCGAGCCAATCATCCATAGGCTACCCGCCAGGGGCAGCATGAACAGGAAGAACAGGATCTGGAACTTGCGCGCAAAGCCGAAACGACCCAGCAGGCGGATACCCGGTGATAAAAGGCTGTGCATGTCCGACCACTCTCCAAAAACGACCCACGCGGTGCACCGCTGGGTGAAGCCTTGAAATGACTAACGGCAAAATGCCATGTCATTGATTGGGAAGGCACAAGCAAAAAATGGGCCTGTGGAGGAACGCCCCGAAATAGGCGGGCTCGCACCAAATAAACAACGAGAAACGCACGGAAATGGGGCAGAAACACTCATCCCAAAGCTGCCCCTGTAACTAATGGCGCAAATTCCCCAAACAACACTCATCCCCTGTGGGAGCTGGCTTGCCTGCGAAAGCGGCGTACCCGACACACATGCGCCAACTGACCCACCGCCATCGCAGGCAAGCCAGCTCCCACATTTTTGACCTCACTCCGCCCCTCAACCCCGCGACCTCCCGGCTGAAAGGTTTGATCGTAAAGCGTGCCCCAGGTCATCAGGTTTGAATAAAGGCGTATCAAGCCAGTAGCGCAGCGATCCACCTGGCCTGCTGGGAAATCTCCTGCCGCGTCTCTTCAGGCACCGCCTGCCGCGCGCGCTCAAGGCTGGCCAGGGTCTTTTGCTTTTGATGCAAGATGCGCTGCCACTTGGCCAGGAACGCCGGACTGCGCGCCTGCATCTGCAGCGGGCCGAAGTACAGCTGTTCGGCGCTATAAGCCACCGGCCCAGCGCGCTCGGCGACAATGATTTCGTAGAAGAAGCGGTTCTCCCACAGCAGCTCTTCACTGAGGATGGAATAACCGTTATCCATCAGCCATTGACGCAAGGGTTGCTCGCCGCCGTTGGGTTGCAGGATCAGCCGTTCCTGGCCGCTCAGGTAAGGTTTGCCGTTTTCGAGAATGTCGCGAATCGTCTCGCCACCCATACCGCAAACGCTGATCGCGGTGATGCCGTCGCGGGGTTCGATGGCGGCCAAGCCATCGGCCAGGCGCACCGTAATCTGCTGCTCCAGGCCATTGTCACGCACGGTGCGCTGCGCCGCATGGAATGGCGTAGCAGCCACCTCCCCCGCTACCGCCGCCACAATCAAGCCACGGCGCATCAACGCCACCGGCAAATAGCCGTGGTCGGAGCCAATATCGGCCAGGCGCGCGCCAGTAGGTACGTTCGCCCCCACGCGCTCCAGGCGCATGGATAACGTGTGTTCGTTCATCGGCCCTGCTCCCCCGAAAAACGGTCCCGACTGTTGGTCAAGTGCAGCACCATGGCGGCGCGTGCGGCGTCCGGGTCCCGGCGTTTGATCGCGTTGAAGATCGCCTCGTGCTCCAGGTTCGCCAGTTGCCCCAATTGGGCAAAGTCGGCACCGCCACGCTCGTCCCCCTTGAGCTGGGTGCGCGGGATCATCGCGTTCCCCAAATGCAGCATGATCTCGGTAAAAAACGTGTTGCCGGTGGCCTCGGCGATCAGTTGGTGAAAGCGTTTGTCTTCTTCCACGCAATTGTCGTTGTTCGCCAGGGACGCCTGGTAATCGTCAAGCGCCTGGCGCATGTGGGCCAATTGAGCGTCGGTTCGACGCACCGCTGCCAGCGCTACGGCCTGTACCTCCAGGCCCAGACGCAACTCGAGCATATTGCGCACGCTGGCCACCGTGTCCACATGCAGGCGCAAACCCTGCTGGGCGTGGAGCGCCAATACAAAGGTGCCGATGCCGTGACGGGTTTCCACCAGGCCAGACGCCTGCAGCTTCGAGAGCGCTTCGCGCACGACGGTTCGGCTCACGCCATGCTCAAGCACGATGGTGGATTCCGATGGCAGTTTCTCACCGGGCTTCAATTGGCCAAGCAGGATGCGCTGGGTCAGCGCATCGACCACGCCTTGGGCGAGGTTGGTGGAGCGTCTACGGAGGGGGGTCCACTTTCAATGGGCATTGCTACAAGTCCACGGGGTTGAGCTGGAGGGAGCTTAACACCCCACCCGGAGAGGGGCTCAGGTTGATTCAAAAAACCCTCAACTTGTATGACAACCAATCATAGCATTCACATTGCTCACTCGAGCCATTGCGACTAATCCAGACAACCCGACCGCTCAAAAAACCGCATAAAACCCAACAAAAC
Organism: Pseudomonas sp. H1_A03; assembly: GCF_054685145.1. NCBI lineage: Bacteria > Pseudomonadati > Pseudomonadota > Gammaproteobacteria > Pseudomonadales > Pseudomonadaceae > Pseudomonas > Pseudomonas sp. H1_A03. The sequence goes on from NZ_CP162829.1 coordinate 5,429,985, forward strand.
CTTTACAAATAACCAAAACACCTGATCTACGCAGGGCGTTAGAAGAACAAAAACACCGACCAACGCATTGCGATCTCAAGAAACCTACTTGTATGATGTCTATCAACAAGACACGCAAACCCGCATAAAAATAATCAGGGGGAGTTTTGAATTGTGAACAATTCAAGCCATGCATCTGCCGCACCAGAAAGTGATCCAGTCCTCGCGCGCGCCGTGAGCAAAGTGAAGGGCCACGTGCTCCCACTGTTCGTGATCATGTTCATCCTCAACTACATCGACCGGGTCAATATCGGCTTTGTGCGCACGCACATGGAGCATGACCTGGGCATTGGCGCCGCAGCCTATGGCTTTGGCGCCGGCCTGTTCTTCATCGGCTACGCCCTCTTCGAAGTGCCCTCCAACATGCTGCTGCAAAAGGTCGGGGCGCGAATCTGGCTGACCCGCATCATGTTCACCTGGGGCATCGTCGCGACGATGATGGCGTTCATCCAGAACGAAACCCACTTCTACATCCTGCGTTTCCTGCTGGGCGTGGCCGAAGCCGGCTTCTTCCCTGGGGTGATCTACTACTTCACCCGCTGGCTGCCCGGCGTGGAGCGTGGTAAAGCCATCGCGATTTTCCTCAGCGGCTCGGCGGTCGCCTCACTGATTTCCGGCCCCCTCTCAGGCGCACTGTTGCAGATCGAAGGGTTTGGCTTCCACGGCTGGCAGTGGATGTTTGCCATTGAAGGCCTGGCCTCGGTGGCGCTGGGGTTCTTTGTGTGGTTCTGGCTGGACTCCAAACCCCACGACGCCAAATGGATGACCCGCGAAGAACAGGACGCATTGGTCAATGCCATCGACAGGGAACAGCGCGAACGTGAGGCCCTCACCACCGTCAAACCGACCATCGGCAAGTTGCTGAAAGACCGCCAGATCCTGCTGTTTTGCGCGCTGTATTTCTGCATCCAACTGACGATCTACGCGGCGACATTCTGGCTACCGAGCATCATCAAGAAGATGGGCGACTTGAGTGATATACAGGTCGGCTTCTTCAACTCGATCCCGTGGCTGATCTCGATCATTGCCATGTACGCCTTCGCCTCGCTGTCGGGCAAGTTCAAGTTCCAGCAAGCCTGGGTCGCTGCGGCGCTATTGATTGCCGCAGCGGGCATGTTCATGTCCACCACCGGCGGGCCGATCTTTGCCTTTGTGGCGATCTGTTTTGCGGCCATCGGCTTCAAGTCGGCGTCGTCGCTGTTCTGGCCTATCCCCCAGGGCTACCTGGATGTGCGCATCGCCGCCGCGGTGATCGCGCTGATCAACTCGATCGGCAACCTGGGCGGCTTCGTAGCACCGACAACCTTTGGCTTTCTGGAACAGACCACCGGTTCGATCCAGGGCGGCCTATATGGCCTGGCCGGCACCTCGGTGCTCGCCGCGATCCTGGTGTTTTTTGCCAAGACGTCGCCCTCCGCCGTGCTGGCGCCAACTGTGCCTACGGGCGCCGCCCTCAGCAAACCTCTTTGAGCCCATTCAGGAACTTGCCATGAACACTCCCGTCATTACCCACTTCCAGGTCATCCCCGTCGCCGGCCACGACAGCATGCTGCTCAACCTCAGCGGCGCCCATGGGCCTTACTTCACGCGCAATATCGTCATTCTCAAAGACAGCTCCGGCAACACCGGCGTGGGCGAAGTACCCGGTGGCGAGCGCATCCGCGAAACCCTGGAAGACGCCCGCAGCCTGGTGATCGGCCAACCCATTGGCCAGTACCAGCGCGTGCTCAACCAGATGCGCAGCACCTTTGCTTCCCGCGACGCTGCCGGGCGCGGCCAGCAGACGTTTGACCTGCGCATTACGATCCACGCCGTCACCGCCATGGAAGCCGCGCTGCTCGACCTGCTGGGTCAATTCCTCGACGTCCCGGTGGCCGCCTTGCTCGGCGAAGGGCAGCAGCGCGATGCCGTGAAAATGCTCGGTTACCTGTTCTACGTCGGCGACCGCAGCGCTACCAACCTCGCTTACCGCAACGAGGCCGACAGCGACGATGAATGGTTCCGCCTGCGCCACGAAAAAGCCCTGACGGCCGACGCCGTAGTGCGCCTCGCTGAAGCCGCCAAAGCCAAATACGGCTTCAACGACTTCAAGCTCAAAGGCGGCGTGCTCAGTGGCGATGCCGAAATCGAAGCCGTCACCGCCCTGGCCGAACGCTTCCCGGATGCCCGCATCACCCTCGACCCAAATGGCGCCTGGTCATTGAAAGAAGCCATCCGCCTGTGCCGCGACCAGCACCACGTGCTCGCCTATGCCGAAGACCCCTGCGGTGCCGAAAACGGCTACTCGGGCCGCGAAGTCATGGCCGAATTCCGTCGGGCCACCGGGCTGAAAACCGCCACGAATATGATCGCCACCGACTGGCGCGAAATGGGCCACGCCATCCAGCTGCAATCCGTCGATATTCCTCTTGCCGATCCACACTTCTGGACAATGCAGGGCTCAGTACGCGTCGCGCAAATGTGCCATGAATGGGGCCTGACTTGGGGCTCGCACTCCAACAACCACTTCGATATTTCCCTGGCGATGTTCACCCAGGTCGCCGCCGCCGCGCCGGGCGACATTACCGCCATCGACACCCACTGGATCTGGCAGGACGGTCAACGCCTGACCAAGGCGCCACTGAAAATCGAAGGCGGCTACGTGAAAGTGCCGAGCAAGCCAGGCCTGGGTGTGGAGATCGATATGGACGCCGTGGCCAAGGCCCATGACGTGTACGAAGGCATGGGCCTCGGGGCCCGGGATGACAGCGTGGCGATGCAATTCCTGATTCCGGGATGGCGCTTCAACAACAAGCAGCCGTGCCTGGTGCGGTAAGGCAAAAACACGCAAACAACTGTAGGAGCTGGCTTGCCTGCGATGGCGGACTGTCAGCCGGTACACCTTTAGCTGATCCACCGCGATCGCAGGCAAGCCAGCTCCCACACTCGAACTGCTTCGTGCTTAAGTGCGCGTTTTCGTACTAAGGTTTGCGGACGACTGCCGGTGTTTTTTGGATCGCAATCGGCTGCACAGTCAGCTCAACCCCTAACGCCATCATCAGCTTCTGAATCGTCTCATAGCGCGTTTTTGATCCGCCCTTCAGCGTTTTGTAAAGACTCTCGCGATTAACCCCCGCCGCCTCTACGGATTCTTTGTTTCAGGAAGGCTGGGGACACCTACTCCAGACTCGGCACTCCGCGTTTTAAAGCACCCGATCAAACAACGGCGCCACGTCATACCGCTGCTTCAACATCTGCGCATCCACCAAAAAATCCGCCGTGGCCTGGGCCTCGCTGACGATCGTCGGCGAGATCGGCAGCACCTGGATCGCATCGCGCTTGAACCACACTTTGGCGATGTCCGGCGCCGACTGGTTGGCCTTGGACCACGCCTCGGCGTACTCATCAACGTGCGTGCTGCTCCACGCCCGAGCGCGGGTGAGGCGCGCAATGAAGTCTTTGATGATCGCGCTTTTTTGCGCCAGGGCCGGCTCGTACGCCACGATGTAGGTCGGCGCGCTCATCAGGCCCTTGGCATTGCGGATCAAGGTGCTGCCCTCTTTTTCCTGCAACGACACGTAGGGTTCCCAGGTACCGAAGGCGTCGATGTCACCCTGGGTCAGCGCCAGGCTCGCCTCTGCCGGCAACAGGTACTTGAAGTTGACGCTGCTGCGCGGCACACCCGCCTCATCCAGCGCCTTGTACGCCAGTTGTTGGCTCCACGAACCATTCCAGATAGCGACGGTCTTGCCTTTAAGGTCGGCCACCGACTTAATCCCCTTGCGCGCCACGATGCCCACGCCGTCGAGGCTGGTCTGGGTGCTGGCGACCACTTTGACCGGCGCGCCATTGGCGGCCAGGCTGATCACCGGGGTATCGCCGACGATGCCTACATCCAGCGCGCCACTCGCCACGGCAGAGGCCACCGGGGAGCCGGTATTGAAGCGCTTGAAATCGATGGTGTAGGGCAAGTCTTTCAGCTCGCCCGACAACTCCAGCACGATGCGGTTGGAGAAGAACTGGTCGCCCACGGTGAGGGTCAGCGGTCCGGCTGCCCCTGCCGATTGGCCATAACATGCAAGAGAGGCCAAGCCCAGCAAGGACAGCAGTGTGCGACGGTTGATCATAAGAAATCCCACAGGAATAGATGGCTGTTGAACCATCTGTGGGCATGCAGTCTGGTCGTTTGCCGTAGAAACTATCGCAATAAAAGCCCGACGCTTAATACTGTTGGGCACTATCGATAGAACCGTCTCACAGCTCGCTAGCTAATTTTCGTATTAAAAACTTCGCCACCCTTGGGTTAGGGTGACGTCACCAGACCACTGGACCCCAGCACCTGAACCACTTTCAGCAAGGTCCATTGCATGCCAATTCCCGCTTTGAATATCTGGGGCACACCGCCCACTGCCCGCTACGAACAACTGGTCGCGCCGTTTCGGCCGCTCTTCGCGCAGATTCTCGCCCAGGCAGCCGTGGCTGATCAGACCCGCGGCAGCCTCGCCACAGTGATCCAGCAACTGAACGCATTGGGCTTGCCGCGCTGGCGCCTGCCAGCCAGCTATGGCGGCCAGGATGCAACGCTGGTCGAGCTGCTGGCGCTGCTCACGGAATTATCCGCCGCCGACTCCAACATCACACAAGCCCTGCGCGGGCACTTCGGTTTTTGCGAAGACGTGCTCAGCGCCAAGGACCACGACTGGCGCGCCAAATGGCTGGACCGCCTCGGCCAGGGCGCCCTGCTGTCCCCGGGCAGCACCGAAGTCGGCAACCAGACGCGCGGTGATTTCGAAACCCGCCTACACCGTGACGAAGCAGGCGCGTTGCGCATCACCGGCAAAAAGTTCTACACCACCGGCGCGCTCTACAGCGACTTGATCAACACCATCGCCACCGGCGAAGACGGCACGATCTACAGCGTGGTCGTCGACCTGAAAGCCCCCGGCGTGCAGATCGTCGACGACTGGAACGGCTTCGGCCAACGCCTCACCGCCAGCGGCACCTGCCTCTTCGATAACGCGCCCGTGGTGGACGACGATGTGCGCCCCACTCAACAGCGTTTTGGCCATGGGCAATCGTTCTTCCAGCTCTACCACCTCAGCACCCTCGCCGGCATCGCCCGCCGCGCGGCCCTCAGTGGCGCCGAAGAGCTGAGCAGACGCGCCCGAACCTTCACCACCGGCAATGCCGACACGGCAGGCCAGGATGTGCAACTGCTGCAAGTGATCGGCGAAGTCGCCAGCCAGGCCTACGCCGCGCGAGCCATCGCCCAGCAGGCCGCGCAGCGCCTGGAGCACACGGCGCAGTACGTGATCGCCCACGATCAGCCGTTGCACGATGACGACCCGCACGTCGCATTGGCGGAGCTGGAAGTGTGCCTGGCCGTGAACCCGGTGGTGGATGCGACGCTGGCAGCAACCACCGCACTGTTCGATGCCCTGGGCGCCAGTGCCACCGCCAGCAACAAGGCGCTGGACCGCCTGTGGCGCAACGCGCGAACCCTGGCAAACCACAACCCGCGCGTGTACAAGTCGCGGATTGTGGGCAATTACCTGGTCAATGGAATCCTGCCACCTGCGCAATGGCGTGTAGGCGTAGCAAAGGGATAGCAACGGTCACCAAGCCTGTGGCGAGGGAGCTTGCTCCCGCTGGGACTGCGCAGCAGTCCTCCAGGCACAAACGCAAATCCGAGAGGCTGTAGTACAGGAGGGTTTACCGTAGAATGCGCCCCCTTGAACAACCTCAAAGGAATGAACCTGTGTCAACGAACAGCACCATCACCTGCCCGCACTGCATGAACAACGTCCCATGGGGCGCCCGCGTATGTCGCGGCTGCCATGCAGAAATCTCCTACGGCACCCCTCTCGCAAGCGTGATCTTTTTTATCGTGCTCTCAGTCGGGGCAAGCTGGTATGTCACCAAGCTGGCCCACGACCATCTGTTTACCAACGCCACGCTGTTGTGGTGCGTATTTGCAGCCGTGCTGACTCCCTGCGCCATTCTGTCCAGAAAAGCCTGCAAGCGCCTGTATGACGGCAAAACCGAGTTTCGACGCCATTACCGCAAGTGATTCGTCGTTTATCTACAGGTGAAAGCATCGCGCCAGCACTGCTGGCGTGAGACGCAAGGAACAGTCAATAATTTCACTGGGAGATGAATCACGACCACGCGATTTAAGGCCTAATCATCTTCCTCTGCCGCCCCCTCTCAACCCCGCTTCGGCAGCTTCCAATTCGGCCGCACGAAGTGGCAGGTATACCCATTCGGTATCCGCTCCAGATAATCCTGATGCTCAGGCTCCGCCTCCCAAAATGGCCCCGCCGGCTCAATTTCAGTCACCACACGCCCCGGCCATAACTTAGAAGCATCAACGTCTGCTGCCGTATCTTCGGCAATGTCCCTTTGCTGTTCGCTCAGGTAATAAATCGCCGAACGATAGCTGGGCCCAAGGTCATTCCCCTGCCGATTAGGCGTGCTCGGGTCATGTATCTGGAAAAAGAACTCAAGAATCTGCCGGTAAGTGATTACAGCCGGGTCAAAGACGATCTCAATCGCTTCGGCGTGGTTACCGTGGTTGCGATAAGTAGCATTCGGCACATCACCGCCGGTATAGCCGACACGGGTGTGCAGCACGCCGGGATAGCGTCGGAGCAGGTCTTGCATGCCCCAGAAGCAGCCGCCGGCGAGGATGGCGGTTTCGGTTTGGTTGGTCATGGTCTGCCCCTTGTGTTCAATGGATACAGGGTAGTTATGGGGTTGTATTGACCAATACCAAGGTTGAGCGGCAGATTGTCCCGGATTTAAACCACTACTCTCTAAGGTCACGCACTAATTGCAGGACCCGCGGCTTCACATAGTTCTCACTGCCAAGTGCGGCCATCCGTCGCATCCCCCCAACCTCCCCTCCTGTCCTCCCCCCACCCGCCGATAACCTTACTAACCGCATGCCTACACCCTGCGCCCCCTCCCGATCGAGCCCCCACCATGAACCCACTCGCCCTTCTCAAAAAAGCCCGGCCCGCCCGTCAAGGCACCACCACGCTCACCTGCACAGCCAGCGAACTGGAGCCGTCCTTAGCCACCCTGCGCATCAACCCTACGCTCATCACCGGCTTCATCTCCCCGCACCTGGACATCGACCCAATCGCCGCCAAGCTCAAACGGCGCTTTCCCCAAAGCACCATCAGCCTGTGCACCACGTCCGGCGAGTTGTGCAACGCAGCCAATTCGCTCTACTGCGCCACTGGCGAACGCTGGGACCGGATTGTGTTGCAGCTGTTCGACGACAGCGTGATCGCTTGCGCCGAGGTGGTGATGGTGCCGTTGGAGTGTGAGGACATTCGCAGTGGCGGCAAGCGCCTGGGGATGCAGGAGCGGATTGCCAAGTTGGTGAGCAATATCAAGCGGGTGCAGGTGCGTACGCAGATCGATCATCGCGATACCTTGGCTTACGTGGTGTTCGACGGGCTGTCGGCGTCGGAGTCGTTTTTCATGGAGGCACTGTATGAGTCCGGGCGTTTTCCGTGTTTATTCGTGGGCGGGTCGGCCGGGGGCAAGTCGGACTTCCAGAAGACGCTGATCCACGACGGCCAGCGCAGTTATCAGAACCATGCGCAGATTGTGTTCCTGAAGACGGCAGCCCAGGTGCGGTTTGGCGTGTTCAAGAGCCAGAATTTCAAGCCGGCGGATTTGACCTTCAGCGTGCTGACCGCGTCGGTAGAGGACCGCACGATTGACCAGGTGATCGACAGCAGCGGCAACATCAAGAGCATGGTGCAAGCGCTGTGCGATGCGTTCAACTGCACGCCCCAGGCGCTGGAATCGAAACTGGCGGACTACTCGTTTGCCATCCGCGTGGGCAGTGAATTGTTCGTGCGCTCCATCGCGCGCATCGACTATGAGCAGCAGATCGTGCAGCTGTTTTGCGACGTGGCGCCCGGTGAAGAGTTGGTGATGGTGCGGCGTACGCCGTTGCGTGAGGCAACGCGTTTGGACTACGAGCAATTTTTGCGCGGCAAGGGTGGCCAGCCGGTGGCGGGTATCCTAAATGACTGCATTTTGCGCCGGCTGAACAACGGCGCCGAACTGGGCAGCATGGCCGGCACGTTTGGGGATGTGCCGCTGGCGGGGTTTTCGACCTTTGGTGAAATCCTGGGGCTGAACCTGAACCAGACGCTGACGGCGATTTTCTTCTTTCGGGTGGCCAAAGGCGCCAGTTTCAATGACGAGTACGTCGACAATTTCATCGCCCATTACGGCGAGTTCAAGGCGTTTTTCCTGCGCCGGCAGGTGAAGAAACTGGCGGGATTGAACCATGTGGTGGTCAAGCAGATTAACGCGTTCAAGAACAAAGACTTTACCGACACCCTGAATACCCGTGGGCTGGACCGCAATATCCTGCCGGTGTTCGAAGGCCTGGCAGACTTGGGCCAAGTGTTGGCGCAAGCCGAGCGGCAGCAGGAGGACATTGCTTCGCAGCTCAAGCATTACTCGGGTGAGTTGCATGCGTCGATGGATGATTTGGTGGGCACCATTGATCGGCAGAACAGCGTGTCTGCCCAGGCTGGAGCGACGGTGGAGGGGCTGTCGAACCAGGCAGATGTCGCAGTGGAAGGCGCACGCACCCTGGCGGGTTCAAGTTTGCGTATCCAGTCGATTGTGCAGGTGATCCAGCAAATCGCCGGGCAGACCAACCTGCTGGCGCTCAACGCCGCCATCGAGGCGGCGCGCGCGGGCGACCTGGGCCGGGGCTTTGCAGTGGTGGCGGACGAAGTGCGCAAACTGGCAGAGATCACGCGTAAGAATGCGGCGGAGATTGGTGTGGATATCGATCTGCTGTCGAGCGAGATCCAGCGTGTTGCCCAGCAGATTGAGGACCAGTCCACTGGGGTGGGCGCGCTGCGCGAAATGCTCGATGCACTGGAGGCGTCAAGCCGTGCGACTGAGGGGACAGCGCAACGCACGAAGACCATTGCGGATACGTTGACGGGGCTTACGCACGCGTAGGCTTTAACGGGGAGGCGCGGGTGCCTGAGGCGGCTGGGCTGCAATGCGCATCAGCAAAATGCGCTTGCAGTGCCTGGCAGACAGTCGCGCTTCAGGGTTTGAAGTTTTTCATCAGTTTGAACAGATGGCCGGGCCAGATCCATCGTGTTGTTGGCTGCTCGCGGGTGTCTGCGAGAGCGTCGAGCAGGGTGTTGTTGGGCGCTTCGCCGGCAGGAATATTCAAGGGCGAGCGCTGTTGCACTTGATCGGCTGGGGGCTCAATCGGCTTGTACACCCGGCGCGTGGCAGCATCCAGCGTATAACCAGCGGCCTTGCCGTACTCGGTGACGCTCCAGACGCCATTGACGACCTCGACTACCACCTTGGAGGGTGGAAGTTTTATGTCCTTGTGCGTGGTGCTGACGATATGGTCCGCAGTCTTGGCATATTCGAAGGTGGCGAATTCACTGCCAAGTGGCGGTTGACCCACGGCTTCACTGGAGAATCTTTTCACCATCTGCTCCAGGAATGGTATGCCGCCAATATGGCTGAACGCTCCGTTGCCAGGGCTCAGGATGTGTTGCAAAAAGCCCTGATCGATACGGGTGCTGCTGAAGGCAGAACCGGTCAGGATATTTGATGCGATTATGGCGTCCTCCGGCTTGAAATCGAACGTCGTCCAATACTCGTCTACGTAATAGCCATTACTGCCAATGAGTTGACGACCGTCGCTGTAATGACGATAGGTGCCGAGTGCTGAGACCAATCGATCGACGTAGCGTAAATCCGCACCTTCTGACTGCGCATAAGCGTACATATCCGAGATCAGGGCACGATCATCAAGGGTGAGGAATTCGCTGGACCGTTGGGTCCCGTTCTCAGAGGTCGCAGGTGGAAGGGCGACGGGGGGTTCGCTACCGCGAAACAAGCGCAAAATCATGATCTCACGGCCGTTAACAGGAGTCGGCTTCGGGTCCAAGGCCACTGGGGACTCCATCGACTGCATCGCTTCCAGCGCCGCACGCCGCTCGTTAACCGTGAAGACGCCGCCGCTGTCGCGGGCGATCAAGTTGAGTTGATCACGCACCAGGCCTTTGAAAGGGTTGCTGTCATGGCCGTTGAGGAAGCCGGTCGCCTGTTTCGCCCGTGCCAAGACTTCAGGGTCGTCGGTAGCTGGAATCTCCCCGTCGTGTTGCGCTTTATTGGCGAAATACTTGTCGTCGGTCATCAGTTCGAGCGATTCGGCGTTCTTTTGGCCCATGGGCGTTTCAGCCCGCGTTGCCGCATCACTCAATTGACGCGCCAGGATCGAGACGGTGGCGATACCGTTATGACTTGTTGAAATAGGCGCCTCCATCTTGCCGTTATCAGGAGAGACAGAGGTCGGAGTAGCAACGTTGAGGGAATCGCTCATCACGCGCCTGTCAGGCGATGACGTATATGGACTGATGCTGATCATTGGTATTCACCTTGCGTGACAGCGTGTGAATCTTCATATAAAAAACTTCTTCCCTGTATAGAACACCCGCAGCAGAACTGACCGCGGGCGTCACACAGCTGATTAATACCTATATTTAAATGTCACAGAGTCGACGCCAGCAGGACGAGCGTAAGGGGGTGTACCACCCAACACTTTGTGATAAATCATGACTTTCGAACCATGACCGAAGGCCTGATCGTTAAAACCCATCAACACGCCTGAAGAGTTCGGATAGATTTGTTCACAGTTTTCTTGAGAACTGAAGGGCCGGTAGTAACACAGGCGCACCTCATCATTGAGCGTCCCGGGATAATACGTGGTACTCCACCGAATCTCTAACAACTGCTTGGGATCGTTGAGTGTTCCTGCGGGAATGTCCGGGTACAGAATGCTGAACTTCGAAAACCCGACACCAGGATCAGTATTGGAATTGGACAATACAAGTACGGGACCTGGCGCTTCAGCCTTAGTAATAGAAAACTCCGCCGCCCATGCAGTTCCTATTGTAGAAATCATTAAAATAGCGAGCAAGGCAAGCGAGTACGAGCTTGCACGCTTACCGCCTGAATATACAATCAAGCTTTTCATAATTATCACCATAGCGTCAGGAGTTAACACATAAGATTCAAATCAATCCAACTGTAAGATTCACGCCCCCACCATTGCACGATTAATTAACCGAATAAAGCCACCCACGTCCTAAAATAACGAAGGACAACGCCGTCATACTTAAAAGTAGGAATACGTCAGCAACTTCCTAGTCCCGCCTCCCCTCTATTAAAACGTTCTGTTTCAAGGCATGATGCGGCCCTCACATCAAAGACGATAAAACTGTGAAAAGCACCCTCACCGCACTGCTGCTGATTATCATGGCGGCGCCGGTATTCGCCGATACCACAGCTATCGGCTTCAAAAACATCACCGTCCTTGATAAGCAGCGCCCGTTGCAAATGGTCGTCTGGTACCCCACCGCCACCACAACCGCACCCGAGCTGATTCGTGACGACGCAGTGTCCTTCGGTGCCCTCGCGGTGCCCGACGCGCCTGCGCAAAGCGGCGAACACCCGCTGGTGGTGCTCTCCCATGGTTACGGCGGTAACTGGGGCAATCAGGTGTGGCTGGCCAGCGCCTTGGCCCATCGGGGTTACATCGTGGCGGCGGTCAACCATCCCGGCACCACCAGCAAGGACCGCAGCCCGCAGGCTGCCGCGCAGTTATGGCAACGGCCCAAAGACCTGAGCCGGGCCATCGATGCGGTGATCGCCCAGCCGAAGCAGTTCGGCACGGTGGCGGAAAACCGGATCGCCGTGGTGGGTCACTCTATTGGGGGATGGACGGCCATGGAAATCGCCGGTGCCCGCTTCGACCCGGACCTCTTCGCCCGGGACTGCACTGCCCATCCGAAGTTGGGTGGCTGCGTCGGCTACCAGCAGATAAAACCCGCCGCGACACCGGCTGCGAAGGCCCAACTGGCCGCTGCCCTGCGCGACCCACGCGTCGGCGCCGTGGTGACATTGGACCTGGGCCTGTCGCGCGGCTTCACCGACGCCAGCCTGGCCGCACTGCCGGTGCCGGCACTGGTGATTGCGGGGGGCGTGCCAACGGAGGATATGGACCCCAACCTGGAGTCCGCCGACATGGCCAAGCGGTTGCCTAAAGCATCAACGCACTACGTAGAGATCGCCGACGCCACTCACTTCAGCTTTATGTCGATCTGCAAGCCGGGCGGCATGGCGTTGATCGAAGAGGACTCGCCAGGCGATGGCATGATTTGCCGCGATGGTGAAGGGGCCCGACCCAGAGTAGAGATCCAACAACAGGTGGTAGGACTGATTACTACGTTTCTGCGGCAATCGCTCAGCAAATGATTAAAATTCGAACCCTTACTCACCCACGGAGTGCAACATGCAAGAGAGCAAAGATTTGAGAGGATTACGAGGCTGGCTCGTGCTCGTTGGAATAGGCCTGTTTATATCGGTTATCCGCCTGAGCTATAACGTTCTCGCCGTGTATTACCCCATCTTCGCAAATGGCACTTTTACGGCTGTGAGCACGCAGGGATCGTCCTTGTATAACCCGCTATGGGCGCCGATTCTGATTTCAGAAACAGTCATCAGCGTACTACTGGCTGCTACCTATGCTTATTTGGTCTACCTGTTCCTCAGGAAGCATTACTTGTTCCCCAAGGTGTATATCGCCACGGTCATTTTCTCGGTGATTTTCATTCCTCTCGATGCCTGGGTCTGCTCGTTTGTCCTGGTGAATCAGCCCCTGTTCGATTACAACACACTAAAAGAAATGGTCCGGGCATTGTTTGGCTTGTTTATCTGGGTGCCTTACATGCTGGTATCCAAGCGGGTACAGGCAACGTTTGTAGAGCATAGGCCTGAGAGCGCTGACACTCGCACCGTCGTCAACCTTTAACAGAGCACCCTGCCCGTGTCCCCTGCAATGGCAAGTCATGCGGCGCAAAGGGTTATGGATACACCTAAAGGCGCCCCGTTCGCCTATCAAGCGGTGTACCGCTACCTCGTCGAGTTGATCGAGGCAAGCCCTTCGCAAGGCGACCACAAGTTGCCGTCGCTGCGCCAGTTGGCGCAGCGCCTCGGCGTATCGGTGTCGACCACCAAGTACGCCTACGCGCTCCTTGAGGATGAAGGACGGGTCTACGCCAGGGCCAAGTTCGGTTACTTCACTTGTTTGATGCAGGCGCCTTTATTGACTGAGCGCGCACCCTGCCTGCTCGATCAGGTCTTTGCCAGCGCCCGCCAGCCGGGCATGCTGGCCCTGAGCAGCGACGCGCCGGCCATGCTGATGTCGCTGGAAAACCCACTGTTGATGATTGAGCGGGAGATGGCCCGCCAATACCCGCGCTCACTGGCACCGTTGTACCTGCCCTTTGGCGAACCGGAGCTGCGCGCTGCATTGGCCGAGCGCTACACCTGCGCCACTGACAACTACTGGCAGGCCGATCAGGTCTACGTCGGCGCGGACCTGCACAGCGTGCTGGAGTTGTCGCTGAACGCCTTGGGCTTGGCGGGCACAGTGGCGTTGGTGGAGTCACCGTGCTCGTGGGCGATCTTGCGCCAGCTCAAAGCCGCGAACATCCGCGTGATCGAACTGCACCTCGACGCCGACGGGCGCTTCGACCTGCCTGCGCTCAATCACCTGCTCAAGCACGCGCCCATTCGCCTGGCGGTGCTGTCGTCCACCGTGAACATCCCCCACGGCAGCCGCATGCCGGCTGAGGATAAACAGCAGATCTGCCAATGGCTGGCGGAGCGGGATATCTGGTTGTTCGAAAACGACACCTACGGCGAGTTGTATTTCACACCCCGGCCGGCCCGCTATCGCGACGTTGCCGACCCGCAGAAACTGCTGGTGTTCTCGACTTTCGACAAGGTGATCGGCTCGGAGGCACCCTACGGCTATGTGCTGTGCCGTGGGTTTGGGGCGCAGTTGCAGCAGGCGTTCCTGGCGCGGGCATTTCGTCTGTCGCCGATCCGCCAGAAGGCGATTGCCAAGCTATTCACCTCCAAGCGCATCGACGCGCATCTGCACACACTACGGGCCTTGTTGCAGGACTGTATGACCCGGATGAAAGGCCTGCTGGACGAACACGGCAAGGGTGCCTTTGAGGTGCAGATCCCGCAGGGCGGCGCGTGCTTTTGGCTTGAAGCCACGCACCCGGTCGACATGCACCGCGTGTTCGATCGCCTGCTGGCAGAACGCATCGTCATCGCCCCCGGCGAACTGTTCAGCCAGCAAGGTGCCTGGAAGCAGCATGTGCGCCTGAGCTTTACCCTCGATTGGAGCAAGGACATCGCCCAGGCCGTGGAGCAACTGGCCCGGGCAATCCGTCAAAGCCCGTAACAGTGCCGCGCCTCAGGGAAACGACCGTGACGCACGTCGTCGGCAAACCGCTCGCAGGCATCGCGGATCACCGCGCCCACGTCCGCGTATTGTTTGACGAAGCGTGGCATCTGCTCGCCGCCCAGGCCCAGCACATCTTCAGTCACCAGGACCTGGCCGTCGCAGGCCGGTGAAGCACCGATGCCGATCGTGGGCATTGCCGAATCGAGGGTAATCTGCCGGGCCACGCCCTCTGCCACCCCTTCGAGCAACAGGCTGAACGCACCCGCCTGCAGATTGGCTCGTGCATCCTCGGCAATCCGAGCACCGGTTTCGGCGGTGAGCCCCTGAGCCTTGAAGCCGCCCATCACGTTGACGAACTGCGGCATCAGCCCCACATGCGCCATCACCGGAATACCGCGCGCCACCAGAAACTCGACGGTGCCGGCTAACGCCTGGTTGGCTTCCAGCTTGACGGCGTCGCAGCCGGTGCGCGCCAGCACCTGGGCGCAATTGCGAAAGGCCTGTTCATTGGATTCCTGATAACTGCCAAACGGCATGTCGGCAATCACACAGGCCAGGCGCGTGCTATCGACCACGGCCCGGGTGTGGCCGATGATTTCTTCAAGTTGCATGCTCAAGGTCGAGGGACGGCCATACCCGACCATGGCCGTGGAATCACCGACCAGGATGAAATCGACCAAAGGATCGATCAGCTTGGCGATGGCGCTGGAGTAAGCCGTCAGGGAGACGATTTTCTGCTGGCTCTTCATGGCGACCAGTTGCGGGACGGTCATGCGTTGGGTGCGGCTGTGGATGCTCATCAGTGTCGTCCGTTGTGCGCTGGAGGACCCGATTATTGGCAAAAGTGAGGGCGATTCAATGCACAGATTGGTGCTAAAAAGCGACTCAGGGAATGGCGTCGGTTTTTAAGCTGGTATCATCCCGAGCCTGTACAGCCCGGGTAGAAAGACATGAACCGCCAGAAAAAACTGAAGCAGCTCTTCAAGGCCAAGGCCAAAAAGGCCAGCGCCAAATTGGCGCCGAAGAAAAAGGATACGTACGTCAGCAAGGCAGACCGGGAAAAGCTGGCGGCTGAAGCGGTTCAAGAGCCAGGCGTGTCCCCGGAAAGCTGATTCAGCCACCGCTCAACACCTCAGGCAAACGAAAACTCAACCAACACCGCCAATCCCCTGTGGGAGCTGTCGAGCTTTAGCGAGGCTGCGAAAGCGGTGGGTCAGGCGATGGAGATGTTTGCAGTACCGCCGCCTTCGCAGCCTCGCCTGGGCCCGACAGCTCCCACATTTGATCTTTATCGCTGCTGGAATTGCGCCCGCAGCCAAGACCGAAATCCAACCAACACCGCCAATCCCCTGTGGGAGCTGTCGAGCTTTAGCGAGGCTGCGAAAGCGGTGGGTCAGGCGAGGAAGATGTTGGCAATGCCGCCGCCTTCGCAGCCTCGCTGGGGCTCGACAGCTCCCACCTTTGATCTTTGTCGCTGCTGAAATTGCGCTCGCGGCCAAAACCGAAATCCAACCAACACCGCCAATCCCCTGTGGGAGCTGTCAAGCTTTAGCGAGGCTGCGAAAGCGGTGTGTCAGGCGATGGAGATGTTGGCAGTGCCGCCGCCTTCGCAGCCTCGCTGGGGCTCGACAGCTCCCACCTTTGATCTTTATCGCTGCTGAAATTGCGCTCGCGGCCAAAACCGAAATCCAACCAACACCGCCAATCCCCTGTGGGAGCTGTCGAGCTTTAGAGAGGCTGCGAAAGCGGTGGGTCAGGCGATGGAGATGTTGGCAATGCCGCCTTCGCAGCCTCGCCTGGGCTCGACAGCTCCCACATTTGATCTCTGCTGCGGTTGGGTGCTGCGCCCGCCGTGCCGGTCAGGAGAGTGGAGATGCGTCGGTCAACCCCTCCCCACCGACCCTGACACCGGAAGATTCCCCAGCAACTTGAGGCCGGTGCTCTTCACAAAGGTGTCGTAGTCCATCGGCTTCTGGATGCGCGTCTCAGCGTTGGGTAGCACATACGCCCAGGCTCGCTTGCTTGAGGCGTCGTACACCAATTTAAACAGCCGCGTCGGCACCCAGACGTGGTTGTCGCCAATGGTGCCGTGGCCCGGGTCGAACAGCGGACCGGTGAATACATACACATCGCCGCCAGCACGCTTGGCAAACTTGCGCACGTCGGCCTCGACCTTGCTCCAGATCTTGCGGTTGTTGGTGGGGTCTTGCGGCACCATGTTCGACAGTGCGAAGGATTGGGCCATCGCGTGGGCATCCGGTGCGTCGGCGGCCGGGGCCTGGTGGCCGCGGTCCACAGCCGGGTGCTGGCTGCGGTAGTCACTCAACTCAGCGCGCCCAGCCTTGGGGATGCGTGGGTCGGGGTAGAACTGGTTGGTACGCTCCTCGCCTTTCGCCTCTTTCAACTGCGCGGCATTCAGGCGTTCGACCACCACCAGCGGCGTCTTGCTGGTTTGCGAGTACAGCACTGCAAACGTGTCGGAACACAGCGCCAGAGGTTTCATCGACGCGGGGATGGTGGCGGTTTTGATCGGCGTGTTGGCAGGGAAAAGCTCAGCGCAACCCTCAAATGAAGCGCGTTGCTCGGTGGGGGTGTAGGGGTTTGCCAGATTGCGGGCTTCTACAGCGGTAGAGAGCAAAACAAGGGCCGACAGCCCGACTGCAATGTTGCGTAGGTACATGCTTTAGATCTTATGCTGAGGGTAAAACGGACGACAGGTTCCGAGGCACGGAACCGACAGGCGCACGACCACAGACAGCCGTGCGGGGTTTATGGACCCTCATAAGTCACTTTGGTGCCGCGCGTTCGCCCCATTACACCGACAGGGGCAGCATCACCACAAATTCGCTGCCCTTGCCATGCCCGTCACTCTTGCCCGAGACCGTGCCGCCGTGGGCTTCGACCAGTTCGCGCAAGACGGTCAAGCCAATGCCCAGGCCGGCGCTGTTGAACCCGATGGCGTGGGCGTCTTGCACATAAGGATCAAAAATGAACGGCAGGGCATTGGCGGTCACGCCGATGCCATTATCGGAAATGCAGATCCTCAGTTGCTCGGCCTCCACAGTGACCACCATCGAGACGGTGCCACCGGTCTGGGTGTACTTGGCCGCATTGCCCAGCAGGTTGTGCAGGATCTGCGCGAGCCGCACGGGGTCACCGCTCATGATCAGGCTAGCGTCGGGAAGCGCCACGTCGAACTGCTGATTTCGCGCGATCATCACCGGGCTGCACGCGTCGACCGCGGCATTCAAGATGCGCAGCATGTCCACCTCGCGACACTGGATGCGCAGCTTACCGGTGCTGGCGCGTGAGACATCCAGCAGGTCGTCGACCAGTTGGGAAATATGCTGGACCTGGCCTTCGATCAACTCACGCATGCGCGGCAGTTGGTCGCTGGGCAGCCTGACCATGCGCTCGGCAATCAGGCTGATAGGCGTCAGCGGGTTACGCAGTTCATGGGCGACCATCGCCAGGATGCTTTTCTGCTGGCCCAGTGCAAGCTCGGCCGTGGCCTGAAGGTCCTGGGCGCTGAGTGCGGCGATCACCAATTGCGCATTCGCTTCGCGCAGCTCCTGGAACAACAGCAGCTCCTCGACCTGAGGCGCCGCGATTGCGTCGGATTGCGTCAGGAGTATTGCCAGCACCAGTTGCTGATTGGCTTCGATCAGTTGCTCGACGTGCTGGGCGTCTTCCAGACGATTATTCGCGTCACTCAGCTGATCCTGCAGCGCAGCCAATACCGCGCGGGCTTCAACGGTTTTGCGGCCAAGCAGGAAGAGTTCGTGGGCAGCATTGGCTACCTTACGCTCCTCCTCTCCAGCACGGTCACTCATGAGTCAGCTCAAACATTGTCACTCCCTGTGTTCCGGGTAGTCGGGCGACCGCCGAGCAGTCCTTCCTGATCGGGAAGCATCTCGCCGATCTGCAGGCCATCGTCAGTGATGCGGTATTGGCGCAACTCATCGCAGTGGGCACTGGCACGCACTTTGACCACCGCCATGATGCGCAACAGGCGGCTACGCACTTCAATGTAGCGCTGCACGATGATCGCGTCGGTCAGGAACGCCGTGCCGTAGGGGCTGAAGCGCAGGTCGGTGTAGCGGTCTTCCAGTTCCGAGGTCATCAACACGCTGACGCCGACGCGGGTCAACGCCGTGACCATGCGCGACAACGACTCACGAAAGTCCGCCCGGAAGGTCGGCGCCAAGGCCAGCTCAAAGCCCGACAGTGAATCGATGACCACCCGCGTGGCGTTCAAGCGCCTGATTTCACTGAGCAACTGCTGGACGATTTCGTCGATCGACAGGTCCGGCGCCCGGCTGTCCACCAGGCTGACGTTGCCACAGGTAATCAGGTCGGCCAGTGTGGCGTTTTGCGAGCGGTTGGGCCGTTGCTCGAAGACCGCAATCACGCCGGTTTCGCCATTACGCGCACCCTCGGCCAGGAACGTCGCCGCCAGGATGCTTTTGCCCGACCCCGAAGGCCCCGCGACCAACAGTGAGTAGCCCCGTGGCAGGCCGCCTCCGAGCATCTCGTCAAGGCGTGGCACGCCCATTTTAAGGCGTTGGATAGGCAGCGCCATCGGTGTCTCGACCGGGTCGATGGCCGCGGGCGCGAAGACCTTGATGCCGGAGCTCTCGATACGGAAGGTGTGCAGCCCCGGCAAGGTCGGCTGGCCGCGCATCTTCATGATTTCCATCTTGCGCACCATCGAATTGCGCTCGACGCTCTGGCGCAACCAGATCAGCCCATCGGCCACGGTGAAAATCGGGTTGGTGTCGGTTTCGGTGAAATACTCGCCGATCAGAAAGGTGGTCGCCTGCCAGGTAGTCATCAACATGCCCAGTTGCTGAACGAACTGCGGCAGGTTGTTATTGGGGTTGGTCTGCGTCTGGCTGGCCAGCACCACGGAGCGGAAGGAATCGACAAACACCAGCGACGGCGAATGTGTCTCCACTTCGCTGACAATTCGCCGCAACACCTCATCCAGATTACCGGCCAGGGTGTCATCGGCCAGGTTGATATAGCGGATCGACTGGTTGATCGCTTCATTATCGAAAAAGTCGAACTGCTGCTGATAACGCAGCATCTTCAGCGGCGGCTCGCCCAACACGGTGAAAAACAGCGCGGGGCGTTCAGGGGTCGCGAGGGCAAACATCATTTGATGCGCCAGCGTGGTCTTGCCGCAGCCAGGTGGGCCGGCGATCAGGTTGAACGAAAATTCCGGCAATCCTCCGCCCAGCACCTCGTCCAGACCTGGCACACCGGTAGCCAGGCGGTTGATAGTTACTTTGGAGCTCATGGCGAATTTTCCTGCGAAGGGGTGTCGCTCAAAGAAGGTTCCCACACGTTGCGCAGTAACCGGGCCGTCAGCGACCGCCCGACCAGCGAGGTCAGCAACGTATAAAAAGTGGTCAGCAGCACCTCACCGAAAAACAGCGCATCGGCTTCGCTTTGCTCGATCAATACGGTTTTGAGGCCGATCAGATCCGGCGTGACCTGTACACGTTCGTACGTGCCAGCCAGCCGGGAGTGCTTCGAGGCACTGAGGAGCAGGCTGCGGCGCAAGAGCGCCACAACCCCTTGCTGCCCGATGATGGGCGTGAGTGCTGCGTCCATGTCCTGCAATATCGAAATGATCGCCTCGGCGATGCCTGCGATATCAGCGGTGGGACCAACACGGTGCGCCAGAGACGCTACGATCTGGCGGCTCTCTTCGCTTAGCGTGGACATGACAGGCTAATATCTGATGAATTGAGGTACCAGCCTACACCCTATGGCGGTCGACCGAAGGTTTAATGAGCCATGGCCTCTATATGGGTCCGTCGCCCTGGCTTAAAACCATGATCACGTGCCGCCCACGCGATCACCAGCGCCACGCCGATCAATACCAGCATTGCCCATGGAAACGCCGCTACGCCCCAGTGGTCCAGCAATACCCCGCCCATCACGCCGCTCGCGGCAATCGCGCTGTTCCACGCCACCACATTCAGCGACAACGCCACATCCGCGCCATCACCCGCCGCATCCGCGAGGGCCGTTTGCAGCAAGGTGGCGGCACCGCCGAAACTCAAGCCCCACACGGCGACACCGACGTAGACCACGCCAGGCACCTCGCCCAACACGCCAAACACCAGCGAGATCACCGCAAATACCACCAGGCTGACCAGCACTGTCTTGCGTAATAACGGCTCGACCAGCTTGGCCGTCAACCAAATCCCCGCCAATGCGGCAATGCCGAATACCAGCAACACCACGTCCACCCGCCCAGCCAGCCCCGCCCGTGCGACGAACGGGGCGATGTAGGTGTACAGAATGTTGTGCGCCAGCATCCAACTGATGACCACCGCCAGCACCGGCCACACGCCCGGCGTCGTCAGCACCTTGCCCAACGACACGCGTTGATGCGCGGGTTGGGGCGCGTAGTCCGGGACTTTCACCAGCACCCACACAATCAACACCAGGCTAACCGCCGACATCAGACCGAACGTGGTGCGCCACCCCAGCAGCCCACCCAGCCACGTGCCCAGCGGCACACCCAACGACAAGGCAATCGGCGTGCCGACCATCGCCAACGCCAGCGCCCTGCCCTGTTGATGCGGCGCAACCATGCGCCGGGCGTAACCGGCCAGCAGGCTCCAGGCCAACCCTGCCGCCACACCGGCGAAGAAGCGTGCCACCAGGGTCACGCCATAGTGAGACGACAGCGCGGTGATGGAGTTGAACAATAAAAAACCGACGATGGTCAGCAGCAACACATTGCGTCGGCGCCAGCCACGGGTAGCAATCGTCATGGGAATCACCGCCAACAACGAACCCAGTGCATAGGCGGTGACCATCTGCCCGGCCATAGAGGGCGAAATCGCCAAGCCGTCGCTGATCAACGGCAAGAGGCCGGCGGGCAAGGTTTCGGTGACGATGCAGATAAAGCCGGTCATGGCCAAGGCGAGCAAGGCGCCGATGGGCAGGCGGTCGGATGACCTAGATAACGTCAGTGAGGGTGTCACGGTAAACTCCTTGAGCGAGACTTAGATACTGATCGATATAGATGTTGCCGGCGACTGCAACACGTTGTCAACGACTTATGTATCGACTAGTATTTATATCGCTTTCCACCGGAGACCTGACATGGCGCAAATGGGCCGCCCCCGTACCTTCGATCGCGAACACGCTGTGGAACAGGCCATGCACCTGTTCTGGCAGCACGGCTACGACGCCACTTCCCTCGCCCAACTCAAGGCCGGCCTGGGTGGCGGAATCTCCGCGCCGAGTTTTTACGCGGCGTTCGGTTCCAAAGAGGCGTTATTTGACGAATGCGTGCAGCGCTACCTGGCGACCTACGCCCAGGTCACCGAATGCCTGTGGGACGAAAGCCTGATACCGCGCCAGGCCGTTGAGACAGCGCTGCGTCAGTCGGCGCGCATGCAGTGTGAAGACGGGCATCCCAAAGGCTGCATGGTGGCACTGGGGGTGATGAGCGCGCCAAGCCCGGAGAATGCGCGGGTGGCGGATGGGTTGACGCAGTCACGGCTGCGCACGCGGGCGGGGATTGTGGCGTGTGTGGAGCGAGCGAGGCGTACGGGGCAATTGCCGGACACGGTTAACCCGGCAGTGATGGCGTCGGTGTTTGATAGTTTTTTGCAGGGTGTTTCGATCCTGGCACGGGACAATGTGCCCCATGCAACCCTCGACGCGGCGATCAACCAACTGTTGCTGACCTGGGATATTGCCGCCTCTACTGCACCGCCCATTCGTCCCGACGTTGCCTCAGGAAATCCACAATCGCCCGAACCCGATGCGGCCCATACCGCCCATGGGCATACAGCAAGGTAAACGGCCGCGAGCGTCCGTGATAAGGCAGCAACACCTCCACCAAACTGCCACCGACCCTTACTCGGCGGTGAGGCTGCTGGGGCTGCCCAGTTGCAAATCTTCGAAATGGCGCTTCACGCTTGCTTTCGCTGATGACACACCGCTAATATTGCGAATAATTCTTATCCGCAGACTTAGCCTCCATGTCGGCTAGCAATCTTCCCTTGAACCAGGCGGTCCAGGCGCTCTACACCGAGCACCATGGCTGGTTGTTCGGCTGGCTGCGGAAAAAGCTCGGCTGCCCGTATAACGCGGCGGATCTCTCCCACGACACGTTCCTGCGTATCCTCGCCTCCCGCGACGCGCTGGGAGCGATGCGTGAACCGCGGGCGTTCCTCACGACCACGGCGCGTCACTTGATTATCGACCGCGCTCGCCGTCGCCAGCTGGAAGACGCGTATCTGCGGGAACTGGCGCTGACCATCGAGATGATGGAGCAGTGCCAGCAATCGCCGGAGCAAATCCTGGTCACCCTTGAAGCATTGGAACAGATCGCCTTCGTGCTCGACGGCCTGGCGCTGAATGCGCGGCGGGCGTTCCTGCTGTACTTCCTCGAAGGCCTGCGCCAAAGCGAAATCGCCAGCCGCCTGGGCATTTCCGAGCGCATGGTGCGCAAGCATCTGATGAATGCCTTGATGCATTGCAACCACGCGTTGGACGTATGAGCGACGACCTCGACCAGCAGGCCGCCAACTGGGTGATTCGCCATAACGAAGGCCACCTCAGCGAGCGCGAACAACAGCACTTCGAACGATGGAAAGCCGCCGACCCACGGCACGGTGCAGCCTTTGAGCGTTTGCAAGGCTTTGTCGGACGCTTGCAGGCAATGCGCCCGCAACAGGCGCCGGTGCAGGCTGCGCTGGAGGCCGCGCGGGTGCGTCGGCGCAACCCGGCGGGCCGCGTGCTGCTGGGACTGTTGGTGGCCTTGCCGGTGGCCCTCGCGTTGCGGGCTTACCCTCCCAGCTATCTGCTGGCAGACCAGCGCACCGCCCCGGCGCAATGGCAACGCGTCAACCTGGAAGACGGTTCGCAACTGACCCTCAGCGGCAACAGCGCCGTGGACCTGACCTTCAATGGCGAGCAACGCCAGGTGCGTTTGCTGCGCGGTGAAATCCTGGTGCAGGTTGCCCATGATACGACACGGCCGTTTACCGTGGTCACCGATGACGGCCAAATGCGCGCCCTTGGCACGCGCTTTACGGTAAAGCGCGAGACGCCGGGCACCCTGCTCAGCCTGCTTGAATCCAAAGTCGCGGCGACTGGCGCCAGCCAGCATGACGCCGTACACGTCAGCGCTGGCGAGCAAGCGCGCATCACGCCGAACGCTGTCACGCTGCTCGGCAAGATCGACCCACGCACCACCGACGATGCCTGGCAGCGCCATCAACTGGTGGTGCAGGACCGGCCATTGCCGGAGGTGCTCGACGAACTGGCGCGCCAATTTGGCGGCCATGTGCAGTTCAATCGCGAGCAACTGGCCGACCTGCGTGTTTCCGCCGTATTGCCGCTGGATAACCCACGCCGCGCCCTGCAGTTGATTGCCGATGGTCTGCCGGTGCGTATCCGCGCGTTCAGCCCGCTGTGGTTGCAGATTGAGCGTCACGAAAAATAGTCTTGCGGGCCGGGTTCCGCTTTTCACGACTGCTGCGTCAAGGAAGAAAGCACCTCAATCACAGGAATTTCTTCCATGCCCCGCCACTTCAAGCGTTCTGCGTTGCCCCTCGCCCTGGCGATCAACCTGGCCAGCCTGGCTGCGCTGACCCTGGCCATCAGCAGCCCGGTGGCGGCGCAAGAAACCGTGCGTTATGCCATCGCCGCCGGCGCCTTGGGCCCGGCGTTGAACCTGTTTGCCCAGCAGGCGCATGTGGCGCTGCTGTTCGACAGCAAGACCGTCGCTGGCCTGAACACCGCCGGTTTGCAAGGCGATTACCCGGTGGCGCAGGGCTTCGCCCAGTTGCTGCGCGGCAGCGGTTTGCAGGCGGTGCAAGGCACCAACGGTTACGTACTGGTGCCACTCACGACCAGCGGCTCGCTGGAGCTGGGCCCCACCGCCATCACCGGCCTCAGCGAAGAACGCAGCACTGACCACGTCAAAGGTTACGTCGCCACGCGCAACCTCAGCGCCACCAAGACCGACACCCCGATCATCGAAACCCCGCAATCGCTGTCGGTGGTCACCAATGACGAAATCCGTGACCGCCAATCCGAAACGCTCTCGCAAACCCTCGACCTCACGCCGGGCTTCACCAGCCAGCCCACCAGTTTCAACCGCACCTCGGACCGCTTCCGTATTCGCGGTTTCGACGTGGAATCCGCCACGGGTGGCTCCCTGCGCGATGGACTGCGCCTGCAAAACAACTCCTACGACGGCGTGCAGGAACCCTATGGGCTGGAACGCGCCGAGGTGATTCGCGGCGCGGCGTCGGTGCTGTACGGCCAACTGTCGCCGGGCGGCTTGATCAACACCGTGAGCAAGCGCCCAAGCCAAACGCCCTACCACGAGATCAACCTGCAAGCCGGGCAGAACGATCGCAAGCAACTGTCCGCCGACTTCACGGGCCCGGTGGGCGACAGTGACACCTTGAGCTACCGCCTGACCCTGCTCGACCGCAAGAGCGACACCGCTGCCGATCACATCCAGAACGACAAGGTCTACGTCGCCCCGGCCCTGACCTGGCAACCGGATGACGATACGTCGCTGACCCTGCTGTCGTTCTATCAGAAGACCGAGACGGGCTTCTCCGCGCCCCTGCCCTATCAGTTGACCAAGGGCGTGGGCAGCGGCGGTTTCCAGATCGGCCGCCACGACTTTATCGGCGAGCCGGACTACGACGAAATGAATGGCGAGATGTCTGCGCTGGGCTATGAATTCGAACACCGCTTCGATGAGCACACGCGCATCAGCAACAAGCTGCGCTACTACCAGTCGGATGTGACGTGGCGGTACCTGCAAGTCAACACCGCCGGCATCGCCGCCGCGCAGACCACCGGCATCCTGCGCCGCCAATACAGCGACCGCCAAGAGCGCTCGCGGGGCCTGGCCAGCGACACCAACATCGAAAGCAAATGGCAATTCGGCGACTGGCAGCACACCTTCCTGCTGGGCTTCGACGGCTATGACACCAGCTACGACTCGCATAACTTCCGTGGCACTGCACCGTCACTGAACCTGGCAACCTACAACTACGGCCAGCCGGTGGTGGTGAACCGCAACCCGGCAACCGACCGCGGTTCGCAGATCGATACCCTGCAAAAAGGCCTCTATTTCCAGGACCAGATCAAGTTCGATGAGCGTTGGATTCTGCTGTTGGGCGCACGCCATGACTGGGCCGACCAAGACACCGAACTGTTCCGCAATTCCGCCAAGAGCAGCCAGAGCGATGAAGCCACCACCTGGCGCGCGGGCCTGGTGTACAAGGCCGACAATGGCCTGGCGCCCTATATCAGCTACAGCGAGTCGTTCTTCCCGGTGGCCGGCACCAACAAGGCGGGGCAAAGCTTTGTCCCCACCGAGGGCAAGCAGTATGAAATCGGTATCCGCTATCAGCCCGAAGGCAGCGCCACGCTGCTGAGTGCAGCGGTGTACCAGTTGGAACAGCGCAACGTGCTGAGCCAGGACCGCACCGATCTCAACTTCTCGGTGCAGGTCGGCGAAGTGCGCTCGCGAGGCTTCGAGCTGGAAGCCAAGACCGAAGTCACCCCCAACCTCAGCCTGATCTCGTCCTACGCCTATATCGATGCACGCATTACCAAAAGCGATATCGCCAGCGAAATCGGCCAACGCAGTGAAGACACGCCTTACCACCAGGCCGCCCTCTGGGCCGACTACCGCCTGGCGGCATTGGGTATCCCGCAACTGCGCATCGGCGGCGGCGCCCGCTACAAAGGCACGACCCAAGCCTCCGGCGTACCGTCATCAATGCCCGCCTACACCCTGTACGACGCGCGCGCCAGCTACGAAATCGATCCGCATTGGGAAGTCGCGCTTAACGCCAACAACGTCACCAACAAACGCTACACCTACTGCGAATTCGCGATTTGCCGCTATGGCGATGAGCGGCAGTTGGTCAGTTCATTGACGTATCGCTGGTAGCGCTAAGAGCAGGCTGACGCGGGAAATGGCAAAAAATGACCTAGAACAGCAGCCGCGAAAAGTCGCAGCAGGCTTGGGCCAGCGTTGCGACGTCCTGGTTCAGGCCAAATTGTCGGTCCACGCGATGCAACGCCACATATTGGATATCCGGTAGCGCAGGCTGCGTGACCAACGCGCGCAAGGTGCCTTGCTCGATCAGATGGGACAGGCACACCACCGGCAGGTAGCTCACACCCACCCCCGACAACGCCAACCCGGCCTGCACCAACAGGTTATGGCTGGTCAGGGTGCGCGGCAGTTGCACATTGTTCGCCGCCAGCCAGCGTTCGTAGATCATCCCGGTACCCGACTGCGAACCCTGGGTGAGCACGGTGTAGCTGGCGAGCGTTTCCAGGCTGATGGGATCGGCGTCCGGGATCAGGCCTGGGGAGCACATCCAGGCGTTTTCCACGCATTGCAGCACGGTGCTGTGGAAGCGCGGATCGCTGTAGACGTCCGGCACAATCACCAGGTCCAGTTGGTCGCTTTCCAATTTGCGAAACAGCTCGCTGCTCAGCTCTACCGACGGTTCGATCTGCACCTTGGGGTAGGCCTGGCGCAGCGCTTCGACCAGCGCCGGCAACCAGGTCAGCGCCGTCAGCTCGGTGACCCCGAGGCGAAACCGGCGCACCAGCACTTCGCGGGCACTGACGCGCTCGAGCAATTGGTCGCGGCTTTTGAGCAGGTCACGGGCGTAATCAAGCAGTTCACCGCCTTTTTCCGTCAGCCGGGCGTTGCGTTTGCTGCGGTCGAATACCTCGACGTCGAAGGTGTCTTCCAGCTCCTGTATACGCTTGGAGATGGCCGACTGAGACATGTTCAGCTTGTTGGCCGCGGCTTCGAAACTGCCCAGCTCGGCGATCCAGTACAGCGCGTCGATTTGCTTGAACGTGATCATGGTGTGCCAGTCATGAAAAAAATCGATGCTAACACATCATAAAATATCGCTAAAACTCTCCGTTCATCGCTCCTAAGATCCGGCCATAGCCCATCGCTATCCAAACGACTCTGGAGATTTGCCATGTCCTTGCCCGGTTCTCGCATCCTTCCCAACGCGCCCATGGCCTCGGCCGAATTGGTCGAGGCATTTGCCCACGTAGTCACGCCGCACATCAGCGACAACCTGGCCCGGCACATCGGCGCCCGTGGGCTCACGCGCTACAACCGCAGCGGGAAGCTGGTAGGCACGGCGATCACCGTCAAGACGCGCCCCGGTGACAACCTGCTGATCTACAAGGCCATGAGCATGCTGCAACCCGGCCATGTGCTGGTGGTGGACGGCCAGGGCGACACCAACAACGCGGTGATCGGCGAGCTGGTCAAGCTCTACGCCCAGCAACGCGGTTGCGTAGGGTTTGTGATCGACGGCGCGATTCGTGATGTCGCCAGCTTCGAGGACACCCCCTGCTATGCCCGCGCCGTGGTGCATACCGGCCCGTACAAAACCGGGCCCGGCGAAGTGAACGTGCCAGTGTCCATCGGCGGCATGATCATCAACCCGGGCGACCTGCTGGTAGGCGATGAAGATGGCCTGGTCGCGTTCTCCCAGGCAGACGCTGGCGAAGTGCTGCGCCGCGCCGCCCAGCACGCCGACCATGAAGAAACGGTCAAGGCCGAAATTGCCAGCGGCGCGGTGCGCCAGAGCTGGATCGACAAAGTCCTGCACAACGCAGGCCTGGCGTGAAGGAATCCGTGATGAGTCATGCATTTTTGTCGGACCGCATCCTGGGCATTGCGCCCTCCCCGAGTATCGCCGCCAATGCTTTGGTGAGCGAGTTGCGTGCCCAGGGCCGCGATATCGTTAACTTCACCGTGGGCGAGCCGGATTTCGACACGCCTGCGCATATTCTGGAGGCCGCCAGCCAGGCGATGCACAGCGGCGACACCCACTACACCGCCACCACTGGCACCCTTGCGCTGCGCCAGGCGATTTGCCTCAAGCTGGCGCGCGACAACGACTTGGCTTATGGCCTGGACGAAGTGGTCGCCGGTTGTGGCGGCAAGCACATCATTTATCACGCGCTGGCGGCGACGCTCAATCGCGGCGATGAAGTCATCGTGCACACGCCGTACTGGGTGTCGTATCCGGATATAGCGCGGCTCAACGATGCCACCCCGGTGATCATCCCCGGTGATGAAAGCCTGGGTTTCAAGTTGTCGCCCGAGGCCCTT
Source organism: Pseudomonas sp. H1_A03 (assembly GCF_054685145.1). Lineage (NCBI taxonomy): Bacteria > Pseudomonadati > Pseudomonadota > Gammaproteobacteria > Pseudomonadales > Pseudomonadaceae > Pseudomonas > Pseudomonas sp. H1_A03. The sequence goes on from NZ_CP162829.1 coordinate 5,458,520, forward strand.
GAACAGGCGATCACTGCGCGCACCAAATGGGTGATCCTCAACAGCCCGAACAACCCCAGTGGCGCGGTGTACAACGAGGCTGAACTGCTCGCGCTGGCGCAGGTGCTACGCCGCCATCCCCATGTGCTGATCATGGCTGACGAGATCTACGAACACTTCGTCTACGGCGAGGCCCGGCACGTGCCGTTGACGCGCCTGGCGCCCGACCTCAAGGCGCGTACCCTGATCATCAACGGTGCCTCCAAGGGCTATGCGATGACTGGCTGGCGCCTGGGCTTTGGTGCGGGCCCTGCCTGGCTGATCGCAGCCATCGCCAAATTGCTGTCGCAAACCACCACCTGCCCCAGCTCGTTGAGCCAGGCCGCTGCGGTGGCCGCGTTTGCCGGCGAGCAGGCGCCCATTGGCGCGATGCGTGAGGAATACCGGCGACGCCGCGCATTGATGCTGGAGCGGTTGGAGGGCATTCCCGGCGTGAGCTGTACCCCGCCGGACGGTGCGTTCTATGTGTTCGCCAATGTGAGCGGACTGATAGGTAAACGCACCCCACAGGGTCATCGCCTCGAGAGCGATAGCCAACTGGTCGACTACCTGCTGCGCGACTACGGCCTGGCCACGGTCGGCGGCGCGGCGTACGGCATGTCGCCGTATGTGCGCTTGTCTTTTGCCAGCTCGCCGCAAGTGATCGAAGAAGGTTGCCGCCGACTCAAAGACGCATGCCACGACCTGCGCTGACAGCTGCCTGCCACACCCTGCGGCCAACGGACGGCTGCTTATTGACTGCCTAGAACAACAACTCAAAATCATTGATCTCAAATGAGGCATTCCCATGCACACGCCCCGTATCGCGCTGGTCTGGCAAATCATGATCGGCTTGCTCGCCGGTATCGCCATTGGTGCCCTGCTGCACCACTTTCCCGAATCCCGGCCGTGGCTAGTGAACAACCTACTGCAACCGGCGGGCGATATCTTTATCAAGCTGATGAAGATGATCGTCGTGCCTATCGTATTTTCCTGCATGGTGGTGGGCATTGCCGGCCATGGTGACGGCAAATCCCTGGGCCGAATCGGCGTGAAATCCCTGAGCTATTTCTTTTGCATCACCACCCTGGCCATCATTATCGGCCTGGTCATGGGCAACCTGCTCAAGCCCGGCGCCGGCACTGAACTGTCCAGCCTGCATGCCGCCAACATCACCCTGCCCACCAGCAACGGCGCCGGTCATAGCCTGGGGCAGATTATCGTCGGCATCATCCCCGACAACGTGATCAACGCCATGGCCCAGGGCAGCCTGTTGTCTGTATTGTTTTTTGCGGTGATGTTCGGCCTTGGCGTGGCACGCCTGCCGGCCGAGCGCAAAGACCCCGTGATTGCGCTGCTGCGCGGCGTTGCCGATGCAATGTTCAAAGTGACCTCGATGATCATGGCCTACTCGCCCATCGGCGTATTCGGCATGATCGCAGTGACCGTCGCCAACTTCGGTTTCAGCTCATTGCTGCCGCTGGCCAAGCTGATCATGGTCAGTTACGTGGCTATCGCCTTTTTTGTGCTGGTGGTGCTCAACCTGGTAGCGCGAGTGTGCGGGATCAACCTGTTCGCGCTGATGCGCCATATCAAGGATGAACTGGTACTGGCCTTCTCCACCGCCAGCTCGGCGGCGGTGATGCCCCAACTGATGAAAAAACTCGAGACCTACGGCGTGCCGCCTTCGCTGGTGAGCTTCGTGGTGCCGGTCGGCTACTCGTTCAATCTCGACGGTGCCTCGCTGTTCCTCGGCATCGGCACCTTGTTCGTCGCGCAGCTGTACGGCATAGAGTTGAGCCTGGGCGATCAGGCCTTGTTGGTGGTGACCATGGTGCTCACCTCCAAAGGCGCTGCCGGGGTGCCAGGGTTTATGTTTGTGATCCTGTCGGCGACGCTCGCCAGTGCCGGTTTGCCGTTGGAAGGGATCGCGTTTATCGCCGGGGTGTATCGGTTGATGGAAATGCCGACTACCGCGCTGAATGTGTTGGGTAATGCGCTGGCACCGCTGGTGATTGCGAAGTGGGAGGGCCATGATGCCAAAGCGGCACATGAACCGAGCACTCGGAATATGCCTGCAGGCTAACGTGTACCTACGAATAAAGGCGCTCCGTGGAGCGCCTTTATTCTATTCACGTTACTGCTCGCTGATGGATTTCACATCAGCCTTGGCCGCACCACCAATCGCGATGCGCTTAGGCTTGGCTTCCTCCGGTACAACCCTGAGCAAATCAATGCTCAGCAAACCATTGGCGAGCTGCGCGCCCTGCACTTCAATGTGGTCGACCAGGCGGAACGACAAGCGGAACGCGCGCTGGGCGATACCCTGGTGAAGGTAGGTGATGCCTTCATTGTGTTCGCGCTTGCCGCCGGCGACGGTCAACACGCCTTTTTCCACCTGGATCTCCAGGTCATCCTCCACTAAGCCTGCGGCCGCGATGACGATCCGGTAATGGTCATCACCGTGCTTTTCGACGTTGTGGGGTGGGTAGGTGGTACCGGCCTCGCTGCGAAGCGCCGATTCAAAAAGGTCGTTGAAACGGTCAAAACCGACAGAGTGGCGGAACAGTGGGGCCAAGGAAAGAGTAGTAGCCATAGCAAAATCTCCTGAGTTTTCTCCAAGTGATTTGATACGCGACCCGGATTCGGCATCGCGTAAAGCCTAAGTAGGTTCAGGAGGAAAAATTTCAAGCGTCGCCCATAAAATTTTTTTAACGGCCCCATCAGAACAGTCCCCGTCATCCGTCACGAAGCAAAAACGCGGCAAGCTGGATGAGCATTTCCAGGCAGGCTGAGGGGCCAACATTCATGCGTGAGTGAGGTACCAGCGCCAGTCCTGCTCTCCGACTTCAGCATTGAATTGACGGAACTCGCGCCACTTGATCGCCAGAAACACTTTCAGGAATTCAGCTCCCAGCGCCTCGTGTGCCCACGTTGAACGTTGCAATGCGTGCAACGCGGTAAGCCAGTCGGTGGGTAGAAAATCGGTCGCCTGTTCATAGCCATTGCCCTCAATCGCCGGGCCAGGGTCGCTTTGATGCGTGATGCCGTAGTGAATGCCCGCGAGTACGGCGGCCGCGGCGAGATAGGGGTTGGCATCGGCACCGCAAATGCGGTGTTCGATGTGCCGACTTATCGCAGGGCCGCCAGGCACGCGCAGCGACACAGTACGATTGTTGACGCCCCAACTTTTCGCCAGCGGCGCGTAACTGCCGGTCTGGAACCTGCGATATGAGTTGGCATGGGGGCAAAATATTGCCAGCGAGTCAAACAAGGTTGCCATCATCCCTCCAATGGAGTGACGCAACAGCGGTGTGCCCTGTGGGTCTTCGCTCGCGTACAGATTGTGACCCTGCTCGTCGGCCAGGCTGACGTGCAAATGCATACCGCTGCCCGCCTGATCGCTGAACGGCTTGGCCATGAAGCACGCTTGCAGCCCATGTTGGTTGGCAACGCCTTTGACCAAGCGTTTGTAACGTACGCCTTCATCAATGGCCTGGAGTGCGTCGAAACGATGCTCCAGCGTCAACTCGACCTGGCCCGGAGCGTACTCGGAGATCGCCGTACGCACGGGTAACCCCTGTAGCGCGCAAGCCGCGTAAAGGTCATCAAGAAACGGTTGAAGCTGCTCGAGTTCGTATACGCCATAAACCTGAGGTGCAACTGGGCGTACGCCATTGGTCTGCAACGCCGGCTGCGGTCGACCGTTGACGTCGCGCTGTTGGTCCAGCAGGTAAAACTCCAATTCAACGGCCATTACCGGATGGAATCCATCGGCTTTCAGCCGTTCGATGGTGTTCACCAGTACATGGCGCGGGTCGGCGGGCGCGGCGGGAATGCCTTGGGTCGGGTGCATGCTGACCTGCACTTGACCGGTGGGACGGCTGCGCCAGGGTTGCAGGGTCAGGCTTCCTGGTAAGGGATAGGTCCAGCAATCAGCGTCAGCGACATCCCAGACCAAGCCTGTGTCTTCTACGTCCTCGCCCTGCACGGTCAAGGCGAGAATGGAACTTGGCAGCGGCCGACCATTTTCGTAGATCGCCAGTAATTCATCACGGTGCAACAGTTTGCCCCGTGGAACACCATTCGCGTCGATAAGGAACAACTCGATGCTCAGCACTTCAGGGTGAGCGGCCAGATAATCCTCGGCCTCTTTTTTATCAGCAAATTGCATGTCAAACCTCTTAGCGCTCATTCAAGCGACTTGGCGGTAGTTGAGAAAAACGGGGTGTCACACAGCTATTTATGAAGGGATGACCCGAGCCCCTGGTAGGGCAAGCAGCGTGGTCAGCGCGCTATCCAACTCACTGATCAGCCTGTCGATATCCGCATCACTTGTCTGCGGACAGCACAGGGTCATGTTGTGAAAAGGTGTGATCAGGATTCCGCGATTGATCAGATAGAGATGCAGAGCCATTTGAAGGCTGTCATGAAAAGCCGCTTCGGCTTGCGCACCCGTTCTGGGCGGGGTGGCACAGAATTGAAACTCACAACGCGCGCCCAACTCCGTGACTGACCAGTTCAGTTGGTGCCGTTTGAACACCGCCCGAAAGCCCTGCGCCAGTCTTGAAGCCAGGGGCAGCATGTGCTGGTACGCAGACGCTGTCATGACCTCTTCGAGGCTGACTCGCATGCAACGCATCGCCAGTGCATTGGCGGACAGCGTCGTTCCCATCCCACTGTGGCCGTGCCCGCTGCTCTCTTCGCTAACGCTCCTCTGCGCGTCTTGCATGGCCAAGGCGACGTGCTCACTGACGCCAAACACCGCGCAAGGCACGCCACCTGCGATGGGCTTACCCACCACGAAAAAGTCGGGTTTCAAATCCCATAGGCGAGTGCATCCACCGATGCCGGTGGAAATGGTGTGGGTTTCGTCAATGACCAACAGGCTGCCATATTTGCGGGTCAACGCTCGGCACTTTTGCATGAAACCCGCATCTGGCAGGACCATGCCTATGTTCGTCATCGCCGGCTCGCACATCAGCGCACACACGTCCCCCTGGGCTAAAGCAGCCTCAAGTGCGGCAACATCGTTGAAGGGAATAGATCGACTGTATTGGGTCAAGTCGTAGGCTTGGCCCACAAGGCCTGCACGGTGCACCGTTTTGCCGTCGCGGTACCGCACCATCACGTCATCCACCGTCCCGTGATAGCAGCCGTCGAACACCAGCAAGACATTGCGCTTGGTAATAGCGCGCGCCCAGCGCAGAACATAACGATTGGCGTCAGTAGCCGTGGCAGTGACCTGCCAATATGGCAACTCAAATCGCTGAGCCAACAACTCGCCGCAGACCACAGCGTCTTCGCCAGGCAACATCGTCGTTAAGCCGTTATTCGCCTGTTCTGCGATAGCACGGGCGATAGGATCAGGTGAATGGCCAAACATGGCGCCCGTGTCGCCCAGGCAAAAGTCAACGTACTCATGATTATCGACATCTACGAAGCGTGCACCCTTGGCACGCTGAACGAAGAGCGGCGAAGGCATCGACCAATCGCTCATCCAGTGCATGGGAACACCGTTGAAAAGATTCGCCTTGGCACGCTTGGCCAGTGCCATTGACGTTGGGTTGTTTTTTATAAAACGGGCACGCTCGGAGGCGGTAAAAACAGCAATCGCTGATTCACAAATTCCACTGTTCGACATGGTCAAAACCCTAAGTTAATTATTAAACGTTTATTCCTGAATGACGGCCGAATACCGCTTAGTGAATTCACCTACTCTTTGATAAGTCGCACTTTTATATATCGCAGTGACAGCCGCGCTCCCACCCGGGATCATTGATTGATCGCGCGGGAGCGTCAGACTTAATAGCCGGCTTGAAGCGTTAAAATGCGCTGTTTACTTCTGGATAAAACAGAACGTAACGTCCGCGTCCTGAACTCAGGTTTGAGGGGCTTTGTTCTCGACCAGACAGTTCCCGCCATCCACCACGAGGACTTCACCCGTGATGTAACTGGCGTCAGGCGACGCCAGAAATGCAACTGCCGCCGCCACTTCGCGAGGCGTGCCTGCCCGCCCTATTGGGGTAAAACATCCCGCCTCTGCTTCAACGGGCGTGGTTGACGCGGTGGTGATCCACCCGGGAGCCACGCTGTTGACGGTAATCCCCTGCTTGGCGACTTCAAGTGCAAGTCCCATATTCATGCCAACCATTGCGGCCTTGGCGGCGCTATAAGCGGCTTCGCCCGGATTGCTTCCTCTGGTTCCGGTGGTGGAACTCATATTGACAATGCGCCCGTAACGTCGCGCCCGCATACCCGGTAAAACGGCCCGAGTCAGAAGAAAAGCTGTCGTTAAGTTTCTTGCCAGTGAAAGATTCCAGTCACACAGTTCCATTGTTACTAATTCCGAGAAAACCTCAGGGCTTCCTTGCATGGTCATGCCGGCGTTATTTACCAGAATATCGATCCGTCCCCAGACTGTTTCTGCCCATAGGCTGAATTCAAGCACCTGACGTTCATCGGTGAGGTCAGTGGGCCGACCTTCAACTTCAAACCCTTCAAGGCGTAACTCTTTAACCCGATCCGCGATGCGGTTGCTGCTAGCAGTGATGATCAACTTCGCCCCGGCTGCACCTAGCCGTCGAGCAACAGCCATACCGATCCCGGATTCACTCCCGGCACCACTGACCAGTGCCACATGCCCCCTCAATTCCGTACCCAACATGGTGTGCCCCACGTATTTAATTCGAAAGAGAGTAGAAATTAGGCCAGTAGACCTGATAAATAAAGACGATCATCATCAGAAAATCTGACAACCACCATGGCGTTTACCAGTGAGTCACTTAAAGTTTTCCTTGCGGTTGTCGACAGTGGATCCTTTTCTGCCGCCGCACGGAAATTGGGCCGGGTACCCTCGGCCATCAACATGGCTGTGTCACAGCTTGAAGCAGAGCTTGATTTATTGCTTTTTGACCGATCAACCCGCAAAGCTGTCCCTACGGCAGCCGCCAAAGCACTTGAGCCCCAAGCACGACAGGTGGCGAGCCAGATAAACCTGCTGGACGCGCATGCCCTGCAGCTTCATCAGGGGTTGGAGCGGCGCTTGATACTGGCGATGGCGCCGGAGTTGCAAACAGGCGTATGGAGTCGTCCATTGTCCATTATTGCCAAAGAGTTCCCCACGCTTGAGATCGAGATTCGCTCGGCTTCCCACCCGGAGGCGATTCGCATGCTCCATGAAGGGCGTGTGCAATTAGCACTTGGATTTGAACGGCCCGGGCTCGACGAGCGGGAGACGTTTCTTGAGGCGGGAAGCCAGTTGTTAGTGGCGGTTGCCTCTCCAGATCATCCTGCGGCTGCCGGCAAAAAAAGCCCTTTAAGCGAAGAGCAACTGGTGGATATTCGGCAGATCATAGTGGCTACTGGAGGGCCTACAGACTCTGACCCACGCGTTGTGCTGTCGCGGCGAATTTGGCTCAGCGACAGTTATCTGGCAACGCTGGATCTGGTGCAGCAAGGGTTGGGCTGGGCTTATCTTCCCCAACCCCTGGTGCAACCTCTCATCACTTCGGGCGCATTGACGGAGGTGGTGTTTGACTACATGCCGAGTCAGATGCGGTTGTGGGTCGATATTATCTGGGTGAAGAATCGACCTCTGGGGCTTGCAGCCAGTCGCTACCTGAGCTTGATGCGCAAAATTGTCGAAGGTGAGCCTCGTCGTGTTTGAGGAATCACAAATACTGGCCATTCTTCGTGGTCGCCAGCGGTTTGGCGCGCAGGGATAGCGCGATATACCTCATTGCGGCCATTGTTCAAGCAGTATTGAAACAAACTTTTCTGCCGCGGGAGAGAGTGATGCGCCGCGGCGGTAAACCAGACCCAGGGAGCGGTTCACTATCGGCTCAATCAACGGCACGCTGACCAAGGTGGGGTGATCATGCGCCGGCATGGCCAGGCTCGGCATCGCCGACACCCCCAGCCCGGCTTCCACCAGACCCAGCGAGGTAGAAAGGTGCTGTACCTCGTAGAACCATTGTGGACGCCAACTCAAGCCTGACAACGCGTGATCAAGCAACATGCGATTCCCGCTCAGGCGGCCCACCCCGATAAGACGGTAATCACTGAGCTCAGACCATGTGACAGCACTGCGTCCAGCGAGCTCATGATCACGCCGGCAGGCCAAAACAAACGGCTCTATGACAAGGGGCACGAACTCGATATCAGGATGCTGCCCACTCATCATGTTGATACCGAAATCAGCCTCCCCTCGCAGCACCGCTTCAAGCCCCTCGTTTGCGCTCAAGTCCAGCAGGCGGATGCGAATTTGCGGATAGCGCTCGTTGTACAGGCGGATCACCGACGGCAGGAAATAGAATGCGGCCGTCGGGATGCACGCCAGGGTGACTCGGCCAATCTGGCGCTGGGCAAGTTCGCGGATATTGAGAATCGACTCATCGAAATCATCCAGCAATCGGCGCGCCTTGGGCAGGAAGTCCCGGCCGACGCTCGTGAGGCTGACCTTGCGCGTGGTGCGATCCAGCAACGCGGTGCCCAGCCCCTCTTCGAGTTTTTTAATGCGACGACTGAGTGCAGGCTGAGACAGGTGAAGCGCATCGGCAGCTTCGTGAAAGCTGCCAAGTTCGGCGATCTTCACGAAAGATCGGATATCGTTAAGCTCATAATCCATGTCTTGCCTCACCAACAGAAGAAGTCGATCCGTAATTTAAAGCAAATCTATCATTCGTCAAACGCAATAATCTCGTCAATTTTTGCATTGGAAACATTTTTGAAACCTTGAGACTCTTGCTCCAAGAGCATCAATTACGTCGATTGATCAACAAGAGTCAGAGTCATGCAAAGAATTCCCTGTGTGCTGATGCGCGGTGGTACCTCCAAGGGGCCGGTGTTTCTCGACTGGGATCTGCCGGCTGTCATCGCGGAACGCGACGAGCTGCTGCTCAACGTGATGGGCTCCGGCCATGAGCTGGAGATCGATGGTATTGGCGGTGGCAGCCCGCAAACCAGCAAGGTCGCTATTGTCAGCCCTTCCCTGCACCCGGACGCGGACGTCGATTACCTGTTCGTCCAGGTGATGGTTTCGCAGCGCCGGGTCGACAGCGCCCCCAACTGCGGCAACATGCTGTGTGCCGTCGGCCCGTTCGCCATCGAGCAGGGCTTGGTCAAAGGTACGCCGGGGCGCACTCGCGTGCGCATTCGCAATGTGAACACCGGGACCTTTATCCATTCCGAGGTATGCACACCGGATGGCAAAGTCAGTTACGAGGGCGACACCGCGATCGACGGTGTGCCGGGTACTGCGGCGCCGGTGCAACTGACGTTCCTTGATGCAGCCGGCAGCAAGACCGGCAAACTCCTCCCCACTGGCAACACGCAAGATGTGATCGATGGAATTGCGGTCACGTGCATCGACATGGCAATGCCCATGGTGCTGATCGAAGCCAGCCAACTGGGCAAGCGTGGCGATGAAAGCCCGGCAGAACTGGACGCCGACAAAGACTTCCTGCGGCGCCTAGAGTCATTGCGACTTCAGGCAGGCCTGGCGATGGGCCTGGGTGATGTCAGCGACAAAGTGATTCCAAAGCCGGTGCTGGTCTCGCCCGCCAACGCTGGCGGTACGCTCCAAGTTCGTTATTTCATGCCACACAACTGCCACCGCGCGCTGGCCATTACCGGCTCGATCGGGTTGGCCACCGCGTGTGTGATCGACGGCAGCATCGTCGCGCAAATGCTCGGCGGCATCAGTACGCCGCGCCTTGAAGCGGTGCGCATCGAGCACCCAAGCGGTGGGATTGATGTCGTATTGTCCTACACGGGTGTTAACGGTGAGACAATTCAGGCTTCCGTCGTTCGCACAGCGCGCAGGCTTTTTTCCGGCTTCGTTTATGCCACGGACTCTCAACGCCTCGCCGGATAATTCCGGTGATCGTTGGCATTTTTGCATCCGCACAATTCTAAAAATGGGTGATGCCATGAAAGTTGTTAAATCGCTCTACTTCCAGATTCTCTGCGCCGTGGTGCTGGGTATCGTCGTCGGACACTTCTGGGCCCAGCAGGCCATCGCGCTCAAACCGTTGGGTGACGCATTCATCAAACTCATCAAGATGATGATAGCTCCAGTGGTGTTCTGCACCATCGTCACTGGCATCGCCGGAATGAGCGACAAACGCTCGCTTGGGCGCCTGCTCAGCAAAACCATGCTGCTGTTCTTCGTATTGACGGTGATCAGCCTGGTGATTGGCCTGGTGGCGGTGTATGTGTTCCAGCCGGGCGCTGGCATGAACATCGATCCCAGCCAACTGAGCACCAAGGGACTGACCCAGTACACGGAGTCGGCCGCGAAACTTGGGGTTGTAGAGTTTTTCATGCACATCATCCCCGAAACCTTTATCGGTGCCTTCAGTAAAGGTGAAGTGCTGCCGGTTCTGTTTATCGCGGTGTTGTCCGGCTTTGCCTTGTCGTCGCTGGGCGAGCGTGGCAAGCCGGTACTCGACGTACTCGAGTCCGCCTCGCACATGGTCTTCAAGATTTTCGCTTACCTGATGCGCTTTGCACCGATCGGCGCTTTTGGGGCCCTGGCGTTCACCGTCGGCCAGTACGGCATCACCTCGCTGGGTTCGCTGGCAAAGCTGATCATGACCCTGTACATCGCCTGCGGTTTCTTTGTCTTCGCGGTACTGGGCAGCATTTGCCGTGCGAACGGCTTCAGCCTGTGGAAATTGCTGCGCTACTTTCGCGAAGAATTCCTGGTGGTACTCGGGACCTCCTCCACGGAACCTGTCATGCCGCGCATGCTGGAGAAACTCGAAGCACTGGGTTGCAAGAAAGGCGTCGTGGGCCTGGTGCTGCCCACCGGCTACTCGTTCAACCTGGACGGCACGGCCATCTACCTGTCGTTGGCGGCGATTTTCATTGCCCAGGCCTGCAACATTGACCTGAGCCTGACGCAAATCATCACCATGCTGGCAATCATGCTCCTGTCCTCCAAAGGCGCCGCTGGCGTTACCGGCAGCGGGTTCGTGGCACTGGCCTCGACCCTGACGGTCATTCACGACATCCCGTTGGCCGGCCTGGCGTTGCTGATCGGCGTTGACCGATTCATGTCTGAAGCCCGGGCCCTGACCAGCCTGGCCAGCAACGCAGTTGCGACAGTGGTGATTTCGATGTCTGAAAACGCCTGCCACCGCGAAACGCTGAACCGGATGCTCGACGGCAAATCTTCTGCGGCACAGGGACAAGCCTGGGAAGACCTGACGGTCGCCAAACGCATCTAGCAAAAACCGAATAACACCTACTCCTGACTGAACCCCCCTCCCCGCCAGGCGCCGTTGTGCCGCCCGGCGGGTCAGGGCTCGTGCGCCTCGGCGTCAGCCATTTTTACGATAACAACAAGAGAATCGTCCTATGCTCGCTTTCCTTGGCCTGGCCATGGTGGTCGTATTCACCTTCCTCATCATGACGAAGCGCCTGTCGCCCATCGTCGCGCTCACCGTCGTACCTATCGTCTTCGCCGTGATTGGCGGCTTCGGCGGCACCACGGGCAAGATGATGCTTGACGGCCTGAAAATGGTCGCGCCGTCTGCCGCATTGCTGTTGTTCGCGATCCTGTTCTTTGGCCTGATGATCGATGCGGGCCTGTTCGACCCGCTGATCCGCAAGATCCTCAAGCGCGTCAATGGCGACCCGATGAAGATCGCGGTGGGCACCGCCTTGCTGTCCCTGGTGGTCGCGCTCGACGGCGACGGCACCACCACCTACATGATTACCTGCGCGGCGATGCTGCCGCTGTACAAACGCATCGGCATGAACCCGATGATCCTGGCGACTATCTCCATGCTGTCCCTGAGCATCATGAGCGGCATGACACCCTGGGGCGGCCCCGCGACACGGGCCATCGCAGCGCTGGGCCTGGATGCCGGCGCATACTTCGTGCCGTTACTGCCGACCATGATCGGCGGTGCCATGTGGGTGGTCTTTGTGGCTTTCGTACTGGGGCGAGCCGAGCGCAAGCGTATTGGCAACGTGCAACTGCAAAGCGGTGGCGGCGATTGCTACATCAACGCGATTCTTGAGGACACGCCCCACAAGCGTCCCAAACTGGCCTACGTCAACCTGGTCCTGGTGATTGCGGTGATGGTGGCCCTGGTGATGGGGCTGATGCACTCCGCGATCCTGTTCCTGATCGGCTTTGTGCTCGCACTGATGATCAACTACCCGCAATTGGATATTCAGAAAGAACGCATCCTGGCGCACTCGGGCAACGCTATGACGGTCGTGTTGCTGGTGTTCGCCGCAGGGATTTTTGCCGGGATTTTTTCCGGCACCAAGATGGTGGATGCCCTGGCCCAGACGCTGGTCGACTGGATCCCTCCGTCCTGGGGCCACCTGTTTCCATTGGTGGTTGCGATCACCAGCATGCCGCTGACCTTCGTGCTGTCCAATGACGCCTACTATTTTGGTGTAGTGCCGATCCTTGCCAATGCGGCCGCCGCTTACGGCATAGACCCGGTAGAAATCGCGCGTGCCTCGATCCTCGGGCAACCCGTGCATCTGATGAGTCCGCTGGTCGCATCGACGCTGTTGCTGGTGGGGATGGTCGACCGTGACATTGGTGACTTCCAGAAAGCCACTGTCAAGTGGGCGGTGTTGACCTCCTTGGTCGTCACCGCGCTGGCCTTGTTGACTGGGGCCATCAGCCTGTTTACCTGATTCATCTCTCTGCTGCCTTGCAACGCGCCTCGCTCACGGGGTGCGTGTCGCCCTGCACGCCAAATAACAACAATGAGACGTTTGCCATGAACCCTATGTATACCCGTCAGGCCCTTTTTTGTGCATTGGGTCTGGTGCCGATCGCCGGTGCCAATGCCGAAGGCTTTATTGATGACAGCAAGCTCAAGCTGCAACTGCGCAATGTGTATTTCAACGAGAACTTTCGCGATGAGCACGGCATGAGTGCACGTGCCGCGAGAACGGCAAAAAGCGAACGTACCGAATGGGCCCAGGGATTCTTGCTGGACTATCAGTCCGGATTCACTGCGGGTACTCTCGGCTTCGGCGTTGATGCCCTGGGGCTCTACGGCGTAAAGCTCGACTCAGGACGCGGTCGCAGCGGTACCGGGCTCATGCCGATTCATGACGACGGCCGCGCAGCGGGCGAATTTGCCAGCGCCGGCGCCACCGCGAAAGCCCGGTTCGCCAAAACCACCGTCAAGTACGGCACCCTGCTGCCCAAGACCCCGGTGCTGATTTACAACGACGCACGTCTGTTGCCCCAGACCTATCAGGGCACTCAGGTCAGCAGTAACGACATCGAGAACCTGACGGTCACCGGCGGGCACCTGGACCGTTTCAAATTACGCGACTCCACCGACAGCGTGCCGATTGTGCCGGATGGCTACAGTGGCGAAAAGTCAGGCGACTTCAACTACGCCGGCGCCGAATACAAATGGGGGAAAAACACCCGCTTGAGTTATTTCTACGGCGAACTGGAAAACTTTTACCGCCAGAACTTCGCCGGTATCCAGCACGACCTGCCGCTGGCCGGTGGCGTGCTGACTGGCGACCTGCGGTACTTCAACAGCGCTGATAGCGGCTCTGCCTACGCAGGCAAAATCGATAACGACATGTTCAGCGGGCAATTGTCCTACGCGATCGCTGGCCATACCGTTGGCGGGGGCTACCAGAGCCTGCGCGGCGATGCCGGTTTGCCCTACATCAGTGGCGCAACCGTGTACTCGTTCAGTAACGCCGGCATTGGCAAGTTCATCGAGGAAGACGAAAAGACCTGGATGCTCAACTACGGCTACAACTTCGCCGCCGTCGGCGTCCCCGGCCTGACTTTCTCTGCGCGCTACTTGAGCGGCAATGACGGCAAGTCCACCACCACGGTCAAGGAATGGGAGCGCGATACCGAACTGGCCTACGTTGTACAGGCCGGCACGCTCAAGGGCCTGGGTGTGCGCATGCGCAACTATGTGTACCGCTCGGAGTTCTCCCGAGGGCGCGACAGCAACCGCCTCTACCTCACCTACGACATCGCCCTCTGGTAAGTCGACGATTGCGGCCCATGCGGCCGCTTTCCTACAGGTTAAGGCAAGGCCCCCTCAACATGCTGGCACTCAATGCCGCTGTCGAGGCGGCGCGAGCCGGGGATGCAGTACGAAAGCCGCGCCCTTTTGCTCGCTTTGGCGAAAGTTGAGGCCCAACGCTTCCAAGGCAATAGGGACCTTGACGCTGTTGGGGGGAGCAATGCCGTGACCGCCACGCAACATGCAAGACGCTAACGAGCGAGTAGAGAGGACCCGCAACAGCGGGCGCATGACCCGCTGTTGCAGACGTGCGACAGGACTTATTTTTGCGGCACCACATTCCGGTCCAGGAAGCGGTGGATTTCACCACTGATCTCGTTCAAGTGTGTTTCCAGTGCGAAGTGCCCGGTGTCGTAGAGATGTACCTCAGCTTTGGGAATATCACGCTTGAATGCGTTCGCGCCTGCCGGGAGAAAAAACGGATCGTTCTTTCCCCAGACGGCCAACATCGGCGGCTGATATTTGCGGAAATACGCCTGGAACTCGGGGTAGCGCTTCACGTTGGTGGCATAGTCTGCGAACAGGTCCAGCTGGATTTCATCGTTACCGGGACGCGACACGAACGCGTAATCCAAGGTGTATGTTTCAGGTGCGATACTGTCAGGGTCCGCTACGCCATGCGTGTATTGCCACTTGATTGATTCTGGTTTGAGCAGCTCGCGCAATGCGTTGCGGTTCTGGGCAGTGGGCGCGTTCCAGTAACGTTGAATCGGGTTCCAGCCCTCGCTGAGGCCTTCAACGTAAGCATTCCCGTTTTGGCTAATGATTGCGCTGATTCTATCGGGGTGTGCGACGGCCATCCGCCAGCCTACAGGCGCACCGTAGTCGAAGACTTGAAGAGCGTAGCGATTCAGCGCAAGCGCTTCAGTAAATCCATCCATGGTTTTGGCGATGTTGTCGAACGTGTATGAGTACTTCGCCCGATCAGGGCTGTCCGAGAATCCAAAACCTGGGAAGTCAGGGGCAATCACGTGGTAACGGTCCGCTAGTTTCGAAATCAAGTCGCGATACATGAATGATGAGGTAGGAAATCCATGAAGCAACACGATGGTTGGCGCCGATGGGTCGCCCGCTTCCCGATAAAAGATGCGGACCCCTTTTACCTCTACAAAATGGTGTTGGACGTCGCTTGCCCTTTGGTGGCTAATGTCGGCTGCTTCCACTCCCGCGCTGGCGAGCGCTGCACTGAGGGCAGTGGCGGCTAACAACGTTTTAATGCTCATGCAAACTCCTTGGACACTGAATGAAAAAGATAAGTGGTCTATCAGGCGATGAGTTCATGGCTTGTCGAGCGTCAGGCGCACCCACTTGATAGGGCTATATTGCCTGTTTCAATAAACCAACATAATCTGAGAATATTGGTAATCTCCCTACCAAATATTGGAACATTCCATGGACAGATTTGAGGCAATGAAGCTGCTCGTGGCTGCGATTGATGCTGGCAGCCTGACGGCAGCCGGACGGCTAGCCGATATCCCTCTTCCCACCATCAGCAGGAAAATTTCTGACCTGGAGATGCTGATAGGTAGCCGCTTATTGATTCGAACCACGCGTAGGCTCTCGTTGACCGATGCAGGGGTGGCTTATGTGGCTGCTGCACGCCGAATATTGGAGCAGTTGGAGGTTGCCGAACGCGAAGCTGCCGGAGAATTCATTGCCCCCAAAGGCGAACTGGTCCTGACCGCGCCCATCATGTTCGGCCGGCTGCAGGTGCTGCCGATCGTCAACGCGTTTTTAGGGGAGTTTTCCGAAATCAACATCCGGCTCCTGCTTTCTGATCGCAACGCTCACCTCGTTGACGACCACGTGGACATGGCAGTGCGCATTGGAACACTCGCTGATAGCGGCATGATCGCCACTCAGGTGGGGGCCATGAGAACTGTAATTTGCGCGAGTCCTAGGCTGCTGGAAGCGTATGGAAGACCTGAATGTCCCGCAGACCTGCAGAACTTGCCAACCGTGCGACTTGACGCCCCTATGCCTTTTCAACACTCAAAACATGGCGTGGCAGAATCAACGAGGCGGATGCCCCCGCGCTTATCGGTGACGACCGCTGACGCAGCAGCGCAGGCCGCCATTGATGGCGTTGGAGTCGTTCAGTTATTGCACTACCAAGTCGCGGAGGCGATCAGCGAGGGACTGCTGGAGATTGTGCTGGATAACTATGAGCCTCCGTCGGCGCCTATCAACCTGATCCACATGTCACCTGGGCATATGCCCCTGAAAATGAGGCGATTTCTGGATTTCGCGATTCCTCGGTTTCGTCAGCGCCTGGATCAGTAAACTCAGCAATGGCGTGCGAACCTCACTCAGTTTGCTCCGACAGTTTAGGAATTATTCATGGCATTCATTGTTACCTGCGTTGTGTCCCTATTTTTTTGGACTGTTGTTTCAGTAATCACAGGGGCTGAGGAGCCGTGGGACCTGGCCAGTTACTGGACGATCATCTATCCCGCCGCGCTAGCGCTGTCGGTAATCCTCGGGGCAGTACTAAGAAGCTCACAGTGGTCCGCAGGTGGCGTCGTAATGCTCTCCCAGATCCCAGTGGTTTTAGCGATTTCTGGTGCATCCCCGTTGCTAGGCGTCGGTATCATCTATGCGGCCCTTCTCTCAATTCCGGCGATAGCCCTGTCATGGCTCGCTGGCAAATTGCGCTCAGGTAAGAACGGACGATGGACATCTACGAAGAAATGAAGGCTCCGTTCCGGGAACAACCGAGACGCGTACTGATTACACAATAAAGATTGAGCCAGGCAAAAAAATACGGCGGCCGGACAGTACGACGTAACCCCCTGTTCGCCCAAATACGATTGATAGATGCCCTTTGCGCAGATCCCCCCGCAAAGCCAAGACAGAGTGTGCTCAAGTTATCAATTTTGTTGGGCTCGCTGCGCTACGTCGCAAAGCCATCGGCGCAACAGTTGGGCTGCCTCACCCAACACCACATCGTTGGCCTGCACCACGTAATAGCCTTTACCTGTCCTTAGGACAGCGTCAAAGACCGGTACGAGCAGGCCTCGCTGTACGTCCTCCTCAACCAGCCAAGGGCTGGTGAGCACTAGACCTTGATCGCGCCGGGCCGCGTCGATTGCCAGCTCAGACTGGTCGAATTTGAGGCTGCTGGA
Source organism: Pseudomonas sp. H1_A03 (assembly GCF_054685145.1). NCBI lineage: Bacteria > Pseudomonadati > Pseudomonadota > Gammaproteobacteria > Pseudomonadales > Pseudomonadaceae > Pseudomonas > Pseudomonas sp. H1_A03. The sequence goes on from NZ_CP162829.1 coordinate 5,475,711, forward strand.
GAAGCTATCGGGAGACATCCCGACCGATGATAGCCATTGAGACCAGTGGGCATGAGACGTCGTATAGAGCAAGGTTGCCCCCAGCAAACAATCAAGGCTATGCAACTGGAGCCGTTCGCGGTAAGCCGGGCTGCAATAAACCCTTACCTCGTCCGGCAACAGCAGTTCTGCGTTCACGTCACTGCCATATCCATCGAAATGCCGCACTGCCAGGTCGCAAGTAGCGTCATTGAAATCCACAGCATCGGTAGATGCGCTCAAGTGCAGTTGCACCTCTGGATGACGTTCCGTGAACAAAGGCATGCGCTTTGCGAACCAGGAGTTGGCGAACGCCGGCGGCAGGCTTAAACGTACCTGCTTGTCCCTACTCCCTCGGACGGCGAGATTGGCGGTCTCTAGCTGGCGAAGCGCCGGCTTGACTTGCTCCCAATAGCTCAGCGCTTCAGCCGTTGGTCGTAGCCTGCGAACGTTACGCACAAACAGCGGCGTTCCTAGCCAACCTTCCAGCTTGCGAATTTGTTGCCCTACTGCTCCCGGCGTCACAAACAACTGGCGTGCCGCAAGACTGACGCTTCCCGTTCGCATGACCGCGTCGAAACAAGCTATGGCCCGAAGGGGCGTATCAGCTCTCATAACGTAGTTTTTCTCTTCTATAGGCTGAAAACACGTGATTTGTAGCGGCTTGCTTACTTTCGCACAATCCACGTTCGCCGTAGGGCAACAACAGATCCTAACTTCCAAGGAAAGGCCAATGTCGATTGTTCGAGCAACCTGGTTTGACGATAAATCACCCGAGGTGAACAGCAGGTCGTCGCAGGCAAATAAAGGGTTGCCCCAATCAAAAGGTATCGATGAATGAGGAAGTCAGTAGACGGAGCCGCCACGGCGGTGATGGTTCTGCTATGCCTCATATGGGGTGCCCAGCAAGTGGCGATCAAAGCTGTTGCGGGCGACATAGCTCCTATCATGCAGGTCGCCGTTCGCTCCGGAGTCGCTGCACTCCTGGTCTGGCTAATAGGAAAATGGATCATGCGGGAGGTATGGTTACCAAACGTTTGGTGCCGCTCCGGGTTAGTCGTGGGCGTTTTATTTGCCGCTGAGTTTCTGCTTGTTGCGCAAGGACTACGCTGGACAAGTGCTTCGCATATGGCGGTTTTTCTTTATACAGCGCCGTTATTCGCCGCCATCGGCCTGCACCTGCGCCTGCCGGAGGAGCGTCTTGGTGCAATGCAATGGCTTGGCATGTCTTTAGCATTCGCCGGTATTGCCATCACCTTTCTCATGCCGCGTGATGGGGGCGCGACTCAGCCAGCCATCACGGACAGTCTGCTGGGCGATCTGCTGGGTTTAGGCGCAGGTGCTGCATGGGGGTTCACGACCGTAGCGGTGCGTACCAGTCGCCTCAGTGAGGCACCAGCAACCCAGACTCTGTTCTACCAACTCGCGGGCGCGTTTCTCCTCTTGTTGCCCTTAAGCCTGCTGCTAGGCCAGAACGCAGTGACCTTTTCAACCCAAGCTCTGGCCAGCTTGATTTTTCAAACAGTGATTGTGTCAGTAGCAAGTTACTTAATCTGGTTCTGGATGCTTCGTCGCTACCTCGCAGCTCGCCTTGGTGTGCTGGCTTTCATGAGTCCGCTCTTTGGCGTACTCATGGGGTACCTATGGCTTGGAGAACAGACAAGTTACGGATTTCTGCTGGGTGCAAGCCTCACTATTGTTGGCCTGCTGGTAGTGAATCTCAGCAAGTCGGGCGGACAGACTCAGGAGGAAAGCAGTTATCTGAGACCCAAAAATCGCAAGGAGAAAGTACCGTTATAAACCCGTGGCTGCTCTGGAGCGCCTTAGATATTTGTAGACGGTAGCCCGTGATAGAGATAACAGCTCGCAGATGTAGTTGGTTGCATTGCGCAACGCGAAGACTCCGCCTTTATCCATTTCACCAATCAGTGCCACCATTTCTTCTGAAGTAAGCGACGCCAATGTCACCCTGCGAGCCCTCAAAAATTCATCCATGATCGCGTGCGCTGACTCTTGGAAATCGGTGGCAAACAATGCCGGAGGCTTCTCAACTGTATTTTCAAAACCTAAAAATGATGCAGCGATTTCTGCCATCCCGCTCATGACAGTGATGTCAAAATTTACGCATAAGAGCCCGATCTGGATCCCTTCAGGATCTCGGAGCACCGCTGTAACCGACCTTAGCTGTCGGCGATCAAAATTCACCTTTCTATAAGGGCCCGCAACATCTCCCTCGAATGATGCCCCATCGTTGATATCCGTCAATGAACTGTCGCCGACCCGCCGCTGAGAGAACACATTGAAGATATGTGCAATCTTTCCGGAGGCCAGGTCATGAATAATGACCTCGGCGTGCGGATCCAGGAGCTTCGCAATCGCCTGGGCGCTGCTGATGTAATTATCCAGATGTTTATTCACGGTAAAAATATGCCTCGAAAAAATACAAAACGTCTTCAGGATACTAATTGTATTTTTGTGCTATGGTTATGCCCGCCTTTACTGAAGCGCCCGATTGTAGCGCCATATCCCGTCTAACGGCGGCGAGTAACCGCCAGTCAGCCGGGTAAGCACAACGCCCGTCTTTCAATAGCCGATGGAGCAATCGATGAATATCTACACCCAAGCGCAAATCATGAGTGCCTTGTGCCCGAGGGACGCTGCTGCGCTGATTGCAGAAGGATTCATTGCCCATGCTAACGGACGGGTGCAGCTACCTCAGGTTCAAAGCTTTCAGTTCCCGGCCAGCAACGGTGACTGCTGCGTGAAGTCGGCTTGGATGCTAGGAGACGAGGTGTTTTCAGTCAGGGTCTCGGCAGGTTTCTACGACAATCCTGCGAAGGGTTTTTCCAGTAACGGTGGGTTGACGCTGATTTTCTCGGCCTTGACGGGGCAACCCGTCGCTTTGCTTCGGGATGGCGGCTGGCTGACCTCAATGCGTACAGCGCTGGCGGGGCAAATCGTGGCGAGGGCCATGGCGCCCTCACAGGTGAGAGGCATCGGTGTGGTGGGTACCGGCGACCAGGCACGCATGCAACTGGAACACCTGATGCCCGTCACGGCATGTCGACGCTTGACGGTTTACGGGCGTAACCGGCAAGGCTTGGAACAATACTGTGAATTTGCCGACGCTTTAGGCTTTGATGTCGTTGCTACCCAAGATGCAAAGGACGTTGCGACCAACTCCAACCTGATCATCACGGCTACACCCTCTCGCGAAGCCATCATCGCGAATGAATGGGTCAACCCTGGGACACACATCACTGCTATTGGCGCAGACAGTTTTGGCAAGCAAGAGCTGGATGTGCGCCTGGTTGCACGTGCCGATGTGATTGTCGTGGACTCAATCGAGCAATGCTGCCAATTCGGTGAGATTTCAGGAGCCTTCAAATCCGGCCTGATCGACAAAGGCAGCCTTGTAGCACTCGGCAGCGTATTGAGCGGTCACGCCATCGGACGACAGGACGACACGCAGATTACCATTGCAGACCTTACAGGCTTAGGCGTGCAGGATGCTCAGATTGCGAAATGCGCCGTGGCATCATTAGCGCACTAATGGATAGCGACGCGATTAGACGGGGTTTAAATGATGAAGCTTGACCCATCAGGAGTCAGCAAGCCCCCGGTGATTCAATGGGAGGCCCATGCGTGCTTGCCATTGATTCCCGGACAGGATATGTCCCGCCTGAACAGGTATCGAGCAGCCGGCTTCCATCATGTGTCGATCAACGTTGGCATGGACATGACCCCGTTTGAAACGGTGATCCGAACAATTGCGGGGTTTAGAAGCTGGCTGGCTGATCACCCGGAAGACTTTGTCCTGGTGGCCACCGCCGACGATATCTACCAGGCGCACAAGTATAGAAAGCTCGCGGTCTCCTTTGACCTCGAAGGTTCAAACATGCTGCTACAGGATCCTGCGATGGTGGCACTGTTCGCAAGCTTAGGGGTTCGCCAAATGTTGCTTGCCTACAACCGCGACAACAGTTGCGCTGGCGGCTGCCATGGAGCAAGTACCGGATTGACCCCCCCTGGGACGCAAGATCGTACAGGGTATTAATACAGCAGGAATTATCATTGACTGTTCGCACGCCAGCAAAAGCGCCAGTCTTGAAATTATGGAAATTTCACAGCTCCCTGCGATTTTTTCTCACACCAACGTTAAAGCGGTTTTTGATCACCCGCGAACAATCGACGACGAACAAATATTCGCGTGTGCGGCTCAAGGTGGGGTGATCGGACTTACAGGTTTAGGCATATTCTTGGGCGACCCATCCGCCTCTGTAGACGCTTACATTCGACAAATCGACTATCTGGCAGAGCGCATCGGGACACGCCATATTGGGATAGGCTTGGATACCGAGTTGTACCCTGAGCATAAAGATTTGCCGGAAGGTGAAAAAGAGGAAGACTGGTGGCCGATTGAGCACTATGGCCAGATGAACGGACATGTTCAATTGCAGCCAGAGACACTGGGTGAGGTTGCACAACAATTAACGCGCTTGGGTTACTCAGATGCGGATATCCAGGCGATCTACGGCAATAATTTCATGCGTATTGCACAGGCAACCTGGCCAAGACCGAAACCTGGGACTTGAATCGCACCCCGTTAATTGAACACGCGTCTGATCAATTGGATGAGCAATCAACGCGCTACAGAAGCGTGCAGCCGTTCCAGGCTGTCAATCGAGTGCTGGCGCAGGCGCACAGTAATCACTGCGGATTGACCGGCGTGTCAATTAGCGTGATGACACACCTTACTTCCTGAGAGCCTCGACGACTACGTCAGCGGTACCAATCCGGTGCGCGTAGTCGACGTCTTTGTCGACGAACTCGACTTGGTCAACTTGGGGTTTGATAACGCTATTCCTGCTGATACAGGCCGACCTGGTTATCACCCTGCGATCCTGCTGAAGATCTATATCTACGGCTATCTCACCGAATTCAGTCGAGCCGGCGCCTGGAGCAAGAAGCCTAGTGTAACGTCGAATTGATGTGGCTGACTGGGCGTTTGATGCCGGACTTCAAGACTATCGCCGACTTCCGAAAAGACGCCAGCAAGGCCATCCGAAGCGTCTGTCGCCAGTTCGTTGTGCTGTGTCAGCAGTTGGGATTGTTTGGAGAGAATCGGGTCGCCATCGATGGCAGTCAATTTATGATCACCTGGGAAATCCAAAGCAAAAAAAAGCCTGCATCTCTGCAGGCTTTCTCTATCTGGCTCCACGACCTGGACTCGAACCAGGGACCCAATGATTAACAGTCATTTGCTCTACCAACTGAGCTATCGCGGAATGCGCCGTATGTTACTGATTGAAAAGGAGAAGTCAAGCTTTCTATGGCACTCGCTGCGATTAAACCGGATGGCCGGTTGAATCCGCGTGCTCGCTGGCCAACTCCAGCCAGGCCAGGGCGGCGGGTGGTAAGTGGGCGCTGGCGCGCCAGGCCAGGGCGATGTGCCAGTCGGTGTGAGGTTCGTCCAAGGGGATCAGGGCGATGCCGGCGTGTTGATGTTTGTGCGCCAGCATGCGCGGCAGGAAGGCCACGCCCAAACCGGCGGCGACAAGGTCGACGATGAAGTCGATCTGGCCGCTGCGTGCCGTCACCTTGGGGGTGACGCCTTTGCGTTCGCACGCAGTGAGAATCTTGGCGTTCAGGGCGAAGCCGGCTTCAAACAGGATGAAAGGTGAGTCCGCCAAGTCGGTGAAGTCGATGCGTTTGCGCCGAGCCAATGGGTGGCTGATGGGCAACACGGCGATCAGTGGTTCATTGCGTACGGGTTGGTAGTCGAAGCCTTCGTCCACCGGCAGCAGCAGCGCCGCCAAGTCGACCTCCCCCGCTTCCAGGCACTCGCGCAGTTTTTTGCTGCCGTACTCGGTGAGTTCGATGTCGATGTCCGGATAGCGACTGCGGTAGGTGGCAAACATCGTCGCGAACAGCACGCCGCAGCCCACAGGCGGCAAGCCGATTCGCAGCACGCCGCGCTTGAGGCCGCGCAGGTCGTTGATCTCGGCCACCAGGTCGTTGTGCTCGGCGAGCAGCACCAAGGCGCGGCGGTAGGCAATTTCGCCGGCGGCGGTGAGTTCGTTGCGGTGGCCGAGACGGTTGAGCAACGGCGTGCCCAGTTCGTCTTCGAGGGTCTTGACCGCCTTGCTCACGGTGGATTGGGTCAGGGACACCACCTCGGCAGCCTGGGAGAAGCCACCTTGGCGCACCACTTCGACAAAGGCACGCAGTGTTCTCAGGTTCATCGGTATTCCTTTGGCGACTGGCTACAAGTGATAAAAGTTGTTTTTATCATGCCAGATATTTGCCTATCCTGATCCGCCCTGGCTTGTGGAGACACCGTTCATGATCATCTCGTCCGCCTCCGACTACCGCGCAGCCGCCAAGCGCAAGCTGCCGCGCTTCCTGTTCGACTACATCGACGGCGGCGCCTACGCCGAACACACGATGCGCGCGAACAGTTCGGACCTGGCCGAGATCAGCCTGCGCCAGCGCGTCCTGCGCAACGTGGATAACCTGAGCCTGAAGACCACGGTGTTCGGCCAGACACTGGACATGCCGGTGATCCTCAGCCCGGTGGGCCTGACCGGCATGTACGCGCGACGCGGCGAAGTGCAGGCGGCCAAGGCAGCGGCGAACAAAGGCATCCCGTTCTGCCTGTCGACGGTATCGGTGTGCCCAATTGAAGAGGTGGCGTCGCAAAGCGCGCAGGCGATCTGGTTCCAACTGTACGTGCTCAAGGACCGTGGCTTCATGCGCAACGCACTGGAACGAGCGCAGGCGGCCGGCGTCACGACGCTGGTATTCACCGTGGATATGCCCACGCCCGGCGCGCGCTACCGCGATGCCCACTCGGGCATGTCCGGGCCATTCGCAGCACAGCGACGCATGTTGCAAGCTGTCACCAAGGCGCAATGGGCCTTTGATGTGGGGTTGATGGGCCGCCCGCACGACCTGGGCAATATCTCCAAGTACCTGGGCAAACCCACCCACTTGGAAGACTACATCGGCTGGCTGGCCAACAACTTCGACCCGTCGATCAGTTGGAAAGACTTGGAGTGGATCCGCGAATTCTGGAAGGGCCCGATGATCATCAAGGGCATCCTCGACCCACAGGATGCCAAGGACGCGGTGAGTTTCGGCGCCGATGGCATCGTGGTTTCCAACCATGGTGGTCGTCAGTTGGATGGCGTGCTGTCCACCGCTAAGGCCTTGCCACCGATTGCCGATGCGGTAGGCGACGACCTTACGGTGCTGGTCGACTCCGGCATCCGTTCCGGGCTGGACGTGGTGCGCATGCTCGCCCTGGGTGCCAAAGCCTGCCTGCTGGGTCGCGCCAGTGCCTACGCGCTGGCCGCCAATGGCCAGCATGGCGTGGAAAACCTGCTGGACATCTTCGCCAAGGAAATGCGCGTGGCCATGACCCTCACGGGCGTGACGTCGATTGACCAGATTGACCAAACTACCTTGGTTGGCCAACACCTTCAAAACGGGTAACCATCGGCCAAATAACCGGCGCCATTATTCAACGACTGTTTCTACATATAAGAATGGTCGTTGTTTTATAAGAACATTTAATAATGTTAAACCATTTGGCATGAATATCGCTCTAACCTCTCCAAGCAGGTTAAGCGATGACAAGACGTGCGGCGGTTCCCAGGGGTTATAACCCAGTGAAAAGCGGTCTAAACTGTAACCAATGTTTTACGGAACTGAAGGAACAGTTAGACGCTTGGCACTCGCCACTCTCATCGAGCCTGTAAGACAGCTAAGAGCTTAGAGGCCGATCGCTTATGAAAACACCTACCCAGACCAACGCAATTGACTTCGACAGTGCCAAATTGCAGCGCCTGGGGTTTGGTCAGCCATCCCTCGTCCCACGCCGCCCCACCACCATCACTCAACTTCGCCAGCAACTGGGCCTGCAACTGCAAACCAGCCTGGAACCGGAGCGCATCCTCGGTGTTTTCTTCCGAGAGATCCAACGCCTGGTGCCTCTGGACGCACTGCAATACCGCCATCAAGCCAGCGACCTGCGCCTGGAGTTCGGCCATCGCGGCCACCATACGGCGAGCTACAGCCTGAGCCATGAAGGCGAGCACCTCGGTGAATTAATCTTTCGCCGCAACCAGCGCCTGGTGGAAGAAGAACTGGGCCAGCTCGAATCCCTGCTGGCCACCCTGCTCTACCCGATGCGCAACGCTCTGCTTTACCGTGCCGCCACCCGCAGCGCCCTGCGCGACCCGTTGACTGAGACCGGCAACCGCATTGCCATGGACCAGACCTTGCAACGGGAAATCGACATGGCGCGCCGGCACTTGAACCCGCTGTCCTTGCTGATGCTCGACATCGACCACTTCAAGGTCATCAACGATACCCACGGCCACACCGCCGGCGATACCGTGTTGCGCGCCGTCGCCGCAGCTATAAAGAGTCAATTGCGCAACGTGGACATGGTGTTTCGATTTGGCGGGGAAGAGTTTCTGATCCTGCTGTCCAACACCGGCCGAGACGCGGCGGCAATGGTCGGCGAACGCCTGCGCCAAGCGGCACAGACCCAGGATTACCGGGCGGATGGAGAACGGATCGAATTGACGGTGAGCCTCGGTTGTTCGACCTTGCTGGCTGCAGAATCTGCCGAAAGCCTGCTGCGCCGAGCTGACAGCGCGTTGTACGTGGCCAAGCGCGAAGGCCGCAACCGCTTGGCGATGGCGGGGTAAGCCCTAACCGTTAAAGGCGAATGAAATAACTGTGGCGAGGGAGCTTGCTCCCTCGCCACATTACCTACTGCATCAGGCTTCGCTGGCGACCCGCGCCTGGCGGTCACGCACCAACGTTGGCGCCTTCTCTTTCTCCAGGCGCATGCAACTTTCCAGGAACAGATACATGTAGTCGTAGCTCTTGCACACGGCTTGGCGCAGCTCTACCTGCAATTCCTGGGACGGGTTCATGCCGGCCAGGGTGCAGATGATTTCCAGCGCTTCCCACGGGTGGGCGTCATCGTACTGGGCGTGCATCTTCAGCCACTTCATTGCACGCTTGCGCTCTTCCTCTGGGAAGGCCGCCGCGTAGACACCGGTAGAACAGACCACCGCAGACCATTCCCCCGTTGCCCCCTCGATTGCGTAGTTGGTCGCGGCAATCGCCACGATCAGCGAATCGGCAGAGCTGGTGTGCCAGCACCAATGGCTCAGTGCGTGCAACTCCGGCGGTACGTTCTGGGCCTGCAACTCTTCTAGGCTCACGCCGTGAGCACGGGCCCAATGCACCCAATAGTCGGCATGGTTGAGTTCCACGCGAATATTGCGCATCAGCCAGCGGCGCGCCATGTCCTCCCCGGGATGGCGGGCAAATTTGGTCTTGGTGAGGTTCTGTGCCATGTACAAGGCAAACTGTTCCACCACAGGCCAGCCACCGATCAGGTAGTGGCGCATGGTCTTGGCGCTGAGCGTGTTATCGCGCATGCGCTGGTACAGTTCGTGTTCGACAACGCGACGCTTGCTCTCGCTACAGTCCTGGATCAGTTTTTGTGCCCAGGCGGGGTAACTCGAGGCTTCCATAAGCGGGCCGGTTCTGTTGAATGTGTCGATCACTGTTTAAGGCTCCTTTTTAAGTGTGATTGTACAGACCAGCGAATGTTTCAGCGGAATGTGCCAGGCGCCTTGAATAACAGGGGCTGCGGCCGCACAGGTCGACACTGCAAGCTATCAAAGGTAAACAATTGCGGTCGTTCAATCAGGTAGCCCTGAGCGTAATCCACACCAATTTCGAGTAGTGCCTGTTCGATTTGCGGTGTCTCGACAAATTCTGCAATTGTGCGCTTACCCATGACATGGCCGATGTGATTGATCACTTCGACCATCGCGCGGTTAATCGGGTCGTCCAGCATATCCTTTACGAAACTTCCATCGATCTTCAGGAAGTCTACAGGTAAATGTTTGAGATAAGCGAATGAGGACATTCCGGCACAAAAGTCATCCAGCGAGAACTGACAACCTAAGGCTTTGAGTTCATTAATAAAGCGGATTGCACTGCCCAGATTGGCAATCGCACTGGTTTCAGTAATTTCAAAACAGATCATGCCGGGCGGAATATTGTAAGTATGAAATTTCTCACGTAAAAACCCGAGGAACTCATCATCACCAATAGTTATGCCTGACAGATTGATCGCACACATGGCCATCGGGCGGTTCGGACGCTCCTGCAGGCAACGGGCGATGATCTTGAACACATTCTCCACCACCCAACGGTCCAGGGACGTCATCAGACCGTAACGCTCGGCCGCCGGGATAAAGCTGTCGGGCAAGATAATGCGGCCGGCCTCATCATGCAGGCGCAGCAGGATTTCGATATGCCCATTGCCCGCATCGGTCTGTCCCAGGGGCGAGATTTCCTGGGCATAGAGGCAAAACCGGTTCTCTTCCAAGGCCATGTGCAGGCGCTGCACCCAGGCCATCTCGCCAAAGCGCAGGGACAATTCCGAATCATCGGCGTGGTACACCTGCACACGGTTGCGACCTTTCTCCTTGGCCATGTAGCACGCCATGTCGGCGGCGCGCAGCGAGGTTTCCAGGGTGGTCGGGGTTTGCCCAAGGTGCACCAGGCCGATGCTGACAGTGGTCATGAACGGCCGGCCCTTCCACACAAAATGCAGGCTCTGCACCGTATGGCGCAGGCTCTCGGCGATTTTTTCCGCCACGACCGCCGGACAGTTTTCCAGCAAAATGCCGAACTCATCCCCCCCCCAGGCGCGCCAGGGTGTCGCCCTCGCGCAGGTCCGACTGCAGCAACGCGCAAATATGTCGCAACAGTTCGTCACCGGCCGCATGACCACAGGTGTCGTTGACCAGCTTGAACTGGTCCAGGTCAAGAAACATCAATGCATGCCGCCCGCCGTGCTGCTGCCCTGCCGGGTGCAGCACTTGTTCCAGGCGGAATTCGAATTCGCGGCGGTTGGCCAGGCCAGTCAGGGCGTCATGGGTTGCCTGCCAGGACAGGTTGGCGATGTATTGGCGCTCTTGGGTCATGTCATGCAACACCAGCACCGCCCCCGTCACCTTGCCGTCGCTGCGGATCGGCGCACCCACCAGAGTCACCGAGACCGTGCTGCCATCCAGCCGCTGGATGGTCTTTGAATGCTCGCTGCCGCCGCTGAGCTGGCCCTTGACGATATGTTCGATCAGGGTAAACCCGTCGGGCTCGGCATCGTCATCCAACAAGTTGAACAACGCTGCCAGCGGCAGGCCCTGAGCCTGGGCCGAATGCCAGTGGGTCAGCGCCTCGGCTGCCGGGTTCATGTAGGTAATGGCGCCGTCGACGTCGGTGGTGATCACGCCATCGCCAATCGACTCCAACGTGATCTGCGCTCGCTCCTTCTCTTGTTGCAGGGCATTGGCGAAAGCGTGGCGCTGGGCCAGCAACTTATGCGTGCGCAACAGCGCCAGCACAATCAGGCCAAGGGCCGTGGCCAGGTTGGTAATCAGCAGCAGCCGCAGGATCATCCGCGAGCCTTCGCCCAAGGCATCGCTGAAGGCCTTGGCAGCTGGCGTTACGCCTTCATTGATCGCGATGATATGCGCCTTCCATTGCCGCACATCGTTGGCGCTGACGTGGTCGCGGAGGATTGCGCCGTGCATCTCCTGGGCCAGGCCATCGAGTTGCACCAGGTAGCTATCGCCCACGGTCCACAACTCGATGGCTTTTTCCAGGTAGCTGAAGTGACGAAAATTGAGGTACAGCCAGATCAGGCTCGAGACGTCATCCGGGTGGTTGCCCCCCTTGAGAATGCCCAGCCGCGCAGCCGTAAGATCAGGCGTAGGACGATCGAGGGCGATGCGCAGCTCATGCCCGCCCTGGGGCACGGCTATGGCCTGCTGGTATCTGAGGTACGTGGCTTCGTCACGGTTGTCAGCGTAGAGCGTGAGGTAGTAGATGGCGTCTTTCTGGCCCTTCGACCACAGGCTCTCGCCGGCCACATAGCCGCGCACAGCTGAAAGCATGAAAAGACTGACACAGCCCAACAATGCCTGAAACAGCACCACGGCGATGAAAGGCCACACAATGCCCAATAGCCTTGGCGTTCCGAGAGTACGCTTTTGCTTCATGAAGTCCCTTGCACATGCACTGCTGGATACGCACGCGAAAAACCGCTTCCGATAGCTCAGCTTAGGCTGAATCAACGTACTTGCTGTAAGTGCCCGTAGAGTTTGGCGTACAAGCCGCCATCTGCAATCAATTGCTGATGATCACCATCCTCAGCAATGTGACCGCCGTCGAACACTAATACTCGGTCGGCTTGCTTAACCGCCGACAGGCGGTGGGCGATGATCAGTGTAGTACGCCCACTGAGAAACCGCGCCAGCGCCTCGTGCAGGTTGTACTCGGTAGCGGCGTCCAGGGCGGAAGTTGCTTCGTCGAGGATCACCACTTTCGGCTCGGCCAACACCATGCGCGCAATCGCCAGGCGTTGACGCTGCCCGCCGGAAAACCTCACTCCGGAGCGCCCCACCACACTGTCCAAGCCCATCGGCAATGCCTTGACGGTAGCATCCAACTGGGCGATTTCCAGTGCCTGCCAGCAGGCCTGGTCGCTGCGCTCGCGGCCCATGGTCAGGTTGGCGCGCACAGTATCGTTGAACAACGCGGGATGTTGCAGCACCACGGCGACGTTTTCGCGGAGGGTCTCCAGCCCGATTTCCTGCTGAGTGGCACCACCAAAGCGAATAGTTCCAGCTTGTGGCGTATACAGCCCGAGCAGCAGTTGCACCAAGGTACTTTTTCCGCCGCCGCTGGCGCCGACGATTGCCACTTTCTCGCCCGGCGCAATGACCAGGTTCAACTGGTCGAGCACCAGGTCTTCGCCGTAGCCGAAGTTCAGGCCGCGCACTTCGATGCCGACGGTCTCACGCCCGGTAAACGGGTCTTCCCCCCCGGCATACTGCGGTTCGTCGGCACGCGCCAGCAGTTCGTTGATCCGCGTCAGGGCCCCGCCCGCCGCGTAATAGGCATATTGCAAGTTCAACAGCTGCTCCACCGGCCCGATCATGAACCACAAGTAACTGAACACCGCGAGCATCTGGCCAATGGACAGGTCGGAAAACAGCACGGTGAGCATGGCGGCCGCACGGAAAATATCGATACCAAACTGGAACAGCAAACCACTGGCGCGGCTGGAGGCGTCGGTTTTCCACTGTGAATGAATGGCAAAGTCACGCACTTCCCGGGCACGCTGGCCCAGGCGCCCGAGGAAAAAGCCCTGGCGGTTGCCGGCGCGCACTTCCTGGATAGCGTCGAGGGTCTCGGTCAAGGCCTGGGTGAAGCGCGAAGTACTGTCGTTTTCCAGCTTCTTCAAGTGTTTGACGCGTTTGCCCAACTGCACCGTGGCGTAGATCACCAGCGGGTTAAACAGCAGGATCAGCAGCGCCAATTGCCAATGCATCCACACCAGGATCGCCGAAGTGCCCACCAGCGTGAGCATGGCCACCAAAAAGCGGCTGAGGGTTTCGCCGACGAATTTATCCAGGGTATCCAGGTCGGTGACCAAGTGCGTGGTGACCGTGCCACTGCCCAGGCTTTCGTACTCGCCCAGGGAAATACGCTTGAGCCGCTCAATCAGGCGCACGCGGATGCGGTACACAATGTCCTTGGCCAGCCGCGCAAACAGCCGCGCCTGCACCACGTTGAACACCAGGGCGCCGCAGCGCAGACACAGGGTCACCAGCAGCATGAGGCCGATATACCCGGCCGCTTTCTGCCAACCCAGCGGGAGGGCGTGGTTCATCACGTTGAGGGCGGCATCGCCATGGCCCAGCAGCACTTCGTCCACCAGCAACGGCAGTAGCAAGGGGATGGGTACACTGCACAGGGTTGCCAGTACGGCAACGCCATTGGCGATCCACAGGGATTTCTTGTGACGCAGGGCCAGGCGGCGAATTTCCGCCCAGGTCAGTCGGTCCACACGTTTGCCGGCATTTTTGTCTGGCTGATCATGCACAGGTCGCTCGCTCCAGCCAGCGGGCCAACAACGGCGACAGCTCGGACAGCGGCTGGTAACCGTTGGTCAGCAGGGCCAACTGGCCATTACGCTCGGCCAACAGCGTCGGGAAGCCGGCGATGCCCAAGTCCTGTACCCAAGTGAAGTCGGCAGCCGTGGCAGCATGCTGCTCCGCACGGTCGAAGGCACCGGCGAACTCGATACGTGGAATGCCCGCTTGTTCGGCCAGCTCCACCAGGACGCTGGCAAGGGTCACATCGCGGCCCTCGACATAAAACGCATGCTGGATCAGCCCCAGCAGTTTCCACGCGCAATCCGGCGCCAAGCTGCGGGCGGTAACGATGGCGCGGCACGCGGGCTCCGTGTCGTACACAAAACCGTCAGGCAATGCGCCTTCGCGCTTGAACGGCTGGCCAGTGGCGTCGGTGACGGCCTGCCAGTGCTCCAGGATGTAGCGGCGGGTCGTCGGCTCCAACGCCGCGCCACTGCCGGTGCGCAGGCCGCCCACCACCAGGTGCAGTTCCACACCGGCCGACTGGGCCTGCTTCACCAACGCCTTGGCCACCGGGGCAAAGCCCCAGCACCAGGAACACATCGGGTCCATTACATAGAGCAGGCGCGTGGACATGGCTCAAGCCTCGGAAGGTGATTGCTTATAGTTGAAGCCAATCGGGTGCGGCATGTTGCGGGCCTTGGCCAGCTCGATCTGCTTTTGCCGATCAATCGCGCTGCGACGGGTCTTCTCGGGCAGCTTATCCCAGCAATGCGGGCAGCTGATGCCAGCCACGTAGTGCTCGGATGCACGGTCTTCCACACTCACGGGTGTGCGGCAGGCATGACATTGATCGTAGTCGCCTTCGCTCAAGTCGTGGCGCACGGTCACGCGATTGTCGAACACAAAGCAGTCGCCCTGCCATTTGGTTTCTGCCTGCGGCACCTCTTCGAGGTACTTCAGAATGCCGCCCTTGAGGTGGTAGACCTCGTCGAAGCCTTCGCTGAGCATATAGCTGGAGGCTTTCTCGCAACGAATGCCGCCGGTGCAGAACATGGCGACTTTCTTGTGCTTGGCGGGGTCGAAGTTGGCTTTGATGTAGTCGGGAAATTCACGAAAACTGGTGGTTTTCGGGTCAATCGCGCCTTCAAAGGTGCCAATGGACACTTCGTAGTCGTTACGGGTGTCGATCAGCAGCACTTCCGGGTCGCTGATCAGCGCGTTCCAGTCCTGCGGTTCGACGTAAGTACCGACCTTTTTGTTCGGGTCGACGCCTTCGACGCCCAGGGTCACGATCTCTTTCTTGAGCTTGACCTTGGTGCGGTAGAACGGCTGGTCGTCGCAGTAGGATTCTTTGTGGTCGATGTCGACCATGCGCGGGTCTTTTTTCAGCCAGGCCATCAGGCCATCAATGCCTTCGCGGCTTCCGGAAACGGTGCCGTTGATGCCTTCTTCGGCGATCAGCAAGGTGCCTTTGATGCCGTTGTCGACCATCGCCTGCAGCAATGGCTCGCGCAGGGCGACGTAATCTTCGAGGGTGACGAACTTATACAGTGCCGCCACGACAATCGGTTGAGTCACGGGTGTTCTCTCCAGGTGGCTACCCTCGTAAAGGGTGAACCGGATGCAAAAAAAACGCGCCGTCTGAGCGGCGCGTTGCGGATTCTAACAAATGCTCGGTGTCAGAGACACCCGATCATCAGTCATGCCCGCCGGCGCAGGTCGGCGAGGCCGGGGCTGCGTCGATTTTCGCCCATTCTTCAGGCGTGTAGGTATGCAACGCGAGCGCATGAAACTCGCCCATCAGGTCACCCAAGGTGGCGTAGACCTTCTGGTGGCGCTTGACGCGGTTAAGGCCTTCGAACTGCGGGCTGACCAGCACGGCCTTGAAGTGGGTCTGCAACCCACGGCTGTGCATATGGCTTTCATCCTGCACGCTCAAATAGTCCTGGCCCAGCTCGGCGAGCGCCACTTCGATACGCTGTTGCATGGTCATTGCCGGCTCCACTTACTTCTTGGCAGGGGCAGCAGGTTTCTTCGCCGGTGCCAGTTCGTTGGTCATGTCTTCCAACAGCTTGTTCACCACCGGCACGGCGCTTTCCAGCTTGGCCTGGGTCATCTGGGCCGATTGCTGGGTCAGTTGCGGCATTTTTTCCAGGACTTTCTTACCCAGTGGCGACTGGTAGAAGGCAACCAGGTCCTTGAGTTCGGATTCGCTGAAGTTGGTGGTGTAGAGCTTGACCATGTCCGGTTTCAGCTTTGGCCAGCCGATAGCCTGGTCCAGGGCAGCGTTGGCCTTGGCCTGGTAGCTGTCCAGTACGGACTGCTTGGCGGCAGGCGCCTTGGTTTGTTCGAAACGCTGGGCGAACATTTGCTGCACTTGCATGTACACCGGGGTACCCAGCTTGTCAGCGTGGGCCAGGGTAAGGAAGGCTTCGGCACTGGCGTTGTGGCTGGCGGTATCGGCAAAAACCTGGCCGCTGGCGCAAACCAGAGCAACCGCGGTACAGATGGCACGAAGACGAGTCATCGAGTTTCCTTTTCTAGCAGGCGAGGTAAGACCCCAAGGGCGCCCATTCTGCGCCTAAAAAACGCCAAGGCTCAACCCCACCCCTTGTCGGGCCTGGATTTGCGGGCAATGAATCCGATGAAAAGCCTTTTATGGAACCCGCTGGGTCGATCAGGGCCTAAACTGCGCAAACGAACCCGAAGGAGTGTGCCCGATGAGCCGTATCGAAACCGACAGCCTGGGAGAAGTCCAAGTCCCGGATGACGCTTACTGGGGCGCTCAGACCCAACGTTCGCTGGTGAATTTTGCCATTGGCGAGCAACGCATGCCCCTGGCGGTACTGCACGCCCTGGCCCTGATCAAAAAGGCCGCGGCACGGGTCAACGATCGAAATGGCGACCTGCCTGCCGACATCGCCCGCCTGATCGAACAAGCCGCCGACGAAGTGCTGGCTGGCCAGCATGACGACCAGTTCCCCCTCGTGGTCTGGCAAACCGGCATCGGCACCCAAAGCAACATGAACGCCAACGAAGTGATCGCCGGCCGCGCCAATGAGCTGGCTGGCAACAAGCGCGGCGGCAAGAGCCCGGTGCACCCCAACGATCACGTCAACCGTTCCCAGAGTTCCAATGACTGCTTCCCCACCGCCATGAGCATCGCAGCGGTACAAGCGATACATGAGCGATTGTTGCCGTCGATCGCCACGCTTTCCGGTGGCTTGGCCGAACTGGCCGCCCGGCATATGAACCTGGTGAAGACCGGGCGCACCCATATGATGGACGCCACGCCGATCACCTTTGGCCAGGAACTCTCGGCATTTATCGCCCAGCTCGACTACGCCGAACGCGCTGTGCGCAGCGCCCTGCCCGCCGTGTGCGAGCTGGCCCAGGGCGGCACGGCCGTGGGCACCGGGCTGAATGCGCCGCAGGGTTTTGGCGAAGCGATTGCCGCCGAACTGGCGGCGCTGTCCGGCTTGCCGTTTGTGACCGCGCCAAACAAATTCGCCGCCCTCTCCGGCCATGAGCCGTTGGTGACCCTGCACGGCGCCCTGAAAACCCTGGCCGTGGCCTTGATGAAAATCGCCAACGACCTGCGCCTGCTCGGCTCCGGCCCGCGCGCCGGGTTGGCCGAGGTGAAGTTGCCGGCCAACGAGCCGGGCAGTTCGATCATGCCGGGCAAGGTCAACCCGACCCAATGCGAAGCGCTGTCGATGCTGGCCTGCCAGGTCTTGGGCAATGACGTAACCATCGGCATGGCCGCGAGCCAAGGGCACTTGCAGTTAAACGTGTACAAGCCGGTGATCATCCACAACCTGCTGGAGTCGATCCGCCTGCTGGCCGACGGCTGCAACAACTTCCAGGAACATTGCATTGCCGGTCTCGAGCCCGACGCCGAGCAGATGGGCGCGCACTTGGAGCGTGGGCTGATGCTGGTGACTGCGCTTAATCCGCATATCGGCTACGACAAGTCGGCAGAAATCGCCAAGAAGGCTTACACCGAAGGCCTCACCCTACGGGAGGCTGCACTGGCGCTGGGCTATCTGACGGATGCCGAATTTGATCAGTGGGTTCGCCCGCAGGACATGCTAGGCGCCTAGGAAGCCATGCGCACCCGCCGGGCCTTGAGCCCGGCGAGCAACGACGGCGCCAGCGCCACGGTCGCCGAGCCCAACACCACCACCAACGCCCCGGCATACCCCAGGGCGTTGATTTCTTCGGCCTGCACATACTCAGGCCACAGCCACGCCGCCAGGGCGACGGCTACAAAGGTCACCAACGGTGTGAGCGCAAGAGTCGCACTGACCCGCGAGGCTTCCCAATGCGCGAGCGCTTCAGCAAAGGCGCCGTAGGCCACCAGGGTGTTCATGCAGCACGCCAGCAGCAACCAGCCTTGCAGCGGGCTCAGGTCCAACGCCTCCAGCGGGTGCGCCCAAGGCGTGAGTAGCACGGCGCAGGACAGGTAGATCACCATCATCACCTGCAGCGAATTCCACACCGTGAGCAATTGCTTCTGACCCAGGGCGTAGAACACCCAGATCGACGTCGCGAGCAGAACGGTCAGCACCCCGGCGGTGTAGGTGCCAAGTGACGTCAACAACTCCAACAGACGTTGGTTGAAGAACAGGCCAAAACCGACCATCAGCACCAACAACCCCAGTACTTGCCCGCGACTGAAACGCTCCTTGAACACAAACACGCTGGCGACCATCAAGAAGATCGGCCCCATCTGCACCACTAACTGCGCAGTGCCGGGGCTGAGCATTTTCAAGCCCACCAAGTACAGCACGTAATTGCCCACCAGGCCGCACACGGCCATCCCCACCAGCCAGCCACCCTTGGGGCCCAGCACCTTGCGGCTGGGCAAGCGCCGGGTGAGCGCCAGGTAGAAGAACAGGCAACCGCCGGCCACCGTCAGGCGAAACCAGGTGACCGTGATGGGGTCCATCACCTGCAACACCTGCTTGAGTTTGATCGGCAGAATGCCCCAGAGCAGCGCGGTCAGCAGGGTCAGGAAAAAACCATAGACCCAGCGGCCGGAAGAGATGTGCATGAATGCCCCAGGAGCCAGAGGAAGTGGTGCAGCATTCTAGGGGTAAGTGAAAGGGTTGGGCTATGACGCCGTTCAAATGTGGGATCCGGCTTGCCTGCGATGGCGGTGTGTCAGGCAGAAAATCGACTGATCGACCGCTATCGCAGGCAAGCCAGCCCTCACATTCGAGCCGGTTTCTTCGGGGTTTAGCGGACGGCTTCGAACAGGCCGGTGGCGCCCATGCCGCCGCCGACGCACATGGTGACGATGCCATAGCGCACATTGCGCCGCTGCAGCTCACGCACCAAATGCCCTACCTGCCGCGATCCGGTCATGCCGAACGGGTGCCCGATGGAAATCGAACCACCGTTGACGTTGTACTTCGCGTTATCAATGCCCAGGCGATTACGCGCATACAGGCACTGCGACGCAAACGCTTCGTTCAGCTCCCACAGGTCGATATCCGCCACTTGCAAGCCCCTGGCCTTGAGCAGCTTGGGCACCGAGAACACCGGGCCGATGCCCATCTCGTCCGGCTCGCAGCCAGCCACGGTAAACCCACGGAAAAAAGCCTTGGGCTTGAGGCCCAACGCCAAGGCTTTTTCCAGGCTCATCACCAGGGTCATCGAAGCCCCGTCGGACAGTTGCGACGAGTTACCCGCCGTCACCGAACCGTCCTCGGCAAATACCGGCTTCAACCCTTGCAGGCTGGCCAACGTGGTGTCCGGACGGTTGCAATCATCACGATCAACCACGCCATCGAGCACCTGCACTTCACCGGTGTTCTTGTCTTCGACCTTGTACTTGACGGCCATGGGCACGATTTCATCGTTGAACAAACCATCAGCCTGAGCCTGGGCGGTACGCTGCTGGCTCTGCAGGGCGTACAGGTCCTGCTCTTCGCGGCTGACATTGTAGCGACGAGCGACGATTTCAGCGGTCTGGCCCATGGGGAAGTAAATACCCGGCACCTGCTCTTTGAGCAGTGGGTTGATCAGGTTGTCGGTGTTGACGCTTTTCATGGTCAGGCTGATGGACTCGACACCACCGGCGACGATGATGTCGCTGCAACCCGAGGCAATCTGGTTCGCCGCAATCGCAATGGCCTGCAAGCCCGACGAGCAGAAGCGATTGAGGGTCATCCCCGCCGTGCCGGTGCCCAATTGTGACAGCACCGCCACATTGCGTCCGATGTTGTAGCCCTGCGCACCTTCGTTGGAGCCGGCGCCGACGATGCAATCTTCCACCGTCGCCGGGTCGATGCCGTTGCGGCTCAGCAGCGCGTTGACGCAATGGGCCGCCATGTCATCCGGGCGAGTCTGGTTGAACTTGCCGCGAAAGGATTTGGCCAGGCCGGTTCGCACGCTGTCGACGATCACTACTTCACGCATGGGCTACCTCGATCTTGTCGTTGTTGGGAGTTGGATCGAGGATAGATCCAGGCCCTCCCAATCGCGACGATCATTCACCCCGCCTATACAAAAGCATGGCAGGTAAACAACTTGTAGTGAGCGGGCTTGCCCCGCGCTTGGCTGCGAAGCAGCCCTAATCCAGGCACCGCATTTATCCAGTTAAATCTCGTTGGCAGGTTTTGGGGCTGCTTTGCAGCCCAGCGCGGGGCAAGCCCGCTCACTACAGAAATTCCAGTCACCATAAAAGGGGTTATTTCTTTTTATCGTGCTTGTCGGACTTGGCAAATGCCTCTTCCAAGGCAACGTTGATCGTGCGCAAAACCTTGACCCGGGCCCAGCGCTTGTCATTGGCTTCCACCAATGTCCAGGGCGAGACTTCAGTGCTGGTGCGGTCGACCATATCGCCGACGGCGGCGCGGTAGTCGTCCCATTTGTCGCGGTTACGCCAGTCGTCCTCGGTGATCTTGAAGCGCTTGAAGGGGATTTCCTCGCGGGCCTGGAAACGCTCCAACTGGGTCTGCTTGTCGATGGCCAGCCAGAACTTCACCACGATCACGCCGGCATTGCGCAGTTGCTCTTCGAAGTCATTGATCTCGCCATAGGCGCGCATCCAGTCCGCCGTGGTGCAAAAGCCCTCGATGCGCTCCACGAGCACGCGGCCGTACCACGAACGATCGAACACGGTGAACTTGCCCCGCGCCGGGATTTTCTGCCAGAACCGCCACAAGTAAGGCTGGGCGCGTTCGTCTTCGGTGGGCGCGGCAATCGGCACGATATGGTACTGGCGCGGATCCAGTGCGGCGGCGACACGACGGATCGCCCCGCCCTTGCCCGCCGCATCGTTGCCTTCAAACACCGTGACCAGGGCGTGCTTGCGCATGCGTTTGTCGCGCATCAGGCCGGAGAAACGCGCCTGCTCCGTAATCAGTTGCTCTTCGTAATCGTCCTTGTCCAGCCGCAACGTCATGTCGAGGCTGTTAAGCAAGCTCATCTGGTCCACCGCCGAGGGTAATGGCGCCGGGTTCATGCCACTGGCCTTGCCCTTGGGCAGCTTCAGGGCGTTTTGCAGGCCTTCGAGCAGGATCTTGCCCACGGTCAGACCACGGTAATGCGCGTCAACGCCTTCGATGACATGCCACGGCGCATAGTCGCGGCTGGTGCGGCGCAGCACACGTTCGCCGAAATGCACGAATTTGTCGTACGTCTCGGACTGCTGCCAATCCAGCGGGCTGATGCGCCAGCTGTGCAGCGGGTCATCGGCCAGGGCCTTGAGCCGCGCCTTCATTTGCTTCTTGGACAGGTGGAACCAGAACTTGAAGATCAGCGCGCCTTCATCGCAGAGCATCTTCTCCAGGCGCTCGGCACCGGCGATGGCCTGGTCCAGGCGTGCATCCTTGATCTGCCCATGTACCCGGCCTTGCAACATCTGGCTGTACCAGTTGCCGAAAAAAATCCCCATGCGGCCCTTGGCCGGCAGTTGGCGCCAGTAGCGCCACGCGGGCGGTCGCGCCAGTTCTTCGTCGGTCTGCTGGTCGAAGGTGCGCACTTCGATCAAGCGCGGGTCCATCCATTCATTGAGCAGTTTGACGGTCTCGCCTTTACCGGCGCCTTCGATGCCATTGATCAGGATGATGACCGGAAAGCGCTTCTGCTGTTGCAGCTCGTACTGCGCTTCCAGCAGGGCTTCACGCAGTGCCGGCACTTCGGCGTCGTAAGTGTCTTTGTCGATGGCGTGGCCGATTTCAGCGGATTCGAACATGGGCAGCTCCGTTTCAAGTTGGACCAAGACTAGCGGATTGGGCAGCAGCGCGCGGGAGGAAATTCCATACGCGCTTGCCGTAGGTCAATTCATCACGGGTTGATCGGCTAGAATGGCCACCTGGAATTTACCGAGCCGCCCATGAACCCCATCACCCACGCCCAGCTCGACTGGGATGACCAAGGCCGCCCGCACTCGCAGGTGTTCGACGATGTGTACTTTTCCGACCAGTCGGGCCTTGAAGAAACCCGCTACGTGTTCCTCGAACAGAACCGTTTGCAGCAACGCTTCGCGGCGCTCCCGGCGGATGGGCGACTGGTGATTGGTGAAACCGGCTTCGGCACCGGGTTGAATTTCCTGTGTGCCTGGCAACTGTTCGAACAGCACGCGGTTGCCGGTGCGCACCTGCATTTTGTCAGCGTGGAAAAGTACCCGCTGAGCCACGTCGACCTGCAACGCGCCCTCGCCCTCTGGCCCGAGCTGCAGCCCTTCGCCGAGCAACTACTGGCGCAGTACATCGCTGTCCATCAAGGCTTCCAGCGGCTGGTGCTGGATAACGGCCGCGTGACCCTGACCCTGTTGATCGGCGATGCCCTGGAACAATTGCCACAACTGGATGCGCAGATCGACGCGTGGTTTCTCGACGGCTTCGCCCCGGCGAAAAACCCCGACATGTGGACCGCCGAGCTGTTTGCCGAACTGGCGCGCCTGGCGGCACCCGGCTCAACCATCAGTACCTTTACCAGCACCGGCTGGGTACGACGGTTGATCAACGCGGCCGGGTTCAAGATGAAGCGCACACCCGGCATCGGCCACAAGTGGGAGATCCTGCGCGGCGAGTTTCTTGGCTGGCCCGTAGATACCCCGTGTCCCACACCAGCCAAACCCTGGTTCGCCCGCCCCCCTGTCATCACAGGCCAGCGCCATGCCATGGTCATCGGCGGCGGCCTGGCCGGTTGCGCCACCGCCGCCAGCCTTGCGGCACGGGGCTGGCGCGTCAGCCTGCTGGAACGCCATGCGGCGTTGGCGCAGGAAGCGTCGGGCAACCCCCAAGGCGTGCTGTACCTCAAGCTTTCCGCACACGGCACGGCCTTGTCGCAACTGATTCTCAGCGGTTTCGGCCACACCCGACGGCTATTGGAGCACTTACATCGAGGCGTCGACTGGGACGGCTGCGGCGTGCTGCAACTGGCGTTTGATGCCAAGGAAGGCCAGCGCCAGGCGCAACTCGCCGATGCGTTCGCCCCGGATCTGCTGCACCTGCTGGACCGCGATCAGGCCCAACAACGCGCCGGAATCAGCCTGGCCCAGGGCGGCCTGTTTTTCCCCGAAGGCGGTTGGGTGCACCCGCCGGCGCTTTGCCAGTGGCAGGCGGCACATCCGTTGATTGAGGTACTCACACATAACGAGGCCGTTGAGCTGCACCGGGTCGATGACCAGTGGCAAGCCCGCAACGGCGATTGCGTGCTGGCGAGCGCCTCAGTGGTGGTGCTGGCGGGAGCGGCTGACATCAAGCGGTTTGCGTTCAGCGCCGACCTGCCGCTCAAGCGGATTCGTGGGCAGATCAGCCGACTGCCGCAAACCGCAGACAGCCAGGCGCTGGGCACGGTGGTGTGCGCCGAAGGCTATGTCGCGCCCGCCCGGCTGGGTGAACACACGCTTGGCGCCAGCTTCGACTTCACCAACGACGACCTCACGCCCACCGCTGCCGAACATGCTGGCAACCTGGATATGCTGCGCGAGATTTCCACAGACCTGTTGCAGCGCCTGGGCGGAGCACAACTGGCCCCGGAACAGCTTGAGGGGCGTGCCGCATTCCGCTGTACCAGCCCTGATTACCTGCCGATTGTCGGACCGCTGGCGGATTGTACAGCGTTTCAAAGCGTGTATGCCGTGCTCGGCAAAGACGCCCGGCAAGTCCCGGATACGCCGTGCCCGTGGCTTCCGGGCGTGTACATTAATAGCGGCCACGGATCACGCGGACTGATCACGGCGCCACTGTGCGGCGAACTGATCGCCGCCTGGCTGAGTGACGAACCGCTGCCGGTACCGGCCAGTGTGGCCGAAGCTTGCCACCCCAACCGGTTTCCCTTGCGGGCATTGATTCGCGGCAAAACAACGACGCCGTAATCAGCGCAAACGAGGGCATTAAAGCCATCGCGGCTATTTGCCTTATAACTTATCGGTCTAAAACTCCACGGATAGCACTGGGTCAGTTTCTGGGTACGCGCCCTCAGCGGCGTATTGAGTATTGACCCCTCCCCAACGGAAAAACCGGTAAGGAATTTATGTGCGGATTAGCTGGAGAATTACGTTTCGATGTCCAACCTGCCGACTTGGCGGCCATTGAGCGCATCACTCATCACTTGGCCCCACGTGGCCCGGATGCCTGGGGCTTCCATGCCCAAGGGCCGATTGCCCTGGGCCACAGACGCCTGAAGATCATGGACCTGTCGGACGGCTCGGCCCAACCGATGGTCGATTCACACCTCGGCCTGAGCCTGGCCTTCAACGGCGCGATCTATAACTTCCCGGAATTGCGCCAAGAGCTGGAAGCCCTGGGCTACGCCTTCTATTCCGGTGGCGACACCGAAGTGCTGCTCAAGGGCTATCACGCCTGGGGCGAAGCGCTGCTGCCCAAGCTCAACGGCATGTTTGCCTTCGCCATCTGGGAGCGCGATGCCCAGCGTCTGTTTATCGCGCGTGACCGTCTCGGCGTAAAACCGCTGTACCTGTCGCACACCGGCCAGCGCTTGCGCTTTGCCTCGGCATTGCCGGCGCTGCTCAAGGGCGGCGATATCAACCCGATCCTTGATCCGGTGGCGCTCAACCACTACTTGAACTTCCACGCCGTGGTGCCTGCACCGCGTACCCTGCTGGCAGGCATTGAAAAACTGCCGCCGGCGAGCTGGATGCGTGTCGAAGCCAACGGCAAGACCGAGCAGAAAACCTGGTGGACCCTGCCCTACGGTCCCCATGAGGACGAGAAAAACCTGAGCCTGGAAGATTGGACCGATCGCGTGCTCGACAGCACCCGCGAAGCCGTGGCCATCCGCCAACGTGCCGCCGTGGATGTCGGCGTGCTGCTGTCCGGCGGTGTCGATTCGAGCATGCTCGTCGGCCTGCTGCGAGAAGTCGGCGTGCAAGACCTGTCGACCTTCTCCATCGGTTTTGAAGACGCGGGCGGCGAAGCTGGCAACGAGTTCCAGTACTCCGACCTGATCGCCAAGCACTACGGCACGCGTCACCACCAATTGCGCATCGCTGAAAGCGAGATCATCGAGCAACTGCCGGCGGCGTTCCGCGCCATGAGCGAGCCGATGGTCAGTCATGACTGCATCGCCTTCTACCTGCTGTCGCGGGAAGTGGCCAAGCATTGCAAGGTGGTGCAGAGCGGCCAGGGCGCCGACGAGTTGTTCGCCGGTTACCACTGGTACCCACAGGTGGACGGCGCCAGCGATCCTTATGCGGCGTATCGCGATGCGTTTTTTGACCGCAGCTACGAGGATTACGCCGCCACCGTCGCGCCGAAATGGCTGACGGCCAACGACGCTGCCGGTGACTTTGTACGCGAGCATTTCGCCATGCCAGGCGCCGATGCCGCCGTGGACAAGGCGCTACGCCTGGACAGCACGGTGATGCTGGTGGACGACCCGGTCAAACGCGTCGACAACATGACCATGGCCTGGGGCCTGGAAGCGCGTACGCCATTCCTGGACTACCGCCTGGTGGAACTGTCGGCCCGTGTACCTGGCAAGTTCAAGTTGCCTGATGGCGGCAAGCAGGTCCTCAAAGAAGCCGCGCGCCGTGTCATCCCAAGCGAAGTCATCGACCGTAAGAAAGGCTATTTCCCAGTGCCGGGCCTCAAGCATTTGCAGGGCGATACCCTGAACTGGGTCCGTGAACTGTTGCTGGACCCCAGCCAGGATCGCGGCCTGTTCAACCCGGCCATGCTCGACCGCCTGCTCACCGACCCGCAGGGCCAACTGACGCCGTTGCGCGGCTCCAAGCTGTGGCAACTGGCGGCGCTGAACCTGTGGCTCAGCGAACAAGGAATCTGATTGATGAAACCTCTTGCAGCGGCTTACAGCCAACGCTTGCTGAAGGGCCAGGCGCCAACCTACGAGCGCCTGCAAGCCCGCCTGGCTGAAGACGGCAGCCCCTTGGCCGCCGAACCGATTGCCGTGCATTGCGGTTGGGGTCGGCTGTTGATCGGCCATACCTTTCCGGACCCTGCCAGCCTCGCCCAGGAGTTGCTCAATGAGCAGGCTGGCGAGCGAGACATCGCTCTGTATGTGGCGGCCCCCCAGCAAATTCTGGGGATCGATCCCCAACAGTTGTTTCTTGATCCGTCCGACACGTTGCGCCTTTGGTTCAGCGACTATCGCCCAGCGACTCGAGTGTTTCGTGGCTTCCGTATTCGCCGCGTGCAGAGCGAGGCCGATTGGCTGGCGGTGAACCGGCTCTATCAAGGGCGTGGCATGTTGCCTGTCGACGCCGAACGCCTCACGCCGCGCCATCAAGGTGGCCCGGTGTATTGGCTGGCGGAGGATGAAGACAGCGGCGCGGTGATCGGCAGCGTGATGGGCCTCAATCACCAAAAAGCGTTTCACGACCCGGAAAACGGTTGCAGCCTGTGGTGCCTCGCGGTTGACCCGCAATGCACGCGCCCCGGTGTAGGCGAGGTGCTGGTGCGCCATCTGGTGGAACACTTCATGAGCCGTGGCTTGAGCTATTTGGATTTGTCGGTGCTGCACGATAACCGCCAAGCCAAGAACCTTTACGCCAAGCTCGGTTTTCGCGCGCTGACCACCTTTGCGATCAAGCGCAAGAATGGCATTAACCAGCCGTTGTTCCTCGGCCCCGGCCCGCAGGCGGGGTTTAACCCCTATGCACGAATCATCGTTGAGGAGGCCCACCGACGTGGTATCGATGTGCAGGTGGATGACGCTGATGCGGGCATGTTCACCCTGAGTCATGGCGGCCGCCGTGTGCGCTGCCGTGAATCCCTGAGCGACCTGACCACCGCCGTCAGCATGACGCTGTGCCAGGATAAAAGCCTGACGCATAAAACGCTGAAAGCCGCAGGGCTGAACGTGCCGTCGCAACAACTTGCGGGCAGCGCCGATGACAACCTGGAGTTCCTCGACGAGCACCAGCGCGTCGTCGTCAAGCCGCTGGATGGCGAGCAAGGCCATGGTGTAGCGGTGGATTTGCAAAGCATCGAAGATGTGCAGCAAGCGATTGAAGCAGCGCGGCAGTTTGACAGTCGGGTGTTGCTGGAGAGCTTCCACGAAGGCCTGGACCTGCGCATCCTGGTGATTGGTTTCGACGTTGTCGCCGCTGCAATCCGACGCCCAGCCGAAGTGACCGGCGACGGTCAGCATTCCATCGGCGCCTTGATCGAAGCCCAGAGCCGCCGCCGCCAGGCCGCCACTGACGGTGAAAGCAAAATCCCGGTCGACGCCGAAACCGAGCGCACCCTGCGCGCCGCCGGCTACGACTACAGCAGCATTCTGCCTCGCGGCCAGACCCTGGCCGTGCGCCGCACCGCCAACCTGCACACGGGGGGTTGCCTGGAAGACGTCACCGCCATCCTGCACCCCACGCTGGTGGACGCCGCCGTGCGCGCTGCGCGTGCCCTGGATATTCCCATGGTGGGCCTGGACCTGATGGTGCCTGCCGCCGATCAACCCGAGTACGTGTTTATCGAAGCCAACGAACGCGCCGGCCTGGCCAATCATGAACCGCAACCCACGGCGGAGAAGTTCGTGGATTTGTTGTTCCCCCACAGCCAGCCGTCTGCTTGAAAGATGTGTTGCCTGTACTGGCGTCTTCGCGAGCAAGCCCGCTCCCACATTCAGACCGCATTCCAATGTGGGAGCGGGCTTGCTCGCGAAGGCGTCGTAACAGACGCCATACACCTTTAAGCCTGCCACTTCATCAGGAGTCTCTATGACCCGAACCATCCCCGAACCGGACCTTGCTTACCTGCAAAAAGTGCTGCTGGAAATGCTCGCGATCCCCAGCCCCACCGGGTTCACCGACACCATCGTGCGCTACGTCGCCGAGCGCCTGGAAGAACTGGGCATTCCGTTTGAAATGACGCGGCGCGGCACCATTCGCGCCACCCTCAAGGGCCAGAAGAACAGCCCAGACCGTGCGGTGTCCGCGCATTTGGACACCATCGGCGCCGCCGTACGCGCGATCAAGGACAACGGCCGCCTGAGCCTGGCGCCGGTAGGCTGCTGGTCGAGCCGATTTGCCGAAGGCAGCCGCGTCAGCCTGTTTACCGATAACGGTGTGATCCGTGGCAGCGTGTTGCCGTTGATGGCCTCCGGGCACGCCTTCAACACCGCCGTGGACGAAATGCCGGTGAGCTGGGACCACGTGGAGCTGCGCCTGGACGCCTACTGCGCGACCCGCGCCGATTGCGATTCCCTGGGGATCGGCATCGGTGACTACGTGGCCTTCGACCCACTGCCCGAATTTACCGAAAGTGGGCACATCAGCGCCCGACACCTTGACGACAAGGCGGGCGTCGCTGCCCTGCTCGCCGCGCTCAAGGCTATTATCGACAGCGGCGAACCGCTGCTGATCGACTGCCACCCACTCTTCACGATTACCGAGGAGACCGGCAGCGGCGCAGCGGCCGCCCTGCCTTGGGATGTCAGTGAGTTCGTCGGCATCGATATCGCCCCCGTCGCCCCCGGCCAGCATTCCAGTGAACATGCGGTGAGCGTGGCGATGCAGGATTCGGGGGGGCCGTATGACTATCACCTGTCGCGGCATTTGCTGCGCCTGGCGTCTGATAACGAGTTGCCGGTGCGCCGCGACCTGTTCCGCTACTACTTCAGCGATGCACACTCGGCCGTGACCGCCGGCCATGATATCCGCACCGCGTTGCTGGCGTTTGGCTGCGACGCGACTCACGGCTACGAACGCACCCATATCGATAGCCTTGCGGCGCTGAGCCGCCTGCTGGGCGCGTATATTCTCAGCCCGCCGGTGTTCGCCAGCGACGCACAACCGGCCCAGGGTTCATTGGATCGGTTCAGTCATCAGATTGAACACGATGCACAAATGGAGAGCGACACGCGGGTGCCATCGGTGGACAGCCTGGTGGGCAACAAGTCCTGAGACTGGCAACTGCGGTCCCGGCGCAGTAGCATCGCCGGGACCCATCACCTGAGGCTTGTATGCTGATTCCCTACGACGCGCTTGAAGTCGACACCCTGACCCGCCTCATCGAAGACTTCGTCACCCGTGACGGCACCGACAATGGCGACGACACGCCCCTGGAGACCCGCGTATTGCGCGTGCGCCAGGCGCTGACCAAGGGGCAGGCGCTGATCGTGTTCGACCCCGAGAGCGAGCAATGCCAGTTAATGCTCAAGCACGACGTGCCCAAGCATCTGTTCGACTGAAAATGCGCTAAGGGTTGGGGGCCGCGTGCAGCTCGGCGGCTTGGCGTTCGAGGATTTTCTGGTAGACCTCGGCGCGATGAACATGCACCCCGGCCGGCGCTGCAACACCGAACTTCACTTGGTTACCGTTCAACTCGAGGATGTGCACGGCGATGTCATCGCCAATGGAGATGACTTCGCCTACAGCGCGGCTTAAGACCAGCATGGCGGTTGTCCTTTTAGAATGACAGGACCTCGACCATGCGCGCTGGCTGTGGGTGCATCAATGCCTTGCGGTGAAATCAGGCACTCCCTACATACGCAGGTAACTTGCCTGACAGACTGCCACCTGATCAGCCTTTAACCGCCTGCGCCTTAGCACGCATCTTGTCGGCCATGGTGGTCATCTCGTCATAGAGCAACTGCGGGTTCTTCTGCTTTAACGCCCACGCCATCCGCCCTTGCTCATGGGGCAGGATCATGAATTCGCCTGCTGCGACGCGCTGATAAATGTAATCGGCAATGTCCGCCGCCGAAATCGGCGAGCTCTCAAGCAGTTTGCCCACTTGCGCCTTCATCGCCGGGGTCGGCCCGCGGAACGAGTCGAGCAGGTTGGTCTGGAAGAACGACGGGCAGACCACGTGCACGCCGACTTCCTGCTGCTTTAGCTCCACCAGCAGACTTTCCGACAGCGCCACCACGCCGGCCTTGGCCACGTTGTAGTTACTCATGGCCGGGCCCTGCATCAATGCCGCCATAGACGCGATGTTGATGATGCGGCCCTTGCTCTTTTCCAGCAGGGGCAGGAACGCCTTGCAGCCCTTGACCACGCCCATCAGGTTGATTGCGATCTGCCAGTCCCAGTCTTCCAGGGACAGTTCGGCGAAGAACCCACCCGACGCCACGCCTGCATTGTTGACGATCACATCGATGCCACCCAGTTTCACCTCGCAAGCCTGGGCAAAAGCGGTGAGCTGGCTGTAATCGCGCACGTCACAGCGTTGCACAAAACCGTCGCCGCCCGCCTCGCGCACGCGCTTGAGGGTGTCCTGCAAGCCCGGCTCGCTGACGTCAGACAAGGCCAATTGCCAACCTTCGCGGGCCCAGCGCAGAGCGATTTCGCGACCCAGGCCGGACCCGGCACCAGTGATCATCATGCGATTTTGCATAGGAGGTAGCCTTGTGGTTCACGGAAGAAGTGACCGGCAGTGTAGCGAAGGTTTTTCCTACACCCACCCACCATCAGAGTGATGAATGCCCCTGGCAAACCGGCAGCTGGGTCGAATATTTGCCTATAGCCTAAGTTCAATATTTTTCAACTAGCAAAGCCAATTTGCGAACGCATTAAAAGAAATAAGCACGTGCGCGAAATGCTTTAAAAAAATACTGAATTTTTCGCAAGGGGCAATAGTCGGAGTTGTTAAGGCGTCCGTAAGTTAGCTGTCGGGCCTACCGTTAAATAACCGGTCTTTGCAGAAAGCCAATAAGGAAAAAACCATGAGCCTCATTCTGATCATTATCCTGATCCTCCTGCTGGTCGGTGGTCTGCCAGTGTTCCCTCACTCACGTAACTGGGGTTACGGCCCGTCGGGTATCCTCGGGGTGGTATTGGTAGTGCTGCTGGTGTTGATGTTGCTCGGCCGGATATAAAGCCCTGGTAGCAAAAAAACAGCAAAAAAAGAGGCCTTGAAAAAGGCCTCTTTTTTATTGCCGGTTAATTAGTCCGGCTTGCCGTCAACCACACCGGCAGTGTTATCCAACAGGCTCTTGGTCGCCGTCTGTAGGAACGACTCAAGTTTCTGCCTCAATGCCCCCTCGTCCGGCGATTCAGGAATCACCTTACCGGTCGGATTGGCGCCCAGCTCATATTCCCAAAGCTTGGGTGGCATTTCCTTCGGCAGCACCAGAATGCGATCGCCGGTAACCAGCGCCACTGTCTGGTCGCTGCCCGACGGTTTGATCACGCCGAAGCCTTTATCGCCTTCCGGCAGGTTCAGCAGGTCGCGCCCCCAGCACTGGTGGAGGGTTTCGCCACCCAGGCGGCCCATGATGGTCGGCACGATGTCGATCTGGGTGCCCACGGTGTGGTCACGCTCGCCGAACTTCTCCTGCATGCCCGGTGCGATCATCAGCATCGGCACATTGAAGCGACCCAGGTCCATTTCGGTGATCTGCTGTTCGTTGCCAAAGCCGTGGTCGCCGACAATCACGAACAAGGTTTCCTTGAAGTACGGCTCCTTGCGGGCCTTTTCAAAGAACTGGCCCAAGGCCCAGTCGGAGTAGCGCATCGCCGTCAAATGCTCGTCGAGGCTGCCACGCCCCGTGACCTTCTCGACCGGCAATGGCGTCGGCAAGGCATACGGCGTGTGGTTGGACAAGGTTTGCAGCAAGGCATAGAACGGCTTGCCACCTTCGCGGGCTTTCAGCTCTTCCAGGCCACGGTTGAACATGTCCTGATCGGACACGCCCCACGTCGGGTCGGAGAACACCGGGTCAACGAAGTCGTTGCGACCAATGAAGTTGGTCATGCCCTGGTTGCTGAAGAAGCCCGATTGGTTATCCCAGGCGAAGTCACCGTTGTAGACATACACGTCGTCAAACTTGCGCGCGCTGAGCAACTGCGGCAGGCCTGACAGCTTGTGGCTGCCTTCCGGGGTCTGCATCAGGTATTCGAACGCCG
This sequence comes from Pseudomonas sp. H1_A03, assembly GCF_054685145.1. Lineage (NCBI taxonomy): Bacteria > Pseudomonadati > Pseudomonadota > Gammaproteobacteria > Pseudomonadales > Pseudomonadaceae > Pseudomonas > Pseudomonas sp. H1_A03. The sequence continues at coordinate 5,508,009 of NZ_CP162829.1, forward strand.
GCAGGTTGGGGAAACACGCCATGGTGGCGAACATTCCCTGGTGAGTGTGCGTGCCGTTGGAGAAAAAGCGGTCGAACAACAGGCCTTCCTTGGACAGTTTGTCGAAGTACGGCGTGATGTTACCCGGACGACCCAGGGCGCCCACCGAGTGACCGGCGAAGCTTTCCATCAGGATCACCACGACGTTCTTGATCGGCAGGGTTTTCTCTGCCGGTGGGGTGAACTCACGGCGCACGGCGGCGGTGTCGGTATCCACCAGTTTTTCCGTCGGCAGCACCAGCATGTCGCGCACCGTCTGGGTCGCCAACGGCTGTTCCAGCGTTGCCTTCCAGGTGTTATCACGATGTTCTGAGAACCGTGCCTTGGCCGCGCCGACCAGCGACAATGTGCCATTCAGGCCCAGTTGGTTGGCGAAGTTCGAGTCGGTGGTGTAGACGTCACCCCAACGCAGTGGCGGGCCTTGGCGCAGGGTGCCACGCGCGGCGATTACAGCGACCAACAGGCAGACCACGAACACCGCAATACGCGTGTACCACGGCGCTACTTGGCGGGTGCCGATGCTGCCACCGCTGAACGGCCCGCGTGGGCGCGTTGCACGGTCTGCACCTTTAAAGGCGATGCTCAGGATCAGCGTGCCCACGGCCCAGGCCAGCAGGTAGCGCACCACCGGGAAACCGTACCAGAGCATGCTCATCACGGTTTTCGGGTCTTCTTTCACGTACTGGAACACCAGGCCGTTGAGGCGCTGGTGGAACTCGCGATAGAAGTCCATTTCCATCAGGCCCAGGAACAGCGCGATGCTGGACGCCACAGTCAGCCAGAAACGGAAGAACCCGCGAGCAGCCATCGCCCGTACGCTGAACAGTGCCAACAGCAATGGGATGATCAGGTACACCACCAGGCGCAGGTCTAGGCGCAGGCCGTTGGCGAACGCTTCAAGGAAGGTCGAGGCCGGCGTGTCGAGGATCATCTCGCGGTTGTACACCAGCAGCGCCAGGCGCAGCAGGGAGAACATCACCATCATGACCAGTGCGCAGAGCAGCGTGTATGCCAGATGGGATTTGACGGTCGGTTGCAGCAGGCGATTTGAAGCTCGCTGCTGATTCAGGGCGTCCGGGTTTGCCATGTCGTTTTAGGACCCATTGGAAGTTTAAGTTGCGAAATATTGCTGCGGCATCCTGCCCACGCCCAAGCGTGTAGGAACGGGGGGGTAAGCGCGTTGGCGCAAATGGTGCCCGATGAATGCCATCAACGCTATTGATTACTGAGGAAAAACACTTCTTTGTAGTGCTTTCGCCGGCCGGCGACAGAGCCGTCCTACAAGGAAACAAAGCGAAGGGAATTGTCCGGAAGGCTGTGTGAAAATTCTGTACAGCGAATATTTCGACACAAAAAAATGTGGGAGGGGGCTTGCCCCCCTCCCACATTGACTACGGCCACTCTATGTTGAGTGGGCAGTTTTACCGTCAGATCCGCACGTTGCCACGCGGCCCGGCGATTGCCCAAATGATCAAGCCCAGCACCGGCAACAACAGGATCAGCAAAATCCACAGCACCTTGGCGCCCGTGCTGGCACCGCTTTTGAATACATTGATGATCGCCCAGATATCCAGCGCCAGGATGATCAGCCCGATCAGGCCATTAAAAGTCGAACCCATGGTGTTGCTCCTAAGTGAGGGCATGCCCTTGTAGGATAGTCAGCCCTGGCCGGGGTTCCGTTTTATTTCAGACGTGCACGGCGATCTTCAGCGCTTCCAGGGACGGCTCGCCCTTGATGCCGACTTCGGCGCACAACGCCAGCACACGCGGCAGGTCGTTGCCGTAGACGAGCACGGCCTGGATCTCGTCGTCCAACAGTTGGCTGAAGTTGAGCAACACGTAGCCGCCATCTTCCGGGCTGAGGGCACTCATCTGGATCTGGATGCGGTTCAGTGCAGTCAGGTCTTCGGTCTTGGCCAGTTGCTTGGGCTTGAGGTTGAACGCCACGCCTGGGCCGAACGAAGCGACGATCTGTGCGAACAGGTCGCCGTAGGTGTCGGCCTGGAACAACACGGTGTCCGGCAGGCTGCCGACCACGATCCATTCACCCAAAGGAATCGGGAAGGTATCGTCGTAGTTGATGTCCGGGTTGACCGCCAGAAACGCCGCCGGGTCCGCGTAGGCCTGGGCCGCTTCATCGGCGATACGCGCCACTTCGTCCTCGCCCATGACGCCGGCGCTGATTTTGCTGATGAGTTCGACGAGGGCGGTTTTCATGGGCATGGTCCTGTAGCGGGCTGGTTTTTCAGGGCGCGTAGCCTACACCAGTTTCTGCAACTGCGCCGCCGTATCCACTGCGCCCATGGTCTGCGCCGCCGCCAACGCCGTCGCGCCCTGGGCATCCGTCGCCTTGGGGTTGGCGCCCTGGCCGAGCAGGTAGTCGACCATCTCCACGCGGTTGAACATTGCCGCCATCATCAAGGCGGTACGGCCGTCCGAGGAGGAGGCGTCCACTGGCGCGCCACCTTCGATCAGCGCCTGAACCACCGGCAAGTTGCCCTTGAACGCAGCTCCGGCGATCGGCAACTGGTTCTTATCATTGGCGATCAGCGGGTCAGCCTTGAACTCCAGCAGGACTTTTACCGCTTCGGCATGGCCGTGGTAGGCCGCGAGCATCAACAGGGTGTCGCCGTTATGGTTACGAAAATTGGCTGGCAAGCCTTTGGCCAGCAGCGCGGCGAGCATGGCGGCGTCGCCTTTGCGGGCGACGTCAAAGACCTGCTCGGCAAATTCGGCGGCTTCATCATCGGTCATTTGTTTGGGTTGATCTGACATGTGGGGCTCCTTGTCCTGATACTGAATAGGCGCCAGTGTCGCGAGGGAGTTCCCACCTGTCATGGCTTTTTTGTCAAAAAGGCGCCATAGGCAGAATCAATAACGCTACAGTTAATAACGGAAATGGCCGGCCTGGATCTGCGCCAACAATGGCCCCGTCACCGGGACATAGCAGTCCGAACCCGGCAGCCAGGCGTACACCGGATCATTGCCTGCCTTGTCCGGGTCGAACGCCTCCTCCTTGAGCCGCACCTTCTGGTATTTGAAGGTGCCGGTGGTTTCCATCTTCACCTTGATCCGCAGGAACAACGGCACCGCATAGTGCGGCAACTGGCCGTGGGCGAATTGCAGCAACTCGCGCATATCGAGGGCGGCCAGGGACTCGCTCGGGGTAATGGCGACCATGCCGGCACGGCCGTTGGTGTTTTCGATTTCCACACCATAGGCCACGACCTCGGCGATCTGCGGATGTTGCAGCAGGACATTCTCAACTTCAGTGGTGGAGACGTTTTCGCCCTTCCAGCGATAGGTATCCCCCAGACGGTCGACGAATTGCGCATGGCCAAAGCCAATGCTGCGCACCAGATCGCCGGTGTTGAAGTAGCGATCGCCCTTCTCGAACACATCGGTGAGGATCACCTTGCGGTTCTTTTCCGGGTCGGTGTAGCCATCATAAGGCGACTTTTCATCGATCCTGGCCAGCAACAATCCCTGTCCGCCTGTCTTCACTTTGTGCAGGAAACCATCGCTGCCGCGTAGCGGCTCACCCGTATCGTGGGTGCAGTCCACCAGCGCCCAGTGCTGCAGGCAAAAGCCGACGGTATTGTCGAAGTTCAAGACGTTGGTGAAGCCGATATTGCCGTCGCTGGCGGCATACAACTCGCACACATGATCGACGCCGTAACGCGCCTTGAAAGGCGCCCACACGCCAGGACGCAGGCCATTGCCGACCATCTTGGTCACGCGGTGATCACGATCGTTTTCGCTGGCTGGCTGGTCGAGCAGGTAACGGCACAACTCACCGACATAACCGAGGGTGGTCGCCTTGAATCTACGCGCGTCGTCCCAGAACTGGCTGGCACTGAACTTACGCCGGATGGCAAACCCCGACGCTCCGACAATCGCCGAGCCCCAGCACACGCACAGGCCGGTGGCGTGATAGAGCGGCAGCGTGCAATAGAGGACGTCGTCCGGGCCCATGTCCAAGGCAATGCTGCCGAAGCTGACGGCGGTCTTGGTCCAGCGGCCGTGCTTCATGATGCCGGCCTTGGGCAGGCCCGTGGTGCCGGAGGTGTAGATATAAAAGCAGGGGTCGTTGAAGAAAATCTGCGCGGTGCTCGCCGGGTTAGTCGCCGGGCTCTCGGCGCTGGCAGCGATCAGGTCGATGTAACCGTGCGGCACTGTACTGCCGTGTTGCTCGGCGACATACCAAGTGCGTGTTGCCTCGATCGCCACCTCATTACGCACGACTTCATAGGCGGCCACCAATTCCGCCCCCACCACAATCGCCACGGGGTTCACCAGGTTAAGGCTGTGCACCAGCGCCGCTTGGGTTTGCGCCGTATTGAGCATGGCGCAGATGCCGCCCAGCTTGGCCACCGCCAACACGTTAAGCAGCAGTTCGGGACGGTTTTCGATAAACATCGCGACTACATCACCCTTGCCGATGCCCTGGCCTTGCAGGTGATGGGCAATGCGGTTGGCGCGTTGGTTGGCTTCGGTGTAGCTGAGGACGCGGTCGGCGTACAACAAGGCGGCGCCATCCGGGTTACGCAAGGTGGCTTGTTCAAAGTGCCAGCCCAGGCCGCAGGGTTGCTGCGGGTCTGTGACATTGGCGGCACGCATGCCGCGTACCACGCGTGGTAGCGCACGAACAATGGCAGGCACCTTACGCAACATCATGCCCCAAGTGATCATGTCGTTTCGCGGATGGCTCATGGGAACGTCCTTTTTCTTATTCTTCGTAAACCTTGCAGGAAAGTACGTCAGCGCCTCTTCGGCTGTACACGCAGGATTTGAAAAGTTTTGTATCCCGATGAGCGACCGCGGAAAAATGGAATTTAGCGACGCGCAGGCAGTCTTTAAAACTGATGGGGCCCCTGTTCAGGCCTGATGAACAACGCAAAATGCAGGATGCATGATGGCCATTCATGCAAATTGCACGAAACTGAAATTTCTGAAATTTTACAACTAACTGATTTATAAGGATATTTTTATAAACTAGTAGCTGGCACAATCACTGCACCTATCACTCCATGCTTGCCAACTTGAGCCAACGGAGCTGATAGACATGAGCCTGATCCAAGATAAATTCGCTTCAGTATTCTCCAACTACGACGTCACCACTCAGCCACGTCCTGACGGCGGCATCCTGTTGACCCTGCGCAACAGCGAAGGCAAACAGGTGAAACGCTCGATCTCCTACCAGCAGTTGCACACTGCCGACCAATTGACCTGGGTGATCAGCGCCATTCGCCGCGACCTCGCCGAACAAGCCAGCGACCTGCCGCAGATTTCGATGTTGCAGAGCCAAAACCGCTTTGCCCTGCCGACGTACCATTCGGCTTAAGCCTCAGACAAAGTAAAGGGCCGCGACACTGTTGAGTGTCACGGCCCTTTTTTATGCCTTCAGCAAAGCCCCTGACGGGCGGCTTCATTCATTGCCTGCACGCGGTTGGTCACTTCCAACTTGCCGTAGATATTGCGCAAGTGGAATTTTACCGTGGCTTCTGACGTGGCGCGTATCTTACTGATCTCCCACACAGTCTTGCCTTCCGAGGCCCAGCGCAATATTTCCAATTCTGTCGGGGTCAGCGACTTGCCCGCCAGGTTAATGCGTCGCCTGACAGCATTGGGTACCGAATACGGCGGTAGAAACGATTCCCTCGGGCCTCTCATTGCATTCTCTCCATGTTATTGGTCGACGTCTTATCACCCTTCGGATTCCTCCTATTGACAGGTGACATAAACGCTAATGCCGGAGAGAGTTACATAAGGAATGGTATTAAGGCGCAGGCCCGGAAATAAACAGCAAGCCCCTACAGAAGTTTAAGTTTCTTCCCACAGGAACTTCCAACGTACGGGGGTTGAAGTTTCTGATGGGCCGCAATTAATCGTCCAAACCGGGAAAACGCCGGGCAATACCATCACCTGTAAATTCAGGTACCCACCCTTTCTCCGTATTGAACAACCGCAACGCTACGACGTGCGGGTTCTCCCCCATGTCAAACCAGTGCGCAATACCGGCGGGAATCACCAGCAGGTCGTTTTTCTCGCAACGCACGGCGTACACGTAGTCGCCAATGTGCAGGGCGAACAGGCCCTGGCCAGCAATGAAAAAACGCCCATCGTCTTCACTGTAGCGGCGCTCGTCCAAAAACTGTGCACGCTGTTCAGACTTTTGCGCGTGATCGCCGGTAACGCGCAGCACCTCTACAGAGCCGTAGCCGAGAGCATCGATCTGCGTCTGATACGCCGCGATCAGTTCAGCATCGCTGGCACCCTGCTCAATCGGGCTCGGCTGCCAGCGCTCAAAGCGCACGCCATGCTCGGCCAGGGTCGCGGCGATGTCATCGAAATGGGTCAAGACCTTGTTCGGAGTGTCCGGTGTAGCGACGGAGTAGACAGCGACGTAGCTCATTGGAGGGTTCCTTGGTTCTGCTCTTGCAATCGAAGACCGATGATAACGGCGGCGGCCAGGGCGGCCACGCTGGCGATGCTGAAGGTCAGGGTCGGCCCCAACAGGTTCCAACTGTAGCCCGAATACAGCGCGCCCAGCGCACCGCCGGTACCGGCGAGGGCGGCATACAGTGCCTGGCCCTGGCCTTGTTGTTTGTCGCCAAAACTGCGCTGCACAAAGGCAATCGCTGCCGCGTGAAAGCTGCCGAAGGTGGCGGCGTGCATCACCTGCGCCAGCAACAGCACCCAGAAAAATTCGGCAAACGAACCCAACAACAGCCAGCGCAGCGCCGCCAGCAGGAAACTGGCGAGCAACACCCGGCGTACCGAAAAGCGCGAGAGGATACGACTCATGGCGAGGAACATCAGCACTTCCGCCACGACACCCAACGCCCACAACAGGCCGATCACACCACGGCTGTAACCCAGGTGTTCGAGGTGCAGGGTGAGAAAGGTGTAGTACGGGCCGTGGCTCATTTGCATCAACGCCACACAGGCGTAAAACGCCAAGACGCCCGGGCTGCGCAATTGTTTCAGGAACCCCTCGCCTGCCAGGCGATTACCCTGGGTCGCGGGCTGCGCGTTCGGCACCCACAGGCTGGCGCCGATGATGCCGGCCATGATCACCACAACCACCACCGGGTAGATGTCCAGGCTCAGCCAGTCGAACAGGCGGCCCATGATGACCACGGTGAGGATAAAACCAATAGAGCCCCAGAGGCGGATCTGGCTGTAGCGCGAGGTTTGTTTGTGCAGGTGTGCGAGCGTGATCACTTCAAACTGCGGCAGCACTGCGTGCCAGAAGAACGCATGCAGCGCCATCACCAGCGCCAGCCAGGCGTAGGTATGACTGACGAAGATCAGCGAAAAACTCGCCAGGGTGCACACCGCGCCAACGCGCACGATGGCCAGGCGCTGGCCGGTATAGTCACCCAGCCAGCCCCACAGGTTGGGCGCCATGCAGCGCATCAGCATGGGGATGGCCACCAGCTCGCCGATGCGCGCGCTGGAGAAGCCAAGGTGATCGAAGTACAACGCGAGGAACGGCGCTGTCGCCCCAAGCAGGGCGAAGTAGAACAGGTAGAAGCTGGAGAGGCGCCAGTATGGGAGAGGGGATGTCATGCAGGGGGCCGCTTCGCGGCCCAGCGCGAGCAAGCTCGCTCACTACAACAAGCTGTCACAGCTGGCCCAGCACCGGGGTGGTTACGTGGACGTCGGCATTTTGACCACGGTTGCGCAGCAGGTGGTCCATCAACACGATGGCCATCATCGCTTCGGCAATCGGCGTGGCGCGGATGCCGACGCAGGGGTCGTGGCGGCCCTTGGTGATCACGTCCACCGGGTTGCCGTGCACATCAATCGAACGGCCCGGTGTGGTGATGCTTGAGGTCGCCTTGAGCGCCAGGTGCGCAACGATCGGCTGGCCGGAGGATATACCGCCGAGGATGCCGCCCGCGTTGTTGCTGAGAAAACCTTGCGGAGTCAGCTCGTCGCGATGCTCGGTGCCGCGCTGGGACACGCACGCGAAGCCGGCGCCGATTTCCACGCCTTTGACGGCGTTGATGCTCATCAGCGCGTGGGCCAGTTCGGCGTCGAGGCGGTCGAAGATCGGTTCGCCCAGGCCCGGTTTAACGCCTTCGGCAACTACGGTGATCTTGGCGCCGACCGAATCCTGGTCGCGGCGCAACTGGTCCATGTAGGCTTCCAGTTCCGGCACCTTGTCCGGGTCGGGGCTGAAGAAAGCGTTGTCTTCCACGCTGTCCCAGGTCTTGAACGGGATTTCAATCGGGCCCAGCTGGCTCATGTAGCCGCGGATCACGATGCCCTGGGTCGCCAGGTATTTCTTGGCAATGGCGCCGGCAGCCACACGCATGGCGGTTTCGCGGGCCGAGCTGCGGCCACCGCCACGGTAGTCGCGTTCGCCGTATTTGTGGTGGTAGGTGTAATCGGCGTGGGCCGGGCGGAACAGGTCCTTGATCGCCGAGTAGTCCTTGGACTTCTGGTCGGTGTTGCGGATCAGCAAGCCGATGGAGCAGCCGGTGGTACGCCCTTCGAACACGCCGGAAAGAATCTCGACTTCGTCGGGCTCCTGGCGCTGGGTGGTGTGGCGGCTGGTGCCGGGTTTGCGACGATCGAGGTCACGCTGCAAGTCTGCCACGGACAGCTCGAGGCCAGGCGGGCAGCCGTCGACAATGGCGACCAACGCCGGGCCATGGCTTTCGCCCGCGGTGGTGACAGTGAACAGCTTGCCGAAGGTATTGCCGGACATGCAGGGCGCTCCGTGAAATCAGTTGAATCAAGTCAACTGTAATAACTTAAGGCCGCCAGTATACGCAGGCCAACCGACTAGTTCATCCTCGAAACCTTACCGGTAGACCTTGGTCCAACCGGCACCTCTCTGATGATGGCGCGATGATGCTGCGAGTTCTACTGTTGACCCTTACCCTGTTTTCCAGTCTTGGCTTTGCCGCCTCCCCCGTTGTGTTGCAACGCCCCATAAGCCTGGACACCGGTAGCGGCGAGCTGTTTGGTTCACTCCTACTGCCCAAATCCGACAAGCCAGTACCCGTGGTGCTGATCATTGCCGGCTCCGGCCCCACCGACCGCAACGGCAACAGTGCCGACGGCGCGCGCAACGACAGCCTCAAGCGCCTGGCCTGGGTGCTGGCGCGGCATAACATCGCCAGCGTGCGCTACGACAAGCGTGGCGTGGCTGCCAGCCTGGCCGCCACGCCGGATGAGCGCAACCTGACCCTGGACGCTTATGTCGCGGACGCCGTGGCCTGGGGCAAACGGCTCAAAGCCGACAAACGCATGGGCCCCCTGATTGTGCTCGGTCACAGTGAAGGCGCCCTGGTAGCAGCCCTCGCCGCGCCGCAACTGGACCCCGCCAGCGTGATCTCCCTGTCCGGCAGCGCACGCCCGGTTGACCAGGTGATCCGCCAACAGTTGGCCGATCACCTGCCGCCTGCCCTGCTGCTGCGCAGCAATCAGATCCTCGATCACCTCAAGGCAGGCCAAATGGATATGGATGTGCCTGGCCCACTGGAAGGCATTTTCCGACCCAGTGTGCAGCCGTATCTGATCAGTCTGTTTCGCGCCGATCCGTCGGCCGCCTTCGCCAAGCTGGGCATGCCAGCGCTGATCATCCAGGGCACCAACGACATCCAAGTCGGTGTGGGCGATGCCCAGCAACTGAAAAAGGCCAAGCCCGACGCCCAGCTTGCGGTGATCGAGGGCATGAACCACGTGATGCGCATCGTGCCCAACGACGTGAAACAGCAATTGGCCTCCTACAACGACCCGCAATTGCCACTTGCCGCTGAGCTGGGCAGTCGCCTGGTGCGTTTTATCGACGGACTTCAACCCCATTAAGCGGCAATTTGCCTCCAGTCTTGGAAAAAACGGCCGATAAGCCCAGGGTCGACAGTAAAAAGACTGTCGGTTTGCTGGGCTTGGACAGGATCGCGCCGCATGACAACCACTGAAGCAACACCGGAACCTACTGCCGAAACCTCGGCTGAAAAAACCGAGGCCGTCGACGCGGCGCCCCTGCCATGGGCGGATGTTCAGGCCGAGCATTTCAAGATGCTGCGCCTGGCCCCCTTGGCCACCGACCGGGCCACGGGCGTGCGACCGTTGCGGTTCGTGCAATTCGGTTACGCCGAGCGCAATGACAAGCACCATAGCCTGCTGCGCATGGTCATCCAACTGCCGGGCCAGCGCGTGCGCCGTGAGCAGAATCACCTGGATATCTGGGTCGACCACGACAAGCACCGCGTGCACTTCGGCCCGGGCAACAGCCTGGAAATCGAACCGGCGAACCGCGGTATCGGCCGCTTCCTGGTCGCCCAAGCCGCCGCGTGGGCGAAGAAGAAGTGGTCGCACTATCGCGTCGACGGCGTGGACCTGTCCAACAAGGACGCATTGAACGAAGCGACACGCCTGCGCCGCGATCACTTCTTGCGCATCCAGGGTTTTGATGTGGCCTACGCCGACGTGCAGCACCTCAAGGGCAATGTGCAGCCGGGCAAGGTCAGCGACGTGCTGGACAGCTGGAACACCGAGAAGGTGCAGTTCGTGGAGATTCTTGAAGCAGCGCAGATGCTGCAACAGGCCGAACAGAACCTGATGGAACAGGAAGTGAAGCTGCGCAAGGAAGAGGAAAAAGTCACCAAGTTCAAGCGTGAGGACAGCGGGTTACGTTTTACCATCACGTGCCTAGTGGCGTTTACGGTGTTTCAGGCGGGGTTGTTGATCTGGATTGCGACGCACCGCTGACAGCCGCTGAAATGCGGTCAAAAATGTGGGAGCTGGCTCCCACATTGACCGCGTTTCTATCTTGCGATTAGGTTAAACGCGGGCGGCAAACACCGCCTGATGTTGGCGGCATTGCTCCGCCGTCAACATAAACACCCCATGCCCACCGCGCTGGAAATCCAGCCAGGCAAAATCCACTTCCGGGTACAACGCTTCGACGTGGACCTGGCTGTTGCCCACTTCAACCATCAGCAACCCTTTCTCGGTCAAGTGGTCCGCCGCCTCGGCCAGCATGCGCCGCACGAGGTTCAAGCCATCATCGCCGCAAGCCAGGCCCAGCTCCGGCTCGTGCTGGTATTCGTCAGGCATGTCGGCAAAGTCTTCGGCATCCACATACGGCGGGTTGGACACGATCAGGTCAAAGCGCTGGCCCGGCAGGCCGTCGAAGCCGTCGCCCTGTACGGTATACACGCGCTCATCGACGCCATGACGCTCGATGTTCTGGTTAGCCACTTCCAGGGCTTCGAAGGACAAGTCCCCCAGCACCACCTCGGCGTCCTGGAACTCGTAGGCACAGGCGATGCCGATGCAGCCGGAGCCGGTGCACAGGTCTAGGATGCGTGCCGGTGGCTGGGCCAGCCAAGGCGCGAAGCGGTTTTCGATCAGCTCGCCGATCGGCGAACGCGGGATCAGCACGCGCTCATCGACGATAAACGACATGCCACAGAACCAAGCCTCGCCAATCAGATAAGGCGTCGGCACGCGTTCGTGGATCCGGCGGTGCAGCAACCGTTGCAGGTGCGCGACTTCCTCTTCTTCCAGGTTGCAATCCAGGTAACTGTCGGCAATTTCCCATGGCAGGTGCAAGGCACCGAGCACCAATTGCCGGGCATCGTCCCAGGCATTGTCGGTGCCATGGCCAAAAAACAGGTCTTCCCCATGAAAACGGCTGACAGCCCAACGGATATGGTCGCGCAAGGTGCGCAGGCGGGAAGTGGTCACGGGGGCAAGCTCCTGGAAAAAACGACTGGCGATTCTAACAGCCTTAGCCCGTACCGACGATGTACGAAAACCTGTCGCCACCCGTCGGAACTCATGCAAATTGCCATCATTGTGTTAAACAAGCCCACCTATTGACATGGCTGCACGTCAACAACGGCGTACCTTACGATCGTAGCGATTCACAGAACCGCTCAGCCAGTGGACAATGTCGCAAAAGCCCCCCTCACAGGAGCCCCAGAATGTCCGTTCCAAAGACGATGTTTCAACTCAGCGGTCGCGGTTACGCCGCAGCGAACCTTGCCCATGCGACTCTCGTGATCATCGACGCCCAGAAGGAATACCTCAGCGGTCCACTCGCCCTCTCGGGCATGGACGCGGCTGTCGAAAACATCAAGCAACTCGTTGCAGCGGCACGCAATGCCGGGCGACCGATCGTGCATGTACGCCATCTGGGCACCGTGGGTGGCCTGTTTGACCCCCAGGGCGAGCGCGGTGAGTTCATTCCCGGCCTCGAGCCTCTTGGCGACGAAACCATCATCGGCAAGCTGCTGCCCAGCGCCTTTCACGGCACGGGCCTGGAAAAACACCTGCAAGACCTCGGCCCCCTGGACTTGATCGTCTGCGGCTTCATGAGCCATTCCAGCGTCAGCACCACCGTGCGTGCCGCCAAGAACCTGGGCTTTCGCTGCACCCTGGTGGAAGACGCCTGCGCCACCCGTGACCTGCCTTACAAAGGCGGCATCCTGAGCGCCGAGCATGTGCAGCAAACTGAAATGGCGATCATGGCCGACAACTTTGCCACTCTCGCGCAGACCAAAGATCTGATCTGATCGACCTTTTGATGAGCGGCGCGACAGTGTTTATTGCCCCGCTCATCCGCAAAGCCTTTTCATTTGGCGCATTTACCCCTCCCCCCGGAACAACCTGTGTATTGTCCGGTCGAAGGGCCGATACCCTGGAGGAAAGGTCGGAATGAAGATATCCGATGGTTTTGATGCTCGTCGCTTGCGCCCCAAGGGCCCGAGCAACTGGCGTCTGCGCCTGGTGGCCGGCATTGCCGCGCTGCTGGCGATTATTGGTGTGCTGTTGGCTGGCGCTGGTGGCGCCGGTCTGTTTGGTCACTCGCCGGCCCTTGGCGAGCTGAATGCCAGCCCTGGCGGTTCGGCGATTCTGTTGGTGATCGGGTTGTTGGTGTTGTGGCTGGGCGTATGGTTATGGCGGCGCAGCCGTCGGAAAATGCGCCAGCCGTTGTCGCTGAACATCGCTTCGCATCTGATGAAAAAGCACGACTGATGGCGCTTGGATAGCGTTTCCTGCGCCCTGGCCGCCGCGATTTAGGTAAACTGCCCGCCCTTCGCGGAGGCCAACATGCACGACGACGACTTTTCCCTGTTCAAAAACGAGCTGCGCGGCGTCAAGCCGATCAAGCACGATCGCGCCGACACCGGCAAACCCAAGGCCGACCGGGCGCAGCTCGCCAAACTGCGCCAGGCCGCGACCGTGCGCACCGACGCCACCACCGTGGATGGCCTGTCGGACCAGTTCGTGATCGATGTCGGCCCCGAAGACGAGCTGATGTGGGCTCGCGATGGCGTGCAGGAAAGCCAGATGCGCAAGCTCAAGGCCGGCCAGATCCCCTTCGAAGGCAGCCTCGACCTGCACGGCATGACCGTGGAAAAAGCCCGCGAAACCCTCTGGGCCTTCCTGGCCGAAGCGACCAAATTCGAAATCCGCTGCGTGCGCGTTACCCACGGCAAAGCCGTGCGCCTGGACGGCAAGCGGCCAATGATCAAGAGCCACGTCAACACCTGGCTGCGCCAGCACGCCCAGGTGCTCGGCTTTACCTCGTGCCAGGCCCGCCACGGCGGCGCGGGGGCAGTGTATGTGATGCTCAAGCGCACCATGATGGAAGGGCGTGACGAGTAACAAGTGCCCTCGTCAGGCTTGCAGCGATGTGTCCGCCACCGTAACCTTGCGCTTTGCGAAAACCCCACAGGTAGTTTCATGTCCCTGGAACAAAATTACACCGCGATCCTCGGCCAACTCGGCGAGGACGTTTCCCGCGAGGGCCTGCTCGACACGCCAAAACGTGCCGCCAAGGCGATGCAGTACCTTTGCCGCGGCTATGAACAGACGCTCGAAGAAGTCACCAATGGTGCCTTGTTCAGCTCCGACAACAGCGAAATGGTGCTGGTCAAGGACATCGAGTTGTACTCGCTGTGCGAACACCACCTGCTGCCGTTTATCGGCAAGGCCCACGTGGCGTATATCCCGAGCGGCAAGGTGCTGGGCCTGTCAAAGGTTGCGCGGATCGTCGACATGTACGCCCGTCGCCTGCAAATCCAGGAGAACCTCAGCCGCCAGATCGCCGATGCCGTGATGCAAGTGACCGGCGCCCTGGGTGTGGCCGTGGTGATTGAAGCCAAGCACATGTGCATGATGATGCGCGGTGTCGAGAAACAGAATTCGTCGATGATCACCTCGGTGATGCTGGGTGAGTTCCGCGAAAACGCGGCCACCCGCAGCGAATTCCTCAGCCTGATCAAGTAACAGGCTGCATACGAAAAAGCCGGCGTTCATCGCCGGTTTTTTTTCGCCTGCCAAATTGAGGTAAGCTGCGGCCCCTTCTGTATCGGGCAAGAGGTTTCAGCCATGTTCGTCAAAGCACTTCGAGTGGGCCTCGGCCACGTCATCATCGCGGGCGACTTTCTTACCCGTCCGCGCAAAAAGCAGCGCCCTGCCGAGCAGCAGGCGTTGGTGAATGCGGCAGCCAAGGAGCTGACGCTCTATCAATTCCATGCCTGCCCGTTCTGCGTGAAGACCCGCCGCACCCTGCACCGCCTGAATGTGCCGGTGGCATTGAAGGATGCGAAGAACAACGAGCAGGACCGCCAGACCCTGCTGGAGCAAGGCGGCAAGATCAAAGTGCCGTGCCTGCGTATCGAAGAAAATGGCCAGACCACCTGGATGTATGACTCCAAGGTGATCATTGATTACCTGGACAAGCGGTTTGCAGCGGTCTGAGAGGGTTACGCCGATCCAAATGTGGGAGCGGGCTTGCTCGCGAATGCGGTGTATCAGTTGCAGATTTGCTGGCTGACACTCCGCATTCGCGAGCAAGCCCGCTCCCACATTTAGTCCTGCATTACCAAATCGAAATCGAGCAACGCGGAACCCAGGCACTTGCCATGCGCATCCAGCGCCAGTGACCGGGTTACGCCGCCGCGCAAAATCCCCGGCAATACAAAGTTCAACGCCTGCACATTGGGCAACTCATAACGCCGCACAGGTGCCGCACCCGGTTCCCGCAAGCCAGCGAAAAACTCAGCCACGCGTTCGGCCGTGAGCTGTTCGCACAGCAGCGGATAATCTTCGGCACGGTAGGCAATGATCGAGATATTTGACGTATCGCCCTTATCCCCGGTGCGGGAATGGGCCAGCGTGTGCAACTTCATGCTTCGATCCTCGGGTTGACCGCATTGCGCGGCAGCAGCAACGACGCCACGGCCACCACCTGGCGCACGCTTTTGCTCGCGCCGCCGCCTCCGGACGGGCCGTTGGTGTAGAGCGTTTCAACTTCATTGCCAACGCGCACCGCTTCGCCGCGATCCTCACAGCGGGCCGCCACGCGCAGGCGCACTTCCCAGGGTTCAACTGTGCTGCGGGGGCCGTGGAGCGAGTCCATGCCGATCAGCTCCGCCCGCAGGTCCTGCATCTTCACACCCATCAACTCAAGGCGCTTGAGGACTACATCCCGCGCCAGCTGCGCCCGCGCGACAGCACCGGGGCCGCCGTAGGACATCTGCCCCTCACCGATCCAGCCATCCAGATAGCCGACGCTGACCTTCAATTGTTCGGGCCGCGCGCGGCCGTCGGCACCGCTGGCCCGTACGCGATCAACGCTTTCCTCGACAAACCCCACCTGGGAAAAATCGGCCGTCACATCCGGCGTGAGGTACGCCGCCGGGTCGTGTACTTCGTAGATCAGTTGCTCAGCGCAGGTGGCGCGGCTGACCCGCCCACCTGAGCCGGCAACCTTGGTGATCAAGGCGTCGCCGTCGGCATCGATCTCCGCCAAGGGGAAGCCCAGGCGCGCGAGGTCATCCACGTCCTTGAAACCGGGATCGGCAAAGTACCCACCGCTGACTTGGCCGGCGCATTCGAGCAAATGCCCCACCAACGTGCCGCGCCCCAGACGCCGCCAATCATCAGGCGCCCAGCCAAATTCAAACATCTGCGGCGCCAGGAACAACGACGGGTCGGCCACGCGCCCGGTGATCACCACATCCGCTTCGGCGCGCAACGCCTCCAGGATACCGTCTACGCCCAGGTAGGCATTGGCGGAAATCAGCCGTTTGCCCAACGAGCCGACAGTCTGGCCGTTATCCAACAGAAACTCGGGCTGCAACACGTGCAACACGTCGTCGCCGACGACCGCAACCACCTTAAGATCAAGGCCCAACTCGTCGGCAATCCGCCGCACTTCAATAGCCGCGGATACCGGATTGGCGGCGCCCATGTTGGTGATCACCCGCAGGCGGCGGCGACCTTCAGGCCGGCCAACAAAGGGCAACACCCGGCGCATGCGCTCACTCAGCAAGGGGTCGTACCCACCCTGTGGATCACTGATACGCGCCTGTTGCGCCAAGGCAATCGTGCGTTCAGCCAGGCACTCGAACACCAGATAATCCAGGTCGCCCCGCTCGGCCAGTTCCACGGCAGGTTCGATACGGTCGCCGGAATAGCCGGCGCCGGAACCGATGCGCAAGGTTTTCATCTCAAATTACTCCCAGGAGCAACGCCGTCAGGGTCATCAACACCGACGCGGCGAACAGAAACGGAATGGTGAAGCGCTGGTGATCGGCCAATTCGATCTTGCACAGGCCCACCAACAGGAAGGTCGCGGGGGTCAGCGGGCTGACCGGGAAGCCGGTGGTGTGCACGCCCAGCAATGAGGCTTGGGCCACTTGCAGCGGGTCGACGCCCAAGGCCTTGCCGACTTCAGCGATCACCGGCATGACGCCGAAATAGTAGGAGTCGGGGTCAAACAGCATGCTCAGCGGCATCGAAATAAAGCCCACCACCGCCGGGATCAACTTGCCGTGGCCGGCCGGAATCTGCGCCACCGCCACTTCGGCAATCGCTTTGAGCATGCCGGTGCCTTGCATGATCCCGGTGAACACCCCGGCGGCGAGCAGGATACTGGCCATGGTCAGCGCGGTCTTGGCATGGGCATCGATGCGGGCGCGCTGGGCGTCGACGTTCGGGTAGTTGATGCACAGCGCCACCACGGTGCCGAGCATAAACATCACTACCGGGTCGACCCAGCCGGCAATCATCACCACCATCACCAGCACGGTCAGGACCAGGTTGACCCAGAACAGACGCGGGCGACGCAGCTTGATGTCGTCGTCACTGAGCACCCGCTGCGGCATCGCATCGACGGTCGAGCCGGCGCCGAGGCCCAGGCGTTTTTCTTCGCGATGACCCAGCCACCAGGCGCAAGCAAATACGAAGATCAGGCCGACGATTTGCACCGGGATCAGCGGCTGGAACAAATCCGCCACTGGCACATGTAACGCCGCGGAGGAGCGCAGCACCGGGCCGGTCCACGGCAAGAAGTTGACCCCGGCCGCCATCGCGCAGACACACGCAAGGATGCGCTTATCAATGCCCAGCCGCGTGTACAGCGGCAGCATCGCCGGCACCGTCACCAGAAAGGTCACCGCGCCGGAGCCGTCCAGGTGCACCAGCAACGCTAAGGTCGCGGTACCCACGACGATCCTTGTAGGACGCGTCCCCACCGTGCGCAAGATCCGATCAATAATGGGGTCGAGCATGCCGGCATCGGTCATGATCCCGAAAAACAGGATCGCAAACACAAACATGCCCACCACAGGGGCGACGTTCTTGATACCGGTGATGATGAAGGCGCTGGTTTGCAGGCCGAACCCACCGAGCAGCGCGGCAATGATCGGCAAAGCGATCAAGGCGACCAGCGGCGAGAGGCGTTTGCTCATGACGGCAGCGAGCAGGCACAGGATGGTGATGACACCCAGGGTAGCGAGCATGGGTTACTCCAGAGCGGCCTTTGTGGCCGGTTATTGTTTTCCCTGGAGTATTGGAAGCGGGTTATTCTTTGTAAATTGGAATATTCACCAGCTGGTGTTCGGAAAAACAAAATGAAGAACAGTATCCAACACATCCAGGCATTCCTTGCCGTGGCCCGCACGGGCAGTTTCACCAAGGCTGCCAATGAGCTGCACCTGTCGCCTTCCGCGCTGACCGTGCAGGTGCAACAGCTGGAAGACTGGCTCGGCGTCGCCCTGCTCGACCGCAGCCCACGTCACGTCAGTATCACCGCCGCCGGCCTGGAGGCGCGCGGGCCCATGGAAAAACTGCTGTTGGACCTGGACAATATCGTCACCGGCTCCCGGGACCTCGCCGCCTTACGCCGAGGCGTGGTCACCATCGCCGCCCTGCCCTCGGTGTGTGCCGGTTCGCTGCCGCCGGTTCTGCGCCTGTTTCGCGAGCGCTTTGCCGGGATCGAAGTACGCCTGCATGACCTGGTGGCCCATCGCATTCACGCCCAAGTACGTTCCGGCGAAGTGGATTTCGGCATCGGCGTGCGGGCACGGCTCAGCCACGGCCTGGAATTCGTACCGGTGCTGAATGATCGTTTGTGTGCGTTTGTACCGCTGGATCATCCCCTCACCCGCCATCGCCAACTGACCCTGGAACAATTGGCGGACCAGCCGATCATCCTCACCGGCCGCGACAGCAGTGTGCGTGAGCACGTGGATGCGCTGTTTGACGAGACACGGCTGACGATGAACGCGGGGATGGAGGCCAACTACATGTCGACCGTGTTGGCGCTGGTGCGCCAGGGCCTGGGGATCAGTGTGCTGCCGGAGTCGGCGGCGGACAGTCTGGAAGGGTTGAAGCGTATCAATATCGATCACCCTGGGGTGAACCGAGAGATCGGGTTGATCAGTCGCAGCGGGATGGGGCTGAGTCCGGCGGCGCAACGCTGTTTCGATTTGCTGAGTGAGCAACTTTCGCCGTCGTAGACAGGACCGGAGCGCACACGCTGTGACTGATATTAAAGCTTCAAGAGACCGGTCCAAACAGGCTTCGCACTCGTTGCGAAAACAGGCGTTATCAATAAGAAGATAGCGACGCGCGCCCTTGCAATTTCAAGCAAATCTCCGTGTACGCCATGGCTATGATCACGCCTACGACGTTTAAGGGGTTGTCACATTCATGAGCGCATCAGAAAACACGGCACGGGCTTTTATACTTGCATCGCTGCATAACCTGGGCGTTGCTCAGGATAAGTTGCAGGCCATCAACCACGGTGCAGATATCTATGGACCGCAGGGGCTATTGGACTCTATCCACTTAGTTGGCCTTATCTCGGCGATTGGTGAATGGGTTGACACCACCGCCGGTAATTCCGAGAGTTTCTTCGATATTCTCGATGACGATCTGTTCGACAACTTTAAAGATATCAATCGAATCGAATCGTTATTGAACGGGAAATTCAGTCATGTCAGCTTTTGCGCCTGATAGTCGCTATATCCACACCGACAAAATTGAAAACATCTCCTATCAGCTGCTGGCAGACTACGTACCCACGCCGTTTTATGCCTACAGTGCCACACAGATAAAAACAGACTTTGCAGAGCTCAAACGCTCGCTCCCCCACGACATCGATTACTTCTACTCCCTGAAAGCCAACCCGAATAAAACCTTGGTTGCGCTCTTGCATGAGGCGGGGACGGGCTGTGAAGTGTGTTCCCTGGTGGAACTGGAAATCGCACTACGCCAAGGTGTGGCACCAAGCGATATCATTTTTGTCGGACCGGGAAAACATATTAACGAGTTGACGCAATGTTGCCTGGCGGGCATTAAAGCCGTGGTGGTCGAGTCCATCGAAGAAATGCGCTTGCTCAATGATATTGCCGCGGGCCTGGGCGTAATCCAAAACATTGCCCTGCGTATCAATCCCGACTTCACTGGCGAAAAAGCCAAGTTGGTGATGAGTGGCAAGCCCCGACAATTTGGTATTGATGAGCAACTATTGCCGCAGGCATTCGCCCTGCTCGGGCAGTTGACGCAACTGCGCCTGGCGGGCATCCATATTTATCTTGGCACGCGCATTCTGGATTGGCAGGCCCTTGCCAACAATACGCAAAATATCCTGACACTGGCCGCCACACTCCAGCAAACCTATGAAATCGCCCTCGACTTCGTGGATGTCGGTGGTGGCTTTGGCGTGCGCTATTTCGACAAGGAAAAAGCGCTCGACCTGCCCGCCCTGGGCGAGGCACTGCTTCCGCTGGTGAATAACTATCGACAGGCCTTTCCACACTGCAGAATTGTTATTGAGCTGGGCCGCTTCCTGATTGCACGCGCAGGCATTTTTGTGACGCGGGTCAACTACCTCAAACCGTCCCGTGAAGAGTGGTTTGCGGTGTGTGACGGCGGTGCAAACTGCCACGGCAGCGCTGCCGGCATCAACTCCCTGATCCGTCGAAATTTCCCGATGGCGCGCCTCGGCCCGTCCCGGCCCGGTGACCTGCATCGCTACCAAGTGACCGGTCCGCTGTGCACGCCCACGGACCTGCTGGGCGAGAACATCATGCTGGCTGAGCTTCGTTCGGGAGACCTGATCGGTATCGCGCATTCCGGGGCCTATGGTGCCAGTGCGTCGCCGGTGGGCTTTTTGAGCTTTGGTCACCCGGCCGAAGTGCTTGTCGAAAACGACCAAGCCTTCCTGATCCGCACAGCCGATAGCGTAGACACCATGCTGGCTCCGCAGGTGTGTCAGCGTTTGTCTTTGGCCAAGGCCTGAGGGAATCGCCATGTCCCTTGAGTTTGCGAGTTCCCATATCGTATGGCGCCAGTTCGAAAAACCAACCACCACGCCCGCCGTCGACGACGCACAACTGAAGCTCGTGAAGGACTTCGTCAACGGCTTTTTTCACTCCCATGGCCATGTGGGCCAGGCCCAGGACGCCCATGCCTTTCGCTGGTACGCCGCACAGAACCAGGCATTCCAGGTCATGCTCAAACAGCTGGTCGGCGAGCTGGCAAGCCAGGCCCTGCTCAAAGACCTGGATCTGGTGGTGCTCGCCCACTGGACGCCGGACGTAGAGGTAGGATGCTCGGTAACCAACGCCATTATTCATGAGACCGGTGCCCATGATGCGTTTGGTATTGCTCTCAGCGATCACGGCTTGAGCAGCACGTTCCTGGCACTGCAGGTCATTGAGGATTACCTCGATGACAGCCACCGTGAAAACCGTGAAAAAAAGGCCTTGCTGTTGATCGCCGACCAGGACGCCATCATGTATGACTGCCCTGGCCTGGCCCGTTTCAACCCAGCAGCCAGCGCCTGCGTTGTACTGTTGCGCAGCGTGCCGAGCGAACGGGCCGGCGGCCAACCTGGAAGCATCGCGTTCAAACACTATCGCAAGGTGCCTTTTCCGGCCACGCGCCAGGCTCTGGATGCCCTACTCCTCACGCTGGCTATGTTCACGCCCAGCGAAGACCGGCTGCCCCTGCTGATCCTGACCACGCCGGTTTTTGCCGAACAGTTGCGCCAGCATGCGCCGTTGGCGAGCCACCGTATCGAGAGCTGGGATGAGTCTTTGTTGTCTTGTGCCCCCTGGGCTCGGCTGGAACAAATTGCGCCGAGCAGCCACCGTATTCTGCTGATGCTGGCACAGGGTGACTCTCTGTCCTGCGCCGGCTTTGTGGCGGGAGCCTGAGATGTATATCAATACGATAACCAGCCTGGTCGCTGCAGACCTCACGCCGCTGTCCGCGCTGGCAGAAAAATATGCCTGGGGTGAGCGCAACACGCGAATTTTTGGCCGTTTTCATCGGATGGAGTCGGCCAGCCTGTTTGAACACGGGGGTTTGCCTGACCTGATGATGCAGCTTTTGCAACAGTTCCGGGCCGAGTGTGACCCGGTACTGTTCGAGCAGATTGGCTATGTGGTCTGGGCGCACTCTCTGAATAGCCCCAGCCCTTTTGATCTTGGGCCTGTCCTGGCCAACAAGGTGCGCAGCTTTCTGGGGCGCACAGAGGTAGAGTTTTTCTCTGTTACCCAAGCGTCGTGCGCGTCGGCGCTGGTCGGACTGAAGTTTCTCGATGCCAAACTGGCAGCGGCTCACGCCAGGCAGGAAAACGTCTGCGGCCTATTGATCACGGGGGAAAAGTGCTTCCACGGCACCGTGCAATACGTCAATCAGAATGGCTTTTTCGGCGAAGCATTCTGCGCCACCCTGCTCAGCGCACGTCCTTCGCCCGGCGCCTTATGCATGAGTGGCATGCATGTCCAGCAACTGGCCGCCTACGGCACACGGACGCGCGAGACCAGTCGCGAACGTGAAAACGCCTACGATCATGCCTTCATTCCCACCATGCTGGAAACCGTAAACACCGCGCTGCTGAACGCGGGCCGACGTCCTGAAGAGCTGCGTACGCTGATCCCGTACCACATCAGCCCACCCACCTTCGACAGGATTGCCGACGCAGCAGGCTTTTCCCGGGACATCATTTACCGCCGTCATCTGTACCAGTTGGGACATTGCTTTTGCAGCGACACGTTCCTCAACCTGAAAAGCCTGCTGACGCACCGCGATAACGCTGTAGCCGTAGGCCCTATTCTCGCCGTGGCGTCCGGCATCGCGGGCACCTTTGCAGCCGTCGTTCTTGAATTGAATAATGAGGATCAGACATGAGCACAAACCATTTGACCCAGTGGCTGGTGCACGCTGCACACCAGTGCCCTGAGGGCACAGCACTGATCGAGGGTGAACATGCCGTGACCTGGGCCGCGCTCCATCAACGCGTGATCAATACGGCCGCCTACTTGCGCCAGCTGCAGGTCGAACGCGGCGACCGGGTATTGGTCTGGCTGCCGAACGGGGTGGATTTCGTCGTCTGCTTTTGGGCCGTGCAATATTTGCAGGCCGTGTTTGTGCCAGTAAACCCGGACACGCCGCTGGCCCGAGTCGGCTGGTTACTCGACAACGCAGCGTCGCACCTGCTGATTGCCCAGTCAGGGCAAGCCGCCGCGTTGGCAGCGGCGACAAATGACCTTGAACTACGCGTGCTGTTTGACCAGGTTCCCGACGCGCCAGAAAGTCATTCGTCACTGCTCTCCCTGCAACAAATGGCGGCAATCACCTCAGCGATGCCATTGGTGGTCGAGGGCGCACTGGATATTGACCTGGCCTGCCTGATCTACACCTCAGGTTCGACGGGCGACCCCAAGGGGGTCATGTTGACCCAGCGCAATATGCTCAGCGCGGCGGACTCCGTCGCCACCTATTTGCAATTGGCAGCCAGCGACCGGATTTTCTGCACGATCCCCATGAGCTTCGACTATGGGCTGTATCAAGCGATCATGGCGACCAAGGTGGGCGCAACGCTGATTATCGAAAAGGATTTCAGCCGTCCATTGTTTGCCCTCAAACAGCTGGTCAAGCACCAAGCAACCATCCTGCCGATCGTTCCCACACTGCTGGCGATCATTGCGCCATTGGCCAAGCGCTATGACTTTTCCTCCCTGCGCAAAATCACTAACACCGCAGCGGCACTGCACGCGAGCGACATCGACCTACTGGTCTCGCTCTTCCCGCAAGCCGAGATTTTTTCCATGTATGGGCTGACCGAGTGCCATCGCTGTACCTGGCTTCCCCCGGCCCTGTTGTCCCAGCACAAAGACAGCGTGGGCTATGCCATCCCGAACACCGAACTCTGGGTGGTGGACGACAGCGGCGTTGCACACCGCAGCAATGCCACGGGTGAACTGGTGATCCGCGGGGCAACCGTGATGCGCGGCTACTGGCGCAACCCGGAGCAGACCGCGAAGAAGCTGCGGCCTGGCCCATTGCCCGGTGAGTCGGTCCTCTACACCGGCGACGTGTGCCGGCTGGATGAGCAGGGCTTGCTGTATTTCCTTTCGCGCAGCGATGACATCCTGAAAACCAATGGCGAAAAAGTCGCTCCCCGGGAAGTCGAAAGCGTACTCAAACGCATGCCGGGAGTGCTCCAGGTCGCAGTGCTCGGTGTTGCCCACCCTGTCTATGGTGACGAAATCGTGGCCTGTATCGAATGCGTCGCGCCCCTCGACACCGCGCAGCTCAAAGCCTTTTGCCAGGCTCATCTTGAAGCCTATAAGCGGCCGCACCGCTATTACTTCAGTGAGGCTTTGCCCAAAAAC
Organism: Pseudomonas sp. H1_A03; assembly: GCF_054685145.1. Taxonomy (NCBI): domain Bacteria; kingdom Pseudomonadati; phylum Pseudomonadota; class Gammaproteobacteria; order Pseudomonadales; family Pseudomonadaceae; genus Pseudomonas; species Pseudomonas sp. H1_A03. The sequence goes on from NZ_CP162829.1 coordinate 5,532,005, forward strand.
AATAACGGGAAAGTTGACCGCGGCCAGCTGTCCGCCCTACTGCCGCACCGGGAGAACAGCCTGAACGTCGGGAGCACACAACAAACAGGGAGCCAACATGTATACGCCAACCATTATTGAAGCCATCGGGCTGGTTCTGGAAACGTCAAACCTCTCGGAGCTGAGTGCGCGCACACACCTGGAGCGCGACCTGGGATTTGAAAGCGGTTTGTATATCGAACTCATTATGTACCTTGAGGAGCGCATCGAGGACCTGGTGCTCGACCCGGCCACACTGGAATACCAGCACTTCGAGACCGTGGGCAGCCTGTCGAACTTCATCGAACTCAAACTCGCCAGCCGGGCGGCATGAATGGACGCCTGGTCTGAGCTCATAACGGTGTTTATGCGCTTTGAGGATCAAGCGCATACCGCATGGCGCCACCACTCAATGACGTACAGCTACGCGGCGCTCGCCCACCGCGCGCAGGATATCGCCATTGAAATAGTGCGCCAGCCGTCACGCAGCGAGACGCCGCTGGCGCCGGTCTTGGTTTATGGCCACAAATCCTTCGATTTCCTGGCGGCCTGGTGGGCCTGCCTGCTGTGTGGTTGTCCGATTGTGCCGGTTGAATCTGACAACGCTCCCGAGCGGCTGGAACGGATCGCCCGTACGGTCGGCGCCCGTTTGATTCTGAACACCGACGCCCTTCCCTTGTACGCCACCAATGCCAAGGTGATTGACCTCGCCGCCTTGCCGTGGCAGCACCATGCCCCTGCAGCGCTGCGGCATTTGCTGGACGACACGCGCAAGTGGATAGACAACGCAAGCGGCCCCCTGCTGGCTTACATCATGTTTTCCTCGGGAACCACCGGGGAGCCCAAGGGCATTCAGGTCAGCCAGGCCAATTTAGTCGATTTCGTGGCGTGGATACGCAGCGACTTTCCACTTGATGGGGCTATCACCGGAAATGTGCGGTATTGCTTCGATGTCTCCCTATTTGAAATCTGGCTCGCCTGGCAGTTTCTGCAACCGCTGTCGGTGCTCGACCATAGAGACTTGATCAACACCCGCAAAATGATTGCCCAGCATGCACAGATGGCATTGACCTGCTGGGTATCTACGCCGTCGATGATGCGCCTCTACTTGCTGGACCCGACCTTCACTGGGCAGACACTGGCGCAGTTGCGCCGGTTTATCTTCTGCGGTGAAACGCTGCCCAAAGCGATCGTCACCCAGCTGTGGACGCGCTTCCCAGGCAGTGAGGTGGTCAATACGTACGGCCCTACCGAATGTACCGTGGCGGCGTCACAAGTGCTGATTACCCAGGACATGGTGACCTCGTCACTGCCCCTGCCGATCGGTCGCGCCAGGCCCGGCGCAGTGCTGCAACTGGCCCAGCCCGTGGACGCTGCTGGCCGCGGGCAACTGTTGATCAGCGGCAAGTGCGTCGGCCCGGGTTACCTCAATGCAGCGCCTGCGCGTCAGGCCAGTTTCAGCCATGCGGATGGGCAGCCGACTTACGCCACCGGAGATATCGGCCTGTTTGATGGCACCTGGTACTACTTCCTGGGGCGTGAAGATGGCGAGGTCAAAATCCAGGGATACCGTATTGACCTGCATGAAATCGAACGTTTCCTGCGCGACCGCAACCTGGTCGCCGATGCGGTGGTAGAGCCGTATTGGCGCAAAGGCAACGCAGAGGCAATCCAGGCCTGCGTGATCCTCAATGCAACCTGCGAACTTTCACAACTTGGCCACGCCATGCAAGCCCATTTCCCCCCGTGGGCGATCCCGCGTTACTGGTACAGCACGCCCCGCACCGTACTCAATCACAACGGCAAACTGGATCGTTCAGCTGCCCGCCAACTGGCTTTGGACAACGGAGAAAAATATGTTTTTATCGCAAATCAAACCGCTGTTTGAGCGGCTGAAATATCAGAGCACAGCGACCGCGTTGATCAACGAGCAAGGCACCTACAGCTTTGCCGAACTGGGCGTGCGCACCGCCGCGATTGCGCAGGTGCTCGCACCATGGGCAGGCCGTAACGTGCTGGTTCACGGCCACAAGCAAATGGATGCCGTGGCCGCCATGCTGGCGTGTATCAGCCAGGGTTGCTGCTTTAGCTTTGCCGACCAGTCCAACCCCATTGCGCGAATTGAAAAAATTGCCCGGCTGACCCGCGCCGAGCTGATCCTCACGGCGACGCCCCAGAAGCTCGAGGGTCTGGACCCTTGGCCCCAATGGGTGACCTCCACCCTGGAGAACGGCGACCCGGCATCACTGCCACTCGAACCCAATTTGACCCAGCCAGCCTTTTATATTCTCCCAACATCGGGCAGCACCGGTGAACCGAAGGGTGTCGTCGTCAGCTATGAGAACTTCGCCGCATTCTCGATCTGGTACAGCCCGATGATCCGTGACGGTATCGCACACGGATGCCATGTGAGCCACGCCTGTTTCTCCTTCGACATGGGCTTGCTCGACCTTTTCCCGGTGCTGTGCGAGGGCAGAGCCCTGTTGATGCTGGATCACCGCCACAACATGCTGCCGCGGCAAAATATCCGCCTGATGTCGCGCTATCCGCAAAGCCCGGTCACCAGTTGGTTCTCCACGCCAAGCTTTGTCGATTTGATGTTGAAGGACCCTTTGTTCAGCGGGGAGCAGTTTCCGGACCTGAAGCGGTTTTTCATGGCCGGCGAGCGCGCCTCGCTGGGGTTGGTGACCCAGTTGCAGACGCGTTTCCCGGGCCTGGAGGTAATGCACGGTTATGGCCCGACCGAGACCACCGGCATGACCCATACCTTCGAGCTTGGCCAGCCGCCCCAGCACGTCGCAGGCCTACTGTCCCTTGGCGCTGCCTGCGGGTTGACCGGGATCAGGATCGTCGATGCCGAGGGTCAGAGCCTCCCGCCAGGCGAAATAGGCGAAGTGCGTTTGTACGGCCCGCAAGTCGCACTGGGCTACTTGCCTGAGGACGACCCACGTAACAGTGCATTCAGCCATGACGAGTTCGGACGTTACTACGCCACAGGTGACCGGGGTTTTTTGGATAACGAACAATCGCTGTTTATCCACGGTCGGGATGATGGGCAACTGAAACTGAACGGCAACCGTATCGAGCTGGCCGAAATTGAAAGCAGTGTATGCCGCTATGTGGAGGTGACCCAGTGTTGCGCGGTGCCGATCAAGGAAGAGGGTAAGGTCATCGACCTGCAACTTTTCATTCAATTGCGCGAGGACAGTGCAACCCACCGCGCCGCACTGCGCCAGTTCCTGGCAGAACAATTACCGGCCTACATGATCCCGAAATCCCTGTTCTTTTGTCAGACCTTCCCCGTGACACTGCATGGAAAGATCGACCGCCAACAGCTGGTGGATCAACACAAAGAGCCGCTGTCCGTCAGCTGATGGCCACCTGCAAGCACATATAAAAAACTTCCCGCCACCACGGCGAAAATGCCCATCACTCACGCACCGGCGCCGGACAGGCGCCGGCGTCAATCGTTTTCCCCAAGGATAAGGGCGTCGCGATGCGTTTTAGTCATATCGGTTATGTGGTGGGCGACAGCGACGCAACGGCTGTCGCGGTTAAACCGTTTTTCCCGGTTATCGTCCGATACAAAGAATATGTTGGCGCACAAAAAGTGTTCATCACCCTGCTGGAAACGGATGACGGGCACAGCCAGATAGAGTTGGTCGAACCGTTGGAAAACAATCTTCCCTTGCGCGAGCTATTGGCCAAATCCGGCAAGTCGTCGCTGCCCTACCACATCTGCTTTGAAGTCGATGACTTTGATGAGCAATTCAACGTCATGAAGAGCGCCGGCTGGATCGTACTGACACGCCCGTTCAACGCCTTTGACAGCAACCACCGCTCCAGCCACCTCTATCACCCTGATGCCGGGGTCATTGAAATCATGTCAGGCCCGCTATGAGTCAACTCTACGATGACACGTTCGCCGGGCAATCCTGCCCGTTGGGCGCAGACGCCCAGCAGATTGCCGACCAACTGCGCAACTTCGGCGACACACGGCAGATCATGGAGCAGTGGTCGTTCGCGGCGACGTTGAACCATCTCGGCTTGCCGCAAAGGTACCAGGTACCGCCAAGCCGTCAGGTGATCAGCCTGGCTGAACGCTATGAGCTCTACGAGCAGATCGGTTTCCTCTCCCCGGCGCTGATATTCAGCGCACCCGGGCCGAGCATGGCCGCCTATGTGGTGGCCGGGCTGGGCAACGAACAGCAGCAGGATGCCTTCTTCGGCCAGTTCCAAAAGGCATTGTGCTGGTCCTGTTTTGCGATGACCGAACCTACACAGGGCAGCGATGCCGGGGCCATGCAGACCACAGCGACACCGGTTGACGGCGGGTACCTTATCTGCGGGCGCAAGATGTTTATCGGCAACGGTGTCATCGCCGAAACCGGTGTGGTATTTGCGCGTACCGCACCGGGGCAATTGGGGATCAATGCTTTTGTGTTTTCGCCACAAGACCCGGCCATCACCCGCCACCGCCTTGAACTGACAGGGCTTGACGGTACAAACCTGGCGCTGATGGAGTTCAACAACCTGTTTATCCCGGCAGGGGATTTGCTCGGGCAACACTTGAAACCGACCCAGCGTTTTGCGCAGTCGGCGATGGCCACGTTCGATGCGCTGCGCCCCTGCGTCGGCGCCCTGGCGCTGGGAGTGGCGCGACGCGCATTGCATGAATGGCAAGCCTGCGTCACGCCGACCCCGGCACAGTCACAACGGCTGTCGCATATGAAGCGCCGCTGGTATGCCGCTTACCGTGAGGCGTCGAGGGTCTGTCAGCAAGTCGATGAGCAGCACACCCTGGAAAAAAGCCCTGGCATGGTGAAAACCGCCTGCGTGATCCTCGCCGATGAAATTGTCAGTGAACTGATCCACGCGTTCCCCACAGACGCTCAGCCTGTACCGGCAACCCTGTGGCAGGCATTTCGTGATGTAAAAGCCTTTGAGTACACCGAAGGCACACGACAGATCCACCGCCTGAACCAGCGTTTTTCACCCCGACCAGCCAGCCAGGAGTGCCGATGACGCTCGCCCCTCTCGTGCAGGGTCAACTGAATATCGTCAGTACCTGTGAAGCCATCACGCCGGACAGCCGGCACTTTCTTGCTACCCGGGAGCTATCGACCCAGGCGCGCTGGTATCAACACTGGCCACACATCGATTGCGGCGAGCGCCTGCACGCCAAGGCCGCTGTGGACCTGTGCCGCCGCGTCATCAGTGAGCCGTACCCGACCCAGTTGGTTTACGACAGCCTGCACCCGGCAGCGCGCGGTGCAACGCCCCTGCTGCAAAGCCTGATATCCCAATGCCCGGGCTTCATCGAAATCTGGGGCGTGTGCAGTGGGCAATTTGATCCGCATTACGCCGGTTCTCTGGCTAACACCCTGCTTCAACCCGGGCAACGCCTGCTGTATCTGTATGACCCGCTGCAGCGCCTGAGTGGTGACCCGACGCCCCAACTGGCGACGCTGCACTACCTGATCTTTTCTGCACAAGCCTAGGGGCAAGCAATGGATACCCAGTTTGCTTCATTGATCGAGCGCCTCGCCAAACCCACCCTGCTGCCGATGCGTCCGGGTGAGTCGCGACAGCTGGCGACCCTGAAGGCCGAGGTGCTCACCTGCGGCGAATACCACAGCCGGGTGCTGATAGAGGACAACCACGGCCCACAGGCCAAAAGCGCACTGTTGCTGCACGGCTGGGGTGGTCATCCGATGATGATGTCTGACTTGCAAGCAGTGCTGCAGGCCCAGGGATACAGGGTCTACACCCCCTTCCTGTTGGGCCATGATCCTCTCGCGCCGGCCAATTGCGATTTGCCCGGCCAGTGCTCCTTACTGTTGGCAATGCAGACCCGATACGGCCCGTTCGATACCGTGGTTGCCCACTCGGCCGGCGGGCTAATCACGGCGATGGCGCACTGGCTGGGTTTTACTCTCAACCACGTAGCACTGCTGTCAGCCCCGGCATCACTGTCCAGCCTGTTGCAGCATTATTTGACGCTGCTCAAGGCAGACGAACAGTACCTGCCACTGCTCGGTCGCTATTACCAGAGCCGCTACCCCATGCCCGCCGACTTGCAGACCGCACACCCGTACACCTTCCACGGGGCACGTGCACTCATCTTGCACGGCACGCAAGACCAACGAATCAACCCTGCCGACGCCAGGCAAATTCATGCTCAGTTGCCGGATAGTCAACTGCATATCATCGACAATACAGGCCACCTGGGAATTCTCTCGCACCAGCGTACCCAGCAAGTGCTGGCCGGGTTTCTCGGCGCGAAAGACGCCAATCATGAAAAAGGGAACACCCATGCTGGGGCATATTGAATCCATCACCCTTCACATTCCCGAGCAGCGCACGTCACTGGTCGAGGCCGGCCTCACCCTTGGGTTGACCGCGCTGGATGTCAGGATGTTTTCACGCTTCTACGGCCTGGAGAGCTTCCCGCGTCATCCCGGTACGGTGGATGACCTGATACGCCAGCTCCTAGAACAATTCGTCGCCACTCATCCTGACGTCGTCGCACGCATCCGGCATGTGGTGCATGCGCATACCGTGCCGACCCTGCGGCCGTTTCACGAGACCGGCAGGGCCGTACTCGACGCCTGCGGGTTTGCCCACGACACCGAGTACGCCAGCCTGACGATGGGCCACTGTGCAACCTCGTTGTCGGGCGTGGAATATCTGTGCAGCCGCCTCAAGGACGGGGAATACGCGCTACTGCTGATCGGCGAGAAAGCCTTCCACCCGAAGGTGGAGCTTCTGGACGACACCACCATCATGGGCGAAGCCGGCTGTGCCGTGCTGCTCAGTCGATCAGGAGACCGCGCCAGGGTCATTGCCCGGCACAGTGAGCAGGCCGGCCAGTTCAGTCAACACAAGGGGAATGAACCCAGGACCAACCCGGAATTCGCCGATGCCTATTTCGACTTCGTCAGCACGGCCATGCGCCGTGCGGCGCAGCAGTTCGACTGCGCGCTGGATGCCCTGGACTGGATAGCCCCGCACAACGTCAACCTGTCGTCCTGGCAGAAAATAGCCGACGCGCTCGCTATCCCCCGCACAAAGGTGTTTTTGCAGAATGTTCCCCGCTATGGCCATTGTTTTGGCGCGGACCCCTACCTCAATCTCGCCGCACTCATTCGTGGGCAACAGCTTGCTCCCGGCGCCAAAGTGATGCTGGTCAGCGTCGGCATGGGCGCCACCTTTTCCTCGCTGTTGCTTGAGTTACCTGCCGGCAATGAAACCCCCGTTTTTTGCAACCTCGAGCAATACCCGGATGTGCGGCCCGATTAAGTTAACGCCTAGTTATTCCTCTATGCGAACGCAGCCACCCATGAGCGATATCACCCGCCGCTACCCACAACTTTACGCGCTGTCAGAGCGACTTCTTGCCGCCGGACAGCTCGAGGAAAGCAATCTCCCACTGGCGATCGCCTATCTGGATGACCTAGAGCTTAGAAGCCTGGCCTGTATCGGCATACCTTCACAGTTCAACCCCTGGGAAACGCCGGTCTTTTCCAATGTCAGCTATCCCTGGCACTTGCAAATCATCGAATACCTGAGCCGAACGGACGCCAGCGCCATGATGCTGTTGCCGGGCGCATCCCTCAGTACCCGGGCCATCCTGACCCTGGGCAATGAAGAGCAGCAGACACGTTTCTTTGCCTGCTTTGCCGAACGCCCGGCCTGGACATTCTTTGCCGTCACGGAGCCCGACATAGGTTCAGATGCCGGGGCCATTTCCACTGAGCTCACGCACAGCGAACAGGGCTGGCGGCTCAACGGCACCAAAAAATTGATTGGGGGCGCGATGCTGGCAAGCGCCGGCCTTGTGTTTGCGCGCTATCAACAAAGCCAGCGCCTGGTGATGGTTTTCCCTGATGAAACCGAGCCCGCCTTACTGCGTGAGCCACTGGGTACCGTCGGTTTGGCAGGTGCGGGTTTAACACGCCTGACGTTCAAGGATTATCGCGTCCAGGAAGACGATATTCTGGGGCACGAGCGGCGCGAACTCCTGCAGGGGCTCAACGCGTTGAGCCTGGTATTCGAGCGTCATCGTCCCATGGTGGCCGCCATGGCGCTGGGCACCACATTTGGCTTGCTTACCGCCCTCGACACCCGTCCCTTGCCGGCCATTGCGAGGCGCTCGGTCGCGCGGCTGTGGCGAAAATACCACGCGATCTACCAACAAATGCTGACCGTGGCAGAAGGCTACAGCAACGGCCAGCATCAGCACGCCCTCACCAGCCAACTCAAGCGTAATGCTACCCGCCTGGTCGAGGAAACCGCGTGCCACCTGCCCCACTGGCTCAACCGCGATGACTGGCTGGAAGATCGCTTGCTGCGCAAGCGCTATCGCGACAGCTTTGCGTTTGAGTACATGGAGGGCACCAGCCACATTCACCTGCTCAATAGCTTCCGTCCGCCCGTAACCCAAGGGACCAGCCTGTGACACTCTGCCTCGATCCTGCCGATATCGTGTTCCAGTCGTTTCACCATACTGATCCGGCCATGCCCGAGTCAGACCCCCATATCCCGCACTGGCGTTCTTATACGCAGCATTTCTTTCGGGCGAACGGTGAGACGCTCAGCCCGCAGGACGATCGGGCGCTGGAGTGGGTCACCAGCACGGAGCGCGCCTCCTTCAGCGATATGATCGCCGTGCTGCTGCCCCGGCTGGCCAACGTCATTACGCCTGCGCGAGTGAAAACCGTGCTGATGGCGCATTGGACGCCAGACCTGCACATGGGCAGTTCGGTGGTGAATGCCGCCATCCATCAATTGGGACTCTCCGCCTGCCTGGCATTGGCGATCAGCGATCGCGGAGCGGACGCCGGCCTGTATGCGCTGGACGGCCTCAATGATTGTCTGGCCGGCAAAAACGAGGATGGGCTACTGCTGATTGCCGAGCAGAAAAACCTGATGTATGCCTCGCCGCTGATGGCAGCCCTGCAACCGGAAAACAATGCCTGCGTCTGCCTGTTCAACAAGCAGCAACGTGGCTTGCGCTACCGGGGCTTCAGGCGCGCGCGCCATGCGCAATGGTCCAGCGAGTACCTTGCTCACGCCGTTGAACAGTTGGGGTTGACCCACGAACGCCTGACGCTGATCGGCCCCGCCCAACTACTGGAGGCCGCGCATGCCGGCGCTCGCTCGTTTGCCATCAACCCTAGGTTGCTGTGCGCGGCCCCTTTCGTTGCGCTGCGTACCTTCTGGGAGCCGCAACGTGACTACCTGCTGATCAGCGAAAATGATAACGGGATCAGCCTGTGCGGGCTCGCAGCCGAAGAGGGTCCACGATGAACATTGCCTCCCTGGCCACTTATATTCCTTCGACTCGCGTGTCGCTCGAGGAGGTCGTCGCGCATCGCGGCGGCAGTCCGTCAGAAGCCCGCACATTTGGCCAACTGTTCGGCATGCGGGAGGCATCGACCCTGGCGGATGAGGAAAGTGCCGAGGGCTGCTTTCACGCCTTGCTCCAGCAACTGGGCGAGAGCCTGGATGAAGGGGAGCAGATTGATGCGGTCATCTTGATCCAGGGCCTGCCCTCTCCCTCCGTGCGCCAAAGCGTCAACCTGTCAGCCCTGCGTCAACGGTCAGACTTTATCGCCGTGCAGGCACCGCTGCTGACGCTCAACCAGCAAAACTGCGCCACCCTGTTCTGGGGGTTGCGGCTGGCCGAACGATTGCTGGCAAGCGGCAGACACCGCTGCGTGGCGCTGCTGGCGGGGGACACGCTCGCTGATTTTGACCTGGCCGAGCGCTATATCCCGGGCTGCACAATGATTGCCGACGGCTTCGTGGCCGCCCTGCTCAAACCCGGTGGCGGTCAACGCAGGGTGTCAGGCATCCAGTGCTTTTATCATCCTGGGTTCTGGCAAGGCCTGGACGGTACTCGCGAGGACACCAAGCGCTTCTATCAGTCCCACAACCACCTGGTCGAACATGCCCTGTCGTCCTACCCCGACGACGTGCGCAAGCGTGCCTGGCTGCTGCCGCACAACATCAACCGCCTCAGTTGGCAAACCTGGCTGCGCCATCCAGAAAACCGCGACCGATCGGTCGCCACTGACCTGCTGAGCCAATGTGGGCACTGCTATACCGCGGACCCTCTGCTCCTGCTCGACCGCTACGCCCCGCACGATACTGGCCGCCCTGCGCTGCTGCTATCGGTGGGCCTGGGAGGCTGGGTAGGTTGCGCCGCCATTACCTCAGACGCCTTACCGGAGGCTGTCCATGCTCAATAACCCCAATGCGATTGCGATCGTCAAGCCGTCCGCAGCCAAGTTTGCGCAGCTGGGCTTTCTGAAAATTGCAGAGGCTGCCGTGCGCCAGCACGGGGACAAGGTCTGGATCGGTGAGGGCAAGGATGAAGTGCTGCTGCTGGCTGGCGCGCGACATATCCGGTTTTTCCTTGAGAACGAAAGCCACTTTCACAAGGAGCTCGACAACGGCCAGTCAGCCAGGCGGCTATTACTGGGCCAGTCGCTGATCACCGCGCAGGAAGGTGAAGAATGGCACCTGGCCAGAAAGCTCACCGCACCGCTGGTCAATCCCAAATCAGTGTTACTCAAACAAGGCACCCAACATGCCGCGCAGTGGCTGGTGGACATTCTCCAGGACCCGCAGACAGGTTCCATGCGGGAGATCTGCCTGCAATGGGCGTTGATGTGTGTTGCGCAAGGGTTCGTCGGCTCCACGCTGGGTCCTCTGCAGCTGGATCGCCTGATCAATCACTTTCGCACGATCTACCTGCAACTGATTGTCGACGAGCCGACCGAGGATTACACCGCGTTATGCCAACACCCGGCCCTGACCGCGTTCCGCGAGGAACTTGAGGCCATGATCGGGCCGTTGATCACGGGAGACGGCGGCGGGAACGTCGACATGCTGCAACGTTTTTGCCAGGCGCTCGATATCAAGGCCAACCCACAGGAACGGGAACGGGCGATCAGCATGTTGCTGGGTAATCTGGTTGCCAGCGTGGATAACACCGGTATCGCGCTGCTGTGGTGCCTGACCCATCTGTCACAGCACCCGCATTACCAGAACCAGGTGCTTGAAGAGGCGCGCCACGGAACGCGCGACATGGCCAGCGCCATCGTCAAGGAATCGTTGCGCATGACCCCGGTGACGGCGTTTTTCGAGCGCGGCACCCTCGCCCCTCTGGAGATCGACGGCGTCAGCGTGCCAGCCGGAACCAAAGTGCTGTTTTCACCCTGGTTGATCCATCGCGATGCGGCTTACTGGCCCGAGCCGCTGAGTTTCAGGCCAGAACGTTTTCTTGAAGGCCGCAAAATTGCCCGGGAGCACTTTGTGCCCTTCAGCGTGGGGAAGCGCAATTGCGTAGGCATGGCGCTCGCGCTGGACCAACTCACCACTGCTGTTGAAACGCTGTGCAGCCATTGTCATTTCAGCTTGGCGCCATCGACCGCCCCCGCCGCACTCACACCGCTGTACGGTCTGAATGTGATGCCCAGGGGCACTATCTGTTTCACCCTTGAATCTGTAGACAGAGCCACTGCGCATGAATGCATCGCCTGACCTGGCGGGAGATGCCATCCCGAAACTTAGTGTGTTTTGTTTTTCGGACGTGGCCCGCGACAGCTTTGCGCAAAAATATGAACAGTTGCTGAGCACCGCCAGGCTGGCGGATGAGCTCAACTTTCATGCTATCTGGACGCCTGAACGACACTTCCACACCTTTGGCGGCATGTTCCCCAACCCCTCGGTGGTCAGCGCTGCGCTGGCCGCGAGTACCCAGCGTATCGGGATCCGCGCAGGCAGCGTGGTGCTGCCCCTGCATGATCCGTTGCGCGTCGCTGAAGAATGGGCGCTGGTGGATAACCTGTCTCGCGGCCGCGCCGGCGTTGCGTTTTCCTCGGGCTGGCAACGCAACGATTTCGTGCTCAATGCGCAGAACTACAGCGACCGTCATGCGGTGCTTTTTTCTTCGTTGGAGCAGATTCAGGCGCTGTGGCGCGGCGAGTCCGTAACACGCCACGAACTGTCCCGGCCGGGGCAACCGGAACCCGTCACGCTGCAAACCTGGCCACCGCCCTATCAGGCCACGATTCCGGTCTGGGTCACGACGGGGAGCAATCCGTTGTTGTTCAGCGAGGCGGGAAAGCGCGGCCTGAATGTGCTGACGCACCTGATCTCACAAACCCGTGACCAGTTGCAGGAAAACTGCGCCAGCTATCGCCTTGCACGTCACCACGCTGGGCTGGATCCGGCGGGCGGTACGATCACGCTGATGATGCATACCCAGGCCGGAGAAGAGCGGGAATCGCTGTCGCCGTGCCTGCGACCCGCGCTGGCGGGCTACCTGCGCGCGTTTATGCAGCTGTCGGAAAACCTTAATGCGCCACCGGCGCAGGGCCAAGAAACGACGGACAAGAAGCAGGACTACGCTCTTAAGTGGGGCGTGGAAAAATACCTTCACCACTACGGTTTGTTCGGCTCGGCAGCCGAGTGCCTGACGCAGCTCAAGCAGCTCAAGCGTGAAGGCATCGACGAGGTGGCGGGGCTGGTGGACTTTGGCATGCCTCAGGACAGTGTTGAAACAACACTGCGCACTCTGGCGACATTACTGTGAAATACGGAGGTTGAATGAACAACATGAACACAATGAAATGGGTACTTGCGCTGCTGGCCGGCACCACCGCTTACGCTGCGGTGGCCTCAGAAAAAACCTTTGCGCTCACCGCGTTCAACAGCGTCGAAGTGCGACAGGGTATCAACCTGTCGATCAAATGCGCCGCGACATCTTCAATGGTGGTTTCAGGCGCTCCCGAGACGCTGAGCAAGCTCCAGGTGACGACAAACAACAAGGCACTTTTGCTCGTCAATGCGGCGGCGGAGAATGATCGCTTCGTCACCCATGCACTGGATATCACGCTGTACACCAGCGAACCACTGACCGGGCTGGCCGGCAAGGCAGGGGTTAAGATCGTGGCGCCGGCCTGTGCCGTCGCCCCGTCCAAACTGGCGGTTGCCGGCAGCATGGGCACCGACATCCAGGTTGAAGGCAAGACGGGCGAGCTGGCGCTTGACCTGGCCATGGGCGGCACCTTCAACAAAAAACCGCTGCCCTTCATTGCAGAGGTGGCGAACGTGCGCATGAGCATGGGAGCTGAATCATCCTTGTGCAACATCCCACGAATCAACGGCAGCCTGTCTGCCGGTGCCCGCATGGCCGTCAGCCCATCGGCTCAGGTCGATACCGGTGCTACGGGGTCTTTCGCCAGCGAAATTTCAACCTCTGATTGCTCGTAAACAGCCTGTGTAAACGGGTCACTCGCAGTGTGATGGCAGCCGAGCTGCCATTGCACCGGGGTACGTTGCGCAGTAATGATCGCGCCATAAGCCAGGCAGAAAAGCCCCTCCCCTTGCACCTGGCAATAATGGATCTGCCCACTGCTGACGCCAAGTTCAACCATGACCTGCGCCACACCGCTCTCGCCTGCCTGGGGGATCACACAAAAGCTGGCAAGCGGCTTGGTCAGCCCCGTGCCTCGGGCTTTTAACCAGGCTTCCTTGATACTCCATAGCCGGGTAAAGCGCGTGAGGTAGTTGGCTTCGTCCAGCGCCAGCCAGCGTTGCTCGTCCGGGTGAAAAAAGCGCCGGGCGATGGCTTTTTTTGCCGCCACGTTTGCGCTGACTTTTTCCAGGTCAACCCCGACCTCATAGTCCTTGCACAACGCGATCGCGGCCGACTGACCGCTGTGGCTCAAGTTGAAACGCAGCCAAGGGTGCTCAGGCAGCCAGGGTTTGCCGGTCGCGGTCCTGGCCAGGCACACCTGATCAACCGGGATCGCCAGGCAATCAGACAGCACCTGATGCAACCAATGTTGTGCACGTTGACGAACCGTCATTTCCGGCAGCCCATCGTCAAAGTGCTGCAGCAGGCACACGGCCCTGCCTGCGATCAACTCAGGCAGGGGATTGCAGCGGTAAATTGATGGTGACCTTGCAACCGGTCTGTTCATGTCGATTTTCCAGAGACAAGTAGCCGCCGTGGCTCTCGGCAATTTGCCGGCACAAGATCAGGCCGATGCCGGTGCCATTGGGTTTGGTGGTGTAGAACGGCACGAACAGATTTTTCGGGTTGGTCAGCCCCACGCCCCGATCCAGGATGGAGATCAACAAGCGCCCTTTCTCCTCGGCCCATTCGATATCGATACTGTCGGTGCTGCCACCCATCGACTCGTCGGCATTTTTGATCAAGTTGATCAGCAACTGATGGATCTGTACCCGGTCGAGGCTTGCCATCAGCGGGCGCGGTCCCTTCAGGGTAATCACGCGGTGCGAAAACAGCAGCGGCAGCTCGCCCACCAGCGCCGTCAGATCCACCCATTCCTTCATCGCCGGCGCCAGTTTGCTCAACTGCCTGTAGCTGCTGATGAACGCAATCAGCTCACGTGCCCGCCGGTTGATCAGGTCGATGCCTTCGGCAAAACCGGACGGCAAATTGTCAGCGTTTTGCCGGTAATGCTGTTGCAGCATTTGGCTGATAGAGGCGATGGGGCTGAGGGAGTTGTTGATTTCGTGGCTTATCACACGCAACAAGTCCTGCCAGGCTTTCTGCTCTTCCTGACGCAACATGTCGTCAACGTCACTGACAAACAACAGCACGTTCTGCACACCGTCCACCATGTAGGTGTCGCTGGTCACCTTGTAGCGCCCCGGTCGCCCTTCATGATCGGACACGACCGGCTGCTCCGTGTTGGCGTTGTGCAAAAGACTGTCCAGTTGCAAGGTGCTGGCCGTATTGCCAATCAACTTTTCCAACGATGTGCCCGACATCCGCGAGGCGGCGCTGTTACACCAGATCAGTCGATGACTGCCGTCCAGGGCATAAATCGCAACCGTGATATTGGAGATCACTTTTTGCAGCAGGAAATCCATCTCGCGCTGCTGCTGACGGTGTCGCGACAGTTGGCCGGAAATATCATTGATTTGCTCGATGACCCCCTCAAAGGCCCCGGCCCCGTTGGTCACACCGCGCAGGCTGAAATCCTCCTGTTCAACGGCCTCGAGCAGATTGGAAATGACGTTGATTTTATAGATCAGCTGCTGAAAAAAGTGATAGCAGAAATAAACCAGCGTCACGCACAGCATAAACAGGGTGAAGAACTTGAGGTAAACGGACTGCTGCGGAAAAAGCCAGAGCAGCAGGTAAGCAATGATTCCGCCTATGGGGGCCAGGCTGCAGAGCAACAAGTGACGAAGTTCAAATGATTGAAAAAACTTACTCATGGCAGATTTTCAGTTTCTCAAGCCGACGGTAAAAAGCACTGCGGCTGAGCCCCAGCGATTCGGCTGCCCTGACCGCGTTACCGTCATACTGACGCAGGCGCTGTAACAGCAGGGTTTCTTCCGCTTCGGCAAGCGTGCACGCGTCCGTCAATCCTGACGGCAACTCGCTGGCCTGGCCGGCTGCGTCCTGGGCTGGCACCAGAAGCGGCAGGCAGAGGTCTTCCAGGTCAATCACGTTGGCACGACACAGCAACACAGCGCGCTCGAGCAAATGGCTGAGTTCGCGGATGTTTCCAGGCCATGAATAGTCCAGCAGCCGCTGGCGTGCCTGAGGCAACAAGACCGGTCGAGGCTTGTTGTATTTACGCGCAAAACGTTTCAGGAAGCGCTCGGTCAGCGGCTCGATATCTTCCAGCCGTTCGCGCAGCGGCGGCAGCTGGATTTGAATCAGGTTCATGCGGTACAGCAGATCCTGACGGAAACGCCCTTCTGCCACGGCCTTATCCAGGTCGGAATTGGTGGCGGCGATGATCCGGCATTGAGTGGTCTGGGTGCGCGACGACCCGACGCGCTCAAACTGCCGCTCCTCCAGCACCCGCAGCAATTTCACTTGCTGCGTCAGGGGCAGGTTGCCGATCTCGTCGAGGAACAGCGTCCCTTTGTCGGCCAGTTCAAAGCGCCCGATACGGTTTTCTCGCGCATCGGTGAAGGCGCCTTTGACATGGCCAAACATCTCGCTTTCAAACAACTGCTCGTTAATGCACCCCATGTTCACTTCGACAATACTGTGTTCGCACCGCGAAGAAATCTGGTGGATA
The DNA here is from genome assembly GCF_054685145.1 of Pseudomonas sp. H1_A03. NCBI lineage: Bacteria > Pseudomonadati > Pseudomonadota > Gammaproteobacteria > Pseudomonadales > Pseudomonadaceae > Pseudomonas > Pseudomonas sp. H1_A03. Next base: position 5,548,111 of record NZ_CP162829.1, read on the forward strand.
TACCGCGCGAGCAAGCTTTTCCCGGTGCCGTTCTCGCCCAGAATCAGCACGCTGGTATCGGTCACCGCAACCTTTTCCACCAGGCTGATCAGGCGTTTCATCGCCGGTGAGCGGACAACCCATTCGCTGTCCATATCATCTTCGAGCGCCAATTTGAGCAACTTGTTTTCTTCGCGCAGGCAATCACCGGAACGACGCGCCTGGCTGAGGGTGATCTGCTGCTGAACGATGCTCAGCAGACGCTCGTTGTCCCAAGGCTTTTGAATAAAATCGGCGGCCCCCGAACGCATCGCGTTGACGATGATGTCGACGCTGCCCCACCCCGTCATCGCGACAGCCGGCAAGCAATCATCAAATTTTTTCAGCTCGGCCAGCAACTGCAGCCCTTCCATGCCTGAGGTGGTGTCTTTCTGGAAATTCATGTCCATCAATACCAGATCCACAGGCCTGGCCGACAAATGCGTCAGCAGGCGATCGGCCTGGGTTTCCACGGTCACGTCGTACCCTTGCATGCGCAGCAGGATATCGAGGCTGGTCAGGATGCCCGCGTCATCATCTATCACAAGGATGTGTTTTTTATCGTTCATTGTAAGCATCCAGCTTGTACCGCCGTGCCCGGGGAGCACGGCGGTCGTTTATTCATATCGAATCGCGTCGGCGGGCGACATATTGGTTGCCCGTCGCGAAGGAAGCCAGACTGCGAGCGCCACCACCAGCGAAATCATAAGCGCGACCATCCAGAACAGGAGCACAAAGGGCGTGCTTCCATTACCCAGGACGCTCGTCAACTTGGGTGCCACAAAGAATGCCAGGGGCAAGCCGATGGCAAGGCCGGTCAACAATTGCTTACCGCCCTGGAGCATGAGCATACGCAACAAATTATTCTCGGTAGCCCCCATGGCCATGCGCAAACCAATTTCCTGGGTCCGCTGATTGATCAGGTTGCACATCACCGCATAAATACCTGTCGCCGCCAGTATCATCGCTACCAGGCCGAATAACATGAAAAGGTTGGCAATAAAATGCAAACCGGCAGTGTTGCGGGCCAAGCGGTCATCCAACGTCTGGATCTGATTGACCGACAAGTTGCTGTCCACCTGACGGACCGCGTTGATCAGCGCAGGCCCGAGCGTCTCTGGATGCTGGGCGTGCAGCACCAACATCAATGAGGACGCGGGCTGCTGCTCCAGAGAGCGGTACACCGTGGCACGGTGGCGGAAGGCGCTGAAAGGCCGGCCATGAATGACGCTGGGCACCACGCCCACTACGTTGTACCAGCGCTGGTCATCGCTATCGCGAAAGCGCAGGCGCTTGCCAATCACATCACGCTCTCCTGGCCAGAACCGTTCGGCAAAAGACTGGCTGACAACAACCACCTGCTGTGAGTCCCGCGTATCACCGTGGGCGAACTCCCTGCCCGCTGTAGGTGTGATACCCATGGCCGACAGGCTGCCGGGCATGACCTGCACGTCATTGACCATCGGGAAAGACCAGCGCTCGTTGGTGTTATTGGTGGACGAGTCGACATCCACCTGACGCGGCACGGTAAATTGCCCTACAGCACTGGTGGTCAATGCTGCGCTTTGAACCCCGGGGATCGCGGCGGTGGCGTCGCGCAGGCGCTGGTAAAACAGCACACGGCTGGCATCGTCAGGGTAATTATTGACGTTGAGGTGGACTTGCGCGGTGAGGTAGTTATGGGTGTCGACACCGTAATCAGCGCGGGTCGCCTGATAGACCAGCAACGCGAACAACGCACTGATGCACAGGATCGAGCAGGAGAGCCCTACCTCAAACACCACCAGGATCCGCGAAACCCGACCTGCGCCACGGCTTTGCGCACCTCGGGTGCCATCACGGAGCACATCATTGAAGTTGCCATGGACGATTTTCCAGGCCGGCAGTGCGCTGGTCAGCACAGCGGTGATGATCACGAGGACAAGGGCATTGACGATCAACAGGTTATCGAGCGACAAGTGCCACCAGAACGGGATCTTATTGGGCACGAAGCCAGGCAGTATCGTATTGGTGATCTCCAGGCCCCACGCCGCCAGCAGGACCGCCACGACACCGGACAGGAAGCAGATAAACAGACTTTCCAGCATCATTTGCAGTACCAGGCGGCCTGCGGGAGAGCCCAATGCGACCCGGATGGCAATTTCCTTGGAACGCTCGGTCGTTCTTGCCAGCAATAAATTCCCGACGTTACAGCACGCCAATAGCAGCACAAAACTGACCGCGAGCAACATGACGATAAAGATCGGTGTGGTCTCCTCGCCCATGAAATTTTCCTGGAACGTCAGCGCCTGGGCAGACAGTCCCTTATTACTTTCCGGATGTTCCAGCGCCAGTGAACGCATGACACCGTTGAGGTCGCGGTCAGCGTCTTCAAGCGTCGCTCCGGGCTTCAAACGCGCATACACGGAGACTTCCGGAGCGCCTTTACGCACCAGGTACTGCGAAGGTTCGAGCTGGGAAGGCAGCCACAGGTCATGGAAGAAAGGAAAGGCAAAATCGGCCGGCATGATGCCAACGATGCGGGTATGTACGCCATTGATCCTGATATCGCGGCCAATGAGTTGCGCGTCGCCAGCAAAGTAGTTTTGCCACATTGCGTAGCTGATCACCGCGACAGGCTCAGCGCCCGACTGAACGTCTTCCTCGTTTAGCACACGCCCGCGGAAGGGCTGAACAGCTGTATAGGAGAACATTTGTGGGGTATTTCTGATGGCCATATAGGAAACGGCCTTGCTGCCATCACTGATATCCGCACGCTCCGCGTAGAAATACCCCACATCCTCGAGCTGGGTCACGCGCGCCTTGATATCGCTGTAATCCATGTAGTTCAGCCCGGAATCGCTCAGGCTCACACCATTCACGGTCGGGTTGATCAGCACCATGCTTTTTCCGTCCGGGTAAGGGAGCGGCGTGAACATGATGGTATTGATCACCGAAAACATATACAGGGTCAACGCCAGCCCACAGGACATGATTAGCACGGTGATGAAAGTAAAGCCGGGGCTTTTCAGGAGTAAACGCAAGGCATAGCGAATGTCAAAAAGCATCTTATGCTTCCTTCACCAGGGTCAGTTGCGGCGCCTGTTCACCATCGCCGACGACCTTTCCGTCAGACAGGACGATACTGCGCTGTGCGCGTTCGGCAGAGCGAGGATCGTGAGTCACGATGCAGATGGTGGCGCCTTCCTGATGCAACTTATCGAGGATATTCAATACCGCTTCGGCGTTGTGCGAATCCAGGTTACCCGTGGGTTCATCCGCGAGAAGGATCGAGGGGTTACCGACGATGGCCCGAGCCACCGCCACGCGCTGCTGCTGCCCGCCGGAAAGTTGAGAAGGATAGTGACGACTGCGGTGAGACATATTGACCTTGTGCAAGGCCTCGGCGACTCGCTGCTGCCGTTCAGACTTGGAGATATCACTGCGGTAGGTCAGTGGCAGCGCAACATTTTCCTCAATGGTTAAGTCACTGATGAGGTTGAACGACTGGAAGATGAAGCCGATGTCTCGATTACGCACCTGCGCACGCTGTTTCTTGGAAATATTCTCGACGTTGTGACCGGCCAACTGATAAGTGCCGCTCGATGCCGTATCCAGCAGCCCCAGTACTGAAAGCAGCGTGGACTTCCCGCAGCCTGAAGGCCCCGATATGGCCACGTACTCGCCTTTTGAGATGGTGAGCGTGATCTTGCTGAGTGCATGGGTTTCGATTTCATCAGTCAGGAAAATCTTGTTCAAATCTGTCAGTTCTACCAAAGGTTCCATCTTATTGTCTCCAGGGCATTGTCCGGCAGCCGGCGCGAGCGGCATCAATTGGCGATTTGAATGTGATCGGCACCCTGCCAAGCGGTGCTGTCACTGAGAATTATTTTGTCGCCAGCCTTGAGCCCGCTGGTGATCTGAATGTAGTCAGCCGAACCCTGCCCGAAATCCACTTTCATTTTGGTCGCTGAGCGGTCTTTGTCATCCAGCCGGTAGAGCATAGAAGGCAAGTTATTCTGCGCGAATGGCGGGCGCTCGACATACAAGGAATTATTGATTGTCGTCACAGCGATCAAACCGTCGACGCTCAGGTCGGGACGGGCTTCCTGAGGCAGTGGTTGATTAAACGTAACATCCACCTTGACCGTACCGTTGGTAACCGCAGGATCGACCCTCGACAGCACGCCGGTAAAGCGGCTTCGACCTGTGTTGATCGTGACAGCCTGGCCGACCGCCAGATCACGCGACTGCAACTCGGGCACCTTGAGTTCGGCATACAGCTCCTTCTCCTTGGCCAGTCGGGCAATATCGCTGCCTATCGTGACCCGTTGTCCGACCTGGACTTTCACATCTTGCAGAATGCCATCTATGGGAGACTTGACCCTGAGCGAATCAACCTCCTGCTGACTCAACGCAACCAATGACTCCATTTTATTAAGGCGCACGATATTCGCCTTTGTATCAGCCTGGACACTGAGCTTAAGTGTCTTCAACCGCCGTTCTTCAAACACAACCTGTTGCGTGTACTGCTCAGTGAGGATGCGCGTGGTTTCATATTCCAGCCGGGGCACGGCCGCGATGTATTTTTTCTGGGCGGCAAGACGAAGTGTCGAGCCCAGCAAGCGACTCTTGGCCTCCAGCATCAACGCCTCTTGATTAAGAATTTTATTTTGCAGTTCGGCATTTTTTGCCTCGGTTTCTGCCCGTTGCGCGTTAAGTTCCAGCTGGTTTTCCTGAAGTCGCTGTTCGAGCGTCGGATTACTCATGACAACCAGCAACTCTCCCTTGCTGACCTTCATCCCGGCCTTATAGACAACTTCCTCCACCCGAGCATCAACGTTCGCCGCCACCCAGTTGATATCCCAGGGCAACAGTACGCCATTACCACGCACCTCGACGGCAAACTCACCGTACTTGACTTCGGCGACCGTCACGCTGCTACGGGCAACCTGGTAAGGCGAGAACCGATAGGTATAGATAACCAGCAATAGCACCAGCAAAAACACGCCACCCGCAATGGCCTTACTGTGCTTCTTGAATAAGCGCTTATTTCCCGGCTGCGGGATCGAAATATCCATGACAACACCAAAGTTAACGTTCTGCCCAAGCAAAAGCATATTCCATGCCAGAATAAGAAAGCCCTATAACTAATTGATACTTATAAAGTAAAAACGTAGAACCAATTAATACGACCTACCCCACACGGCCGGGCGTCTCACTTTCGGAACGAACGCGATATGCCAGCGCCTATTATCGGGTTCCCAAGGACAATCCGTTGTAAATCGCCGATCCCACTATCGGGACGCAACACAACTTACCGCGTAAAAAGCTTTCGAAAATGGGACTGGCTTTTCCCTGAATCGAGATTCACTTAAAAAGCACTTAACAAACAGCCACTTGAGGCGGCTAAAAAAATGGCATAGCAATTGCCTGTTCATCTGCGCTGACAAACGCAACACCCATAATAAATCTCTTCGCCATTGAGCGCTGCAGAACGGAGTCTGTATGTGGGAACGTAAAATTTCAGACGCAGAAAAGACCTTATTTACACAACACATAATGGACGATTTGTATAAACGTCATTTTGATATCTACGGCAAACATGCCCACATGGAAAAAGCCCTGTGTATTGTCAATGTGATTAACCATATCGTGGAAAACATTTCAGAGGAGATCACCCTGGAGGACCTTGAGCAGATTTGTGGTAAATCCCGCTTTGATATTTGTCGGATGTTCAACTTGTTCTACAATGTGACACCGATCAAATGGATGTGGAGGGTCCGCCTGGCACTGGCAAAAGAGTTTATTCATCTGGCCCCGGAATGGTCATTGACTGATATAAGCTATGCCTGCGGGTTTTCCTCCTTGCCGCACTTCTCGCGTAGTTTCAGTAAAACCTATAATGAAACACCGCTGAAACTCAAGCAGTGCGTCATGAAGTCCACGCGACCGGAAGCCAAGAAAGAGTCTTCGGAATATGACTTTATCTTTGGCATACAAAGAAATGGCTTTTCACGCACGATGCTGATCAACAACATCAACTCACTCTGATCAATAAAAACCAGCCGACTACGCACGAACCTCAAGTCACTCATCCATTCGATACGGCAAGGCTAGAACAATCAACGTCACTGTGCAGCCGCTCCCCCTAGCGTCGGGAGACAGTGGGCGCGACAGATGAAGTGATTCTAACATTCGTCGTGGACGTTTGATGGGTACTTGAGGGGAATGCACGAAAGTGCACAGGGGGTACTCGAATAGTCTAGTGACTTTCTGCAATCAGCGAGCATAAGGCTAATGCCTTGGATGTTTGACACGTCTACGAATCGCGGCGCGCAAGCGCAGTGCGGGATGCCCCATAGCGGCATAATCTTCTTGCGCAGTAGCGTCCAGGAAACTGGAAATACGGCTGAACACCGTGGCATCACGCAGTGCGCCATTATGTCCTATGCCTTCGGTGACTATCAGTTTGCTTCTTCCCAAGACATGGTTGAGTACCATGGCCTCTTCCAAATCAATACTGACGTCGGCCTGGTCATGCAATATCAGCACTGGCTGTTGTATTTTGGAGATCAGTTCGGGGCCAATCTTATCGGGGTTCACACCGTAGCGTAACTGGTAGAGCTTCTTCATTGACGTCGCAATATGCCGGGGTAGTTTATGGCTGAGTACATAGTTGTCCAGCACCTCGCCAAAACTGCACGGACTGCTGATCAAGACCATTCTCTTGAACCGCAGCCCTTGCAGTGCAGCCATGCAGCCTACCAACCCACCGGACGAATGCCCGATCACCACTGAAAAAGGACCGCACTGTCGCTCGATATCGATGACTGCCCGGGAGAGATCGTAAAAAGAGACGCCCTTGCCCGGCGACACCCCGTGTGCCGGCAGGTCAGGTGCAAAAACCGTATACCCTTTAGCCTGCAGGCGCTGAGCAAGGTGCCTGAGCATGATGCTGCGGCCATCCCAGCCGTGCAGCAGCAATACTTTTTCTGCCTGCTGCTCGGCTTGAGGGTAAACGAACATCTTCACGAACGTGTGCCGCCAGGTGAGGTTTTCCTGCCGGCACTGGCTGAGCAGCATCATCTCTGCGGGTTTGTAAGGCAACGGTCGGGTTTTTTCAAACAGATGCATCGCATACAGCGCTGATAGGTAGGAAGACATCATGTCCAGCGAGTAAAGATCGAACAACCTGATGAAACGACACACACGAACATAGTGAGTCGTTGGCCTGACCCTGGCCTTCATCAACAAGGTAGGCCGTAGTCGCATCACCACCAGTACACGAAGATAGTTCTGATGGATCAGCGAAACGACCAGCAAGAGCGGATAGATAACACTAAAGAACATGCTCGTTCCCTATCTTGCTCGCCAGCCGCCAATACTCATTGGCAAAGGCGAACAAGTTGATGGTACTGAACAGGATGATGATACTCATGATTGAGTTCAGGTTAGAGAACCGCTCCCATCCGACCAACAAGACGACGACCATCAGTAACTCTATGATGACCGTCAGAATCAACACGCGACGCGCCTGATCAAGTTGCTCAAGTAACGCTTGCAAGGACGCAACAAACGCCGTGATAAAAAACGTCGGCAATAAAATCAGCATCATCTGGCTACTGGCGTCTCTGATCGCCCCATCGCCTGAAAGAAGGCCAATCAGCATCTTTTCACTGAAGTAAATCGCGACGGTCAGCACAAGATAAAGCCCACCGATAAACATCAGCCCACGGTGCAGTAGCCGTTTCAATTCCCCACCGCTACTGATCGACAGGCGCTGATTTATCAATATCGCCAACGCAGAGCCGCACGCCACGGCCGGAATGACCACAAACATCCTGATCTTGGTAATGATCAAGAAGGCGGCGACATATTGCTCACCCAGGGTCCCTATCAGTGGAAATACCAGCAGTGAACTGAAAAACACCACAATGAAAGACGCAAAAATCGGCAACCCCACCTGCTGCAGCAAACCTTTCAAGCGCGGGATGAACGCTTGCGGCCGGTCATCCTGCTCCAGGTAACTGACTCGCCTGACCAGCCAGGTCGCGATCGGGATCAACAAGCCGGACGCCAGGGCATTGGCGACGATAATGGAATAAAAGCCCAAACCGTAGAGGTGGTAGCTGGTGTAGCAAATGCCGGCGTTCAGGATGATATAGGCAATCACAAGCAGCATGCTCACCGCGCTCCTGCCCTGCCCCCGGAGCGCGCTGTTACACATCTCCAACTGAATGAACGGCAACATCGAAAGGAAATACAGCGGCAGTGCCTCTTGATAAAAGCGACCACCAGAGACGGGAAGTAACTTCTCCAACCAAGGCGAAGTCAACGCAATCGCGCCGCTCAGCAATGCAACGATCAAAACACCCAGCACCGATAAAAGCGAAGTTGCCCTGAATACTTTCTGTTTTGACCAAAGGTTCACAGACCGGGCGCTGAACACCTGGTTACTGATGGCCAGGCATTCGAGAATCGCCAGGAACAAAAAGCTGAACGGCTGGATCATCGACAGCCAGTAAATCGATGTTGTCTCAGCGCCGTGCCCCAAAATGGCAGTCTGTATGTTTTGTGAAAAAGACACCGCGACGGCAACCACAATCATGGGCCAGGCAAGCTTCAGCAGATCTGCAATATCCCGGCCTGCGCCCTGGTGTTGCGACAGAACTATGCCGGGTGAGGTATTCACATGACCTCTCCCAGGCTGTCGCGCCGTGACATGGGGTAGTGCCCCGTCGTTTTTCCATACAGGCTGTAGAGCATCATCGAGAGATAGGACAGCGTGTGCGTCGCACCCAGCAGGTAGCCATGCCCCCCCATCAATTTTTCCGCTCTGTTGTTCAGCAGCGTGATCTGCCAGTGGTCTTCCTCGGCGTCCTGGTAGTCCTGCGCGGCGATGCGCATTTCCCACTGCAAAGCCAACTGGTTGCACTGACTGCTGAGGTCCGCGAACTCAGCCTTGATCAGCTGATGCCGGGTGGCTTTCACGCCAAAGCTCCTGCGGTTGGACAAGTGCGCCCAGCTCATGCCGAGCATGCGCATCAACAACCCCAGGCGGGCAGCGACAGAGACAATGAGTTGGAGGCCGTCGGCGGCGCTCGTCTGCTTTTCTCCGAAAAACTTCAGCTCCAAGCCGAGGGCGGCAAGCACCCTGTCCGCCTGCGGTGGTTGCCCGGCTACCACGGTTCGTTCGTTCGGCACGAGTTGATAACCCTGGCTGAATGCGCACCGAGCCGGGTCGGTAGACTCAAGACGCAACAGCCGCACAGCATCTGCGGGCTCATTGCCCGCAAACAGCTGAAAAACCCTGTCAAACAGACCGTCAGGCATAGGAGCTCTCCAACTGCACATGCTGCTCGATCCAACCGATCAATTTACCCACCGTCGTGAAGGCATCCTGGTCGATTTGATCAGGCTCAAACATCAAACCAGGCACTTTCTCTTCGAGGGTCAATAAGAACTGCACAAACAGCACCGAGTCCAAATCCAGGTCTTCGTTAAAGTCAGTTTCCAGATTGACCGACACGGCCGAGGACATAATATCGTTAAGCGCTTCATTAACAGCCAAGAGAAGGTGTGACATGTAAAACCTCGCTGGAGTGGTTTCTTTCGATTAGCACGCATGAAAGCGTAACGCCCATGCCCATGGTGATGCAGAGGATTCTGTTGCCTGTGAATGTTTCCAACAGCGCCGACAAGTTAAACAAGATATCGGCACAATACGCATGCCCGTAGTTGGCAATATGTTCGGTAAACATGACGCCCTTGAAGTCCAGCCTGGCGGCCACTTTTTTCAGCAACGGCAGATCCAGGTTATTCGGAACGATGGCATCAATGCTGTCAGGCGAGACATTGAATTTATCCAGCGCGTAACGATAAAAATCATAATATTCCTGTTCCAGCGACGCATATAACTCGCGCCGACGTACAGCCGACTCACCCCGGTGATTGTCATAAAAAGACGATAAATGCCTGACGGCGGTGTGTTTCAAGTTCCACAGCGCTGGCCCGGCATTGAGCAGCATCGCCGCCGGCACTTCGGCCAGGACGCTGTTATCCAGTCGACTGACAGCACTGTGAAAAGCCTTCTCTCCCGTCAGCAGGAGCATAGGCTCGCCCTTCTTAATCAATCGGCTTTTTAACAAGTGAATGGCCGACAGGGCAGACGAACAATGATTCAAACTGACGCTGAATACTTGCCAATGCGCTAGGCCACACGCGTGGGCAATATCGTCCAACCAATGATTATCAAAGAACGTGTTATGTGTTTGTGTCTTGGCATACACGAGGCAACCGTTTAACTGTTTGACCTGGGGGTTCGCACTTACCAGTGCGCGCAACGTTTCCACCAGCATCTCGGCATGTGTCGTGGAAGACAGGCCGACCGACGCCAAGGAATAATAGCGCTGGAGTACCTTGCCAGCCCCCGGTTTTAAATCATGGGAGTGCTCAAGCGAACTCAAGGGGACTAAAGAAATACGATCCGGCAACCAACATAAATAATTAAGTGGCAGCATACAGTTTCCGCATGGAGTAATTGTTTAACGCAACTATCAATTACCCACATCGTCCCAGAAACGCGTCGTGCTTTTTGCCTCAAATTGCTTAAAAGGCAGATTTTTCCCATTTGCTGGTCCCACAAATGGAATTTTTAACAACTAACTGGCCGCCAGCTGGACCGCTGGCGGCCTGCAGGTCAGTCCAACATCGCCACATGGCGGGGATGACTGGCGACGCGCGCCATCCACTCCTGAACACCCGGATAAGCGTCCAGGTCAAAACCACCTTCATGGGCCACGTGGGTGTAGGCGTACAACGCCACATCGGCAATGGAGAACTGGTCGCCCACCAGATACGGCGTCAGTTGCAGTTGGCGCTCCATGACCTTGAGCGCCTTGTAACCGCCCTTGTGCAGCTTCTGGTATTCCTCGAGGCGGTCTTGCGGCAAGCCCAGGTAAAACTGGATAAACCGCGCCACTGCAATGTACGGCTCGTGGCTGTATTGCTCGAAGAACTGCCACTGCAACACTTGCGTGCGCAGGCGTGGCTCGGTGGGCAGGAACTCACTGCCATCGGCGAGGAAGTTGAGAATCGCGTTGGACTCCCACAGGCAGGTGCCGTCTTCCAGTTCCAGCACCGGGATCTTACCGTTGGGGTTCTTGGCCAGGAACTCCGGGGTCTCGGTATCGCCGTTGAGGATATCGACATCGATCCATTGATACGGGATGCCCAGCAGGCTGAGCATCAATTTGACCTTGTAGCAGTTGCCCGACTTGTAATCGCCATAAACCTTGTACATGGGGCTCCCCTTATGCCGCTTTCGCGTGCTGTGCTTGTCGGACCACCGCGGCCAGGCGCTTGAGACCTTCGTCGAGACGGGCCGGGTCGATATGGCTGAAATTGAGTCGCAGCGAACCGTGGTGCTGGTCCGGCTCGGAAAAGAACGGTTCACCGGGCATGAACGCGACGTTCTGGTCGAGCGCTTGAGCCAACAAGGTGCGGGTGTCGAGCGGCTGTTTCAAGGTCAGCCAGAAGAATAATCCGCCCTGGGGCACTTGCCAGTCGGCCAGATCGGCGAAATAACATTCCAATGCGGCTTGGAACGCATCGCGACGCTCGCGGTAAAAGCTGCGCAGTTCCACCAGGTGATGCTGGTATTTCTCCGTGCCGATCCACTGCATCGCTTGCCACTGGCCGACGCGGTTGGTGTGCAAATCCGCCGACTGCTTGAGCTTGAGCAGGTGCGGGAACAGGTCCGGGCTGGCTATCAGGTAGCCAACGCGCAGGCCCGGCAACAGGGTCTTGGACACGGTGCCGGTGTAGATCCAACTGGCTTTTTTCAGGCGTCCGACAATCGGTTTGGCGCTGCCGCCGTCGAACGTCAGTTCGCGGTAGGGCTCATCTTCGATCAGGGTCACGCCAAACTCGTCGAGCAAGGCGGCGACGGCGGCGCGCTTGACTTCGCTGTAGCGTACGGCCGACGGGTTCTGGAACGTCGGGATCAGGTAAATGAACGCCGGACGGTGGCGTTCAAGGTTGACCCGCAGAGCGGCCAAGTCGGGGCCATCGGCTTCCAATGACACGGTGAGGCATTCGGCGCCGAACAGCTGGAAGATCTGCAAGGCAGCCAGGTAGGTCGGGCCTTCCAACAGGATCTGCGTGCCTTTGTCGATATACAGCTTGGCCGCCAGGTCCAGGGTTTGTTGGGAACCGCTGACCACCAGCACCTGGCTGGCCTGGCACGGCACGCCAAGGGCTCGGGCCTCGGCGGCGAGCAACTCGCGCAATTGTGGCTCGCCTTCGCTCATGCCGTATTGGCCGATGTTCAGCGGCATGTCATCCCAGTTCAATGCTGGCAGCATGGCCTCCGCCGGCAGGCCCCCGGCGAACGACATCACTTCCGGGCGCTGGGCTGCCGCGAGGATTTCACGGATCAGGGAGCTTTTGAGGCGCGTAACACGTTCAGAGAAGGCCATGGGGTCACCGGTAGCGAAGAGTGCGTTAAATACGTCAAACTGGTTGACCGAAATTACGACGACTTCAGTGGATACGTCAATATGCTTGACCTTAAAAACCAGACCCGCCAACAAGAGGCCATGGAGGCGTTCTTTTTCGGCTACCAGGCCTTCACCGCCAAAGCCGACGAAATGCTCGAACGTCGCGGCCTGAGCCGCGTGCACCAGCGCATCGTATTTTTTATCGCGCGCTACCCCGCCTTGAGCGTGAAGGAACTGCTGGAATTACTCGGTGTGAGCAAGCAGGCGCTGAACATGCCCCTGCGCCAATTGCAGGAAATGCATCTGGTCGACAGCGTCGCTTCCGAAACCGACAAGCGCAAACGCCTGCTGGCGCTCACTGAAGAAGGCCTGCGTTTTGAGCAATCCCTGCGCCGCGAACAGGTGAAGTTGTTGCAACGCGCCTTCAGTGACGCGGGGGCTGAAGCCGTGGCCGGATGGCTAGCGGTGAACCAGGCGCTAAGTGGCCTGAACTAGCCTTTCATCCACTTTTACGCAGTCGATCGAAAACATTATTTGCTTTATTTGTATACAAAAGCATAATTCGCCTCGTGCGAGTTCCTGACCTATTGGTCAACAAACCCGCCAGTACCTCACAGCGCCTAAGCGCTGGCCATAACAATAAAATGCTTGAGGAGTACTCGCTGTGGACAGCCGCAAATCCGAAGCCTCACCCCTGGACCTCCAACCCACCCGCACCGGCTGGCTGGAACGCCTGTTTAAGCTGCGCTTGCATGGCACCACAGTGAAGACCGAGCTGATCGCCGGCCTCACCACCTTTATCACCATGGCCTACATCATTTTCGTCAACCCGAACATCATGGCCGACGCCGGCATCGATCACGGCGCGGCATTCGTCGCCACCTGCATCGCCGCCGCGCTGGGCTGCCTGCTGATGGGCCTCTACGCCAACTGGCCGGTAGGCCTGGCGCCGGGCATGGGCTTGAACGCGTTTTTCACCTACACCGTGGTCGGCACCATGGGCTACACCTGGGAAACTGCGCTGGGCGCGGTGTTTATTTCCGGCGTTCTGTTCATGGGCCTGACCCTGTCCCGCGTGCGCGAATGGCTGCTCAACAGCATCCCTGTCAGCTTGCGCCATGCGATGGGCGCGGGTGTCGGCCTGTTCCTCGGGGTGATCGGCCTGAAGACTGCGGGGATCATCGTCGACAGTCCGGCGACCTTGATCAAACTCGGTTCGTTGCACGAGCCCGCGCCATTGCTGGCAGCCGTGTGCTTCTTGCTGATCGCGATCCTCAGCTACCACCGCGTGTTCGGCGCGATCCTGATCAGCATCATCGCCGTGACCATCGCGGGTTGGGGCCTGGGCCTGGTGCACTACAACGGCATTCTTGCCACACCTCCGAGCCTGGCACCGACCTGGATGGCGATGGACGTAAAAGGTGTATTCAATGTCAGCATGATCAGCGTGGTATTTGCATTTCTTTTTGTACACATGTTCGACACTGCCGGTACACTGATGGGCGTCGCCCAGCGGGCCGGCCTCGTCAATGCCGATGGCAAGATCGATAACCTGTCCCGTGCGTTGAAAGCCGACAGTGCTTCCAGCGTATTCGGTGCCATGGTGGGTGTACCACCGGTGACCAGCTACGTGGAAAGTGCTGCCGGCGTGGCCGCTGGCGGGCGTACCGGGCTGACCGCCGTGACCGTGGGCATTCTGTTTGTGGCGGCGATGTTTTTTGCACCGCTGGCCGGGATGATTCCAGCGTACGCCACGGCGGGTGCGCTGATTTATGTCGCGATGCTGATGATGGCGAGCATGGCCCATATCAATTGGGATGAAGCCACTGACAGCATCCCGGCGATTGTCACCGCAATCATGATGCCGCTGACCTTCTCGGTCGCCGACGGTATCGCCTTGGGCTTTATCACGTATGTGGCGCTCAAGGCTGGCACTGGCAAGTACCGCGAGATTTCTGTCAGCCTGTGGGTGCTGTGCGCGATCTTTATCGCCAAATTCATATTTCTATAAAGGAGCAACGGATGAACCTGGAAACCTGGCTACTGTTCAGCGGCGCAGCATTGGTGGTGATCCTCATACCGGGGCCACTGTCCCTGCTGATGATCAGCAACAGCCTCAACTATGGGCTGCGCCGCTCGTATCCAGCGTTTCTTGGCGGGGTGTTTGCCTCGATCTGCCTGCTCAGCGCCTCGGCGCTGGGTTTGGGTGCGTTGTTACTGGCTTCCGAGCAACTGTTCAGCGCCTTGAAGATTGTTGGCGCGGTGTACCTGTTTTATCTCGCCTGGCAGAGCTGGCAGCAATCGCGGCAACCGGCCCAGCGTGCCGAGGTGCCGTACGCCGCCCCCGTCCCACGCTTTCGTGCGCTATTTGGCCGGGCGTTCGTACTGGGCGCGAGCAACCCCAAGGACATCCTGTTTTTTGCCGCTTTCCTGCCGCAATTCCTCAACAGCCAACAGCCTTTTCTGCCGCAACTGCTGATCATGATCGTCACCTGGACGGCGCTCGACCTGATGTGCAAGCTGGCCTACGGCCTGGGTGCCCACGGCGCTGCTCGCTACCTGCGCAGTGGCAAGGGCCAGAGTTGGTTTAACCGCATCAGCGCCGGGCTATTCGGTGGCGCTGGCGTGATGGCATTGATAAAGGCTAGGACCGGCTGACTTTGGCGAAATAGACACTCGGTCGGCTCCCCCTCATACCGCGCCACTGGATGCCTGCTACGATCAGAACCAGACGGTTTTCGCTCATGGCGCTGCTGACGTCTACCAGTGGCAGCACACCCGGATTAAAGCGAATGGTTTCATTGAGCCACTGAGCCGTCAGTCGCGTATCCAACTCGATCGTCCCACCGTACGTCCAATGGATTGAAACGTAGTAAACCTTATTGGACAGAGGGTGGGTCACGATCAAATCACGGGTGGTTTTATTGAAATGCTTCACCAGCACTTCATGCACGTCAAAGCCTTGCTGCTGCAACACGTGTGTAATCGCCTGGCGCATGGCAACCCCGCGCTGGACCGGGCGCTTGGGAAGGCGGAATTGAAGCGCAGGATCTAGATCTAAACCTGATATCCGGAAGTCGACTCGGGTGAAGCCTGGCGCTTTGCCTTCTACCCCTATGAATATCGATTTACTTTGTCTGTCAGTAGGCCTCAGCAATCTCAACACATCATCCGTTTGCCCTGGTATCGCGGGGGCCGCTGGCAACCAATCGTTCAACGTCGCACGGAGATTGAGCATATGACTGGCCGTTGCAGGGCGTTCCGGGCCTGATAACTCAATAATTCGTGCCACTGTAAATTCTCGGCTTTTGGTGGTCATGGTGGGGAATGCCGTGCCGACGTACTCCGCCAACGGCCTGTCAAAGAGAGGGGCATGGAGCTGCCACCCGCCCGTTGGCGTGCGCGATACAGGAAGGGGCTGTTCAGCACGTGATGTGCTTGCCCAACGCTCAATATCAACGCGAGCCAATGAAACCAGTGGTTCATCCTGTGTGATAAACACTATGTAACCCAAGGGTGCCTGCCCACCCTGGGGGAGCAATCGGTAATAACCGCTCAAAGGATCGTTCAGGGCCGTATAGGGAGGCGCCAGCCGGAGGACATTGTAGGAAAATCCTCGACTATCTACCGGGACGTGAAATACGCCGGGCGCCGGGGACGTCAATTGTTGATGGTTCAGAACCTGCACACGCCAATCCAACCAGTGGGTGGACGTGGAGGAGGACTGGCGTATCTGGCTTTCCGTCGCCCTGCGCACCACGGGTGGCCACCAATCCGGCGGCGGTGGTACCGGGGGTGTCCACGGGGTAAGCAGGCTCGTACTCGTTCCCGCCACCGGTTGCGGCGCGTCCGCGCCGAGTAACCACTCCCTGGACTGGTGAATATCCAGAATCAGTTCGTCCTGACCCGGCGACTGCTGGTTTTTCAGACGAAACCCTTGCCCGCTGTCCCGTTTGTAAACCGGATAATGGTGTGTGTCATCCGCCACAAATAGCTCTCCATTTTTGACGTAGACACCTTCCCGACCCGGCCCCCTCAACGCCACGGCCCCCTCCGGCACCGATGCAGTCTTGAAACGCTCCAGGGCCGGAAGTTGCCTCACGGATGACGCCGAACGGGGAACACCACTCGGTTCCACCCGCCAGCGGCGTATCCGCCCCAAAGCCGGGGGCAGCGCAGACCGTATCGCGGAAGCTGCCGCAACGCCCGCCCTCTTGGGGCCGGGTACGAAAGTCATTACCAGGTTGACCATAAAAAATTTAATCGTATCGGCCAACACGCGCTTATCACTGGTGTCGCCATAACGCTTGTAATGCCGCGCTGCAACGTACAACTCATAGATGTCACTGAACACTCCGAGTATTGGAATAAAGGCACTTAACACCATCCGTGTTTTGGCTAAGCTATCGTCGCGAAGGCGGCGGATTCGGTATTCCTTCAGCGCTTTATTGGAGTAACTGGCTGCCTGTGTCTGGCGTTGCAACTCGTGCACTTTGCCGTGGTACAGCAACGCCTGGGCATTGCAGTTGGACGTGGCGACAATCGCCAGCCAATCCCGTGGATCACTGGCAATCTGCTCGAGCACCTGTTCTTCAATCTCATCAAGCAACAGCGACGGTTCCAGATGCTTGACGGAGAACAGGCGGGTCAACCGCCAAATCCCTCTCACGAGGGAACTGCCAGGAAGCACATCAAATAGGTTGAAGACCTTTGGTTCGAACGGGGACTGATGCTTTGCCTGAAAAGCCCAGCCGGGTGCGACCTGGCGTGCCAGCGTCTTAACGTTATCGGGCAATGCGCCTAGACGGTTCAATTCAGCCTTGGCCTTTTCAAGGTTGCCGTACTCAGTGAGTACCAAGGCGAGGGGGGCCTGGGGCCAATAGACCACGCAAAGCTCCGAGCGCTTGTCTTGCACGACCACTATCCCTGCGACATAGCGATCATGCTGCATCGTATGGCCCACCAAATGAACCACGTGCAGTTGTAACTCATGCTGGTTTTTCATCAGGTCCTGCGGTGTCCGTGCGGCCATTGCAGTGCTGAAAACGCTTTGTGCTGTCGCCGACAGCCCCTGTTGAACCGCTGAAAACAGATGATGCTTACCACCCGCTCGCAACACGCGATTCAATAACTCGGGAATACGTCCTTCGCTGAGCGGGCGGTTGGGGTTAACAGGTGGATAAAACACCTTATTGATCAACGCGTCGTACTGGCCGCCTATATCCAGCGAAGAGATGATTTGCCTCAAATGCGCGGTAGAAAGACTGTCTGGCCACGTCCGTCGCAGAGGGCAAGCACGGTTCAATTTATGGTTCGTCCACGGTGCCAGCGGATCCAGGTTGTGCAGCGCCAGCTCCAACAGACTGAAGGCCCTGCACGAAGAAGACGCGGGTAGTAGCTTTTGCGGGTCTTTCAAGCGGCAAGCGTCTTTATGATCACAATACGTGCCGTGGATATCTCCGGACATCGCCATAAAGGGCTCGTCTATCTCCACCCCCAAGGAGAGCCCCTCGTGGCGCAACCGGGCGGTCAACTTTTGGCGGGCATAGGTGTTCAAGTCCGGCAGACGTTGCTCGAGCCGGGCTAAAAATGCCCAGGTGCTGCTCATGTAAAGCTTCTGCGAGCGTCTGAAGTGTTTTCGCTGCGCACGGGTTGCCCCCGTTAACCATCCCGGCATTTTTTTCGCTTCGAGCGCTACCTTGCGCAGCAGCTCGACATTCGCCTGCGCGCGGCTCAGAGCGCTATTGACGGGAACCTGCAGGTGTTGCTCCAGCTCGGTCAGCAACAGCGCACGACTCAACTCGGCATCCTTTACCTCACTGAAAATACGCGTGATGTCATCGGCGCTGTTGTACAAGCGATAACAAGTCCCAATGAGTTTCTTGAGGGAGGCCAATGCAGGCTTGCCAGGGATAGGCACGTAGCGCACCTCTAAGGTTTCACGCGCCGCATGTGTGCGTAAGTCATTGCGTTTATCGCGCGCGACACAGCCCCACAGCACGGAATCGTCCCGACTGACGAGGCTGGCCTTGACACTTCGGGTGAGGGCGTCCAGCCCGGCAAAAGCCATCACTCCGCCCACTTCGCCAAAGGCATACAGCACCACGGGTAGCTGGCGAAGCGGGACCCTCACCGCTGCGGCGGTCGTCACCACCCTGATGTTATGGAGCGAATAAAAGGCATCCAGCTCGCTGCCAATGGCGATCGACAATACCTGGGTTTGACTGTTCGGACGCCGGGCGGGCAAAGGCTGCTCCACCACTTCAATCATCAAGTCACGATGCGCCGCACTCAGCAACTTAAGCCTGTGTTGCACCTGCACTTCGCAGCGCAAGGCCTCGGCTTGGGCGTGCATAAACGACACAACCCGCCTGGGCGTCCCCTCCCCACCTGGGCGCTCAGACCAAAAATCAACGTGAAGCAATCGTTGCCCGGCACCCAGCGACAAGGCATGCAAGGTTTGG
The DNA here is from genome assembly GCF_054685145.1 of Pseudomonas sp. H1_A03. Lineage (NCBI taxonomy): Bacteria > Pseudomonadati > Pseudomonadota > Gammaproteobacteria > Pseudomonadales > Pseudomonadaceae > Pseudomonas > Pseudomonas sp. H1_A03. Next base: position 5,567,075 of record NZ_CP162829.1, read on the forward strand.
GCGTGAACCTTGAGTTGGTCCACCCAGGCGACGACCTCCTGATATTCCGGTGTCTCGGCGCTTGGATTATCCGGATCCAGCAGCGCGACCAGGCCTTTTTCGTAACGCTTGATCTGCTGCTCTGCCGTGCGCAGCGCCAAGCCGGGCGCGATACTGGCAAAGATAATTTCTGTGCTTCGTCGCTGGTGGTCCCAATCGAGCAATTCGTCACGCAGCGCGCCGAGCCGAGCCCCCCGACCAGTTGTTTCCTGTTGCCCTCCACGTGCTTGAGAAAGGAACCTGCATCAAGTGGCTGCGGCCGCTCTGTGGCAAATACGTGCGGGTGATAAATCACCGAAACACAGGCCAACTCGTTATTCCATTGCTGCCTCAGCAACTCCTGCGCGCCCAGCGCCAACGCATCCTCTAAAATCTCCAAGCCACGCACAACGCTGGACGCCGGGGACAAGTCCGCAGGACGGCATAACACTGGGCGACGATTTAAAGGCAAGCATTGCCAGAGCTCGTCAAACCGCGACTTGCTCAGCTCCAGCACACCGCACTGAAGCGCGACGAAGGAAGGGTACTCGTAGAGATTGCGGGCCACACCCGGCAGGTAAATGATATGCGGCACACCACTGGGGTCACCCTCGCGATAGATATGCAAGGCACCTGGAATCACCATCGCAGGTGTACCCGGCCAGAGTAACTGGCCCACTCGCACACCGGCCCAATCCCCCCCGCGACCTGACGCGCCTGCGCGCTCGGGGCATCAATCACGGCCTGAACCATGGCCATTCCGGTACTCGACAGCTCATCCAGTTGCCGCGCGATCAAAGCACGGTCGGCGAAGAGTTCCTCGTGCAACGCTACCCAGCGCTCCCGGCGCGTCCGCCAGGAACCGTATGCCAAGGTGTCCCAATAGTGAGCGGCCGTGTGGATTAATCGCTCATAGAGCCGCATCGCGACCACTCGTTGAAGGGCTTCCAACGGCGTCAACGTCAATCCAGAGCCGGGCTTTCCTTTGATGGTCAGGGTGGTTGACGGGGAAACACTGGCAGCCGTCCAGGGCTCAAAAAGCAACGACAATGCCCGACTGGTCAGGCTGTCGACTTTCTCGGGCTCACCGCCCTTCGCAGGCACGGTAAACAGCAGATCATCCGGTTCCTCCTTGAATTCCTTGTACAGCTCGGCGCGAATCACCTTCAAGATTTTGGGCGAGCGCCCCAGCAGATGTGTCAGCGTCTGCGCCGACTCGCGGCAGCGCATGTCGGCCAGCCAGATCTGATTGATCAGACGGCTGGGATGGGTAGAGGTGCGAATCCGTACTTTCAACTGGTTGCGAATGGCCCGTAACTCGGCGTCGACGGTCTCTTCAGCATCGCTGGCGTCGTCAATGTCGTCGGTGTCGGACGCAGGGCTGGAAACGGGAGGAGCGGACTGACTTTCGGTGGCCGAGGTCATGGTGTTTTTTCTCGTGGAGGAAAACACTCAGCCTAAGCAACGCAGGCGGTCAGAAGGCGCTAGATAATTGAACCCACTGCAGGCAAAAAAAAGCCCGCAGTGTGGGCGGGCGAAAAACCAACGAAGAGCTTTGGGGGTGTGAAGCGAGGTGACGCTCAGCTACCGCGATAGGTGGAGTAGCTGTAAGGCGAAATCAGCAGCGGGACATGGTAATGATCCTGTTCGGCGCTGATGCCGAAGCGCAGCACCACCACATCGAGAAACGCCGGCTCAGGCAATTGCACGCCACGGGCGCGGTAGTAATCACCGGCGCTGAATTGCAGCTGGTAGACACCGCTGCGGTAATCGTCGCCTTGCAGCAATGGCGCGTCGCAGCGGCCGTCGCTGTTGGTCACGGCGGTAGCGACCCGCTCAAGCTGAGTGCCGTCGACGCGATACAGTTCAACCTTGATCGCGCTGCCGGGGCAGCCGTGTGCGGCGTCCAAAACGTGTGTGGTCAAGCGTCCCATGGCGTCTACGCGCCTCCCGTGGTCAGTAGAAGAGTGATCCGCACTTTTTCAGGGCATCGAAAAAGCCGGCGATGACTGATTAAGACACTTTTAAAAAAAATTGTACACAATAAAAATCACAAATCCTCGGATCAGCACACCGCTGATGCTCGACAGACTGATCGATGGGTAATCCTTGCTTTTAAACGACCTTTTGTCCATTAGCTGACCAGTCAGGCAAGTTTCTTGCTACACCCTTTACACAGAGCTCTGCGGAAAAAATGCATAAATGCAGGCTTACAAAGTTGCCGATAAGTTGTATACAATCACTCATCGCCGTGACGCCACCCAGTCTTTTCACTGCCCGGCCGCCACATGAATGATCACGAACAAGAAGGAAGACTGCAGTGAGCGCTGACTACCCACGCGACCTGATCGGTTACGGCAGTAACCCTCCTCACCCCCACTGGCCGGGCAAGGCGCGCATCGCGTTGTCTTTCGTACTCAATTACGAAGAAGGCGGCGAGCGTAATATTTTGCACGGTGACAAAGAGTCTGAAGCCTTCCTGTCGGAAATGGTTTCGGCGCAGCCGCTGCAAGGCGCGCGCAACATGAGCATGGAGTCGCTGTACGAATACGGCAGCCGCGCTGGCGTGTGGCGCATCCTCAAGCTGTTTAAAGCATTTGATATTCCACTGACCATCTTCGCCGTGGCCATGGCCGCCCAGCGTCACCCGGACGTGATCCGCGCGATGGTCGAGGCCGGTCACGAAATTTGCAGCCACGGCTACCGCTGGATCGACTACCAGTACATGGACGAGGCCCAGGAGCGCGAGCACATGCTCGAAGCCATCCGCATCCTCACCGAACTCACCGGCGAGCGCCCATTGGGCTGGTACACCGGGCGCACCGGCCCGAATACCCGCCGGCTGGTGATGGAGGAAGGCGGTTTCCTGTATGACTGCGACACCTACGACGACGACCTGCCCTACTGGGAGCCTAACAACCCTACCGGCAAGCCGCACCTGGTGATCCCCTACACCCTGGACACCAACGACATGCGCTTTACCCAGGTGCAGGGTTTCAACAAGGGCGATGACTTTTTCGAATACCTCAAGGACGCCTTCGACGTACTCTACGCCGAAGGGGCCGAGGCGCCGAAGATGCTTTCCATCGGCCTGCACTGCCGCCTGATCGGCCGCCCTGCGCGCCTGGCTTCGTTGAAGCGGTTTATCGAGTACGCCAAAGGTCACGAACAGGTGTGGTTCACCCGCCGCGTGGACATTGCCCGTCACTGGCACGAAACCCACCCGTACACGGGAGCAGCGAAATGACTGCGTTCCAAACCCTTAAACCATCGACCCTGAGCCGCGATGAATTCGTCGCCGCCTTCGCCGACATCTACGAACATTCGCCATGGGTGGCCGAGAAGGCCTTCGACCTGGGCCAGGACGCCTCGATCGACGAGATCGAAACCCTGCACCAGCGCATGAGCGACATCCTGTTGAGCGCCGATCATGCCAGTCAACTGGCCCTGATCAACGCTCACCCGGACCTGGCCGGCAAAGCCGCCGTCCAGGGCCAACTGACCCAAGCCAGCACCGATGAACAAGCCGGCGCGGGTATTCACCAATGCACGGCCGAAGAGTTCTCACGCTTCACCGAGCTGAACGACGCCTACAAGGCCACGTTCAAGTTTCCCTTCATCATGGCGGTAAAAGGCAGCAACCGGCATCAGATCCTGGCCGCGTTCGAAACGCGCATCCACCACTCGGCAGACGCCGAGTTCAAGTGCGCACTGGCCGAGATCAACAAGATCGCATTGTTCCGATTACTGACCCTCTAAACGACCATCCCCAGCCACTCTATCTAAGGCAGACAAGAAGAATGAAAGCTTACGCCGTACCTTTCGAGAAGTTCGTCAACCTGGCCGACGCCCGTCTGGGCACCAAGATCCTTTCGGTGACCGATGACTGGTTCGCTGACGCCAACCGCCTGTTCCAGCCGACCCCGGCCGTGTGGAAGGAGGGCGTTTTCGATGACAACGGCAAGTGGATGGACGGCTGGGAGTCGCGCCGCAAGCGCTTCGAAGGCTACGACAGCGCGGTCATCCGCCTGGGCGTACCCGGCTCGATCAAAGGCGTGGACATCGACACTTCATTCTTCACCGGCAACTACCCGCCGTCGGCGTCGCTGGAAGCCTGCTTCCTGGCCTCGGGCGACCCGGATGAGAACACCCAGTGGGTGGAAGTGCTGTCGGCCGTCGAGCTGCAAGGCAACAGCCACCACTACCACGAGATCAACAACGACCAGGCCTACAGCCACCTGCGCTTCAACATCTATCCGGATGGCGGCGTGGCGCGTCTGCGTGTGTACGGCATTCCATTCCGCGACTGGTCGTCGGTCGGCGACAACGAACAAGTCGACCTGGCCTCAGCCCTCAACGGTGGCCGCGCGCTGGCCTGCTCCGATGAACACTTCGGCCGCATGAGCAACATTCTCAACCCAGGCCGTGGCATCAACATGGGCGACGGCTGGGAAACCGCACGTCGTCGTACACCGGGCAATGACTGGGTGATCGTCGCCCTGGGCCACCCGGGCGAGATCGAGAAGATCATCGTCGACACCCTGCACTTCAAGGGCAACTACCCGGACACCTGCTCGATCCAGGGCGCGTTCGTCAAGGGCGGCACCGACAGCCAGATCGAAACTCAATCGTTGTTCTGGCGCGAACTGCTGCCGGCGCAAAAGCTGGAAATGCACGCCGAACACACCTTTGCCGAGCAGATCAAGGCACTGGGGCCGATTACCCACATCCGCCTGAATGTGTTCCCGGATGGGGGTGTAAGTCGCCTGCGCGTCCTCGGCAAGGTCGCGAAATAGACACTGCCTGTAGTGAGCGGGCTTGTCCCGCGCTGGGTGGCGAAGCCGCCCTAAAACCAGGCGCCTGAGTGCTGTCTGGCAGAAAGCGGTGGCTGGATTGGGGCGGCTTCGCCACCCAGCGCGGGACAAGCCCGCTCACTACAGAAGCAAAACAAACACATAGAATCTGGATAAGAAGACAGCCATGCGCACACTGATGATCGAACCCCTGACCAAAGAAGCCTTCGCCCCTTTCGGAGACGTTATCGAAACCGATGGCAGCGATCACTTCATGATCAACAACGGGTCGACCATGCGCTTTCATAAGCTGGCGACGGTCGAAACCGCACAGCCTGAGGACAACGCGATCATCAGCATCTTCCGCGCCGACGCGCAGGACATGCCGCTGACCGTGTGCATGCTGGAACGACACCCGCTGGGCAGCCAAGCGTTCATACCGCTGCTCGGCAACCCCTTTCTGATCGTGGTCGCGCCACTTGGCGATGCACCTGTATCAGGTTTGGTCCGCGCCTTCGTCACCAACGGCAGGCAGGGCATTAATTACCATCGCGGCGTCTGGCACCACCCGGTGCTGACGATCGAAAAGCGGGATGACTTCCTGGTGGTTGATCGCAGTGGCACAGGCAATAACTGCGATGAGCATTTTTTTGAAGAGGATGAGCGGTTGATCCTCGCCCCCCACCAATAAGAGAAGGCCGGATCACCCGACAACAAGGGTGACAGGCGAGAGGTAAAGACTGTGGAAGCACATCTGTTGGAATGGCTGAACCTGAGCGTGCGCTGGGTTCATATGATCACGGGCGTCGCGTGGATCGGCGCTTCTTTCTACTTCGTCTGGCTGGAAAACAACCTCAACCGCGTCAACCCCAAGAGCGGCCTGGCCGGTGACTTGTGGGCGATCCACGGTGGCGGTATCTACCACCTGGAAAAATACAAACTGGCCCCACCGACCATGCCGGACAACCTGCATTGGTTCAAATGGGAGGCCTATTTCACCTGGATGTCGGGCGTCGCGCTGCTGTGCGTGGTGTTCTACCTCAACCCGACGCTGTACCTGCTCGCCCCCGGCAGCACGCTCAGCGGCACCGAAGGCGTATTGCTGGGCATTGGCTCACTGTTCGCCGGCTGGTTCATCTACTCCTTCCTCTGCGACTCGGCCCTGGGCAAACGCCCTGCCCTGCTCGGTTTCATCCTGTTTGTGCTGTTGATTGCGGCGGCCTATGGCTTCAGCAAGGTGTTCAGCGGGCGTGGTGCGTACCTGCACGTGGGTGCCGTGATCGGCACGATCATGGTCGGTAACGTGTTCCGCATCATCATGCCGGCGCAACGCGCGCTCGTGGCGGCTATCGCGGAAAACCGCACGCCGGATCCGGCGCTGCCCGCCAAAGGCTTGCTGCGTTCTCGTCACAACAACTACTTCACCTTGCCGGTGCTGTTCATCATGATCAGCAACCATTTCCCGAGCACCTACGGCAGCCAATACAACTGGCTGATCCTGGCGGGTATCGCGGTGGCGGCGGTGTTGGTGCGCCATTACTTCAACACCCGGCATAACAGCCAGAAGTATGCGTGGACCTTGCCGGTGGGCGCGCTGGCGATGATTTGCCTGGCCTATGTGACCGGTCCCAAGCCCGTCGCCGAAGTGGCCAAGGCACCGGCTGCCATTGAGTACCAGCCGCTGCCGGAAACGGCATTGGGGGGTGGTTTGAAGCCCGCCGCGCCGCCAGCGCCCGCAGCTGAACCGGCACCGGCTCAGGCCACGACGGATTTTGGCCAAGTGCACAGCGTGATCGAACAACGCTGCACCGTGTGCCATTCGGCCAAGCCCACCAGCCCGCTGTTCAGCACCGCTCCGGCCGGGGTGATGTTTGACACACCGGCGCAGATCCAGCAGCAGGCCGCGCGTATTCAAGCGCAAGCCGTGGCGAGCCAGATCATGCCGTTGGGCAACATCACCCAGATGACCCAGCAGGAGCGGGATTTGATTGGTACCTGGATCAACCAGGGGGCCCGCACCAATTAATTAACTGATTCACACAGATCCAAATGTGGGAGCGAGCTTGTTCGCGAAGGCGCTGGATCAGTCAGCACATTCAGTGACTGACACACCGTATTCGCGAGCAAGCCCGCTCCCACAGGGGATTTGTGGTGACGTAGAGATTGCGTTCCACACAACACAAAAATAAAAAAGATCCGAGGTGTTGCATGACCGAGTTAGTCGAACCGCAGATTCCTGCCGTGCCCGCGATGGTGCGGCTGCCCCTCTTGCAACTGATTCTGGTAGGCCTGCAACACGTTTTGCTGATGTACGGCGGCGCCGTCGCCGTGCCCCTGATCATTGGCCAGGCCGCCGGCTTGAGCCGTGAAGAAATCGCCTTCCTGATCAACGCCGACCTGCTGGTAGCCGGCATAGCCACCCTAGTGCAGTCGTTCGGCATCGGCCCAGTGGGCATCCGCATGCCGGTGATGATGGGCGCCAGTTTCGCCGCCGTCGGCAGCATGGTCGCCATGGCCGGCATGCCCGGTATCGGCTTGCAGGGTATCTTCGGCGCGACCATCGCCGCCGGGTTCTTCGGTATGTTGATCGCGCCGTTCATGTCCAAGATCGTGCGCTTTTTCCCGCCCTTGGTGACCGGCACCGTGATCACCGCGATTGGCCTCTCGCTGTTTCCGGTCGCCGTGAACTGGGCCGGTGGCGGCAGTGCCGCTGCGACGTTTGGTTCGCCGATCTACCTGGCGATTGCCGCGCTGGTACTCGCCACCATCTTGCTGATCAACCGCTTCATGCGCGGTTTCTGGGTGAACATTTCGGTACTGGTCGGCATGGGCCTGGGTTACGCCTTGTGCGGCCTGCTTGGCATGGTCGACCTCAGCGGCCTGGCCCAGGCACCGTGGGTGCAGGTGGTGACACCGCTGCACTTTGGCATGCCTAAGTTCGAGTTGGCGCCAATCCTCTCGATGTGCCTGGTGGTGGTGATCATCTTTGTCGAGTCCACCGGGATGTTCCTCGCGCTGGGCAAGATCACCGGCCAGGACGTCACGCCAAAGATGCTGCGCCGTGGTTTGTTGTGTGATGCCGGCGCGTCGTTCTTTGCCGGGTTCTTCAACACATTTACCCACTCTTCGTTCGCACAAAACATCGGCCTGGTGCAGATGACCGGCGTGCGTTGCCGCTCGGTGACGATCATGGCGGGGGCCTTTCTGATTGTGCTGAGCCTGCTGCCCAAAGCGGCATACCTGGTGGCGTCGATTCCACCGGCGGTGCTGGGCGGTGCGGCGATTGCCATGTTCGGCATGGTGGCGGCCACCGGGATCAAGATCCTGCAGGAAGCCGATATCGCCGACCGTCGCAACCAACTGCTGGTGGCGGTGAGTATCGGCATGGGCCTGATCCCGGTGGTGCGCCCGGAGTTCTTCGCGCAGCTGCCGCTGTGGATGAGCCCGATCACCCACAGTGGCATCGCCATGGCCACCCTCAGCGCGTTGTCGCTGAATATCCTGTTCAACATCCTCGGCGGGTCAGAACGACCTGCCGTCGCGCCTACGCATTGATTCCTTCGTTCTTACAAAAACAATAACGATACTGGGAACCACGACATGCACGCCATTCACCCGGGGCCGGCCACAAGCCGTGCCCCATTCTCGCCCCACGCGCTCTGTTACAGCGCACTTGAGCCCAGGCATAAGAGCCAGTATTCTCCGCGCCCGCTCGAATCGACTCAAAAAAAAACAGCGAATGTAAAAGCTGACTGCAAGGCCAACTTATCCCGGCCTTATGTCTGCGGCCAATGTGCGCAAAAGTCCCCTGAATTCGACTGCATCCCATGCAGCCGACGGGGATTTTTTGGCTTTTTAAACACCTTGGCGCAGCTCTTGCTAAATGCACTAAAGCTGACCGAACAGACGATTTTTGCAGCTGACCAAAAGGCGCCACACCAGAGCGCCTGCGTAGAAGAAAAACCATAAAATTTTAACTCGGGAGCAACCGAATGAAACCTATGTTCAAAGGCCTGATGCTGGCGGGATCCCTGCTGGCAGGTGGTCAAGCCGTGGCCGGTGACCTGTTGCAGTGGCAGAACAACAGCCTGACTTACTTGTGGGGCAAGAGCTTCACCGTCAACCCGCAGATCCAACAAACCGTCACGTTCGAACATGCCGATGCCTGGAAGTACGGCGACAACTTCTTCTTCCTCGACCGCATCTTTTATAACGGCAAAGAAGATGGCAACGTCGGCCCGAATACTTATTACGGCGAGTTCAGCCCGCGTTTGTCGTTTGGCAAGATTCTCGACAAGGACCTGTCCTTTGGTCCGATCAAGGATGTATTGCTGGCGATGACTTACGAGTTTGGTGAAGGCGATAACGAATCGTACCTGGTCGGTCCTGGCTTCGATTTGAACATTCCGGGTTTCGACTACTTCCAGCTGAACTTCTACCAGCGCCAGACCGAAGGCAATCGCCCGGGTGATGGCGTTTGGCAGATCACGCCGGTCTGGTCGTACACGATTCCGGTGGGCAACTCCGACGTGTTGATCGACGGCTTCATGGACTGGGTCGTGGACAACGACAAGAATGCCCGTGGCACTTACCACGCCAACCTGCACTTCAACCCACAGGTCAAATATGACTTGGGCAAGGCATTGCACTGGGGCGACAAGCAGTTGTATGTCGGTTTTGAATACGACTACTGGAAGAACAAGTACGGGATTGAAGATTCGGGTGCGTTCAAGACGACGCAGGATACGGCGAGCTTCTTGGTCAAGTACCACTTCTAACTCACACCGCAATACAAAATGTGGGAGCGGGCTTGCTCGCTCCCACATTTAGTTTGGGGGCAACCTCAAAAACCGAGTGATTTCCTCACGCTTGGCCAACGCATCCCGCCGCCCCAATTCAATCAACTCGCTGCAATACCCCGCCTCGAACAGCAAGTAACTCAACACCCCTGCCCCGCTGGTCTTGGTCGCCCCCGGCCCGCGTAAAAACAAGCGCAACGCCGCCGGCAATTCCTGGCGATGCCGCGCGGCGATCTCATCAATGGGCTGGCTCGGCGCAATCACCAGTACTTCAACCGGCGCCAGGCCCTGAGCCGCGCTGTCGCCCGGCTGGAAATGGCTGAACTGGTTCAAGCGCTCCAGCAATTCGATATCGCTTTCCAGGCTGTCAATGAACGTGCTGTTGAGCATGTGCCCGCCGATCTGCGCCAGGGTCGGTTCCTGGCCGGTGTAGGTGCGTTGCACGGCCGGTTCATTGCCACGCGGGTTGCCGCTGACCCCCACCACCAGCACGCGATTGGCGCCCAAATGCAGGGCCGGGCTGATGGGCGCCGATTGCCGCACGGCGCCGTCGCCAAAGAACTCCTGGTCGAGTTTGACCGGCGCAAACAGCAAAGGGATCGCCGAACTGGCCAGCAGGTGTTCAACGGTCAACTGAGTGGGCATGCCGATACGGCGATGGCGCAACCAGGCGTCGATGGTGCCGCCGCCTTGATAAAAGGTCACCGCTTGCCCGGACTCATAACCAAAGGCCGTCACTGCTACCGCGTGCAGATGTTTATGCCGGATGGCCTCGTCGATGCCGTCCAGGTTCAAGCGCTCTTGCAACAGGTCGCGTAACGGTGAGCTGTTGAGCAAGGCCACCGGCACCCGGGCGCCCAGGCCCAGCAGGCTGTGGATAAAGAAGCGGCTCGCTTGGCGAATCACCCCCGGCCAGTCGCTGCGCAACACCTGGTGGCTACGAAAGCCCTGCCAGAAGGCGGTAAGACGTTGGATCGCGGCCCTGAAGTCCATGGCGCCGCTGGCCAGGCTCACCGCATTGATCGCGCCGGCGGAGGTGCCGACGATCACCGGAAAAGGATTCGGTGCTCCCGGCGGCAACAACTCTGCAATGGCCGCCAGCACCCCCACCTGATAAGCCGCTCGCGCCCCGCCGCCGGAAAGAATCAAGCCTGTAACCGGTTCAGCTGGGCGCATTGCTTCACTCCATGTGGGAAAAAATCGGTCTTATCAGCGGCGTTTTTCGTACAGCTTGGGTTCACCCGGTGGCCGGCTCTTGAAGCGGCGGTGAGTCCACAGGTATTGCTCAGGGCATTCACGCACCGAGGCTTCGACCCACTGATTGATGCGCAGGCAATCGACTTCATCGCTTTCGCCAGGGAAGTCAGTCAGCGGCGGGTGGATCACCAGGCGGTAACCGCTGCCATCGGCGAGGCGCTGTTGAGTGAACGGCACGACCAGCGCCTTGCCCAGCTTGGCGAACTTACTGGTGGCGGGCACGGTGGCCGCCTGGATGCCGAACAGCGGCACAAAGATGCTTTGCTTGGCGCCGTAGTCTTGGTCCGGTGCGTACCAGATGGCGCGGCCAGCGCGCAGCAGCTTAAGCATGCCGCGCACGTCTTCGCGCTCCACGGCCAGGGAATCGAGGTTGTGACGCTCGCGACCACGGCGCTGGATGTAGTCGAACAGCAGGTTGCCGTGCTCGCGGTACATGCCGTCAATGGTGTGCTTCTGGCCAAGCAGTGCCGCACCGATTTCCAGGGTGGTGAAATGCAGGGCCATGAGAATCACGCCCTTGCCATCCAGTTGGGCCTGCTTGAGGTGTTCCAGGCCTTCGACATGGGCCAGGCGCGCCAGGCGCTGGCGCGACCACCACCAACTCATGGCCATCTCAAAGAAGGCGATGCCGGTGGAGGCAAAGTTTTCCTTGAGCAATTGTTTACGCTCTTTAGCGGATTTTTCCGGGAAGCACAGTTCCAGGTTTCGCGCGGCAATACGGCGACGTTCGCCCGCCACGCGGTACATGCCAGCACCCAGCAGGCGACCAATGGTCAGCAGCGCGCGGTATGGCAGTTGGGTAATCAGCCACAGCAGGCCGAGCCCCAGCCATAACAGCCAAAAGCGCGGGTGAAAAAAAACAGCTCGAAAACGCGGGCGATCCATTACAGATTCCGGTAAAGACAAGGGCCGCGCATTCTACAACGGTTCGACTCGGCTTGCGGCGGGTGAGTGTTCTCGTTATAAGTCTCGACACTTTTCGTGACAAGCCGCTTTGCCGACCATGAGCCAAACCGAACCGCTAGACCAAGATCCCGTGTTCCAGCTGAAAGGCAGCATGCTCGCCATCACCGTGCTGGAACTCGCCCGTAACGACCTCGAGGCCCTGGACCGCCAGCTCGCCGCCAAGGTCGCCCTGGCGCCGAATTTTTTCAACAACGCCCCGCTGGTGCTGGCGCTGGACAAACTGCCCGCCGGCCAGGGCAGTATCGATCTGCCTGGCCTGATGCGCGTCTGTCGCTCCCATGGCCTGCGCACGTTGGCGATTCGCGCCAGCCGCATTGAAGACATTGCTGCGGCCATCGCCATTGAACTGCCAGTACTGCCACCGTCCGGCGCGCGCGAGCGACCGCTTGAACCATTGGTCGGTGAGGAGAAGAAAAAACCGGAAAAACCACCGGAGCCGACGATCAAGCCGACAAAGATCATCACCTCGCCCGTACGCGGCGGGCAGCAGATTTACGCCCAGGGGGGTGACCTTGTCGTGATCTCCTCGGTCAGCCCGGGGGCGGAACTTCTTGCCGATGGCAACATCCATGTATACGGCCCGATGCGCGGACGTGCCCTCGCCGGCATCAAGGGCGATGCCAAGGCGCGTATTTTTTGCCAGCAGTTGACCGCTGAGCTAGTGTCCATCGCAGGCCAGTACAAGGTTTCAGAAGATTTGCGCCGTGATCCGCTGTGGGGGGCTTCGGTGCAGATCAACCTGTCGGGCGATGTGTTGAACATCATCCGTCTTTAACGGATACTGCCGCATTTTCCAAGCATCTCTAAACTCTGATAGCACAGCGAAACCGGCAATACTTGCGTAGGAATAATTGGAAGTTGGCGTTTCCCAGCGGAAACCACATCTTTTTCCTGCAAAGGCTGTCCGCCTGCGGCGAGTTCCAAGAGATGTTTTTCAGGGACCGAAAAGTCCTTTTTCCTTAGGGGTGAAACACCTTGGCCAAGATTCTCGTGGTTACATCCGGCAAGGGTGGTGTGGGTAAGACCACCACCAGCGCCGCTATCGGTACCGGCCTCGCTTTGCGCGGCCACAAGACAGTTATCGTCGACTTCGACGTCGGTTTGCGTAACCTCGACCTGATCATGGGCTGCGAGCGCCGCGTGGTGTACGACTTCGTCAACGTGGTCAACGGCGAAGCCAACCTGCAACAGGCCCTGATCAAGGACAAGCGCCTTGAGAACCTGTACGTACTGGCCGCCAGCCAAACCCGCGACAAAGACGCGCTGACCAAAGAAGGCGTAGGCAAAGTCCTGGCCGAGCTGAAGGAAACCTTCGAATACGTGGTCTGCGACTCACCGGCCGGTATCGAAACCGGTGCTCACCTGGCGATGTACTTCGCGGATGAGGCCATCGTGGTGACCAACCCGGAAGTCTCCTCGGTACGTGACTCGGACCGCATGCTCGGCCTGCTGGCCAGCAAGTCCCAGCGCGCCGAAAAAGGCGAAGACCCGATCAAGGAGCACTTGCTGCTCACCCGTTACAACCCTGAGCGCGTCAGCAACGGCGAAATGCTCGGTGTTGAAGACGTGAAAGACATCCTCGCAGTGACCCTGCTGGGTGTGATTCCAGAATCCCAGGCAGTCCTGAAGGCTTCCAACCAGGGCGTTCCGGTGATTCTTGACGACCAGAGCGACGCCGGCCAGGCGTACAGCGATGCCGTCGATCGCTTGCTGGGCAAGACCGTGGAACACCGCTTCCTCGATGTGAAGAAGAAGGGATTCTTCGAGCGTATCTTTGGAGGCAACTAAACAATGAAATTTCTCGACTTCTTTCGCGCCAACAAAAAGCCAAGTACCGCGTCGGTAGCGAAAGAGCGTCTACAGATCATCGTGGCGCACGAACGCGGCCAACGCAGCACGCCGGATTATCTGCCAGCCTTGCAGAAGGAACTGGTCGAGGTAATCCGCAAGTACGTCAATATCGGCAACGATGACGTGCATGTCGCCCTGGAAAATGACGGCAGTTGCTCGATTCTGGAACTCAATATCACCCTGCCTGATCGTTAATCGAAAAGGCGGCCGCCACGGCGGCTCGTTCACCCTGATCCCTTTTAAGGGCCGGGTGGGCGAGCCGCCGTTGGCGTTTGTTGCGAGGCTGTTTAATGCCGTTGTCCAATATCCACATCCTCCATCAGGACGACGCTGTCCTGGTGGTGAACAAGCCGACCCTGCTGCTCTCGGTGCCTGGCCGTGCCGATGACAACAAGGACTGCCTGATCACCCGCCTGCAGGAAAACGGCTACCCCGAAGCCCGCATCGTCCATCGACTGGACTGGGAAACCTCGGGGATTATCCTACTGGCCCGGGACGCCGATACCCACCGCGAACTGTCCCGCCAGTTTCACGACCGCGAAACCGAAAAGGCCTACACCGCACTGGCCTGGGGCCAACCGGAACTGGACAGCGGCAGTATCGACCTGCCCCTGCGCTACGACCCGCCGACCAAGCCGCGCCATGTGGTCGACCACGAGTTTGGCAAGCATGCGCTGACCTTCTGGAAAGTGCTGGAACGTTGCGGCGATTGGTGCCGCGTCGAGCTGACGCCGATTACCGGGCGTTCGCACCAGTTGCGTGTGCACATGCTCTCCATCGGCCACCCGCTGCTCGGTGATGGTCTTTATGCCCACGAACAAGCCTTGGCTGCCTGGCCGCGCCTGTGCCTGCACGCGAGCATGCTGAGCTTCACGCATCCGCAGAGCGGCGAGCGCTTGCGCTTCGAGTGCTCCGCCCCGTTCTAACGCTGCAAATGCATTCAATGTGGGAGCTGGCTTGCCTGCGATAGCGGTCTATCTGTGCCAAATGTATTGGCTGACCCTCCGCTATCGCAGGCAAGCCAGCTCCCACAGTCGTTTTGTGTGGTGCTCAAGAAGGTAGCTTCACGCCAAATCGCGAGCCAATACGGTAAACTCCGCGCACTGCTGTCTGGAGCTATTTATGCGCGAAGCGTTGAATCAAGGCCTGATCGACTTCCTCAAGGCCTCCCCTACTCCTTTTCATGCCACTGCCGCCCTGGCCCAGCGCCTGGAAGCGGCCGGTTTCCAGCGTCTCGACGAGCGCGAGACCTGGACCACCGAAGCCAACGGGCGCTATTACGTGACCCGCAACGATTCCTCGATCATTGCCTTCAAGCTTGGCCGCCATTCGCCGCTGCAGGGCGGTATTCGCCTGGTCGGCGCCCACACCGACAGCCCATGCCTGCGCGTCAAACCTCAGCCGGAGCTGCAACGCCAGGGTTTCTGGCAGTTGGGTGTGGAAGTCTATGGCGGTGCACTGCTGGCGCCGTGGTTCGACCGTGATCTGTCCCTGGCTGGCCGCGTGACCTTCCGCCGTGACGGCAAGGTCGAAAGCCAGTTGATCGATTTCAAGCTGCCCATCGCCATCATCCCCAACCTGGCCATTCACCTGAACCGTGAAGCCAACCAGGGTTGGCCGATCAATGCCCAGACCGAGCTGCCGCCGATCCTCGCGCAATTTGCCGGTGACGAGCGCGTAGACTTCCGTGCCGTGCTCACTGAGCAGCTGGCACGGGAACACGGGCTGAACGCCGACGTAGTGCTGGACTACGAGTTGAGCTTCTACGACACCCAAAGTGCCGCCGTGATTGGCCTGAACGGTGACTTCATCGCCGGCGCGCGCCTCGACAACCTGCTGTCGTGCTACGCCGGCCTGCAAGCCTTGCTCACCAGCGAGACCGATGAAACCTGCGTGCTGGTGTGCAACGACCACGAAGAAGTCGGCTCCTGCTCGGCGTGCGGCGCGGATGGCCCGATGCTGGAACAGACCCTGCGTCGCCTGCTACCAGAGGGTGATGAATTCGTACGCACCATTCAGAAATCTCTGTTGGTGTCTGCGGACAACGCCCACGGCGTGCACCCAAACTACGCCGAGAAGCACGACGCCAATCACGGCCCCAAGCTCAACGCGGGCCCGGTGATCAAGGTCAACAGCAACCAGCGCTACGCCACCAACAGCGAAACCGCAGGGTTCTTCCGTCACTTGTGCATGGCACAGGAAGTGCCAGTGCAGAGCTTTGTGGTGCGCAGCGACATGGGTTGCGGCTCCACCATCGGCCCGATCACCGCCAGCCACCTGGGCGTGCGCACCGTGGACATCGGTTTGCCGACGTTTGCCATGCACTCGATTCGTGAGCTGTGCGGCAGCCATGACCTGGCGCATTTGGTGAAGGTACTGGGTGCGTTTTATGCGAGCCGTGACCTGCCCTGATTCAGGGCCGGATGGGGTTTAAAATGTGGGAGCGGACTTGCTCGCTCCCACATTTGGTTCTGTGCACACCTGATCTGCATCACCTGCACTTTCTGCGATCCGACCTAGACTTGTCAGTATTCCCACTCCGACAAGGCCGTCGCACCATGATCTCCATGTCCTCTTTCCACGCCATGCTTATCCCGATTCTGATCGGCATGATCCTGTTGGCTGTAGGCTTCAACTTTCGTGACAAGCCCCTCGGCGTCTTCGGCATGTGGGTCGGCATGCTGCTGATCCTGGGCACCGTGGTGTACAAGATCCTCGCCAAACTGGCCGAATGACGATTGCACTCGTACACTCGCTCAACCCGTCGTTTTCAAGGTTGACCGCCTCGTGCTTTCCCGTCTGTTTGCCCTGCCCTGCTATTGCCTGATTGCCCTGCTCACCTTGCTGCCGCTCACGCCTGCCCAAGCCGTGGGCCTGCCCGGCCTATTGGGTAACAACAGCAAAACCCAGCCCCAGGCCGACGTGCCACTGGGGCAGTCGTTGGACGAGGTGATCAAGACCCTGGAAAACGACCAGCAGCGCACTCAGTTGCTGAGCGACCTGAAAAAGCTGCGCGCCGCCACGCAAAAAGCCCAGCCCGCCGCCGAGCAAGGCGTACTAGGGCTCATCGGCAGTACGCTGTCGGGCTTTGAGCAGCAGTTCTCCGGCGAAGACAGCCCGGTGGGGCGTTGGTCCAACGAAGTCGACCTGGCCAAAGAAGAACTCAGTGCGCTGATGCTGCCGGCCAACGAATGGCTGCCGATCATTTTCGGGTTCGCCCTTATCCTGGCGGTGTGGAGCCTGCTCGCCGCCGCGCTGATCTGGCTCAGCCACCGCGTCCGCGAACGCTTCGGCCTGCCCGAAGAATTGCCGCAACACCCACGCACCTGGGACATGGTGCGCTTCGCGCTGCGCAAGCTCGGCCCATGGCTGATCGCGCTGGTGATCACGGTCTACCTGAGCTATGCCCTGCCCTCGTCCCTGGGCAAATCCCTGGCGATGGTCTTGGCCTACGCGCTGGTGGTCGGTACCTGCTTCTCTGCCATCTGCGTGATTGCCTTTTCGGTGCTCGACGGCCCGCATCGCCATCGCGCGCTGTACATCCTGCGTCACCAAGCGTTCCGCCCCCTGTGGTGGATCGGCAGCTTTGCCGCCTTCGGTGAGGCCTTGAGCGACCCGCGCCTCGTCCTGGCTCTGGGCCAGCACCTGTCACACACTGCCGCGACGATCGCCAATGTCATGGCAGCACTGTCGACCGGTGTGTTTATCCTGCGTTTCCGCCGGCCCATCGCCCACCTGATCCGCAACCAGCCGCTGTCCCGTCGCCTGACCCGCAGGGCCCTCAGCGACACCATCGAAATCATCGGCTCCTTCTGGTACATCCCGGCCTTGCTGTTGGTGGGCATCTCGCTGTTCGCCACCTTCGTGTCTGCCGGCGATACCAGCACGGCATTGCGCCAGTCGCTGCTGTGCACCGTTTTGTTGGTGTTGTGCATGGTGATCAATGGCCTTGTTCGTCGCCATGCGCTCAAGCCGCAACGCGGGCACAAACGCCATGCGTTGTACTCCGAGCGGCTGAAGAGCTTCGTCTATACCCTGGCGCATCTGGTGGTCTGGCTGGTGTTTATCGAACTGGGCCTGCGGGTCTGGGGCCTGTCGCTGATTCGCTTTACCGAAGGCGACGGGCATGAAATCAGCGTCAAGCTGTTCGGCCTCGGCGGCACGCTGCTGTTTGCCTGGCTGATCTGGATCCTCAGCGACACCGCGATCCACCACGCGCTCACCCGCTCGCGCAAAGGCCTGGCCAATGCCCGCGCGCAGACGATGATGCCGTTGATCCGCAACGTGCTGTTTGTGACCATCTTTATCATCGCTGCCATTGTTGCCCTGGCGAACATGGGCATGAACGTCACGCCGTTGCTGGCCGGTGCCGGTGTGATCGGCCTGGCCATTGGCTTTGGTGCGCAATCGCTGGTGGCAGACTTGATCACCGGCCTGTTCATCATCATCGAAGACTCCCTGGCCATCGATGACTATGTCGATGTCGGCGGCCACCTCGGTACGGTGGAAGGCCTGACCATCCGCACCGTGCGCCTGCGCGATATCGACGGCATTGTGCACACCATCCCGTTCAGCGAGATCAAGAGCATCAAGAACTACTCGCGGGAGTTCGGCTACGCGATCTTCCGCGTGGCGATCCCCTACAACATGGAAATCGACGACGCCATCAAGCTGATGCGCGACGTCGGCCAGAAAATGCGCAACGACCCACTGCAGCGCCGCAACATCTGGTCGCCGCTGGAGATTCAGGGCGTGGAGAGCTTCGAGTCAGGCAGTGCGATTCTACGTGCGCGCTTCAAGACGGCGCCGATCAAGCAGTGGGAAGTGTCGCGGGCGTTCAACCTGTCGCTCAAGCGTCATCTGGATGAAGCCGGGCTGGACCTGGCGACGCCGCGCTTGAGTGTGCAGGTGGTCACCGCCGGCACTGTGCAGGAGAAAGCGCTACAACAATAAACTCAGGAGAGGTCCTTATGCGTTTAACCGGTCTGACACACCCATGGGTTTTCGGCATGCTGTGCGGGGTCGCCAGCAGTGCCGTGATTGCCGCCAGCAGCGGCCAGGACAGTGCCCGGGAGGAAATCGCCGCGCAGGCAAAAATCCTTGAACCGGCGTTGCTGGAAACCCGCCGCGACATTCACGCCCACCCTGAATTGGGCAATACCGAAACCCGCACGGCCGAGCTGGTCGCCAAGCAGCTGCGCGACCTCGGCCTCGAGGTGAAAACCGGCGTAGCACGCACCGGCGTTGTTGCCGTGCTCAAAGGTGCCCTGCCCGGCCCGACCGTCGCCCTGCGCGCCGACATGGACGCGCTGCCCGTCAAGGAAGTCGCTGACCTGCCTTTCGCCTCAAAAGCCAAGGGCACCTACCTGGGCAAGGAAGTCGACGTGATGCACGCCTGTGGCCACGACGCCCACGTTGCCATTCTGCTGAGCACTGCAAAGATCCTGACCGGCATGCGTGAACGCCTGCCCGGTAACGTGGTGTTCTACTTCCAGCCGGCCGAGGAAGGCCCGAGTGATTTCATCCCCGACGGCAAAAACACCTGGGGCGCCAAAATGATGGTGCAGGAAGGCGTGATGAAGGCGCCCAAGCCGGACGCGGTGTTTGGCTTGCATGTATGGGCCGGTGTGCCCGCCGGCCGGATTGCGTATCGCCCGGGCCCGACCCTGGCAAGCTCCGATGACTTGCGCATCAAGATCCTCGGCAAGCAAACCCACGCCGGTCGCCCTTGGGATGGCATTGACCCGATTACCGTGGGCGCGCAGACCATTGTCGGCCTGCAAACCGTGGTCAGCCGCCGCACCGACATCTCGTCGTTTCCGTCGGTGGTGAGCATTGGCACCATCAATGGCGGTACGCGCTACAACATCATTCCTGAGTCGGTGGACATGGCCGGGACCATTCGCTCCTACGACTATGGCATCCGCCAGAAACTGCACGCAGACGTACGACAGACCGTGGAGAAAATCGCCGAAAGCGGCGGTGCCAAGGCTGAAGTTACCATCATCGAGAAGTACGACCCCACCATCAACAACCCGGCGCTGACCGAGAAGATGCTGCCAAGCCTGCGCTGGGCGGCCCAGGATGATGTGGTGCAGGGCCCGCTGGTGGGCGGCGCGGAAGACTTCTCGTTTTATGCCAAGGAGGCGCCGGGGCTGTTTGTGTTCCTGGGAGTGACGCCGCGGGATCAGGACATGAGCAAGGCTGCGCCGAATCACAATCCAGGGTTCTTTGTGGATGAGTCGGCGTTGGTGGTAGGGGTGAGGACGTTGGCGTCGTTGGCGACGGATTACCTGTACGCCAACTGACCGCTATTGTAGTGAGCGGGCTTGCCCCGCGCTGGGGGGCGAAGCCGCCCCAATCCGGCCACCGCGTTCTGCCAGACAGAATTCAGGCGCCTGGTTTTAGGGCGGCTTCGCCCCCCAGCGCGAGGCAAGCCCGCTCACTACAGATCAGGCGAGCGTGGCACCGTCCATTTTCTGACGCAGGCTCAGCGGGCGCATGTCGGTCCAGACTTCTTCGATGTAGGCCAGGCACTCTTTCTTCATGCCGCTCTTACCCACGGTCCGCCAGCCTTCCGGCACGGCTTTGTAGTCGGGCCAGATGGAGTACTGTTCTTCATGGTTGACCACTACCTGAAACAGGATGTCGTCGCGGTCAAATACTGAGGTCATTGCTGTTCTCCATCGCTAAAAGGCCGGCTGCGCACTGCACGCAGCACTGATATCTGTAGAAACGTATCAAGTTGCAAAAAAATTAGAGGCTGGCGACCGCCGCTGCCAACGCGCGACCGAAGATATCCACCACCCGATCAACTTCCGCGGCAGTGATCACCAGCGGCGGCAGGAAACGCACGACGCTGCCATGTCGACCGCCCAGTTCCAGGATCAGCCCGCGCTTGAGGCATTCGCGCTGCACCAGCGGCGCCAGTTGGCGATGGACGGGTGGGTGGCCTTGGATATCCAGTGCGCCATCCGGCTCAACCAGTTCCACGCCGAGCATCAGCCCGCGACCGCGAATATCCCCCAGGTGCGGAAAGTCTCGCTGCAGGATGCGCAGGTGTTCGCCCAGGCGCTCGCCCATGGCGGACGCATGGCCGGCCACGTCGTGGTCCTTGAGATAGCGCATCACCGCCGAACCCGCCGCCATCGCCATCTGATTGCCACGGAACGTCCCGGCATGCGCGCCCGGCAGCCAGGTGTCGAGCCAGTCGCGATAGACCACCACCGCCAGCGGCAGGCTGCCGCCGATGGCCTTGGACATCACCACCACATCCGGGATGATGCCGGCGTGCTCGAAGGCGAACATCTTGCCGGTGCGAGCAAAACCGCTCTGGATTTCATCGACGATCAACGCCACACCCGCTTGCTCGGTGATGCGGCGCAGGCCGCGCAGCCAGTCCAGATCAGCCGGAATCACACCGCCCTCGCCTTGCACCACCTCGACAATCACCGCCGCCGGCAGCAACACACCAGCTTCTGGGTCATTCAGCAGGTTTTCCAGGTAATGCAGGTTGACCCGCACGCCTTGCGCGCCACCCAGGCCGAACGGGCAACGGTAGTCGTAGGGGTACGGCAAAAATTGCACGCCGTTGCCCAGCAAGGCGCCCAAAGGTTTCTTCGGCCCCAGGCTGCCCATCAGGCTCAAGGCGCCCTGGCTCATGCCGTGGTAACCGCCCTGGAAGGACAACACGGTGCTACGACCGGTGGCGGTGCGCACCAGTTTCAACGCGGCTTCCACGGCATCGGTGCCGGTGGGGCCACAGAACTGGATCTTCGCTTCCCGCGCCAGCGCTGGTGGCAACAGGCCGAACAAGTCCTGCACGAACTGGTCTTTGACCGGCGTCGTCAGGTCCAGCGTGTGCAGCGGCAGTTCATCGGCCAGCACTTGCTGGATAGCTTCGATCACCACCGGGTGGTTGTGCCCCAGCGCCAGGGTGCCGGCGCCCGCCAGGCAATCGATGAAACTGCGGCCTTCCACGTCTTCCACGTAAATGCCCTTGGCGCGTTTGAGCGCCAGGGGAATGCGTCGAGGGTAACTGCGGGCGTTGGACTCCTGCTGGCGCTGGCGGGCGAGCAGCGGGGTTTCGTCGAACTGGTAGAGCGTTTCATGCACCTGGGCGTCTTCGATACGGCTGGTAGCGACTGACATTTCTCGATCCCTCAATACGCTGATGGTGGTGACCAAACTGCCGATCCGCTGGCGTCTGGCCCCGAGGGAGCGTGCGAACGGATTTACTGTTCTGGAAACGCACCAGCGCCGACGGGATTTACTCCTCCGGTCGCGAAAAGCCTATAGACCGCAGCTCGGGCACCCGTATCTACACATTTCTCACTGCTACGCGGGTGGCTCGCTTTGGAGGTGTCGATACCTATGCTGTGATGCGGTCAACTCGGCGTATCAGGAAAATCCGGTCGATGCCATCGCAGGCAAGCCAGCTCCCACAGAAGAGCAGCCAGTATCAGAGCCCGCGGTATTTTTCATTCAGCGCATACAAAATCGCGCAGGTCTCGCCATCCAGAAACCCACAATAATCCCGCGCCCTGAAGTGCATCTGAAACGCTCGCGTGCGCTGTTGAAACCCCTGCCGGTTCTTTGCAGGTGCGTACCCGAACCGCTGAAACGCCCGCTCCACCTCGGCTTCCGGTGGCAACCCGACACAAAAGCGTCGCTGATACATCGCCCGCGTCGCCTCATCAAACCAGGCCCCCAGCCCCGCTTCATGCAAGCGCTGCCAAGGCAACCTGGGGCCAGGATCACTCTTGCGCGCGTATGCCACGTCCGAATGCCCGAGGATGTCCGTGGGCCCAACCTGTGGGTAACGCCCGAGAATGTCGCGCACTAGCGCAATCAACACCTCAATTTGTTCCTCACCGTACTCAGGGAACGTGAACACGCCGCCGACATCCCGCGCCAGGTTGACGATCTCGATGCCAATCGAGCGGCTATTGAGGTTATCGCGCCCTGCCCAATGGCTGACCCCGGCATGCCAGGCGCGCTTGTCTTCCTCCACCAAGCGGAAGACACGCAACTCTTCATAGCCAGCCGCGCGGTAGCTGGGATCTTTTGGGTCGGGCAGCAAGTAGTGCGCACTCACCCCGTCCTGGGTGAGGGTGCGCAGGGAGGAGCCAAAAGGCGCCGCGGTGTAATGCAGGATGACCTGCCCCACAGGCTCGCCGTTACGTTCGTTGAAGCCTGTAGCAGGAAAACTGGTATCGATGACCAACATAAGAACCGTCCTTTTCAATACAGGCAGAGTCGTTCAGCCCGTTCAAGCGCAAAAAAATTACCGCCATCCTGAAGGCTTGAACTTCAGGAAGGCGGTAACTATTTGGCACGTGAAAGAAAAGTGATCAGCGCCGCAGCGGCATGCCCAGGTCGACGCGCAGGCCATCCGGTTGACTGTCGAATTTCAAGGAACAGGAACACCGCTGCACAATGGCTTGCACGATCGCCAGCCCCAGGCCGCAGCCTTCGCTGCTGCCATTACGCCAGAAGCGTTGGGTCAGGTATTGCAGGTCATCGGCGGAAATCTGCGTGCCGTGGTCACGCACGCGGAACACCACGTTGTCGGTGTCGGTGAATACACTGAGTTCCACCCGCGTATCCGCAGGCGTATGACGCAAGGCGTTGTCCAGCAAATTGCGCAGGGCTGCGACTGCCAGGCCCACAGGCATTTCCACCGGGGTGGCCGAAAGGTTGTCCGGCAGGATCAGGTCAATGCGCGAATTGTCGCCGGCATTCGCATCCTGGATCGCCAGGCGTGCCACTTCTTCGGCGCTGGACTGCAGCCCATCGTCGAATGACAGGCTGCCTTCCACGCGGGCCAGCAACAGCAACTGCTCCAGGGTGCGATGCAAACGGTCGGCGCCCGCCTCGGCATGGGCCAGGGACTGATCGCGGGCCGCGCCGTCGGTCATGCGCGCCACTTGCAGGTGGGTCTTGATCGCCGTCAAGGGGCTGCGCAGTTCGTGGGCGGCGTCGCCAGTGAGGCGGCGTTCGCGCTCGATGGTCTTGGCGATACGCTGCAACAGTTGATTCTGAGTGTCGAGCAGCGGTTTGAGTTCGCTGGGCAATGGGTGGATCTGCAGCGGTTCGAGAGAGTCGGCGCTGCGCCGCATCAAGGCGTCACGCATGCGGTTGAGCGGCAGCAGGCTCTGGCCGATGCCCAGCCACAACAAGCACAGGCAGCCGAGCATCGCCACACCCACCGGCACCGACGCGGCCAGCAGGATCGACAGGTTCAGCGCCTCGCGTTCCACTTGGCGGTCGGCGGTGGTGATCAACAGGTCGCCACGGGACAGGGTAAAACTGCGCCAGTTGACGCCATCGATCACCTGGTCACGAAAACCACTCTGGCGCGATTCCAGCCCTTCATCCGGCGTGGCGTGGCTACGCGCCAGTACTTCACCGCGCAAGGAGCTGACCTGGCACGCCATGCCCCCCGGCACATTCAGTTGTGCCCCATGGAAATGCGCGCCGCCGCCCACACTGGCGAGGCCCGGCATCTGCTCGGTCAGCCCCGCCACCATGCGCGCCGACGCCACCAGGCGTTGGTCGAGGGAGAACATCATCTGGTTGCGCAGGTCACTGAGCATCCAGGCCGCCGCCAGGGCCCAGATCAGCACAAAAGCGGCGCCCAGCTTGAACGTCAATCGCAGGCGCAGGCTTTTCACGACGCGTCCTCGCCCCCGTCGGCCGAGCCCAGGCGATAGCCGAGGCCGCGCACGGTCTCGACAATGCCATTGCCCAATTTTCGCCGCAGGTGGTGGATATGCACGTTGAGCGCGTTGCTTTCCAGCTCATCGTTGAAGCCGTAGACGCTGTCCTTGAGTTGCTCGCTGGAAAGCACACGGCCTTTGTTATGCAGCAGGGCTTGCAACAGCGCCTGTTCGCGGCGTGACAGGTCCACTGGCTGGCCGCCCAGGAAAGTTTCGCGGCTGCTCGGATCGTAGGCCAGGCGACCGTGCTCAATCAGGTTGACGCTGCGCCCCGCCATCCGCCGCAGCAGAGTTTGCAGGCGCGCGGCAAGTTCGCGCAGGTCGAAGGGCTTGAGCAGGTAGTCGTCGGCGCCGGCTTGGAGGCCGTCGACGCGGTTGGTCACCGAGTCCCGTGCGGTCAGGATCAGTACCGGGATTTCCAGGCCCTGGCTGCGTAGTTGTTGCAGCAGCTTGAGGCCATCTTCGTCCGGCAGGCCGAGGTCGAGCACCATGATGTCGAATGTCGCCGCCTTGAGCATGGCGCGCGCCGCGCCAGCCGAGGCCACGCGCTCGACGGTAAAACCCTGGGCGGTAAGGCCGGCCACGATGCCGCTGGCGATCAGTTCGTCGTCTTCACAGACCAGTACGTGCATGGTGAACCCTTCATGAAAGATGGGGGTGATTAGAAGTGCAGCGGATTAAGCGCAGATTATGCCGCTAAATGGTCCACACTCCCTCTAGAATAGCCTCGGTTAATCATCGGTTAATCAACGCCACACATTGTGTGCCTACTTGCATCGAACTAAGGCTTGACCATGCGGCATCTGTTTACCTTTCTGCTGGTGTTGTTCGCAGGGTTTGCCCAGGCCGCGCCTGGTAACCCGTTTGAGACCAAACCCGATTTCCTTCCGGTGGGCAAAGCCTTCACCTTTACCTCCGAACGTCTTGAAAGTGGCGAGACCCAGCTGTATTGGCAGATTGCCGACGGTTATTACCTGTACAAGCAGCGCATGAAGTTCGATGGCTTGGCTGAAAAGCCCACGCTGCCGCAAGGCGAGGCCCATAGCGATGAATTCTTCGGTGACCAAGAGGTGTATCGCCAAGGCCTGGAAGTGAAGATCCCGGCCGGCGCAACCGGCCAGATCAAGCTCGGCTGGCAGGGCTGTGCCGATGCGGGCCTGTGTTATCCGCCGCAGTCGATCACCGTGGACCTTGGCGGCAACCCGGCCGTCGCAGCGACCGCCGAAGCTCAGGACCAAAGCCTGGCCAGTGGCCTGCAACAACGCAGCCTGGGTTGGAGCCTGTTGCTGTTCTTCGGCCTAGGCCTGTTGCTGGCGTTTGCCCCCTGTTCGCTGCCGATGCTGCCGATCCTCGCCGGTCTGGTCGTCGGCAGTGGCGCCAGCCCACGTCGCGGTTTTGCCTTGGCCAGCAGCTATGTGGTGTGCATGGCGCTGGTGTATGCCGCACTGGGCGTGTTGGCCGCGCTGCTCGGCAGCAATCTAGCCGCGCTGCTGCAAACCCCGTGGATCCTCGGCAGCTTCGCCGCCTTGTTCGTGATCCTTGCCCTGCCGATGTTCGGCTTCTTTGAACTGCAACTGCCCGCCTTCCTGCGCGACCGCCTGGACAACGTCAGCCGCCAGCAAAGCGGTGGCAGCCTGGTCGGCGCCGGGGTTCTCGGCGCACTGTCCGGCCTGCTGGTGGGCCCATGCATGACCGCGCCGCTGGCCGGCGCCTTGCTCTACATCGCCCAGAGCGGCAATGCGCTGCACGGTGGCCTGATCCTGTTCGCCATGGGCATCGGCATCGGCATCCCACTGTTGCTGCTGGTCACCGTGGGTAATCGCTTCCTGCCCAAGCCAGGCACCTGGATGAACGTGCTCAAGGGTGTCTTCGGCTTCCTGTTCCTCGGCACCGCCGTGCTGATGCTGCGCCCGGTGGTTGGCGAAAGCCTGTGGATCGGCCTGTGGGGCGTACTCGCGCTGGTGATGGCTTACTGCGGCTGGACGCTGGCCCGCGAATACGGCCTCGCGGCCAAGGTGTTTGGCGCCGGTTCCCTGGTGCTGGGCCTGTGGGGCGCCGTGCTGATGGTCGGCGCAGCCGGTGGCAGCGATGACCTGTGGCAACCGCTGAAAGTCTACAGCGGCTCGCGGACCGTCGCTGCACCGACCGCCCACGACGCGTTCATGACCATCAACGATCCCGCCGTGCTGCAAACCCAACTCGACAGCGCCAAGGCTCAGGGCCAATGGGTGCTGGTGGACTACTACGCCGACTGGTGCGTGTCGTGCAAGATCATGGAAAAACAGGTCTTCGGCAAACCCGAGGTCATGGACGCCCTGAAGGACGTGCGCCTGCTGCGCCTGGACGTTACCGCCGACAACGCCGCCAGCCGCGCGCTGCTCGGCCGCTACAAAGTCCCTGGCCCACCGAGCTTCGTGTGGATCGGCCCGGACGGTGAAGAGCGCCGCGCCCAACGCATCACCGGCGAAGTCGATGCCGTCACCTTCCTGCAACGCTGGACGCACACCCGGGACGCCCTCTGAATGCTGACCCTGACCATCGGCACCTTCGCCATCGCCCTGAATCACTTGCTGCTGATTACCGCGCTGATTCTCGCCACTCTGGTGGGCTGGCGCGTGGCCAAGCGTGGCGGTGAAAACCCGGAATCGGTGCTGTTCAGCCTGTTCCTGCTGGCGATGCTGGTAGCTCGCGTCAGCTTTGTACTGATGTACTGGAGTGATTACCGCCACGACCCGTTGCAGATGGTCGACCTGCGCGACGGCGGTTTCCTCGCCTGGCCCGGCGTGATCGCTCTGGTCGTCGGCGCCCTGGCCTACGGCTGGCGTCGTCCGGCCCTGCGCAAGCCCCTGAGTGCCGGGGTGATCACCGGCCTGGTGTTCTGGGGCATGACCAGTTTATCCCTGAGCCTCTACGACAAAGGCTCGCAACTGCCGGACATCACCCTGCGCAATGCCAACGGCGACGTGGTGCAACTGGCCGACTACAAGGGCGGCCCGCTGGTGATCAACCTGTGGGCCACCTGGTGCCCGCCGTGCCGTCGCGAAATGCCGGTATTGGAACGCGCCCAACACCAACGCCCCGACGTAACCTTCCTGTTCGTCAACCAGGCAGAAAACATGCAAAGCGTCAGCACCTTCCTCGCGACTCAGGGCCTGACCCTCGACAACGTGCTGTTCGACGCCAGCGGCCGCCTCGGCCAGGCCGTGGGCTCGATGGCCTTGCCAACCACCTTGTTCTACAGAGCCGATGGACGCCTGATCAACAGCCACTTGGGCGAACTGTCGCAAGCCAGCCTGGCCCGCGCCATGGAACCCTTCGATACCGCTCCAATAAGGAAACCGACATGCCCCGCCTCCGCCACCTGCTGACCCTGCTGCCGCTGACGCTCGCCGCCACCTTGGCCCAGGCCGAAGACTGGCCGGCGCCGATCAAACAGATCGAGGCCAGGGGCGCGAAGATCCTCGGCAAATTCGACGCCCCCAGCGGCCTCACCGGCTACGCCGCGCAGTACCAGAACCGCGGCATGGCCCTGTACCTGACCGCCGACGGCAAAAACGTGATCGCCGGCAACCTGTACGACGCCCAGGGCAACGACCTCAGCACCGCGCCCCTGGAAAAACTGGTGTACGCACCGATGGCCAAGGAAGTCTGGGCCAAGATGCAAAAAAGCAGCTGGATCCAGGACGGCGACGTCAACGCGCCGCGCACCGTCTACCTGTTCAGCGACCCCAACTGCCCGTACTGCAACATGTTCTGGGAACAGGCACGCCCGTGGGTAAAAGCCGGAAAGGTGCAATTGCGCCACATCATGGTCGGCATCATCCGCGAAGACAGCCCAGGCAAATCCGCCGCGCTGCTCGCCGCCAAGGACCCGCAAAAAGCTCTGGAAGAACATGAAGCCGCCGGTAAAGGCAGCAAGTTGCAGGCACTGGACAAGATTCCGGCGGATATCGAGGCCAAGCTTGATGCCAATATGAAGTTGATGGAGGAGCTGGAATTGTCGGCGACGCCGGCGATTTTCTATCTGGATGACAAGGGCGGGCTACAGCAACAGCAAGGGGCGCCTTCGCCGGAGAAGTTGGGGAAGATTATGGGGCCCAAGTGAGAAAAATGCTCCTGCAACAGGCAGGAGCATTTTTCACGGTAAAACGACTTTTCGACTATCCGCTCACTCGAATATCAGTGATCGCATAGTCATTGCCGGAAGCGCCTGACGACTCATGGCTGCGTATCTCCAGTTGCATCGTTGGTGCATTCGCAACAAACGTGCCCCTCAGCAGTGTCCATGCCATGTTGTAAAAGGTCGTGACCGGCGTAACAGCACCTGCGCTGGCCCACAGAGACAACCTTGGCAATGGAGCGGCGCCGTTGTAGGTGCAGGCGAGAATGCTGAAATCATACGTCGCACCGACTACTAGCCCCGTGAAGACTTTATACAGGACGTTGCCCACGCCAGCAGTACTCGCGGTGCCATTTGCCACGCAGGTCTTGCCAAAAAACGAGGCATACCTCATCTCGCCAAGGGCTGCTGGTCCGGGAATCCATCCGTTCCAGTTATTGCCGGCAAACGATGTGAAATCATCCAGCGGCGAAAGCACCTGCAGCACCCGCTGAGGGCACACCACATTCGCAGTCGAACTGCCGTTTGTAGCTACGCTGTAAGTTAAGGTCAGGTTGCTTTCGTCCTTCAACTTGTCCAGCTCGGATCGTAGTACAGGACTCGCCACCCCAGCGGTCTCCTCTGCCACCTTAATCGCTCTGGCCGCGTACACATTGAACGAGTAAGGATTACCGTTTTTATTCGTCCCGGCTGCCTGCAGCCAGCACTTCTGCCCTGCCCGCAAGAACCACATAGCCTTCATGTGTGAATTGGCATTCCCAGCAAATGTTCTCAGGTCCAGAGAGGCATTCTGAGTCTCGGGCGGCGTAGCCTCCGGCACGTTCGGCGTTTCCAGGCGCACTGGCAGACTGATATTCAAGTGCAAAGGCGGTGAAGTCTGCACCTTGCAGGCGGTGGTGACAGTAAACGTGATCTCCACCACTTTACCCAAGCTCTCGATCACGGCCTCCGACGGCAGCAACCAGATCACCGCGCCCGTCGTGCTACCAGGTTGGGAGGTCACCAACCAGCAAGAACCGTTCGGTCTCTCCCAGCAGATAATGATGGAGTGCTTGGGATTGCTGCCGGTGTACTTCACTTCAACATGTACGCCGTTGCGCCCATTGTATGCGGTCAATTGGTCAGCCACCGCCTCCCTCACTGACGGCTCGATCAGTGCCAAAGGCTCCTGCTCGATTTTGAAAGTCTGAACAGGAAATTCGTGGGCATCCTCCAGCTCACACTTGCCACAGAAACTCGCCGCAAAGTGCAGCTCAAATTCGCTGCAGTCTGCCAGCTTTTGCAGCTCGACCCTTGGTATCGAGGCAGCGACTCCATTAGTTTTTCTGGCATCCTTAACAGGGGCATCCACCAAAATATCAATGCGGATAGCACTGCCGTCTTCACGCTCACCCGTGATCCACATCCAGCGACATTCCGAGCACTCGGCATAATCCCATTCAGCCACAAAAGCTGTCGCTTCCTCCGTAAATGTGCCGAGGTCCAGGATATGACCCGTTGCATCTTCAATCCCTGGATGAGTGAATTGGGGCAACAATACGTTGACCACCTGCTCAGGTGATTGCTGTGCTTCACCGCTACTGGCGAATTGAACGGTATAAGTCAGCGTCATCGACATGCTGAAAAAACAAGCAATATCACAGGCAGAAAGCTCGATGGTTGCCGGATCCCCGTCATTTTTAATTGTCACGCAGCCGAGTGGCTTTTTTTCGTGACCGGGCCCGCCCACATAAAAACAGATCTGGTCGCCTGCATAGGTTTCCAAGTCGGGGACGTCTACATTTCCGCGATCTTTGGTGAGCGCAGAGTTAAGGCACCACTCATTGTTGTAAAACGTCGACTGTCGTAGATGAGGGGCCGGCATATTTCCCATGCGAGGATCGACAATCAGGGCACTGGTAGGGCGAGGACGACCTTCAAGTGCGTTTTCCGGGAGACGCGTCTCATGGATAGGATCGACACTAGCCGGAGGGCGTGGGTGGCGACCATCGCAAATCCATCCCCAATGAATCGTCAACGCCCCCCAGGGTCGACGACGTCCCATCCAACTGCGTTTCAAAGAAAGTCTGAACTCATGACCCGGCACCGCTTCATCAGCAGTCACAACGCGAGAAAAAGCCACTGTCTTGAATGCAAAGGGCGTGCTGTCCTGATCACCCGCTACGTTCACGAATAGTTGATCGCGTGCTTTAACGAGAGGATGGGCATACGCCACGATCGTTTCATCCCCGGTAAACGTATACATGTCCAAGGTATCCGTGTTGTGAACAGACTTGGAGTGGACAAACCGGGGCACATAACCTTCAAGGTCTATTTCATCGTAAAAACGTACTTCCACCTCTGCTACCCGAGACTCTGCGGCCTTCCCTCCCACCTTCCCTCTATACTTGAATAACAGCGTGTGACCCATACCCGATGTAAGGATGTTCAGGGGGATTGGGATTTTCCGGGCGCCACCAATACCACTTCTATCCACAATCTCTTCGAATACGGGTCCGCCGCCATCCTCAACCCAAATTGTGACGACAATATCCGAGCCATCCATGTCCGGATCCGTGGTCAGGTGCGGGTCATCTTTCGCATCGAGCGGATATATGCTTCCGCCTTCCCCTTTGTAAACCACTGGGGCTAAAACCTCGATAGCCTTGGGTTTGCGCGTATTAACCGGTTTTAAAGAAGCATTAGGCGCCGTTATTTTTTTAGCCATGGTCAGAACTCCGTGTTCCAAGGGTTGTAACCCAAAGCCAGTCTAAGGCCGAGGTCTCCTATTAGTGAGCACTTTTAACGCTTCTTCGCCTACTGTCAAAATTAACAGTTTTGACGAATTTCCCTTGCTCTCCGATCAATGACCATCCCACAACGCCATAACTTCATTATTGTGCTACCCCCAATGTGAATCGAGTAATCAGCAACGAGCGCCTTCGCGGAATAATTGGGGAAGATTTTGGAACCGAGGTAAGTTACTCAACGGCCTTACGAAAAGGGCCTTCACACAGTGAAGGCCCTATCTTTACATCGTCTCGGAAAATCAGAGTGTTCCCTCAAACACCCTGATCCATGTCACATCAAAATCATTGGCGGGATCTATTCCCATCCTGCGATTATCAATGCCAAGCCTGGCCGTACTTGAATCAGCAACAAACTTGCCCTCCAGTAAAAACCAGTTTGTGCCAGGTTCGATTACTGGGGTTATGTCTTTCCCATTCACTGTGAGTGCCATGCGAGGCGGCAAGGGTAGGCCAACAGAATCGCGAATCCATGCATGGAACGTATAGGAGTTCCCCGGCTCCAGGTTGGTGAAAATCCTGAACAGTTTCTCACTTTGCGTTGCCGGGTTGGATGTATTCGTATATCCCCAGTCTACCAACCAATAACCCATCCCCGTTTCCCAAGGATAAGGACCGTACTTGAGCACCAGATCCCTGGGATCGGTGGCGCCCGCACCTCTCTGCCAACCATTCCACCCTTTCCTGTTTGGATCGAAGGGCGTTTGGTCAAGCAAGCGCTTGCGAAAGATCAACTTCAACGGTGGAAAAGGGATGGCCTCATCGATATTAGCGCTGCCATCCGCGGTCAGCCTGAATGTGAAGGTCAATTTAGCGCCGGTTTCGTATTTATCCAATTCGAGCCGTTTGAGTACACGCGACAAACTGTTGGTGACATCCGTTGCAGTAATCACCTCGGCGTCCATCACCTTAAAGGTATGGACCGATCCATCCCACAGCGGGCCCGAGCACTCCAACCAGCCCCGTTGCCCGACCAGCATGAACCACCAGTCCGGCACGCCTATGCGAGCGTCCCCGGCAAACGTACGTAAATCCAGAATGCCGCCTTGGGTGGCGGGTGGCGTTGCCTGCTGCACTTCCGGCGTCGTCAGACGTACAGGCACGCTGAACTCCAGATCCAAATCCCCCGATGTCTGAAGCTTGCACGCACTGGTAACGGTGTAGTTGAGCGTCAGCGTCTTGCCAGCGGCATGAATCACTTCTTCGCGGGCAACGCTGAAGTCCACATAACCCGGATTGGAGTTGCCCGGTTTGGGGGGTAACGGCACATCAGTGCCATCTGATCGTTTCCAGTTCAACTGGATCTGATGCCTGCTGCTCATGTGTGGGTAGGCCACCCGGACGGTGACCCCGTCCCGCCCGTTGTAAATCGTCAGTTGATTGCCCACAGCTTCGCGCACTTCAGGCGGATTCAACGCAAAATCTACCTGATCGATACTGAAGGTCTGAACCGGAAATTCGAGGGCCGTCGCCAGATCGCAGTTGCCATCGAAGCTCACCGCCGCATGCAGCTCAAAGTCACTGCAATCTTCTAGTTTTTGCAGTTCAGCCCTGGGAATGGGGGCGTCGACGCCATTAGTCATCCAGCCTGCAGTCAGCGGCTCATCCATCAGGATGAAGAATTGGTAAGGGCTACCGCCCTCCAGGGTTCCGCTAATCCAAACCCAGACACATTGCCCGACAGCAGCGTAGTCCCAGATAGGCACCAGCACCGTTGCATCGTCGTCGAATGTCTTGAGGTCGAGGGTGTCACCCGTTGCTTGTTCGATACAGAGCTTGGTCAACTGAGGACCAAGCACCTGGATTACACACCCGGGAGAGTTCTGAGGCAGGTAATTGTTAAATTGAACGCTATAGATCAGTGTCAACGTTTGGCAGAACAGGGCTGCGAAGATCTCAGGGGCGACTTCGAATGAAAGACTTACATCGCCCAGCTTCACGTCCTGGCAACCGAGCGATAAGGGCCCATAATTCGGCCCCGAGGCTTGCATACAAACATGATCACCTTCGGTCATGCCTGGGTAGGTCACTAATGCATGGCCGCCCTGGGTGGTGTTGGCCGGGTTGACCTGCCAGTTACCCGGGGATATCTGCACCGCTTCCTGTAGACGAGGCGGATTCAAATCCAGCGCAGGATCGACGCGCAGCAGCACCGTAGAACGCTGGTGGAAATCCTGAGCGTTTCTAGGCAGCGGGTTCACATTCGACACCGGAGCCTCAGGGTGACAACCGTCCCAGATAACCCCCAGATGGCAGGTACAGGACGTGTAATCATCCAAGTGTGCTAACCATGGGCGCGACAAGAAGAACTCAAACACGTAGTCCTCATGCGCTTCCTCGTCAGTTACTACGTGATCAAAGGCTGCCCAGCAAAATTCAGGTGGTACATTTTGCTCATTACCGGCGACAACAACAAACAATCGCGAGCCCGCCCGAATCATCGGCCAGGCCTTGACCCGGATCGTTTCATTCCCCGTGAAATTGAACATGTTCAACCACAACGTGCCCCACTCCAATTCGGCATGCGCGAACCCAGGCATTGACGCACGCAGATCCTCTTCGCGGACGTCCTGAATCTCAAGCTCCAGTACCAGTGACTCTTTGTGTGCACCACCGACAACGGCCTCGTACCAGATCAGCACGGTATGCCCGATACAGGTACTGATCCATTGCCAGGGAATATCGGCTACATCACCGCTTGCGACACTGATCGGCGGGAACGTCGCGCAGCTCTGGCCTTTAATAGCGAAATGCACAATGACCTGCGCGCTCCCTGCGGGAAGCGCCAGTGTCGCGGTCGTACCTTGGGCTGCATCCAGAGGGTAAAGCAGACTATTGTTCGTAGCGTACTGGATGATTGCAAAGGGTAATTCAGCCGTGGCCACCTTGGTTGATGGGGCGGGCGCAACGCTCATAGCCTGAGCTGGGGAGGTTTTTTTAGAGATCGGTTTTTTAGCCACGATAAGACTCCTGTCCAACGTTAGATAACCGTCGAGGCTGGCCAGGCCAGCCAGAAACTTCGGTTATCTAACGCTCGGATGAGAAATCTTGGCTACTGTCAGATCTGACAGTTCTGCCGCCAACTCACGACTTCCCCGACCAACGGCAAACTCAAAATCTTCGACGTCATAACTTCAGTCTCGATAGCAGGCATGGAAGTTATCGATAAACGAATAGTCGCGCACAAGAATGGTCAACCAACTGATAGCCGTCCCCGGTTCTGTCACATGCTCGACCCAGAAACCTCCTCGCCAATCGTCAGGATAATCGACACTGGTTATGACCTTACCGCCTTCATCATAATAGACGACCGTCGCGGGTTGTTGTTTCCAGGCCCAGGCAAACTTGACGGACTCCAATGGCCGGACGAAGTCAATTCGGTGCAGTTGTGGCGGAACTTGATTGTCGACGTTTTCACACATGACAAAGTGCTTGCCCGAATAGAACTCATCATTAGCGTACGTGACTATACCCGCCACACCAGAGCCCGACGCAAAGGTGATCTTCATCAAAGAAGTCTGCACACTCCCACCCACGCCAAAAGTACCCAGCGGCAGTGATTCGAAACGCTCGATGCCACAAATCAAAGGTCGCTTGATAGTCAGCTTCAGCGCTGGGAAAATGGTCGCACCGCTCTCATGCTCGCTGCCATCGGATGCGACAAGACAGGTGACGGTCAGAGAGGAATCGTGTTTCAACCCATCCAGCTCTGCTCGGATCAAAGGTGCTGCCAGCCCGTTCAGGACCTCGTCGTGCGTGAGCCGTCTGCCTTGCACCGCGTAGAACGTGCGGGGGCTCCCGTCCTTATTTGTGCCGGTGCATTTCAACCAGGCGTGGTGTCCCGCCAGAGCGAACCACCAGGCCGAAACGGTGATTGATGCATCGCCAGGAAAGGAGGCCAAATCCAGAATGCCACCCTGCGTCGCAGGCGGCGTAGCTTGAGGCACTACCGGCGTCGGCAGGCACACAGGCACACTGATCTCCAACTCAAGATCCGGCGACGTCGCGTGCTTGCAACGGCTAACGACACTGAAGCGGATCGGCACTGTTTTGCCAATCCCATGAATGACCGCTGCGCGAGGGATATGGAAGTCCACATAGCCCGCAACGGAGTCTCCCGGCTGGGGAGCTAACGCCAGGCAACCACCCGCTTGCTCCCAGCACAACGCGATGGTGTGGCGATCGCACATGCCGTCATAGGCCACTCTCACCGTCACGCCATCACGGCCATTCCAGACGGTCAATAAATTACCGACTGCCTCTCGCACCGAAGGCGCCACCAGCTCGAGGTCTTTCTGAACCATTTCCAATGACAACGGTAGGAATGCAATTGCGTCCTCCATCTGGGTCGAGCCGCTGAAGCTCACTGAAAAATGAATCTGGAATACCTGGCAGTCGGCCAGTTTTTCCAACTCATCCCGAATCAGTGCCGCACTCACGCCAGCGGTCACCCACTCGGGTTTTACGGTCTCAGCAGTGAGTATGTCCCAGTGAAATGGGCTGCCGTCTCCTAGTTCTCCCGTTATCCACAAACAAACGGTTTGCCCTAAGGCAATGTAATCCCAAATCGAAACCCTGACCGTAGCGTCACCGGGAAAAGTGTTGAGGCAAATCTTACCGCCGGTTTTTTCATCAACGTCTATACCGCTCAATCCGGTGGGTTCAAGCACCCGAGCCAGTAACTCCGACGAAGGCCACACACTGCCACGAAGGACGGTGTAAGACACCTTAATGGGTTTACCGAAGTTCGCACTGATGGCCGAAGCAGGCACGCCGAACAACAGGCTGGTCTCCCCCTGCTGCACGACCTGACACGCCAATACCGGAGTGCCTGGTCCCGGCGTACCTGCCAACTCTACACATACCTTATCACCGGGTTTAATGCCGTCGTACGCCACCACGACATGGGCCCCATTGACGGTATTCGCCGGGTTGATCAAATACCCTTTCCCCTCGACATACACGGCTTCCCGGATAGTCGGCGCATACAGCGTCAACTCCGGCTCACGCACTCGCAGGTTAGCCGTGGCTCGTCGAGACAACTGCGCGTTCCCCGGGAGCCGGGAAATTCGCGGGTCCTCAGGTGCGGTGGCCTCAGCATCTGAGTAGATGATGCCCGCCCCCGTGGTGACCGACGAATAATCGTCATTTTCAGCCAGCCACGCGCGCAGGATGCCCAACAGGAAACAGAAACCACTCTGCGCCTCCTCTTCCGTCACGACATGATTTTCAAGAATCCAGAAGAA
The DNA here is from genome assembly GCF_054685145.1 of Pseudomonas sp. H1_A03. Taxonomy (NCBI): domain Bacteria; kingdom Pseudomonadati; phylum Pseudomonadota; class Gammaproteobacteria; order Pseudomonadales; family Pseudomonadaceae; genus Pseudomonas; species Pseudomonas sp. H1_A03. The sequence continues at coordinate 5,603,632 of NZ_CP162829.1, forward strand.
ACGCGGCTGTGCATGGTGTTCATTGCCAACCGCTTCAAACCATATGCGCTGCCCGGCAGCGATAAAGGGCAAATCGCACAATTCGACGCCGGCATCGCCTGGAAAAGTGGCCATGTCCAGCCACCAGGAGCCGTCAACGAAGGACAGGTCGGTGAACCTGGGAACAGGCATGTCATCAGGCTTGATCACTTCAATGAAGAGTTCCAGCCGGAAGGACTCACCCGCCGCCGTCTTGTACCAAATGATCACGGTCCGGCCGATGCAATAGCCAATGACCCATGCGGGAACATTTACCTCGACATTGGGCGCTCCGGTGCCTTGGGTCATGGCGGTGAAAACGGGATTGGCTTCTTGGCCCTTGATCGCCACGCTCAGCGTAATTTGAGTGCCTGCGGGAATCGCTGACGGGCACGTTACCGTCGTCCCCGCCGTTGCATCTATCGGATACAACGTGTTGTTAGTCGTGGCGTTCTTTACAGTCGGCAACAGGTATTGGTTGGCTGGTTTTTTGGGAACGCCGGCCGAGCTGCCCCGGCCCGAAGCCGTTGTATTCGCTGAGCCTGTTGTGTTTGGTTTAGTCGGTTTAGCCACGATCGGCACTCCCATCCAAGGAAAGATAACCACCCGGCCCGCCTCTGCAGGCCAGGAAACAATGGTTATCTAAACCTCGTATGAGCCCACTTGCCTACTGTCAGAATTGACAGTTCTGACAAGCGACCCCATCAAAGCCCCTCCAATTCCGCCATCAAATCACTCAACCGATCCACCTTCTCCGCACTGATCTCATTCCCCGCCAACCCCTCAATATATTCAGCCAACTCCGCCACCGTACTGCACTCAAACATCGCCCTTAGCGGTACATCGCGCTGCAATGTTTTCTGCACCCGCGAGGCAATCTGCGTCGCCAGCAACGAGTGCCCGCCCAGCTCAAAGAAGTTGTCCTGCACCCCTACCCTTTCGACTTTCAGCACCTCGGCCCAGATCGCGGCCAGGGTGGTTTCCAGTTCGTTGCGTGGCGCCAGGTAGTCCTGGTTGTGCAACTGGCCGATCTCCAGGGCCGGCAGGGCGTTGCGGTCGAGTTTGCCGTTGGCGTTGTGCGGCAGGCGGTCGAGCCAGAGCCAGTGCAGCGGCACCATGTATTCCGGCAGTTCGGCGCGCAGGCGTTGTTTGATGCGGTCCAGGCGTTCGCTTGGGTTGAGCGCTTCATCAGCTGCCACCAGGTAGCCAACCAAATGCTTACCGTTGACGCCTTCCTGCACACCCACCGCCGCGTCGCGTATTTCCGGTTGTTCGTGCAAGCGCGCTTCGATTTCGCCCAGTTCGATGCGGTAGCCGCGAATCTTCACTTGGTGGTCGACACGCCCGACGTACTCCAGCACGCCATCGCTGCGACGCCGCGCCAGGTCGCCGGTGCGGTACAGGCGCTCGCCCGGTGCGCCGAAGGGGTTGGGCACGAACACCGGGGCGGTGCGCAGCGGATCGCTGACGTAGCCGCGACCGACGCCAGTGCCGGCGACGCACAGCTCGCCCACAGCGCCTTGGGGCACCAACTCCAGCGCACCGTCCAACAGGTACAAACGGTTGTTGTCGGTGGGCGTACCAATCGGTAGGTAAGTACCGCGGGTAGACGCCAGGTCGACGCGGTAGAACGCCACGTCATCCGAGCATTCCGCCGGGCCATACGCGTTGACCAAGCCAATCTGCGGGTAGCGCAGCAGCCATTGGTGCGCCAGCTCCGGCGGCATCGCTTCACCGGTGGGTAGCATCCAGCGCAGGCCGTCCAGGCTGATACGGTCCTGGGCCAGCATGCCCTGGATCAGTGACGGCACGCTTTCCAGCACGCTGATGCCTTGGGCTTGGACATGCTCCAGCAGGCCCTGGGGATCATGCGCGATGGTATTCGGCACGATATCCACCCGTGCGCCGAACAGCGGTGCAGCGAGGAATTGCCACACGGAAATATCGAAGCTCTGCGAAGCGGTTTGCGCGATCACGTCCGCGTCGCTCAAGGCCAGGTACGGCACCTTGCTCAGTTGGTTATTGAGCATGCCGCGCTGCTCGACCATCACGCCCTTGGGCAGGCCGGTGGAGCCCGAGGTGTAGATCACGTAGGCGAGGTTGCCCGGGCCGCTGTAGATGCCAGGATTTTCGCCACGCGCCGGTATTTCTTCCCACACCAGCAACTGGCAGTCGAAACCGTCCAGCAACGCGATGGCCTGCTCGCGACAGGCCTCAGTGCACACCAGCAACGGCGTGCGGCTCAGGTCGATGATGCTGCGCAGACGCTGGCTCGGCAGGCCCGGGTCCAGCGGCAGGTAGCCGGCACCGCCCTTGAAGCTGCCGATGATCATGCCCAGCAAATCCAAGTTACGTTCGGCCAGCAAGGCAACCGGTTGATCCAGGTCGACGCCTGCTGCGATCAGCGCATGACCCAGACCGTTGCTGCGGCGGTTCAGTTCGTCATAGGTCCACTGCTGGTCGAGGCAACTGGCGGCGATGCGCTGCGGATGCGCGGCCACTTGTTCTTCGAACAACTCGATATAGCTGCGCTCCAGCGGATAGGCGTGTTCGCTCTGATTACAGCCGTCCACCAGGAACGCGCGCTCCTGCTCGCCGATCAGCGGCAGGTCGGCCATGTCGCCATGGAAGCCCTGCACCAGCGCCAGCAGCAGGCGCTTGAACTCGCCGAGCATGCCTTGCACGGTGGTTTCGTCGAAATAACGCTGGTCATAGGAGAGATGCAAACCGAGGTCATCACCCGGATAACACACAGCCGTCAGCGGGAAATTGGTGTGAGTGCGACCGGAGTCCGAGGTGGCATTCAGGCTTTGCGCGCGGTCCAGCACCGAGACTTCCACCGGGGCGTTTTCGAACACGAACAGGCTGTCGAACAGCGGCTGGCCCTTGGGCAATTCGCTGTGTTCCTGGATCGTCACCAGCGGCAGGTATTCGTACTCGCGCAGCTGCATATTGCTGTCGAGCAGGCCACTCAACCACTGGCGCACGCTGCAGCGCTGGTCATCCTCGGGCAGTTTCACCCGCAGCGCGATGCTGTTGATGAACAGGCCGACCGTGCGTTGCATCTGCGGCATGTCCACCGGGCGTCCGGCCACGGTGACGCCGAACAGCACGTCGCGATCGCCGCTCAAACGGCGCAGTACCAGCGCCCATGCGGCCTGGGCAAACGTGTTGACGGTGAGTTGATGGGCCTGGGCCAGTTCACGCAGTTGCACACCGTCGCAGGCATCGAGGCGGGTGTAGCAATCGCCCACCACCATGCCGCCGCTGTGGCCCGCGTGTTCACGCAGGAACGGCCGGTCGCTCGGAATCGGCGTGGTGCGCTCGAAGCCTTGCAGGTTCTGCTGCCACCACTGGCGTGCCTCATTCAGGTTCTGGCGCTGCAGCCAGGCGATGTAGTCGCGGTAGCGCGGTGGCGTGGCCAGTTGCGCATCGCGGCCTTCGCCCAGGGCCATGTAGATCTCGAAGAAGTCGTTCATCAGCAACGACCGGCACCAGGCATCGATGAGGATGTGGTGGTTGCTCATCATGAACCAGTAACGCTCAGCACCGACACGGATCAGGCGCAGGTGGAACGGCGCCTGCTCGAGCAGATCGAAACCGGCTTCGCGCTCTTGCTTGAGCAAGGCTTGAAGGCGCGGTTCCTGTTCGCTTTCCGGATCGTTGCTCCAGTCCAGATACTCAATCGGCGTGCTGCCCGGTTTATGGACCACTTGCAACATGTCTTCGCCGACGTTCCAGCAGAACGAGGCGCGCAGGGCTTCGTGGCGGGCGATCACCGCTTGCCAGGCCTGGGCAAAACGCTCCGGGTCCAACGCGCTGTTGATGCGGTAACGGTCCTGCATGTAGTAGAGGCCGGTGCCCGGCTCCAGCAGGGTGTGCAGCAGCAGGCCCTCCTGCATCGGGGTCAGCGGGTAAACGTCTTCGATGGCACTGGCCGGAACCGGCAAGCTGTCGAGCTGTGACTGGGTCAAGTGCGCCAGCGGGAAGTCGGACGGTGTGAGGCCGCCAGCGGTGTCCTCAAGGCAATGCGCGACTAGGCTTCGCAGTTCGGCCAGATACGCATCGGCCAATTCGCGAATGGTCTGTTGATCGTGGCGCTCACGGCTGAAGGTCCAGCGCAGCACCAGCTCGCCGCCGTACACCTGGCTGTCCACGCTCAACTCGTTGGGCAACGGCGCATCCGGATCATGGGCCAGGCCCGGGGACTCATCCAGCGGGTGGAACAGTGCATCGGCGCCAAAGCTCTGGTCGAACTGGCCGAGGTAGTTGAAGGTGATCTGCGCGCTCGGCAGTGCAGCCATGGCGCGTTTCCACACGTCATCCGCCAGGTAGCGCAGCACGCCATAGCCCACACCTTTATGCGGCACGGCACGCAGTTGTTCCTTGATCGCCTTGATCGAATCGCCCTGTCCGGCTTGCGGGGTGAGGCGCAATGGATAGGCACTGGTGAACCAGCCGACACTGCGGGTCAGGTCGACCTCATCGAACAGGGCTTCGCGGCCGTGCCCTTCCAGCTGGATCAGCGCCGAAGCGTGACCACTCCAGCGGCACAACACGCGCGCCAACGCGGTCAGCAGCAAGTCGTTGACCTGGGTGCGGTAGGCGCTCGGGGCCTGTTGCAGCAACTGGAGGGTGTGCTCGGCATCCAGGCGCACGCTGACGGTGTCGGCGTCACGGTTGCGCAGCGAGCCTTGCGGGAGTGCCACAGGAAGTACGGCCTGCGGGCCGGCCAGTTGGTGCTGCCAGACGCTCAACTCTTCGCGCAGGGATTCGCTGCCGGCGTAGGCCTGCAAACGCGCGGCCCAATCACGTAGCGCACTGGTCTTGGCTGGCAGGCTGACGGATTGGCCGTCGCTCAGTTGGCGGTAAACGTTTTGCAGGTCTTCGAGCAATACGCGCCACGATACGCCGTCCACCACCAAGTGATGGATCGCGATCAGCAGGCGTTGCTGGCCCTCGGGACCATCCACCAACAAAGCGCGCAACAGCGGGCCGTGTGCCAGGTCGAGGCTGCGTTGGGTCTCGGTGAACAGCGCGGTGCACTGGTCCATGTCGCGTACTTGCGCCTGCATCAGTACGCCGCCTTGCGGTACGGCGAGGTGTTCGGCGTGCCATTGCGCATCGCGCCGGGTGAAGCTCAGGCGCAGGGCGTCGTGGTGTTCCAGTACCGCTAGCAGCGCTTGCTCAAGGCGGTGCGGGTCAAGCAGTTGCAGCGGTTTGAGCAGCAGCGCCTGATTCCAGTGCTGACGCTGCGGGATCTCGGTGTCGAAGAACCAATGCTGGATCGGCGTCAGGCCCGAGCTGCCCGTCAGCACGCCTTGCTCAGCGCTGATGTGCTCAGCGCGCGTGGCGACAGCGGCCAGGGTTTGCACGGTCTGGTGCTGGAACAGGTCGCGCGGGCTGAAGTGAATGCCCGCTTGCCGCGCACGGCTGACCACCTGGATCGACAGGATCGAGTCGCCGCCCAGTTCAAAGAAGTTATCGTCCAGGCCGACTTGCTGCACATTCAACACTGCGCACCAGATCGCCGCCAAGGTGCTTTCCAGCTCATTGCGGGGCGCTACGTACTGTTGGCGATTGGCCTCGGGGTCGGGCTGCGGCAAGGCACGGCGGTCGAGTTTGCCATTGGCGGTCAGCGGCATACTGTCCAGCACGATCAAGTGCGCGGGCACCATATAGTCCGGCAGCTGCGCCTTGAGGTGGGCCTTGAGTGCGTCGCGCAACGCGCCATGGTCTGCGTCGCTGACCAAGTACGCCACCAACTGTTTGCCGCTTGGCGAATCCAGCGCCAGCACCACCGCTTCACGCACGCCATCGTGCTCCAGCAGGCGGGTTTCGATCTCGCCCAGTTCAATACGGAAACCGCGAATTTTTACTTGATGGTCGATGCGCCCCAGGTACTCCACCAGGCCATCGGCGCGCTGGCGCACCAGGTCGCCGGTGCGATATAGACGCCCGCCATGCGTGGCAAACGGATCCGCAACGAAGCGCTCCGACGTCATGCCCGGGCGCTGGTGATAACCCTGCGCCAGACCGGCGCCGCCGACGTATAACTCGCCGGTCGAACCCTGCGGCACCAACGCCAGGTCGGCGTCGAGAATGTAGGCCACGCGCTCACCGATGATGCTGCCGATCGGCACGCTTGCGGCGCCCTCCTCCAACTGCTCGGGCGCAAGACTGGCCAGCGGCATCACCACGGTTTCGGTCGGGCCATAGGCGTTGAAGAACACCTCAGGCAGAAATGCGGCACGGATGCGCTGCAAGTGCTCGCCGGTCAGCGCTTCGCCACCGGTGATGCACATGCGCACCGGCAAGGTCTGCTGCTGGGTCGCCAACCACTGCGCCAACTGGCTGCCGTAGCTCGGTGTGAAGCCCAGGATGTTGATGCCATGGGTGCGGATCAATCCGCAGATTTCCTCGGCATCCCACTGGCCCTGGGCACGCAACACTACCTGGGCACCGCTGAGTAGCGGCACCAGCAGACGCTCGGTGGCGGCGTCGAAGTTGATCGAATAGAAGTGCAGCTCGCAGTCATCGGGACGCATGCCAAAGCGCTCGATCACCGCCGCGCAATGCATGGCGATTTCACCGTGGGACACCACCACGCCTTTCGGCTTGCCGGTGGAGCCGGAGGTGTAGATCAAATACGCCTGGTGTTGCGGCAGGCTGATAAACGGCAGCGCATCGCACGGGTAGTTGGCGAGCACCGGCAAGTCATCTTCTAGGCACCAGCATGCGACCGTCTCCGGCAACTTGCCGAGGGCTTCGAACATCGCCGCATCGCTGAGCAGCAGGCCGATGCCGCTGTCTTCGATCATGTAGTGCAGGCGGTCCAGCGGGTATTCCGGGTCCAGCGGCACATAGGCGCCACCGGCCTTGAGGATCGCCAGCAGGCCGATGACCATTTCCAGGGAACGCGGCAGCGCCAGGCCGACGCGCACCTGCGGGCCGACGCCACGCTCGCGCAGCATCCAGGCCAGGCGGTTGGCGCGGGCGTCCAGCTCGGCGTAGGTGAGCGTTTCACCAGCAAAGGTCAGGGCCGGGGCATCAGGGCGATGCATCGCCTGCTCGCTGAACAGTGAATGGATGCACTGGTCGAGACGGTGCTGACCTTGTTCAACGCCCAGGCTGTCTTGCACCACACGCTGTTCATCGGCGCTCAGCAACGGCAACTCGCTGAGGCGTTGCTGCGGATTGGCGATCAAGGCTTCCAGCAGATTGCGCCAATGGTCGGCCATGCGCGCAATACGCGGTTCGTCGAACAGGTCGGTGCTGTAGGTCAGGCAGCAACCCAGGCGATGGTCGAGGTCGGTGACTTCCAGGTTGAGGTCGAACTTGGTCGCGCGGGCATCGTTGGCCAGGTACTCGACGGTCATGCCGGCCAGTTGGCGGCTTTGCTGGAATTCCCAGCGCTGCACGTTGCACATCACCTGGAACAGGGGGTTGTACGCCGCACTGCGCGGCGGTTGCAGGGCTTCCACCAGGTGGTCGAACGGCAGGTCTTGATGGGACTGGCCTTCGATCACCGTGTGGCGCACGTGCTCGAACAGTTCAGCGACGTTCATCTGCCCATTGAGCTGGCAACGCAGCACCTGGGTGTTGAGGAACGCGCCGATCAGCCCTTCGCTTTCCGGGCGAATGCGGTTGGCGACGGGGGCGCCGATGCGCAGGTCGGTCTGGCCGCTGTAACGGTAGAGCAACACGGCCAGGGTGGCGGTCATGGTCATGAACAGGGTCAGGCCGCGCTCGGCATTGAAGGTACGCACGCGGGCGGCCAGGTCATCGCTGAGGTCGAAGCGGTACAGCTCGCCCTGATGGCTTTGCACCGGTGGCCGTGGGCGGTCGCCGGGCAGTTCCAGCAGCGGATGTTCAGTGCCCAGTTGCGCGGTCCAGTAGTCGAGTTGGCGCTGACGCTCGCCGGACTCCAGCCACTGGCGCTGCCACACGCTGTAATCCAGGTATTGAACCGGCAACGGCGCCAGCGGCGATTCGCGCTCGTCGATAAAGGCTTCGTACAGCGCGCTGAGTTCACGGGCAAAGATGTCCATGGCCCAGCCTTCGGTGACGATGTGGTGCAGGGTCAGCACCAGGTAGTGTTCCTGTTCGCCGGCCTTGACCAGGCAGGCACGCAGCAACGGCCCGGTTTCCAGGTTGAACGGCGTGTGCGCTTCATGATCAGCCAACTGCTGCAGACGCTGCTGGCGCTCGGTTTCGTTCAGGCCTGAAAAATCCTGCCAATCCATGCGCAAGCCGGTCTGCGGCGAGACCTTTTGATAGGCCACGCCGTCGATGCTCGGGAAGGTGGTGCGCAGGGTTTCGTGACGCATGATCAAGGCCTGCAACGCTGCCTCGAAACGCCCCACATCGAGCACGCCACGCAAGCGCGCCATGCCGCCGACGTTGTAGGCCGGGCTGTCCGGCTCCATTTGCCACAGGAACCACATGCGCTGCTGGGAATAGGACAACGGCACCGGTTGGCTGCGGTCGACCTTAGCGATAGCCGTCTGCTGGTTGCGTAGGCCCGACGCCTGGATCAGGCCGACCTGCTCGGCAAAAGCGCCCAGCTCACTGGCTTCAAACAAGGTGCGTAACGGCAGCTCGACGTCACACGCTTGGCGGGTACGGGAGATGATCTGCGTGGCCAGCAACGAGTGGCCGCCGAGGGCGAAGAAGTCATCGCGCAGGCCGATTTTTGGCAGGCCGAGGACTTCGCGCCAGATGGCGGCGATCTGCTGTTGCAGTGGGGTTTCGGGCTCAATGTGTTCGCGGGTTTGCCACACCGGCTCAGGCAACGCGCGACGGTCCAGCTTGCCGCTGGGGCTCAGGGGCATGGCGTCCAGGCGCATCAGCAGCGCGGGCACCATGTACTCCGGCAGCTCGGCGGCCAGGGCAATTTTGACCTGCTGTTCATCCCGTTCGCCGTGGGCGGTGTAGTAGCCGATCAACTGCGCGTCACGCACCAGCACCACGGCTTGGGCGATGCCGTCCAGGGCCAGCATGCGCGCTTCGATTTCTTCCGGCTCCACGCGGAAACCGCGCAGCTTGACCTGCTGGTCGAGACGGCCCAGGTACTCAAGCACACCATCGGCACTCCAACGGGCACGGTCACCGGTGCGATAAAGTCGCGCACCCGAGTGGTCGGCGACAAAGCGCTCAGCCGTCAACCCGGCGCGCCCCAGATAACCCCGGGCCAGGCCGATACCGCCGATGCACAGTTCACCCGGCACACCCCGCGGCACGGGGTTGAGCTGATCGTCCAGCACGCGGCAGATCACATTCCCCAGCGGGCGGCCAATCGGCGAGCGCTCGCCGTCCTCCGCGCGGCAGTGCCAGTGGGTCACGTTGATCGCGGTTTCGGTCGGGCCATAACGGTTGTGCAGCTGCACCGCCGGCAACTGCGCCAGGACGCGGTTGCGCAGTTCGGCGGGCAAGGCTTCGCCACCGGAAAACAGGCGACGCAGGCTGGTGCATTCGGCGGCCAGCGGTTCGTCGATGAACAGCTGCAGCAGCGGCGGCACAAAGTGCAACGTGGTCACGCCGTGTTCCTGCACCAACTGCGCGATACGGTGCGGGTCGCGATGCTCGCCAGGGCCGGCCAGCACCAGGCGGCAACCGGTGATCAGCGGCCAGAAACATTCCCACACCGACACGTCGAAACTGATCGGTGCCTTTTGCATCAGCACATCGGTGTCATTCAGTTGATAGGTGGCCTGCATCCACTGCAAGCGTTCGGCCAGGGCCGCATGGGTATTGCCCACGCCTTTGGGCTGGCCGGTGGAACCGGAGGTGTAGATCACGTAAGCGAGGTTATCGCCGTGCAGGTGCAGGCCGGGCGGCTGGGTCGGCCAGCTGTCGAGGTGCAGGCTGTCCATCGCAATCACGCAGACGCCGCAGGCAACTGGCACGTGGTCCAGCAACGCGGTCTGGGTCAGCAGCAGATGCACGCCGCTGTCCTCCAGCATGTAGGCCAGGCGCTCGGCGGGGTAATCCGGGTCCAGCGGCACGTAGGCGCCACCGGCCTTGATGATCGCCAGCAGGCCGATCAGCAGTTGCGGCGAACGCTCGGCGGCGATCGCCACGCACACATCCGGGCCGACACCCTTGTCGCGCAGATAGTGAGCCAGGCGATTGGCCTGGGTGTGCAATTGCGCGAAGGTCAGGCTGCTGCCCTCCCAGACCAGTGCGGGGCTGTCCGAGGTGTGCCTGTTGAGCAGCTCTGGCAGCCATTGCTGGGCGGGCGCGCACGGCGCTTGACTCCACGGTTGCTGCTCGTCTTCCTGCATCAGCTTGAGATCGCCGATGGCTTGCTGCGGCTGGTCACACACGGCTTGCAACAGGTTGATGAAGTGCTCGGCCAGGCGCTGGATGGTCGCGCTGTCAAACAATTCGTCGGCGTAGTCGAACGACAGGCTCAGGCGCCCGTTACGGTCTTCTTCGCTGTGCAGTTGCAGGTCGAACTTGGCTTCGCGGCTGTGCCATGGCAGCTCGTCGGCGAGCATGCCCGGCAGACGGCGCAAGGCGCTGAGGTCGCGTTGCTGGTGGTTGAACATGACCTGGAACAGACCCTGTTCGCGCGCTTGCGGGAAGGCTTCCAGCAGTTGTTCGAACGGCAGGTCCTGATGGGCCTGAGCGCCCAACGCAGCCTGGCGAGTCGCGGCCAACAGGTCGTTGAACGGCAGACGCCCGTCCAGCTCGGCACGCATGACCTGCGTGTTGATGAAAAAGCCGACCAGGCCTTGGGTTTCCTGGCGCGGACGGTTGGCGTTGGGCACGCCGATGCGAATGTCACGCTGACCGCTGTAGCGGTAGAGCAGGCTCTGGAATGCTGCCAGTAACAACATGAACGGGGTGGATTGGTTGGCCTGGGCGGTCTGGCGGATCGCTTCGCTGAGGTGCACGCTAGTTCGTACGGTATGACGCGAAGCGCTGTTCCGGTGTTGCGCCGAGCGCGGGTGGTCGGTTGCCAGGCTCAGGGTTGGATGTTCTTCACCGAGTTGCGCTTTCCAGTACGCCAATTGGCGCTGGCCTTCGCCTTCGGCCAGCCATTGGCGCTGCCAGCTACCGTAGTCGGCGTATTGCAGGGCCAGCGGCGGCAGCTCAAGGGTTTCGCCCTGGGTTGCGGCGGCGTACAGGCGTGAGAATTCGTCGATGAGGATATTCAGCGACCAGCCATCAGCGATGATGTGGTGCAGCGTCACCAGCAACTGGTGATCTTCATCGTCCAGGCGCACCAGGGTCACCCACAGCAGCGGGCCTTTTTCCAGGTCGAACTGGGTGCGCGCTTCGTCTTCGCGAATCTGTTGCGCGCGGGTTTCACGCTCGGCCACGGGCAGGTCGCTGAGGTCGATGAATTGGAGCTCGAAATCCGCCTTGGCATCGACGCGCTGGAAGGCCTGGCCGTCGCGTTCGTAGAAGCGGGTGCGCAGGGCTTCGTGGCGCTGGACCAGGTGTTGGAAGCTCAAGCGCACGGCGTCTTCATCCAGCTCGCCGCGCAGGCGCAGGGCGCCGGGGATGGTGTAGGCGCTGCTGTGTGGGTCCAGTTGCCAGGTGATCCACAGGCGGTTTTGCGCCAGGGATTGGGGCAGGTCTTCCTGGCGTGACAGGCTATGGATGGCGCCTTGGGCGACGCCGCCGTCCTGCTCCAACCGCGCAACATTGGCGGCAAAGCCTTCCAGGGTTGGCGCTTCGAACAACATGCGCAGGTTCAGCTCCAGGCCCAGTGTTTCACGCAGGCGCGCGACCACCTGGGTGGCGGTGATGGAGTTGCCGCCGAGCAGGAAGAAATGGTCATCGGCCGCGACCGTCGCGACGTGCAGTTGCTCGCACCAGATCGCGGCGATCTGGTTTTGCAGTTCGCAGCCCAACGCTGCATCGCTGACCTGCACGTGCAGATCAGGGAACTGCGCATAGCTGTCGAGGCTGCCATCGACATACCGCAGCGCACACGCTGCACGTTGCACCTTGCCGCTGGAGGTCTTCGGCAAGGCACCCGGGTTGAGCAGCACCACCACGCTCGGCGCCTCCTGATACGCCTCGGCGACGGCTTGGCGGATCGCCTTGATCAGCGCATCGGGCGGCAGGATTTTCTGCACGCTGCGGCTGATTTCGGCGGCAATGCCGATACCTTCCAGGCCCTGGTCATTCACTGCGAATGCCGCGACCCGGCCTTTGCGCACCACTTCCACTTCGCGCTCGATGGTCTGCTCGATGTCCTGCGGGTACAGGTTATGACCGCGCACGATCAGCAGGTCTTTCAGGCGGCCGGTGATGTACACCTCACCGTCGCGGATAAAACCCAGGTCGCCGGTGCGCAGCCAGGTACGGCCAGCGTGTCGCACAAAGGTCTTGGCGGTGGCTTCGGGGTTGCGCCAGTAGCCGTGGGCGATGCTCGGCCCGGTGGCCCAGAGCTCGCCGACGTTATTCTCGGCCAGTTCGGTGAGGGTGTGCGGGTCGGCGATCAGCACCGCGTGTTCGGGTTGGCTGGTGCCGCAACTCATGATCGCACTGCCCTGCCCCGGCTCGGCACGGTTGGCAGCCAATGCCTGCTCGTCGACGCGCAGCGCCGGGATGCCATGGCCGCGAATGCCACCAGCGACAAACAGGGTCGCTTCAGCCAGGCCGTAGGACGCGAAGAAATTATTCGGGGTAAAACCGCAGGCCGCGAACTTCTCGGCGAAGCGTTCCAGGGTGTCGAGGCGGATCGGTTCGGAGCCGGAATAGGCCACGCGCCACTGGCTCAAGTCCAGGCGCTCCAACGCCGACTCGCTGACCCTTTCGCTGCACAGGCGATAGGCGAAATCCGGGCCGCCGCTGATGGTACCGCCGTATTCGCTGATCGCTTCCAGCCAGCGCAATGGCCGACCGAGGAAGTACGCCGGCGACATCAACACGCAGGGCACGCCGCTGAAGATTGGTTGCAGCAGGCCGCCGATCAGGCCCATGTCGTGGTACAGCGGCAGCCAGCTGACAATCACGTCATCCGGGTTAAGGTCGATGCCAAAGCCGCGACGGATCAGCACTTCGTTGGCCACCAGGTTGCCATGGCTGACTTGCACGCCCTTGGGCAATGCGGTGGAGCCGGAGGTGTATTGCAGGAATGCGATGTCGTCGGGGTGCAGGTCGGGGGCGATCCAAGTGCCGGCACTCTCCAGAGTATCGACGCTCAATACCATTGGGGCGTTTTCGATCTGCGCCAGGCCATCGGCAAGGCTCGCGACGGTCAGCAGCAGGCGCGGCTCGGCATCGCTGATGATCGACAGCAGGCGTTCCTGGTGGTGTCGACGGGTCGACTCCGGCGGGTAAGCCGGCACCGCAATGACCCCGGCGTACAGGCAACCAAAGAACGCCGCGACGTAATCCGGGCCGCTGGGGAACAACAGCACCGCACGGTCGCCCAGGTCCGCATTGGCTTGCAAGGCAGCGGCGATGCTGCGGGCGCGCAGGTCCAGGTCGCGGTAACTGAGCACAACGCTGTGCTCGGCCGACTCAGCGAGGAAGCGCAGAGCGACCTGGTCAGGCGTCTGCACGGCGCGACGTTGAAGGGACTGGACCAGCGTTTGGGGAAGTTCGAAGGCGTCCATCATGGGGTTCCTGCCTGAAATCGGCTTGCGGGAAATTCGGGAATTGGGGGGCTTTTAGCCGGCGGCCAGTTGCCGCGCCGCGCCGTTGCGCCAGCGGGCCAGGTGTTCGTCGGCGTAGCGCCGCACGCAGCGCAGCACGGCGCTTTCGTGTTGGATGAGGAAGAAGTGGTGGCCGTCGAACATGTCCAGGGAAAAGCCACTGGCGGCGTCGAGTTGCCAGTCGAGCAACTGGTCGGCGCGCACGCTGTCCTGTTTGCCGCCAAATACATGAATCGGCATGCCCAGCGGCGCCCGCTCGCCATAGGTGAAGCTGCCGCACAAGAGAAAATCGGCGCGCAGGATTGGCAGCATCAACTGCATCAACTCGGGGTTGGCCAGGGCTTCTTCGGCGGTGCCTTGCAGCTCGCGCAGGCGGGCGATCAGTTGTTCGTCGGTCTTTTCGATGGCGTATTCGCTCACGTCACGACGTGCCGGCCCGGCTGTACCGGAAGCGAACAGCGCCAACGGCGCAGGCACATTGCGTGCATTCAGCGCGTGGGCCAGTTCGAAGGCGAGCAGGCCGCCGAGGCTGTGGCCGAACAAGGCATAAGGGCCGTTCAAGTCACGGCTGATTTCATCCGCGAGCTGCGCAGCCAAGGCTTTGATATCGCGCTGCAACGGTTCGTCCATGCGCATGCCACGGCCAGGCAATTCCAATGGGCAAACGTGCAACCACTCTGGCAGGGCCCTGCGCCAACGCGCGTAAACCATAGCGCTGGCGCCCGAATAAGGCAGGCAGAACAGACGCAGTCGAGCCGGCGTACTCATCAGGCGACGACTCCAAACTGAAACACGCTGTGTGCACGATGCAAACCCATCTCGTCCTCCTGCGGGTGCTGATCCTTGGTCGTTTTACTAACGGACCTGTCACCCAGAAGAACGGACGGCACCGGCAAATAATTAGTCGTCGGGTACAAGCGAGACGCGGTTCACACCTAACCAGAAAGCATAAGATTAGTTCGCCTTCTCATTTGACAATCATTATCATTCAGCATAATTTGTTGCCCGATGTGTAGGAGGCCTCAGCAAGGACGCCCTCCCCTAACCTCTTTTGCGACAAGGTGATTTCCATGACGGAACAAGTATCCACAGGCAGGTGCGACTCACCGCTTCTCCAGGCGTTCGTCGATAATCGACTGATTCTGGTGAAGATTGCGGCACGTATTACCGGGTGCCGCTCCCGGGCCGAAGACGTAGTGCAGGATGCCTACTTCCGCCTGCAGTCGGCGCCGACGATCACCTCATCGTTCAAGGCCCAGCTCAGCTATCTGTTCCAGATCGTGCGCAACTTGGCGATCGATCACTACCGCAAGCAGGCCCTGGAGCTCAAATACTCAGGCACCGAAGAGGAAGGCTTGAATGTGGTTATTCACGGCGCTTCACCGGAAACCTCGCACATCAATTTCAATACCCTGGAAAACATCGCCGACGCCCTGACGGAGTTGCCGCAGCGCACCCGCTACGCGTTCGAGATGTACCGCCTGCATGGCGTGCCGCAAAAGGATATCGCCAAGGAACTCGGCGTATCGCCGACCTTGGTGAATTTTATGATTCGGGATGCGCTGGTGCATTGCCGCAAGGTGTCGGGCAACCACAGCGATACGTTTGCGCGGCGGGTCTGACACGCCGCTGTAAACAATGTGGAAGCTGGCTTGCCTGCGATAGCGGTGGGTCAGCTACCCATGTTTTCCCTGATACACCGCTATCGCAGGCAAGCCAGCTCCCACAGTTTTGATCTGTGTTGTGCCTCTCAGGGTACCGGCGTCACATCAATCCGATACGGCTCGAAAATCTTCAACATCTCGCCATTTTCGCGCAAGCGCCTGAGCAACGCGGAAAACGCTTCCCCCCGTGATCGGCGCTTTGGGGCGCAGCAATGCGTAGTGGTGATACACCTGGTCGATACGCTCCGACACCAGGAACTGCCCGGCCATGTCCACGTTGCGCACCATGAAATCACTCAGGTAAGAACGGGTCACCAAGGCGATGTCGGCCCGCCCGCGCGCGACCATCAACAGGTTGCTGTCATGGGAGTAGGTCAACGTGGCGTTGAAGTGCTCAGCCATGTACTTGGGATCGGGGTTGAAATGTGCGAAGGCGTAGTGGTAACCGCTGAATACCGCCAAATGCTTGCCGTTCAGGTCAGCGAAATAGGCCTGGTCGCGACCAGGCTCACGCTGGGCGACGAAAATTTCCGCGTCTTCCAGGCCCATGTCGACTGTCGTGTGGGGGATCTCCTGCCAGCCCCAGTCGGGGTTTTCGAAGATGGCCATATCAATCCGGCCCTGCTCGAAATCGCGAAAACGTCGCGGAATTGAGGTGGGCACCAGCACAAATTTATAATCGGTCTGCGAGGCGTTCAAGGCCTCGACCAGTTGCGGCAGCAAACCGGTGTCAGCGCCCTGCTCCGGACGCACGGTGTAAGGCGGGAAATGCGCCGCGCCGATCCTGACCAATTGGGCAGCCGAAGCCGGCATCCACCACGCGGCGCCCACTGCCCAAAAAGTTAGTCCTGCAGCCAGCCGCCATGGCGAAAACATCAAGGCACACACCGTTCAACACGCTAATGGCGATAAGCTAGGCGTTTTTGTCTGGCGAGACAACTTTTCTCCGGCAAATTAATACCTTGCGCCTCAATCGGCCTTCAGAACCATCAGCAGGGCTTCTTCGGCTAATTGCTCGAGGGTCATGCTGCCCTCGGCGCGGGACCAAGTGGTGGTCCAGGACAAAGCGCCGGTCAGGAAGCGCCGGGTGATAAACACATCGCCACGGATATAGCCGGCGTCCTTGGCCTCGCCCAGCACTTGCAGCCACAGCGCCTCGTACACATCGCGCAGAGCCAGCACCTGAGCCTGGCCTTCAGCCGACAGCGAGCGCCATTCGTACACCAGCACCGCCATCGCTTCGCCGCTGCCGCCCATGATCGACTGCAATTCGCAGCGGATCAGCGCCAACACACGTTCGCGTACGTCGGTGGCTTCCTCAAGAGATGCGCGCATCATCGCGGTGTTGTAGTGGATGGTTTCTTCCATCACCGCGCGCAGGATCTCGTCCTTGCTCTTGAAGTGATGAAAGATACTGCCGGACTGGATACCCACGGCGCTGGCCAGGTCGCGCACGGTGGTGCGCTCGAAGCCCTTGTTGCGAAACAGGTGGGCCGCCGTTTGCAGCAGCTTGCCACGAGCGCTTTCGGGGTCGGTCAATTGGCCGCCGTCGATCATGGTGCGCATCACCCGCAGGGCTTTATGCTCATCCATGCCTCTCTCCTCTACTTCCACGGACGTCTTGGCCGGCAATTTAGGCCGTGACAGCCACCCAAGCAAGCGCTTGGCTAAAACTTGTGCATGGAGTTTACAAACCAAGCGCTTGCTTGGTAGTCTCGCTAACAGCCATTCGAGGAAGGATTTCTCATGAGCAAGACGGTTCGTATCGGCTGTGCCAGCGCCTTCTGGGGCGACACGTGTACCGCTGCCGCGCAGTTGGTGCACGGCGGTGAGCTGGATTACCTGGTCTTCGACTACCTGGCGGAAGTCACGATGTCGATCCTGGCCGGTGCGCGGATGAAAGATCCCCAGGCCGGCTACGCCACGGATTTTGTCGACGTGCTCACGCCGTTGCTGGGCGATATCCAACGCCAGGGCGTCCGTGTGATCAGCAACGCTGGCGGCATCAACCCCCAGGCCTGCGCCGCCGCTCTGCAAGCAGCCTGTGACCATGCGGGCGTTGCACTGAACATCGCCGTGTTGCTGGGGGATGACCTGCAGCCTCAGTTCAAACGGCTGCACGGCATCACCGATATGTTCAATGGCGCACCGCTGCCGCCGATGTGCGTGTCCGCCAATGCTTACCTCGGCTCACCGGGCATTGCGCAGGCGCTGGCATTGGGTGCGGACATCGTCATCACCGGCAGGGTGGTGGACAGCGCGGTGGTCAGCGCGGCGTTAGTGCATGCGTTCAACTGGTCCTGGCAGGATTACGACCGCCTCGCCCAGGCCGCACTGGCCGGGCATATCATCGAATGCGGCGCGCAGTGCACCGGCGGCAATTTCACCGATTGGCGCGAGGTACCGGACTACGAGCACATCGGCTTTCCTATCGTAGACGTCAGCGCCGACGGCCAGTTTATTGTGAGTAAAGTCGACGGCAGCGGTGGGCTGATCAGCGAACTCAGCGTGGCCGAACAGTTGCTGTATGAAATCGGCGATCCGCATGCCTACCTGCTACCGGATGTCATCTGCGATTTCAGCCAGGTCAAATTGCAGCAGCAAGGTAAGAACCGGGTGCGCCTGCATGGCGCCAAGGGCTCGCCCCCAACCGACCAGTACAAAGTCAGCGCCACCTACCCGGAGGGTTTTCGCTGCACCGCCAGTTGCCTGATCGCCGGAATCGATGCGGTGGCCAAGGCCGAACGGGTCGGCCAGGCGATCATCAACAAAACCTCGGAGCTGTTCAGCCAACGCGGCTGGGCGCCCTACACCGAGGTGAATATCGAACTGCTGGGGAGCGAAGCGACTTATGGCGCCCATGCGATGCGCCAGGACTGCCGCGAAGTGGTGGTGAAATTGGCGGTGCGACACCCCAGTAAACAGGCGCTGGTGCTGTTCGCCCGCGAGATTGCCCAGGCCGCCACCGGCATGGCGCCAGGGCTGACCGGCATCGTCGGCGGGCGGCCAACGGTGTATCCGCTGATTCGGCTGTTTTCGTTCCTGATCGACAAATCCGCCTGCGAGCTGGAAATCGACCTCCGAGGCGAACGCCACACCTGCGCACTGCCGATTGCCGACGCCCCCACCCTGCCCGCTGCACCGATCGTCCCACCCAAACCCCAAGGCCGCGCCGACGCCAGCGTGCCTCTGGTGAAACTGGCCGTGGCGCGCTCCGGCGACAAGGGTAACCACAGCAACATCGGCGTAATCGCCCGTGACCCCGACTACCTGCCGTGGATCGCCGAGGCGCTGACCCCGGAGGTGATTGTCGATTGGATGGGCCACGTACTGGATCCCGTGCATGGCCGCGTCGAGCGCTGGTATTTGCCCGGCAGCCACAGCCTCAACTTTTTGCTGGAAAACGCACTCGGTGGTGGTGGCATCGCCAGCCTGCGCATTGACCCACAAGGTAAAGCCTTCGCCCAGCAACTGCTGGAAATCCCGATTGCCGTGCCGCAGCACATAGCCGATCAACTCGTATAACCAGGAGCGTTGCCGTGGCCTTCGACTCGATCTTCAAAGCCGACCTGTTTCAGGGGCAAACCGTGATTGTCACCGGCGGTGGCAGCGGGATTGGCCGTTGCACTGCACACGAATTGGCAGCCTTGGGCGCCCAGGTGATTCTGGTGGGACGCAAGCCGGAAAAGCTGCAAGCGGTCGCAGCGGAAATCGCTGAAGACGGTGGCATCGCTCATTGGCAGGCCTGCGACATTCGCGATGAGGAGGCGGTGAAGACGCTGGTCAGCCAGATCCTGAGTGATCACGGCCCGATCCACGGTTTGGTGAATAACGCCGGCGGCCAGTACCCGTCACCATTGGCCTCGATCAACCAGAAAGGCTTTGAAACCGTGCTGCGCACCAACCTGGTCGGCGGTTTCCTGATGGCCCGTGAAGTGTTCAACCAATCCATGAGCAAGCACGGTGGTGCCATCGTCAACATGCTCGCGGACATGTGGGGCGGCATGCCCGGCATGGGCCACTCGGGCGCGGCGCGCGCCGGCATGGACAACTTCACCAAGACCGCCGCCTTTGAGTGGGGTTGTGCCGGCGTGCGAGTCAACGCCGTCGCGCCGGGCTGGATCGCTTCCAGCGGCATGGACACCTACGAAGGTGCGTTCAAGGCAGTGATTCCAACCCTGCGCGAGCATGTGCCGCTCAAGCGTATCGGCACCGAGTCGGAAGTCAGCGCGGCCATCGTCTTCCTGCTCAGCCCCGCCGCCGCCTTTATCAGCGGTAGCACCCTGCGCATTGACGGCGCCGCCAGCCTCGGCAGCCGCGCCTGGCCGTTGCACAAGGCGCAACCGTCGAGCGAACCGTTCAACGGCTTCCACCGCGCCTACCTGCCGGATGTGCTCAAGGCGGAGAAATAAGCCATGCCGGTGATTGAATCCCTGATCGATACCCACAGCCCACAGTTCGCGCAGAACCGTGAAGCCATGCTCGCCGCCATCGCCCACGTGCGCGAACTGGAACACACCCTGCTGAGCAAGGCACAGGACGCCAAGCCCAAGTTCGACAAGCGCGGCCAACTGCTGCCCCGCGAACGCCTCAACCTTTTGCTGGACCCCGGCGCGCCGTTTCTGGAGCTGGCTAGCCTGGCCGGCTACAAGCTGCACGACGACAAGGACGGCAGCGCCGCCGGCGGTGGGTTGATCGCCGGGATCGGCTACGTCTGCGGCGTGCGCATGCTGGTGGTGGCCAATAACAGCGCGATCAAGGGCGGCACCATTTCCCCCACGGGCTTGAAGAAATCCCTGCGCCTGCAACAGATCGCCATGGAGAACAAACTGCCGGTGGTGACCCTGGCCGAGAGCGGCGGTGCCAACCTCAACTATGCCGCCGAGATTTTCGTCGAAGGCGCGCGCAGCTTTGCCAACCAGGCGCGCATGTCGGCCATGGGCTTGCCGCAGATCACCGTGGTGCATGGCTCGGCCACGGCGGGCGGTGCGTATCAGCCGGGGTTGTCGGATTACGTGGTGGTGGTGCGCGGACGCGCCAAACTGTTCCTCGCTGGTCCGCCGCTGCTCAAGGCCGCGACCGGCGAAGTGGCGACCGATGAAGAACTGGGCGGCGCCGAGATGCACGCACAAACGGCCGGCACCGCCGAGTACTTGGCGGAAAATGACGCCGACGGCGTACGCATCGCTCGTGAGATTGTCAGCCTGTTGCCTTGGGACGATCGCCTGCCGCCGGTGCCGAAACGCGCCTTCGCAGAGCCGCTGTACCCCATCGAAGAACTGCTGGGCCTGATCCCCGACGACCCGAAAAAACCCTACGACGTGCGCGAAATCCTCGCGCGCCTGGCAGACGGCTCGCAGTTCCTCGAGTTCAAAGGCGAGTTCGATGCGCACACTGTCTGCGGCCACCTGCACATCCAGGGCCGCGCCGTCGGCGTGATTGGCAACAATGGCCCCATCACGCCGAAGGGCGCGAGCAAGGCCGCGCAATTCATCCAGCTCTGCGACCAGAGCCGCACGCCGCTATTGTTCCTGCACAACACCACCGGTTTCATGGTGGGCACCGAGTCGGAACAACAAGGCGTGATCAAACACGGCGCAAAGATGATCCAGGCGGTGGCCAATGCCCGCGTGCCTAAACTCACGGTGGTGGTGGGCGGCTCTTATGGCGCCGGCAACTACGCGATGTGCGGCCGCGGCCTGGACCCGCGTTTTATCTTCGCCTGGCCCAACAGCCGCACCGCGGTCATGGGTGGCGCGCAGGCGGGCAAGGTGCTGCGGATTGTCACCGAGGCCAAGCAGTTGAAGGACGGCCTGGTGCCGGATCCCAAAGTGCTGGATATGTTGGAGCAGGTCACCGCGCAGAAGCTCGACAGCCAGTCCACCGCGCTGTACGGCAGCGCCAACCTGTGGGACGACGGGTTGATTGATCCACGGGATACGCGGACCTTGCTGGGCTTTTTGCTGGATACCTGCCACGAGGCCGAGGTGCGTGAGTTGCAAGCCAATACTTTCGGTGTAGCGCGTCTCTAAATTTCGCCGGGACGCTCCGCGTCGCGATCAGGAGAACAATAAAAATGATCTTCACCCAGGAACACCAGGAACTGCGCCGCACCGTCCGTGCCTTCGTCGACCGCGAGATCAACCCCCATGTGGATGAATGGGAAAAAGCCGGGCGCTTTCCCATCCACGAGATCTTCCGCAAGGCAGGCGACCTCGGCCTGCTGGGCATTTCCAAGCCGGAGACATTCGGCGGCATGGGCCTGGACTACAGCTACTCTATCGTCGCCGCCGAAGAGTTCGGCACCATCCGTTGCGGCGGTATCCCCATGTCCATCGGCGTGCAAACCGACATGTGCACCCCCGCCCTCGCCCGCTTCGGCTCCGATGAACTGCGCGACGAATTCCTGCGCCCGGCCATCAGCGGCGAACAGGTCGGCTGCATCGGCGTCTCGGAAACCGGCGCCGGTTCCGACGTGGCCGGGCTCAAGACCCATGCGCGCAAAGACGGCGACGACTACGTGATCAACGGCAGCAAAATGTGGATCACCAACTCGCCCAGCGCCGACTTTATCTGCTTGCTGGCCAACACCTCCGACGACAAACCGCACATCAACAAATCACTGATCATGCTGCCGATGAACACCCCCGGCATCAGCGTCAGCCCGCCCCTGGAAAAACTCGGCATGCACAGCTCCGAGACCGCGCAGGTGTTTTTCGACAACGTGCGCGTGCCCCAGCGCAACCGCATCGGCCACGAAGGCGCAGGCTTCATGATGCAGATGCTGCAATTCCAGGAAGAACGCCTGTTTGGCGCGGCCAATATGATCAAGGGCCTGGAGCATTGCATCGACAGCACCATCGACTACTGCAAAGAGCGCCAGACCTTCGGCAAGGCGCTGATCGACAACCAAGTCATCCACTTTCGCCTGGCCGAACTGTCCACCGAAATCGAATGCCTGCGCGCGTTGGTCTACCAGGCCACCGAGCAATACGTCAAAGGCAAGGACGTAACCCGCCTGGCCTCCATGGCCAAACTCAAGGCCGGGCGTCTGGGCCGCGAAGTCAGCGACAGTTGCCTGCAATACTGGGGCGGCATGGGCTTTATGTGGGACAACCCTGTGGCCCGCGCTTACCGCGATGTGCGCCTCGTATCGATTGGCGGCGGCGCCGACGAAATCATGCTGGGCATCATCTGCAAACTGATGGGCACCCTGCCGGGGAAAAAATCATGAATACCTTGCTGCTGGAACCGCACAACGGCGTGCTGCACATCACCCTCAACCGACCGGAAAGCCGCAATGCGATGAGCCTGGAGATGGTCAACGAACTGCGCGCCGTATTGGCACAGCTGGACAGCCAGGTGCGCGCGCTGGTGATCAGCGGCGCGGGCGGACATTTCTGCGCCGGGGCGGATGTGAAGGACCTGGTCACTGCGGGCAACCAACTACAGGCGCTGAATCGGGCGTTTGGCACGTTACTGCAAGAAGTGGAAGCGGTGCCGCAAGTAGTGATCGTAGTGCTGCAAGGCGCGGTGCTGGGCGGTGGGTTCGGGTTGGCGTGTGTGAGTGATATTGCGATTGCCGATCACCAGGCGCAATTCGGTTTGCCGGAGACCAGTCTGGGGTTATTACCCGCGCAGATTGCGCCGTTTGTGGTGAAGCGCATTGGCCTGACCCAGGCACGACGGCTGGCGCTGACGGCGGCGCGGTTTGATGGGATGGAAGCGGAGCGACTGGGCGTCGTGCACTTCACCGAGCGCGACCCGCAGGCATTGGCGGAGCGTTTGGATGAGGTGTTGGGGCAAGTGCTGCGGTGTGCGCCGGGCGCGAATGGGCGGACTAAAGCGCTGTTGCTGGCGAGTGTGGATGAACCGCTTGAAGGCGTGCTGGATCGAGGCGCGCAGTGGTTTGCCGAGGCGGTGAGGAGCGAAGAAGGGATTGAGGGGACGCAGGCGTTTGTGCAGAAGCGCAAGCCGGGGTGGTGCAGATGACGCCTTCGCAGGCAAGCCAGCTCCCACATTTTTGACCGCATACGACACACAAAGCCGGTCGGCCCTAAGGCCGCCGCGCTTTTGCTTTTGATCTGAGGCGCCCCGTCAAACACGCTGGCCGAACGCAGGCTTTGGAGCGTGGGTAACCCGGCAGGACGCCGGGTTAGCCGCGCTGGGCCAAGGATGGCCCATCGCGGCGGCACACGCTCCAAAGCCGGAGTGAGGGCACACCGAGCCTAGGCGAGGTGCCGAGTGTTGGGGCGAAGGCCTTTTGGTTACTTTTGGGCCTTTCCAAAAGTGACCCGCTGTAAGAGCGGAACCCTAAGTAGCCGTTACCTAAATAACGGATATACCCACGGAGCAAAAAAATGCCACAGCTCACCAAAATCCTTATCGCCAACCGCGGCGAAATCGCCTGCCGCATCCAACGCACCGCCCAAGCCCTGGGCTATCGCACGGTCGCGGTCTACAGCGACGCCGATACCCAAGCCCTGCACGTCCAGATGGCCGACGAAGCCGTCCATATCGGCCCTTCCCCGGTCCACCAGTCATACCTCAACATCGAGGCCATCCTCGACGCAGCCAAACGAACAGGCGCCGACGCCATCCACCCCGGCTACGGCTTCCTCTCCGAAAACCCCCATTTCGCCCGTGCCTGCCAGGACGCCAACCTCACCTTCATCGGCCCCAGCGCTGAGGCCATCGAACTGATGGGCAGCAAACGCCAATCCAAACTCGCCATGCTCGAAGCCGGCGTCCCCTGCATCGCCGGCTACCAAGGCAGCGCCCAGGACGACACCACCCTGCAACAACAAGCCGAGCGCATCGGCTACCCTCTCATGATCAAAGCCAGCGCCGGCGGCGGCGGTCGCGGCATGCGCCTGGTGCACCACCCAACAGACCTATTGAACAACCTGCACACCGCCCGCTCTGAAGCCAAAAATGCCTTCGGCAGCGACGAACTGATCCTCGAACAAGCCCTGATCGACCCACGCCACGTCGAAATCCAACTGTTCGGCGACAGCCACGGCAACCTGATCTACCTCGGCGAACGCGACTGCTCAATCCAACGCCGCCACCAGAAAGTCATCGAAGAAGCCCCCTGCCCCGTCATGACCCAAGCACTGCGCCAAGCCATGGGCGAAGCCGCCCTGAAGGCCGGGCGTGCGGTGAATTACGTCGGTGCGGGCACCGTGGAATTCCTGCTCGACCGCCACGGTCAGTTCTACTTCCTGGAGATGAACACCCGCCTGCAGGTGGAGCACCCGGTGACCGAACTCATCACCGGGCTGGACCTGGTGGATTGGCAACTGCAGATCGCCGCCGGCCAAACACTGCCACTGACCCAAGCCGACGTAACCCTGGGCGGCCATGCCATGGAAGTGCGCCTGTACGCCGAAGATCCGGCCCAGGGCTTCTTGCCGCAAACCGGCGATGTGCTGCGCTGGGAACCGGCCGTGGGCGTGCGCATCGATCATGGCGTGGTGGAGGGCCAGCGCATCAGCCCGTTCTACGACCCGATGCTGGGCAAAATCATCGCCCATGGCGCCACCCGTGAAGAGGCGCGGCGCAAACTGCTGCGCGCGGTTGAAGACACCGTGTTGCTGGGGGTCGCGACCAATCGGCAGCTGTTGGCCGATATGCTCAAGCACCCGGACTTTATCGCTGGAGATTTCAGCACCGGTTTTATCGCAGAACACTTCAACGAAGTCCTGCCCCAGACCGCATCAAACGACCAGCTCGCCCTGGCCGCCACGCTGTTTTACACACACAGCGCCGACCAGCATCCCCAAGCCTTGGCGGGATGGCGCAACACCGCCAGCGTCCCCTGCACCTATCGCCTTGAAGTCAACGGCGAAATCCACAGCGTCAGCGCTGATCCTCTGCCACTCACCACCGACGGGCGCTACGCCACCGTGGTACTCAACGGCATCCGCCGCCGCGTTGCCTATCATCTTGACGGCAACCAACTGTGGCTGCCCGGCCTCACGGTGACCAACCGCACCCAGCAAGTCGCCAGCCGCCAGGCCGACGCCAGCAGCGGCACCGTCAAGGCACCGATGGACGGCGCCATCGTCGATGTGCGGGTTTGCGCCGGCGACAGCGTGACCAAAGGCCAACTGCTGCTGGTGCTCGAAGCCATGAAAATGGAGCATCCGCTGACCGCCGGTATCGACGGCGTGATCAAGGGCGTGCAGGTTATTGCCGGAGATCAAGTGCGTAATCGTCAGGTTTTACTGGAGATCGAATAGCCCCTAGGCGGAACTACACGGCCGGGCTACGCTCTATCCCCAACAGAAAGGGAAGAGTACGGGAACCTGCGCGATGCCTCATTGGCTGATTATTGACCTTGAAGCCACAACGGATGAAGGCGGCTGGCCCGTGACGGAGATGGAAGTCATTGAGATCGGCGCGAGCCTGGTCAACCGCCAGGGGCGCGAGCTGGATCATTTCCAGCGCTTTGTACGCCCGCTGCGCCGGCCATTGCTGACGCCTTTCTGTCGCCAACTGACGCACATCACCCAGGCAAACATCGATGGCGCGGCGCCGATCACCGAGGTGTGGCCGCTGTTCGAACGCTGGCTGGGCCAGCATCAGCCGCGCCTGGAAGGCTGGGCCAGTTGGGGCGATTACGATCGCAAGCAGTTGGAGCTGGAGTGGCAGCGCAATGGCCTGGCCAGCGCGCTCGCCAACACGCCCCATGTAAACCTCAAGCAGCGCTTCGCCAAGGCCCGGCGTCTGGACAAGCCTCTGGGCCTCAACGGCGCCCTGCAATTGGCGGGGATGCAGTTCCATGGCCAGCAGCATCGGGCGCTGGAGGATGCGCGCAATACGGCGCGCTTGTTACCGCTGATTCTGCCGGTCTAGGCAGCTCCCCTGCCCTTGGGCATACTGGCCGACCTTTCCAGACCCTTTTCCGAGGAATCGCCCATGTTTAAAGTCAACGAGTACTTCGACGGCACCGTCAAGTCGATCGCTTTCGGCACTGCAGAAGGTCCGGCGACCATCGGCGTAATGGCCCCGGGTGAATACGAGTTCGGTACGGCGCAGCGTGAAATCATGCACGTGGTCTCCGGCGCCCTGACCGTCAAACTGCCTGACGCCAGCGACTGGGAAACCTTCGCTGCCGGCAGCCAGTTCAACGTACCGGCCAACAGCAAGTTCCAGCTCAAGGTCGCCGTGGACACCGCTTACCTGTGCGAATACCGCGGGTAAGGGTTTTCCAAGGCTCAAAAAAATGCCCGTCTCCTGCGAGACGGGCATTTTTTTATGGGCGGGTGAATTACTCGAGAAGGGTCACCGGCATTCCAATCTCCAGTCGCCCAACGCCGTCATTGACCAGGTTCTGGCCGAAAATCGCGCCATCCTCAGTCTTGCGATAAGTCTCCAGCGTCGCAAAAGGCTCGCGGTCGGCGCTGCGTTCGCCGGTGTGCGGGTCGATGGTGGTAAGAATGCAGCGCGAGCACGGCTTGACCGCACGGAACTCCACATCGCCAATACGCAGGCGTTTCCAGCCGTCTTCGGCGAAGGCTTCGCTGCCTTCGATCACGAGGTTGGGACGAAAGCGCAGCATTTCCATGGGGCGGCCGATGCGTTGCGAGAGGTCGTCCAGGGAGGCCTGGCCGATCACGAGCAAGGGGTAACCGTCGGCAAACGCGACCTGGTCATCGTCCTTGCCGTAACCCGCCTGGGTGGTACGCGCGCGCTCCAGGGGGATGTGGACCAGTCGCGTCGGTTTGCCGATAAAGTCACTGACCCAGGCAGCCGCTGCGTCGCCGGCGTCGGGCACGCGCAGGGTGTCACGCCAGATGGTCACACCCCGCAACGCGTCGTCGCTGGCCGGCAGCGCCACGTCCAGCGGCGTGTAGCCAGGCGAACTCAGGGTGAGGCCACCGCGGCTGTTCCACAGCGCCGACAGTTGGCTCATCTTCGCCACGGCGCGCTGTGTGAGGAAACGCCCGCTGGCTTCATCCACCAGCATCCAGCGTCGATCCCCGTCCACACCGAGCTTATCCAGGCCGACCTGTTGCAGTATTTCGGCCTTGCCGGACTTCAAAGGGTAACGGTACAACGCGCTGAGACGAAGCATGAGCCTGCATTCCTGAACGAGTAAAGCCCACACTATAACCGCTCACTACATGGCGGGCACTTCGTCCAGCATCAGACGTTGGCGCACCACGTCCACCAGCTTGTCGGGCTGGAACTTGGACAGGAAGTTGTCACAGCCGACCTTCTTCACCATCGAGTCGTTGAAGCTGCCCGACAACGAGGTGTGCAGCACCACGTAGAGGCTGCGCAGGCGCGGATCATTGCGGATCTCGGTGGTGAGGCGGTAGCCGTCCATTTCGGGCATTTCGGCGTCGGTGAAGATCATCAACAGCTTGTCGGTCATCACCTGGCCGCTGTCGGCCCAGGCCTTGAGCATGTTCAAGGCCTTGAGACCATCGCTGGCGATGTGCATCTTCACGCCCAGTTGGCCGAGGGTGTCGCGCAGTTGCGAGAGGGCCACGTTGGAGTCATCCACCAGCAGCACTTCACGGCCACGGGCGCGTTCCAGCACCGGGTCTTCGAGTTTTTCACGGGAGACCTTGGCGTTGTACGGCACGATCTCAGCCAGGACTTTTTCCACGTCGATGATTTCCACCAACTGGTCGTCGACCTTGCTGATGGCGGTGAGGTAATGCTGGCGCCCGGCGCTGGCTGGCGGCGGCAGGATGGCTTCCCAGTTCATGTTGACGATGCGGTCCACGCCGCCCACCAGGAACGCCTGCACCGAACGGTTGTACTCGGTGACAATAATGGTGCTGTTGGGCCCCGGCACAAGCGGGCGCATGCCGATGGCCTGGGACAGGTCGATCACCGGCAGCGTCTGGCCCCGCAGGTTGACCACGCCGCATACGAACGGGTGGCGTTGCGGCATCAACGTCAGCTTGGGCAGTTGCAGGACTTCCTGCACCTTGAACACGTTGATCGCGAACAGCTGCCGCCCGGCCAGGCGGAACATAAGGATCTCAAGGCGATTCTCACCCACCAGTTGCGTGCGTTGATCTACCGTGTCGAGAATGCCGGCCATTAAAAGCTCCTGATGCGCTAGGGGATTGTGCAGTTCACATAAGGTTTGTTATCGGCGGCGAGCGCCAGACCTTGACCCCTGTAAAATGCCACGTAAATGCATTGATGTCACACTGACATCATGGTTTACTGCTCTGGCTCTACAAGTAGCGGTGCAGCGACGTTGCGCGACATTAAGTTCGACGCAAGGTTCCGCCATGTAAGGGATTCCCCTATGCGCAATCAGGCCCGACCTGATATTCGCAATATCTAATAGCCATTAATGTGACGCCATTCTCAATGCATGAATGGAGTCAGGCTTTTGTTTGCCATCCCAAGCCCTCAGCCCGCGGGTCTTCCAGACACTCAGATGTCGGCACTTGAAGGTGTGCAATTGACCCCATTCATGAGGGCCGCGCACAGCCGTCGCCGTCACTCTAATAAACGTCCTACTGAAATCTCAGAACCAACCTACAGATTTCAGTCATATTTCAGCGCTACTTTTAAGCCATTCACCCGGTGCGACATCTCATCACCCGACCTTATGTTGTGGAGACTTGCATGATGAACAACGGTAGAGAGTGGCAACTTGCACTTCCCGAATTCCTGCACGAGGCGGAAAAGCTGCTGGCCAAATCGGAGGAATGCTTGAGCCACTTGCATTTGATCCGAAACGACAGTGACGCCATCGACTGCATGAAGGCCAGCCTGATCAAGCTCGCCGAGAGCGCCGATCACCTTGCACTGCAGGCGATCAGCGAGTTCTCGCGGCATATTCAGTACCTGATCGCCAATGCCGAGAGCCCCTTGCAGTTGCATGATCAAGCCTTGGACGCCCTGGAAGAGTGCTTGAAATTGCTCGCCTGGCAGCTGGAGTTGATTGATGTAAGAACCGGCCAACTGGCATTGGATGAAGCGGAGCAAACGACGCTGATTGCTACGGTAACTCTGCATATTCCACAAAAGGATTTCAGCTTTAAACCTCAGCAGCGAATGCACCACACGTCTTGAGCGGATATCAGGTCGTGTTTAAACCTGAAGGTATCTAAAAACGACATCGCCACCCATCAAATGGAATTGAATCCCACCCACGCAATATCAATTAGCCATTAACGGTAATAACGATACAAATTCACGGAAGTAATATAACCCCTCACTTCATGAACTCTGGGAATACCACCTGGAACATTTGCACGTTTAATAACCCAGCCAGGCGACCAACGGTAATAGTGGTGGTACTATGCCCCGCTCGAAGTGACCCAACTTCATCATGCTTGAAAACGATTCGATAACGCATTCCAAACAGAGCCCTGTCAGCCGCCATGACCGGTCTTCCCGCAGCGAACCCTCATTGGCTCCATCCGCTATGTACGCCAGCCTCAAGACACTCATCGCAAGGTCCGCGTCCCGCAGCAATGCACGCCGTTTGATCCTCGCCCTGTGCCTTGGCTCGCTGTTGCTGAGCCTCTGGACCTATACCCGTTCTGCGCCCTTGCCGCTGCTGGTGATTGTGCTCAACCTGGCCACCCTGCTCGTGATGGGCCTGCAACAGTGGCGCTCGCGCAAATCCATCAAGTTCCAGCCCCAGGAATTGGCCGACCGCCTGCTGCAAGTCCAGGAAAACGAACGCCACCGCCTCAGCCGCGAGCTGCATGACGATATCGGCCAACTGCTCACAGCCGCCAAGCTGCAAAGCGAATGGCTCAAGCGCCGCCTGCCGGACGACCTGCAAAGCCAGTGCACGGTGCTGTGCAACACCCTGAATGAAACCCTGGCCAAGGTGCGCGACGTCTCCGCCATTCTCAACCCTCGCCAGCTGGCCAGCCTGGGCCTGGAAGCCAGCCTGCGCGCGCACCTGCTCAAGACCCTGGAAAACACCCAGGTGTGCTGGAGCCTGGAATGCCAGCAACGGCTGACCGGTATTCCGGAAGAAATGGCGGTAGCGGCCTTTCGCATCACCCAAGAAGCGGTGACCAACATGCTACGCCACGCCCAGGCGGGTAACCTGCTGGTCCGCCTGCAACGCCTGCCCGAGGGCCTCTCGCTGAGTATCTGCGATGACGGCCAGGGTTTTTCGCCGGCCATCAACCCTGCCCTGGAAGGCCAACGGGGCATGGCCGGCATGTCCGAGCGGGTTGATCAGCTTGGCGGTTCATTATCCGTCAGCAGCCAGCCAGGCAAAGGGACACGGATCGACGCGCTTTTCCCCTGGGCGCCCCGCGCCCTTGAACGGGCCAGTTCCCCTAAGGTTATCGAGTGACCTGCAAATTACTCCTGGTGGATGACCACGCTTTGATCCGGGCCGGCGTACGCGCGCTGGTCCAGGACATTCCCGGCTACACCGTCATCGGCGAAGCCAGCGATGGCGCGCAACTACTTGAGCAGTTCAGCGCCTTGCTGCCCGATATCGTGTTATTGGACCTGTCGATGAAGCACACCGGCGGCCTGGATGCCTTGCAGCAACTCAAGCGGGCCTACCCCAAGAGCCGCGTACTGATCCTGTCGATGCACACTGACCCGGAACTGATCATGCGCGCGCTGGAATCCGGCGCCCATGGCTACCTGCTCAAGGACACCACCGCCAACGAGCTGGAACACGCGCTGCTGGCCTTGCGCAACAACGAACGTTACCTGAGCCCGGCGATTGCCCACACGGTGATCAACCAGGCGCTGGTCCGTAGCCAGGGGCCCGCCACGCCCGCCGCGCACAGCCATAACCTCACGGCGCGGCAGCTGGAAATCCTGCGCTTGATCGTGCGCGGCAAGTCCACCCGGGAAATCGCCCACGGCTTGGGCTTGAGCATCAAGACCGTGGAAGCGCACCGCTCGCAAATCATGAAACGCCTGCAGATTTTCGACGTGGCCGGCCTGGTGTTATTTGCCGTGCGCGAGCAGATCATCAGCCTGGACGACTAACGGCGAATCTACCGGCAGGTGCACGCGCAAGGCCTTGGGCAAGGCCTCGAAGTGCAGGTCGTCGCCCTCCAGCGGCTCGCCATCCAAGTTGATGTACAAGCCTTGCGCAACCTTGATATTCACCCACGGCAGCCGTGCACGGACAAACATGGTGTCCAGGCCCCAGCCATTGGTCATCAGCTCACGCAGCGTGCCGACCACTTCCTGCGGCGCGGGCAGGATACTGACGTCCAGCAGGCCATCATCCGCCATTGCACCGGGGCATAGCTCATGCCCACCCCCGCCTGGCGACCGTTGCCGATACCCAAGGCGAGCAACTCGCCCTTCCAGTGAAAATCGGGACCATCCAGCTCGGCGTAGGCGGCCTTCAACTCGCTGAAACGCGACAGGCCGGTGAACAGGTATGCGGCGCCGCCGAGCACCTTCTTCAAGTCTTCGGAAGTGTTGGCAGTGACCTGGCTGCCAAAACCGCCGGTGGCCATATTGAGGAAAATTTGCCCGCCCACCTTACCGAGGTCGATGGCCCGTGGCGGCACGTCCAGCAGCGCCAGGGCCTGGGCGGGTTCCAGCGGCACACCGGCAGCCTTGGCGAAGTCGTTGGCGGTGCCCAAGGGCATCAGCACCAGGCTGGCGTCGGTTTTGGCCTGGGCCATGGCTTCGGCCACATCACGCAAGGTACCGTCGCCGCCGCCGGCGATGATATGGGTGTAGCCGTCGGTGAGGGCTTCATTGACCAGGCGCTGGGCGTCACCGCCCTCCCACGTCACCCGCACCGCCAGCTCGCCGCCCTGCTCGCGCCGGGCCTTCACGGCATCGCGCACATCCTCGTTGAGGGCTTGCTTGCCATGGAGGATCAACAGTGCCTTGGGGGTGGTCATGGGTGGGTTACTCCTGGATTCAAAGGTGCTTGAAGGATGTGGACCTTTGGCGAGGAGAAAAAAGCCATGGAATGGGAAAATAATTGGATGACTGAGTACCTATCCGTTTTTTAGGTAACGGCCACTACTTTTGGATCCTTCCAAAAGTGACCCGCTGTAAGAGCGGAACCATAGGTAGTCGTTACCGCAGGAATGGATATGTACGCCGAGCAAAGCCCACAGTCAGCTCTTATGCAGCTTACTCATCAACTGCGCCTCAGCCTGCGTCAACCCACACGACTGCGTCAGCTCATCCACCGTAGCCCCCATCCCCACCAACTTGGCGGCCTGGGCAAACGACAGACTCGAGGGATCCCGCTGCTCAATCTGCGCCAGCTTATCCGGGATCGGCGCAAGGATCGCGCGCAGTTCATGCACCTCATCCCCAACCTTTACCGCACTCTGCTGGTAATGATCGACTCGCTTTACCAACTCAAGCACGCGCCGGTCACGCACAGCATCGCGCTCAGCCTGCTGCAACAACAACTCGCGTTGCTGGCGCACATAGCGCAGCAGGAATGCCAACGTCCCGGCCCACAACAGGGCCAGGACAATTACCGCTGCTTCAAGAAACAATCAGATGTTCTCCAGATCCGACCATTCTTCTTCGCTCATCATCTTGTCCAGCTCAACCAGAATCAGCAGTTCGCCGTTCTTGTTGCACACGCCCTGGATGAACTTGGCGGACTCTTCGTTACCCACGTTCGGCGCGGTTTCAACTTCGGATTGGCGCAGGTAGACCACTTCGGCCACGCTATCGACCATGATCCCGACCACTTGCTTGTCGGCCTCGATGATGACGATACGCGTATTGTCGTTGACTTCGGTCGGCACCAGGCCGAAACGCTGGCGGGTGTCGATCACCGTCACCACGTTGCCGCGCAGGTTGATGATGCCCAGCACGTAGCTCGGTGCACCCGGTACCGGGGCAATCTCGGTGTAGCGCAGCACTTCCTGCACGCGCATCACGTTAATGCCATAGGACTCGTTGTCCAGTTTGAAGGTAACCCATTGCAGGATCGGATCATCCAAACCTTGTGCGGACGCTGACTTGTTCATACCCCTGACCCCTTCAAATGCCGTTTTACACGGCGTGTGTGCTTCGCTGACCGCATTCACATGCGGCCCTTATTGTTCAATCAACTGCGTTTAGTTATTGGCATCGACTTGGCGGCGCCACTGGCGATCAACTCGGCCAGTTCGGAAACATCAAGCAACGCGCACATGTGTTCAATCACGGTGCCCGCCAGCCAAGGCCGTTGACCCCGATGGCTGCGCCATTTGATTTCGTTCGGGTCCAGGCGCAACGAGCGGCTGACTTGATGCACGGCCAGCCCCCACTCGTAGCCCTGCACCGAGATCACGTATTGCAAGCCCTGGCGGAAGTCGTCGCGGTAACGGTCAGGCATGACCCAGCGCGCGGTATCGAGGACTTTCAGGTTGCCGGCCTGGCTGGGCAGGATGCCGAGAAACCACTCCGGTTGCCCGAACAGTGGCGTCAGTTCCTGGCCTTCCAGTGAATAAATCGAGCCCAGGCACACCAGCGGCACCGCCAGGGTCAACCCGGCGACGTCGAACAGCAGGCATTCAAACGGCTCTGCAGCCCAGCTCGGGCGGCCATCACCGGTCACCGGCGGCGGCGTGATGCTCGGTGGCAGGTGCACTTCCACCACCGGCTCGAGCACGACGGGCGCAACCACCACAGGCGCGGTCACAACCGGCGTAATCGGCACCACGACCTGCGCATCTCGGGCTTGCTCTTCCAGCACCGCCAACTGGAATTCATCCAGCAAGGCCACTGGTTCGACAGCCGGCTCCAGCACCAGGATCGGTTCCGGCAGTTCTTGCGCGGTCGCATCCTGCAGCAAGGCATCCAGGTAGGATTCCAGTGCCAGTTGCGGCCGGGTCTTGAGTTTGGTGGGCCGGTTCATCACGCCACCTGCGCCACAAGCTGCTGGGACAGCAGGTGCTTGAGCAATGCGCGGTAGGCAAGGACGCCACGGCTCTTGCCGTCGAACTGCGACGGTGTGAGGCCTGCACGGCTGGCGTCACGCAGGCGCGTGTCCACCGGGATGTAGCCGTTCCAGATGGCCTCCGGATAGGCATCGCGCAATACGCGCAGGGTGCCGAGGGACGCTTGGGTGCGACGGTCGAACAAGGTCGGCACGATGCTGTACGGCAGCGCCTGTTTGCGCGAGCGGTTGATCATCGCCAGAGTGCTGACCATGCGCTCCAGGCCTTTAACCGCCAGGTGTTCAGTCTGCACCGGGATCACCAGTTGCTGGCTGGCTGCCAGGGCGTTCACCATCAACACGCCAAGCAACGGCGGGCTGTCGATGATCGCGTAGTCGAAGTCTTGCCACAGTTGCGCCAGGGTCTTGGCGATCACCAGGCCCAGCCCGCTCTGCCCCGGCGACTGGCGCTCCAGGGTGGCCAGGGCGGTGCTGGAGGGCAGCAGGGAAATGCTTTCGTTGCTGGTAGGCAGCAGCAGTTGGCCCGGCAAATCGGCCGGCACGCTGCCTTTATGCAGGAACAGGTCGTAGTTGCTGTGTTCCAGCGCATCCGGGTCGTAGCCGAAATAGCTGGTCATGGAGCCGTGAGGGTCCAGGTCCACCACGACCACACGCTTGCCCGCCTCAGCGAGCAAACCGGCTAAGGCGATGGAGGTGGTGGTCTTGCCGACTCCACCTTTTTGATTGGCAACTGCCCAGACTCTCATTCGGTTGGTTCCTCCCGGCGGGCACAGGCGCGACCGAGACATTGCATAGGGTTATTGAGCCGGCGACGGAGAATTGACGGCACTCTGACGAACCGGCGGCTTTGCAGGTGCCGGTGCAGTTTGTGTGCCAGCCCGCTTCAACGCCGCATCCGGAGTTGCATTGGCAGTGCCGGTACCGGTCAGGCTGCGGCGCACATCCAGGTTGCGCGACACCACCAGCACCACCCGACGATTGCGTGCGCGGCCTTCTACCGTGGCGTTATTCGCCACCGGCTGGAACTCGCCGTACCCTACCGACGCCAGGCGCCCGGGGTTCACGCCCTGCATCGCGAGCATGCGCACGATGCTCGACGCCCGTGCTGCCGAAAGCTCCCAGTTGGTCGGGTACTGCGCGGTGGCGATCGGGAAATTGTCGGTAAAGCCTTCAACGTGGATCGGGTTTTCGAACGGCTTCAGAATCGTCGCCACCTTGTCGATGATGGTGAATGCCTGGTCGCTGGGCATCGCATCGGCACTGGCAAACAGCAGGCTGGAATTAAGCTCGATCTCCACCCACAACTCATTGCCACGCACGGTCATCTGGTTGGAACTGATCAAGTCGCCAAACGCGGCACTGATGTCGTCGGCGATGCTTTTCAGCGGATCGCTGGTGCCACCGACGCCGGCAGCGGTTTCATCGCTATCGTTGACCAGCGGCTTGGCCGGGGTCACGGTCTTGGGCCGTTCTTCGCCGATCGGGATCGGCTTGAGGGCGCGGTCGGCGTCGTTGAACACGCCAATCAGCGCCTGGGAAATGACTTTGTACTTGCCTTCGTTAATCGACGAGATCGAGTACATCACCACGAAAAACGCGAACAGCAAAGTGATGAAGTCCGCGTAGGACACCAGCCACCGTTCGTGGTTGACGTGTTCTTCAGGCTCGCGACGACGACGGCTCATAATCGATATCTCCCATCAATCCATGAAGCCCTGGAGCTTCAATTCGATGGAACGCGGGTTCTCGCCCTCGGCAATCGACAGAATGCCTTCGAGCAACATTTCGCGGTAACGCGACTGGCGCATGGCAATCGACTTGAGCTTGCTGGCCACCGGCAACAACACCAGGTTGGCACTGGCCACACCGTAGATGGTGGCGACAAATGCCACGGCAATACCGCTGCCCAGTTGCGACGGATCGGCGAGGTTGCCCATCACGTGGATCAGGCCCATCACCGCACCGATGATGCCGATGGTCGGCGCGTAGCCGCCCATGCTTTCATAGACTTTGGCGGCGTTGATGTCGCGGCTTTCCTGGGTGTAGAAATCCACTTCCAGGATGCTGCGGATCGCTTCCGGCTCGGCGCCGTCCACCAGTAATTGCAGGCCTTTGCGCGCGTAGCTGTCGGGCTCCGCATCGGCCACGCCTTCCAGGCCCAGCAGGCCTTCCTTGCGTGCGGTGAGGCTCCAGTTGACCACGCGGTCGATGCCGCCTGGCAGGTCCACGCGAGGCGGGAAAATGATCCATATCAGAATCTGCATGGCGCGCTTGAACGAGCTCATGGGCGATTGCAGCAACGCCGCGCCCACGGTGCCACCGATCACGATCAGCGCCGCCGGGCCGTTGGCCAGGGCGCCGAGGTGGCCGCCCTCAAGGTAGTTGCCGCCGATAATCGCGACAAACGCCATGATGATGCCGATCAGGCTCAAGACATCCATCAGAGGCAAGCCTCCACCAGATGCTTGCCAATGTCGTCCAGGCTGTAGACCGCGTCGGCCAGGTCCGCTTTGACGATGGCCATGGGCATGCCATAGATCACACAGCTGGCTTCGTCCTGGGCCCAGATGGCGCTGCCGCCCTGCTTGAGCAGGCGCGCGCCTTCACGGCCGTCGGCGCCCATGCCGGTGAGCACCACCGCCAGAACTTTGTCGCCGTAGGACTTGGCGGCCGAACCAAAGGTGATATCCACGCACGGCTTGTAGTTCAGGCGCTCATCGCCCGGCAGGATTTTGATCGCACCACGGCCATCCACCATCATCTGCTTGCCACCCGGGGCCAGCAGCGCCAGGCCAGGACGCAGGATGTCGCCATCCTCGGCTTCCTTGACGCTGATGCGGCACAGCTTGTCCAGGCGCTCGGCAAAGGCCTTGGTGAAGGCGGCAGGCATGTGCTGGATCAACACGATCGGCGCCGGGAAATTGGCCGGCAGTTGGGTCAATACGCGTTGCAGGGCAACCGGGCCGCCCGTGGACGTACCAATAGCGACCAGCTTGTAGGCTTTACGCTTAGGTGCAGGCGAATGCGCACTTGGCGCAGACGCACGTGCCGGCATCACCGCAGGCCGTGCAACCGGGGCCGGGGCCGGAGCTGGGCGACTGAATGAGGAACTAGCGGGTGCAGCAGGGGCCACCACCGGTGCAGGCGCTGGCGCGCTGAATAAGCTGCGACGGTTACTGCGCGAAATGCTGTGCACCTTCTCGCACAGCATCTGCTTGACCTTCTCAGGATTGCGCGAGATGTCTTCGAAATTCTTCGGCAAGAAGTCCACTGCGCCAGCGTCCAACGCGTCGAGGGTCACTCGGGCGCCTTCGTGGGTCAGCGAGGAGAACATCAATACCGGGGTCGGGCAGCGTTGCATGATGTGCCGAACTGCCGTGATGCCATCCATCATCGGCATCTCGTAGTCCATGGTGATCACGTCCGGTTTCAACGCAATGGCTTGATCAATCGCCTCTTTACCGTTGGTGGCCGTGCCGACCACCTGGATCGTTGGATCAGCGGAAAGAATTTCCGAGACGCGGCGACGGAAGAAACCCGAATCGTCCACCACCAGGACCTTGACTGCCATAAACACTCCGTTAGGCGGGGCGGGCTAACCGCCCTGCCCCACCAGAATCAAATACGCCGAGCGGCGTAACGCTTGAGCATGCTCGGAACATCGAGAATCAGCGCGATCCGACCGTCACCGGTGATGGTCGCACCCGACATGCCCGGGGTTCCCTGCAGCATTTTGCCCAAAGGCTTGATGACCACCTCTTCCTGGCCAACCAACTGATCGACGACAAAGCCGATACGCTGGGTGCCCACGGAGAGAATCACCACATGGCCTTCGCGCTGCTCTTCATGGGCAGCCGAAGCGACCAGCCAGCGCTTGAGGTAGAACAGTGGCAACGCCTTGTCGCGCACAATCACCACTTCCTGGCCGTCCACCACGTTGGTGCGCGACAGGTCGAGGTGGAAGATCTCGTTGACGTTGACCAGCGGGAAGGCGAAGGCCTGGTTGCCCAGCATCACCATCAGGGTCGGCATGATCGCCAGGGTCAACGGCACCTTGATGACAATCTTCGAGCCCTGGCCCTTGGTCGAGTAGATGTTGATCGAGCCGTTGAGCTGGCTGATCTTGGTCTTCACCACGTCCATGCCCACACCGCGACCAGACACGTCGGAAATCTCGGTTTTGGTCGAGAAGCCCGGGGCAAAGATCAGGTTGTAGCATTCGCTATCGGTCAGGCGGTCGGCGGCGTCCTTGTCCATCACGCCACGCTTGACTGCGATATTACGCAATATGGCCGGGTCCATGCCTTTGCCGTCATCGGTGATCGACAGCAGGATGTGGTCGCCCTCTTGCTCCGCCGCCAGGATCACCTTGCCGCCACGGGACTTGCCCGAGGCTTCGCGTTCTTCCGGGGTTTCGACGCCGTGGTCGACGGCGTTGCGCACCAAGTGGACCAGCGGGTCGGCCAGGGCCTCGACAAGGTTCTTGTCGAGGTCGGTTTCTTCACCCACCAGTTCCAGGTTGATCTCTTTCT
The DNA here is from genome assembly GCF_054685145.1 of Pseudomonas sp. H1_A03. Classification (NCBI taxonomy): domain Bacteria; kingdom Pseudomonadati; phylum Pseudomonadota; class Gammaproteobacteria; order Pseudomonadales; family Pseudomonadaceae; genus Pseudomonas; species Pseudomonas sp. H1_A03. The sequence goes on from NZ_CP162829.1 coordinate 5,642,318, forward strand.
TCAACTGGCGCGCCAAGTCGCGAACCAGGCGCGGGAAGCGGCCGAAGACTTTCTTGATCGGCTGCATCCGCGTTTTCATCACGGCGGTCTGCAGGTCGGCAGTCACCACATCCAGGTTCGACACGGCCTTTTGCATGGCTTCATCGCCGCTGCTCAGGCCCAGGCGCACCAGGCGATTACGCACCAGTACCAGTTCGCCGACCATGTTCATGATGTCGTCCAGGCGTGCGGTATCAACGCGCACGGTGGTTTCGGCTTCACTGGCAGGCTTCTCGGCAACCGGTGCCGCTGCAGCACGTGCAGGCGCCGGAGCGGCGGCCGGTGCGGGCGCAGGCTTGGCGGCCGGTGCAGGGGCGGCGGCTTTGGCGGCAACCGGTGCAGCCGTGGCCACCGCAGCGGCCGGAGCAACTTCGCTGAACTTGCCCTTGCCGTGCAACTCGTCCAACAGGGATTCGAATTCGTGATCGGAAATCAACCCATCGCCTGCCGGTGCAGCAGCGGCAGGCGCTGCACTGCTGGCAGCCGCTGCAGGCGTGGCGGCGACGGCCGGCAAGGCATCGGCCGCGAAGGTGCCCTTGCCATGCAGTTGGTCGAGCAACGCTTCAAATTCGTCGTCGGTAATGTCAGTGCTGACGGGCGCGGCAGGTGCCGCGGCAGCCGCCGCCGGTGGCACGGCGTCGGCCGCGAACTGGCCTTTGCCGTGCAACTGGTCGAGCAGGGACTCGAACTCAGCGTCGGTAATGTCTTCGCTGGTCGGCGCCGCTGCCGGAGCAACGGCGGCCGGTGCTTCTGCCTCGGCCTTGACGGCACTGAGGGAGTTGAGCAGCTGTTCGAACTCGCTGTCGGTCACGTCCGGCTCGGCCTCAGCCAACGGCTCAGGCGCCGCTTCTGCTACCGGCGCAGCCGACAGGTCGGCGGGCTCCGCATAACGTGCCAGCGCAGCCAACAGTTCCGGCGTGGCCGCGGTGATCGGGGAACGTTCGCGGACTTCGCTGAACATCCCGTTGACCGCATCCAGTGCTTCGAGAATCACGTCCATCAACTCCGAATCAACGTGACGCTCACCCTTGCGCAGGATGTCGAACACGTTCTCGGCGATGTGGCAGCACTCCACCAGCTCATGGAGCTGGAGGAAGCCGGCGCCCCCTTTTACAGTGTGAAAACCGCGAAAAATTGCATTGAGCAGGTTCGCATCATCTGGTCGGCTTTCCAGCTCGACCAGCTGTTCGGACAGCTGCTCTAAAATTTCGCCGGCCTCTACAAGGAAATCCTGAAGGATTTCTTCATCGGCGCCGAAGCTCATGTGGGTGCTCCTTAGAAGCCTAAACTGGATAACAGGTCATCAACATCATCCTGACCCGATACAACGTCTTCACGTTTATCGGCATGAATCTGCGGACCTTCACCCTTGGCGAGATGTTTTTGTGGATCTTTTTCCGAGAGGATCGCTTCGCGGTCATGTTCGATACCGGCAAAACGGTCTACCTGGCCTGCCATAAGCACTAATTTGAGCAAGTTGCTTTCCACTTCGGTGACCAACTGGGTCACACGCTTGATCACCTGGCCGGTGAGGTCCTGGTAATCCTGGGCGAGCAGAATGTCGTTGAGGTTGCTGGAAACCGTGCGGTTTTCCTGCTCGCTGCGTGACAAGAACCCTTCGACCCGACGCGCCAGCTCACGAAACTCTTCAGCCCCGACTTCGCGACGCATGAAGCGGCCCCAGTCAACGCTGAGGGCCTGGGCTTCGGTGGCCATGCCATTGACCAGGGGCGTGGCATTTTCCACCAGGTCCATGGTGCGGTTGGCCGCCGCCTCAGTCAGCCTGACCACGTAGGACAGGCGTTCGGTGGCATCGGTGATTTGCGAAATTTCTTCGGCCTGGGGCATATGCGGGTCAATCTGGAAATTGACGATCGCACTGTGCAGCTCGCGCGTGAGCTTGCCCACTTCCTGATACAGGCCGCGGTCACGGGTCTGGTTGAGCTCATGGATCAACTGCACCGCGTCGCCGAACTGGCCTTTTTCAAGGCTTTCGACCAACTGGTGAGCATGCTTTTTCAGGGTCGACTCAAAGTCTCCCTGTGACGTTTCTTTATGCTCCATAGCTCCCCCGCGATGGCATTAGCCGTGGATGCGTTCGAAGATTTTTTCGATCTTCTCTTTCAAGGCCAATGCAGTGAATGGCTTGACCACGTAACCGTTAACCCCGGCTTGGGCGGCTTCGATGATCTGCTCACGCTTGGCTTCGGCGGTCACCATCAGCACAGGAAGGCTGCGCAGCTTTTCGTCAGCACGCACGTGGCGCAGCAAGTCGATACCGGTCATGCCCGGCATGTTCCAGTCTGTTACCAGAAAGTCGATGCTGCCGCTGTTGAGGATCGGAATGGCTGTGATGCCGTCATCCGCCTCGACCGTGTTAGTGAACCCAAGGTCACGCAACAGGTTTTTTATGATCCGCCGCATCGTTGAGAAGTCATCAACGATGAGGATTTTCATGTTCTTGTCCAATTCGACCTCCAAGCAGTCTTAAACGCGCCCAGCACCTGGACGCGCCATTTCATTCAACAGGCATTACACAAAAAGGACTGCCGGGGCCACCACGGGTCGAACCCGCGAAGGTCAATCACCGTCGCGGTATCGTCTGCAGTGCCCCCCACACTGCCTGTCAGCGCGCTCGCCACTCTCCCAAACGCCCCCGCAAGCGGGCTGCGCACTGGCTATGCAACTGGCTGACCCGCGATTCACTGACCCCCAGGACCTCACCGATTTCCTTGAGGTTCAGCTCTTCGTCGTAGTACAGCGCCAACACCAGCCGCTCACGCTCCGGCAAATTGGCAATCGCTTCCGCCAGCGCCCCCTGGAAGCGTTCATCTTCCAAGTCGCGCGATGGCTCCATATGAGCGCTCGCGCCGTCTTCGTGCAGCCCTTCGTGTTCGCCGTCCTGCAACAGGTCGTCGAAACTGAACAAGCGGCTGCCCAAGGTATCGTTCAAAATCCCGTAATAATCGTCGAGACTCAATTGGAGTTCGGCCGCAACTTCGTGATCTTTAGCGTCGCGACCGGTTTTTGCTTCAATTGCGCGAATTGCGTCACTGACCATGCGCGTATTGCGGTGTACCGAACGCGGCGCCCAGTCGCCTTTACGCACTTCATCGAGCATCGCGCCACGGATACGGATACCCGCATACGTCTCGAAACTCGCCCCCTTGCTCGCGTCGTATTTGGTCGACACTTCGAGCAAACCGATCATGCCGGCCTGGATCAAGTCTTCGACCTGGACGCTGGCGGGCAGGCGTGCCAGCAAGTGATAGGCAATGCGCTTGACCAAGGGCGCGTAGCGCTCGATCAACTCGCCCTGGCTGTCACGGGCAGACTTCTTGTAAGCGTTGTAGCCGTTCGCTGTCATAGCACCGGTCCTGCGCTCGTCTGATGCACCAATCGCTCGACGAAAAACTCCAGATGCCCCCGAGGGTTGGCGGGCAACGGCCAGGTATCGACCTTCTGGGCAATAGCCTTGAACGCCAATGCGCATTTGGAACGAGGGAACGCTTCGTAGACTGCACGCTGCTTTTGCACAGCCTTGCGCACACACTCGTCGTAGGGAACTGCGCCAACGTATTGTAAGGCGACATCGAGGAAGCGGTCCGTGACCTTGGTCAACTTGGCGAACAGGTTGCGCCCTTCCTGCGGGCTCTGGGCCATGTTGGCCAGGACGCGGAAGCGGTTCATGCCGTAGTCGCGGTTAAGCAGTTTGATCAGGGCGTAGGCGTCGGTGATCGAGGTGGGTTCATCGCAGACCACCAGCAAGACTTCCTGCGCGGCGCGCACGAAGCTGACCACTGACTCGCCGATCCCGGCGGCGGTGTCGATCACCAGCACGTCGAGGTTGTCGCCGATATCACTGAACGCCTGGATCAGGCCGGCATGCTGCGCTGGGCTCAGGTGCACCATGCTCTGGGTGCCAGAGGCGGCCGGCACGATGCGGATGCCACCGGGGCCCTGCAGCAGCACATCGCGCAGCTCGCAGCGGCCCTCGATCACATCGGCAAGGGTGTGTTTGGGCGTCAGCCCCAGCAGAACGTCGACGTTCGCCAGCCCCAGGTCAGCATCCAGCAGCATGACGCGACGGCCAAGCTCTGCCAGGGCCAGGGACAAATTCACTGACACGTTAGTTTTTCCGACGCCACCTTTGCCGCCGGTCACCGCGATCACCTGTACGGGATGCATGCTGCCCATTTTATTTCTTTACCTTGTCTTGCTTAGACGCAGGCTACATGGCTTGGCCGCGTGAATCGCTTGCAGACCATCGATGTAGATACATTTCATTGTGTTCATCCTGACCTCAACCCACCCGTTTTGCGGGGCTGTGGTAAAGGTCGGCGAACATATCGGCCATCGCTTCCTCGCTAGGCTCTTCTTGCATTTGCACGCTGACTGCACGGCTGACCAACTGATGACGGCGCGGCAGATGCAGATCATCCGGAATCCGCGGCCCGTCGGTCAGGTAGGCGACCGGCAATTCATGACTGATGGCCAGGCTCAGCACTTCACCCAGGCTCGCGGTTTCATCGAGCTTGGTGAGGATGCAACCGGCCAGGCCACAACGCTTGTAACTATGATACGCAGCGGTAAGAACCTGTTTCTGGCTGGTGGTTGCAAGCACCAGGTAATTCTTCGACTTGATGCCACGCCCGGCGAGGCTTTCCAGCTGCATGCGCAAGGCCGGGTCGCTGGCTTGCAGGCCGGCGGTATCGATCAGCACCACGCGCTTGCGCAGCAACGGGTCGAGGGCGTTGGCCAGGGACTGGCCCGGATCGACGTGGGTCACCGGCACATTGAGAATTCGGCCCAGGGTCTTGAGCTGTTCCTGGGCGCCAATACGGTAGCTGTCCATGCTCACCAGCGCGATATTCTGCGCGCCGTACTTGAGCACATAACGCGCCGCCAGCTTGGCCAGGGTGGTGGTCTTGCCCATGCCGGCAGGGCCGACCATGGCAATCACACCGCCCTCTTCCAGAGGTTCGATTTCCGGCGTGGTGATCATCCGCGCCAGGTGCGCCAACAACATGCGCCAGGCCTGGCGTGGCTCTTCGATTTCGGTGGTCAGGGCCAGCAGGTCGCGCGACAACGGGCCGGACAGGCCGATGCGTTGCAGGCGGCGCCACAGGTTGGCCTGTAGCGGCTTGCTGCCTTGCAACTGCGTCCAGGCCAGCGAGCCTAGCTGCACTTCGAGCAGTTCGCGCAGGCCGTTGAGTTCAAACCGCATCGAGTCGAACACACGCTGGTCGACGCCAGCAGCCGGGGCTGGTGCGGCGGGACGCGGCGGTTCTTTGAAGGTCGGCTCAACCAACGGCTCGGAAGCCGTCAGCGGCAAGCCAGCGAACAATTGGCGATTGGTGGTGGCATCGCTGTCGCCACGCATGCTCAGTTCAGCCTGGGCCGAGACAATGCGCGACGCGGTCTTGCGCAGCTCGTCTTCGAGCTCCATGTTCGGCACGCGCGGCGCCAGTGCCGAGGGGGTGTAATCCAGGGCAGCCGTCAGCTCGACACCGCCGGCAATACGACGGTTTCCGATAATCGCGGCGTCGGCGCCCAGCTCATCACGAACCAGTTTCATGGCCTGACGCATATCGGCGGCGAAAAAACGCTTAACTTGCATAACCCACTACCCTCAGCCGTTCGGCCCTACTGTCGCGACGATAGTCACTTGCTTATTGTCAGGAATTTCCTGATAAGCCAAAACGTGCAAATTCGGTACTGCCAGGCGCCCAAACCGCGACAACATCGCCCGGACCGGGCCCGCCACCAGCAGGATCACTGGTTGGCCCTGCATTTCCTGGCGCTGCGCGGCGTCGATCAACGAACGTTGCAGCTTCTCAGCCATGCTTGGCTCCAGCAGGACGCCCTCTTCCTGGCCTTGCCCTGCCTTCTGAATACTATTCAGCAAAATCTGTTCCAACCTTGGTTCCAAGGTGATCACAGGCAGCTCGGAGTCAAGCCCTACAATGCTTTGCACGATTGCGCGGGACAATCCGACGCGCACCGCAGCCACCAAGGCGGCAGTATCTTGACTCTTGGCGGCATTGTTGGCGATGGCCTCGGCGATGCTGCGAATGTCGCGCACCGGTACCTGTTCGGCCAGCAGCGCCTGCAACACCTTGAGCAATTGCGACAGCGAGAGGATGCCCGGCACCAGCTCTTCGGCGAGTTTTGGCGAGGCTTTGCCGAGCAAACCCATCAATTGCTGGACTTCCTCGTGGCCGATCAGCTCGTGGGAGTGCTTGTACAGAATCTGATTGAGGTGCGTGGCGACCACGGTGCTGGCATCCACCACCGTGTAACCGAGGGACTGCGCCTGACTGCGCTGGCTGATTTCGATCCACACCGCGTCCAGGCCAAAAGCCGGATCTTTGGCGGTGATGCCGTTGAGGCTGCCGAACACCTGCCCTGGGTTGATCGCCAGCTCGCGGTCCGGGTAAATCTCGGCTTCGGCCAGGATCACGCCCATCAAGGTCAAGCGGTAGGCGCTCGGCGCCAGGTCGAGGTTGTCGCGGATATGCACGGTAGGCATCAGAAAGCCCAAGTCCTGCGACAACTTCTTGCGCACACCCTTGATCCGCGCGAGCAATTGGCCGCCCTGGTTGCGGTCCACCAGCGGAATCAGGCGGTAGCCCACTTCCAGGCCGATCATGTCGATCGGCGTCACGTCATCCCAGCCCAACTCCTTGGTTTCCTGGGCGCGGGCCGGGGATGGCAGCAGCTCCTGCTGACGCGCAACGTCCTGCAAGGCCTGCACCTTGACCGCATTTTGTTTTTTCCAGAACAGGTACGCACCACCACCGGCAAGGGCCGCCATGCTCAGGAACGAGACGTGGGGCATGCCCGGCACGATACCCATGATCGCCATGATGCCCGCCGCCACGGCCAGCGCCTTGGGCGATGCAAACATCTGCCGGCTGATCTGCTTACCCATGTCTTCGGAGCCCGAAGCACGGGTCACCATGATCGCTGCCGCTGTGGATAACAACAGTGATGGCAATTGCGCCACTAAACCGTCACCGATGGTCAACAAGGCGTAAACCTTGCCCGCATCGCCAAAGGTCATGCCGTGCTGGAAGATGCCGACCGCGATGCCGCCGATGAGGTTGATGAACAGGATCAGCAAGCCAGCGATGGCGTCACCGCGCACGAATTTGCTGGCACCGTCCATGGAGCCGTAGAACTCGGCCTCTTGGGCCACTTCCAGGCGACGGGATTTGGCTTGGTTCTGGTCGATCAGGCCGGCGTTGAGGTCGGCGTCGATGGCCATCTGTTTGCCGGGCATGGCGTCGAGGGTAAAGCGTGCGCTCACCTCGGAAATCCGCCCGGCACCCTTGGTCACCACCACGAAGTTGATGATCATCAGGATCGCAAACACCACGATACCGACCACGTAGTTACCGCCAATCACCACCTCACCGAAGGCCTGGATCACCTTACCGGCGGCGGCGTGGCCGTCCTGGCCGTGGAGCATGACCACGCGGGTGGAGGCCACGTTGAGCGCCAGCCGCAGCAGGGTCGCCACCAGCAGGATCGTCGGGAATACCGCGAAATCCAGCGGGCGCAGAGCGTAGACGCACACCAGCAAGACGACGACGGACAGGGCAATGTTGAAGGTGAAGAACACGTCCAGCAGGAACGGCGGCATTGGCAACATCATCATTGCCAGCATCACCAGCAACAACAACGGCACACCCAGATTGCCCCGTGAGAGGTCAGTCAGGGTGGTACGTGCAGTGCCGAGCATTTGAGAGCGATCCACCACCGGTATTCCTCGTATCCCTTGAAGCAAAGTTTTGACGCTGGGAGGCGTCCTGGAGGCGGTATTGCAAGAAGCCTTCCAACTTTGGTTCCGGGCGTGGATAACCTTACAAGCGACCGAGCTCACAGGGTGTAAACCGATTCCACACTTTAACTGTGTTCGACTTATGAATGAGTTAGAGCTTACGCACGTTCCCGGCCTGTGGTCCTTTAGGCCCCTCGGTAATTTCGAACTCCACTTTTTGATGTTCATCCAAACTTTTATAGCCAGCATTTTGAATGGCTGAGTAGTGGACAAAAACATCCGGACCGCCATTTTCGGGCGTGATAAAGCCAAACCCTTTTTCCGCGTTAAACCACTTCACCGTGCCTGTTTCCATCACCGTTCTCCTGCCGTCACTTCCAAGGATTTGCGCCGGGCGTGCTAGATCAGTTTCATGCGATACGCGTAGATGCCCTTGGGGCGGTGGATTCTGGAGAACTGCACCCGCTGGCCCTTTCTAAACCACAGCCCTGCCGAACTATTGAGATCCAACATTACTGGCTCTCGCTCACCGTCCGGTTCGATCAGACCTTCTCCGGTGGTGCGGCTATAAGATTTGATCGTGCCTATCACCCTTTCCATGATCACCTCCTGCATCTCTTGATTACCTGCGCGCAGTGTCTGGCGCCATGGAACCGCAAGCGTCCAACACTGACTACTGTCAAAGTTGACAGGTAGAGGAGATTTCAAGACGAATGGCACGGTGGCAATCAGCGGCTTATCCAGGGGGTGGAGACGGCACGTTCTGCGGCTCATGCGTCCGATGATCTTTTGCGTTTGCGGGGGGGTCGCGGCGCGGGAGGGGCTGGCGGGACGTCACTGTGCTGAATGCCGGTCGACTGAGCGGCAACCTCGTTGCCATCGCGATCCCGAGCGATAAAGCCGATGCCTTTGACGGCATCAGACCAACTGACCGTACGCCTATCCATCACCGCCTCCCGAGCCGCGCAGGCTGCGCGCCTCATCGTGCTATCAAACCGTGGGCGCGGCGTATTGACTACTGTCAACGTTGACAGGTAGCCGCACAATTGCAGGCTCGCGACGGTCAGGAATCGCGACGCAAATCCGGCGGAATCGGCAGGTCTTTGAGCGGGTCCGGGCGTTTGCCCTTGCCCGCGCGGTATTGGCGGATCTGATAGACATAGGCCAATACCTGCGCCACGGCCAGGTACAGCCCGGCCGGGATTTCCTGGTCGAGGTCGGTGGAGTAGAAGATCGACCGCGCCAACTCCGGCGACTCCAGCAACAGGATGTCGTTGGCCACCGCGATCTCACGAATCTTAAGGGCCGTAAAGTCACTGCCCTTGGCCAACAACATCGGCGCGCCGCCCTTCTCCGGGTCGTACTTGAGGGCCACGGCATAGTGCGTCGGGTTGGTGATGACCACGTCGGCGTCGGGCACCGCGGCCATCATCTTGCGCTGGGACATTTCCCGTTGCAGTTGGCGAATACGCTGTTTCACCTCGGGGCGGCCTTCCGAATCCTTGTGCTCGTCGCGCACTTCCTGCTTGGTCATCAGCAGTTTCTTGTGGCTTTCCCACAGCTGGATCGGTGCATCCACGGCGGCAATGATGATCAGCCCGGCGGCCATCCACAGCGCGCTCCAGCCCACCACCTGCACGCTGTGGATGATTGCCGACTCCAGCGGTTCATGGGCGATGCGCAGCAGGTCGTCGATGTCGGACGACAACACCATCAGCGCCACAAACAAGATCAGAATAAATTTGGCCAGGGCCTTGAGCAGTTCCACCAAGGCCTTGGCGGAAAACATGCGCTTGAGCCCGGCACCGGGGTTCATGCGGCTGAATTTGGGGGCCATGCTGCCGGCGGCGAACAGCCAGCCGCCGAGGGCGACCGGGCCGATCAGCGCGGCCAGCAGCAAGGTGATCAGGATCGGCTGCACCGCCAGGAGCGCGATTTTCCCCGAGTGCAGCAGGTACTGGCCCATGGCGTCGGGGTTGAGCAGCACCTCGCGGGGCAAGGCGAAGTTGTGCTTCATCAACTCCATCAAGTCCAGCGCCAGGCCGCCACCGTAGATCAGCAAGGCGCCGGCGCCGGCCATCATGGTCGCAACCGTGTTGAGCTCTTTGGAGCGCGCAATCTCGCCCTTTTCCCTGGAGTCCTTTTTACGTTTCTCCGTGGGGTCTTCTGTTTTGTCCTGACCACTCTCGCTCTCGGCCATGGCTCAGCGCGCCCGTGCCAGATCACGTAAGAACTGCAGGGCGTCGGTCGCCAGCGGTTGATACTGATTGAGAATGTCAGCCAGGCCGACCCAGAAAATCCCCATGCCCAACACCAGGGTCAACGGGAAACCGATCGAGAAAATGTTCAGTTGTGGCGCCGCGCGGGTCATCACGCCAAACGCAATGTTGACCACCAGCAACGCGGTGATCGCCGGCAGCACCAGCAACAGCGAGGCGCCCAACACCCAACCGAGGCGCCCGACGATTTCCCAGAAGTGATTGACCACCAGCCCCGAGCCGACCGGCAAGGTGGTGAAGCTCTCGGTCAACACCTCGAACGCCACCAAGTGCCCATTCATCGCCAGGAACAGCAGGGTCACCAGCATGGTCAGGAACTGCCCGATCACCGCCGCCGACACACCGTTGGTAGGGTCGACCATGGACGCGAAGCCCATGCCCATCTGGATCGAGATGATTTGCCCGGCAATGACAAAGGCCTGGAAAAACAGCGAGAGGGAGAACCCCAACATCGCGCCGATCAGGACCTGCTCGGCAATCAGCAGCAGTGCGCTGAGGTCGATGGCATTGACCGGCGGCATCGGCGGCAAACCCGGCACGATCACCACGGTGATCGCCACCGCAAAGTACAGGCGCACGCGCCGTGGCACCAGGGTCGTGCCGAACACCGGCATGGCCATCAACATCGCCGTTACGCGAAACAGTGGCAGGATGAAGGAAGCCACCCAGGTGCTGATCTGGGTGTCGGTCAATGCCAGCAAAGACTGCATCGGGTCAGCCGATCAACTGCGGAATACTGCCGTACAACTGCAGGATGTATTCCATGAAGGTCTGTACCAGCCACGGGCCGGCAACGATCAGCGTGACCAGCATCACCAGCAGGCGCGGCAAAAAGCTCAAGGTCTGCTCGTTGATCTGGGTCGCGGCCTGGAACATCGCCACCAGCAGGCCCACCAACAGGCTTGGGACTACCAGCACGGCGACCATCACGGTGGTCAGCCACAACGCTTCACGGAACAGGTCGACGGCAACTTCAGGTGTCATCGCGCTATACCCCGCCGAAACTGCCGGCCAGGGTGCCGATAATCAGCGCCCAGCCGTCCACCAACACAAACAGCATGATTTTGAACGGCAACGAGATGATCAGCGGCGACAGCATCATCATACCCATCGCCATCAGCACGCTCGCCACCACCAGGTCGATGATCAGGAACGGAATAAAGATCATGAAGCCGATCTGGAACGCGGTCTTCAACTCGGACGTGACAAACGCCGGCACCAGGATGGTCAGCGGCGCCTGGTCCGGCGTAGCGATGTCGGTACGCTTGGACAGGCGCATGAACAGCTCAAGGTCGCTGGAGCGGGTCTGCGACAGCATGAAATCCTTGATCGGGACCTGGGCTTTGTCGATCGCATCCTGGGCGGTCATTTTCTCCGCCAGGTACGGTTGCAGCGCTTGTTGGTTCACCTTGTCGAACACCGGCGCCATGATGAACATCGTCAAGAACAATGCCATGCCGGTCAGGATCTGGTTCGACGGCGTCTGTTGCAGGCCCAGGGCCTGGCGCAGGATGGAGAACACGATGATGATCCGCGTGAAGCTGGTCATCAGCATGACAAACGCCGGGATAAAGCTCAGCGCGGTCATGATCAGCAGGATCTGCAGGCTGACCGAATACTCCTGCGCCCCGTCCGCGTTGGTGCCCAGCGTAATAGCCGGGATCGACAGCGGGTCGGCGCCAAACGCCAATGGCGCGGCCAGCAACAGCATGAGCGTCAATAAAACGCGCATTACTTCTTATCCTTCTGATCCTTGCCCAGCAACTCCATCAGGCGCTGGGCGAATTCTGGCGTGGCGGGCTTGGACTGATCCACGTTCACCGGCGTCTTGAGCACGTGCAGCGGGGTGATACGTCCGGGGGTAATGCCCAGCAGGATCTGTTCCTCACCCACTTGCACCAGCACCAGCCGATCACGCGGGCCGAGGGCGCGGGAGCCGATCATTTCGATCACCTGGCCGTTGCCCGGGCCCACGCGCTGTACGCGGCGCATCAGCCAGGCCAGCGCAAAAATCAAGCCGACCACCAGCAACAGGCCCAGCACCAGCTGAGTGAGCTGCCCGCCGACACTGCCCACGGGCGCAGCGGCGGCCTGGGCCACCGGCTCAGCAGCCCAGGCGTCCAGGGGCAATGCGACTAACAGTCCCACGATCAGCCGTTTCATATCAGCGCAACTTCTTGATGCGTTCGCTCGGGCTGATCACGTCCGTCAGGCGAATACCGAACTTTTCGTTGACCACGACCACTTCGCCGTGAGCAATCAGCGTGCCGTTCACCAGCACGTCCAGCGGCTCGCCGGCCAGGCGGTCGAGCTCGATGACCGAGCCCTGGTTGAGTTGCAGCAGGTTGCGGATGTTGATTTCGGTGCTGCCGACTTCCATGGAGATCGACACCGGAATGTCGAGAATCACATCCAGGTTCGGGCCGTCGAGGGTCACCGGTTCGTTGTTCTTCGGCACGCTGCCGAATTCTTCCATTTGCAGGCGATTGCCGGCCGGTGCAGTGGCGGCGTCAGCGGCCAGCAGCGCATCGATATCGTCTTGGCCAACATCGCCGGTTTCTTCCAGGGCAGCCGCCCATTCGTCAGCCAAGGCCTGGTCTTCGGCGGAAGTGTTTTCGTGTTCGGTAGCCATTACATGTCCTCGGCGGAGCAAACATTCATAAATTAATTAGGGCGAATCAGCGACGGTTGATCGGCTCGACCACTTGCAGTGCCAGGTTGCCCTTGTGGGAACCGAGCTTGACCTTGAACGACGGCACGCCGTTGGCGCGCATGATCATTTCTTCCGGCAATTCGACAGGGATGATGTCCCCCGGCTGCATGTGCAAAATATCGCGCAGACGCAACTGGCGACGGGCCACGGTGGCGCTCAGCGGTACGTCGACGTCCAGCAGGTCTTCGCGCAGGGCCTTGACCCAGCGCTCGTCCTGGTCGTCCAGGTCGGACTGGAAGCCAGCGTCGAGCATTTCGCGCACCGGCTCGATCATCGAGTACGGCATGGTCACGTGCAGGTCGCCGCCGCCGCCATCGAGTTCGATGTGGAACGTCGACACCACAATGGCTTCGCTGGGGCCGACGATGTTGGCCATGGCCGGGTTCACTTCCGAGTTGATGTACTCGAAATTGACTTCCATGATCGCCTGCCAGGCTTCCTTCAAGTCGATGAAGGCTTGCTCCAGCACCATGCGCACCACCCGAAGCTCGGTGGGGGTGAACTCACGGCCTTCGATCTTGGCGTGACGGCCGTCGCCACCGAAGAAGTTGTCCACCAGCTTGAACACCAGCTTGGCGTCAAGGATGAACAGCGCAGTGCCGCGCAGCGGCTTGATCTTGACCAGGTTGAGGCTGGTGGGCACGTACAGCGAATGCACGTACTCGCCGAACTTCATCACCTGCACACCGCCCACCGCCACGTCCGCCGAACGGCGCAACATGTTGAACATGCTGATGCGGGTGTAACGGGCGAAACGTTCGTTGATCATCTCCAGGGTCGGCATGCGTCCACGGACGATGCGATCCTGGCTGGTGAGGTCATAACTTTTGACGCTGCCGGGCTCGGCAGCCATTTCGGTCTGTACCAGACCATCGTCGACACCATGCAGCAGCGCGTCGATTTCATCCTGGGACAGCAGGTCTTGCACGGCCATGTCGTGATCCTACTGCAATACGAAGTTAGTGAAGAGCGCCTGTTCGATCACGACTTTGCCGAGTTCCTTCTGGGCCACTTCCTGCACACTGGCAGTGACCTTCTGGCGCAGCATTTCCTGGCCTACCGGGGTGGCGAGCGTGTCGAAGCTCTGGCCGGAGAACAGCATCACCAGGTTGTTGCGGATCACTGGCATATGCACCTTGAGGGCATCCAGGTCCGACTGGTTACGCGCCAGCAAGGTGATGCTCACCTGCAGGTAGCGTTGACGACCGTTCTGATTGAAGTTGGCGACAAAGGCCGGAAGCATCGGCTCGAAGATTGCCGGTTGCTTGACGTTACTGGCGGTTTCAGCGGGGGCTGCCGGTTTGGCGGCGCTGCTGTGCATGATGTACCAGGTGCCACCCACCGAGGCGCCGATGGCCAGGAGCAGGCCCACGACTATCAACAGGATAAGCTTGAGCTTACCTTTGCCTGCGGGTGGTTTTGCTGCGTCGTCGCTCTTCGCCATGCCAATAATCCGTCACTATTCGGGGATTCATAGATCTACGGAAAGGCAAGAGCAAGTGTTATGCCAGAGTTGTCTGGCAATCGGGGAAGAAGGGACACCGCGAACCAAATGTGGGAGCTGGCTTGCCTGCGATGGCGGTGGGTCAGTTGGCATCTCTTGCACTGATACACCGCCATCGCAGGCAAGCCAGCTCCCACATTGAGTGTTTTTAACCAGGGATCAGGCGTAGTAATCGACAGCGCTGGAGCCGATCACCGTAGAGGTCACGGGCGCGACAGCTTCAGCCACGTCAACGTGAGCGCCGTTGTCGCCGCTGTCACCACGCCCGCTGGCGCCGCCCACTCCACGGGTCTGAGCTTGCTGCTGTTGTTGTTCCTGCCCCCGCGATTGATCAGACACGTTCACATCCACCTGCCCCATGCCCTGCTGGGCAAACATCTCCCGCAAACGGCCCGACTGGCTTTCCAGCGCCTCGCGCACCACCGGGTGGGCGCTCATGAAGTTGACCTGGGCTTGCTGGTCGGCGGTCATGTTGACCTTGATATCCAGACGGCCGAGCTCAGCCGGTTGCAACTGGATCTCCGCCGACTTGAGGTTGGCGCTGGACAGGTACATCACGCGGTTGACGATTTCGTCGGTCCAGCCGCTCTGGTGCATGGCCAATGGCGCATTGGTCACCGGCGGCAAGGCATTCGCGGTTTTCGGCGTGGCGGCTTGAGTCAACGCGGCCAAGCGGTTGGCGAAGTCATCGACACGGGTGTCGCTGCTGGCGTTCTTCAGATCCTTGAGGCCATCTTCGATCAGCCCGCTGAACGCTTTGTCGCCGCCTTGGTCAGTGCTGTCCTTGGTGGCTTGCTGGTCGACCATAGTGGCCAGGCCAGCAGCGAAATTCTGTGCGGCGGTCGGTTGATCCTGGGTCGGGGCCGGGGCCGCTTTCGCCTGCGCCTGGCTGCTGGCTGAGACATGACCGCCCTGCTCCATCGCCAGGCGCACGGCCGGCATGGCATCCAGGGGATCCGCTTGCGGGTCGAAGGCCGGCTTGGCCTCCTCGGTTGCTGCGATCGGTGCCGCGACTACCGGCAGAGCCTTGTCATCCTTGGCGGTGGTCACGGGCGCCGGGGTTTCTACCGGTATTACCGGCACAGCCACCGGGGTGACGGTGGCAATCAATGCCGGGTCGACCACCGGATCAGCCGGAGGCTGCTGCACGAGGGTCGGGTCGGCCGGTGCGTCATCGTCTTTGCTGGCAGAGTCGTCGGTCTTCGCCGGCGGGGTGGCAGGCAAGGGTTTGCCGCTATCGGCAACTGCTGGCGTGCTGGCGGCAGGTTTGTCGTTGCCCGCTGCGGGTTTGGCACTTGTATCCGAAGACTTGCCGGCAGTGGGTTTGGGCGAGTTATCGTCGGCCTTGACCGTGGGTTTGGCGCCTTGGCTGGCGAACACTTGAGCGAAGCCAGGGCCCGTGTCCCGTGGGGTCGCAGCCGCTGCCGGTGGGTTGGCGACGGGTGCTTGAGGCTTGGCCGCAGGGGCAGCCTGAAGGAGCGAATTCGGGGCGACTGGCATAGGTAAAGGTCTCCACTGCATGGGGATCGGGGATGCAGTATCAGGAGGTACAGCAAGAGTTGGGCCAGGTTGGTATATCGACCGAGTAAATATCCATTTTTTCGGTAACGGCCAAATGGTGGGAGCTGGCTTGCCTGCGATGCAGGCAACTCGGTACATCAGGTAAACCAGGGTGATGCCATCGCAGGCAAGCCAGCTCCCACATTTGAACCGAGATCGACAGTTAGAAACCGGTCGGCTTTCAGGCCGCCGCGCTTTTGGTCTTGATCTGGGGCGCCCCGTCAAACACGCTGGCCGAACGCAGGCTTTGGAGCGTGGGTAACCCGGCAGGACGCCGGGTTAGCCGCGCTGGGCCAAGGATGGCCCATCGCGGTAGCCCACGCTCCAAAGCCGGAGTGAGGGCACACCGAGCCTAGGCGAGGTGCCGAGTGTTGGGGCGAGGACCTTTTGGTTACTTTTGGGTCCTTCCAAAAGTGACCCGCTGTAAGAGCGGAACCAATAGTGGCCGTTACCTAAATAACGGATATGCACACACTCAACTCAAACCCCAAACCGCTGCCGCTCCGACTCATACATCGGCTTAACCAAAGCAAACTCACGATCAATCTGATCCACCAACTCGCCCAAATCCCCAACCGCAGGTCCAACCGATTCAACCTCCAACCGCTGACACAACTGTGCCAACCGCACCGCCCCAAGGTTCCCACTGCTCCCCTTGAAGCTATGCGCAATCCGCCCCAACGCCTTCGCATCATCCCTAGCCTTGCGCAGCGCCTCGACACGCTTCTGGGAATCATCGAGAAAGGTATCAAGCAATTTGGGATACTCACCCTCCATGACTTCCTGCAAACCCGACAACACATCCGGGTCCAGATGTAGATCAACCACTTGCTCGCTCCTTGATCAAGAATCGGCGGATTATGCCAGAGCCTCCCAGCAAAACTCCACGCAGACACTGCGCCCGCCGTCGGACCAGCGTACATCGCTGCTCAACTGCCGTACCAAGCTCAACCCCCGGCCAGACAGACGGTCGATGTCCAGCGGCCGCGCCAGCACCTGTTCCACGTCAAAGCCCGCGCCGCTGTCTTCAATACTCAGGCTCAGGCGACCGCCCCCCTGCGTCGGCACCACCTGCACATGCACGCGCACATAACCGCTGGTTAGCAGGTTCAGGCGGTCATTGCGCAGGTGGTAATACTCGGCAAACCCTTGGGCATCGCGCTTGAGCCGGGAGTCCAGGCCCAGCACGCCATGCTCAAGCGCATTGGAGTACAGCTCGGCCATCACGCTGTAAAGCGCCCCGCTCTGCTCGCGAAGGCCATGGATTTCCAGCAGCAGTTGCAGCAGGTACGGCAAAGGGTTGTAACGTTTTAACGTTTCGGCGCGGAATTCAAAACTCACCGACCAATCCAGCGGGCATGCCTGCCCGCTGTCGGCGTACAACTGCCCGGTGGCACGCGGCTGCTGGCCGGCTTGCAGGGTGATTTCCACCATGCTCACGTCATCCCGCGCTTCACCTCGAAACGCCGCCAGGGCCTGTTCGATATCTTCAAATAAACGGTCAGGTTCGCGATTGGCAGCGAACACCTGCTGCAAACGCTCTGCGCCAAACAACTGGTCATTGGCGTCAGCGGTGTCCAACACGCCATCGGACAGCAAGAACACCCGGTCGCCCAGGGCCATGGGCCAGACTTCGGTGCGATCATCAAAGGCCTCAGCCGCCAGCACCCCCAACGGCAAATGTCGGGACGCCAGTGGCGTACGCTTGCCGGTGGCGACTTCATGCACATACCCTTCGGGCATGCCGCCGTTCCACACCTCCACCACCCGCCGCTGCGTGCTCAGGCACAACAGCGTGGCGCAGCAGAACATGTCCACCGGCAAGATGCGCTTGAGCTTAGCGTTCATCTCGCCCAGGATTTGCGCCAGGCCATAGCCCTTGGCGGTCATGCCGTAGAACACTTCTGCCAGGGGCATGGCGCCCACCGCCGCCGGCAGGCCGTGGCCGGTGAAATCACCGAGCAACACATGCATGTCGCCGGAGGGCGTGTAGGCGGCCAATAACAAGTCGCCGTTGAATAACGCATAGGGCGATTGCAGGTAGCGAATATTCGGCGCGGCGTTGATACAGCCCGAATGCGCGACCTTGTCGAACACCGCCTTGGCCACCCGCTGCTCATGCAGGAGATAGTCATGATGCTTGGCGATCAGGTCTCGCTGCTGCAGGACCGTGGCCTGCAACCGCCGCAGACGGTCCATCGCATTGATCTTCGCCGCGAGAATAAGTTGGTTATAGGGTTTGGGCAGGAAATCATCGCCGCCGGCATCCAGGCATTGGGCCAGGGCTTCGCTCTCGCGCAGGGAGGTGAGGAAAATCAGCGGCACCAGCTCTTCACCCGCCAACTGCTTGATCCGGCGCGCGGCCTCAAAGCCATCCATCACCGGCATCAGCGCATCCATTAACACCAACTGCGGGCGCTCACGGATAAACACCTCGACCGCCTCCGCACCGTTGGTGGCCGTCAGCACGTGGTGGCCCTGGCGCCGTACGATGGTCGCCAGCAACAGCAGGTCAGCGGCGCTGTCTTCGGCGATCAGGATCGTCAGCGGCTCAAGAACGGGGGCCAGGACGCTCAACTGATGTCGAACAGTTTGTCGAAGTTGGAGATAGCGAGGATCTTGCGCACATCGGAGTTGCTGTTGATTACCCGGACCTCCGACTCGTCGCCCCCCGCGTGATCACGCAACAGCAGGAGCATGCCCAAGGCCGAGCTGTCCATGTAGGTGGTGTCCTTCAAGTCGACGACGTACAACTCAGGCACTTTGTAGAACCGCTCATAGGCGTCGCGAAAGGTTTGATGGCTGCCGAAATCGAACCGGCCTTTGATCACGATCGTCAATTTCTTCCCATCCAGGGATACTTCTGACTCAACTGACATGCGACTGCTTCCTTGTCATTGGCAATGACACAAGGTTTAGCAGGTGAACCGGCTATGGGCAACACAACGAATCAAATGTGTGTGGGCGATGCAATATCGTAGTGAGCGGGCTTGCCCCGCGCCGGGCTGCGAAGCGGCCCTAAAACCTGGCACCGCGTTTTAGCTGAAAAACCCGATGGCCTTGTTGGGGAGGCTTCGCCCCCCGGCGCGGGGCAAGCCCGCTTACTACAATAGTGTGTAAATACCCATGGCCATCGCAGGTAAGCCCGCTCATTAATACTGTTCTTGGCGTGGAAGGCGCTGTGACAGTTCATCCAACAGCTTCTGCTCGCGCTTGTCTTCCAGCGCACGCGCTTCATCAATGTAGCGCTGCACCAGTTTGCGCAAGCCTTCGACGCGGGCAAATGCCTGCTGCCAACTCTCGCGGGCCTTGTCGAGGTTGTTCTGGTGCCACGCCAGGCTCTGGCGTTGCTGGGCGACGGCAGTTTCCAGTTGGTTGAGAAAGCCTTGGTAGCCCATCAACCATTGGCCCGAGACACCTTTGGTGCCGCGCTCGATCCATTGCTGCTGGTACTCGCCGCGAAAGCGCTCCAGGTCACCCAGTTTGCTTTCCGCCAGGCGGACCTGGCCCTGGAAATAACCCAGGCGCTGAACGGCAGTTTTTTCGGCCTTTTCGGCCATGTCCACCACCGGAGCCAGGCGCGCAGCGCGGCTGTTGGCCATGGCTTAGCCGCCCGGCGCGGGAGCAAAGATCGTCTGCAGGTGCGCTTCGCTTTCGCCCATGCTGATCTTGTCGTTGAGGCCCTGGCGCAAGTAGGTCACCAACTGAGGTTGCAGGGCGATGGCCAGGTCGGTCTCGCGATCGCCGCCGGCCACGTAGGCGCCGACGCTGATCAAATCGCGGCTCTGCTGATAACGCGACCATAATTGCTTGAACTGTTGCGCGCGGGCCATGTGTTCCGGCGTGACCACCGCCGGCATAACCCGGCTGATGGACGCTTCGATGTCGATGGCCGGGTAGTGCCCCTCTTCTGCCAGGCGCCGCGACAGCACGATGTGACCATCGAGCACGCCCCGCGCCGAGTCGGCAATCGGGTCCTGCTGGTCATCGCCCTCGGACAGCACGGTGTAGAACGCGGTGATCGAGCCACCGCCGGCCTCGGCGTTACCGGCGCGCTCCACCAGCTTGGGCAGCTTGGCGAACACCGACGGCGGATAGCCCTTGGTGGCAGGCGGCTCGCCAATGGCCAGGGCAATTTCCCGCTGGGCCTGGGCGAAACGTGTGAGCGAATCCATCAGCAAGAGGACGTTCTTGCCCTTGTCGCGAAAATATTCGGCGATGCGGGTGCAGTACATGGCGGCGCGCAAACGCATCAGCGGCGCATCATCCGCCGGCGACGCGACCACAACCGAGCGCTTGAGGCCTTCTTCGCCGAGGCTGTGCTCGATGAATTCCTTCACCTCACGGCCCCGCTCGCCGATCAGCCCCACCACGATGATGTCGGCTTCGGTGAAGCGCGTCATCATGCCCAGCAACACCGACTTACCCACGCCGGTACCGGCGAACAGGCCAAGGCGCTGGCCGCGACCGACCGTCAATAATCCGTTGATGCTGCGAATGCCCACATCCAGCGGCACGCTGATGGGGTTACGGTTGAGCGGGTTGATGGTGGGCCCGTCCATCGGCACCCAATCTTCGGCCTTCATGCCGCCTTTGCCATCCAACGCACGACCGGCACCGTCAAGTACGCGGCCGAGCATGCTCATGCCCATGGGCAGGCGGCCGGTGTCGGCCAATGGCACCACGCGAGCGCCGGGGGCAATGCCCGCCAGGCTGCCGACGGGCATCAGGAAAATCTTGTTGCCGGAAAAGCCCATCACTTCGGCTTCGACCTGCACCGGGTGGTAACTGTCGTCGTTGATCACCATGCAGCGGCTGCCCATGGCGGCGCGCAGGCCTTCGGCCTCGAGGGTCAGGCCGACCATGCGCAGCAGGCGCCCTTCAAGGATTGGCTGGCCGGGCAACTCTGTGGCGTCGGCGTAACCGCTCAAGCGCTTGGCGAAGCTGGTGCGATCAAGGCGCATCGGGGTGTCCAGGTCCACGCTCAGGTCCGGTTCGGCCGGGTTCAACACCTGCTCGTGGGCCTGGTCCAGCAGCTTGGCCATGATCTGGCTGATGCGGGTTTCCACCGTGGCGTCGATGCGGCTGTGTTCGGTCTCGACACGGCAGCCACCGGGTTGCAGCGCCGCATCTTCGACGATGCGCCAGGTTTCTTCATGGCGCTCGCGCAGGGCTTTGACCTGTTCGAAATCCTGCGGGTTGATGTACAACCGCACATTGCCGACGCCCAGGGGCAGCAGCTTGAGCGCTTCGCGCATCACGCTTTCGATATGGCTGGAGTCCAGCACCAGCTCACGCTGGATCACCTGGCGGGCAATGTGCTGCACCAGGTCGACCATGGACTTTTCGATCTGCGAATCCTGCTCAGCGATAGGCTCGAACAGGCAGCCCATCAAGCGTTCCAGGCTGGCCAGCTTGACGCTCAGCGCTGCCTCGGCTTCCTGGCGCACCTTGAGCGTGGTGCTGCGAAAACCGTCTTTTTCACCGGCGGCGAAGCCTTCGTTGTAGGCCTCCTGGCGGATGCTTTCCAACTCTTCCAGGGTCAGTGGCTGGACTTCATCCAGCGGCACTTCTTCCATTTCCACCGGGGCTTCTACAACCGGTTCCGGTTCAGGCTCCGGCACGTGCGGGTCGAAGCTGGGCAACGACCAGATGTCGAACCCGCCGACATCCCGTGCGCGAATCAGATCGCTGGGTGCCTCATCTTTGTTCGACATGGAAAGCGCCTTAAATCATTTCTTCGCCGCCCTTCCCGCCGAGAACGATTTCTCCGGCTTCGGCCATACGGCGGGCAATGGTGAGGATTTCTTTCTGCGCGGTTTCCACGTCGCTGACGCGTACCGGGCCTTTGGCTTCCAGGTCGTCGCGCAACAGTTCCGAAGCGCGCTTGGACATGTTCTTGAAGATCTTTTCCTTGACGCCCTCGTCCGAGCCCTTGAGGGCCAGCACCAAAACATCAGACGACACTTCACGCAGCAGCGCCTGGATGCCACGGTCGTCGACATCGGAGAGGTTGTTGAACACAAACATGAGGTCTTCGATCTGGCCGGACAGGGTGTCGTCGATCTCGCGGATCGAGTCCATCAACTGGCCTTCGACCGAGCTGTCGAGGAAGTTCATGATGTCGGCCGCGCGCTTGATACCACCCAAGGTGGTACGCGAGGCGTTCGAGTTGCCGGAGAACTGCTTCTCCAGAATGGTGTTCAATTCTTTGAGGGCCGCCGGCTGCACAGTGTTCAGCGACGACACGCGCAGGATGATATCCAGGCGCACTTTATGGTCGAAGTGGCCGAGGACTTCACCGGCCTGGTCGGGGTCGAGGTACGCCACTACGATCGCCTGGATCTGCGGGTGCTCGTAGCGGATCACGTCGGCAACGGCGCGCGGCTCCATCCATTTCAGGCTGTCGAGGCCGCTGGTATTGCCACCCAGCAGGATGCGGTCGATCAGGCCGTTGGCTTTGTCTTCGCCCAGGGCCGAGGTGAGCATCTTGCGGATGTAGCTGTCGGAGCCGACGCCCAGGCTGGTCTGGTCGCCGACGATCTCGACGAACTCGCTCATCACCTGCTCGACTTGCTCGCGGTGCACATTGCGCATTTGCGCCATGGCCACGCCGACTCGTTGAACCTCTTTGGGGCCCATGTGGCGCAGCACTTGGGCGGCGTCGGTTTCACCGAGGGACAGCAGCAAGACTGCGGCTTTATCGACCTTGGTGAGCTTGGCAACAGCGGCTCGATCACTCATCTGCGTTAATCCACTCTTTCACGACCTGGGCCACACGGCCCGGGTCTTCTGCTACCAGACTCTTGATTGCGTTCAACTGAGCGTCATAGCCTTCGCTCGGGCTTGGCAACAGAATGCTTTGCGGGCCGCCCAGGCTGACGCGGTCGTTGGCCAGTTCGCCGTCCAGGCCGCCCATGCCACCCAACTCGACATCGCTGCCACCAAAGGCAGCCAGTTGTTTCTTGCCGTTGCCGGTGATGTTGTTGAGCACCGGGCGCAGCACGCCAAACACCAGTACCAGGATAAACAACACACCCAGCACTTGCTTGACGATGTCCCAGAACCACGGCTGCGTGTAGAACGCAGCCTCGGCGATGACTTCGCCACGTTCGGCGGAGAACGGCATATTGATCACGCTGACGCTGTCACCACGGCTGGCGTCGAAACCGACGGCGTCCTGCACCAGGCGAGTGAAGCGCGCCAATTCGTCGGCGCTCCATGGGGCGCGGGTTACCGCACCGTCAGCAGCGTTGACCTTGACTTGATCATCGACCACCACCGACACCGACAGGCGATTGACGCGCCCCTGTTGCTGCTTGGTGTGGCTGATGGAACGGTCAAGCTCGAAGTTCTTGGTGGACTGGTTACGCTTGTCCGCCGGGTACGGTGCGAGCATCGGCTGGCCAGTGGCCGGGTCCATGATCTGCTGGCCGTTGGCATCCAGCAATGGCTGGCCAGGCTGGATCGCACCCGCGGTAGCGGCAGCGCCACCTGTGGTTTGCGGAGCCGAGGCCGGGGCCGGTGGCTGGTTGCTCAGGGCACCCGGCACGCCTTGCGGCGGGCCATTGGCGGCGGTGCGTTGTTCGCTGGTCGACTGCTCGCTGCGCAACGCCGGCTGGTCCGGGTTGAACTGCTCGGAGGTCGACTCGACGGCGCTGAAGTCCACGTCGGCGGACACTTCAGCCTTGTAGCGATCATTGCCCAGCACCGGTTGCAGGATGTTGTGCACACGCTGGGTGAGCATGCTTTCCATGCGACGGCTGTAGTCGAACTGCTTGCCGGCCTGGGTCAGCGCGGAGTTTTCGGCCATGTCGGACAGCAGGTTGCCCTTCTGGTCAACGACGGTGATCTGCGACTTGCTCAGCTCAGGAACACTGGTGGCCACCAGGTTGATGATCGCCAGGACCTGGCCAGGCTCAAGGGAGCGGCCAGAAAACAGCTCAACCAATACCGAAGCACTTGGCTTGCGCTCATCGCGC
This sequence comes from Pseudomonas sp. H1_A03, assembly GCF_054685145.1. NCBI lineage: Bacteria > Pseudomonadati > Pseudomonadota > Gammaproteobacteria > Pseudomonadales > Pseudomonadaceae > Pseudomonas > Pseudomonas sp. H1_A03. The sequence goes on from NZ_CP162829.1 coordinate 5,666,181, forward strand.
ACAAACACCGAGCTTTTCGGAATGGCCAGGTGCACGCGGGCACCCTTGACGTTATTCAGGCTGGAGATAGTGCGCGCCAGTTCGCCTTCCAGGCCACGACGGTAGCGGGTGGCTTCCATGAACTGGCTGGTCCCCAGGCCCTGGTCCTTGTCGAGGATTTCAAAACCGATATTGCTGTCGGACGGGGTCACGCCGGCCGCCGCGAGCTTCATGCGCGCTCGGGCCACATCGTCGGCCTTGACCAGCAGGGCCCCGGAGTTGGGCTCCACGGTGTAGGCGATGTCGGCGGCGGCCAGGGTTTCCATGATCTGTTTGGAATCCATGCCCGCCAGGCTGCCGTACAGCGGCCGGTAATCAGGTTGCTGCGACCACAGCACCACGGCAAAACCAATCGCCACGCTGGCAGCCAGGCCGACCAACAGGCCCACCTGACGCAACATGGTCATTTCGGAGAGGTTTTCCAGGAACGACAGGCCAAACAGCGGCGGCTTGCCGTCTGCCTTGGCGGGTGCGTTGTCCACGACTGCTTCTGCCATGACTTAAATCTCGTCCTTAAACCGGCATCTGCATGATGTCTTGGTAGGCCTGAACCAGCTTGTTACGCACTTGGGTCAGCGCCTGGAACGAAACGCTGGCCTTTTGCGAAGCGACCATCACGTCGGTGAGGTCCACGCCGCTTTTGCCGATCTCGAACGCATTGGCCAACTGGCTGGAGGCTTGCTGGGTGCTACTGACTTTGTTAATCGCCGAACCCAGCATGTCGGCAAAACTGCTTTGGCCCAATTCCGGCGCTGGCGCGACGGATTTCGGTTGAGCCATGGCGTCCATTTGCATGGAGCGCATATCCAACATCAACCGATTGAACTCAATACCCTGGCTCATGACCTTCTCTCTCCGACAACCCGCAGTTTTTTGACGCTACGCCGCAATTACTAGGGAAGTAGCAACAAGGGTGCCAGCTCTGTATCAACTCGTAAGAAAAGGCGACAAAGCTTGTCGGCCTTGACACCAACGGCCGCGATCAAACTAGGTAGCGAACAGATACGCTTCCACGTCCATGCCGGCGTCGCGCATCTGCGCCAGCTTGTAACGCAGGGTGCGCGGGCTGATGCCCAGGCGTTCGGCGGCCTCTTTGCGGCGGCCGCGCTCGGAACGCAGGGTGTCGATAATCATCTGGAATTCGCGGCGACGCAGGTCGTCGCCCAGGGCGCCGGCAGTTTCGATTTCAGCCACCACGGGCGCAGGCGCCAAGGTCGGGAGCGGCGCCACACCGCTGCCCATGGCCAAACAAAAATCCTGCGGCTGGATCAGCCCGCCCTGCTGCAGGATCAGCGCGCGCTGGATGGCATTGTCCAATTCCCGCACGTTGCCCGGCCACGGATAGCTGATCAGGCAAGCCTGGGCCTCGGCGGACAGCCGTGCCTGAGCATGCTTCATTTTTTTGACGTGGTTGTTCAGCAGGCGTTCGGCCAGTGGGATGATGTCCGCCGGGCGCTCGCGCAACGGGCGCCAGGCCAGGGGGAACACCGACAGGCGGTAGAACAGGTCTTCACGGAAGCGCCCCGCCGCCACTTCGCCCGCCAGGTCTCGGTTGGTGGTGGCGACCACGCGGATATCCAGCTGGATCGGCTTGCGTGCGCCGACACGCTCTACTTCACGCTCCTGCAGCACCCGTAGCAACTTGGCTTGCAGGCCCAGGGGCATTTCCGAAATCTCATCGAGCAGGATGGTGCCGCCGTCGGCCTGTTCGAACTTGCCAGCCTGGGCCGCGATGGCGCCGGTGAACGAGCCTTTTTCATGGCCGAACAGCGTGGCTTCGAGCATGTTGTCAGGAATCGCCGCGCAGTTGATCGCGATAAACGGTTGTTTGGCGCGGGTCGATTGCTGATGGATGTAACGCGCCAGCACTTCCTTGCCGGTGCCGGACTCGCCGGAGATCAACACAGTGGAATCACTGCGCGCCACGCGGGCCGCCAGCTCCAGCAACTGAGCACTGGCCGGCTCGAAGGCAATCGGGCCCTCGCTTTCGCTGGCCGAGATCACACCGAGGGCATGCCGCGCGACCAGCTCAATCAGTGCTTTAGGCTCGAAGGGCTTGACCAGGTAATCTGCCGCGCCCTGGCGCATCGCGTCGACCGCGCGCTCAACGGCGCCATGGGCGGTCATCAGCAACACCGGCAACTGCGGCTGGCGTGCACGCAGCAGGCTGAGCAACTGGTGGCCGTCCATGCCGGGCATATTCACATCACTGACCACCAGGCTGAAGGACTCCTGTTCCACTGCCGCCAAGGCTTCCTCGGCAGAACCGACCGCCCGGTAGTCGTGGCCCGCCAGCAGTAGCGTGTCAGCCAATGCTTCACGCAGGGCGCGATCGTCTTCCACCAACAGAACCTTGATAGCCATATCCTCTCTACTCCGCGCTTGCCGCGCATGAAAACAGCGGCAAGGTCATCAATGCACAAGTGCCACGCCCCAGACGGGAATGCAGCTGCAATTCTCCCTGATGAGCACGCGCCACTGCCTTGACCACGGTCAGGCCCAGGCCTGTACCGTTGGTCTTGGTGGTGAAAAAGGGTTCGCCCAAACGCTGCAACACGGCGGGTTCGATACCGCTGCCGCTGTCACTGATGCACAGGCGCAGGGTTTGCTCGCGGTTGTACAGGTGCACCTTGAGCCGCGCGCCAGGGCCGCTGGCTTGGGTGGCGTTTTCGATCAGGTTGAGCAGTGAACCGACAAGGGTGTCGCGGTTGCACAACAGCTCACCGAGGTGGCTGTCGCACTGCCAGCGCACCTGGACGTCTTGAATATGCGTGGCGGCCGCCGCTTGCAGGGCCTGCATCAACTCGGATGGCGTGATGCGGTCGGTCAGCGGCAGTTCACCGCGGGCAAACACCAGCATGTCGCGCACTTGGTGTTCCAACTCATGCAGACGCTCCTTGAGGCGTCCGGCAAAGCGCTGGTGGGTGGCGGCGGGCAATTGCTCATCAGTCAAATGACTGGCGTAGATCAACGCTGCCGACAATGGCGTGCGGATCTGATGCGCCAGAGAAGCGACCATGCGCCCCAGCGAGGACAAACGCTCGTGGCGGGCCAGTTGATCTTGCAAGTGACGGGTTTCGGTCAGGTCGTTGAGCAGCACCAGTTGGCCCGGCTCCGCGTCCAGGGAACGGGTAGCGATGGACAACCGGCGGCCATCCTTGAGCGAGATCTCGTGGCCGTCGTCTTCACGCGGCGCAAAACAGCGGGTGATGACGTGGCGCCACAGCTCACCTTCGAGCGGCAGCCCGAGCATGTCGCAGGCGGCCGGGTTGGCTTCGCGTACGCGGCCTTCCTCGTCGATGACGATCACGCCACCGGGCAACAGCGACAGCAGGTTTTGCAGACGGTTGGCCAAGCGCTCTTTCTCGGCCAGCTCTTCCATGCGCTGGGCACTGACCACCGCCAACTCGCCCTTGAGCTCGGAAACCCGGGCTTCGAGCAGGCTGTAGGAATCGGTCAGTTGGCTCGACATCTGGTTGAACTGCGAGAACGCCTGTTCAAGACCCTGCCGGGTCGGCGGTTCTACAGGCGGGACCAGCCCCTGGATGGCAGGGGCCGTAGATAGTTGGGCGGCGTGGGGCATCATGCTCTCTCGCTTGGCTGACCGTCAGTTAAACGGAACGTTGCGAGGGCTGTAGCAATACTTGTGCCGAAAAAAAACCAAGGTGCCCGGCCTCGCCAATACAGTTTCGTTTTGACGAGTGGCTGTTGCCGTCAGACAAGGCGCAGCGACGACTCATAGCTGGCTATGGGGAGGAGCTGCAACGCAGTATGACGGCAACAGACGCCGTCAAAAACGGAACAGTATTGGCGAGGCCGGACACCCAAAATCAGCGGCTTGAAAAACAGGCGTCAATCATCCGCCTGTTCATCACCTTCTTTGCGGCTCATACCGTACTTGCGCATCTTCTCCACCAGCGTGGTTCGACGGATACGCAGGCGCTCAGCGGCGCGGGCGACGATGCCGTTGGCATCGTCCAGGGCTTGTTGAATCAAGCCTTGTTCCAGGTTGCCGAGGTAGTCCTTCAGGTCCAGACCTTCAGGCGGCAACATGGCGGTGGAACCGAAGTCCGGAGTATGGCCGTTGATGGCTACGCGCTCTTCCATGTCGCTGCGCAGGCTGTCGACCAGTTGCTCGTCTTCGTCGTCGACGTAGCGGAATTTCTTCGGCAACTCGACCACGCCGATCACACCGTAGGGGTGCATGATCGCCATGCGCTCCACCAGGTTGGCCAGCTCGCGCACGTTACCCGGCCAGCCGTGGCGGCACAGGGACATGATTGCAGCGGAGTTGAACCGGATCGAGCCGCGCTTTTCGTGCTCCATGCGCGAGATCAGTTCGTTCATCAGCAACGGGATGTCTTCCACGCGCTCACGCAGCGGAGCCATCTCGATGGGGAATACGTTGAGGCGGTAGTACAGGTCTTCGCGGAAACTGCCGACCTCGATCATGCTTTCGAGGTTCTTGTGGGTGGCCGCGATGATGCGCACGTCGACGCTCTGGGTCTTGTTGCTGCCCACGCGCTCGAAGGTGCGCTCCTGCAACACGCGCAGCAGCTTGACCTGCATCGGCAGCGGCATATCGCCGATTTCATCAAGGAACAGGGTGCCGCCGTTGGCCAGCTCGAAACGCCCGGCACGGCTGGTGATCGCCCCGGTAAAGGCACCCTTCTCGTGGCCGAACAGTTCGCTTTCAAGCAACTCTGCCGGGATCGCCCCGCAGTTGACCGGCACAAAAGGCCCGTCGCGGCGTTTGGAGTGATAGTGCAGGTTGCGCGCGACCACCTCCTTGCCAGTGCCCGACTCGCCGAGGATCAACACGCTGGCGTCGGTATCGGCCACTTGCTGCATCATTTGGCGCACATGCTGGATGGCACGGCTGGTGCCGACCAGGCTGCGGAACAGGTTGGGTTCGCGATGGCGACCGCGCTCGCGCGCCTGGTCGTACATCTCACGATAAACCTGGGCACGGTGCAGGGAGTCCAGCAATTTGCTGTAGCTGGGCGGCATTTCCAGGGTGGAAAGCACGCGGCGGCGTTGGTCTTCTGGCAGATCGACAGAAGAAATATCGCCCATTAGCAACACAGGAAGGAACTCATCCCATGTGGACAGTGTCTTTAACAAGCCCAAAACAGCGCCAGGAGCGTTTACCGTCCCGATCAGCACGCATATGACTTCACGGCTCGACGACAATGAGCTGACCACCTGCTGCCAGTCATGGCTGCCGCAGGGCAAATTTTCTTCACCGAGAAAATTTAAAATCACCGCCAAGTCGCGGCGGCGGACGCTATCGTCATCGATCAGCAGAATTTTGGTTTCACGCCACATGCAATAGCAACTTCCCTAGTAAAACTTCCTGCCCGGTGTGAGGGCAATCGAGACGGCTGTAGGACTTCTTACTCTATAGACGTCTGAAATCTGAAAACAGCACTAGTTAAGTCAAAAAAGCTGGCACGGTCAAATTTATGACGCGCCGAATCGGATTAACTGCGCCTGTTCAGCCGAACAGATGGTAAACCTTTGACGCGTTTTTCGCTTGGTTGATCTGCGACATCTCTTCGAAAATCGCCTGGCGCTCGCCAGTCGTCACCTCGAGCAATTGCTGGTACACCGCCAGTAGGCTCTCAAGCTTTTCGCGCAACGCATCCTCATCTACCGGCGCTTCGTTGAGCACCTCATCGATCACGTGACGGCAGCCCAGGTCCAGTTCGCCGATGGCGTCCCAGTTACGGTCCGCCAGCGCGCCCATCAGCGCCTCACGGGTTTCATCAATGCGTTGCAGTGCTTGGCTCATGACGTGTTCCTCAAGGCCGATGGCCTTATTCTGCTGCTGCCTGTGGCGCCGCGATAGCGTCCCAGCCTTCTTTTACGGTGATCAGCAAACGCGCCACTTCGTCGATCATGTCGGCGTCGTTATGCAGGTTCGCTTCCATCAGTCGGTTGGTCATATATGCATACAAACTTTCCAACTGCTGGACGTAAGCCGGGTTATCACTCTTTGCTGCATCCAGGCCGTCACGCAGGCCGATCACGATATCAATCGCCTTGCCGAGCATCAGGCCCTTGGCCGCGATGTCGCCACGCGCCAGCGCGCCTTTGGCCTGCGCCATGCGGTCCAGACCGCCCTCCATCAGCATCTGCACCAGGCGATGTGGGCTGGCTTCGGAGATCTGAGCATGGGAATTGACCTTCTGGTATTGGCGAAGGGCTCTCATGGGATTCATGTTTCTACCTCGTGACAGGCGACAGCGGAAAGGATTTCAGTAACCAATATGTCGACTGGCTCGCAAAAAGCTTTAGCGCGAGTCGTCGTCTGATACAAAAAGGCCAGGCAGTTTGCCTGGCCTTCTTTATTTACTTGGAATCAATTATTGGTTTTTGGATTGTTCAACGCATTGAGCGTGGTCATGACGCTGGTGCTTTGCTGGCGCAATTGGGCGACCAGGGTGTCCATGGCGTTGTATTTGGCAGAGAGGCTGCTGGTGAGCAGGGTCATGCGCTCATCGAGCGTTGCCTGATCCTTGGACAGATCTTTCAACGTGTTCGACAAAGAAGCCGTGCGCGTAGCCAGTACGCCCGTGCTTGCCCTGGCGTAATCATCCGTCGCACTTTTCATCCGCGCCAGCATGCCGGTTTTGCCGGAAAACATGCTGCTGATGTCGGCTGCGTTGGTCTTGACCGCCGCGTCCCACTTTTTATCGTCCAGCGCCAGCATGCCGGTCGTCGAACTCGTACCCACGCCGAATTGAGCCAGGGACTTGAACGTACCGGTGCCAGACAGCTTGTTGAACTCGTTGCGGATAGCGTTCTGCAGCGCACGCATGCTGGAGTCGCCCGTCAGAGCCGCCGCCGTAGTGCTGCCATCGAGGTTGGTAGTGACCTTGGTCTCGGCGGTCATCGCAGTCATCAAGGCGTTGTAAGTATCGACAAAGCCCTTGACCCCGGATTTGAGGGCCGCGTTGTTTGTGCTGACCGTGATCAGCGTGGCGTTCCTCGGCGCATTTTCGGAATCGTCACCAGCCGTCACGGTAGCCGAGACCGAGACCAGCTTGATGTTCACCCCACTCAGGGCGCCTTCGATGCTGTTGGACTTGGAAACGGAATTGACCCCATCAATGCTGTATAGAGCATCCAACGGTTTATCAACGACCGTAGCGCCGACATCCAATCCCGAAGTCCCCGACAGCGTCAGGTCCGAGCCCGTCCCCATGGTGGTCGAGGTCAGGATCAACCGCGAACCATTGGCGTCGGTCTGGATGTTCGCACTCAACCCCGAAGTACCGAATTGGGTATTGATCGAGTCACGCACCTGCTGCAGGGTCGCACCAGCCGGGACGCTCAGGTCGTAGCCCTTGCCCGACTGCGTGATAGTTAACTTCGTCGGCTTATCAGTAGCGTTTACCACCGCATTGGCACCCGCGGAGAACGTTGTACTGGACAACTTGGACGCCTGGGCCAACTGACTCACGATCAAACGGAAACTACCGTTGGACGCCGTATTGCTCGCCGTCATGGTGGCGACCTTTTCATCCGAGGATGAACCCGTCAAGCCGGTGAAGCTGTTGCCGGTGGACATAGTGTCCAGGGCACCACGAAACGCATCCAGCGCTGCCTGAATCTTGCCGATCGAAGACAGCGTGGTGGTCGCCTTCTGGGACGCGGTATTGATCTGCGTCTGCTTGGGCACCTTTTCGGCGTCCACCAAGGACTTCACGATCGCTTGCGTATCGATGTTCGAACCGATACCACTTACCGTTGAACCCGCCATCATCTATCTCCTGTTCGGTGGCTGCCGTTATCTTGACTTATTACACCTCAAGACACGACAGCAACAAGTTTCATGCCAGCTCAGGCCTTGTCGTCAAACAACAGGTGGCTTGCGCTGGAAAGGTTCTGTGCCAGCTTCAGCGCCGTTTCCGACGGAATCTGACGGATCACTTCACCGCTGTCGGTGGCGATCACCTTGACCACCACACGATGGGTGGAGTCATCAATTGAAAAGTCCAGCTTGCGCTCGGACGCTTGTACGAATTCGCGAATATCGGTAACTGCTTTTTCCAGGTCCGCACGCTCAGGCTCTTTGCCTGTTGCCGGGGTTTCCTGGACTTTAGTGACGCTCTTGTCGGCGGCCACCTGCACAGGTGCGCCTTGAGGGGCAACCGGCGGATAAGACTGGTTCAGCTTTACACTCATGTCCATGTCCAATCTCCTCTAAACCGAAAAAACGGAAGGGCACTTAGCGCGCCCTTCCGTTAGTGACCAAGCGCTGGAGTTACTGAAGCAGCTTCAGTACAGCGGATGGCAGCTGGTTAGCCTGCGACAGAATCGCGGTGGAAGCCGATTGCAGGGTTTGTTGCTTGGTCAGCTCGGCGGTTTCGGAAGCGAAGTCGACGTCCTGAACGGTGGAGCGTGCAGCGGTGGAGTTCTTCTGAATGTTCTGCAGGTTGTCTGCAGTAGTAGTCAGACGGTTCTGGGTAGCACCCAGGCCCGAACGAACACCGTCGATGGTGCCGATGGCTTTGTCGATGACAGCCAGGGCGTTCTGGGCCTTGGTGGCGTCGGTCACGTCGGTTTGAGCAACGGTGGTCTTGGTCGCAGCTGCTTCGGTAGCAGCACCGGCCGCGAACAGACCAGCAACACCAGCACCACTCAGGGAGTAGCCTTTGGCGGAGTCCAGCGACACTTGACCGGTAACGATCAGGGCGTCCGCCAAGGCAACTGCAGTACCGTAAGCACCAGCACCATCTTTAGCAGCAACAGTCACCGAACCTGGAGCAGTCGAACCGCTGACCACGATGTTCTCACCGGTGTCGGACTTGACTTCCAGAGTCTTTTTGGTTTCGTCGAAGCTGACGCTGATACCCAGTTTGGCGGCGTTGGATTTCAGCTGGTCGGCCAGGCCGGCTTGGGTGGTAACGCCCTTGAACTCAACGGCAGCGCCGCCAACGGTCAGGGTGAACGAAGCAGGAGTAGTAGTGGCAGCCGCTTCGTCTACAGTGAACTTGGCTTCGGTGCTGGCAGTTGCAGTCAGGCCACCGATGAGGCCGTTCAGGTTGCTGGCGATGGTTTTAGCCGAGTCGCCGGCACCGGCAGTGTAGGTACCGGTCTGGCCGTTACCAGTGACGTTGATCGCGCCGGCAACAGTACCGGTACCTGGAGCGATGGCAACGCTTTTCAGCTGCTGGGAGCCGATGTTGTTGGCCGAAACGTTTTCCAGGCTCAGGTTGATGGTTTCGTTAGCGTTTGCGCCAACCTGGATGGCTTTGGTACCGTACGAACCGTCCAGCAACTTCTGGCCACCGAAGGTGGTAGTAGTGGAGATACGGGTCAGTTCCGAAGTCAGAGCCTGGTATTCGTCGTTGTTCGACTTACGGTCGTCAGGGCTGAGGGAACCAGTTGCCGAGGACAGAGCCAGGGTACGCATTTTTTGCAGGATGTCGGTCGAAGCCTGCATCGCGCCTTCAGCGGTCTGAGCGATCGAGATACCGTCGTTCACGTTCTTGACTGCTTGGCCCAGGCCGTTGATTTGGCTGGTCAGGCGGTTAGCGATCTGCAGGCCGGCAGCGTCGTCTTTAGCGCTGTTGATACGCAGGCCGGAAGACAGGCGCTGCATGGAAGTGGCCAGGGCGCCGCCGGCTTTGTTCAGGTTGCCCTGAGTAGTGATCGAAGCAATGTTGGTGTTTACTGTTAAAGCCATGACGAAATCCTCGTTGGATGGATACTGCGGCTTCCGGCCCTGGCAACCGCCGGGTGTGGCCTGAGAACCTACGTAATAGTTATCGTCGTGGTAGCCGGATGCTTGAGGATTTTTTTGAAATTATTTACTGGCGTCGTGCCACCCCTTGTAATTCAAGGGTTTACGCAGGCTCGAAACCCAGATTTCATTAGGTTTTCTGGCGCCAAATAAAAAACGCCGATGATCTTTCGATCATCGGCGTTTTTTTATTGAAGCGATTAAAGCATCAAGGGCGATAAAGAATCGCCGAACCCCACGACAGGCCCACACCAAAACCACTGATGGCCACGCGCTTCCAGGTGGCGTCCATCACGTGTTTTTCCAGCAGCAACGGAATGCTCGATGAAACGGTGTTGCCGGTCTCGACCATGTCCTTGATGAACTTGTCCACCGGGGCGTCTTCAAAACGGCGCGCCACGGCGTCGACAATGGCCGCACTGCCCTGGTGAATGCAGAAGGCATCAATCTCGTCAGCCTTGAGGTCCGACTCGTTGAGCAGCTCGTGCAAATGCGCCGGCACTTTAAGCAGCGCGAAGTTGAACACCTGGCGGCCATTCATAAAGAACACGCCGTCGCTGACCTTAAGGTGCGGTGCGCCGGAACCGTCGGTGCCGAACTTGGACTTGCCGAGCAACCACGGCGCGTCTTCGCCCATCCAGGTGGCGGTGGCAGCATCGCCGAACAGCATGGTGGTGTTGCGGTCTTCCGGGTCGACGATCTTCGAGTACGGGTCGGCGGTGATCAGCAGGCCGTTTTTCAGGCCCGTGGCTTCCATGAAGCCTTTCATCGCATAGATGCCATACACGTAGCCGGAGCAGCCCAGGGAAATATCGAACGCCGCGACGTGAGTCGGCAGGCCGAGTTTGTCCTGGACGATGGCGGCGGTGTGGGGCAAGCCCTCTTCATCACCGTTCTGGGTCACGACGATCAGTGCGTCGATGGACTCGCGCTTCAAATCCGGGTTGTTGGCAAACAAAGCGTTGACCGCTTCGACACACAGGTCAGACGTTTCCTGCGCGGCATCCTTGCGCGGCAAAAACGCCGAACCGATCTTGCCAATGATGAACTCTTCATCCTTGGCGAATTTGGCACCCTGGGCGTAGTTATCGATCCCGTCTGCCGGCACGTAACTGGCGATGCTTTTTATGCCAATCATTGTGGCTTCCCAATACTAAATAGCTGGAGAACACCCCTGGGACTGCGCCCGGAGTGCTGACAATAAAGGGGATAACCCCATAAAAATCTCGCTGAAAGCCGCCCCGCAAGGACCCTGTGACGACTTATCCTTTTCACACGATACAGTGAAGATGCGCTTTATGACTCACAGGTCACTCAATTTTGTGTGCTTTGTGCAAAACCTTCAAACAATTAAACCCCATAAACGACAACGGCCCGCCCTGTTTCCAGAGCGGGCCGCTTGGCGTTACGCCACTTACATCTTGTTGAAGAGGCTCAACTGCGAGACTTTTACAAACGCCAGCTGTGAGGCTTCCAGCATGGTTTGCTGCAGGGTCAGGTTGATCGCGGCTTCGCCCATGTCGATATTGGCCAGTGCACTCATGGTGGTGGTGTTGGCCAGGCCGATACTGGCGTTTGCGTCGGATTGCACATCGAGCGCGTTTTCGCGCGCACCAATCGAGCCGATCACATTGCCCAGTTGGGTAGTCGAGTTATCCAGGTTACTGACTGCGGCGTTCAGCGCATCCTGAAGCTTCACGCGCGCGCCCGGAATACCGTCAGCCGGTTTTTCCAGCGCTTGGCGCAGCTGACTCAACGTGTCGAGGGCGTTCTGGGTTTTTTGAGTGCTGGCACCGGCTGAAAACTGGTCACCGACCGCAGGCGCACTGCTCAGACCGAAGGTAACACCCGCTGCGGTGATCGAATTCGGTGTGGTCGTCGTGTCTATCACGCCCGAGTCAATCGCCTTGCTGTTCGTGCTATACGGCTGCGCAAATACCTGGAAGGCCGTAGGGTCGGTGTCACTGAACTTGATCAGCACCCCGCTATTGCCGGGAAAGGTACTGGCATAGTCTGTCGCACTGCTGACGTTGCCATTAGTCAGTTGTGCCATCGACTGGTTGCTTGCGGTACGCGAAACGCTGAACGTATCCGGTTTGGCAGCCAGGCTGAACTCGCGGCCCTTGACCAACGCATCGGCATTCGGCCCGGTGGCAGTGTCGGTAAGGTCGATGGTGATGTCGAACTTAACCCCGCGAAGGTTCACGCTGCCGCTGCCTTCCTTGGTGGAATCGAACGTGCCATTACCCGCAATCTCTGAGGTAATGTCATTGTTGTCCTTGTCCGTCACCGTGTACTGGGTGCTGCTGGTGAAGGTGAGCTTATACGGCTGGCCGTCGGCAAACTGCTTGGTGTAATCGACGCCCGAGGTCACCAGGCCGGCCGAGATCGCTACCTTCTTGTCATCGACCAGCGGCGGAGAAATCGCTGGCGGCAGCGGCGCGGTCGCAGGTGCAATGTAGGTAGATTGGGTGCGGCTGCTGTTGGCCGCGCCTTCCAGAATGGTTTTGCCGGTATCGCCCGTGCGCACAGTGAGCGTCTCGGAAACCTGCAGGCTCAGTTCGTTTTCGTCGCCCTGGTAGCTGTAGGTGCCATCGCTGTTGCGCGAATACGGTGGTGTTTGGGTCTTGGAGCCGGAGAACAAGTAATTGCCCGCCGCGTCCTTGCTGTTGAGCAAACCCAATACCTGCTCTTCCAGGGCCCCCACTTCGACCGAGATGGACTTGCGATCAGCATCGCTGGTCACACCGCCAGCCCGCAGGGCCAGTTGCTTGCCAGCCTGCATCGCCTTGTCGAGCGCATCCAGGATGCTCTGCTCGTTGGTCAGCGAACTTTTCAGGGAGCTGATATTGCCGCTGGACTGCGCCAGCATATCTTTCTGCTGCTGCAACATCAGCAAACGCTGCGCGGCCACCGGATCATCCCCAGCGGTCTGTACACGCACGCCGGAACTCGCCTGCTCCTGGGCCTTAACCACGCTGGAATAATTGTTCTGATACTTGCTCGCACTGGTGTCGAAATACTGCTGTGTAGAAATGCGCATCGTCCCAGACTCCCTTAAAGACTATTAATCAGCGTGCTGAAGGTTTCTTGCGCAGCCTTGATGATCTGCGACGACGCTGTGTAGTACTGCTGGAACTTGATCATGTCGCCCGCCTCTTCGTCCAGGTTGACCTGGGACACGGAGTTGCGCGCATTCTTGTTAGCCGTCAACAACGCATTGGTGGCGCTAGTGTCAGTGCTGGCCGCAGCGGCCTTGGCGCCAACGGTGGACACCAACTTACTGTTGGCCCCGACCAGGCTGGTGCCGCCGGTGCCATCTGTCGCCACGCCCACGGTGGCCTTGGTTTGCAGATTCAGCAGTTGCTGGGCATTGCGGTTGTCGGATACGCCCGTGGCGTTAAACGAAAAGGTGGTGCTGTCGCCATCGGTTGGCGAGCCCGCAACCGTGGTGTCAAAGCCAAAACTCTTGGCCGGCACAACCAGGGCACCGCTGGCATCACGCATCGGCACGTTGACGGTGATTTTATTGGCCTGCCCCGGAATGATGGTCCCCGAACCGATAGGATCGCCCTTGGCGTCGTTAAGGGTATAGCTCTGAGTGCCATCAGCCGCCGGCTTGCCGAACACCATCTTCACCGGCATCGAATTTTCAATGCCAACGCGCAGTTGCGCGGTAGTGGCGCCACCCTGGATGTCCAAGGGCAGGGTCAGGGTCGGCGGTGTGAAGCTACCGGTGCCCTGGTTGGTTTTGCTGGCCTCCCCTTTCAGCGGCGCGGCAAACGCAATCTTGCTCGGGTCGTTGAGGACAGTACCGATATCCTGGGCGCCACTGGCGGTCGGGCTGACTTTAAAGCTGTCACCCGCCTGCATCGGTCCGTTCTTGAGTTCCAGGGTAAAACCATCGATCACCGAGGGCGGTGTGGCCGTGATATCAAACGTGCCCATGGCTTTGCCATCAGAGCGCTCGACGGTGATTTTGTTGAGATCGGCAGGGTCGCTGAAGGTGACCTTGTAATCGAAGTTGGTCAGCTTGCTGGTGTCCTTGATCGTAACACCCAGGCTACCAACGCCCTGATTGCCTTGAGCGGAAAGGCTACGCAGCGCGACAGACGCAGCGCTGTTGATGTCCTTGAACATCGACGAGCCGAATTCGCCGTTCAGGTCGATGCCCTGGCCCAGCTGGCTGTTGATCGTATCGGCAGTGACGATAGCAATGCGACCCAGGTCATTGATGGCCGGCATCAACACATCGCTGCGATAGCGCAGCAAGCCGCCGATGCTGCCACCACTGATCACATTGCCCAGGTCCATCGCCGTCCCGCCAGACGCATTCATCTGAATCGTGTACTGGCTGGTGTCGCTCTTGCTCGGTACGGCGGAAAGGGTGTTGGACCGATCGCCCAGCACCAGGGACTGGCCAGTACCGGTGCTGACGCTGAACACACCGTTCTTCTCGCTGGCGTTCACGCCGATCAACTCATTGAGCGAACGTACGGCTTCGGCGCGCGCGTCCAGCAGGTTGGCCGGGGTGGTGTTCGAAGACCCCTGCACCTGGGTGATCTGCTTGTTGAGCGAAGCAATCGACGAAGTCAGCTGGTTGACCTGATCGGTCAGGGAGGTCAGCTGGCTGTTAATGGTTTCTTTCTGCTGGCTCAACTGGCTGGAGATCGAGTTGAAGCGGTTGCTCAATGTCTGGGCGCTCGTCAGCAGTATTTGGCGAGCCGAGGTATCGCTCGGGTTGGCCGAGGCGGTCTGAACAGCGGCAAAGAACGAGCTGAGTACGGACGACATGCCCGTCGTCTTATCCGACAACGTCTTGTCCACGGCGCTCACTTGATCCAGGTAAGCCTTGGCATCGCTGTTGAGCGAGGTGCTGTTCTGGTACGCCGTGTCCAGGTATTCGTTGTACACCCGGCGCACGTCGGCCAGGGTCGTGCCGCTGCCGATGAATACGCCGCCATACTGGTTCGACGCATTCGCGCTCTGGGTAGTCTGCTGACGCGAATAGCCCGCCGTGTTGGCGTTGGCAATGTTGTTACTCAAGACCGACAACGATCCTTGAGCAGCGTTAAGCCCCGACATCCCGATATTGAGCAAACTCATGGTTCAGACCTTATAAATGTGTGGTTGCGCCAGCGGCAGCGTAGTTCTGGTAACTGTCCATCGTTTTGGCGATCTGCGAAATCTTGCTGGCGTAGGCCGGGTCAGTTGCGTAACCGGCTTTTTGCAACTCGCGTACAAACTGTTCCGGGTTGTCGGCCGACTTCACAACTTCTTTATAGCGATCATTGCTTTGCAGCAATGTCACCAGGTCATGGAAGCTGTCCTGGTAAGAGTTGTAGGAACGGAACTGCGCCGTTTCCTTGACCATTGCCCCATCACGGAACTCACTGGTGATCGCACGCGCCTGGCCGCCCTGCCAACTCTGGCCAGCCTTGATGCCGAACAGGTTATGGCTGCTGCTGCCATCTTCGGCGCGCATCACCGATTTACCCCAACCGGTTTCCAGGGCGGCCTGGGCCACCAGGTACTTCGGATCGACACCAATGCGCGCGGCGGCCGCCTTGGCCATTGGCAACATGGTCGCGACAAATTCATCCTGCGAACTGAAGGCCTTCTTCGCCGGCGCCAACGGTGGCTGGGCCACGGCACGGCCGTAGACCTGCATGCGGTCGCCGGGCACCGCGAACGTGCGCGCCGTGCTGTTCACCACGTTGTCATCGGCCGCGCTGTTACGCAGTGGCGCGCTTTTGGCATCAATAGCAACCGGCGCGTTCGGCACAATGCCGGCGAGCAAGCGATCAGTCAGCTTGCTCGGCAAGGCAATCCGGCGCTGGTTCATCAATTCCATGTCATTACTGTGCGATGCAGCAGCGCCAGCCTGTGGCTCAGCCACGCGGTAAGCCCACAGCGGACGCTGGCCGTTGGAACGCCCCAACGGACCTTCGGCCTGGGTGCCGGCGGCAATTTCCGTCGGCACGTTGACCTTCTTGGCAGCCTCAGCCGCCGCCGGGCCCTGCAGGGTGGCGGCCTGGGCCTCCACCGGTTTGTTCTTCTGCATCTGGCGCATCAGCACATCGGCCAGGCCGATACCCCCGCCTTCGCGGGACATCGAGACCGCCAGTTGCTGGTCGTACATTTCCTGGTATTGCTTGGCGGCCGGCGTGTTCAGCGGGTTGTCCTTACCCAACGCCTCGGTGGCCGAACGCATGGACTTGAGCATCTCGCTCAAAAACAGCGACTCAAACTCCTGCGCGACCTTGCGCATGTTGCCTTCGCTGTTCTTGTCGTCGCCGACCTTGAGCTGGTTAAGCCGGTTCAAGTCGGAGTAAGACCCCGAGTCCGCCGTGCTGCTGATACCGCTCTTGCGCATGTCCATGACCATGGCCTCAGATCACGATCAGGTCGGCTTGCAGGGCGCCGGCCTGTTTCAGTGCTTCAAGGATCGCCATCAAGTCGCCCGGCGCCGCGCCCACCTGGTTCACCGCACGGACAATCTCATCCAGGGTGGTGCCGGGGCCGAACTTGAACATCGGCTTGGCTTCTTGCTGGGCGTTGACGCGTGAGCGTGGCACCACCGCCGTCTGGCCGTTGGACAAAGGCCCAGGCTGGCTGACGATAGGGTCTTCGGTGATGGTCACGGTCAGGCTGCCGTGGGTCACCGCTGCCGGAGACACCTTGACGTTCTGGCCGATCACGATGGTACCGGTCCGCGAGTTGATGATGACTTTGGCCACCGCCTGCCCTGGGTCCACTTCGAGGTTTTCCAGGATCGACAGGTAATCCACGCGTTGGCTTGGGTCCAGCGGCGCGGTGACGCGGATCGAGCCGCCGTCGATGGCCTGGGCGACGCCAGGGCCGAGCATGTCGTTGATCTTGTCGACCACGCGCTTGGCGGTGGTGAAGTCGGAGCGGTTGAGGTTCAGGGTCAGGCTGTTGCCCTGGTTGAAACCGCTCGGCACGGTGCGTTCAACCGTGGCGCCGCCCGGAATACGACCGGCCGATGGCACGTTGACGGTAATCTTCGAACCGTCGCGACCTTCAGCATCAAACCCGCCCACCACCAGGTTGCCCTGGGCGATGGCGTAGACGTTGCCGTCGATACCTTTCAAAGGCGTCATCAGCAAGGTGCCGCCGCGCAGGCTTTTCGAGTTACCGATGGACGACACCGTAATGTCCACCACCTGGCCCGGCTTGGAGAACGCCGGCAAGTCCGCACTGATCGACACCGCCGCGACGTTTTTCAGTTGTACGTTGCCCGAACCCGCCGGCACCTTGATGCCGAACTGCGAGAGCATGTTGTTGAAGGTCTGCAGGGTGAACGGGGTCTGGGTGGTCTGGTCACCCGTACCACTGAGCCCCACCACCAGGCCGTAGCCGATCAACTGGTTGGAACGCACACCGGAAATGCTCGCGATGTCCTTCAGGCGTTCGGCCTGGGCGACAGCGCTTAAGCAAAGCAGGAGCGCGGCCGCCATCAGCTGTTTGAAGTTCAAAGTGGCCACCTAGAAAGGGAACAGCGGGCTAAGGAAGAAACGGTCGAACCAGCCCGGCTGGCTCGCATCGGCAAAGGCGCCCGTGCCGGAATACGTGATGCGTGCATCGGCAATCCGCGTGGACGGCACGGTGTTGTCGGTGGAGATATCATCGGCACGGACCATGCCGGCAATGCGCACCAGCTCGTCGCCGGTGTTGAGGGTCATCCACTTTTCACCGCGTACGGCGATGATGCCGTTGGGCAGTACATCGGCCACAGTCACGGTGATCGAACCGGTCAGGCTATTGCCCTGCCCCGCCGCGCTCTTGCCGTTGGTGGCACGGTCGCCGCTGTAGCCGGCGCTGAGGCTCAGGTCGCCATCACCCAATGGGTTGTTGACGTTGGGCACGGCGCCGAACAACGACGTCAGGCCGATGCCAGCCTTACTGGTCTTGCCGACTTGAGAGTTGGCGTTCTTGCTGGCCTGGGTGCGCTCGTTCAGGGTGATGGTGATGATGTCACCGACCCGGAATGCCTTGCGGTCGCTGTACAGGTTCTGTTCGAAGCCAGCCTGATAAATCGAGCCATTGTTGGCAGCCGCCGGCAACGGCGTGCGTGGCAACACCGGCGCGTAGTACGGGTCATTGGGTTTTGGCGTCGGGGCGACACAGCCCGCGAGCACGGCAATCCCACTCAATGCCAGAACAGAAACATAGCGATTCATGACCCTTACCTCACGGTGTTGCAGGCGCTCTCAAGAACGCCCCATAGACTTGATTACAGATTCTGCGTTACGAACGAAAGCATCTGGTCGGCGGTGGAGATCACCTTGGAGTTCATCTCGTAGGCGCGCTGGGTGGTGATCATGTTGACCATCTCCTCAACCGTGCTCACGTTGGACGTTTCCAGGGTGCTTTGCAGCGTGGTGCCGAAACCGTTCAGGCCAGGGGTGCCGATTTGCGGCGCGCCGCTGGCGGCGGTTTCCAGGAACAGGTTGTTACCCATGGCCTGCAGGCCGGCCGGGTTGATGAAGTCGGCGGTTTGCAGGTTGCCGATCACTTGCGAAGCCGGGTTACCGGCGACGGTGATGGACACGGTGCCGTCGTTGCCGACAGTGAACGTCTTGGCATCAGCCGGTACGACAACGGCTGGCTCCAGGGAGAAACCGTTGGCCGTCACGATCTGGCCGTTGGAATCCAGGTGGAAAGTACCGTCTCGGGTGTAGGAAGTGGTGCCGTCCGGTTGCAGTATCTGGAAGAAACCACGGCCGTTGATGGCCATGTCCAGCGGCTGGCCGGTCTGCTGCAGATTGCCGGCGCTGAAGTTCTTCTGGGTGCCGACGATCTGCACACCGGTACCCAGTTGCAGGCCCGACGGCAGTTCGCTGTCCTGGGTCGATTGGGCGCCTGGCTGCTTCTTGATCTGATAGAGCAAGTCCTGGAACTCGGCACGGTCACGTTTGAAACCCGTGGTCGACACGTTGGCCAAGTTGTTGGAAATGGTGGTCAGGTTGGTGTCCTGGGCGGACAGACCTGTTTTGGCAACCCATAGAGCCGGAAGCATGCTGTTCTCCTTCGTGCGCCTGTTTGTTGGCGCTGCGTTGCAAATTAATTAGGGGCTATCAGCTCATCTGCATGACGCGAGTCATGGCCTGATCGTCTTCTTTAGCGCTGTTCATCATCTTGATGTGCAGCTCGAACTGCTTGGAAAGCGCCAACACCGCTGTCATTTCTTCTACGGCATTGACGTTGCTCGCCTGCAGGAAGCCCGAGGTCAGCGTGACCCTCGCGTCGGCTTGAGCCGGCTGGCCATCCTTGGTGTGGATGGTGCCGTCCAGGCCTTTGCTCATGTTCTTCAGGTCCGGCTGGACCAGCTTGATGCGGTCCACTTCAGCCATCACACGCGGGCCTTCACCCATGGCGCGGATGCTGATGGTGCCGTCGGCACCCACTTCGATTTTCTGCTGGGGTGGCACGGCAATCGGGCCACCGTTGCCCATGATCGGCATGCCGTTGCCGGCCCGCAGCACGCCCAGTGCATCGACGTTCATGCTGGCACTGCGCACGTAGGCTTCGCCGCCATCCGGGGTTTGCACGGCCATCCAGCCATCGCCGCTGACGGCAACGTCCAGGTCTCGGCCGGTCTCAATCATCGCGCCAGGGGAGAAGTCGATGCCTGGGCGCTCGGTCAAGGCAAACGCCCGCGCCGGAAAGCTGTCACCGAACACCGGCATCGAACGCGCCTGCTCCAGGTCACGCTGGAAACCATTGGTGGAAATGTTCGCCAGGTTGTTGGCATGGGCCTTCTGCGCCAGAGCATTCTGGCTGGCGCCGGTCATTGCCACATAAAGGTACTTGTCCACGCTCTTTCCTCTTTCTGACGGACGCTTGCCGCCCACCGCTGTACTGATGAGGCTTAAGCAATTTGCGAACCAACTTTTGAAAAGAGGCTCAAGTGCAGGCGGGGCGGGGGTTTGCGGCAAGGCGCGAGGATTTCAGGGTCGAGCGCGAGTCGAAAAAACGGCGGACTACTGCCGCCTGCGGCAAGGAGCCGTCTTATTGGCGACACAGATCAAATGTGGGAGCTGGCTTGCCTGCGATAGCGGAGTGTCCTTTTGCTCATCAGTGACTGAAGGACCGCAATCGCAGGCAAGCCAGCTCCCACAGGTTTTAACCGCGCTCAGCCTTGAGGATTTCGTAATCACGCAATTTATTGGCGATGGTGGTGTGCGATACCCCCAACCGCTTGCCCAACTGCCGACTGCTCGGGTGCTCGGCGTACAAACTTTCCAATACCGCCTTCTCAAACCGCCCGACGATGTCTTCCAAGCCGCCCTCCAGGGAAAAATCGCCAAGCGGCTGACGCACCCCGTAATCCGGCAACCGAATATGCTCCGCCTTGACCATCCCGCCCTCGCACAACGACACCGCCTGGAACAGCACGTTTTCCAATTGCCGTACGTTGCCCGGCCAGTGGTAGTGGCTCAGGCGATCCATCGCGGCGGGCGCCAGTTTGGGCAATGGGCAGCCGATCTGCCGGCTCGCCTGGTCAAGGAAGTGATCCACCAAGGGCGCCAGCCCATCGAGGCATTCGCGCAGCGGCGGGATGTGCAGGGACAGCACGTTGAGGCGGTGATAAAGGTCCTGCCGGAATTCGCCACGGGCGCACAGTTCAGACAAGTCCACTTGGGTAGCACAGATCACCCGCACATCCAGGTACACCTCTTCATCGCTGCCTACGCGGCGGAAGCAACCGTCCTGCAAAAAGCGCAGCAACTTCACCTGCAAGCGCGCGCTCATTTCCCCCACGCCGTCGAGAAACAGCGTACCGCCCGCCGTCAGCTCCAGCAGCCCCAGCTTGCCTTCGGCGCGTGCGCCTTCGAACGCGCCGGGGCCGTAGCCGAACAGCTCGGTCTCGGCCATGGACTCCGGCAGGCCGGCGCAGTTAAGCGCCATCAACGGCGATTGACCACGCGGGCTGGCCAGGTGACAGGCACGGGCCAGCAGTTCTTTGCCAGTGCCGGTTTCGCCTTCTATTAATAGAGGCGCATCCAGCGGCGCCATGCGTCGCGCTTCGCGAACCACGGCGGCCATGACCTTGGAACTCTGGAAGATGCTGTCAAAGCCGCGCAGCTCCTGCTTGCGCACGTTGTAGATGCGTTCACCGACGCGGTCGGCGCGGTGCAACGTCAGCACGGCGCCGGCCATGGCCTCGCTGTCATCATGTTCGGACGATTGCAGTGGCGCGATGTCCGCCAGGAACACGTCACCCTTGACCTTGACCCGCAGGCCGTTGATCCGCGATTTACTCGCACGCACCAGCTCCGGTAAGTCGAAGTCCTCGGCATACCGTGACAGCGGAATCCCCGGCACTTCATCCACCCGCACCCCGAGCAACTGGGCCGCCGCACGGTTGGCGGCGACGATGGAACCGCCCATGTCGATCGACAGCACCGGAAACTCCAGGGCGCCGAGCAGCGCATTGAGTTCCATGTGCCGGCGCTCGCTGGGCATCAGCCCTACCCTTTTCACCCCAAACACGCCGGCAATCGCCTCGAACTGCGGGCGCAGCGCCTGGAACTGCATGTTCACCAGGTTCGGGCAGTACAGGTAAATGGCATTGCCATGCTCACCGCCGACCTCGCCCTTGGCGACGTTGACACCGTACTCCACCAACAGGTTGAGGATGTCCCGCAGGATGCCGATGCGGTTCTGGCAGTGCACTTTGATACGCATGAAAAGGCCCGAAAGTTGGGTAAGCGCCGCGTCTTTTTGTCGCTGGGCGCAGATAGTCGTCAAGATTATGTGACAGCTTTGGGGGTTTTCCCAGCCCAACACAGCAGCAAACTCGACATCCGTAACGAATACTTTACGAAAAACGGTAAACTTTCCTACTCAGAGGCGTTTTAAACAGATGGAATCCCGGCGCGCGCGGGTTATCAATAGGCTCAACGCAGGACATAACAAGAACGAATGCCTAGCAGGAGAGCCGTATGAAGCAGACGCAGTACGTGGCCCGCGAGCCCGATGCGCAAGGTTTTATCCATTACCCGCCAGAAGAACACGCGGTGTGGAACACCCTGATCACTCGTCAATTGAAAGTGATTGAAGGGCGCGCCTGCCAGGAATACCTGGACGGCATCGACAAGCTCGGCCTGCCCCTGGACCGAATCCCGCAATTGGGCGAGATAAACAAGGTGCTGGCCGAAACCACCGGCTGGCAAGTCGCCCGCGTGCCTGCGCTGATTCCCTTCCAGACGTTCTTCGAATTGCTCGCCAACAAGCAGTTTCCGGTGGCGACCTTTATTCGCACCCGCGAAGAACTGGATTACCTGCAAGAGCCGGACATTTTCCACGAGATCTTTGGCCATTGCCCGCTGCTGACCAACCCCTGGTTTGCCGAATTCACCCATACCTACGGTAAGCTCGGCCTGGCGGCCACCAAGGAGCAACGGGTGTACCTGGCGCGCTTGTACTGGATGACCATCGAGTTTGGCCTGGTGGATACACCCGAAGGTCGGCGCATCTACGGTGGCGGTATTCTGTCGTCGCCCAAGGAAACGGTGTACAGCCTGTCTTCCGAGCCTGAACACCAAGCCTTCGATCCGCTGGAGGCCATGCGCACGCCGTATCGCATCGATATCCTGCAACCGCTGTACTTCGTGCTGCCAAACCTCAAGCGCCTGTTCGAAGTCGCGCAGGAAGACATCATGGGCATGGTTGAACGCGGGATGCAGCTGGGGCTGCATGCCCCGCTCTTCACCCCAAAGGCAGTCCCCCCGAAGCCCAAGGCTGCTTGAACCCTACATCTTAAGGCCAGGTGAGTCTGTTCCCTGGCCCCGCGTTGCTTTAGGGTAACGCTACTGACCTTCAAACATTCGAATTCAGGACACCTCCATGACCACCTTGAACCAAGCCCACTGCGAAGCCTGCCGCGCCGATGCCCCGCAAGTCAGCGATGAAGAACTGCCGGTGCTGCTCAAGCAGATCCCCGACTGGAACATCGAAGTCCGCGACGGCGTGATGCAGCTGGAAAAGGTTTTCCTGTTCAAGAACTTCAAATTTGCCCTGGCCTTCACCAACGCCATGGGTGAAATCTCCGAAGCCGAAGGCCATCACCCAGGCCTGCTCACCGAGTGGGGCAAAGTCACCGTGACCTGGTGGAGCCACTCCATCAAGGGCCTGCACCGCAACGACTTCATCATGGCCGCACGCACGGACGAAGTGGCCAAGGACGCCGAGGGCCGCAAGTAATGCATTTCGATGCCATTGGCCGCGTGCCCGGCGACCCGATCCTCGGGCTGATGGACCTGTATGCCCAGGACACCAACCCGAACAAATTCGACCTGGGCGTGGGCGTCTACAAGGATGACCAGGGACTGACGCCGATTCCACACTCGGTGAAGTTGGCCGAGCAGCGCCTGGTGGACACGCAAACCACCAAGACCTACATCGGCGGCCACGGTAATGCTGCGTTCGGCTCGCTGATCAGCGAACTGGTGCTCGGCGCAGAGTCGGCGCTGATCCGTGAACGCCGCGCCGGCGCCACCCAGACCCCAGGCGGCACCGGCGCCCTGCGCCTGAGCGCCGACTTCATCGCGCACAATCTGCCCGGCCGTGGCGTATGGCTGAGCAACCCGACCTGGCCGATCCACGAAACCATTTTCGCCAAGGCCGGGATTAAGGTCAGCCATTACCCATACGTGGGTGCAGACAACCGCCTGGATGTGGCGGCGATGCTCACTACCCTGTCCAGCGTGCCAGAGGGCGATGTGGTGCTGTTGCATGCCTGCTGCCACAACCCGACCGGTTTCGACTTGACCCAGGATGATTGGCGCCAGGTGCTGCAGATTGTGCGTGAGCGCCAGTTGCTGCCGCTGATCGACTTCGCCTATCAGGGCTTTGGCGATGGCCTGGAGCAGGACGCCTGGGCCGTGCGCCTATTTGCGGCCGAGCTGCCGGAAGTGTTGGTCACCAGTTCCTGCTCGAAGAATTTTGGCCTGTACAGCGACCGTGTGGGCGCGTTGATCGTGTGTGCGGCGGATGCCGAGAAGTTGACGGATGTGCGCAGCCAGCTTGCTAACACGGCACGCAATCTGTGGTCGACGCCGCCGGATCACGGCGCAGCCGTGGTGGCCACGATTCTGGGCGATGCCGAGCTGAAAAAGCGATGGAGCAATGAAGTCGAAGCCATGCGCTCGCGGATCGCCCACCTGCGATCCGGGCTGGTGGAGGCGTTGGCGCCCCACGGTTTATCGGAGCGGTTTGCCCATATTGGGGCGCAGCGCGGGATGTTTTCCTATACCGGCTTGAGTGCCGAGCAGGTCAAGCAACTGCGGGAGAAGCACAGCGTGTACATGGTGAGTTCGGGGCGGGCTAACGTGGCGGGGATTGATGCGACGCGGTTGACGTTGCTGGCTCAAGCCATCGCCGACGTCTCCAACTGACGAAACCGAATCAGAACTGTGGGAGCTGGCTTGCCTGCGATGGCGGTCTATCAACAAAAAATGTGGGGCTGACACACCTCTATCGCAGGCAAGCCAGCTCCCACATTTTTGACCGTGTGAAGCCTTTAACTTGTGACCAGTTCAGCCTTCAGCAGTGCCTCTTTCGCCTGCGCATCCGCCAACCGATACAACTCGATACTCCCATCCCAGTGCTCGATCAACGCCGTGCACGACTCCACCCAATCCCCGCAGTTGAGGTAATCCACCTCGCCCACCTTACGAATCTCCGCATGGTGGATATGCCCGCACACCACGCCATGCAACCCGCGCTTGGTCACTTCGTGGGCGATCGCTTCTTCGAAATCGCTGATGAAACTCACCGCCGTCTTGACCTTGTGCTTGAGGTACGCCGACAGCGACCAATAGCCATAGCCATACCGTGCACGCCAATGGTTCAGCCAGCGGTTCAGCGTAAGAGTGAACTCATAGGCCGAGTCGCCGAGAAACGCCAACCAACGGTGATAGCGGGTGATCACGTCGAACTGATCGCCATGGATCACCAACAGATGACGGCCATCAGCAGTCACATGCACCGCCTCATCCACCAGTTGGATATTGCCCAGGATCAGCTTGGAGTAGCGGCGCAGGAATTCATCGTGGTTGCCGGTGACGTAGATTACCTCGGTGCCGCGCTTGGCCATGGTCAGCAAGCGGCGGATCACGTTGGTGTGGGCCTGGGGCCAATACATGCCGCCGCGCATTTTCCAGCCGTCGATGATGTCGCCTACCAGGTAAACCTTATCGGCGTGGTAGCCCTTGAGGAACTGCGATAGATGTTCGGCCTGGCAATCCCGGGTGCCCAGGTGCACGTCGGAAATCCACAAGGTACGAACCCGTTGCTTACGGCTGGGCTTGACGAACTCGGCACTGGTCATGGGCATCCCTCGACGCTGTTTTGGCGAGCTTGCGCCTTGGCGGTTAATAGCCCATGACAGCTGTGCGTCAGTCTGATGACAGCGCCGGCCGGCGACGAAGCGTTGTAGACTGGCTTGGCTATCCAGGAACATGCAGCCTAGGAGACCGCGATGAGCCCCACTCTCACGCTACGCCACTACCTCGACACGCCCATCGCCCACAGCCATGACCATGCGCAATTGGTGTTCGGCCTGTCCGGGCACCTGGATTTCGAAGTGGACGGCCGTGGCAGCCAGGTGCGCGAAAGCAGCGTGATGGTGCTGCCCTTCTCCGCGCATCATGCCTGCGGCAGCCGCGATGGCAGCCGCTGCCTGGTGCTGGATGTGCCCACCGAGCATTGGGTGCTGCAATCGTTGGGCGAACATGCCGATGCCAGTCGCCGCCTGCTTGATCAACCCACGCGACTCGCCCTGGATTCGCGGCAAAGCCAACTGGTGCAATGGCTGGCGCAGAGCCCGGTGGATGATCCGCTGATCGTCCAGCAAGGCGCGGTGCTGTTGTTGGCCAGCCTCAATCACCCGCTGGCTCAACCGCTGCCGGGCCGGCGCCTGCCGTACGAGGCATTCAATGCGCATATCGAGCGCCACGTTGCGCACCCACTGCAGGTAGCCGACCTGGCGCGCATCGCAGACCTGTCGGTGGCGCGCTTGCACGCGCGGTTCATGGCGGAATGTGGGCAGACGCCGATGGACTATATCCGCCGCCGGCGCCTGCACATGGCCTTGGACCTGCTGCGCAAAACGCCGTTACCCATTGGTGAAATCGCCGATCGCGTCGGCTATACCTCGCAGAGCGCATTTGCGGCCGCGATGCTGCGTGAGTTTGGCGCCTCGCCGGGCGCATTGCGACGCAACGCGTAGGAAGAGTCTCGCAATAAAAATCGCGAGCCGGACGACAGACGCCTGCACGACAGACCCACTAGACTGCGCTTCTGTCACCCGCTTGATTCAAGGATCACAATGACTCCCCGCTCAGCCCTCGGCGCCCTGCACATCGGCGCATTGATGTTTGGCCTCACCGGTGTATTCGGCAAACTGGCGGCCGCCTCGCCCGCCATCATCGTCTTTGGCCGCGCTGTGTTTGCCGTGGTTGCCCTGGCACTATTTGCACGGTTCGCGAGCAACACTGCCTGGAAAAAGCTGGAGCTGCGCGACTGGCGCCGGCTGCTGGTCAGCGGCGTATTGCTGGCCGCGCATTGGGTAACGTTCTTTATTGCCGTCAAGGTGGCCGGCGTGGCCGTCGCGACCCTGGGGTTTACCGCGTTCCCGGCCTTTACCGTGATCCTTGAGGGACTGATTTTCCGCGAGCGCATTCGCGCCAATGAAGTGCTGTTGGTGGTACTGGTCAGCATCGGCCTGGTGCTGGTCACGCCGGACTTCAACCTCGCCAGCGAAGCCACCGGCGGGTTGCTCTGGGGGATCGCTTCGGGGCTGCTGTTTTCCCTGCTGTCACTGAACAATCGCGCCAGTTCCGGGCGCATCCCTGCGGTGCAGGCGGCGCTGTGCCAGAACGTGGTGGTTGCAGCGTGCCTGTTGCCCGTGGCAGCACCTGGGCTGGCGGACGTGCGGGCGATTGACTGGCTGTGGATCGGCTTGCTCGGCGTGTTCTGCACGGGCCTGGCCCACAGCTTGTTTGTCGCCAGCCTCGCGGTGATCAAGGCGCGCACGGCTTCGGTGGTGTTTGCCATGGAGCCGGTCTACGGCATCACCGCAGCCTGGCTGCTATTTGCCGAAACCCCGACGCTGCGCATGCTGCTCGGCGGTGTGCTGATCATCGTCGCGATCGTGTTGTCGGGCTTGATGGGCGGCGCCAGCCAGGCCAAACAGCCTGCGGCAACGGCCTGATCTCTAAAACTTACTGCGTGCGGTCGTTGTGCCCCAGGTCACGTTGCGGGTCGATCTGGTCGCGCACGCGCTGCTTGAGCACCTTGGCTTCAGGGAAGCCGCCGTCGGCCTTACGCTCCCAGATCTGCACGCCATCGCAGGTGATGCGAAACGCGCCGCCGGTGGCGGGCGCCAGTGACACTTTGCCCAGGTCATCGGCAAACGTGCTCAACAATTCCTGCGCCAGCCAGGCGGCGCGCAGTAGCCACTGGCACTGGGTGCAATAGGTGATAACGATCTCGGGTTTGATCGAAGACATAATTTGAGAAGCTCCAGGCGTAACGGGCTTGGCGGATCGAGTGGCTATAATACCGGCCTTTATCGTCCAGCCTTGAGATTCATGATGCGCCGCCTGCTGTCCTGCCTGTTTCTGTGCTTGCTTCCCCTTGTTGCCGATGCCGTTGAAACGCCACGCCCGAAAATCGGCCTGGTGCTGTCCGGTGGCGCCGCCCGTGGGCTGGCGCATATCGGCGTACTCAAGGCGCTAGAGGAGCAAGGCATTCAGATCGATGCGATTGCCGGCACCAGCATGGGCGCGGTGATCGGCGGGCTGTACGCGTCGGGGTACAAGATCGATGAGCTGGAAAAACTTGCGCTGAGTATCGACTGGCAACAGGCGCTGTCTGACGCACCGCCTCGGGAAGACGTACCGTTCCGGCGCAAGCAGGATGACCGGGATTTCCTGGTCAAACAGAAACTCAGCTTCCGCGATGACGGCAGCCTCGGCTTGCCACTGGGCGTGATCCAGGGCCAGAACCTGGCACTGCTGCTGGAAAGCATGTTCGCCCACAGCAGCAACACGCGTAACTTCGACAAGCTGCCAATCCCCTTCAGAGCCGTTGCCACCGATATCACCACGGGCGAAAAGGTGGTATTCAGCAAGGGCCACTTGCCCCAGGTGATCCGCGCCAGCATGTCGATCCCGGCCGTGTTCGCGCCAGTGGAGTTGGACGGAAGACTGCTGGTGGACGGCGGCATGACCGACAACATCCCGCTGGATGTGGCACGGGAAATGGGCGTGGATATCGCCATTGTCGTGGACATCGGCACCCCGCTGCGCTCGCGCAAGCAACTGGCCACGGTGGTGGACGTGCTTAACCAATCCATCACCCTGATGACCCGGCGCAACTCCGAAGAGCAACTCAAGGACCTGCACCCCAAGGACGTGCTGATCCAGCCGCCGCTCGCTGCCTATGGCGTGACCGACTTTGGCCGCGCCAAGGACATGATCGACGCCGGCTACCGCGCTACCCGCGCCCTCGATGCCCGCCTCGCCCATCTGCGCCCCGTCGAGCCAATCGACCCGCAATTGATGGCGGCCCGTACCCCAGGAGAACGCACGCCGACAATCACCGCCATCAGCGTGGAAAACGACTCGAAAGTCAGCGACGACGTGATCCGCTACTACATCCGCCAGAACCTGGGCGAGCCGCTGGACCTGGGCCGCCTGCAAACGGACATGGGCACCCTGTATGGCCTGGATTACTTCGAGCAAGTGCAATACCGCGTGATCAAGAAAGGCAAGGAAAACACCTTGGTGATCAGCGCGCGCGGCAAGCGCAGCGGCACCGATTACCTGCGCCTGGGCCTGAACCTGTCGGATGACATGCGCGGCGATAGCGCCTTCAACCTTGGCGCGAGCTACCGCGTGAACGGTATCAACCGCCTCGGCGCCGAATGGCTGACACGGGTGCAGATCGGTGATCGACAAGAGCTGTACAGCGAGTTCTACCAGCCGATGGACACTGGCTCGCGTTACTTTGTCGCCCCTTATATCAGCGCCCAGGCGCAGAACGTCGAACTGATCCTGGACAACGACCCCATCTCCGAATACCGCCTGGAACGCTACGGTTTCGGCTTGAACGTAGGGCGCCAGATTGGCAACAGTGGCGAGATCCGCTTCGGCGTCGGTGAAGCCTGGGGCAAGGCGGACGTGCGCATCGGCGACCGCGACCTGCCCAGCGTGAGTTTCAGCGAGGGCTTCTATGAGCTGAAGTACTCCTTCGACACCCTGGACAATGTGTACTTCCCCCACACCGGCGAAGACATCGGCCTGGCCTACCGCGAATTCGAACCGGGGCTGGGCTCAGACCAGCGCTACCGCCAATGGGAGTTCAAGCTGGACAAGGCCATGAGCCACGGCCCGGACACACTTGTGCTGGGCGGGCGCTATGGGCGCACACTGGATGATTCGGATGTGGTGATTTCCAGCTTCCTGCTGGGGGGCGCGCGGCAGTTGTCGGGCTTCCGCCAGGATGCGATCTCGGGCCAGAACATCAGCTTGATGCGGGCGGTGTACTACCGCCGGCTGACGCCACGCTCGTACCTGCCGCTGGATTTCCCGTTGTACCTGGGGGCGTCACTGGAACGCGGCCGGGCGTGGAACAACGACAATGAGTTCGACAGCGGCTATATCAACGCGGCGAGTATTTTCCTGGGCTTTGATACACCGTTGGGGCCGCTGAACTTCAGCTATGGGTTCAACGATGACAATCAGAAGGCGGTGTATCTGAACCTGGGGCAGACGTTCTAGGGCTGCCACAGCACGAATGTGTGGGCTTGTTGTGGCGAGGGAGCTTGCTCCCGCTGGGGCGCGAAGCGGCCCTAAAAAGATTAACTCGTTTTTTCAGATAGACCGGGGTCTGCCATGGGGTTGCTGCGCAGCCCAGCGGGAGCAAGCTCTTTCGCCACAGCAAGCCCCATTATCAATCCGCCGTATCAGGACTTTTCCAGGTTCGCCAGGATGTGCCCGTGCACGCGCATGCACACACTCAAATCGGCTTCATCCACCCCTACAAACAACTCATGACGCAACGCCGTGGCGATCGTCTCGATCTGCTCGATCAGTGGCCGGGCGGTATCACACAGCAGGATGCGCTTGGCACGACGGTCTTCCACCACCGCCTGGCGTTGCACCAGGCCTTGGCCTTCAAGGCTGTCCAGCAGCCGGGCCAGTGTCGGCCCTTCCACGCCAACGCTTTGCGCCAACTCACGCTGGGTGGGCGCTTCTTCGAAACGGGCAAGGTGCAGCAGCACCAGCCAGCGAGCTTGGGACAAGCCAAGCCCCGCCAAACGGCGGTCCAGCTCGGCGCGCCAACCACGAGACATCTGCGCCAGTTGCATGCCAAATCGGTGTTGATCGGTTAACGGCATAAAAAACTCTTGTTTTAGACTGAAAATAAAGTGTGGCTAATTATTAGTCAGCTAAGCATGAGCTTTGCCAGTAGGCAAGAGTTGCTATGTACTGATCTATTACATTGTCGTAATTGGCGCACTAAATCTCGAATTCAGACTGCAAAGCCGCCCGCACGCAGTACAAAACACCCTCAGGAACACGGCCGGTAAACAGCGGCGCGATCTCCGCCACAGGTGGCAATTCGCCCTCTCCGTCGAGAAACGCATCCTGGATTTCGCCGAGCAGATCCTCTGGCAAATCAAGCGCCTGCTCCAACGACAACTGCTGCTTGCCGATGGATTCCGCCAGCAAGGTGTAGACGTTCTTTTCCGAGCATTGCAGTTGGCCGGCGATCTGGATCGGGGTCATGCCGGCGCGTGCCAGGCTGATCAGTTCGTGGCGGATATCGGCGACTTCCTTCGGCGCTTCGGCCTGGCCGCCGAGCACTTCAAGGAAGGCCTGGCCGTAGCGCTCCAGCTTGCGTGCGCCCACGCCACTGACGCGCGCCATCTCGGCCATGCTGGTGGGTTGCTCGCGCAACATCTCCAGCAGGGTGGAATCGGGAAAAATAACGTACGGCGGCACGCTGTGTTCCTGCGCCAGTTTGCGGCGCAGGGTGCGCAAGGCCTCCCACTGCTCGCGCTCTTCGCCACGCACCAACTGACTGGCCTGGCTGGTGCTGCTCTTGGCGGTGGTCTGCGGCTTGAGGTCGCGGCGCAGCTCCAGGCTCACTTCGCCCTTGAGCAACGGTCGGCAGCTGTCGTTCAGGCGCAGGCCGCCAAAGCCCTCGATATCGATGTCTACCAAGCCCCGCGCAACCATCTGCCGGAACAGTGAGCGCCACTCGCCCTCGGCGCGGGCCTTGCCGACGCCGTAGACCGAAAGTTTCTCGTGGCCGAAGCTGCGCACTTTCTCGTTGTCCTTGCCCAGCAACACGTCCACCAAATGACCGACGCCATAACGCTGGCCCGTGCGATAAATAGCGGACAGAGCCTGACGCGCCGGCTCCGTGGCGTCCCAGGTCTGCACGCCATCAATGCAGTTGTCGCAATGGCCGCAAGGCTCAGGCATGTCTTCGTCAAAATACGCCAGCAAGGTCTGGCGACGGCAACGGGTCTCTTCACACAGCGAGAGCATCGCGTCGAGCTTGTGCTGCTCCAGGCGTTTGTGACGCTCGTCGCCTTCGGAGTTCTGCAGCATCTGCTTGAGCATCACCACGTCTTGCAGGCCGTAGACCATCCAGGCATCCGCCGGCAGGCCATCACGGCCGGCGCGACCGGTTTCCTGGTAGTACGCCTCGAGGGATTTAGGCAGGTCCATGTGCGCGACAAAGCGCACGTTGGATTTGTCGATGCCCATGCCGAACGCGATGGTGGCTACCATGATCAGCCCCTCCTCATTGAGGAAGCGCTTCTGGTGAGCAGAGCGCGTTTCGTTGGGCAGGCCGGCGTGATAAGGCAAGGCCGGATAACCTTGCTCGCAGAGGAACGCGGCGACTTCATCAACTTTTTTACGCGACAGGCAGTAAACGATGCCCGCGTCGCTGCGCCGCTCGGACAGGAACGCGAGCAACTGCTTGCGTGGCTGCTCCTTGGGCACAATGCGGTAGAAAATATTCGGCCGGTCAAAGCTCGACAGAAAGCGCTCGGCGTTCTGCAGGTGCAGCCGCTCGACGATTTCTTCGCGGGTGCGCTTGTCGGCGGTGGCCGTCAGGGCAATCCGCGGAACGTCGGGGAACAACTCAGCCAATTGCCCCAGTTGCAGGTATTCGCGACGGAAATCGTGGCCCCATTGCGATACACAGTGGGCTTCGTCGATGGCGAACAGGGCGATTTCCAGGCTCTGTAGAAAGGCCAGCATGCGCGGCTGCACCAAGCGCTCAGGGGCCAGGTAAAGCATTTTTACTTCACCGCGCTTGATGCGGGCCGCCAGGTCGCGCTGTTGCTCGGCACTGAGGGTAGAGTTCAAGGCCGCCGCAGCGACGCCGAGCTCTTCCAGGGTTGCCACCTGGTCGTCCATCAGTGCGATCAGCGGCGACACCACCACCGCCAGGCCATTGCGCAACAGCGCCGGCACCTGGAAGCACAACGACTTGCCGCCCCCGGTAGGCATCAAGACCAGTGCGTCACCACCACTGGCCACGCGCTCAATGATCGCACCCTGGCGGCCACGAAAACTGTCGTAGCCGAAGATGTCCTTGAGGACGCGTTGAGCCTGCTCGAGCATGTAAAACTCCAAAATAGTGCGGAAATCCCTCTGTACAGGCTGGTCGAAAAAACCCGGTCTCACGGGAAATAATCCGTAAGCGAAGTTTTCGCGCGCTGGGTTTGGCCTGCAAGGGCATCACAAAACGCGGCAGTATACCCGAGCGATACCCGGCAAAGGGCGCCACTGACGAATTGCAGCCCGTCTCTAAAAGCGGGCAAATCTGCATGGCGGCTGGCCTGGGCGCTCAAGAAAGCCTAGAATTCAGCATCGTTTATTTCCAAGGTAGTCCTTCAATGTCCTTCGCTGAGCAACTAACCCGCCTGCAAGCCTTCCTCGACGCCGATGAGCTGCATGACGAGGCGCTGGACTACGTGGCCGCCCACGGCTATCTGACCGCCCTGTCGATCTGCGCCGAGGTCGTACCCGACCGTGAATGGATCGACGCCCTGTTCGCCGAAGAGCCGCACTACGCCGACGACGCGCAACGCGAAGAAATCGAATCCACCCTGTTGGCCCTCAAGGCCCACATCGGTCGCCAACTGGCGTCGGACGAAGAATTCGAGCTGCCATGCGAACTGGACCTGGGCGAAGAGCCGGACGACTCCGACCTGCGCGGCTGGTGCATCGGCTTCATGGAAGGCGTGTTCCTGCGCGAAGCCGCCTGGTTCGAAACTGCCGAGGAAGAAGTGAGCGAAATGTTGCTGCCGATCATGGTGGGCTCGGGCCTGTTCGACGACCAGCCGGAGTTCGCCGATATCGCCGCCGACGCCAACCTGATGGACGACATGATCGTACAGATCCCGGAAGCCCTCACCGCGCTGTACCTGCTGTGCAACGCCCCTGACGAAAAACCGGCGATCCTCAAGCCACGTCACCACTGAGTCGCTTGCCCGTGACACCCATGGGCAATCGTTCGCTGCTCCTGCGCTACGTGCTGCTGGCCATCGGCTGGTTGAGCGTAGCGCTGGGGGTGATCGGCATTTTCCTACCGGTCTTGCCGACTACGCCCTTCCTGCTGCTCGCCGCCGCTTGCTTCGCCCGAAGCTCCCCACGCTTCTACCATTGGCTGGTGCAACACCCGCGCCTGGGTCCGTGGATCCGCGACTACCTGGACGGCGACGGTATCCCTCTTAAAGGCAAGGTCTACGCCATCGGCTTGATGTGGTTGAGCATCAGTGTGTCCTGCTACCTGGTGCCATTGCCGTGGGCACGTGGCTTCATGTTGACCAGTGCCGTGCTGGTGACGATCTACATCCTGCGCCAAAAGACCCTGCCGCCTCGATAACGGCGGCGCCTGGCTTGCCTGCGAGCAAGTCCTCTGCGTAGCAGATGTCGAGCCTCGGCGAGGCTGCGTCAGCGGTGTGTCAGACAAGCCGCCAACGCAGCCTCGCCGGGGCTCGACAGCTGCTACGTGCTATGACATTGAAAATGTGTAGATACACCGCAGGTTCATTCAGAGAACGCGTCGCTGCGTTGCGGGCAAGTCGTGGCGTCGCACCGCGGGCGCCCACACGAACCACTCACCCGACCTTGGTCGACACTGACTAACCCCGAGCATCATGCGAGACTGTCCAACCGGGCCTGGAATGCCCGGGTGTTCCCATGCTCGGAGTTACCATGACGCTGTCCAGCGGGCTGATCGCCGCCGTTGCCCTGGCCTATATGGCCATAATGTTTGCCATCGCCTTCTATGGTGACCGTCGCCGTGCGCCACTGCCGCCGCGCATGCGTGCCTGGGTGTATAGCCTGTCGCTGGCCGTGTATTGCACCAGTTGGACCTTCTTCGGTGCTGTAGGTCAGGCCGCCGAACAGTTGTGGGCATTTTTACCGATCTACCTGGGACCGGTGCTGTTGCTGGTGTTGGCACCCTGGGTCCTGCAAAAGATGATCTTGATCAGCAAGCAGGAAAACATCACGTCCATCGCCGACTTTATCGCCGCGCGCTACGGTAAATCCCAATCGTTGGCGGTGGTGGTCGCGTTGATCTGCCTGGTGGGGGTACTGCCCTACATCGCGCTGCAACTCAAAGGCATCGTGCTGGGCGTCAATCTGCTGATCGGCGCTGGCGCCGACACCACCGGCACTCGTGCTCAAGACACCGCGCTGATCGTGTCACTGGTGTTGGCGCTGTTCACGATTGTCTTCGGTACACGCAACCTCGACGCCACGGAGCACCACCGCGGTATGGTGCTGGCGATTGCGTTTGAATCCCTCGTCAAGCTGTTCGCGTTTCTCGCGGTCGGCGCGTTTGTGACCTACGGCTTGTACGACGGATTCGGCGACCTGTTCAGCCAAGCGATGCTCGCCCCCCGCCTGGATGAATACTGGAAAGAGACCGTCAACTGGCCGTCCATGGTGGTGCAGACCGGTGTCGCGATGATGGCGATCATCTGCCTGCCTCGGCAGTTCCATGTCACGGTGGTGGAGAACATCGACCCTCAGGATCTGCGCCTGGCCAAATGGGTGTTTCCCGCGTATCTGATTCTTGCCGCGCTGTTTGTAGTACCGATCGCCTTGGGCGGCAAGATGATGCTGCCCAGCTCGGTAATGCCCGACTCCTACGTGATCAGCCTGCCGATGGCCGAAGCCCATCCCGCACTCGCCGTACTGGCGTTTATCGGCGGCGCTTCAGCGGCCACCGGCATGGTGATCGTGGCGAGCATTGCCTTGTCGACCATGGTGTCCAACGACATGCTGCTGCCCTGGCTGCTGCGCCGTTCCGGCGCCGAGCGACCGTTCGAAGTGTTCCGCCACTGGATGCTGTCGGTACGCCGGGTCAGCATCGTGATCATCCTGCTGTTGGCCTACGTGAGCTATCGCCTGTTGGGCTCAACCGCGAGCCTGGCGACCATCGGCCAGATCGCCTTTGCCGCCGTCACCCAACTGGCGCCGGCGATGCTCGGCGCACTGTATTGGAAGCAAGCCAACCGACGCGGTGTATTCGCGGGGCTCGCTGCGGGCACTTTCCTGTGGTTCTACACCTTGGTCCTACCGGTTACGGCGAAAAGCCTGGGTTGGTCCCTTAGCCTTTTCCCAGGACTGACGTGGATGCATTCGCACCCGCTGGGTCTGTCCGTCACCTCATTGACCTTGGGCACGGTGTTCTCCCTGGCGGGTAACTTTACGCTGTTTGTGTGGGTGTCGATGCTGTCCCGCACGCGGGTTTCCGAGCATTGGCAAGCCGGGCGGTTTATCGGCCAGGAAATCAGCCAGCGCGCCACCGCACGCTCGATGCTGTCGGTGCAGATCAGCGACTTGCTCAGCCTGGCCGCACGCTTCGTGGGTGAGGAACGGGCACAGCAAAGCTTCATCCGCTTTGCCTATCGCCAGGGTAAAGGCTTCAACCCCAATCAGAACGCAGACAACGAGTGGATCGCCCACACGGAGCGGTTGCTGGCGGGTGTACTCGGCGCATCGTCGACCCGGGCGGTGGTGAAAGCCGCCATCGAAGGGCGCGAGATGCAGCTGGAGGACGTAGTACGCATCGCCGATGAAGCGTCGGAAGTGCTGCAGTTCAACCGCGCATTGCTGCAAGGTGCTATTGAGAACATCACCCAGGGCATCAGCGTGGTCGATCAGTCCCTCAAATTGGTGGCCTGGAACCGGCGTTACCTGGAGTTGTTCAACTACCCGGACGGGCTGATCAGCGTCGGTCGGCCGATTGCCGACATCATCCGCTACAACGCCGAACGCGGCCTGTGCGGGCCGGGCGAAGCCGAGGTTCACGTGGCGCGCCGCCTGCACTGGATGCGCCAGGGCCGTGCGCACACCTCTGAACGTTTATTCCCCAATGGGCGGGTGATCGAGCTGATCGGCAACCCGATGCCCGGCGGCGGTTTCGTCATGAGTTTCACTGACATTACCGCCTTCCGCGAAGCCGAGCAGGCACTCACGGAGGCCAACGAAGGCCTGGAACGACGGGTGACCGAGCGCACCCATGAGCTGTCGCAGCTCAACGTAGCGCTCACCGACGCCAAGGGCGTGGCCGAGTCCGCCAGCCAGTCGAAGACGCGCTTCCTGGCGGCGGTCAGCCATGACCTGATGCAGCCCTTGAACGCTGCACGCCTGTTCTCCGCCGCCCTCTCGCACCAGAACGAAGGCCTGTCCGGCGAAGCCCGGCAATTGGTGCAGCACCTGGACAGCTCGCTGCGCTCCGCCGAAGACCTGATCAGCGACCTGCTGGATATCTCACGCCTGGAAAACGGCAAGATCAATCCGCAGCGCCAGCCTTTTGTACTCAACGAGCTGTTCGACACTTTGGGGGCAGAGTTCAAGGCGCTGGCCCAGGAGCAGGGTCTGCGCTTCCGCCTGCGCGGCAGTCGAGTGCGTGTCGACAGCGACATCAAGTTACTGCGGCGAATCCTGCAGAATTTTCTCACCAACGCCTTCCGTTATGCCGACGGCCCGGTGCTGCTGGGCGTACGTCGACGCAAGGGCGAACTGTGCCTGGAAGTGTGGGACCGTGGCCCCGGGATACCGTTGGATAAACAGCAAGTGATCTTTGAAGAATTCAAGCGTTTGGACAGCCACCAGACCCGCGCGGAGAAAGGCCTGGGGCTTGGCCTGGCCATCGCAGACGGCCTGTGCCGTGTGCTGGGCCATCGCCTGAGCGTGCGCTCATGGCCTGGCAAAGGCAGCGTATTCAGTGTGCGCGTGCCACTGGCGCGCAACCAGGCCAGCCCGCAGGTCAAGACACCACAGGAAACCGGCCTGCCGCTGAGCGGTGCTCAGGTGCTGTGCGTGGATAACGAAGAGAGCATTCTGATCGGCATGCGCAGCCTGTTGACGCGGTGGGGGTGTGAAGTGTGGACCGCGACGGACCAGGCGCAATGCGCGGCGTTGCTGGCGGATGGCGTGCGCCCGCAACTGGCCCTGGTGGACTACCACCTGGACCATGGCGAAACCGGTACTGAGTTGATGGGATGGCTGCGCGCGCAATTGGCGGAGCCGATTCCCGGCGTGGTGATCAGTGCCGACGGCCGCCCGGAGATGATGGCCGAGGTGCATGCGGCGGGGCTGGATTATTTGGCTAAACCGGTCAAGCCGGCGGCGTTGCGGGCTTTGCTGAGTCGGCATTTGCCGCTGTAGGCCGGTCCGACTGGGTCAAATGTGGGAGCTCGCTTGCCTGCGATAACGGTGGATCTTTCACGACCGCTATCGCAGGCAAGCCAGCTCCCACACCAACCGCATCTTATTCAGGTAGATGGGCAACACCGTCTGAATCGGTCATCGCCCGCTCCAACAAATCCGCCGGCAAGCTCTTGCTGGCCCGAGCACCAAGCAACCGCAATTGCTCGGTCCGGCTGACCAGATTTCCGCGTCCATCTGTCAGCTTGTTTCGCGCCGAGCTGTAAGCCTTATCCAGCTGTTGTAAGCGGTTACCTACTTCATCCAGGTCTTGGATAAACAGCACGAACTTGTCATACAGCCACCCCGCACGCTCGGCGATTTCTCGCGCGTTCTGGCTCTGGCGCTCCTGCTTCCACAGGCTGTCGATCACGCGCAGGGTAGCGAGCAACGTGGTCGGGCTGACGATCACGATATGGCGGTCGAACGCTTCCTGGAACAGATTCGGTTCGGCCTGCAACGCAGCGGAAAACGCTGCTTCGATCGGCACGAACAGCAACACGAAATCCAGGCTATGCAAGCCTTCCAGGCGTTTGTAATCCTTACCGGCCAATCCTTTGACGTGGTTGCGCAACGACAGCACGTGCTGCTTCAACGCTGCTTGGCCGATCACATCATCATCCGCGGCCACGTACTGTTGATACGCGGTGAGGCTGACCTTGGAATCCACCACCACCTGCTTGTCGCCGGGCAACATGATCAGCACGTCGGGCTGGAAACGCTCGCCGTCCGGGCCCTTCAGGCTGACCTGGGTCTGGTACTCGCGGCCTTTCTCCAGGCCCGCATGCTCCAGCACCCGCTCAAGGATCAGTTCGCCCCAGTTGCCTTGGGTTTTCTGGCCCTTGAGCGCGCGGGTCAGGTTGGTGGCCTCGTCTGACAGGCGCAGGTTCAGTTGCTGTAGGCGCTCAAGCTCCTTGGCCAGGGAAAAACGCTCGCGCGCCTCGCTCTGATAGCTCTCTTCCACGCGTTTTTCGAAGGACTGGATGCGCTCTTTCAATGGGTCGAGCAGTTGGCCCAGGCGCTCCTGGCTGGTTTCGGCGAAGCGCTGTTCACGCTCGTCGAAGATCTTGCCGGCCAGTTCGGCGAACTGTGCACGCAGTTCATCCCGAGAGCCTTGCAGGTCGGCTAGGCGTTGTTGATGGCTATCCTGCTGTTCACGCAGTTCTGCGCGCAAAGCGGCCGACAACGCATCGAGGCGGCGGAGCTCGGTCTCCCTGGCGCTGCGGTCGAGGTTCCAGGCGTGGGCGGCGTCGCGCGCGTTGTCGCGGTCGATCTGCAGCAGTTCGACTTCGCGGCGCACAGCGGCCAAGTCAGCCTGCTTGGCCGCGTTGGCCTGGCTCAGATCGCTGATCTCATCGCGGCTGGCATCCAACTGTGCGGCGAGGCCTTCCTGGGCCAGTTGCGCGGTCGCCAGGCGCTCTTCGAGCAGTTCCCAGCCGGTCATGCGCGCGGTCAGCCGGCGCTGAAGCTGCCAGCACACGGCCAATAAAGGCACAGCTGCGCCAGCAAGGCCCAGGGCAATACTGGTCCAGTCAAAAACCATAGACATGTCTGCCATCACCGAAAAAAAGCAAGGTTAGCGGAGCACAGGGCCTGAGGACAGCTCAGTCTTCGACCTGGCCCAGTTCACGCTGGGCGCGGCGGTCACCGGCGCGGGCCGCCAGGCGCAGCAGGTCGTGGCCGATGCGGCGGTCGCGGGCATTTCCGCACTCACGGCACATCAGTTGGCCCAGGCGGCTTTGGGCGGCAACCACGCCTTCACGGGCCGGCTGCTTGAGCAAACGCCCGGCGAAGCGTTTGACGTTGGTGTTGTGACCCAGGCGGGGGCTGTCGAGCAACCACAAGGCAACTTTCAAGGAGAAGCGTTTGGGAGCGGTAACAGTTTGAGGAGTGTCGGTAACAGAAGGTGATACTGAGCGAAACTTCATAAAGCACTGTGGGACAGAACGGAAGGCGCGCCACTCTACTCTTTTTTTCGTACAGGTAAAGCTGAAAAAACTCTGTACGCCCGTTCTAGAGCAAGCGCTCGGGACAATCCACAGAAGCTGTGGATAACTCAGTGGACAACCCTGCTTTAACTCGCGCAAAGCCCCATGGCATGGGGGTCGCAGTCAAACTGACGATTTTTTCACCAATAAAAAAAAGCCAGATTTTTCATTGACTTAAATTTCCATTGCAGGCAACTGGTGGCTCTGCAGTGCAGTTGACAGCGCGGTTACACACCCCGCAACTAATGTGCACAAGTACCCATCCGCTGGTTATATCGCCGGCTTTTCTTGAAGCAATTCGCCGCAATAATGTTACCGCCAGGGCAAAACAGGGACTTTTCAAATCTTTGCTGGCTCGCCACACTCCCCGCCCTAAAACGCAACGGTGGGTGAGTCGATGAAAGGAATGCTGTTGTTCGCCGTGTTGCTACTGGCCATCTGCTCCGCTTCCCTGGGAATCAATGCGGCACTGCCCTCCCCGGATGGCGCGCTATTTGCCATCGCTATCCTGCTGTCGGCGGCTTTCACTGCCGTGAGCCTGTGCATTGAATTGGGCGAAGGCCGCATCAATGACATGGCCGATGTGATGAAGGTGGTCGAGACCGGCCAGTCCCTGCGCTTGACGCTCGCCGCCTACGGACTGGGCTGCTCGCTGGCAGCGGCGATCACCGTGTTGTTCTATCGAGGCCTGCTGGGCGGTTAATTGAAGTTTTTTGGCCAACACACTTCCCTTACCTGATTCAATCCGTTACTATCCGCGGCGTTAGTACCAAGCTGAAAGTCAATTCTGGTCGAACAACTCCCCTGAACAACACGGGATCGACCACCTCGATGGTTTCCAGGTATCACTTGCGACGACACGGCCTTTGAACAAGCAAAGGGTGTCGCGAAGTTTCAATACTCTGACCGAACCAGCCTGCAAATTGATCAGGATCTTCACCCCGGGCCCAGAACCTTTGCCCCTGTTGTGTTGCCTGCCCTCCTAAGTACCTACCTGCCAGCCCAAGCGCGCCTAAATTATTAGCGCTTCAAACTGGCTGCTTTGTTCCAGTCGGGTTCTTCGTTTGATCAATAGTGATCAACGTCACTGGAACGTTTTAATAAGGCACGGCTCTTAATCCGTGTCATTTGTAGGAACACCCATAAGATGAACGCTCAAATCCATACTCAGGATGCCATTCGCACCCTCACCAACGCTTTTGCCCCAATGAACTGCCTGATCATGGCCGCTCGCAAAGGCTGCTTCAGCTTCACCCTGGTTAACGAACACGGCATCGCACGTCACAGCGAACGCCTGTACCCCGATCAATACTCCAGCGCAGAACCGCTGCAGGCCGTGATCGAGCGTACCCGTCAGGCACTGGTTGCCTGATCGACCCGAGTCGCTGAAACACAAAAGGCCCTGCTCAAAAAGCAGGGTTTTTTATTGCCTGCGATTTGAGTATCAACCTTTTGCCCTAAGTTCAAATAGATATAACCGTTATAACTAAATGCAGAAGATGTTTTAAAAACAGTCCTTTACATCACGAATATGACACTACACTTCAACTCAAGCGGCTTGATCCGCTTCCGGCGGGCCTGAGACCCGATCCAACGCTGCCAAGCCCCCTTCTCAGGACTCGCCGACCACTTTCACGGATTGAGGCGTGTATGGGTATCGCTGCCAGCGAATTGTGTCGTTATGTGATCCGGCCGACCTTGCTTTACCTCGGCCGCCATAACCAAACGGCTGAGTCCTTGCTGCTGGGCATTGCCGCCAGCCAATCGGAATTGGGTTCCGCCTTGCATGACCGGCGTGGACACGGCCTGTACAGCATCACCGAACCTCGCCATCGCGCCTTGTGGGACGATTACCTCGCGCTGGACCCCGATCGCGCGAGCCTAGTGCGCGGCCTGGCCAGCCAGCATGCGTTCCTCAGCGCGCCGCAACTCGAACTGACGGTTAACCTGCGCTACGCCACGGCCATTGCCTGGCTTTTAGTCGAACAACACACTCTCGCACTGCCCCCGCCGGGTGATGTGCTGGGTATGGCGCGTATCTGGAAAGAAATTTTTCACCCTCAGGGACGTCTGCGCGATTTCACTCAAGCCTGGCAAACCTGTGTTTCACCCATGAATCACGTGGTTTGCTGACCGGGCAATTTGCAAGATTCGTCAATAAACCTGAATTCTGGTCTGATTGTCCTACAAAACCGCTCTATCTCCTACGTTTCAGCCTATAGCGCGATGTTAAATTTATTGATACTTTCCGCAGCGGTGATCACTCGGAGTTCTAATAATGAAAAAAGTAATGCTCAAGACCACACTTAGCCTCGCCGTTGCCATGGCCTCCTCCCAACTGTTTGCAAGCGGTTTCGCGCTGAACGAACAAAGCGTGAGCGGGATGGGTACCGGTTTCGCGGGTCGCTCTTCTTCTGCCGATGATGCAAGCACTGTTTACGGTAACCCTGCCGGTATGGCTCGCCTGAATGGCCAGCAAATCACGGGTGGCGTTGCAGCAATTGATGCCTCGACTGACATCAGCGACACCGGCGGCAACTCGCGCGGCTCGAATAAAGGCGACATGGTCCCGTTCACCGCGGTGCCATTCGGTTTCTACACCAACAAACTCAATGATCAGTGGGCCATCGGCTTCGGTGTATATGCACCGTTTGGCCTGGTGACCGACTATGAAAACGGCTTCCAGGGCCGTGGCTTCGGCAGCAAGAGCGAAGTGAAGGTCATGACCTTCCAGCCAACTGTCAGCTATGCCTTCAACGACCGCGTATCCATCGGCTTTGGCCCGACCATCAACCGGATTTCCGGTGTACTGGAATCGGACAGGACGCTGAACCCTGCCGTCAGCGATACCAACGTCAAGATCAAGGGTGACGATACCGCGCTGGGCTTCAACGTCGGCGTACTGGTCCAGGCCACCGATACCACCCGTGTCGGCCTGACCTACCACTCGAAGGTCAAGTACAAGCTTGAAGGCCACACCACCGTCAGCGGCCCTACGGCGACTCAACCGTTTTTGCGAAACAACCGTTACGATGCTTCGCTGAAAATCGACACGCCTGAGTCCTACGACCTGTCGGTCACTCAAGACCTGACCGATGCCTGGAAATTGTATGGCGGTGCTACCTGGACGCGCTGGAGCCGCCTGAAGGAAATCACCGTCAACAACGAAGGCGTTACAGCCGCTGGCGGCGCTTTGGCAACAAGCCAACTCACTTCCATCACCGAAGAACAAAACTGGCACGACACTTGGGCCTACGCGGTGGGTACCTCCTACCAGTTGACCAAGCAAGTGGTGCTGCGTACCGGCCTGACGTTCGACCAGTCGCCCACCAACAATACTGACCGCTCGCCGCGCATCCCGACTGGCGACCGTACGATTTTCAGCGTTGGCCTGGGCTACAAAGTCATGGATAACATGACCGTCGACCTGGCTTACTCCTACCTGAAAGAAGAAGACATCAAGGTCAACCAGACCGCTGATGCACCGTCGACGGCGAGCTACCGCGCCAAGTACGAAAACAGTGCCAATGGTTTCGGCCTGGGCATGACCTACACCTTCTGATCCAGACAGGTGTAAAAAAGCCCCGCTCTCCTGCAAAGGAGGCGGGGCTTTTTAACGGCTGACAATCAAGGCTTGGAAGCAATCGCCTCTTCCACCGCCTTGATCAGGTCCGGGTTGTCCGGCTTGGTCAGGCTGGAGAAATTGGCAATCACCTTGCCCTGCCGATCCACCACGTACTTGTAGAAGTTCCACTTCGGCGGCGCGTCGGTCTGCTGCGCTAACACCTTGAACAGATGTACCGCATCCGGCCCCTTGACCTTCTGTGGTTCGGTCATGGTGAAGGTCACGCCGTAATTCACATAGCAGACTTTAGCCGTCTCTTCGCCGGTCTTGGCTTCCTGCTTGAAGTCATCGGAGGGCACGCCGATCACTTCCAGCCCTTCGCCCTTGTAGCGTTGGTACAAGGCTTCGAGACCTTTGAACTGTGGGGCGAACCCGCAGAAGCTCGCCGTGTTGACGATGACCAAGGGTTTGCCGGCAAACCGCTCGCACAGGTCGATGGACTCCTTGGCGCGCAGCTTGGGCAACTGGCCTTCCAGCAGCGGCGGGCAACTGGCAGCCAGGGCGGCACTGCCGACAGCCATCAAGACGGGTACAGCGAGCCAACGCATCTGCATGTCGTGTGTCCTTGAAAATAATCAGACCATGAAGTTAACAGATCGACATACCCAACTGCATCAACGCGAGACCGCCGTTCTGCCAGCCCCACCAGGCCAGCAGCACCAGGATCAACCCCGCGATAACGACTAAACCACGTATCGCTATGCTCATGCCGCCTCCATCTGCGCCTGCAATCGCGCCACTGGCCGCTCACGCACCGGCCAATTCAAGGCCGCGGCGAGCAGGCTCAACAGAATTGCCACCTGCCAGATCAAATCGTAGCTACCGGTTCGATCATAGACCACCCCACCCAACCAGCCCCCCAGGAACGAACCGAGTTGGTGGAACAGGAACACTATCCCACCAAGCATGGAGAGGTTTCGCACACCAAACAGCGTCGCGACTGTGCCGTTGGTCAGCGGCACAGTGGACAGCCACAAGAAGCCCATGGCCATGCCGAACACGTAGGCCGTAACTTCGGTAACCGGCGCCCAAAGAAACACCACGATCACCACCGCACGCAGCAGGTACAACCCTGTCAACAAACGCGGCTTGGACATGCGCCCGCCGAGCCAGCCAGCAGTGTAGGTACCGAAGATATTGAACAGCCCGATCAGTGCCAGCACCGTGGTGCCTGTGGTGGCTGGCAAGTGCTGATCCACCAGATACGCCGGCAGGTGCACGCCGATAAACACCACCTGGAAACCGCAAACAAAAAAGCCAAAGGCCAACAGCCAGAACCCGGAGTGAGAGCACGCTTCCTTCAAGGCTTCACGCAAGGTTTGCTGACCGGTCATCACCGGCAGTGGCCGGTCCTTGAGCATGGCGACCAGTGGCAGAATCAGTGCCACCATCAAGCCCAGCGCAAGCAATGCGGCGGACCAGCCCAACCAGCTGATCAAACCCAGTGTGCCCGGCACCATGGCGAACTGACCGAACGAACCGGCAGCACTCGCGATTCCCATCGCCATGCTGCGTTTTTCCGGGGCCACGGCGCGGCCGACCACGCCGAGAATCACCGAGAACGAGGTGCCGGACAGCCCGATACCAATCAACAAGCCAGCGCTGAGCGACAACGACCATGCCGAATCAGACATGCCCATCAACACCAGGCCCACGGCGTACAGGATACCGCCTACAAACACCGCTTTAGTGGCGCCAAACCGATCGGCCAGGGCGCCGGTAAACGGCTGCGCCAAACCCCAGATCAGGTTCTGCAAAGCGATCGCGAAGGCGAAGGTCTCACGG
This sequence comes from Pseudomonas sp. H1_A03, assembly GCF_054685145.1. NCBI lineage: Bacteria > Pseudomonadati > Pseudomonadota > Gammaproteobacteria > Pseudomonadales > Pseudomonadaceae > Pseudomonas > Pseudomonas sp. H1_A03. The sequence goes on from NZ_CP162829.1 coordinate 5,711,166, forward strand.
CCCCAGCCGAACTCGCTGCTCATCGGCGCCAGGAACAGGCCGAAACCGTGCCGCACACCCAACGACAGTGCCAGGATCAGCGCACTCCCCACAAGAATCCAGCCACTGGTGCGCCACATGGAAGTCATTTCTTATTCTCCGCTCGCGGGTATATACCCGCTTATAGTCGAAAAAACCCGCGTTCAGGCGAGTTCGTCCAGCAAGGCCAACAAGGTTTCGCGTTTTTCCGCGCCGAGTTGATCGATCAATTTTTGCTGCGCCGCCTCCCAGGCGGGTAAAGCTGCAGCGAGTCGTGCTTCACCGTCCGCCGTCAGCATCACCAGGCGATTGCGCAGGTCATCGCCTTCCACCAGTTGCACCAGGCCTTCGCCTTCCAACACCCGAAGGTTGCGCCCCAAGGTGCTGCGGTCAAGTCCCATGGCTTCCGCCAGGCTGGAGATGCTCGGTTGATCGAGCCGCTGCAAGTTGCACAGCAACGAATACTGGGCGACGTTGATCCCGAAGCCATCAAGGGCGCCGTCGTAATGCCTGCTGACGCCACGGGCGGCACGTCGCAGGTTGGTACATAAACACTGGGAGGCAAGCATGGAACGTGTATATACCCGCGATTAAGGAAATGCAAGAAAGTGTTACAGCGCCAGAGCGACCAGAACCGCGACTTCCAGCAGCTCCAGCAAGGCGCCAGCGGTGTCACCCGTGGTGCCGCCCAGGCGATTGACCATCAGTTGGCGCAGGCCCATGAAGCAGAGTGCAGCGAGCAATACCGCAAGCCCACCCCTGAAGCCGCCGATCAGGATGCAGGCCAGGCCGCTGAGGATCAGTACCTGTTGGCCGACGATCCTCGGTAAATGATCCGACAACGCCTGGCCCAATCCTCCGGCACGCACATAGCGTGTGGTCAGAAACAGCGCCAGCATCGATGCGCGTCCGATCAGCGGCGCCAGGATCAGCGCTGCACCGTCATGTTGCTCGATCAACGCCACCAAGGCGGTGAACTTGAGCAGCAGCACCAACCCCAGGGTGACCACGGCAATCGGCCCGCTGCGCGGGTCCTTCATGATCGTGAGCGTACGCTCGCGGTCGCCGAAACCGCCCAACCAGGCATCGGCGCTGTCCGCAAGACCGTCCAGGTGCAGGCCGCCGCTGAGCAACACCCAGGCCGTCAGCAACAGCGCGGCATGCAGCAACAGCGGCGCGCCCATCAATACCGTGTTCAAGGCCCACAACAGCACGCCGAACAAAAGCCCCACCACCGGATAAAACAGCAGTGAACGTCCCAGCTCCTGAGGCTGCGGCATGCCCGGCAGACGAATCGGCAGGCTGCTGAGAAATTGCAGGGCGATCCAGAATGGCAGCATGATCACTCCAGCGCCTTCAGCACGCCGTCAGCGCAAACTTGCAGGCTGAATAACCCACCGTGGCCGACTTCGACATTCAAGAGTTGCTCCCGGGGCAAACCGCGTGCCTGTGCCAATAACAGACGCATCACGCCGCCATGACTGATCAACAGCACGCGCTCACCCGCATAAGCCTGGTGCAGGCGTGCGACAGCACCCAAAACGCGCTCGGAAAAGTCACTGACAGGCTCCCCTTCCGGCGGCGTGAAACTGTAGGGATCGGCCCAGAACAGGCCCAGCCCTTCGGCGTCGGTCTCCATCAAGGCTGCCGCACTCTGCCCTTCCCAGGCGCCAAAGTGCAGCTCTTGCAACGCCTTTTCCAGCGTTACCGGCAAATTGAGCTGAGCCCCCAATTCATCGGCAAACCGCGCGCACCGTTGCAGCGGCGAACTGACCACGCGGTCCCACGGCCCCTGCTCCACTATCGCCGCGCGCATCTGCGCCCAGCCCTTGACGGTGAGTGCGTCGTCCAGGCTGCCACGCAAGCCGCCGCCTAGCTCGGTTTCGCCGTGTCGCAGCAGGTCCAGGCGCAAGGTCATGCCGGGCGGTCTGCCACGGCGGCTTCGGCGAAGGTCGCCATCTGCCCGTGCACCGCACAGGCCAGGCGCAACAACGGCACGGCCAGCGCTGCGCCACTGCCTTCGCCCAGGCGCAGGCCCAGGTCCAGCAGCGGTTGCGCGTCGAGGCTTTGCAGCACATGACGATGACCTGGCTCGGCACCACGATGGCCGAACATCAGCCACTCCCGGCAAGTTGGGTTCAAGCGCGTCGCGACCAGTGCGGCGACAGTGCAGATAAACCCATCCACCAGCACCACGATGCCCTCTTGAGCACACGCCAGATACGCGCCCACCAGGGCTGCAATCTCAAAGCCGCCGAGATTGAACAGGGTGTGCAATGCATCACCGCGCTGTCCGGCGTGTAACGCCAGTGCACGTTCGATCACGGCCACCTTGTGGCTGACGCCCTGGGCATTCAATCCGGTGCCCGGCCCCGTGAGATCACTGACCTGGCAGTCGAGCAAGGCACACGCCAGCGCACTGGCAGCGGTGGTGTTGCCGATGCCCATCTCGCCGCCGATAAACAACTGCGCACCGTTTACCGATGCACGATGCACGCTGTCGCGGCCGGCTTGCAGGGCCAATTGCCCCTGGACCTCGGTCATCGCAGGGCCGTTGACAAAGTTTGCGGTGCCCGCGCCAATATTCAGGTGGCGTACACCGGGCAGGTCCAGGGACGGATTCACCGTGCCAAGGTCGACCACTTCCAACTGCGCCCCCAGCTGCCGCGCCAACACGCTGATGGCCGCGCCACCCGTGACAAAGTTATGCAGCATCTGCCCGGTGACTTCCTGTGGGAACGCCGACACGCCTTCCGCGACCACGCCATGGTCACCGGCGAAGATGGCGATCCATAGCTGATCCACCGACGGTTTGACTTGGCCCTGCAAGCCGGCCAATTGCACCGCGAGCGCTTCCAACTGGCCGAGGGAACCGGCCGGCTTGGTCAATTGCTGCTGGCGCGCCAGGGCGTGTTCATACGCTTGAGCGTCGCTCGCCTTACACGGGTTGAGCCACCAGGTGTCAGTCATAACGCAGTACCTTTCAAAGTCAGGGGCAGGCCGGCAACGGTCAGGACCACACGCTGACATTGCTCGGCCAAGGCTTGATGCAGCCAACCGGCTTCATCCACATAGCGGCGAGTCAGATCGCCCAGCGGCACGACACCCAGACCGGTCTCGTTGCTGACAAAAATGAGTTCACCCGGCAGCGAGGCCAGGGTTTGCAGCAGTTGATCGCGCTCCAAAGCCAAGCGCTCCGGGTCTTCCAGCATCAGCAGATTGGTCAGCCATAGGGTCAGGCAATCCACCAGCAGGCAGCGCTCGGCAGCCGCGTTTTCGCGCAGCACCCGCGCCAGTTCGATAGGCTCTTCGACCAGGCCCCAATGGTCGGGGCGACGTTGACGATGCAAGGCGACACGCTCATTCATCTCGCCATCCAAAGGTTGGCTGGTGGCGATGTAAGTGACCGGCAAAGCGCTGTCGATGGCGAGCTTTTCGGCAAGACGGCTTTTGCCGGAGCGGGCGCCGCCGAGGATCAGTTGGAGCATAGCGTCACACCTTTTTTTACAACGCGGTCAAATGTGGGAGCTGGCTTGCCTGCGATGCAGTCACCTCGGTGTATCAGGGAGACCCGGTTGATGCCATCGCAGGCAAGCCAGCTCCCACAGGGGGATCGTGTGCACACCATCAAATCCCACACAGTTTGCGTAACAGCTCGGTGTCCAGGTGGTTTTCCACCAAATCGGCCAGGCGCTCGATATCGCGCTCGCGCAAGGCGTGGTAGTCGACCTCCTGCACATCCTGCAACCCCGCCCAACGCAGCAGCGCACTGCACGCGGCCGGGGTTTCGAACAAGCCATGCAGGTAAGTGCCGAGGATCTGCCCGTCTGCACTTTGCGCGCCATCACTGCGGCCGTCATCGAGGCGCACAGCGGCGTTCGACAAGGCATCGCCAGACGTCACGCCCGCATGGATCTCATAACCGCTGACGTCGGCATCTTCCAGTAACAGGCGACCGCGTAGGTTGCGCAGCTGTTTCTCTTCTTCCAAGGTGGTGCTGAACGCCAATAACCCAAGGCCATCGCTGGAGCCCGCAAGCCCTTCCAGGCCCAACGGGTCATGCACCTGCTCGCCGAGCATCTGCAAGCCGCCGCAAATGCCGAGCACCTTGCCGCCGTAGCGCAAGTGCCGCGCCACGGCGGTGTCCCAACCGTTGGCACGCAGATAAGCCAGGTCGCTGCGCACGCTTTTCGAGCCTGGAAGGATAATCAGGTCGGCAGCAGGGATCGGCTGGCCTGGCCCGATGAATTGCAAGTCCACCTGGGGATGCAAACGCAACGGGTCGAAATCCGTATGGTTGCTGATGCGCGGCAGCACCGGCACCACCACCTTGAGTACCTGCGCAGCCTTATCGATTTGGCGCTGATCGATGCCGTCCTCAGCTTCCAGATGCAGGTCCATCACGTAAGGCAATACGCCCACCACCGGTTTGCCGGTGCGCGCTTCCAGCCAGTCCAGCCCCGGTTGCAACAACGCAATGTCGCCGCGAAATCGGTTGATGATGAAGCCTTTGACCCGTGCCTGCTCGCTGGGCGAAAGCAGTTCCAGGGTGCCGACCAGATGGGCAAACACCCCGCCGCGATTGATATCGGCGATCAGCAGCACCGGGCAATCCACTGCTTCGGCGAAGCCCATGTTGGCGATGTCATTGGCGCGCAGGTTGATCTCCGCCGGGGAGCCAGCGCCTTCCACCATCACGACGGGGTAGGCTTGGCTCAACCGTGCGTGGGAGGCCAGCACCGCCTGCATCGCGATGGCTTTGTAGTCGTGATAGGCCACCGCGTTCATGCTGGTAACAGCGCGGCCGTGGATGATCACTTGGGAACCGGTGTCGCTGTTGGGCTTGAGCAGCACCGGGTTCATATCGGTGTGCGGCGCCAGGTTGGCCGCCTGGGCCTGCACCGCTTGCGCACGACCGATCTCGCCGCCCTCGGCCGTCACGGCGCTGTTGAGCGCCATGTTCTGTGGCTTGAACGGCACCACTGGCACGCCCTGGCGCACCAACCAGCGACACAGCGCCGTCACCAAGGTGCTTTTGCCGGCGTCGGACGTCGTGCCTTGCACCATCAACGTACTCATGTCGCGTCCTTATAGGCGGCCAGGGCTTCGTCCAGGCGTTGCCAGTCGGCGTCGGTATCCGGCAGGCCAAAACGCAGGCTGCTGTTATGGACAAACAGGCGCAGCAGGATGCCGCGCTGGGCCATGAATTCATGCATGCGTTCGGCGTGCGGCGTGATCAGCCACTGGAACAAGGCGCAGCCGCCCTGAGGTTGAAAGCCGTGGCGCTCGAGCGCGGTAAACAAGCGCTGGCTCGCCTCGATGCAGCGCGCGCGTTGCTGCGCCTGCCCGGCAGTGTCGCGTAGGCAGACTCGGCCCAGTACCCGCGTCGGCCCGCTGACCGCCCAAGGGCCAACCTGCTCGGCCAGCAACTTGAGCAGCTTGCGTTCGGCCAGTACGAAGCCCAGTCGCACACCGGCCAGGCCGAAGAATTTACCGAACGAGCGCAGCACAATCAGGCCGACCTGATGCGCCTGGCCCGCCAGGCTCAATTCCGGAGTCACGTCCATGAACGCTTCGTCCACCACCAGCCAGCCGCCGCGCTGGGCCAGCCGCGAGTGCCAGTCCAACAAGCGTTGCGGGTTCAGGCTCAGGCCGGTGGGATTGTTGGGGTTGACCACCACCAGCACGTCAAGGCCATCAAGAAAGAAGTCGACTTCCTGCTCCAGCACTTCGCGCACCACGTAACCGGCACGGCGCCAGGCTTCGGCGTGTTCGGCATAGCACGGCGACAATACCCCGACCTTGCCGGCGCGACGCAGACGTGGCAGCAACTGAATCGCCGCCTGGGAGCCAGCTACTGGCAACAGATGCGCTGCGCCGTAATACTCGCTGGCGGCCTGCTCCAGGCCGTCATCGGTTTCCGGCAGACGCGCCCAGGCGCGCAGCGGGATCTCGGGGATCGCCCAGGGCCAGGGCGCCAGGCCGCTGGACAGGTCGAGCCAGTCAGCTTCGGCAATTCCGTACTGAATCGCTGCCTTGCGCAGCCGGCCACCGTGCTCAAGCATAAAATTGCCCCCCGACGCATAAGATCAGCAGCCACAACCATACGCCGCGCTGCACCAGTTGCCAGCCCCGGTCGATGGCGTCCGCATCCGCCGCCGGGCCCTCGCCCAGCGGCGGGCGCTGGTGCACTTCACCGTGATAGATCGCCGCGCCGCCCAGTTCAACGCCCAGCGCGCCTGCACCGGCAGCCATCACCGGGCCGGCGTTGGGGCTGTCCCAGGTCGGGCCTTGGGTGCGCCAGCATTTGAGCGCCAGACGGGTCTTGCCGAGCACGGCATAGGTCAAGGCGACCAAGCGTGCCGGAATGTAGTTCAGCACATCGTCGATTTTTGCCGCGGCCCAACCAAAGCGCTCAAAACGTTCGTTGCGATAACCCCACATGGCGTCGAGGGTATTGCTCAGGCGATAAAGCACCACGCCCGGCACGCCCGCCACCACAAACCAGAACAACGCGGCGAAGACTGCGTCGCTGCCGTTTTCCAGCACCGATTCGGTCGCGGCGCGGGCGACTTCGGTGCGGTCCAGTTCGCTGGTCTGGCGGCTGACCAAGTAGCTGACGCGCTTGCGGGCTGCCTCCAGGTCATCGCTGCGCAGGGCCTGGGCCACCGGGATCACATGCTCGCCAAGGCTACGCATGCCGAGGGCGCAATACAGCGCCAGAATCTCCACTACCCAGCCGATATACGGCGCCCACGACAACGCCGTGGCCAGCAGGGTCAGCGGCACTACGGCGATAAACCAAGCGGTCACGCCATGGCTGCGCCAGCCACGGCCACCGGAGTTAAAACGTTGCTCGATGCGCCCGGCGAAATTGCCGAATGCCACCAGCGGATGCCAGCGCCTGGGTTCGCCCAGCAGCGCATCCAGCGCCACTGCAGCGACGCACAGCAAGGCCACACTCATTGACTCACTCCCCACACATTCTCATACAACATGTCACTCAGCGGCCGAGGCTCGGTCCAGCCTTCGAGTTGCAACATCGGTGCCGGGTAGAACTCGGTTACCGGCCCCAGGCACAACACGGCCAGGGGTTTCGCGCCGGGCGGCAAACCGAGCAGATCGGCCAGGGCCTGGGGTTCGAACAGCGAAACCCAGCCCATGCCGAGGCCTTCGACGCGAGCCGCCAGCCACAGATTCTGGATGGCACAGGACAGCGAGGCCATGTCCATTTCCGGCAAGGTACGACGGCCGAAGATGTGCCGCTCACGGTCATCCATCAGCGCCGCCACCAGCACTTCGGCGCAGTCGTGGATGCCTTCGACCTTGAGCTTCATGAACGCGTCGGAGCGCTCGCCCAGGGCTTCGGCGGTGCGTACGCGCTCCTCTTCTACTAACTGCTGAATCTGCCCACGCAGTTGGCGATCGCTGATGCGGATGAAGCGCCAGGGCTGCATCAGGCCGACGCTGGGGGCCTGGTGCGCGGCCTGGAGCAGACGGTGCAGCAATTCGGGGGCGACAGCGCCGCCGCTGAAGTGGCGCATGTCACGGCGTTCGGCGATGGCGCGGTAGACGGCGTCGCGGTCGGCCTGGGGGAAGGCGTTGTCCGTCATGGCCTCTTCGCGGGCAAGTCGAATCGTCGCACCGCCCCTCCCACATTTTGATCTGTGAACACTGTCGATGTGGGAGCTGGCTTGCCTGCGATAGCGACATCACGGTCTGGCGCAAACAGTGCGGCTACAGCGGCTGGATTCGACGGGAAATAAAAATGCACGTAAGAAGCCGTCATCCGCCCCTGACGGTAAACCGCCTCAGCCCCGCGCCCACCATTGGGGCTCAACCCCCTGGCAATCGGCTGCCAGTCGGTGCTGGTCAGCGAATGGTGATAGGTGTGACCACGCAGTGTGCCTTCCGGCAACTCGACGCTTTGCAGCGCCAGGGCCGCCAGTTTCTTTTGCATCACCGCATCGCCCTGCAACAGGCCCACCAGTTCGGCGCGGGTGCCGTCGACATCGGTGAGCGAGTCCAGCAGGTAGAGCATGCCGCCGCATTCGGCGAGCAAGGGTTTGCCGGCCGCATGGTGAGCGCGGATCGCGTCGAGCATTGGGGTGTTTTCCGACAGCGCCTGGTGGTGCAGTTCCGGGTAACCGCCGGGCAGGTAGAGGCTGTCGGCATCAGGCAATGCGCGATCGTGAATGGGCGAGAAAAACTTCAGCTCGGCGCCCATGGCCCGCAGCAGATCAAGACTGGCGCCGTAGGTAAAAGCGAAGGCTTCGTCGCGGGCCACGGCAATACACACGCCCTTGAGCAGTGGCTCGGCCTCGATCACTTCCGGTGCAGCAAAGGTCACCGGCGGCGGCAAGGCCACTTCGCAACTGCTGCCCAAGGCTTGGGCGGCGGCGTCAAGGCGCACATCAAGGTCATTCAGTTCGCTGGCTTGCACCAGGCCCAGGTGACGGCTAGGCAGCTCTATACCGGTCTCGCGGGACAACGCGCCGTACCAGCGCAGGCCTTCGGTGAGGCTGCCTTCCAGCAATTGCGCATGACGCAGCGTGCCAACGCGGTTGGCCAGCACCCCGGCGAACGGCAAGTCCGGCTGATAACGCGCCAGGCCCAGGGCCAAGGCGCCAAAGGTCTGGGCCATGGCCGTGCCGTCAATAACGCCCAGTACCGGCACGCCGAAGTGTCGCGCCAGGTCGGCGCTGGAAGGGGTGCCGTCAAACAAACCCATCACGCCTTCGATCAGGATCAAGTCGGCCTCGCCCGCCGCTTCCCACAGCAGGCGGCGACTTTCCTGCTCGCCCACCATCCACATGTCCAATTGATACACCGGCGCACCGCTGGCGCGCTCGTGGATCATCGGGTCGAGGAAATCCGGGCCGCATTTGAACACGCGCACCTTGCGACCCAGGTTGCGGTGCAATCGGGCCAGCGCCGCGGTGACGGTGGTTTTGCCCTGGCCGGACGCCGGTGCGGCGATCAATACGGCCGGGCAATGACGGGGCTGATTCAAAGTTCGACGCCCTTCTGTGCCTTGATACCGGCCTGGAACGCGTGCTTGAGCATGCCCATTTCGGTGACGGTGTCACCCATTTCGATCAACTCAGGCTTGGCGCCACGGCCGGTGACCACCACGTGCTGCATCGGCGGGCGGGCCTGCAAGTCACTGAGCACCTGGTCCAGTTCGAGGTAGCCGTGCTTGAGGGCGATGTTCAGCTCATCCAGCACGACCATGCCGATGCTCGGGTCTTGCAGCAGTTCGCAGGACACAGCCCAGGCGGCTTCGGCCGCGGCGATGTCACGTTGGCGATCCTGGGTTTCCCAGGTGAAGCCTTCGCCCATGACGTGGAAACGTACTTGCTCGGGGAATCGGCGGAAGAACAACTCTTCACCGGTGCTGTGACGCCCCTTGATGAACTGCACCACGCCGCACTGCATGCCGTGGCCCATGGCCCGGGCCAGCATGCCGAACGCGGAGCTGCTCTTGCCTTTGCCGTTGCCGGTGAGCACCAGCAGCAAGCCGCACTCGTTGGGGGAATTGGCAATGCGTTCGTCGATCACGGCTTTTTTGCGCAGCATGCGCGCCAGGTGGCGTTCGTCGCGGTCGGGGGAATCGGTCATGACAGCTCTCCGTTGGGGCTGGACAAAAACGGCGGGCAGGAAAAAAGAAAAACAGACAGCCAAGCATCGCCCACCGTGATGCTGTTGGATGTAACAGGCCGGTCTCCGGGCTCATGAGTGGCGCCGTTGCCCTCGTATAGAGAGCGCGCAGGCCAACGCTACGCCTTCCCATATCGCTGGCGATACAGTGGCAAAAGGCAGCGTCTTGACTCATTTACCGTTGCGGGGGCAGCGCCGGAATCGCGGCAGCACTGTGTACAAGTGCGCTCACTCACCGGCTTCCCTGTTTCACTCGGTCGACCCATTGGTCACAGAGCACCTGGAACAAGCCGCGAAGGTTAGTGGGTTGGGGGTGGAGCGTCAATGAAAGCTGACCTTGCACTTGAACCATCGCACCGCCGACCTCCTCTACCCTTACAGGTATTAAGGAGAACACCATGCATAAAACAAGACTTGCCCTACTCATCCTGGTCGCCGGCACCCTCGCCGCCTGCGGTGAAAGCTCCACCCTCCAGGTCTCCGACGGTACCGGGCCTTCGCCCAAGTTGCCGGAACCGAACAAAACCCTGATCCCCACCGTCAATATCGCCCCCGCCATCGGTTGGCCCGAGGGCGTGAAGCCAACGGCCGCCGCCGGCACCCAGGTTGCGGCGTTTGCCGAAGGCCTGGACCATCCGCGCTGGCTGTATGTGCTACCAAATGGCGATGTGCTGGTAGCGGAAACCAACGCGCCGCCCAAGCCGGATGACGCCAAGGGCGTTCGTGGCTGGGTCATGGAGAAAGTCATGGGCCGCGCTGGCGCCGGGGTGCCGAGCCCGAATCGCATCACGCTACTGCGTGACGCCGACCACGACGGCGTCGCGGAGACGCGCACGGTATTCCTGGAGAATCTCAATTCGCCGTTTGGCATGACACTGGTCGGCAACGACCTGTACGTCGCTGACTCGGACAAGCTGCTGCGTTTCCCCTATCAACCGGGTGACACTGCGATCAAGCAAGCCGGCACCAACGTCGTCGACCTGCCGGGCGGGCCTCTGAACCACCACTGGACGAAAAACGTGGTGGCCAGCAAGGACGGCACCAAGCTGTACGTGAGCGTGGGTTCCAATAGCAACGTCGGTGAAAACGGCCTGCAAGCGGAAGAAGGCCGGGCGGCGATCTGGGAAGTCGATCGCGCCAGCGGCGAGCACCGCATCTTCGCCTCCGGCCTGCGCAACCCGAACGGTATGGCGTGGGAGCCGCAGAGCGGTAAGTTGTGGACGGCAGTCAACGAGCGTGACGAAATCGGCAGCGACCTGGTGCCGGACTACATCACCTCGGTCAAGGATGGCGGCTTCTATGGCTGGCCGTTCAGCTACTACGGGCAGCATGTGGATGTGCGGGTCAATCCGCAGAATTTGGACTTGGTGGCCAAGGCGATCGCGCCGGATTACGCGGTAGGCCCGCACACCGCATCCCTGGGGCTGACGTTTGCCGAGGGCAGCAAACTCCCTGCGCAGTTCAGTAACGGCGCGTTTATCGGCCAGCATGGTTCGTGGAATCGCAAGCCGCACAGTGGCTACAAGGTGATCTTCGTGCCGTTCGAGGGTGGGCAGCCTAAAGGGCCGCCGGTGGACGTGCTGACGGGGTTCCTCGATAAGGACGAGAAAGCCATGGGCCGCCCGGTGGGCGTGGTGATTGATCAGCAGGGGGATTTGCTGGTGGCCGATGATGTGGGGAATAAGGTATGGCGGGTGTCGGCCGCTAGATAGCGGAGCAGCAAGCCTCACGCTTGAAGCTGCAAGCAGGCATTGCGCCTTCTTGCAGCTGACAGCTCGTAGCTGCCGCTAGGGATTACGTGCCAGATTCGCCGGCAACACACGCTTGGCACTCAGGTACGCATTCTGCCAGTACGCCTTGGACAAGGTATCCAGCTTCACCGTACCGCCCGTTTGCGGCGCGTGCACAAAGCGCCCTTCCCCCACGTAGATCCCGGCGTGGCTGACCTGTGAACCACCACCGGTGGCGAAGAACAGCAGGTCGCCGGTCTGCAGGTTCTGCTCGCTGACGTCCTGGGCGCGCATTACGATCAGTTCACGCGTAGTACGCGGCAATGAGATGCCGGCAGCGTCGCGAAACACAAAACCAATCAAACCGCTGCAATCAAACCCGGAGTCCGGCGTGTTGCCGCCCCAACGATAAGGCGTGCCGACCAGGCCCAGCGCGCGGAAGAGCACATCTTCAGCCGCAGGCGAGAAATTCTGGGTGGAATAGTTGAACACCGGCTTAGGCTTCACCGCGACAGGCGCGGGCGGCGGTGGGCGGCTTGCACAGGCGCTGAGCAGCGCGGCGCAAACAATAAGAATCAGGCGGGCCGAGGTCGACATGTGCAGAACAATCCTGGTCTGGATGCGGCTTTTCGCTGCCGAACGCTGAAAACCAGAACGCGCAAGCAAAGCTCGCGCGAACGGATTACAACAATGTCCAGGGATTCTAGCGCTTACACGTCAAACTTCAAGTATCACTTTAAGTTTACTTGCTAGCGGTAACCGTCGTCGGGGCCATGGCGAGTGCGCGCTTGGCTTCGATGAAGGTTTTGCTCCAGTAGCTATCACCCAGGTTGTCGACTCGAACACCGCCACTGCGACGGCTGCTGGAGTGGATAAACTGGTTATCGCCCAAGTAGATACCGGCATGGCTGACGCGACCACGACCAGCCGTACTAAAGAAAAGCAGATCACCGGGCTTGAGGTTGTTGCGCGCGACCAACGGTGCATTCACGTTGATCATTTCGCGAGTGGAGCGTGGCAGGTTCATGCCCGCCTCTTCACGAAACAGGTAGCCGATGAAACCGCTGCAATCGAAACCGGCTTCGGAAGTACCGCCGAAACGGTAACGGGTACCGATCAGGGACATGCCGCGTTCGAGGATGCTGTCGGCGAGAACTGGAAGCTGGTAAGGCTTGCTGCCGGAGAAATTGGCCAATTCTTTTTCAGTTGCCAGCTCTTCTTCGTAAACAGAAGCAGACTGTGCAGCAACAAATTTGGCCTGGTTTTGAACCTGTGGTTTTTGCTGTTCTGCCACCTGTTGAGGGTGGGAGGCGCAACCAAACAACAGGGTAACGAGTGCGAGAGGCACGAGGGGTGCGAAGCGATTTAGCATGGGCACGACCGTGGCTGGTATGTAAAGAAGCCGAGACTATGCCTTCTATCACATCGATTTGCAAATTCAATCGTGGTCTATGTGACTTCCCGCTTGGACTATGCCATCTAAGCCGTAATTCCATTTATCGATTGAAATGCGTGACCAATACGGTTCAAACGCAGGTTTTCTGGCGCCTGAAAATTGCCGAACCCCGTCAATTCAATGGGTTACCAGCCCAACGTTTCTTTCAGGAAAGGGATCGTCAATTTTCGTTGAGCCTGCAAGGAAGCCTGATCGAGTTGCTCGAGCAAATCGAATAAGGCGCTCATGCTGCGTGTGCCACGGGTAAGGATGAAATGCCCCACCTCGTCGGTGAGATGCAGGCCGCGACGCGACGCGCGCAATTGCAAGGCGCGCAGTTTGTCCTCGTCGGACAGCGGGCGCATCTGGAAGATCAGCGCCAGGGTCAGACGCGACTTGAGGTCAGCCAGCTTGATCGGAAGTTCACGTGGGGAAGTCGAGGCGGCAATCAATAAACGCCGACCGCTGTCACGCAGGCGGTTGAACAGGTGAAACAGCGCCTCTTCCCAGTCTGCCTTGCCGGCGATCGCTTGCAGATCGTCCAGGCACACCAGCTCGTATTGCTCGAGGTGGTCGAAGATGCCGATGCCACGGTCCATCAACTCAGCCAGGGGCAGGTAAACCGCTGGCTCGCCCATCTGCTCGAAACGCAGGCACGCGGCCTGCAACAGGTGAGTACGCCCTACGCCGTGCTTGCCCCACAGATAGATCAGGCTTTCGGTCCACCCGGCGTCGGCTTCGCAGAGCCGCTCGACATAGCCGAGTGCAGCGGCATTGGCGCCTGGGTAGTAGTTGATAAAGGTGGCGTCATCACGCAGACGCACACCCAAGGGCAGCTGAATCGGTTTCATGCTGACTGAACGGCTCCAAACGAACCGTTAGTGGCCTCTGTGTAAAGTTTGCAAAGTTTATACCCGTGACGCCGGGCGCACAATGCAGCAGACCGCAAGCAAAATCAAAGGTTTGCGTTAACTTGTTGGATTTGTGCAGATTGTTTGGCGCCGCTGCTCCAGAAACAACAAACCCGGCCTTGGCCGGGTTTGTTACGAAGCGGTTACAGCTCGGGGTCTTCAACGCCGGTATACACATCCGAATCCTTGTACAGATCGTGCATATGGCGCACCAGCACCATGATCACCGCCGCCACCGGCAGAGCCAGCAGGATGCCGGTAAACCCGAACAGCTCACCGCCCGCCAGGATTGCAAAGATCACCGCCACCGGGTGCAGGCCAATCCGGTCGCCCACCAGCAAGGGCGTGAGCACCATGCCTTCCAGCGCCTGGCCGACCATGAACACCGCGACAATCCCCAGCATCGGGTACAGGTCGCCGCCAAACTGGAACAGCCCGGCCACCAGCGCCGCGCCGATACCGATCACAAAGCCCATGTACGGCACGATAGCGGCCAGGCCGGCGATCAGGCCGATCAACAAGCCCAGCTCCAGACCGATCGCCATCAAGCCGCCAGCATAGATGATGCCCAGCGCCAGCATCACCAGCAGTTGGCCACGCACAAACGCGCCCAACACCTCATGACACTCGCCTGCCAAGGAAACAATGCGCTCCTCACGATCGCGCGGTAGCAGGCTGCGGATCTTGGCCATCATGATGTCCCAGTCGCGCAGCAGGTAGAACGCCACGACCGGGATCAGCACCAGGTTGGTCAACCAACCGATCAGCGCCAGGCTGGACGCAGTTGCCTGGCTGAGGATGACACCGACGATATCGGTGGTCTGGCCCATGTGCTCGCTGATCGCCGCCTTGACCTTGTCGAACTTCCAGAAGCCGTCCGACAGCCCGAGCTTGGCCTGGGCCCACGGCATTGCCGTGTGTTGCAGCCAATCGAGCATCTGCGGCGCCAGTTCATACAAGCGATACAGCTGCTTGGCCAGCATGGGTACCAGCACCAATACCAATGCCGTGATGATCAAGGTAAACAGCGCAAACACTGCCACTACCCCCAGGGTACGCGACAAGCCAGCCTTTTCCAGGCGATCCACGACGGGATCGAACAGATACGCCAGCAGCAACGCAACCAGGAACGGCGTCAGGATCGAATGCAGCAGGAACACAAAGACGCACAGCAGGACAATCCCGCCAAGCCACACCCAACGACGCGTATCCGCCATAAACCACTCCATCTATATAAAGAAGAAAACTGCTACCAACGAAAACGCAGCTGTGCTTGAGGTTCAGGTGCGATTGCAGGCTGAGCGCCATCTGTTACAGGCTGCTGGACCGGTGCTTCACCGGCAGGAATCTCCTGCAACTTGGCCAGGCTTAGCTGGGTACGTAACTGATCGGCACTGCCGTTGACGCGGTACACGATGCGATTGCCATCCACCCGTTGGGGCTGGCCACCAAAGGGCTCAAGCAGATGACCCAGCGCGGCGTAGCGCTCAAGGGTCATGCCTTGCACTTCCAGCAATTGCTCGGTGCTCACGCCAGGCTTAACCGCAAAACGCGGCGCCAATTTCTGGCTGACCGCCAGCATCACCGCATCGGCCACGGCAGCAGTGTCGGCGCCTTGCGCAGTGCCCTGCTCGTTCTTGTCGCCCAGCCACAGGCGCCATTTGGCCTGCCATTGGCTGCCTTCCTGGCGCGCATGCACGGCCAGCAGGGCGTCGGCGCCGTAACGCTCGGAGGCGGCGCGCAACGGTGTGGCATCGGCACTTTCCAAGTTCGGCGCGGTGGCGACCACCTGCTCATCCAGGTCCCCCAGCGGCAGACGCAACGGCAGGCCACGGTGTTGCGCAGCGCGGCGCAGCGCCTGGGCGACGGTTTGGCCGTCGCCTACCAGGCTGCTGCCTTCAGTAGAGTCGTTCAACCACCAACCGAGGATCGAGGGGCGATTGCTGCCCCAGATCGACAGGCCCGCATCGCGCAAGGCGCGGTCAGTACTGACCGGATCAAAATCCACTTGCAGGCTTTCCGGCGGACCAGCGTCGTACCCATATTGCGTGATGATTTGTTGCGGATCCTTGCGAATCGCCGCCAGGCCCGGGCCTTCGGCGGCCTTGGCATCACCGGTCAGGCGGATCACCAGGGTTTGCACGGCACGCTGGGTAGCCTGGTCGCGCTCTTGCGGGGACTGGCTGCTGACAGGCTCAAGTACTTGATAAAGGCCATTGAGTGTTTCGGCATGACTCGCCAGGCTGACCAACGACAAGCAGCCTACAAAGAAGAAGTTACACAGACGCATGGAAGATTCCCGAACGACAAATTTAGCGGCTGCAACAGACCGCGTGAACTCGGTTTGGCAAGGCTGTGACCACAGCCACCGGTAAAACATTCACAGGGTCATGGCAGTTTTTGTACTGTCATAACGATAGCGGGTTAAAGGCTATACCTTAATACGTGCCAAAGCAGAGTCGATTAGCATTTTTTTAACCCGCTTTTTTGACCTATATGGCCCTGCCCGTCGGCCCGAGGATGGCCGCTGCCCCTCAAGCCTGATAAAATCGCGCGCCTTCGCAGACCGTCAACGGCTGGGCCTTTTACCAAAAGCGCCTGCCCGCTCGGTCGTTACCCCTGAATCCCCCCTAAAGGCCTGGATCATGAGCAAGCAACCCTCCCTGAGCTACAAGGACGCCGGTGTAGACATCGACGCCGGTGAAGCATTGGTCGAACGCATCAAGAGCGTCGCCAAGCGCACTGCGCGCCCCGAAGTCATGGGCGGCCTGGGCGGTTTTGGCGCCCTCTGCGAAATCCCGGCCGGCTACAAGCAGCCTGTACTGGTTTCCGGCACCGACGGCGTGGGCACCAAGCTGCGCCTGGCGCTGAACCTGAACAAGCACGACAGCATCGGCATCGACCTGGTTGCCATGTGCGTCAACGACCTGGTGGTGTGCGGCGCTGAGCCGTTGTTCTTCCTGGACTACTACGCGACCGGCAAGCTCAATGTCGAAACCGCGACCCAGGTGGTGACCGGCATCGGCGCTGGCTGCGAACTGTCGGGTTGCTCCCTGGTTGGCGGCGAAACCGCTGAAATGCCAGGCATGTACGAAGGCGAAGACTACGACCTGGCCGGCTTCTGCGTCGGCGTTGTAGAAAAAGCCGAAATCATCGACGGCTCCAAAGTGGCTGCCGGTGATGCCCTGCTGGCCCTGCCATCCTCCGGCCCGCACTCCAACGGCTACTCGCTGATCCGCAAGATCATCGAAGTGTCCGGCGCCGACATCGAGAACATCCAGCTCGACGGCAAGCCGCTGACCGACCTGCTGATGGCCCCGACGCGCATCTACGTCAAGCCTCTGCTCAAGCTGATCAAGGACACTGGCGCAGTCAAAGCCATGGCCCACATCACTGGCGGCGGTTTGCTGGATAACATCCCGCGCGTCCTGCCAAAAGGCGCCCAGGCGATCGTCGACGTGGCCAGCTGGCAGCGTCCTGCGGTCTTCGACTGGCTGCAAGAGAAAGGCAACGTCGATGAAACCGAAATGCACCGCGTGCTGAACTGCGGCGTGGGCATGGTCATCTGCGTGGCCCAAGAGCACGTTGAAACCGCGCTGAACGTGCTGCGTGAAGCCGGCGAGCAGCCTTGGGTCATCGGCCAGATCGCCACCGCCCCAGAAGGCGCGGCACAGGTTGAACTGAAGAACCTCAAGGCTCACTGATGCCTCAGACCTGTGATGTCGTGGTGCTGCTTTCCGGCACCGGCAGTAACTTGCAGGCCCTGATCGACAGCACGCGCACCGGCGACAGCCCGGTGCGCATCGCTGCGGTGATCTCCAACCGCAGCGACGCCTACGGCCTGCAACGCGCCAGGGACGCGGGTATCGACACCCGCTCCTTGGATCACAAGGCTTTTGAAGGTCGCGAGGCCTTTGATAACGCCTTGATCGAACTGATTGACGCCTTCAACCCCAAACTCGTGGTACTGGCCGGCTTCATGCGCATCCTCAGCGCTGATTTCGTACGGCATTACGAAGGGCGCCTGCTGAATATCCACCCTTCCCTGCTGCCCAAGTACAAAGGCATGCACACGCACCAGCGTGCGCTAGACGCCGGCGACAGCGAGCATGGCTGCAGCGTGCACTTCGTCACCGAGGAACTCGATGGCGGGCCTCTGGTCGTACAGGCAGTGGTTCCGGTAGAGTCTGACGACTCGGCGCAGAGCCTTGCGCAACGGGTTCACACCCAGGAACACAGGATTTACCCGCTGGCCGTTCGCTGGTTTGCCGAAGGTCGGTTGATTCTTGGCGACCAGGGTGCATTATTGGACGGTCAGTTACTCGCGGCCAGCGGCCACTTGATTCGAACCTAGGAGATTTTATGCGTCGCGCCTTGCTCTTCGCTTTTGCGCTGTTCGCCTTGCCTGCCGTGCAAGCAGCAGACCTTCACCCCTTCTCCGCCAGCTACACCGCTGACTGGAAACAGTTGCCCATGAGTGGTTCGGCAGAACGCAGCCTGACCAAGAACAGCGACGGCACTTGGACGTTGAACTTCAAGGCGTCCATGATGATCGCCAGCCTGACCGAAACCAGTGCGATCGTGTTCGACAAGGACACACTGCAACCGAAGAGCTACACCTTCGAACGCGGCGGCTTGGGGAAGGCGAAGAAGATCAATCTGGATTTCGACCAATCCGCCAAGAAAGTTACCGGTTTTGAAAACAAAGACCCGGTCAACGTCACCCTTGAAAGTGGCATGCTCGACAAGTCGACTTACCAACTCGCCCTCCAGCGTGACGTGGCTGCCGGCAAGAAAAGCATGAGCTACCGTGTGGTCGAAGGCACGGACGTCGATACCTATGACTTCCGCGTCATCGGCCCTGAAAAGGTCCAGACCAAGGTAGGCTCCATCGACGCGATCAAGGTCGAGCGTGTGCGCGACCCGTCGCAGAGCAAGCGCATCACCCAGATGTGGTTTGCCAAGGACCAGGGCGGCATCCTGGTTGCCCTGCGCCAGGTTGAGACCGACGGCAAGGAATACAACATCATGCTGCTGGACGGCACCGTTGACGGTAAGGCTGTCAAAGGTAGCTGATCGGTAGATGGAACAAAGAGCCTCGCGAATGCGGGGCTTTTTTTCGTCTGGAGGTTTTGTGTTGAAGCCTTACGCCAACATGAAACTTTTGTCATAAAACTCAGCACCCTGCGACGCAATGCCTTGATTTACGCGGCCTGCAGCACTGTTGCATTTACCGCAATGAATTATTGCGCGAAAAGTCAGTTTACTTAGCAAGCTAACAAAACATATAACAAAGGCCTGCGACGACTTGCCGCAGACCCACCAGAGATTGGAGCAAGCAGATGACTGTAAAAGTAACTGAACGCGACGACGAACATATGTCCCACGAAGCCTTGGGCCATGGGATTCACATCTGGGACGTACACCAACAAGACCTGCTGGTCGGCATGTTTCACAACGAGAGCGACGCTCAAAATTATAAGAACGAGCTCGAAACCCTTGAGATGAGACGCCAGGCGCAAGATTCCTGAAGACATATCTGTAGTGAGCGGGCTTGCCCCGCGCTGGGTGGCGAAGCCGCCCTAATAAAGACACCGTGCATTTCCAGGTAGAGTCACGTCGCCTGGTTTGGGGCGGCTTCGCCACCCAGCGCGGGCGGTGCGACGATTCGACAAGCCCGCTCACTACAAACGACAAACCCCGCCTTTTGAGCGGGGTTTGTCATTTTTAAAGCCTTACCACATCAGGTCATCCGGGATCTGGTAGGCGGCGTACGGATCATCCTCATCCGGCACCTGGCTCTCCGTCAGGATGTTGAGCTGCACGATACGCTCCGGTGCGCGCTCCTGGATCTTCAGCGCTGCTTCGCGCGGGATCACCTCATAGCTGCCGCCGTGATGCACGATCGCCAGGGATCCGTTGCTCAGCTTGTTGCGCATCAAGGTGTTGACCGACAGGCGCTTGACCTTCTTGTCATCCACGAAGTTGTAGTAGTCCTCGGTGGTCAGCTTGGGCAGGCGCGAGGTCTCGATCAGTTGCTTGACCTGGGCCGTGCGGGCCTTGGCCTCGGCTTTTTCCTGCTGCTGGCGGTTCAGCTCCTGGTCGCGCTTGATCTTCTCAGCCTTTGCCTCGGCTGCCAGGCGGGCCTGGGTGTCGTCAGCCTCGATCTGGCCTTTGTGGACCAGGCGCTGCTGCTTCTGTTTGTCTTTGCCGACCTGCTTGGCCTGCTTTTGGTTGACCAGACCTGCTTTGAGTAACTGATCGCGAAGGGAAATGCTCATGGTGCTTACTCACTTAGGCAGCCGCTCAACCGCAGCTGGACATGTTCTTTTCCTGACGTTTGGCTTCGCCCCACAGGGCGTCCAATTCTTCGAGGGTGCAATCTTCTATGGGACGATGGGTATCGCGCAATGCCTGTTCGATAAATCGGAAACGTCGTTCGAACTTGGCATTGGCGCCACGCAGTGCGGTTTCCGGGTCGACCTTGAGGTGGCGGGCCAGGTTGACCGCCGCAAACAGCAGGTCGCCGACCTCGTCAGCAATGGCCGCCGAGTCGTTATCGGCCATGGCTTCGAGCACTTCATCGAGCTCTTCGCGCACGTTATCCACCACCGGCAAGGCCGATGGCCAATCGAAGCCAACCTGGCTGGCGCGCTTTTGCAACTTGGCGGCACGGGACAGGGATGGCAAGGCGGTGGGTACATCGTCCAGCAGGGAGAGTTGCTCTGGTGCGTCGGATTTTTCCGCGCGCTCCTCGGCCTTGATCTGCTCCCAGCGTTGCTTGACCTGCTCTTCGCTCAGCTGCGGGATATCCAGCGGTGCATACAGATCGCCGGTGGGGAATACGTGGGGATGGCGACGGATCAGCTTGCGCGTGATGCTGTCGATCACCCCGGCAAATTCGAAGCGCCCTTCCTCCCGCGCCAACTGGCTGTAATACACCACCTGGAATAACAGGTCGCCCAACTCGCCTTGCAGGTGATCAAAATCGCCGCGCTCGATGGCGTCGGCGACTTCGTAGGCTTCTTCCAAGGTGTGCGGGACGATGGTCGCGTAGGTTTGCTTGATGTCCCACGGGCAGCCGTATTGCGGGTCGCGCAGACGGTTCATCAGGTGCAGCAGGTCTTCGAGTGAATACATCAATTTGTGCCTGATCAAGTTGGAACGCCGCCGCTCAAATGTGGGAGCGGGCTTGCTCGCGAATACGGTGTGTCAGTTCCAGATGCATTGGCTGATCCACCGCATTCGCGAGCAAGCCCGCTCCCACATTTTCAGACCGCGTTCATCCAGATGTTCATGGCGTGCGATTACGCCGCGTCTCGATGATATTCGGCAACTGGGAAATCCGCCCCAGCAACCGCCCCAGTGCGTCCAACCCCGGAATCTCGATGGTCAGGGACATCAACGCGGTGTTGTCCTCTTTGTTCGAGCGGGTGTTGACCGCCAGCACGTTGATCCGCTCATTGAGCAGCACTTGCGACACGTCACGCAGCAAACCGGAACGGTCGTAGGCGCGAATGATGATATCCACCGGGTAGGTCAGCACCGGCACCGGGCCCCAACTGACCTGGATGATCCGCTCCGGCTCACGCCCGCCCAATTGCAGCACCGAGGCGCAATCCTGACGGTGAATGCTAACGCCACGGCCCTGGGTGATATAGCCGACAATGGCATCCCCCGGCAATGGCTGGCAGCAACCGGCGATTTGCGTCATCAGGTTGCCCACGCCCTGGATCTGGATATCGCCACGCTTGCCAGGCTTGTAGCCGGTGGCTTTGCGTGGGATCAGCTCCAGCTGTTCGCTGCCGCGTTCCGGTTCGACCAGTTGCTGCGCCAGGTTGACGAGTTGCGCCAGGCGCAAATCGCCAGCACCGAGGGCGGCGAACATGTCTTCGGCAATCTTCATGTTGGCTTTTTCGGCCAGCTTGTCGAAGTCCACCTGCGGCAGGCCCAGGCGTGCCAGTTCGCGTTCAAGCAAGGTTTTACCGGCGGCGACGTTCTGGTCACGCGCCTGCAACTTGAACCAATGGACGATCTTCGCCCGCGCCCGCGACGTGGTGATGTAGCCCAGGTTCGGGTTCAGCCAGTCGCGGCTCGGCGTACCGTGCTTGCTGGTGATGATCTCGACCTGCTCACCGGTCTGCAGGCTGTAGTTGAGCGGCACGATGCGCCCGTTGATCTTCGCGCCCCGGCAGTTGTGGCCGATCTCAGTGTGTACGCGGTAGGCGAAATCCAGCGGCGTGGCGCCCTTCGGCAGATCGATGGCGTGGCCGTCGGGGGTAAAGATATAGACCCGGTCCGGTTCGATATCCACCCGCAACTGCTCGGCCAGGCCGCCGATGTCACCGAGTTCTTCGTGCCATTCCAGCACTTGGCGCAGCCAGGAGATTTTCTCTTCGTACTGGTTGGACCCGGCCTTGACGTCCGTGCCCTTGTAGCGCCAGTGCGCACAAACCCCCAGCTCGGCCTCTTCGTGCATGGCATGGGTGCGGATCTGCACTTCCAGTACCTTGCCCTCGGGGCCTATCACGGCGGTGTGCAGCGAGCGGTAGCCGTTTTCCTTGGGGTTGGCGATGTAGTCGTCAAACTCCTTGGGGATGTGCCGCCACAGCGTGTGGACGATACCCAGCGCGGTGTAGCAGTCGCGCATTTCCGGCACCAGCACACGCACGGCTCGCACGTCGTAGATCTGGCTGAAAGCCAGGCCTTTGCGCTGCATTTTGCGCCAGATGGAATAGATGTGTTTGGCGCGGCCGCTGATGTCGGCTTCGACACCGGTGGCCTGCAACTCGGAGCGCAACTGGTTCATCACGTCGGCGATAAAACGCTCACGGTCGAGCCGCCGCTCGTGCAGCAACGTGGCAATCTGTTTGTATTGATCGGGTTCGAGGTAGCGGAAGGACAAGTCCTCCAGCTCCCACTTGATATGGCCGATACCCAGGCGGTGCGCCAACGGCGCGTAGATATCGAAGACTTCGCGGGCGACGCGGTTACGCTTCTCGTCGTCGGCGGTTTTTACCGCACGGATCGCGCAGGTACGCTCGGCCAGCTTGATCAGCGCGACGCGTACGTCGTCGACCATTGCCACCAACATCTTGCGCAGGTTTTCGACCTGGCCCTGAGTGCCCAGCACCAGGGACTGACGCGGGCTGAGGCTGGCGCTGATCGCGGCCATGCGCAGCACGCCGTCGATCAGCTTGGCCACTACCGAGCCGAAACGCTGGCCAACGGTCGCCAACTGAATGTGCCCTTCCCGCACGCCGCGATACAGCACGGCGGCGATCAGCGAATCCTGGTCCAGCTTGAGATCGGCGAGGATCTCGGCGATTTCCAACCCGGTGCGAAAGCTTGACGTGCCTTCGGCCCACAGGTTCTTGGCCGCATTGTCTTGCTGCTCAGACTCACGAGCGAACTCGCAGGCTGCTTTCAAGGCTTCACGGTCCAGTGCCGGGTCGACACTGATGGCATGATCCAGCCATGCCTCGAGATTGATACTGCCGTCGGTGTTGATCGGCTGGTGTGCTCTCACCTGTACCATCTTGCTTACCTTCCCTACGACGCACCTTGGGTGCGCCAAAAATCATCCCGACCTTTGCTGCAAGCTCCCTGGCAGTTCACGGCCCTGAAGAATGCAGGCCAGTCGGATTAAACGGGCATCCTAGCCCGCTTCAAATAACGCCATGGCCTCGACATGCGCGGTTTGCGGAAACATATCGAGGATCCCGGCACGTTTTAGCCGGTAGCCTTGCTTGACCAACTCAACCGTGTCCCGCGCCAGCGTGGCTGGGTTGCAGGACACATACACCAGACGCTTGGCCTTGAGGGTCGCAAGCTTGCGCACAACCTCCAGGGCACCATCGCGCGGTGGGTCCAAGAGTACCGCAGAAAAGCCCTGTTTGGCCCATTCCGCGTCAGTCAAAGGCTGGGACAAATCGGCCTGAAAAAACTGCGCATTATGCAAATCGTTGCTGACGGCATTGGCGGCAGCCCGCTCTACCATGGCCTGCACACCTTCCACCGCCACTACTTCACGCACCTGGCGCGCCAGTGGCAGGGCAAAGTTGCCCAGGCCACAAAACAGATCCAGCACCCGCTCGTCGGGGTGTGGCGCCAGCCATTCCAGGGCCTGGGCGACCATCGCCGCGTTGACCCCGGCGTTGACCTGCACGAAGTCACCTGGCCGGTAGGCCAACTCCAGGTCCCATTGTTCCAATCGAAACCCCAACACCGAATCAGCTTCGACCGGTTCCGGCTGGCCCTCGCCATGCAGCCACAATTGGGCTTCATGGAAACTGCAGAATTCTTTGAGGATCAGCAGGTCCGCCTCCGACAACGGTGCCATGTGCCGCAGCAATACGGCGATGGACGTACCGCTGAACAACTCCACATGCCCCAGGGCCTGAGGTTTGCTCAGGCGGCGCAGCATGCCAGGCAGACGCTGCATGATCGGTTGCAAGGCCTGTACCAGCACTGGGCAATCATCGATGGCGACAATGTCTTGGCTGGCGACGGCGCGGAAACCGACTTCCAGATGTTTGGCCTTGGCATCCCAACGCACGGCCACACGGGCGCGGCGCCGGTAGCCGAATTCCGGGCCACTCAAAGGTGCAGCCCACTCTTGCGGTTCGACACCCGCCACACGCGACAGTTGCTCGGCAAGCATGCGCTGTTTCAGGGCAAGTTGTTCGGCATGGGGCAAGTGCTGCACGCTGCAACCGCCGCAGCGACCAACGTGCGCACACGGCGCCGGGCGACGCAGTTCGCTGGCGGTGAACACACGTTCGGTGCGCGCTTCGACGATTTTGCCGTGGGCGCCTAACACGCGCGCCTCGACTTCTTCGCCGGCCAGCGCGCCATTCACAAACCAAGTGCGGCCTTCGAAGAACACGATGCCGCGCCCGTCATTGGCCAGGCGCTCGATGGTCAGGCGTTGTTTCTTGCCCACGGGGATCTGCGGGGCTCGGCTGCCGCCCGTCGGTTGGAAGCGCAGCCCCCTCTCGTGCTTGGCCATCAGTTGGGTTCGTCGAAGATGCCGGTCGACAGGTAACGGTCGCCTCGGTCACAGATGATCGCGACGATCACCGCGTTTTCCACTTCTTTGGACAAGCGCAACATACCGGCCACAGCGCCACCGGAGGACACACCGCAGAAGATGCCTTCTTCACGGGCCAGGCGGCGGGTGGTGTCTTCGGCTTCACGCTGGGCCATGTCGATGATGCGGTCCACGCGGGTCGCGTTGTAGATCTTCGGCAGATACTCTTCGGGCCAACGGCGGATGCCCGGGATGGCAGAGCCTTCCATCGGTTGCAGGCCGATAATCTGGATCTCGGGGTTCTGCTCCTTGAGGTAGCGCGAATTGCCCATGATGGTGCCGGTGGTCCCCATCGAACTGACGAAATGGGTGATGGTGCCCCCGGTCTGGCGCCAGATTTCCGGGCCGGTTGTGGTGTAGTGCGCCTCGGGGTTGTCGCCGTTGGCGAACTGGTCCAGCACCTGGCCACGGCCTTCGGCGGCCATGCGTTCAGCGAGATCGCGCGCGCCTTCCATGCCTTCTTCCTGGGTCACCAGCACCAGCTCGGCGCCATAGGCGGTCATCGCCGCCTTGCGCTCGGCGCTGCCGTTGTCGGGCATGATCAGCACCATCTTGTAACCCTTGATCGCGGCGGCCATGGCCAGGGCGATCCCGGTGTTACCCGAGGTGGCTTCGATCAGGGTGTCGCCCGGCTTGATCTGCCCGCGCAACTCGGCGCGGGTGATCATCGACAACGCCGGACGGTCCTTGACGGAGCCGGCCGGGTTGTTGCCTTCGAGCTTGAGCAACAAGGTATTGCTGGTTTCGCCCGCCATGCGTTGCAAGCGGACCAGGGGCGTGTTGCCGACGCAATCGGCGATTGTAGGGTACTGCAAGGTCATGGCGTATTCGCAATCCAGACTGCGGGGGCGGACATCATACCGGGAAAGGCCGGCGGGCCATATCACGCAAAGTGCGGTGCTTATGGCTTAAAGGCATAAGCACAGAATGTGTTGCCTGGGAGGATGCTATCGCGGGCATGCCCGCTCCCACACTTGAAATGCGCGCTTCTGTGGGAGCTCGCTTGGCTGCGATGGCCGCGCATCGGTCAGCCTGCTAGCCATGCCGACCGTCGCCATGGTTTCGCTGAAAAACCGCGTCCCCCATCGCCGCAATCTGGCCTTCGATCAAGGCGTCGAAGGGCTTGAGCAACGGCTCGAATGAGGTGGGTGCCTCCAGCACTTGCAATGCCTGCACGATGGCTTCCACGGTGGACAAGGCACCCGGCCCTGGCGCCTTGCGCAGCCGATAGCGGGAAACGGCACCCTCGGCCAACGTTACCCGGGGCAACGCCGCCAACAATGGATTGAGGTGCAGCAGTTTGCGCGCCTTGCGCCAGGTGCCGTCGGGGACCACTAGCAACAGCGGTTGATCGCTGGGTGCATAGCCTTGCAGCAACTGAGCATCGTCAGCAGGAAACAATAGTCGCGCTTGGTAGCCGGGCGGATTCAGCAAGGTAGGCAAGTCATCAAACACCTCCCCCACCACCAATTGCGCATTGTTCAACCCCAACGCCGCTAAACGCGCAGTATTCAGCGCATGGTTGACCTCACTCGGGTGCTGCAATAGCAATACGCGGGTGCGGCTGTCGAGGCTGGGGATCAGCGCGCACAGGCAGTGGGGGTAGGCCGCAAGCAGCGGGAGCATTGGGGTCTGGACATATGGGTTTCAGGCCTGGTTGAGCTGGGCTTTGAGCAAGTCGCGGAAGGTCTGGATCAGTGGTTCACGGCTGCGGCCGCGGCGCATGATCATCGAGAACGGCGCCTGGTAGCCGAAGGTCGCCGGCAGCAGCACGCGCAGGTCGCCCTTGTCGGCCCAGGCCTGGGCGTAGTGCTCGGGCAAATAGCCGATATAGGCACCGGACAGCACCAGGATCAACTGCGCTTCCATACTTTCCACGGTCGCGGCGCTGTGCTTGAAACCGTGGCGCGCCAGTTCGGCCTGGCTCCAATAGCCACGACCGACCATGCGTTGTTGGGTGATGACTTGCTCGGGGATACGCCGTTCATTGAATAAAGGATGCCGGGTGCTGCAATACAACCAATGCTGCTCGCGATACAGCGGCATGTAGATCAGCCCGCTCATGCGGTTGGAGAAAGCACCGATGGCCAGGTCCAGGCGATTGTCCTGCACGCCCAATTGCAATTCGTAAGGGCTCATCACCGACAAATGCAGGTGCACCGCCGGGTGTTCCTGGCTGTAGGCGCCGATGACTTCGGCGAACGGCAGGGCTTTGTCGCTGACGGTGGAGTCGAGCACGCCGAGCTTGAGGGTACCGCGCAGTTCGCCCTTCAACGCCGCCGCGTATTGTTCGAACCCTTCCAACTCACCGAGCAGGCGCAGGGTTTCCTGATGAAACAACTCGCCCTTGCTGGTCAGGCTGAAGCCGCCCCGGCCGCGATGGCACAACACCAGCCCCAGCGCCGATTCCAACTGGCTCATGTAGGTGCTGATGGCCGACGTCGACAGGTTGAGTTCGTGCTGGGCATTGGCGAACCCCTGGTGCCGCACGACGCTGACGAAGATGCGCAAGAGTTTCAGGTCGGGCAGAGCATTGGCCATGGGGTCTCCGAAGGCACACACAAAATCCTACATTTGAACCGAGTCTACCTCAGCCATTAGTTTAGAAAAATCTGAACTAAGTATTTGCCCCTGGCGATTCTTTCGTTTCCAGGGATTTCGCAGAATCGGCCCCTAATAAACAAAACAACGATGAGGCACTCCCGTGGACAAGATTTTTCACCAACCACTGGGCGGCAACGAAATGCCGCGCTTTGCCGGCATCGCCACCATGATGCGTCTTCCCCACCTGCAATCGGCCAAGGGCCTGGACGCCGCTTTTGTCGGCGTGCCGCTGGACATCGGCACCTCGCTGCGTGCCGGCACCCGTTTCGGGCCGCGTGAAATCCGCGCCGAATCGGTGATGATCCGCCCGTACAACATGGCCACCGGCGCCGCCCCGTTTGATTCGCTGTCGGTTGCCGACATCGGCGACGTGGCGATCAACACCTTCAACCTGCTCGACGCCGTGCGCATCATCGAAGAAGCCTATGACGAGATCCTCGAGCACGGCGTGATCCCGATGACGCTGGGTGGCGACCACACCATCACCCTGCCGATCCTGCGGGCGATCCATAAAAAACACGGCAAGGTCGGGCTGGTGCACATCGATGCCCACGCCGACGTCAACGACCATATGTTCGGCGAGAAAATCGCCCACGGCACCACCTTCCGCCGCGCCGTGGAAGAAGGCCTGCTCGATTGCGACCGTGTGGTACAGATCGGCCTGCGTGCGCAGGGCTACACCGCCGAAGATTTCAACTGGAGCCGCAAGCAAGGTTTCCGCGTGGTCCAGGCCGAAGAATGCTGGCACCACTCCCTCGCGCCGTTGATGGCCGAAGTGCGTGAAAAAGTCGGCGGTGGCCCGGTGTACCTGAGCTTCGATATCGACGGCATCGACCCGGCCTGGGCGCCAGGCACTGGCACCCCGGAAATCGGCGGGCTGACCACCATCCAGGCCATCGAGATCATCCGTGGCTGCCAGGGCCTCGACCTGATTGGTTGCGACCTGGTAGAAGTTTCGCCGCCCTACGACACCACCGGTAACACCTCACTGCTGGGCGCCAACCTGTTGTACGAAATGCTCTGCGTACTGCCAGGCGTGGCGCACCGCTGATGAGCACGCACGACGTGCTGCAAGCCGCCGCCGAGCTGGTGGCGGCGTTCGCGCGCAACGACCGCGACGCCTACTTCGGGGCATTCACGGCCGATGCCAGCTTTGTGTTCTACACCCTCCCCCAGCCGCTGCTCAGTCGCGATGCCTATCAGGTGTTGTGGGACAGCTGGCGCCGGGACGAGGGCTTCGAGGTGCTGTCGTGCACCTCGAGCAATGCCTTTGTCAGCCTGCAAGGCGACGTGGCGATATTCATGCATGACGTGGCCACCGAGCTGCGCATGCAAGGGGAGCAATTCTTTAGCCAGGAGCGCGAGACCATTGTCTTTAAACGGCAAGGGTCTGGCACACAACAAAAACAAGGCCTGTGGCTGGCCTGTCACGAACATTTGTCCGCTATGCCGGAAGGGCTGCCGCCCCCTTAGCCAATGTGATCGGAGCTGATCATGAATAATAAAAACAACGATAAAAGTATTCGCAAGATAGAAACCAACGGGGTCGAGCAGATCCCGGACCACGAACGCACCGCCACACCCAAGGATCTGTTCCGGCTGATCTTCGGCGGAGCCAATACCTTTGCCACCGCTGTGCTGGGCTCTTTCCCCGTGCTGTTCGGTTTGTCATTCCAGGCCGGCGTCTGGGCGATTGTGCTGGGCGTGCTGGTGGGTGCGCTGATCCTGGCGCCCATGGGCCTGTTCGGGCCGATCAATGGCACCAACAATGCGGTGTCTTCCGGTGCGCACTTCGGCGTGCACGGGCGGATTGTCGGCTCGTTTCTCTCGCTCCTTACCGCGATTGCCTTCTTCTCACTGTCGGTGTGGAGTTCGGGCGATGCGCTGGTGGGGGGTGCGAAACGTCTGATCGGCCTGCCGGAAACCGACCTGAGCCTGGGCCTGGCCTACGGCGTGTTCGCCATTCTCGTCCTGACGGTGTGCATTTACGGCTTTCGTTTCATGTTGTGGGTCAACCGCATTGCTGTGTGGGCGGCGAGCCTGCTGTTCCTGCTGGGGATCTTCGCCTTTGCCCCGGCTTTCGACCGCCATTTTGCAGGCACCGTAGCGATGGGACAGACCGGTTTCTGGGCGGCCTTTATCGGCGCCGCGCTGGTAGCCATGAGCAACCCGATTTCCTTCGGCGCGTTCCTCGGTGACTGGTCCCGCTACATCCCGCGTGAGACGTCGAAAATGCGCATCATGCTGGCGGTGGTCCTCGCGCAGATTGCCACCTTGATCCCGTTCCTGTTCGGCCTGGCCACCGCGACCATCGTGGCGATCAAGGCGCCGGACTACATCGCGGCGAATAACTATGTCGGCGGTTTGCTGGCGGTGGCGCCCACCTGGTTCTTCCTACCGGTGTGTTTGATCGCGGTGATCGGCGGCATGTCCACCGGCACCACCTCGCTGTATGGCACCGGGCTGGACATGTCCAGCGTGTTTCCGCGCTTGTTGTCGCGGGTCAAGGCCACGCTGCTGATCGGGGTGATGTCGATTGCCTTCATCTTTATCGGACGTTTCGCCGCCAACCTGGTGCAGAGCGTGTCGACCTTCGCCGTGCTGATCATCACCTGCACCACCCCATGGATGGTGATGATGATCATCGGGCTGATTGTGCGTCGCGGCTTCTACTGCCCGGATGACCTGCAGGTGTTTACGCGCGGCGAAACCGGCGGCCGCTACTGGTTCAGCCATGGGTGGAACTGGCGCGGGCTGGGGGCGTGGATTCCGAGTGCGCTGGTGGGCCTGTGCTTTGTCAACCTGCCGGGGCAGTTTGTCGGTCCGCTGGGCAACCTGGCCGATGGCATTGATATCAGCCTGCCGGTCACGCTGGGGTTGGCGTCGGTGGTGTACCTGACCTTGCTGCGTGCGTTTCCGGAACCGACGGCTGTCTACGGCCCGACCGTTGTGGCGAGAGAGCTTGCTCCCGTTCGACAGCGAAGGTGGGGCCGCTTCGCAGCCCAGCGGGAGCAAGCTCCCTCGCCACAGCAAGCACCTTCACCACAATAAAAAGATAATTGGAGACTCGCCGTCATGGCTTTGGATTTATTCGTCGTACTCATCTACGCCGCCGGCATGCTCGTGCTCGGCTATTACGGCATGCGTCGCGCCAAGACCCATGAAGACTACCTGGTGGCCGGGCGCAACCTGGGCCCATCGCTGTACATGGGCACCATGGCGGCCACAGTACTGGGCGGCGCATCGACCGTCGGCACCGTGCGCCTGGGTTATGTGCATGGCATCTCCGGCTTCTGGCTGTGTGCCGCGCTGGGCATGGGCATCATCGCGCTGAACCTGTTCCTCGCCAAGCCGCTGCTCAAGCTGAAGATCTTCACCGTCACCCAGGTCTTGGAAAAGCGCTACAACCCCATGGCCCGCCAGGCCAGTGCGGTGATCATGCTGGCGTATGCGCTGATGATCGGCGTGACCTCGATCCTGGCCATCGGCACGGTGTTGCAAGTGCTGTTCGGCCTGCCGTTCTGGATCTCGGTGCTGCTCGGCGGTGGCGTGGTGGTGGTGTATTCGACCATCGGTGGCATGTGGTCGCTGACGCTGACCGATATCGTGCAATTCGTGATCAAGACCGTTGGCCTGATGTTTATCCTGCTGCCGATCTGCCTGTACCGCGTGGGCGGCTGGGACGAGCTGGTGGCCAAGCTGCCGGCGTCGAGCTTCAGCTTTACCGCCATCGGCTGGGACACGATCATCACCTACTTCATGATCTACTTCTTCGGCATCCTGATCGGCCAAGACATTTGGCAACGGGTATTCACCGCCCGTGACGAAAAAGTCGCCAAGTACGCAGGCACTTTCGCCGGTTTCTACTGCATCCTCTA
Organism: Pseudomonas sp. H1_A03; assembly: GCF_054685145.1. Taxonomy (NCBI): domain Bacteria; kingdom Pseudomonadati; phylum Pseudomonadota; class Gammaproteobacteria; order Pseudomonadales; family Pseudomonadaceae; genus Pseudomonas; species Pseudomonas sp. H1_A03. Next base: position 5,742,494 of record NZ_CP162829.1, read on the forward strand.
CGGCCTGGCCTGTGCACTGATCGGCATGGCGGCGCATGTGCTGATTCCGGACCTGGATAACGTCAACAACGCCTTCGCGGCGATCGTGAAAGCATCGCTGCCCGACGGGATTCGCGGCCTGGTGATTGCCGCGGCTCTCGCGGCGATGATGTCAACGGCCAGCGCCGGTTTGTTGGCCGCCTCCACCGTCCTGACCGAAGACCTGCTGCCGCGCCTGCGTGGTGGTAAACAGTCGAGCCTGGCGATCAACCGTTTGTTCACGATGCTGACCGGTATTGCCGTGCTGGGGATCGCACTGGTGGTGAACGACGTGATCAGCGCACTGACCCTGGCTTACAACCTGCTGGTGGGCGGTATGCTGGTTCCGCTGATTGGCGCGATCTTCTGGAAACGCGCGACCACGTCGGGGGCGATTACCTCCATGACCTTGGGTTTTGTGACGGCACTGGTGTTTATGTTCAAGGATGGGCTGGATGCGAACACGCCGATTTACTACAGCCTGGCGGTTGGGCTGGTGAGTTTTGTCGTGGTGAGTTTGTTGTCGCGTAAGCCGGAGGCGGTGGCAACGGCGGTTTGATGCAGAACGAGCTTTAAAGCGGTTTCTTCAGCGGGTGCGACGTCGGATGTCGCACCCGTTTTTTTATCACTCAACGCTCAAGTGTTAGTTTGCTGGATGATTTCCTGAACTAAAGAAGCCCATACCAATCCCTGCGTTGTGCCCGCCGCGTAAGTTCCCCCAGCCGCGATTCGATGATAGGCCGACCAATAAACGATCGACAGTCCATCTGCGGTGCAAGGCCTGGCACATTCGATAATATGCAAGTCGCCACTTTCGATCGCCCTGCGGTAGGACATCGGAAAGTGCCGAGAAACAGCGGCCAGGCACGCCGCCAATATCTGCTCCTTGCATTCCGACGTCGAATCAGGCGGAACCTGCCCGCCGGAGACAAGTATGCAATCCCCATCCAACCGGCAATTCATGACGCCGACGGGCAGATCGTACTGCAGCTTGAGTCCGCGCACTTCGACGCCTTCATCACCGACAGCACGCAGTTTGAAAAACCAGCCAATGATCGCGATTACCTCTGACTCCTCCACCCCCATGGCTGTGATGACGAAGTGCTCTCTGCTCAGCTCAGTAATTTGGGCCGGACTCAGATGCTGGGGCTGAAACTGAACGCCAGAGCACTGCAGAAGCGCCTCTAGCTCATTCTTTAAATGGATGAACTCAACATCGTAGCCCGATACCTCAATAGCCCGACCAATCCCTGGGATTGCATAGTTTGCCTGGAATTGCAGTTGACTGATCTCTGCGAGTTCATATCCCGGCTTCCCACTTGGCCAACGCCTGCTTTCAATATCACGCTGCTCAAGAATCGCGGCCTCTACACCACTCGCACCCACCCTATAGGCTCGTACAATCCCCGCCTGTGCGAATTGTGCAAGCGATGGGTTGTCGGCCAGAAGCTTTTCAAAGAGCTCAATGCCTGCGCGGTTGCACGCAACAGCAAAGCACTGATTCCCGGGAGTCAGATGGTCATTATGCAGCGGCTTTGCAGTTGTCTCCGTTGCGGAAAGATGGCGCATGTTCACCTGCTTATGACTGGCTCCATTGCTCTCGCGATTTCCTCCGTATACGACGACCTGATAATTCGCCAGGCGTAACATCATGGCTTGGAGCAGACCGTTGATTCCTCTACCGATGATCGACACGCGCGGCGCACCGACATGTGTGTGTTGAGAGGGGATCATTAACGATTGTGCAAGCTTGCGCCTGACAACACCCCGCAACGCCATTAAGCTCAGTTGGACTGCGACCGCATAGTCAAGGTCGCAATGGCAGGCTTCGGTGGTTGCCGCCCGTGCAGTGAGCGTCGCCGGTTTACGCCACGTGGAGACACTACAGCCGAGCATTTGGGTACGCATCCGAAACACATCCAATGTCGTAGGTCCGTAATCGACGACAAGCTGGATGCCTCCAGCCGCCGCCAACATTCGCAATGCATCATCGCTAAAGACATCCGGTTTGGCGACACAGACCAGGCGAGCTTGTTTGTGCATACATTCAATGAGGGCCTGATCAATGCGATACGTAGACTCATCATTCAGTGATAAACATATGGCAACAGCAGAGGCACCCTCTAACGCCTCGAACCAGTCTGCGACAAAAGTCACCCGGTTATCGGAAAAGGCTGTCCCATTATTATCTGGCGCTCGACAGTGTCGAACCAACACCTTTATCCGAACATCCGGATCTCGATCAAGCAACAACTTGACCAGCTCTTTGCCTACATTGCCGTATCCCAATATACGGACATCATGGGGTAAGGAGCCGTCGGCCAGTTTCAACCAATGCGTGATATAGGCAGCCACATGCGGCGCATTGACCCCAGGCGTATTGATCACCCGAATACTGTTAGATTTACACAGGTCCAGCCGCACTTTATCCAAACTCGTACCTCTTCGGATCAGATAGAGGTCTTCAAAAGGATGAGATATACGCCATTGGTCAATGACGTCTGCATCGATAGATTGGTCGCCGACAATTATCGTTGATGGGCGCAGGAGCCCAATCTGTATGAGCAGAGCTTGCTTAGTTAACGTTGGGGGAAGAAAAACTACGTTGCTGGGGGCCTCAGCCTTCCAGGCTCTCGACACAGGCGCGATATGTAAAATGTTTTCAGTTATGGCAATGAGTGACGCAGCGACGGGCGGAACCGAAGAGAGCAACATAGCTTTGTCTCCAACCAATTCTGACTTACTGGTACCTCAGAGCGAGGCACTCAATAAAGTTAGGGCGCGATGAAAATGCGCTTAGTTTTTATCCGAGACTAGTTGCCTTGGTCCCTAATGGAACCCAACCTACGCGTGTCTTTATAATTAAATAAGCCAGCCGATTCTGACAATCATGCAGTCCAATTCCGACAAATGAGTGCCAAAACCTGATTGACATGCGTGAAATCGGGCTAGTCACCCGAAATCCCGTGAACAAGAGCGGATACGACTTCAGATATCACTTCTATCTTTTCAACCCGTCGCTATTTTTTGGCGCCTTCAAACACATCACCGCAGTCCTTGCAGCCAAAGTACTGCGCAGTTGCCGGGCACTCAATCTCCCCCGTAGCGCCTGCCCTCACCCGCCAAATGCATGCCTTGCCTTGATATTTCAGCGTGCCCTCCAGGTAACAAGGCGCCCAGTCATACTCATCGTGCAGCGTACGACCATCAATAAGTTCAGCCTGCTTGAAAAAGGCCGCTACCTGCCGCTCATCCAGCGCAACGTCACTGGGACGGCAACGCTCAGGTTCTTCGGAATGGAAGCCCGCGATGGAGATAGCCTCAACATCACGCGGGGTGGACGCGCATCCGGCGAGTAACATCCACACGCCCAGTGTCCATCGCGCTGAAGTCATTGCCACACCGCACTGCTGGCTTCACCTGGATGTTTGTATGAGATTTGCGGGTGCGTGTAGATGTCTTCCGGTGTCAGACGGAAATGACCACGCAATTCAGACACCAACCACTGCAGAGACTGATTCTGCAGTGCGGTAACCCGCTCATAACGCGTGGCATCCAGGTGTTTGCCGACCAATTCGATACCCAGGGAGTCCGCATTCATCGGGTATCGTTCAGGATAGCCCTTGGTGCGTTCGTGCCGGTCCAGCGCGCGAATCTGTAACGTCCAGGTGAGCGCTTGAATCGACTGGATTTGAGCGGTATCACAGGTCGTTTTATCAACTGCCAGGCACTTGGAGCGCAGGTAGCGCCCAACGTGATAACAGCGTTTTTTCAGGCTGGCCGTCTGGTAGATGAGGCCATCTTTTTCAATCAAAAAGTGCGCACCGTTGCCTTTGGACAGATAACCGTTAAAGGTGTGCTGTGCCGTTGGGGCATCCGTCTGGTGAATCACCAAGGCACGCACGCTACGCATATCTCCCTGCTCAATCGATGGAAACCGACGACGCTCAACCCTGTCGGAAATCACCATACCTTCGCCATCAATGCTCGACATCCCACTACCCTTCCGTCCTTGTGAAGACAAAAATATAGAAGGACGAACCGGAAAAAGGTACGGATGACAGGATAAAAAGAAGGGTCCGACGACAACGCTGGCCTCGTCAGATAATCCAGTAAAGCGGCGGGGAACAAACTGCGGCTGCGCCCGAATGACAGGGAACCGAGCACGCCCTGAATAACAACCCATTGCAAAGCGCCCGCACGATCAACGAGTCGATCGCATGAGCGCTTCAGGACTTACCGGCGGCGTGGGCGGCGCTGCTCATCATCTGTGCGGATAGGCACCGGTTGTAGCGGAGGCTCGATCAAGCCCAGTGCAACACCCAGATCATGGAGCCAGTTTTGAATTTTCTCTTTCATGGTTGCCCCCCTTGAGGGTAATGCTGGTAGGCGCAAGTTCTGTCGCCTTTTCCTACACTGATAGTAGCCCTAAGTCCTACGTAATGCATGAACGAAACCACAACGAACTATTACTGAATTGATTCAAATCCTGACGGATCGTTCAAGCAATTGCGCGTGCGTCTCGCAGGACCTCTGCCTTGCCCTCTTGCTGAAGGTCGATCCATGCATTGAGGTTAGCGCCGAGCATACCCTTTCGCCACATCAGCCAGGTGGTCGCAGTGGCAAAAGGCCCCGTCAGCGGATGAACGGACACATTTTCCTTGCCTGGCAGGCTGTCGAGCATGGACTCGGACATCAACGCCACCCCGGAGCCAGCAATCACGCAGGCGAGCATGCCTTGATAGGATTCAATCTCGATTGCCCGCCCCATGGCCACACGCTCGTGGGAAAACCAGGTTTCCAGACGAGTGCGATAAGCGCAACTGCGGCGGAAGGTGAACACTGAACGCCCGGCCACATCCTGCGGCCCGCGCACCGACGGGTGATCGGCCTCGCATATCAGTACCAATCGTTCCTCGCACAGGGCGACTCCGTCCAGGGACGCGATGGTGATGGGGCCGTCCACGAATGCAGCATCCAGACGACCGGTGATCAAGCCTTCAAGCAACTCACCGCTGGGCGCCGATTGCACTTGCAGGTTCACCATCGGATAAGCCTTGTGATAGCGCGCCAGCAGCTTGGGCAAGTGAACCGCTGCCGTGCTGTACATGCTGCCCAACACAAAATCCCCAGCCGGTTGCCCGCCTTGCACGGCGCCATGGGCTTCGTCGTGCAGCGCCAGCAGGCGGGTGCTGTAGTCCAGCAACACCTTGCCTGCAGGAGAAAGCTGCAAGCGTTGGCGTTCACGTACGAACAGCTCGACGCCGAGCTGTTCCTCCATCTGCTTGAGCCGGGTCGACAGATTCGACGGCACCCGATGCAGACGCTCGGCGGCGCGGGTGATGGAGCCCTCTTCGGCCACGGCCTGGAAAATGCGCAATTGACTGAACTCCATAACTTTCTCCAAAACTGAACAAGTTGCTCACTATTATTCAATTTTACAGAAAGTCAATCAGCTTTAGCCTGAGGGTATTCGCTTACCCGCAGGAAACTTGACCATGTCTCCCTTGATACGCTTACTTGCCAGCTTCGTCGCCCTGATGATGGCGATGGGCATTGGCCGCTTCGCCCTCACCCCACAAATGCCGCACCTGCTCAGTGAAGGGCAGATCGACCTGACCGGCGCCGGCCTGATCGCTGCCGCCAACTACCTGGGCTACTTCGTCGGCGCGGTGGATTCGATCTTTGCGCGCAGCCACCACCACGTGCGCGGGCGCTTGTATGGCGGCTTATGGCTGTGTGTGTTGCTGACGCTGGCGTCGTATTGGGCTCATGGGTTCTGGCCGCACCTATTACTGCGCTTTGGTACCGGTGTCGCGAGTGCCTGGGCACTGGTGATGATCACCAGCCTCAGCCAACCATTGGCGATTGCGGCCGGGCGTCCGCGCCTGGGCGCCTTGGTATTCGCCGGGCCAGGGTTGGGGATTCTGTTGACCGGGTTATTGGCGCTGGGCTCCAACCTGCAGGGGCAAAACTCGGCGACGTTATGGCTGGTGTATGGCGTGGTGGCGTTGGTGATGTTGTTGGCAATCCTGCCTTTCCTGCCCAGGCCTTATGCCGATGGCGCAGCGGTTGCCAGCCACACCGAGGGAGGCAGCAACGGCAGCATCGCGCATTTGTGCTGGATCTACGTGCTGTTCGGCCTTGGCTACATCATTCCGGCAACCTTCCTGTCGCAGATGGCCAGCGCGCAGTTCAAGGGCGCCTGGCAGGCCGATCTGTTCTGGCCGTGCTTTGGCCTGGCCGCAACGATTGGCGTGGGAGTGGCGAGCCTGCGCCGCAAGGACCCGCATACCACGCGCCGTTGGCTGATGACCACGCTGTGGCTGCAAGCGGCCGGCGTGTTCGCCTGTTTGTTCGGCAATGGCTGGGGTTTGGCGCTGGGCGTGCTGCTGTGTGGCGGGCCGTTCCTGGCCTGCATGCAGTTGGTGATGGCCCGCCTGCGGGACGTCGCGCCCCACGGCTACCAGCGCAGTACCGGGCTGCTGACCGCCAGCTTTGCCATCGGCCAACTGAGCGGCCCGTTGCTGGCGTCGGTCAGCAGCCACCTCAGCGGCGGGTTGCAACCCGCGCTGGTGATTGCCGGCGCGGGCCTTTTAATAGCGGGCTCGGTGCTGCTCAGCCGACAACCAGCGGCGCAGGCACATGAATCTGCTCACGCCGAGCCAGCACCAGGAAAAACAGCCCACCCAGGAAGCAGCCGGTAAACCAGGCGAAGTTGGCCATAAACTGCAACGCCGGGGTAAAGGTGATCGCGACACCCACCAGCGTCGCGGGCACAAGCGCTTTGATCGCCGTCCAGTTCACGCCACCGTCGAAGTAGTAGCGCCCGCTGGGGCTGTCATCAAACAGTGCATCCACGTCGATCTTTTGTTTTTTGATCAGGTAGAAATCCACCAACAGAATCCCGAACAGTGGCCCGATAAACGCGGCGAGGATATCCAGGGTGTAGTGGATCATCAGCGGGTTATTGAACAGATTCCACGGCGTGATAAAGATCGACGCCACGGCGGCGATCATCCCGCCGGCACGCCAACTGATTTTGCTCGGCGCGACGTTGGCGAAGTCAAACGCCGGGGAAACGAAGTTGGCGACGATATTGATACCAATGGTCGCGGTGACAAAGGCAAAGGCACCGAGCAACACCGCCATGCTGTTATCGATGCGCGAAACCGTGGCAATCGGGTCATGCAGCATTTCGCCGAACACCGGCAAGGTGCCCGAGACGATGACTACGGTGACCAGGGAAAACGCCAGGAAATTCACCGGCAGCCCCCAGAAGTTGCCGCGTCGTACGTCCTGCATGCTGCGACAGTAGCGGCTGAAGTCACCGAAATTCAGGGTGGGCCCGGAGAAGTACGACACCACCAGCGCGGTGGCCACGATCACCTGGCCAAACGCCTGCCAACCCGACAGGGATTTCTCTGACAGGGTGAAGCTGATATTCGACCAGCCCGCCTTCCACACGATCCAGCCGGCCAGGGCAAACATCACCGCATACACCACCGGCCCCGCCCAATCGATAAAGCGGCGGATAGACTCCATACCAGCCCAGAACACGGCCGCCTGGAGCAACCACAGGCTCAGGAATCCAAACCAGCCGAGGTACGACAGGCCTGCAAAGTGCGGTTCGGCATACACCGCCATCTGCGGGAAGAAGCGCAGCACCACGATGATCAACGCACTTGATGCCAAATACGTCTGAATCCCATACCAGGCCACGGCGATCAAGCCACGAATCACTGCGGGGATATTCGCGCCAAACACGCCAAACGCCAGCCGACAAATCACGGGATACGGCACAGCGGCCTGCTGGCTCGGCCTGGCCACCAAGTTAGCGATCAACTGAACAATGCAAATACCGGCGAGCAAGGCGATCAACACCTGCCAACTGGCCAGCCCCAGGGCGAACAGGCTGGCGGCGAACACATAACCGCCAACGCTGTGCACGTCGCTCATCCAGAAGGCGAAGATGTTGTACCAGGTCCACTTTTGCGGCAGTGGGCCCAAGTCCTTGTTGTACAGGCGCGGGCTGTAGCCTTTGGGCAATTGTTCGGTCATCGCTGGGCTCCTCGAAATACCGGCCTGCGCTTCCGTCACGGGGTGCATACGGGAGGCGGCATGGTTTGTATACGAGACAGTCAGCAGAATGCGTGCCAATTGAGCGCAATCCCTTTGATACGGTGTTCCAAAGAGATTGATACAGGTCTATAAGCGGGGACCGCGCTCAGCTACGGTGCACATCAATCCTGTACACAATCAACGGTGCACTCGATGTGCACACAAGTAGCCCACCGTACAGCACGCCGCCGTCAGAAAGGTGCCCCAGGCCATATCCATGATCGCCAATTGCGCGGACCAACCTTGCAGCGTGGCCCAGTTGCTCAGGTCATAGGTGCCGTAGGCAACCAGACCAAGCAAGGCGCCAAGGCGTGCGGCGCGTTGCCAGCTTGCGCTGGGCAAGACCACGAACACTACGCAACCCAGTACATAAAGGAGATAGAAGAGTGTCGCAGGCAACAGGCGGGGCTGATCCAGCATCAGGGGACCCAGCAGGGATTTGTAGGTGGGTCCCATGAGGACGCCAAGCCAGAGGCCGTCCAGGATCAGGAACGCGAGCAGAGTGCCGAGGTAGGCGAAGAGCATTTTCTTGGTCATTGATGCAACCTCTGTAGGCACCGGACGGCGCCTACAGAAGAGCAAAGCGCGATCAGCTTAGTTCAATGCGATCCGCGTGAATCACGATCTGGCCCTGCTTATACAGCGCACCAATGGCTTTCTTGAAGTTGCCCTTGCTCACGCCGAACAAGTTACTGATCACCGTCGGGTCGCTTTTGTCGCTGACCGGCAAGGTGCCGTTGTTTTCACGCAACTTGGCGAGGATCTTCGAGTTCAGGCTGGAGGCCGCTTCCTGTCCGACCGGTTGCAGGCTCAGGCTGATATTGCCGTCAGCGCGGATTTCTTTGATAAAGCCTTTTTCTTCCTTGCCCGGGCGCAGGAACTTGAACACTTCGTTCTTGTGGATCAGGCCCCAATGCTTGTTGTTGATGATCGCCTTGAAGCCCATATCAGTGGCTTCGGCCACCAGCAGGTCGACTTCCTGGCCCACCTGGTAGTTAGCAGGCGTTTTGTCCAGGTAACGATCCAGGCGCGCAGTGGCGGTGATGCGCTTGGTGTGTTTGTCGAGATAAACGTGCACCACGCAGTATTCACCTGCGGTCATCTGGCGTTTTTCTTCCGAGTAAGGCAGCAACAGATCCTTGGGCAAACCCCAGTCAAGGAACACGCCAATACTGTTGACTTCCACCACTTTCAAACTGGCGAATTCACCCACTTGAACTTTCGGTTTTTCAGTGGTGGCGATGAGTTTGTCATCGCTGTCCAGATAGATGAAAACGTTAAGCCAGTCTTCATCTTCGCTGGGAATATCTTTAGGGATATACCGATTAGGCAAGAGGATTTCACCGTCTTGCGCACCATCCAGGTACAAACCGAAGTTAGTGTGTTTTACCACTTGCAAGCTGTTGTAGCGCCCGACTAAAGCCATGTCCAAATACCCTCATTGCGTGAGCGGCATTCTACCCGAGTTGGACCCGCCACGCGCGGGCGCCTGAAAAAACGCGGGCTGAGGTGGCCTTGCAATAGCATCGCCCAACGCACAGCCCCGCTCGTCCGATCAATCGGCCAGTTTTTTCAAGCCGCCAACCCTCGACCGCCCCATGGTTTCGAATTAAAACAATAAGTTAGGGGGCTTATTTGAAAAATGAAACTTTGCTGTTTCCGACCGCTGCACTTATTCCCGGGGGATATTTACCAAGCAATTGTCAAGTATTTCCTGTACGATGCCTGGCCAAGTTAATTTTCTACAGGTTAGTGGCCGCCATGCGTGTAAAAGCATCCAACAGCAAAGCAAAGCCAGCTCCAGCCGTTGAAACCAGCGAATCGATCAACAGCCAGATCGCTGCGTTCCTTAAGTCCGGCGGCGAAATCCAGCAAATTGCCAAAGGCGTGAGCGGCCAGACTTTCGGCCCATCCAAGCAGATCAGCTTGGGTAAAAAGTAATACCGCGCAACACACCTGGTCCCTAAGCGTCTTGCCCTCAAGGCGCTAGGACTAGAGCTCGAAATACCCTCTCCAATCATCCACATTTTTGCATGAATCGACGAACGGGCCTCACCTGCAGGCATTCGCCGGTATGCTTGCACGCGTCTAGCACGGGCATCTGCCCGATTTCCTTCGTCACTGCTCCTCGCTTTTCATGGAGTGAAGCATGCTCAAATCCTGTATTTTCCTGGTCGGTGCCCTGGTGACCTGCCCCCTCGCCGAAGCGCAAATCTTTCAGCGCGAATTGGGTGATTTCGATTTGAAATTGGGCACCACTCCCAGCCGCAGCATGGCGCAGGGCTTGGTCAAGCCGACGTCGCCTGGCAGCGACTCGTTCCATGGCGGGTTGGACCTGAGCCACGACAGCGGCCTGTACTTCGGCCAGTTTTCCCCGAATATGGGCTTGTCCTCGGCCAGCACCCTCGAAGTCGATTCCTACATGGGTTTCAAACACCCCTTCGATCAGACCCTGGGCTACGAAGTGGGCTTGATCCATTACAGCTACCCCAAGCTCAGCCCCCTCGACAGCCAGGAGTTCTACGGCGGCCTGAACCTGCTGGGCAATCGCTTTGGCGCCTCCTTCAGCAACGATCCGGACCGCCAGGACAGCACCCTGTTTGCCGACCTCGGCGGCACCCAACCTTTCGGCATTGGGGTCAGCATGAAATACACCACTCATCAGTTGGGCGCTCCAGTCTCGGTGGACGGCGGCTCCATCCGCGCCTTCAGTGACTGGTCGGTGCAATTCTCGCGGGAATGGATGGGCGTTGACCTGAACCTGATCTACAGCGACTCCAGCCTGAGCGGCGGGGATTGCTCGGCGTATTCCGGACATAATTCGCAATGCGATGGTCTGTTGACGTTGAAGGCCGCGCGGACGTTTTATTAATGGGCTGAACTGTCGCGCCCAGCGCGGGTTCACATGTGACACCCCATTCCGCGAAGGACCCGCCCATGCTGCGTCGGCTCAAATTACTGGTGGTATTGCTGACCGTGAGCCTGATGCTCGCCGGCTGCAATCGCGTGGGCCTGGCCTACCGCAACCTGGACGTGATCATCCCCTGGACCCTCAACGATTACCTGGACATGAACGCCGGGCAAAAGAGCTGGTTCAACGACAAACTCAAGGAACACCTGGCCTGGCACTGCACCACGCAGCTGCCGGGTTATCTGGATTGGCTGGATCGCCTGCAACAGATGGTCGACAACAACCAGGTCACAGACGCCGCCTTGCAGACCCGTACCGCCGAAGCCAAGCAGGCTATTGACGAGGTCGCCCGTGAGATCACGCCATCGGCCATCGAACTGCTCAAGGGCCTGGACGATCAGCAGGTCAAGGAAATGAACGAGGCGCTGGCCAAGGATCTGCGCAAGCGCCAGGATGAATACCTGAAGCCGCCACTGGCCAAGCAGATCCAAGAACGTGCCGAGCGCATGAGCAAGCGCCTGGATACGTGGATGGGCCCGCTCAGCGCCAGTCAGCAGAATCGCGTGACGGCGTGGTCGCTCGCATTGGGAGACCAGAACACGGAATGGATCGGCAACCGTGCGCAGTGGCAGGCTCAATTCATCGACGCCGTGCAACACCGTGCAAGCGCCGACTTCCCGCAGAAAATGCAGCAGTTGCTGGTGGATCGGGAGAGCTTGTGGACCCCGGAGTATCGCGCTGCTTATGCCCAGACAGAGGCTGCAGCGCGCAGTCTGTTGGTCGACCTGATGGCAGACAGTAGCGCGCAACAACGCTTGAAGCTGACGCAGAAAATTGACGGCGTGCGCAGCGACTTCAAAGCGCTGAAATGCCTGAAGGCTGCCACGATCTAAAAATGTGGGAGCGGGCTTGCCCGCGATAGCGATCGGTCAGTAACGACTATATCGACTGACACGCCGTCATCGCGGGCAAGCCCGCTCCCACAGAAGCACTCAGGCAATCTGAGCTTTTGACGCCACTTCAGCAAAGGTCGCCGGATCCAGTGCATCCGCCTGCTCATCCAACACCTGACGCGGATGATCGTTGCCCGGGATCGAACTGTCGATCAGCGCCAGCAACTGCGCGCCGAGTGCAGTCAGGATGAAGTTCTCGCCATTACCGCCCTCTTCCTCAGGGCGCGATTCAATAAAGCCACGCTTGAACAGCAGCGCCTCATAATCCGCAGCGGTCTTTTTCAGCGCATCCAGGTTGCCGGTCGATTCGCCCGCCGTCGCCTTCTCGGCTGCTTCCTGCTCGGCATACTTGCGCGGCGCGAAGCTGCCCTCGCCGTTCTGCACTTCATGCAACAGCCGTTCGATCAGATCCCAGTTGTAAGTCGTCATCCTGATTCCTCCTGCAGGCTTAAGGAAAATTAGCCCGTCTTGAGGTGTGACCCGTCACGTCAGCCGCCGTTCAGCCGAATAGACGGCGTGTCATTTCTCTGAACTTTCCAGACGTTCGCGCCCTCAACAGCACATAACCGCCAAGGAGGTCTCTCCATGAAAACCCTGAAAAACCTGGCGATCGCCGCCACGCTGCTGACTGCTCTGCCAACCTGGGCCTGCACACCAGACGAGGCCACGGCCAAGCGCGAACAACTGGCCCAGGAAGTGGCCAAACTGACCGAACAGAACCCGACCAAGGCCAAGGAGATGAACGACGAGCTGCAGAAGATGGATCTGGATACCGAAAGTGCCGAGTTTCCTGACAAGTGCCAGTTGATCGATGCCCGACTCAAGGAACTCAAGGAAGCAGCCGCCAAAGCCAAAAGCTGAAGGCATAAAAAACCGGACAAATGTCCGGTTTTTTTCATCACTCAAGCCTTACTCAGCAGCCGGTGCTTCAGGCTTGCGGCGCTTAAGTGGCGCCATGCCATCTTTGCTGACGAGCGACAGGTTGTCGGTCTTCGGCCGGTTGGCGATCTTGCGCTTGGTCGGCGACTTGGCGCCGGTTTTCTTCTTGTCGCCCTTGGCGTCGGTCTTTTTCTTCTTTACGCCAACCGCCTTGCCCGACGCCTTGACCTTCTTCGGTCCGGTGTACGTGCCTTTGACTTCCTTGATGGTGCGACGCTCGAACGACTGCTTGAGGTAGCGCTCGATGCTCGACATCAGGTTCCAGTCGCCGTGGCAGATCAGCGAAATGGCCAAGCCGTCGTTGCCGGCACGCCCGGTACGCCCGATACGGTGCACGTATTCGTCGCCGCTGCGCGGCATGTCGAAGTTGATCACCAAGTCCAGGCCGTCCACGTCCAGGCCGCGCGCGGCAACGTCGGTGGCAACCAGAATCTTCACGCCGCCAGCCTTGAGGCGGTCGATGGCCAGTTTGCGGTCCTTCTGGTCTTTGTCACCGTGCAGCACGAACGCTTTGTATTCCTGGGCCACCAGGCGACCGTAGATGCGGTCGGCCGCAGCGCGGGTGTTGGTGAACACGATGGCTTTCTGATAAGTCTCGTTGGCCAGCAGCCAGTTGAGAATCTGCTCTTTGTGCACATTGTGGTCGGCGGTGACGATCTGCTGACGCGTGGTCGCGTTCAGGTCGCTGACGTTGTTGACCTGCAGGTGCTCAGGGTTGTTGAGGATCTTGGCGACCATTTCACGCAGGGTCGAACCGCCGGTGGTGGCGGAGAACAGCATGGTCTGCTGGCGGTTGACGCACTCGGCTACCAGGCGCTGCACGTCGTCGGCAAAGCCCATGTCGAGCATGCGGTCGGCTTCGTCCAATACCAGCACTTCGACTTCCTTGAGGTCAAGGTTGCCGGCGTTGAGTTGCTCGATCATGCGGCCAGGGGTGCCGATCAGGATATCCGGCACCTTGCGCAGCATGGCGGCCTGGACCTTGAAGTCTTCGCCGCCGGTGATCAGGCCGGACTTGATAAACGTGAACTGCGAGAAGCGCTCCACTTCCTTCAAGGTCTGCTGGGCAAGCTCGCGGGTCGGCAGCAGGATCAGGGTCTTGATGCTGACGCGGACTTTGGCCGGGCCAATCAAACGATGCAGAATCGGCAGGACGAAAGCGGCAGTCTTGCCACTCCCGGTTTGAGCAGTCACCCGCAGGTCACGCCCTTCGAGCGCGAGCGGGATGGCCGCTGCTTGCACCGGCGTAGGCTCGACAAATTTAAGCTCGGCCACGGCTTTGAGCAGGCGTTCGTGCAGGGCGAATTGGGAAAACACGGGTGCTACCTCGAAGAAATACAAAAAAACAGCTGCATAGGTTACCGGTTTCGGGCGTCCAAACCGAGTTTCTTTACGCGAACGGTACTAATCAGCTGCTTTTTTGTCAGGGCATTTGTCCATGACGTCAACTTTGTCGCACTTAAATGCTCTAATCGCCCCGTCTTGTCTTACAGAAGAATCGGTCTCATCCATGGATATCAAACAGCTCTGGCTCAACGTCCAAGACCTTTGGGGCACCCTCGATCAACACCCGTTGCTCCATGCCAGCCTCGGTCTGCTGGTGTTGCTGGTCGTGGCGCTGCTGCTTGGACGTGTAGCGCGTTATCTCATTCTCCACGCCGTCAAATTGCTCGGCCGGCAGCCGGCCCTGCACTGGGTCAACGATCTGCGGCATAACAAAGTCTTTCATCGCCTGGCCCAGATGACGCCGTCGCTGGTGATCCAGTTCGGCCTGTACCTGGTGCCGGACCTGAGCAAGACCGCCATTCTGTTTATCGGTAACGTGGCCCTGTCGCTCACCATTCTGTTCCTGGTACTGGCCATGAGCGCACTGCTCAGCGCCTTGCTGGACATCTACGCCCGTACCGAACACGCACGCACCCGCTCGATCAAGGGCTATGTGCAGTTAGCGAAGATGGTGTTGTTCGTGTTTGGCGCGATCATTATTGTCGCCACCCTGATCGACCGTTCGCCGCTGTTGCTGCTCTCAGGCCTGGGTGCGATGTCGGCGGTGATCCTGTTGGTGTACAAGGACACCTTGCTGTCGTTCGTCGCCAGCGTACAACTGACCAGCAACGACATGTTGCGGGTCGGTGACTGGATCGAAATGCCCCAGGTCGGCGCCGACGGCGATGTGGTGGACATCACCTTGCACACAGTCAAGGTGCAGAACTTCGACAAGACCATCGTCTCCATCCCCACTTGGCGCCTGATGTCCGAGTCGTTCAAGAACTGGCGCGGCATGCAGGCCTCCGGCGGGCGCCGCATCAAGCGCTGCCTGTATATCGACGCCAGTGGCGTGCGTTTCCTGCGTGACGATGAAGAACTGCGCATGACCCAGGTGCACCTGCTCACCGACTACATCGGGCGCAAGCAGGCTGAACTCAAGGCCTGGAATGAAGCTCAGGGGAACAGCGCGCAATTGTCGGCAAACCGCCGCCGCATGACCAACCTCGGCACCTTCCGCGCTTATGCCCTGGCGTACCTGAAAAGCCACCCGGACATCCAGCCGAACATGACCTGCATGGTGCGCCAGATGCAAACCACCGCCCAGGGCGTACCGCTGGAGATCTACTGCTTTACCCGCACCACAGCGTGGGCGGATTACGAGCGGATCCAGGGGGATATCTTTGATTACCTGCTGGCGGTATTGCCGGAGTTTGGCTTGAGCTTGTATCAGCAGCCGAGTGGCAATGATCTGCGCGCTGGGATGTTGCCGGCGGTGCTCGGGGCCAGTCATTTGCCGGCCCCGGAAAAAATATCGATTTAACGACGCGGCCTATTGTGGGAGCGAGCCAGCCCGCTCCCACAAGGGGTTCAGCGTAACAATGGCGCCTTTCGCACACCCAACCGACTGATCCACACCGCCCCCAGAATCACCAACCCACCCAAGGCCAAGCGGCCCAGCGGTTCGTGCTGGTTCCAGATCAGCAGGTTCAGCAGCAGCCCCACCGGCACATGCAGATTGTTCATCACCGCCAGGGTGCCGCCATGGACCAGGCAGGCGCCTTTGTTCCACCAATACATCCCCAGGGCGGTGCTGACCAGTCCAAGAAATACCAGCACGCCCCATTGCAGCGGTGCTTCCGGCAGAAAGTTCGACTTGCCGAACAGCAGGAACGCCGGCAACACCACCAGCAACGCGCCCACGTAGAAGTAACCAAAGCGTCGGTAGTGCGGCAAATCACTGGGATAACGCGCGACCAAATGCTTGTACATCACCTGCCCGGCGGCGTAGGTGAAGTTGGCCAGTTGCAGCAGCAGGAAGCCCCCAAGGAAGTGCGGGGTGATCTGGTCGAAGCGGATCACCGCCGCGCCGGCCACTGCCACCAACGCGGCGATCAACGCCCACGGGTTGAAACGGCGGTTGAGGGCATCTTCGATCAGGGTCACGTGCAGCGGCGTGAGGATAGTGAACAGCAGCACCTCCGGCACCGTGAGCACGCGAAAGCTCAGGTACAGGCACACGTAGGTCACGCCAAACTGCAGCGCGCCAATCACTAGCATGCCGCGCATGAAGGCTGGCTCCACCGAACGCCAGCGCGTCAGCGGGATAAATATCAGCCCGGCCAGCAACACGCGCACCAGCACTGCAAAGTAGCTGTCGACGTGACCGGCGAGGTATTCGCCGATCAAGCTGAAGGAAAATGCCTGAATCAGAGTGACAACCAGTAAATAGCCCATGCGCGCCTCATTTCGAATGGGCGGGACATTAAAGGTTTTCGACGATTGAAGAAACTCGGCGCAAAAAAAACCCGACCTCGCTAATGCGTCAGTCGGGCAGGAGCACTCAGGAGCAAAAAGTGCAAAGGGAGGTTCGATACGCGTACTTGAAGGGTTGCGTGGCGCTAGATAAACACCGAGGGATTATCTGGCGATTAAAAGATCAGGCGACCTGTGCCAGCAGCGCCTTGGCGTGGTTAATGCCTTTTTCCTGGAAGTCCCCACTCAGGTTCACCCCTTCGGCGTGAATGAAGGTGACGTCGTGAATCCCGATGAATGCCATGACCTGACGCAGGTAGGGTTCCTGGTGATCGGAAGTGGCCCCCGTGTGGATGCCGCCGCGCGCGGTGAGCACGATGGCGCGCTTGCCGGTCAGCAAACCCTGAGGGCCGGTGGCGGTGTATTTGAAGGTCACACCCGCACGCAACACGTGGTCCAGCCAGGCCTTGAGGGTGCTGGGGATGGCAAAGTTGTACATCGGTGCGGCCATCACCAGTACGTCGGCCGCCAGCAGTTCGTTGGTCAATTCGTCGGAGCGATCCAGGGACGCCTGCTCGTTGCCGTTGCGCTGATCCGCGGGCTTCATCCAGCCGCCAAGCAAGTTGGCGTCCAGGTGCGGGACCGGGTTGAGGGCCACGTCACGCACAGTGATCTGATCCGCCGGATGGGCGGCCTGCCATTGGCTGATGAACTGCCGGGTGAGTTGGCGGGAAATCGAATCCTGCTGGCGGGCGCTGCTTTCGATGATCAGAACATTGGACATGGCTTTGTAGGCTCCATCTGTAATTGCTGTAAGTCGATGGAGTGAAGATTAAACAGAGCCAATTCGATTAAAAAGCGTAAAAAACTGCTATAACCCATCTATAAATTTGTTCATAAGCGGAGTATTGCTGTCAGCATGCTCCGCTGTCGGGTTACTTCGGCCCGCAAGCCAGGGCGATACGCATCTTGATAATGGCGCGGTTGAACTTGGCCGTGGTGTTCGTGCTTTTTCCCGCCGGCACCGTGACCGTG
Organism: Pseudomonas sp. H1_A03; assembly: GCF_054685145.1. Lineage (NCBI taxonomy): Bacteria > Pseudomonadati > Pseudomonadota > Gammaproteobacteria > Pseudomonadales > Pseudomonadaceae > Pseudomonas > Pseudomonas sp. H1_A03. The sequence goes on from NZ_CP162829.1 coordinate 5,760,212, forward strand.
CGGCGACGCGGTGATTCCGGCCCGTTGGTGAAGGTTACCGAGCATACGGCGTCATTCGTGCCGTAGTTATTGAGCTGGATCGAACTGATATCGCCGTCCACATCGGAGGCGGTGTAATCGATGCTGACGCCGTCGATCTTTTTTGTGACGTCGATGGGGTAGGCAAATGCGCTCATCGGCAGCAGCGCCAGCAACACACAACAGAATTTTCTCATTCGGCAGTCTCCAATAAGGACTGTCAGCTTAGGACAAGAGGAACCCATCTTGAAAGCGCCCCGCGTTACCCTCGATCAATGGCGTACGTTGCAAGCCGTGGTCGACCATGGCGGCTTCGCCCAGGCGGCCGAAGCGCTGCACCGTTCGCAGTCTTCGGTGAGCTACACCGTGGCCCGCATGCAAGACCAGCTCGGTGTGCCGCTGCTGCGCATTGATGGGCGCAAGGCGGTGCTCACCGACGCCGGTGAAGTGCTGTTGCGCCGCTCCCGGCAACTGGTGAAAAACGCCAGCCAGCTGGAAGACCTCGCGCACCATATGGAGCAGGGCTGGGAAGCCGAGGTCCGCCTGGTGGTGGACGCGGCCTATCCGAACGCACGCCTTGTGCGCGCGCTCTCCGCCTTCATGCCGCAGAGCCGTGGTTGCCGCGTGCGCCTGCGTGAGGAGGTGCTGTCGGGCGTTGAAGAGCTGCTGATTGAAGGCGTGGCCGACCTGGCGATTTGCGGTTTCAGCATCCCGGGCTACCTGGGCACGGAAATGAGCGATGTGGAATTTGTCGCCGTGGCCCACCCCGAGCACACCCTGCACCGCATGAATCGCGAGCTGAGTTTCCAGGACCTGGAAAGCCAGATGCAGGTGGTGATCCGCGACTCCGGTCGCCAGCAACCACGGGATGTGGGCTGGCTTGGCGCCGAACAGCGCTGGACCGTCGGCAGCCTGGCCACCGCCGCCGCCTTTGTGGGCAGCGGCCTGGGCTTTGCCTGGTTGCCTCGGCACATGATCGAACGTGAACTCAGCGAAGGCGTGCTCAAGCAGCTACCCTTGGAACAGGGCGGCAGCCGCCACCCCACGTTCTATCTGTATTCAAACAAAGACAAACCCTTGGGGCCGGCGACGCAGATCCTCGTGGAACTGCTGCGCACCTTTGACACCGCCCCCCTGGACGCGCCCTTCGCTGCCCCCTGGCAAGCCTGAAACGGAGTTCAAGCATGGCCTGGTTCGACCACGAAGGATGCAGCCTGCACTACGAGGAATACGGCCACGGCACCCCGCTGATCCTGATCCACGGCCTGGGCTCCAGCAGCCAGGATTGGGAGCTGCAGATTCCCGTGCTGGCCAAACATTACCGCCTGGTCCTGGTGGATGTGCGCGGTCATGGGCGCTCGGACAAACCGCGCGAACGCTACAGCATCCAGGGCTTCACCTTTGATCTGCTCGCGCTGATCGAACACCTGGCCCTGCCGCCCGCCCATGTGGTGGGCTTATCCATGGGCGGCATGATTGCCTTCCAACTGGCGGTGGATGAACCTGCACGGGTCAAGAGCCTGTGCATCGTCAACAGCGCGCCGGAGGTGAAGGTACGCAGCGCCGATGATTACTGGCAGTGGGCCAAGCGCTGGAGCCTGGCGCGTGTGCTCAGCCTGGCCACTATCGGCAAGGCGCTGGGCGACCGCCTATTCCCCAAACCGCATCAGGCCGACCTGCGCCGCAAGATGGCCGAACGCTGGGCAAAAAACGACAAACGTGCTTATCTCGCCAGCTTCGATGCGATTGTAGGCTGGGGTGTGCAGGAACGCCTTTCGAGGATTACCTGTCCAACCCTTGTCATCAGCGCCGACCACGACTACACCCCCGTGGCGCAGAAAGAAAACTATGTAAAACTGCTGCCCGATGCGCGACTGGTGGTGATCAGAGATTCCCGCCACGCCACGCCATTGGATCAACCCGAAGTCTTTAACGCCACGCTGCTCGATTTTCTAACGACAGTCGAAACCACTACCCAGGATCATTGACCCATGCTGAAAAAAATCGCCTTTCTTGCCGGTTCTGTTTTGTTCGCTGCCAACCTGATGGCGGCCGAACCCGCCAAGGCGCCTCACGTACTGATCACCACCACCAACGGCGACATTGAAATCGAACTGGACCCGGTCAAGGCCCCGATCAGCACCAAGAATTTCCTGGCCTATGTCGACAAGGGCTTCTACAACAACACGATTTTCCACCGTGTGATCCCGGGCTTCATGGTCCAGGGCGGTGGGTTCACCCAGTCGATGTCGCAAAAGCCAACCGAAGCGCCGATCAAGAACGAAGCCAGTAATGGTCTGCATAACGTACGTGGCACCTTGTCCATGGCGCGCACCAGTGATCCGGATTCGGCCACCAGCCAGTTCTTCATCAATGTGGCCGACAACGCTTTCCTCGACCCAGGCCGTGATCGCGGTTATGCCGTATTCGCCAAAGTGGTCAAGGGCATGGACGTGGTCGACGTGATCGTCAATTCGCAGACCACCACCAAGCAAGGCATGCAGAACGTGCCTATCGATCCTGTCTACATCAAGTCGGCCAAGCGCATCGACTGAGATCTGCAGGAAGCTCCGTGCGCAGCCCACAAGGCTGCGCGCGCATTTGAACAGGAGAGCCCGCCAGGCGGGCGTCAACCCTAATGCTCTATCGTCGTTTTGAACAACTGATCGATATTTTCCGCGACGCGCCAAGCGCCGCCCCGCCCGATAAAGTCCTGCCGTTCTACCTCTACTACCTGCGCCAGGTGTGGCCATGTTTTGCCGCGCTGTTGGTGGTGGGCTTGATCGGCGCATTGATCGAAGTCGCGCTGTTCAGCTACCTGAGCCGTATCATCGACCTGGCCCAGGGCACGCCGCCCGCCAACTTCTTCCAGGTCCACAGCACCGAGCTGATCTGGATGGCCGCAGTTGCCCTGTTGCTGCGTCCGATCTTCGGCGCCCTGCATGACCTGCTGGTGCACCAGACCATCAGCCCCGGCATGACCAGCCTGATCCGCTGGCAGAACCATAGCTACGTACTCAAGCAGAGCCTGAATTTCTTCCAGAACGACTTCGCCGGGCGTATCGCCCAGCGCATCATGCAAACCGGCAACTCGCTGCGTGACTCTGCCGTGGCTGCGGTGGACGCGATCTGGCACGTGGCGATCTACGCCATCAGTTCCCTGGTGCTGTTTGCCGAGGCCGACTGGCGCCTGATGATCCCGCTGGTGAGCTGGATCATCTGCTACAGCCTGGCGTTACGCTATTTCGTGCCCCGGGTAAAGGAGCGCTCGGTGATTTCGTCCGAGGCGCGCTCCAAACTGATGGGCCGCATCGTCGATGGCTACACCAACATCACCACCTTGAAGCTGTTTGCCCATACTCAATCCGAGCAGGAATACGCCAAGGAAGCGATCATCGAGCAGACTGAAAAAACCCAGCTGGCCAGCCGGGTGGTGACCAGCATGGACGTGGTGATCACCACCATGAACGGCCTGCTGATTGTCACCACCACCGGCCTGGCGCTGTGGCTGTGGACGCAGTCGCTGATTTCCGTGGGCGCGATCGCGCTGGCCACCGGCTTGGTCATTCGCATCGTCAACATGTCCGGCTGGATCATGTGGGTGGTCAACGGCATTTTCGAAAACATCGGCATGGTGCAGGACGGCCTGAAAACCATCGCACAGCCACTGGCCGTGATCGACCGCGACAACGCCCCGCGCCTCAGCGTGCCCCGGGGCGAAGTGCGCTTCGAGCAAGTAGATTTCCACTACGGCAAGAAGAGCGGGATCATTGGCGGCCTTAACCTTGAGATCAAGGCCGGTGAAAAGATCGGCCTGATCGGCCCGTCCGGTGCGGGCAAGTCGACGCTGGTCAACCTGTTGCTGCGACTCTACGACCTGCAAGGCGGACGCATCCTGATCGACGGCCAGAACATCGCCGAGGTCGCCCAGGAAAGCCTGCGCGCACAGATCGGCATGATCACCCAGGACACCTCGTTGCTGCACCGCTCGATCCGCGACAACCTGCTGTACGGCAAGCCCGACGCCACCGACGAAGAACTCTGGGCCGCCGTGCACAAGGCCCGCGCCGATGAGTTCATCCCGCTGCTGTCGGACGCTGAAGGCCGTACCGGGCTGGATGCTCACGTGGGTGAGCGCGGCGTGAAACTCTCCGGCGGGCAGCGCCAACGTATCGCCATCGCCCGCGTGCTGCTCAAGGACGCGCCGATTCTGATCATGGACGAAGCCACGTCAGCCCTGGACTCGGAAGTGGAAGCGGCGATCCAGGAAAGCCTGGAGACCTTGATGAAAGGCAAGACGGTGATTGCGATTGCGCACCGCTTGTCGACCATTGCGCGGATGGACCGCCTGGTGGTGTTGGAGAAAGGCCTGATCGCCGAGAGTGGCAGCCATGCCGAGTTGCTGGCGCATGGTGGGTTGTATGCGCGGTTGTGGCAGCACCAGACGGGAGGCTTCGTCGGTATCGACTGAAACAACACCGCAATCCCCTGTGGGAGCTGGCTTGCCTGCGATGGCGGTCTGTCAGCCAGCCTCCCAGTACTGACCCACCGCTATCGCAGGCAAGCCAGCTCCCACCCTTGACTTGCGCCAGGCGTCCGACCCCAAAGGACACTGGCGCTTTTTCATGCCCTGGATTTGTGCCGCAATCGTGCTGTACTCAGTGCAGTGCCCAGACGGGCGCTGAAGTAAATCTGCAGGGAGCATCACTGATTTACTGATCTGGTAGAGCGATCTATCAAGGACGTGTTGCATGTCTTTGTTCAAGCGTTCAGTCACAGAGGGGTTAGGTACGTTTTGGTTGGTGTTGGGCGGGTGTGGGAGTGCGGTGTTGGCCGCAGCGTTCCCCGCAGTCGGGATCGGCTTGCTGGGTGTGGCCCTGGCATTCGGGCTCACGGTGCTGACCATGGCGTTCGCCATCGGGCATATCAGTGGTTGTCACCTCAACCCGGCGGTATCAGTGGGGCTGGTCGTGGGCGGAAGGTTTCCGGCCAGGGAATTACCGGCGTACATCGTGGCGCAGGTTATCGGCGGTACGGTCGCCGCGGCGCTGTTGTACTTCATTGCCAGTGGCAAACCGGGGTTTGAACTGGCGTCGGGGCTGGCGTCCAACGGCTATGGTGAGCATTCACCCGGTGGTTATTCGCTGGCGGCGGGGTTTGTCACAGAGCTGGTGATGACGGCGATGTTCGTGCTGATTATCCTCGGCGCCACCGACCGCCGCGCCCCACCGGGCCTTGCGTCCATTGCCATCGGTCTGGCGCTGACCCTGATCCACCTGATCTCCATTCCCGTAACCAACACCTCAGTCAACCCGGCCCGCAGTACCGGCCCGGCATTGATCGTCGGCGGGTGGGCGATCCAGCAATTGTGGATGTTCTGGCTCGCGCCGATCCTTGGCGCGGTGATCGGCGGCTTTACCTATCGATGGCTGGGCAAGGAGGAGCCAGGCTGAGGCAGAGCGCTATCCTTTGTAGTGAGCGGGCTTGTCCCGCGCTGGGCGGCGTAGCTGCCCTAACCAAGACGCTGCATTTTTTCAGGCAAATCGCAGCGCCGGGTTTTGGGGCAGCTTCGCCGCCCAGCGCGGGACAAGCCCGCTCACTACAAATACTTATTCATATCGGAACACGTATTCATCCAGTAGCACTCACCTTAGACCTGCCGATACGGCAGCGCCGTCTTCGCCTCTTCGGCATACGCCACGATCCCCACCCGCTCGCGCTCGAGGAAATCCTCCACGGCGTTTTTCAATCCGGGATGACGCAGGTAATGCCACGAGCGTGTAATCACCGGCTCAAACCCGCGAATCAACTTGTGCTCGCCTTGGGCCCCCGCATCAAAGCGTTGCAGGCCGTGGGCGATGGCGTAGTCCATACCCTGGTAGAAGCAGGTTTCGAAGTGCAGGCGGTCGAATTCCGCCAGACAGCCCCAGTAGCGGCCGTAGAAGCTGTCACCACCGATCAGACTGAAGGCCATGGCGACCGGGCGGGTACCTTGTTTGGCCAGGACTACCCGAATCGCTTCGGGCATGCGCTCGGCCAGCAGGCTGAAAAAAACGCGGGTCAGGTAAGGGGCTTGGCGGCGGACCGCGTAGGTGTTGGCGTAGCAGGCGTAGGCAAAATCCCACTGTGCTTCGCTCAGTTCATGCCCTTGCAGCCATTCGAACTCGATGCCCTGCCCCGCCACTTGCTCACGTTCCTTGCGCATCTGTTTGCGCTTGCGCGAGCTCAAGGCATCAAGGAAATCCTGGAAGTCGCGGTAGCCACGGTTCTGCCAGTGAAACTGACAACCCAGGCGCTGCAACCAACCCGGCTGTTGCGCCAGTGCAGCATCGGCCAGCGCGTCAGTGAAGTTGATGTGGGCACTGGAGAGTCCCTCGATTTCGAGGTAACCCGGCAGGCTTTTCAGCAGCTCAACACCCTCCTCGGCATTCGCCGCCAACAGGCGTGGCCCGCTCACCGGGCTGAACGGCACAGCTGTCAGCAGCTTGGGGTAGTAATCGATGCCGGCCCGCTCACAGGCATCCGCCCACCCATGGTCGAACACATACTCGCCATAGGAATGCCACTTGCGATAACTGGGTAATGCTGCCACCAGCCGATCGCTGTCCCAATGCAGCAAATGCTCCGGCTGCCAGCCGGATTGCGGGCCCAGGCTGGCGCTGTCTTCCAGGGCACTCAGGAAAGCATGCCGCACGAAAGGCTGGGCGTCCGGCACCAGTGCGTCCCAAACCTGCGGGGCGATTTCGGACAGGCTGTCCAGGCGTTGCAACGGCATGTGCATCCTCACTGATCGGGGGCGTGAAAGCCTCGCGAGTATCGCTTATCGCCGGTCCCAGCACACCCCCGAATCGCGCGACAAGGCTCTAAACCAATAGTTCCGATCCTAAATAATTTGTCATCTAGATGACATCACTTAGCCACTGCGCCGTCATAAACGATCGTGATACTGACGCCTGTTTTTAGAGCCCCTGGTTCTAGCAGGTGGTTATTTTTCCGTCCGTCATCGGTCGGTTGTGTCCTGGATGGTTTGCCATCCCTCCTCACTTTCGGAGATTGATATGCGTCTTGCTTCCACTAAAACTGCGGCGGCCCTGTGCGGCGGCCTGTTACTGGCCCTGAGCGTTCCGGCCAGCGCTGCAGTCGACGCTAAATTGCTCGACATGCTCAAGGCCAACGGTCAGATCACCGCGGCGCAGTACACTGAACTGCAAAGCGAATTGGCCAAAGACCAGAAAGAACAGCAGATCGCACGGCAAGCTCAACAAGAGACCAACGAACAGATCGCCGCCACCGCGAAGAAAACCAATGAGCTGAGCAGTTTCGACCAGAAGCTGGCCTGGGCTGCCAAGACCCAGCTCAAGGGTGACGTGCGCTTCCGCCACGAAACCATCAAGATCGACGGCACCCCGAACAACGGCGGCAAGGACAAGGACCGTGAGCGCATCCGTGCTCGTCTGGGCGCCTACACCGAGATCAACTCGCAGGTCGACACCGGCATCCGTATCGCCACGGGTAGCAGTGACGACGCCCGTTCCACGAACCAGGACCTGGACGGCTACTTCAACAAGAAGTCGATCTGGCTGGACCTCGGCTACATCGACTACCACCCGGACCAGATCAAGAACCTGCACGTGATCGGCGGCAAAATGCTGCAGCCGTGGGTCAGCATGGGTGATGTGATCTGGGATAGTGATATCAACCCGGAAGGCCTGGCCCTGACTTACAAATACCCACTGGGCAGCAGCGCCGAGCTGTTCGGCAGCCTGGGTAACTACAACCTCAAGGACAACGTCAACGGCGACGGCGTGCAGTTTCGCAATGACCTGCGCATGACCGCCGGCCAGTTGGGGTCGCGCTTCACCCTGACCGACAACCTGAAACTGACGCTGGGCGGCAGTGTTTATGCGTTCCAGAACGATGAAGACAGCCGCTGCCCGACCGCTGGCTCTACCGCTTGCCTGACCCCAGCCGAAACGGTCGCCAACACCACAGCCGGTAATGCCAGCGAGTACCGCTTGTATGAAGGCTTCAGCCAGATCGATATCGGCGGCCTGGCTGTACCGTTGTCGTTCTATGGCCAGTACGTGCAAAACACCAAAGCCACAGATAAAGACCAGGACACTGCCTGGTTGCTCGGTGCCAAGTCCAAAGTGTTCGGCTTCAACCTGGACTACAACTACCGCGACGTACAACGCTACGCAGTGGTCGGCGCCCTCACCGACTCGGACTTCGCCGGCGGTTTCACCGGTGCACGCGGTCACAAGTTCAAAGTCGGCTACGACATCGACAAGAACTTCGCTGTCGGCGCCACTTACTTCCTGACCAAAGCGGACTACGCCAGCGCCGCAGGCTACCGCGATGCCAACGCCAACACCCTTCAGTTGGACGCAGAAGCCAAGTTCTAAAGAAGCAGCTTTGAGCGGCAAGCGACAAGCTTCAAGGAGAAGCGGGTCACTTGCCGCTTTTCACTTGCAGCTTGCAGCTGCTTCACTCCCCCTTGAGCCGCTCGGCAGCCAGCCGCTGCGCCAAGGCATCCACACCTTCAACCGGCTCATCCGGCATTATCTTCAACGTGGCCTGCATCAGACGCATCTGGCGGATAAACCGTCGGCAGTTCGGGCAGAACATCAAGTGATGACGCACCAGCAGACGCTCGCGAAAGGTCAATTGCCCATCGAGATAGTCACTGGAACGTGCCACTTGTTCTTTACAGGTCAGCATTCGCCCGTTTCCTCAAAATGCTCCACCGTGGCGAAGACTTTAAGCCGCGCTCGGTGCAACAGCACACGGACATTGGAGAGCGACAGCGTCAAGAGATTACAGATCTCTTCCAGCTCCAGACCCTGGCGTTCACGCAGCACCAGCACGCTGCTTTGCAGATCAGACAGACTCAGCAACGTGTGTTCCAGGCATTTACGCAATTCATCCTCGGTCAGCAAGGCTTCCGGGGTGTCCTGATGCCAGGCGCAGGGGGCGACGGCCCAGTGGCCATCGTCCGGGGCGAAACGGTCATCACCAAGGGTGCCGTGGGGTGAAGGCAGATCATCGAGCAATACTTCGCGACGATTCTGCTTGTAGCGCCCCTTGGCCGCGTTGGCGGTGATAGTCAGCAGCCAGGTCTTGAGGCTGGAACGCCCTTCGAATTTGCCCAGGTTGCGTACCACAGACAGCCAGGCATCCTGCACGATTTCGTCGGCGTGGCGCTGGCCGACGATGGCATAGGCCACTGCACGCATGGCGCTCTGATAGGTGGCGACCAACTCCTTATAGGCCCGTTGCTCACCCTTGAGCAGACGTTCAAGCAGGTGCGCGTCGTCCGCTGCTGCCATTGATTAACCTCGATTTCACTGTCGAAATCCGATCCCCTGTAGGAGCTGGCTTGCCTGCGATGGCATCACTGCGGTGTAACTGATACACCAAGGTGTCTGTATCGCAGGCAAGCCAGCCTCCCACAGTTGACCGTGATCGACCGGTAGATCAGCGTTTACGCAGGATCACGCTGCCAATCGAATAGCCCGCGCCAAACGAACTGAGCACGGCCACGGAACCCTTGGGCAAATCATCTTGATAGGTGTGAAACGCAATCACCGAACCTGCCGAACTGGTATTGGCGTAGGTGTCGAGGATCACCGGCGCTTCTTCCACCGTGGCTTCGCGGCCGAGCAGTTTCTTCACGATCAGGTGGTTCATGCTCAAGTTGGCCTGATGCAGCCAAAAGCGCTTCACATCGGCCACGTTCAGCTGGTTTTCCGCCAGGTGCACGCCGATCAGCTCGGCCACCATCGGGCAGACATCGCGGAAAACCTTGCGGCCTTCCTGCACGAACAGCTTGTCAGGCGCGCCGACGCCCTCTTCCGCGGCGCGGTTGAGAAAGCCGAAGTTGTTGCGGATGTTATTGGAGAACTTGGTCAGCAGCTTGGTGCTCACCACGTCAAACTGATGCTCGGAGGTGGCCAGGTCGGCGCGCTCGAGGATCACAGCCGTGGCCGCGTCACCAAAGATGAAGTGGCTGTCACGGTCGCGGAAGTTCAGGTGGCCGGTGCAGACTTCCGGGTTGACCATCAGGATCGCCCGCGCCTGGCCCAGCTGGATGCTGTTGGCGGCGTTCTGGATGCCGAAGGTGGCCGAGGAACACGCCACGTTCATGTCAAAACCAAAACCCTCGATGCCCAGGGCTTCCTGGACCTCAATGGCGATGGCCGGGTAGGCGCGCTGCAGGTTCGAACAGGCGACTATGACACCGTCGATGTCAGCGGCGGTCTTGCCGGCGCGTTGCAGGGCTTGTTCGGCAGCACCGATGGCCATCTGGCAGAGCACCGACCACTCGTCGTTGCTGCGCTCAGGCAGGCGCGGGGCCATGCGCTGCGGGTCGAGGATGCCGTCTTTGTCCATCACGAAGCGGCTCTTGATGCCCGAGGCTTTTTCGATGAAGGCTGCGCTGGATTCAGTCAAGGCTTGCACGTCACCGCGCTCGATGGCGGCGGCGTTAGCGCTGTTGAACTGTTGCACGTAAGCATTGAAAGACTGCACCAGCTCTTCGTTGGAGATGCTGTTGGCCGGGGTGTACAGGCCAGTGCCGCTGATGACGACGTTATGCACGGTCGTTCCTCTAAATCTGTCAGGCAGAAGATATTGGTACCGTCGTACCAAACTGTAAGTAGTCCGATTCCGCACCGCGGACACCAAACTGGCATCGCTTTATTCCATCGCGTCGCGACGCTTCACGACGATCCCGGCATTTATAACGGCGAAGTTTGCCACAAACCCTGGGATTTGGCGCCATCTCGCAGCTATGCCCAATTTAATGTGGGAGCGGGCTTGCTCGCGAAGGCGGTGTGTCAGTCACAGATGTATCAACTGAAACACCGCCTTCGCGAGCAAGCCCGCTCCCACACTGGACCTGCGTCGTCCTTGAAACCGGGAACGATCTCAGGCCTCCACCAAACTCCACTGTTTACTCAGGCGCTTGTCGGAAATCGGCACTTTGGTGCCCAATTGCTGGCCAAACAACGACACCCGATACTCCTCCAACCACCAGCGATACAGCTCCAACTGGGGATCGCGCTTGCCTTCCTGGGCGTGCTTTTTCAGGCGGTTTTCGTAGTGCGTCCACAAGCCTCCCAGCTCGCCGCTCCATACCCGATCCTTTTGTACTTGGCTGGGCAGTTTCTCCAGGCGCAGCTCGATAGCCTTGAGGTAACGCGGCAGTTCCTTGAACCACTGCGCCGGGGTTTCCCGCACGAAACCGGGGTACACCAGGCTGCTCAACTGCTGCTTGATGTCATTTAGGGCCACGGCCTGGGCCAGGTCGATCTTGCCTTTGAAGCGCTTCTGCAAGCCATGCCAGAGTTTCAGCACCTCCAGGGTCAAGCGCGCCAGGCGTTCGGCGTGTTCAGTCCAGCTGCCACGCTTGCGCTCAGCCAAGGCAGCCAAACCGGCACCGTCACGCGGCAGGCTGGCTTCGCCTTCAAGTACGCAGGTGTCGAGGCTGGCCAGCAGGATGTCTTCCACCAGCGCGTCGATACGCCCCAATTCGCGGTACATCAGCCCCAGTTCAGTCAGGCCAGGCAACTTGCCGCGCAGGAACTTGGCCGGTTCCGCCAGTTGCTGCATCAGCAGACGCTGCAATGCGCGGCGATGCTGGAATTCAGCCTCGGCCGCCGTCGAGAAGCGCCCCTCCTTGACCGTGCCGTTTTCTTCCACCAGCGCCGGATAGACCGTCATGGACAGCCCGGCAATCTTCTGTTGAGTTTTTTCCGCCACCGCCGCAAACACCTTGGCCTCCACCGGCTGCTGGCTTTTCGCGGTTTGCGGCACGGCCAACGCTGCCTGGCTGGCCTCGGCAAAGCGCGCCGTCAGTTCAGCCAGGTCGCGGCCTTCGCCGAGGAACTTGCCCTGGCCGTCGACCACTTCAAGGTTCATCTTCAGGTGGTTTTCCACCTGCTGTGACGCTTCGGCCCAGGCTTCATCGCTGACCCGCGCGCCGGTCATGCGCAGCAGCTCGCGGCCCAACGCCTGAGGCAACGAGCCCTGGCCGAATTCGATGCGTTGCAAAGCGGCCTTGACGAAGTCCGGCACTGGCACAAAGTTTTTGCGCAGCGCCTTGGGCAGGTTGCGCACCAGGGCGATGCACTTGGCCTCGATCACCCCCGGCACCAGCCATTCCAGACGCTCCGGCGGCAAGGCCGGCAACAGCGGTGCCGGCACGCGCAGGGTCACGCCGTCGCGCGGGTGATTGGGTTCGAAGTGGTAACTCAACGCCAGTTCCAGGTCGCCCAAGTGCAGGGTGTCCGGATAATGCGCGGCGGTGACTTCACTGGCCTCGCGGGCCAGCACGTCTTCTTCGCGCATGATCAGCAGTTGCGGGTCTTTCTGGCTGTTGACCTTGTACCAGCTGTCGAAGGTCGCGGTCTGGTGGATTTCTGCGGGCAGGCGCGCATCGTAGAAAGCGTAAAGCGTTTCTTCATCGGCCAGGATGTCACGGCGGCGCGCCTTGGCCTCCAACTCGTCGAGCTGTTCCAGCAATTGCTGATTGGCCGTCAGGCACTTGGCCCGCGATTGAATCTCGCCACGCACCAGGCCTTCGCGGATAAACAGCTCGCGCGACACCACTGGGTCGATCGGCCCGTAATGCACCGGGCGCCGCCCGACCACAATCAGCCCGAACAACGTGATCTGCTCAAAGGCCACGACTTGCCCGCGCTTCTTCTCCCAATGGGGCTCAAAGTGGTTTTTCTTGATCAAGTGCCCGGCCAGCGGCTCGATCCAGTCGGCATCGATCTTGGCGACCATGCGCGCATACAGCTTGGTGGTTTCCACCAGTTCGGCGGTCATCAGCCATTGCGGGCGCTTCTTGCCGATGCCCGACGACGGGTGAATCCAGAAGCGTCGCTGGCGTGCGCCGAGGTAATCGCCGTCTTCGGTTTTCTGGCCGATCTGGCTGAGCAAGCCGGACAACACCGCCTTGTGCAGCTTTGGAAAGTCCGCCGGCTCTTTGTTGAGGGTCAACTGCATATCGCGGCAGATCAGGCTCAACTGCCGGTGGGAATCGCGCCACTCGCGCAGGCGCAGGTAGTTGAGGAAGTTCTTGCGGCACCAGTTGCGCAGCGGGCTGGCGGTCAATTCCTGGCGCTGTTCTTCAAAGCCGCGCCACAAATTGACCAAACCAGCGAAGTCCGAGTCCGGATCTTTCCACTGCGCATGGGCCTGGTCGGCGGCTTGCTGACGTTCGGGCGGACGCTCGCGCGGGTCCTGGATCGACATAGCACTGGCGACGATCAGCACTTCCTGCAAGCTGCCGAGTTTGGCCGCTTCCAGCAGCATGCGGCCCATGCGCGGGTCCACCGGCAGGCGCGCCAGTTGGCGACCCAACGGCGTGAGCTGGCTGTTACGGTCGACCGCCGAGAGCTCTTGCAGCAGGTTGAAACCGTCGCTGATGGCCTTGCCGTCCGGCGGCTCGATAAACGGGAAGTCGGTGATTTCGCCGAGGCGCAGGTGCAGCATCTGCAAGATCACGGCAGCGAGGTTGGTGCGCAGGATTTCCGGGTCGGTAAATTCCGGGCGGCCGATAAAGTCTTCTTCGCTGAACAAGCGAATGCAGATCCCCGGCTCGACCCGGCCACAGCGGCCTTTACGCTGGTTGGCGCTGGCCTGGGAAATCGCCTCGATCGGCAGGCGCTGCACCTTGGCGCGATAGCTGTAGCGGCTGATACGCGCGGTGCCGCTGTCGATCACATAACGGATGCCCGGCACAGTCAGCGAGGTTTCCGCAACGTTGGTCGCCAACACCACGCGCCGGCCCGGATGGGACTGGAAGATGCGCTGCTGTTCGGCCGGTGAGAGGCGCGCGTACAGCGGCAGGATTTCGGTGTGCTTGAGCTGGGCTTTGCGCAACATGTCGGCGGCGTCGCGAATCTCGCGCTCACCCGGTAGAAACACCAGCACGTCGCCGGGGCTGCGCCGTTCGCTGCGCTCATAAGCGGCGATCTCATCGAGGGTGGCGAGGATCGCCTGGTCAACCGTCAAGTCGTCTTCGACGCGGTTGCCCTCCTCGTCCTGCTCCAGGGTCAACGGGCGATACCACGTGTCCACCGGGAAGGTGCGGCCCGACACCTCGACAATCGGTGCACCGTCAAAGTGTTTGGAAAAACGCTCCAGATCGATGGTCGCCGAGGTGATGATCACCTTCAGGTCCGGGCGACGCGGCAGCAGGGTTTTCAGGTAGCCCAGCAGGAAGTCGATGTTGAGGCTGCGCTCGTGGGCTTCGTCGACGATGATCGTGTCGTAGCGTTCCAGATAGCGGTCGTTCTGGGTTTCCGCCAGCAGGATGCCGTCGGTCATCAGCTTGATCAGGGTGTTCGAATCGCTCTGGTCTTCGAACCGAACTTGATAGCCGACCAGCGCGCCCAGCGGCGTAGCCAGTTCTTCGGCCACCCGGCTGGCAACGCTGCGCGCAGCGATCCGGCGTGGCTGGGTGTGGCCGATCAGGCCGAACTGGCCCCGACCGATTTCGAGGCAGATTTTCGGCAGCTGGGTGGTCTTACCCGAACCGGTCTCACCGGCAATGATCAGCACCTGATGCTTGTTCAACGCCGCCTTGATTTCATCGCGCTTGGCGGCAATCGGCAGGCTGTCGTCGTAGCGAATCACCGGCAGGCTGGCACGCCGCGCCGTGACCTGGGCGCAGGACGCCTGCATCCGCGCAACCCACTGCGCCAGCTTTTCCTCGTCGGGTTTCTTGCGCAGCTCAAGCAACTGCCGCCGCAAGCGGTTGCGGTCGGCAAGCATGGCGTGATCGAGGGTTTTGAGCAGTTGGTCGATAGTCGGCGCTTGGTCAGTCATCAGGGCGGCAAGGGTCTTTTGGGTAAGGCAGGCGAGACCTGCACAGCATTAATCGATTGAGTGGGAGGGATTGTCGCAGATTTCGACCGACCGGGAGACGTTCCATCACGTGGCGATGGTCTTTAGTGCCAGCCCAATAGCGACTTTTACTACACAGCTGTGGAGGCTCTTCTCACTGTTAAAAAGCGAAAGTCCGATTTGATGGATGAGATATGCAGGCTTCAATAAGTCTCCAGATACACCTCGCAAATTAGACCGCTCAACCCTGAAAACGGAGCTTTATATGCCAATCGATTCCGTCACGTCGCGCTTGCCAAGCTATGAAAAATCCATGCGAGCAAAACCGCGTTCGGCAGATACGCAGCCACCGCCCCGCTATGAGTTCCCTCCGGCCTACACGGAAAAGCCGTCCTCACCCCCCCCAACAGCCAAGTCTCGTCGGAGCAGCCAACCAACCTGAGGGCGAATATAATTTCGAACTACCCCGTTACAAGCCAAGCAGTACGAGGAATGAGTTTTATGAGCGGTCTATAACTCACAGAAGCAGCGATATCAGAGCTTTCTTACGAGAGAACGTTGAAAAAATCCCGCGCGCTTTTGAGATAAAGTTCATGTGCTCATGAAGACCTCCAAATCAGAGTGAGCGCTCCACTTATTAATTACCAAAATGGTTAGTCGGAGTATTTATGCCTATAGATCGTATGTCTTCTTCTCGTGTCGGAGGCTATGGACATTCATTTGCGGAAAAGCACCAACGCACCCCCGAATACACGTCACAAGGTGCATCGGCCCCCTCTTCCAGCTCATGGAAAACACTTGAGACTTTAAAAAAGCTCCCCACGGACTTCCCTACGTCCGTCGTGAGTCAAAGTTCCCTTGATAGACCTATAGGCTTATTACAGCGAAAAATAGAATTGGAGGGCAAGGGCGGTTCGACCAAGAATGTCGACCAAGCCTATAAGGATTCGATAAACAATCTGTATCAGGAAACTTCGAAAGCCCAGAGTAAGGCCCCAGACGAGAAAGACAGGAACCGCCTGACCAACTGGAGTGATCAAATACTACAAACTAATCAATACACGCCATTTTTGACAAAATAGCAAATAAGCCTTACCGAAAATACACCACCTGTAAATACCTCCCACCTCAAACTACTGACACTTTCATAAGTGTCGGTAGTTTAACGGCACGTTCTAAAGATTACTAAGTCGCGATCATTAAGCTGTTCAAGACACTCCTCCTCACCTGCGCCGGTAAGGAAACACATCAATGACCTTGCCGGCGCGAATCGCTTCCTGCAGCCCTTTCCAGTAGTCGGCGTTGTACAACTCGCCATGCAGCTCATCAAACAGCTTGCGCTGGCCGGCGTCGGCGAACAGGAACGGTGGGAATTCTTCGGGGAATACATCCAGCGGGCCGATGGAGTACCAGGGCTCGGAGGCCATTTCATCCTCGGGCGTACGCGGTGCGGGGATGTGGCGGAAGTTGGCCTCGGTGAGAAAGCAGATTTCGTCGTAGTCGTAGAACACCACACGGCCGTGGCGGGTGACGCCGAAGTTTTTCAGCAGCATGTCGCCGGGGAAGATATTCGCCGCCGCCAGTTGCTTGATGGCCAGGCCGTAGTCCTCCAGGGCTTCGCGCACTTGGGCGGGGTTGGCATTCTCGAGGTAAAGGTTGAGCGGGGTCATGCGCCGTTCGGTCCAGCAGTGGCGGATCAGCACGGTGTCGCCTTCTACTTCAACGGTGCCGGCGGCGACGTCCAACAGCTCGGCCAGGCACTCGGGTTCGAATTTGCTCAGGGGGAAGCGGAAGTCGGCGAACTCCTGGGTGTCGGCCATGCGCCCGACGCGGTCGACACTTTTAACCAGGCGATACTTTTCGATCACCGTGGCGCGGTTGACGTTTTTCGACGGTGAAAAGCGGTCCTTGATGATTTTGAACACGGTGTTGAAGCCCGGCAGGGTAAACACGCTCATGACCATGCCGCGCACACCGGGGGCCATGATGAATTGATCGTCGGTGGTCGCCAGGTGGTTGATCAGGGCACGGTAGAACTCTGACTTGCCGTGCTTGTAAAAACCGATGGAGGTGTACAGCTCGGCGATGTGCTTGCCCGGCAGGATGCGCTTGAGAAAACCGATGAATTCCGCCGGCACCGGCACATCGACCATGAAGTAGGAACGGGTGAACGAGAAGATGATCGACACATCGGCTTCGTCGGTGATCAGCGCATCGATCTGGATGCCCTGGCCTTCGCGGTGCAGCAGCGGGATCACCAGGGGCCATTGTTCGTCGCGGGTATAGATACGCCCGACGAGGTAGGCGCCTTTATTGCGGTAGAGCACCGAGGAAAACAGCTCGACCTTGAGGTCCGGGTCCTTGCAGACCCAGTCCGGCAGGTTTTCGCGCAGTTGGGCTTCAAGGCGGCGCAGGTCGGCGGCGAGGTCGGCGTAAGGTTCGCTGAAGCTGTAGTCGGCAAAGATCTGCGCGAGCATTTCCGGGATTTTCCCGGCGGGCGTGTAGGTGCGCGTCTGCGCGGCCCTTGCCCGGCGCAGGCTGGGCCGGGTGGTGTGGATAAACATGCAGCCGTCGCTGATCAGGTCGTGACTGAACAGGCCGCAGAAGATCGAGTTGTACCAGGTCTCGGAAAGCTCATCGTCAAAACGCAGGTCGATCAGGCCGATGTAGGCGCTTTTCACCACGGGCCACACATCAATGTCGAGCAGCGCGGCAGCATCGAAGTGCTCGCGCAGGCGTGCGGTCACTTCACTGACCTTGTCTTCATAAAGGTTGATCCGCGCCGCCGACGCTGCCTGCCCCTGCTGCCACTGGGCCTTTTCAAAGCGCTCGCGGGCGCCATCGGTGATCTGGCGGAAGTGCTCGCGGTAATCGTCGAAGCCATCGAGGATCATCTGGGCGACAGCGAGGGCGGACTGCGACATGCGGGAAACCTCTATGGGCATCTGGAAGCCCTGAGCTTAGCCAGTGTACGAGGGCAGGAGAAGGGTCATTTTTTGGACTGCCTTGTACAACTTCGTTCATTTCGTACATTTATTTTCAATTCTTTAATTCGACCAATCGGTCAATAAACGCACCGTTTAGTCCCTCTGCGTTTTCTCTGCACGCTTGAAACGGCGGGCCTTGTCAGCCTGAGCCTGCGACATCGCTTTGCGCACTGGTCTGGTTGAGCCACCAAGGGCATTGGTTCCAGCTAAGGGAAACCCTGATTACCACAGTGATAGCACTTTGATATACAGCGCGCCCTCTCCCACCCTAACAAGGTCCAAAGACCGATCCGGGAGCAGGTTCTAATCGCCCAAGGAGCATTGAGATGTCATTGAGGAACATGAAGATCGGCCTGCGTGCCAGTCTGAGTTTTGCGGTTTTGGCCAGCTTGCTGGTGATCGTCGGGATGTTTGGCCTGGGCCAGATGGCCAAGCTGCGGCAAAGCGCGCTGATCATTGAAGAGTCGTGGATGCCGAGCATCGAGAACATCCACGACAGCGCGGCCATTGTCGCCAGTATCCGCCTGGAGGCCTTGCGCCTGGCGACCACCGACGAATCGCGGATCCGTGACAACAGCAAAGCCCTGATCACCCGCCAGCGCGTTGAGCTGCAAACCCTGCTCGACCACCATAAAACCCTGCTCAGCGACGACGAGGAACGCGAGTTGCTCAAGCGGCTCGAAGGAAACGTGAATACGTACGTGAGCCTGGTCGAGCAGATCGTTGCCCTGGTGGACAAGGATCAGCAACAAGAGGCCATCGACCTGCTCAACAGCCGCCTCGCGCCACAGGGTGTGGTCCTCAACAAGAGCCTGGAAGACATGATCAGCTTCAACCAGAACGGCGTGGAAGCCGCAGCAGACGCCGCCGCGCAGACGTATTCCAGCGCGCAGTGGATCGTCGGCTTGATCATCGTGTTCGCGCTCATCGCCACCTTGCTGCTGGCCTGGCTGCTGACGCACAGCATCACCGCCCCAATCGGCCAGGCGCTGATCGTGGCACGCACCATCGCCGGCGGCGACTTGAGCCAGCCGATCGCCGTCAGCGGTAACGACGAACCGGCTCAATTGCTCACCGCCCTCGCCACCATGCAGTTGCAATTGCAGGGCACTATCCGCGGCATCAGCGAATCGGCGCAACAGCTGGCGTCGGCTGCCGAAGAGATGAGTTCGGTGATGGAACAAAGCACCCGTGGCCTGCAGGCGCAGAACGATGAGATCGAACAGGCCGCCACCGCCGTGACTGAAATGAGCGCCGCCGTGGACGAAGTGGCAGGCAATGCCGTGTCCAGCGCCGAGGCGTCCCAGGCCTCGGACGAGGACAGCAAGCACGGCCACTACCAGATCAGCCAAACCATCAGCTCGATCCAGAACCTGGTGGACGAAGTGCTCGGCGCCTCGAACAAGGCCGAAGGCCTGGCGGTGCAGGCGCAGGACATCAGCAAAGTGCTGGAAGTGATCCGTGGCATCGCCGCGCAAACCAACCTGCTGGCACTCAACGCCGCCATTGAGGCGGCGCGTGCAGGCGAAGCCGGGCGTGGTTTTGCGGTAGTCGCCGACGAAGTGCGCTCCCTGGCGCAACGCACCCAGGACTCCACCGAAGAAATCGAACAGATGATCACCGGTATCCAGCAAGGCACCCAGGACACCGTCGAAGCCCTGAACAGCAGCGCCGAGCACGCCGGCCAAACCTTGCAACGGGCCAACAGCGCTGGCAGCGCCTTGGAGAAAATCACCGCGGCCATCTCGCAGATCAGCCAGCGCAACCTGGTGATCGCCAGCGCGGCCGAGCAACAGGCGCTGGTGGCACGTGATGTGGATCGCAGCCTGGTGAATATTCGCGACCTGTCCACCCAGACCGCCGCTGGCGCCACTCAAACTTCGGCGGCCAGCCAGGAACTGTCGCGTTTAGCGGTGGACCTGAATGGGATGGTGACGCGGTTTGTTCTGTAATCATTAGAAATGTCATGCAACACTCGCCGCCTATTTATGTGGGAGTGATCCGTGAGACCTGTCGACACCCTTTATCTGCTGGGGCTCGCCGCCATCTGGGGCGCGAGTTTCCTGTTCATGCGCATTATCGCGCCGGAAATCGGCACGGTGCCGACTGCGTTTTTCCGCGTGTCGATTGCCGCCGCCGGGTTGCTGGCGATCCTGGCGATGATGCGGGTGAGCTGGGATTTCCAGGGCAAGTTCAAGACCGTTTTGCTATTGGGGGTGATCAACTCCGGAATTCCGGCAACCATGTATTCGGTGGCGGCCCAGGTGCTGCCGGCGGGTTACTCGGCGATCTTCAATGCCACCACGCCGTTGATGGGCGTGCTGATTGGCGGGCTGTTTTTCAGCGAACGCCTGACGCCGTCGAAAGTCGCTGGGGTGTGCCTCGGCTTGTTGGGCGTGGGTGTGCTGACCCGCGCGGGGCCGGTGGCGTTTGACTTGGAGCTATTGATGGGCGCACTGGCCTGTCTGCTGGCAACCACCTGTTACGGCTTTGCCGGGTTCCTGGCACGGCGCTGGCTGGATCAGCGCGGCGGCTTGGACAGTCGCCTGTCGGCCCTGGGCAGCATGCTTGGCGCGACCTTGTTTCTGCTGCCGTTCTTCGCCTACAGCGCGATCAGCCAGCCTCCAGCGAGTTGGGGTGGTTGGCAGGTGTGGTTGTCGCTACTGGGATTGGGGCTGGTGTGCACGGCGTTTGCCTACATCCTGTACTTCCGCCTGCTGACGTCCATTGGGCCGGTGAGGTCGATGACCGTGACCTTCATGATCCCGCCGTTCGGCGTACTGTGGGGGGCGTTGCTGCTGGATGAGCCATTGTCCATGGCGCACCTGTATGGCGGGGTGTTGATTGCGGGCGCGTTGTGGTTGGTGTTGCGGCCGAAAAAACTGTGAGCGAAGCCGTTCGCTCACAGTTTGATTGGATCAGTTTTTACGGAAGACAAACATCAACCCGATGATGATCAACCCCATCCCCAACAGGCTCAGCACAGCGAGCGTGTTGCCAAAGATCAGGTAGTCCATCACCGCCGTCACCGCCGGCACCAGGTAAAACAGACTGGTGACATTCACCAGGTTGCCCCGGGCGATCAGGCGGTACAGCAACAGCGTTGCCAGCACCGACACCACCAGCGCCATCCACAACACCGGCAGGTAAAACCCGCTGTTATGCTCGAAGTGGAACGGCTGGAACGGCACAACCACCGAACACAGCAACAGCCCCGCCAGGTACTGCACCGGCAGCGTGCCCAAGGGGTTGTCGGTGATACGCTTTTGCATGATCGAGCCGAAGGTCATGCTTGCCAGGGCCAACAGCCCGAACAGCACGCCGGCCAGGGACATACCAGACAACCCGATGCCCTGGTAGACCACCATGATCAGCCCCGCCAACCCTAGCCCCAGGCCGAACAGCCGGCGCCACGAGCGCTGACGTTCCATCAGCACCACCGTCAGGATCGGCTGCACGCCCATGATGGTTGCCATCATGCCGGGAGTGACTTTCAGGTCCAGGGCCAACAGATAAAAAATCTGGTAGGCCCCCAGCAACACCAGGCCGGTAGCCGCCGCATACGCCATGGGTTTGCCGGGGCGTGGCAATTTCAGCGTGAGGATCGGCACCAGAATCACCAACCCCGCCAGGGCAATGGCAAAGCGGATCAACAGAAACGCGAAGGGTGAAGCATGGGCCAGGCCCAATTTGGAGAAGATC
Organism: Pseudomonas sp. H1_A03; assembly: GCF_054685145.1. Lineage (NCBI taxonomy): Bacteria > Pseudomonadati > Pseudomonadota > Gammaproteobacteria > Pseudomonadales > Pseudomonadaceae > Pseudomonas > Pseudomonas sp. H1_A03. Next base: position 5,781,778 of record NZ_CP162829.1, read on the forward strand.
GCCCCGCTGCTCCACAGCAAGACAAACAGGCTCGTCGAGGCCGCTGCGGCCACGGATTGTTTCGAAAAAACAGACATGGATACCACCTGTCATCAGGCAAAAAAGCCGATTCAGCAGTTGCTGAAACTCAGTAGGTTTTTTCAGGCGGGCAGACGGGAACAGCAATCAGCTGATCAGCTGATCAGCCCGAAAGGCCAACACCCGGCGGTGATACGACTGCGTACACCGGCGTGCGACTGACAGGTGGGGGGTAGTGGCTGATCTGCGCAGGCTGCTGGTTCCCGCACGGCACGACTGCAGCGTTGGACGCTGAATCGACTACCGCTATGCGCTGGAAAGCTGGCATGGGCTGATCTTGTGTGAAGGGATGAAGAGGCCCGGACTATAACCAGTCGTTACCCGGGTTGGCAATCACTTCACCCACGCGCAGTGCGTGGAGGCGTTTTCATGCAGGCCTTGGCGGACCGGTCGCTATAATGCGCCCAGATTTTTCCAAGGACTTCCCATGCTCGCATTGCCCTGGCTGTACCTGGCGCTTCTTTCTATCGGCTACCTATTGGCCTTGATCTACGGGCAACTGGGGGTGCTGGCGGGTGTGTCCGTCGCCCTGCTGCTGATCGCCGGCTATGCCGTACGCCAGCAACGCACACCTTGGGCGCGCTACCTGGGCCACGGGCTGTTTATTGTATTGGCCCTGGGCCTGGCGATGCACTGGCTGCCGGGTTTCTACAACGGGCGTGGTATTGCCCCACAACGTTTCACCGCCGACGCCGTGCCCTTCTCGATGTACCTGAACCAGGACAAACCGCTGATTGGCTTCTGGCTGTTGCTGGCCTGCCCCTGGATCGTGGCGCGGCGCTCGCTGCGCCTGTCGATCTGCGTGACCGCCCTGGCCCTGACCCTCACCGCCATCGCCGCCTTGGGCACTGCCACCTTGCTCGGAGTGATCAGTTGGGCGCCGAAATGGCCGGAACCGGCCTGGCTCTGGGTGCTCAATAACCTGCTGTTAGTGACCCTGGTAGAAGAAGCCCTGTTCCGTGGCTATGTCCAGGGCGGCTTGAGCCAGCGCTTCAAACATCTGCCTTACGGCGAAAACCTCGCACTGCTGCTGGCCTCGCTGCTGTTTGGCCTGGTGCATGTCGGCGCAGGCTGGCACTGGGTGCTGCTGGCCAGCATTGCCGGGGTGGGATATGGCCTGGCTTATCGCTTCGGCGGCCTGGGCGCGGCGATAGCCACGCACTTTGGTTTGAATCTGCTTCACTTCGGGTTGTTTACCTACCCGATGCTGGCCGGGTGATTGTTGCAAAATTAAGTTAAATAAAAGCGTTTTCCGGCCGACAACCCTTGAAAGCCTTGCGGATTGAACAATCATGCGTAATAACCAACCCGTTACCCAGCGCGAACGTACCTTCCCCGCTCAGCAACGGTTGATCTCCACCACAGATGCCAAGGGCGTGATCACCTACTGCAACGACGCATTTGTCGAAATCAGTGGGTACACCCACGAAGAACTGGTCCGTGCCCCGCACAACCTGGTCCGTCACCCGGATGTTCCGGCGGCGGTGTTCGCGCACATGTGGTCGACGCTCAAACAAGGCTTGCCATGGATGGGCATCGTCAAGAATCGCTGCAAGACCGGTGATCACTACTGGGTTAACGCCTATGTGACGCCCGTCTTCGACGGCAACCAGGTGGTCGGCTACGAATCGGTGCGCATCAAGCCCACCTCTGAGCAGATCCGCCGGGCCGAAGCGCTTTATCACCGCATCAACCAGGGCAAGTCAGCGATCCCGCAGCGGGACAAGTGGCTGCCGGTGTTGCAGGACTGGCTGCCGTTTATCCTGGTGAGCCAGCTGAGCTTCATGATCGGCGCGTCACTCAACTCCCACTGGGGCTTTGCCCTGGCGGCTGGGTTGTCGGTGCCGTTGGGCCTGCTCGGCCTGAGCTGGCAACAGCGTGGCCTCAAGCGCTTGCTGCGACTGGCCGAGCAGACCACGTCCGACCCGTTGATCGCGCAGATGTACACCGACAGCCGTGGCGCCCAGGCGCGCCTGGAGATGTCGATCCTCAGCCAGGAGGCGCGTCTGAAGACGTGTCTGACGCGCTTGCAGGACACTGCCGAGCACCTGAACGCCCAGGCGGCGCAGTCCAACACCCTGGCGCATAACAGCTCCAGCGGCCTGGAACGCCAGCGTGTGGAAACCGAGCAGGTGGCTACGGCGGTCAACCAGATGGCGGCGACGACCCAGGAAGTCGCCAGCCATGTGCAGCGCACCGCCGATGCGACCCAAGAGGCTAACCGCCTGACCGGTCGCGGTCGCGATATTGCCGGGGAAACCCGCGAGGCGATTCAGCGCCTGTCAGCCGCCGTTGGAGAGACGGGCGCGACCGTTACTCAGTTGGCCAAGGACAGTGATGAGATCGGCGGCGTAGTCGACGTGATCAAGGGCATTGCCGACCAAACCAACCTGCTGGCGCTGAACGCAGCCATCGAAGCGGCGCGTGCCGGTGAAATGGGCCGTGGGTTTGCGGTGGTCGCTGACGAAGTCCGTCAACTGGCCCAGCGTACCGCCGAGTCGACCGGGCAGATCCATGCCCTGATCGCCAAGCTGCAGCACACCGCTGCGGCGGCTGTGCAAACCATGGACGCCGGGCATCGCCAGGCCGAAGAAGGCGTAGCGCGGGTGATGGAAGCGGATCAGGCGTTGGTTGGCATCAGCGAAGCGGTGGCACATATCACCGACATGACCACCCAGATCGCTGCTGCCACTGAAGAGCAAAGCTCCGTGGCCGAAGAGATCAGCCGCAATATCAGCACGATTGCGCTGTTGGCGGACCAGACGTCGGAGCAAGCGTTGAACTCGGCGCAGTTGAGTGAAGAGCTGACGCATACCGCGAATACCCAGTATTCGCTGGTGGAGCGTTTTAACCGGTAAATCGATTGTGGCGAGGGAGCTTGCTCCCTCGCCACAGGTTTCACTCAAGCTCTCTAATAAAGCTAGAAACCCGCACCGCCGCAGCCTCCAGATGCTGCTCATGACTACACCCCGACGCCTTCAACGGCTTCAAATCATGATCCCCCGCCACCAGCCACATCACCTCGATGCTCGGCGACAAGTCGTACCTCTCCACCGCCGCCCGATTACCCAGCGCATCGCGCTCGCCCTGCACAATCAACGTCGGCGCCTTCAACCCGGCCAGGTGCTCGACCCGTGGTTTTTCTGGCTTGCCCACCGCATAGAACGGATACCCCAGGCACACCAGCCCATCGGCGCCCACTTCATCGGCCAACAAACTGGCCATGCGTCCGCCCATGGACTTGCCGCCGATAACCAGTTTCCCAGCGACATGACGTCGCACCTCGGCATACACCTCACGCCAGGCTTCGAGCAGTTTTGGCGCCGGATTCGGTGGCCGCCTGCCCCCGTCCACCCGGCGCTGGGCCATGTACGGAAACTCGAAGCGCAACACGTTCACACCATGCCCGGCAAGGCGTGCAGCCATGTCGTTCATAAACCCGGAATCCATTGGTGCACCGGCGCCGTGGGCCAGGATCAGCGTGACGGGAGCGGCTGAAGTCGTCCTCGACGCCGCATCCCACAACCACCCATGTTCCCGCACACACTGCGCCCATTGATCCCCGTCAATACTGGCCTTGTGCTCTTTGCCCATGCTTGCCTCGCTTTTTAGTCTACCTATAACTCCAGCCCAAGTGCCGCATCTGCTTGGGTTGAACCGTGGATGGGGAACCATGAACACTACTTTAAGTACCGCCTATAACTACAAGGTGGTCCGCCAATTCGCCATTATGACGGTGGTGTGGGGCATCGTCGGCATGGGGCTCGGGGTTTTTCTCGCTGCTCAATTGGTTTGGCCTGCACTCAACTTCGACTTGCCCTGGACCAGCTTCGGCCGCCTGCGCCCGTTGCACACCAACGCGGTGATCTTCGCCTTCGGTGGCTGCGCGCTGTTCGCCAGCTCCTTCTACTCGGTGCAACGTACCTGCCAGACGCAGCTGTTCGCGCCGAAAATCGCCGCATTCTGCTTCTGGGGCTGGCAGCTTGTCATTCTCTTGGCCGCCATCTCCTTGCCACTGGGCTACACCAGTTCCAAGGAATACGCAGAACTGGAATGGCCGATCGACATCCTGATCACCATTGTCTGGGTGGCGTATGCCATCGTGTTCTTTGGCACGATCATGAAGCGCAACACCAAGCACATCTACGTCGGCAACTGGTTCTTCGGTGCGTTCATCATCACCGTGGCCATCCTGCATATCGTCAACAACCTGGAAATCCCGGTCAGCCTGACCAAGTCCTACTCCCTCTACGGCGGTGCGACGGATGCCATGGTGCAGTGGTGGTATGGGCATAACGCGGTAGGATTTTTCCTCACCGCCGGCTTCCTCGGCATGATGTATTACTTCGTGCCGAAACAGGCCGAGCGCCCGGTGTATTCCTATCGGTTGTCCATCGTGCACTTCTGGGCACTGATCACCCTGTACATCTGGGCCGGCCCGCACCACTTGCACTACACCGCGCTGCCGGACTGGGCACAGTCGCTGGGCATGGTGATGTCGCTGGTGCTGCTGGCACCGAGCTGGGGCGGCATGATCAACGGCATGATGACGTTGTCGGGTGCCTGGCATAAGTTGCGCAGCGACCCGATCCTGCGCTTCCTCGTCGTCTCCCTGGCGTTCTACGGCATGTCGACCTTCGAAGGCCCGATGATGGCGATCAAGACCGTCAACGCCCTCTCCCACTACACCGACTGGACCATCGGCCACGTACACGCCGGCGCCCTTGGCTGGGTGGCGATGATTTCCATTGGCGCGCTGTACCACATGATCCCGAAAGTCTTCGGTCGCGAGCAGATGTACAGCCTTGGCCTGATCAACGCGCACTTCTGGCTGGCCACCATCGGCACCGTGCTCTACATCGCCTCGATGTGGGTCAACGGCATTGCCCAGGGCCTGATGTGGCGTGCGGTCAACGAAGACGGCACCTTGACCTACTCCTTCGTCGAAACCCTGGTGGCCAGCCACCCTGGCTTCATCGTGCGGTTGGTGGGCGGTGCGATCTTCCTCAGCGGCATGTTCCTGATGGCTTACAACACTTGGCGCACCGTGCGTTCGGCGCAACCTGCCGAAGTTGCCGCTGCGGCGCAGATGGCCTGAGGAGTCTGTGATGAAACACGAAACGATTGAAAAGAACGTCGGCCTGCTGATGCTGCTCATGGTGCTAGCCGTGAGCATCGGCGGCCTGACCCAGATCGTCCCGCTGTTCTTCCAGGACGTGACCAACAAACCGGTTGAAGGCATGAAGCCCTACACCGCGTTGCAACTGGAAGGCCGTGACATCTACATCCGCGAAGGCTGCGTACAGTGCCACTCGCAGATGATCCGCCCGTTCCGCGCCGAAACGGAACGCTACGGCCACTACTCGGTCGCCGGTGAAAGCGTGTGGGACCACCCGTTCCTGTGGGGTTCCAAGCGCACCGGGCCGGACCTGGCGCGCGTTGGCGCACGCTACTCGGACGACTGGCACCGCGCGCACTTGTACAACCCGCGCAACGTGGTGCCCGAGTCGAAAATGCCGGCCTATCCGTGGCTGGTCACCGCCCAGGTCGACAGCAGCCATACCGAGACCAAGTTGAACGTGATGCGCACCCTCGGCGTGCCCTACACCGACGACGACATCAGTGCCGCCGTGGCCAGCCTCAAAGGCAAGACCGAGATGGACGCGCTGGTTTCGTACCTGCAAGTACTCGGTACTGCCATCAAGAGCAAGAGGTGAGCCATGGGATTTGAATTCGATGCGGGCACCATCCGCGGCCTCGGCACGCTGGTGGTCGCCATCGCCTTTATCGGCCTGTCGCTGTGGGTGTTCAACAACCGGCGCAATGCGGAATTCGAGCAGGCGCGCCTGCTGCCCTTCGCCGATGAACCTTCTCCATCCGACGCTCAAGAAGAGCCTGCAATAAGGAGCACTCGGCCATGACCCTGTTTTGGAGTACATGGATCTGCGTACTGACCCTCGGCAGCCTGATCGGCCTGACCTGGCTCTTGATCGGTACCCGCAAGGGCGAGACCAAGGGCAGCGTCGACCAGACCATGGGCCACGCCTTCGACGGTATCGAGGAATACGACAACCCGCTGCCCCAGTGGTGGTTCATGCTGTTCGCCGGCACCCTGGTGTTTGCGGTCGGCTACCTGATCCTCTACCCGGGCCTGGGCAACTGGAAAGGCGTGTTGCCGGGCTATGAAGACGGCTGGACGTCGGCCAAGGAGTGGGACAAGGAGATGGCCAAGGCCGACACCAAGTTCGGGCCGATCTTCGCCAAATTCTCGGCCATGCCGCTGGAAGAAGTCGCAAAGGACCCGCAAGCGCTGAAAATGGGCGGTCGCCTGTTCGCTTCCAACTGCTCGGTGTGCCACGGCTCGGATGCCAAGGGCGCGTTTGGTTTCCCAAACCTGGCGGACAACATCTGGCGCTGGGGCGGTTCGGCTGAAGCGATCAAGACCACCATCCTGAACGGCCGCCACGCGGCGATGCCGGCCTGGGGTGACATGCTCGGCGACAACGGAGTGAAAAACGTCGCTGCGTACGTCCGCCACGACGTGGCCAAGCTGCCATTGCCTGCCGACAGCACCGCTGACCTGGCCGCAGGCCAAGCGGCGTTCAACACCACGTGTGTCGCGTGCCACGGTCCAGAAGGCCACGGCATGGAAGCCATGGGCGCACCCGACCTGACCAAACCGGCCGGCTACATCTACGGCACCAGCCTCGCGCAGTTGCAGCAGACCATCCGTCACGGCCGCCAAGGCCAAATGCCGGCGCAGGAAGTGCTGCAAGGTAACGATAAGGTGCACTTGTTGGCCGCGTATGTTTACAGCCTGTCCCACAACGCTGATGGTGCAACGCCAGAAAGCCAGCCCGAGTGACCTCTGAATGCCGCCCCAACTTGGGGCGGCAGCTCTACCCCGCTACGCGACCAAGTGTCGCACCCTTCCAAAGCACACCTTTCCCCCCCTCACTTTCGGGTCTACGCTTGTTCCCACAGCGGACCAATTCTGGCGTACGCAACGACATGCGTTGCGACCCCAAAATTTTCCTGTCCACTTGATCAGCTTTCTATTTCGGATTTTATCCCTACGCTAAACATGGAAAGGGCGCAGAATCTGGCGTGGAACGCATTGATACAGGTCAGCCATTGCGTTGCAATGGCCCCTCGCTTTCTCCATACTTGCGGCCGATTTTACCTATAAAAAAACCTAAACCGTGGAACCTTAGAATGAGCACAGCAATCAGTCCGACTGCTTATAACTATAAGGTAGTCCGCCAGTTCGCCATCATGACGGTGGTCTGGGGGATCCTTGGCATGGGGCTCGGGGTGTTTATCGCCTCGCAACTGGTTTGGCCGGAATTGAATTTCGGTTTGCCATGGACGACCTTTGGCCGCCTGCGCCCGCTGCACACCAACCTGGTGATCTTCGCCTTCGGCGGATGTGCATTGTTTGCCACCTCCTACTATGTCGTGCAGCGAACCTGCCAGACGCGACTGATCTCCGACAGCCTCGCGGCCTTCACCTTCTGGGGTTGGCAAGCGGTCATTGTCGGCGCCATCGTCACCCTGCCACTGGGGTACACCACCACCAAGGAATACGCCGAGCTGGAATGGCCCATCGCCATTTTGCTTGCCATTGTGTGGGTGACCTATGCCGTGGTGTTCTTCGGTACCATCGTCAAGCGCAAGACCAAGCACATCTATGTGGGCAACTGGTTCTACGGCGCCTTTATCCTGGTGACGGCGATGCTGCACATCGTCAACCACGCCTCGTTGCCGGTCAGCCTGTTCAAGTCTTACTCGGCTTACGCCGGGGCGACTGACGCGATGATCCAGTGGTGGTACGGCCACAACGCCGTAGGGTTTTTCCTCACCACCGGTTTCCTGGGGATGATGTACTACTTCGTGCCGAAACAGGCCGAACGTCCTATTTACTCGTACCGCCTGTCCATCGTGCACTTCTGGGCGCTGATCACCCTGTACATCTGGGCCGGCCCGCACCACTTGCACTACACCGCGTTGCCGGACTGGGCGCAGTCCCTGGGCATGGCAATGTCGATCATCCTGCTGGCCCCGAGCTGGGGCGGCATGATCAACGGCATGATGACCCTGTCGGGGGCCTGGCATAAATTGCGCACTGACCCGATCCTGCGCTTCCTCGTGGTATCGCTGGCGTTCTACGGCATGTCGACCTTTGAAGGGCCGATGATGGCGATCAAGACCGTCAACTCGCTGTCCCACTACACCGACTGGACCATCGGCCACGTACACGCCGGTGCGCTCGGTTGGGTCGCGATGATCTCCATCGGCGCGATCTACCACATGATCCCCAGACTGTTCGGCCGCGTGCAGATGCACAGTGTCGGGCTGATCAACACGCACTTCTGGCTGGCGACCATCGGTACCGTGCTCTACATCGCCTCGATGTGGGTCAACGGCATCACCCAGGGCCTGATGTGGCGTGCAATCAACGATGACGGCACCCTCACCTACTCCTTCGTCGAAGCGCTGCAGGCCAGCCATCCGGGCTTTATCGTCCGCGCGTTGGGCGGTGCGTTCTTTGCCACCGGCATGCTGTTCATGGCCTACAACGTCTGGCGCACCGTGCGTGCCTCCGACCCTGCCGAAGCCGAAGCCGCCGCCAAGATCGCCGTTGTGGGAGCCCACTGATGAAGCATGAAGTAGTCGAGAAGAATATCGGCCTGCTGGCCTTCTTCATGGTCATCGCCGTGAGTATCGGCGGCCTGACCCAGATCGTTCCGCTGTTTTTCCAGGACGTCACCAACAAGCCGGTGGAAGGCATGAAGCCGCGCACCGCGCTTGAACTGGAAGGCCGCGACGTCTACATCGCCAACGGTTGTGTCGGCTGCCACTCGCAGATGATCCGTCCGTTCCGCGCCGAAACCGAACGCTACGGCCACTACTCGGTCGCCGGCGAAAGCGTGTGGGACCACCCATTCCTGTGGGGTTCCAAACGTACCGGCCCGGATTTGGCGCGTGTCGGCGGTCGTTACTCTGATGACTGGCAACGTGCGCACTTGTACAACCCGCGCAACGTTGTGCCTGAGTCGAAAATGCCAGCGTACCCGTTCCTCGTGGAAAACAAGCTCGACGGCAAGGACACCGCGAAGAAGATGGAAGTCTTGCGCACCCTGGGCGTGCCCTACACCGACGAAGACATCGCCGGTGCAGCCGCAGCAGTGAAAGGCAAGACCGAAATGGACGCATTGGTGGCCTACCTGCAAGGCCTTGGCACCATCATCAAAAGCAAACGGTGATTCTTCATGGATATCGGGATGATTCGTGGCTTGGGCACCGTTGTGGTGATGGTGGCCTTTATCGGCCTGGCGTTGTGGGTGTTCAGCCCCAAGCGCAAGTCGGAGTTTGAAGACGCGACCTTGCTGCCCTTTGCGGATGATCCCGAAGCCATCAAGCACGTCGAGCAAGCTTCTAGGAGTAACAAAGAATGACTACGTTCTGGAGTCTGTACGTCACAGTCCTCAGTCTGGGTACCATCTTCGCCCTGACCTGGCTGCTGCTGTCTACCCGCAAGGGCCAGCGCGCCGAGCAAACCGACGAGACTGTCGGCCACTCGTTCGACGGCATCGAGGAGTACGACAACCCACTGCCCAAGTGGTGGTTCATGCTGTTTGTCGGCACCATCATCTTCGCCCTCGGCTACCTGGTGCTGTACCCGGGCCTGGGCAATTGGAAGGGCCTGCTGCCGGGCTACAACTACCTCGACAACGACAAGCAAACCGCTTTCGCCAATGGCCAGACCGGTTGGACCGGCGTGCACGAGTGGGAAAAGGAAATGGCCAGGTCGGACGCCAAGTTCGGGCCGATCTTCGCCAAATTCGCCTCGATGCCGATTGAGGAAGTCGCCAAGGATCCGCAAGCCTTGAAGATGGGGGGCCGCCTGTTCGCCTCCAACTGCTCGGTGTGCCACGGTTCCGACGCCAAGGGCGCCTATGGCTTCCCCAACCTGACCGACGCCGACTGGCGATGGGGTGGCGAGCCCGCCACCATCAAGGAAACCATCATGAAGGGCCGCCATGCCGTGATGCCGGCCTGGCTGGATATCCTCAAGGAACAAGGCGTCAGCGATGTCGCCGCCTTCGTGGTGACCAACCTCGACGGTCGCAAGCTGCCAGAAGGCGTCAAGGCTGACGTGGCCAACGGCGAAAAACTCTTCGCCGCCAACTGCGTGGCCTGCCATGGCCCGGCCGGTAAAGGCACGCCCGCCATGGGCGCACCCGACCTGACCCACCCGGGTGCATTCATCTACGGTTCGAGCTTCGCCCAACTGCAACAGACCATCCGTTGGGGCCGCCAGGGCCAGATGCCTGCGCAGGAGCAACTGCAGGGGAACGACAAGGTGCACTTGCTGGCAGCCTATGTTTACAGCTTGTCCCATGGGGATAAGAAGGCTGAAGAGCAGTAAGACCTCGAAACATCAAAGCCCCGTGCAGCGAACGCTGGCGGGGCTTTGTTCATTCTGGCTTTCGAAGACTCTGTAAGCAGGTACCCGCTACCACTCGTAGCCTCACACTTGCGACCTGCAACAACCAAGTAGTAACGTAACTACATCCAGCCAAATAAAGGGGGCTCCCCCATGACCATCACCACCATTTCCAGCCGCGAATTCAACCAAGACACAAGTGGTGCCAAAAAAGCAGCCCGCCAAGGGCCGGTTTTTATCACCGATCGCGGCAAGCCGGCCCATGTACTGCTAAGCATTGAGGACTACCAGAAACTGACAGGGCTCAATGCCGACATCGTTGATCTGCTAGTGATGCCAGAAGCGGCCGATATCGACTTCGAAACCGAACGCGCCGTGATCACTCATCGACCTGTGGACCTCTCTTGATGTATCTACTCGACACCAATGTTATTTCTGAACTTCGCAAACCCCACGCCGACGCAAAGGTGGTCGCATGGGCAAAGAGTGTCATCGCTCCACGCATGTTTATCTCCGCGATAACGCTTAAAGAACTGGAGACCGGAGTCTTGCGCATAGAGCGGCGAGACCCGGCGCAGGGGAAGGTATTGCGTACCTGGCTCAAACGCCATGTGATGCCCGCTTTCGATACCCGAATCCTGCCTGTTGACGCTGCGGTCGCACTGCGTTGCGCACATTTGCATGTTCCAGATCGGGCCAATGAAAGTGATGCGTTGATCGCCGCTACCGCCTTGGTTCATGGCCTCACCGTTGTGACGCGCAACGTCAGTGACTTCACATCCAGTGGCGTTTCACTGATTAATCCATGGGACGAATAACCGGCTTGGCCGCAAAAACCGTCCATACTTCCCAAGTCAATTGATCCAGGTCACGTACACCATCAATTGATTTCACCCAACGCGACCAAAGGTCGCACCCTTGACGTACTATCGGGGGCGTATCATTAGGCCACCGCAACACCCTTAATTTGACCCCGGTTGGCACGTACTGGCCGAGGCAAATCTCCACCGCCGTGGGATGCAATGATGAGCGACCAAATACCGGTACATAACGTTACCCCGCCTGCCAAAACCGTCGACCTCTACGCCTCGCGAGAGAAAATCTACACCCGTGCCTTCACCGGCCTATTCCGCAATCTGCGCATGCTCGGTGGTGCCGGCCTGTTCCTGCTCTACTTCGGCACCGTGTGGCTGAACTGGGGTGGCCACCAGGCCGTGTGGTGGAACCTGCCGGAACGTAAGTTCTTTATTTTTGGTGCGACCTTCTGGCCCCAGGACTTCATCCTGCTCTCAGGTATTTTGATTGTTGCGGCGTTTGGCCTGTTCTTTATCACCGTGTACGCCGGTCGCGTGTGGTGCGGGTATACCTGCCCGCAAAGCGTGTGGACATGGATCTTCATGTGGTGCGAAAAGGTCACCGAAGGCGACCGCAACCAGCGCATCAAGCTGGATAAAGCGCGGATGGGCGCCAACAAATTCTTGCGCAAATTCAGCAAGCACACCCTTTGGCTGCTGATCGGTTTTGTCACCGGCATGACCTTTGTCGGCTACTTCTCACCAATCCGCGAACTGGTGTTCGAGTTCTTCACCGGCCAGGCCGATGGCTGGTCGTATTTCTGGGTCGGTTTCTTCACCCTCGCCACCTATGGCAACGCCGGCTGGCTGCGCGAACAGGTGTGCATCTACATGTGTCCGTATGCGCGCTTCCAGAGCGTGATGTTCGACAAAGACACCCTGATCGTCTCCTACGACCCACGTCGTGGCGAACTGCGCGGCCCGCGTAAAAAGGGCGTCGACTACAAGGCCCAGGGCCTTGGGGATTGCATCGATTGCACGATGTGCGTGCAGGTGTGCCCGACCGGTATCGACATCCGCGACGGCCTGCAGATCGAGTGCATCGGCTGCGCCGCCTGTATCGACGCCTGCGACAACATCATGGACAAGATGGACTATCCGCGCGGCCTGATCAGCTACACCACCGAGCACAACCTGTCGGGGCAGAAAACCCACAAGCTGCGCCCGCGATTGATCGGCTACGCGCTGGTGTTGCTGGCGATGATCAGCCTGCTGGTGGCGGCGTTCTTCATGCGCTCGCTGGTGGGTTTCGACGTGAGCAAAGACCGCGTGCTGTTTCGCGAAAACGCCGAAGGGCGTATCGAAAACGTCTACAGCCTGAAGATCATGAACAAGGACCAGCGCGACCACACCTACGTGCTCGATGCTTCGGGCCTGCCGGACCTCAAGCTGCAGGGCCGCCGCGAGATCAAGGTGGCCGCCGGCGATATCGTCAGCATGCCGGTGGAGCTGTCGAGTGCGCCGGAGCAATTGCCGTCGAGCACCAACGAGGTGACCTTCATGCTCAAGGATGCCGATGACACCAGCGTCCAGATTGAAGCCAAGAGCCGATTCATCGGCCCGCAAGTTCGTTAATCAAGAGAACCGAACAATGTCCGTAGCAACTGCTGCAAGCCCTTGGTACAAGCATCTGTGGCCCTGGATCATCATCGGGATCCTGGCCTGCTCGGTGACCTTGACCCTGTCCATGGTGACCATCGCGGTGAACAACCCGGACAACCTAGTCAACGACAACTACTACGAGGCCGGCAAAGGCATCAACCGTTCTCTCGACCGTGAGCTGCTGGCCCAGACCCTGCAACTGCGCGCCAAGGTGCACCTGGATGAGCTGACCGGTGAAGTCGAGGTGAACCTCACCGGCAACAGCAACCCGACCACCCTGGAATTGAACCTGATTTCCCCGACCCAGCCCGAGAAGGATCGCAAGATCAACCTGGCCCGCAGTGACAGTGAACCCGGCCGCTACATAGGGCAGGTCACCGACAAGGTCGAAGGCCGTCGCTTCGTCGAATTGCTCGGCGTGGAAGGCGACCGCACCTGGCGCATGTTCGAGGAAGAACAGGTCAGCCACGACAAGGACTTGCTGCTGGGTGATGAACCGCTGCAGGGTGCCGAAGACCTGAAAAAGTAAAAACCTGCGCAAAGAGGTCCTCCCTGCCATCTTAGATTCCAGATCATGACCATCCCGTGCTACCACTGCGCCCTCCCCGTCCCCTCCGGCAGCCGGTTTACCGCCGTGATCCTCGGCGAACGCCGCGAACTCTGCTGCCCCGGCTGCCAGGCAGTGGCCGAAGCGATTGTCGCCGGTGGCCTGGAAAGCTACTACCAGCACCGTAGCGAAGCCTCGGCCAACCCCGAGGCGTTACCCGTGCAGTTGGTGGACGAGCTGGCGCTGTTCGACCGCGCCGACGTGCAAAAACCCTTTGTACGCCACGACGGCGAACTCGCCGAGGCCACCCTGCTGATGGAAGGCATCAGCTGCGCCGCCTGTGGCTGGCTGATCGAGAAACACCTGCGCAGCCTGCCCGCTGTGGCCGAGGCGCGGCTGAACTTGTCCAACCACCGCTTGCTGGTGCGTTGGGCTGACGGGCAGTTGCCGTTGAGCCAGTTACTCAGCGAGCTGCGCCATATCGGTTACGCCGCCCACCCGTATCAAGCGGACCGCGCGGCCGAGCAATTGGCCAGCGAAAACCGCCTGGCCCTGCGCCAATTGGGTGTTGCTGGGCTGCTGTGGTTCCAGGCGATGATGGCAACCATGGCTACCTGGCCGGAATTCAACATCGACCTGAGCCCGGAGCTTCATGTGATCCTGCGCTGGGTGGCGATGTTTCTTACAACACCCATCGTGTTCTACAGCTGTGCACCGTTTTTCAAGGGTGCCCTGCGCGACTTGCGTACGCGTCACCTGACCATGGATGTGTCGGTTTCATTGGCCATCGGCGGTGCATATCTGGCGGGCATCTGGACCACGATCACCGGCCTAGGTGAGTTGTACTTCGATGCGGTGGGCATGTTTGCGCTGTTCTTGCTGGCCGGTCGCTACCTCGAGCGGCGTGCCCGCGAGCGTACAGCCGCCGCGACGGCGCAGTTGGTCAACTTGCTGCCCGCCTCGTGCCTGCGGCTGAAGGCGGATGGTCAAAGCGAGCGCATCCTGCTTCCCGAGCTGGCGTTGGGTGACCGTGTACTGGTGCACCCAGGTGCCGTACTGCCGGCGGATGGCGTGATTCTCGACGGCCAATCCAGCATCGATGAATCCCTGCTCACCGGTGAATACCTGCCGCAACCGCGCCAAACCGGGGATGCGGTCACGGCGGGCACGCTCAATGTGGAAGGCGCCTTGACAGTCGAAGTGCGCGCCTTGGGCCATGACACGCGCCTGTCCGCCATCGTGCGCCTGCTGGAGCGCGCCCAGGCCGAGAAACCGCGCCTGGCGCAGATCGCTGACCGCGCTGCGCAGTGGTTCCTGCTGTGCTCGCTGATCGCCGCCGCCCTGATCGGCTTGCTGTGGTGGGAATTGGATTCTTCGCGGGCGTTCTGGATTGTACTGGCGATGTTGGTCGCGACCTGCCCCTGTGCATTGTCCCTGGCCACCCCCACCGCGCTCACTGCCGCCACTGGCACCTTGCACAAACTCGGGTTATTGCTGACCCGCGGACACGTGCTGGAAGGGCTGAACCAGATCGACACGGTGATTTTCGACAAGACCGGCACCCTCACCGAAGGCCGCTTGGCCTTGAGAGCCATCCGCCCCCTGGGCACATTAAGCACGGACCTGTGCCTGAGCCTTGCCGCCGCCCTGGAAAACCGTTCCGAACACCCGATTGCCCGCGCCTTTGGTCGCGCGCCGCTGGCCGCCGATGAGGTGCTCAGTTCGCCTGGGCTTGGTCTTGAAGGTCGCGTTGGCGAGCGCCAATTGCGCATTGGTCAACCCGGTTATGTCTGCGAACTCAGTGGTTGCGCGATCCCCGCCTCACCGACAGATTCGGGTCAATGGCTGCTGCTCGGCGACCGCGAAGGCGCCCTAGCCTGGTTTGTGCTCGATGACCGCCTGCGCAGCGACGCGCCGGCCCTGCTGGCCGCCTGCAAGGCACGCGGCTGGCGCACGCTGTTGCTGTCCGGGGACAGTTCGCCGATGGTCGCCAGTGTCGCCGCCGAATTGGGCATCGACGAAGCCCACGGCGGCCTGCGCCCTGATGACAAGTTGCAGGTGCTGCAACAACTGCACAAGGAAGGCCGCAAGGTGCTGATGCTCGGCGATGGGGTCAACGATGTGCCCGTGCTCGCCGCCGCGGATATCAGCGTGGCCATGGGCACCGCCACCGACCTAGCCAAGACCAGCGCCGATGCGGTGTTGCTGTCCAACCGCCTGGACGCGCTGGTGCAAGCCTTTTCCCTGGCGCGGCGCACCCGTCGCGTGATCATTGAAAACCTGCTGTGGGCCGGGCTGTACAATGGCCTAATGCTGCCGTTTGCCGCCCTGGGTTGGATCACGCCCATCTGGGCGGCTATCGGTATGTCCCTCAGTTCGTTGACCGTGGTGCTCAATGCCCTGCGCCTGACTCGCCTGCCGAGCGCGCCAGTTGCCCGAGCCCCCTCAGTAACCCGCCCGCTGCCGGTGTGAGCCGCGCGGGCATGGAGTGCAGATGCCAGCTTTATACGTGATGATTCCGGCGGCGCTGCTGTTAGTGGGCGTGGCCATCTACATCTTCTTCTGGGCCGTGGACAGCGGCCAATACGACGACCTCGATGGGCCGGCCCATAGCGTGCTGTTCGACGACCAGGACCCGAATCACCTGGCCGGCGTCGAAGAAGCCAACCACCCCGAACAACCGCCTAAAGACCCACCCCATGCTTGAACTGGCGCCGCTGCTGGTCTCCGCACTGATCCTCGGCCTGCTGGGGGGCGGCCATTGCCTGGGCATGTGCGGCGGGCTAATGGGCGCGTTGACCCTGGCGATCCCCAAGGAGCAGCGCAGCCGCAGGTTTCGCCTGCTGCTGGCGTACAACCTGGGGCGCATCCTCAGCTATGCCGCTGCCGGCGTGTTGATTGGCCTGGCCGGCTGGGCGGTGGCGAACAGCCCGGCCGCGATGTTCATGCGCGTACTTGCCGGGCTATTACTGATCAGCATGGGCCTGTACCTGGCGGGCTGGTGGAGCGGCCTCACCCGCGTCGAAAGCCTCGGGCGCGGCCTGTGGCGGCATATCCAGCCGGTTGCCAACCGTTTGCTGCCGGTGTCCAGCCTGCCGCGCGCGTTGCTGCTGGGCGCACTCTGGGGCTGGTTGCCGTGCGGATTGGTCTACAGCACGTTGCTGTGGGCGGCGAGCCAGGGGAATGCGCTGGACAGCGGGTTGCTGATGCTGGCGTTTGGACTGGGCACTTGGCCGGTACTGTTGGCCACCGGCCTGGCGGCTGAGCGGGTCACGGCGCTACTGCGCAAACGCAGCGTGCGGATGGCCGGTGGCTTGTTGGTGATCCTGTTTGGTATCTGGACGTTGCCGGGGCCGCACCAGCACTGGCTAATGGGCCACTAAATGCATAGCGCCGCTCCCCGTTGATGCAAATCAAGATGCCACCTTCGACGCGCCCCTAGACTCACCCCACTAGCCAATCCGGGGGAGCGCCCGCATGCTCGACGCCATTCGTTGGGACACCAATCTGATTCACCGCTACGACTTGGCGGGACCGCGCTACACGTCCTACCCCACCGCCGTACAATTCGACAGCCAGGTCGGCACGTTCGACTTGCTCCACGCCCTGCGCGACAGTCGCAAGGCTGTGCGGCCATTGTCACTGTATGTGCATGTGCCGTTTTGCGCGAACATTTGCTACTACTGCGCCTGCAACAAAGTCATCACCAAGGATCGTGGCCGCGCCCAGGCTTACCTGCAACGCCTGGTGCAGGAAATCCAACTGGTGGCCTGCCACCTCGACCCGAAACAACCGGTGGAACAACTGCACTTCGGCGGCGGCACGCCGACGTTTCTCAGCCACGACGAACTGCGCCAGGTCATGGCATGCCTGCGTCAGCACTTCAATTTGCTGGATGATGATTCCGGCGACTACGGCATCGAGATCGACCCCCGCGAGGCGGATTGGGCCACGATGGGCCTGCTGCGTGAGCTGGGCTTCAACCGCGTCAGCATCGGCCTGCAAGACCTCGACCCCGAGGTGCAACGCGCGGTCAACCGCCTGCAAAGCCTGGAAGAAACCCGTGCGGTCATCGACGCGGCGCGCACCCTGCAATTTCGCTCGATCAATATCGACCTGATCTACGGCCTGCCCAAGCAGACCCCGCTGAACTTCGCGCGCACCGTCGAGGAAGTGATCAACCTGCAACCGGACCGCCTGTCGGTATTTAACTATGCGCATCTACCTGAACGCTTCATGCCGCAGCGGCGCATCAACACCGACGACTTGCCTTCACCGGCAGAAAAGCTGCTGATGCTGCAAACCACCATCGAGCAATTGACCCAGGCCGGCTATCGCTACATCGGCATGGATCACTTCGCCCTACCGGACGACGAGCTGGCCATCGCCCAGGAAGAAGGCACCCTGCAACGCAACTTCCAGGGCTACACCACCCACGGTCATTGCGACCTGATCGGGCTCGGGGTGTCGGCGATCAGCCAGATCGGCGACCTGTACTGCCAGAACAGCAGCGACCTCAACGCCTACCAGAACAGCTTGGCCGGCGCGCAACTGGCCACCAGCCGCGGCTTGGTCTGCACCACGGACGATCGGTTGCGGCGGGAGGTTATCCAACAGTTGATCTGCAATTTCAGCCTGGCGTTCGAGAAGATCGAGCCGGCCTTCAACATTGATTTTCGCGGGTATTTTGACGACATCTGGCCGCAACTGGAGACCATGGCCGAAGATGGCCTGATCGAACTCGGCGCCCAGGGCATTCGTGTATTGCCCGCCGGGCGACTGCTGGTGCGTTCGGTGTGCATGGTGTTCGATGCCTACCTGGAGCACCAGAATCGGCAACGATTTTCACGGGTAATCTGATTACATCGACAACGAGGCGGCCTTCATCGAGTCGTTGGCGCTCATACCTTTCATCGACTTGGCCAGGGAGGTCTGAGCCGACATCAGGCCCGCCTGCAAAGCACTGATTTCGCTTTGCAGAGCACTGGTCTTGGCTCGAGCCTCTTCGGGCGAGAGGTTATTGGCCGCCGCGACTGCCGCCAGTTCGGCCTGTTTTTCGGCGATCTGCTGTTTCAGTTGGCGGATCATTTTCAGCACCTGTTTGACGTTGTCGTCCAGGCCACTGTCATCGATATCCGCATTGGAGCTTTTGGCCGCACCAGCGGCTTTGAAGGCATCGGCGGAAATAGTCACGGTCACACCTTCAACCACTTTGGGTGCAGTAGCCGTTTCAGCGCCTGGTGCTTCTTCCTTGGCCTCAGCCAGTGGTTTTACATCCGGCACAGTCGGAATGCGGATGGCAGGGTTGTAGGCGGCGATAACAGACATGATCCAGGCTCCGACTAAATAGGTATGCCTGCTGTATCGACCTCGGTACAAAAACCTTTATATGGTTGCCGGTTTTTTGTACACGCTGGCTTCAGCGACCTCCAGTGCGTTACCCTTACGTCTTATGTGTGTTTTCCCACAAGGATTTAAGAAATGTCCGAGCCAGTTAAACTGCGCGCTCACAGCCAGGCCCATTGCAAGGATTGCAGCCTGGCCCCCCTGTGCCTGCCACTTTCGTTGAATTTGGAAGACATGGAAGCGCTGGACGAGATCGTTAAACGCGGTCGCCCGCTGAAAAAAGGCGAGTTTCTGTTTCGCCAGGGCGACAAGTTCGATTCCGTTTATGCAGTGCGTTCGGGCGCGTTGAAGACGTTCAGCCTGAGCGATGGCGGCGAAGAACAGATCACGGGGTTCCACTTGCCCAGCGAACTGGTGGGGCTGTCAGGCATGGACACCGAGATTCACCCGGTGTCGGCCCAGGCTCTGGAGACTACGTCAGTGTGCGAAATCCCCTTCGAGCGCCTGGACGAACTGGCCCTGCAATTGCCGCAACTGCGCCGTCAGCTGATGCGCGTGATGAGCCGCGAGATTCGCGACGACCAGCAAATGATGCTGCTGTTGTCGAAGAAAACCGCCGACGAGCGCATCGCCACCTTCCTGGTCAACTTGTCCGCGCGGTTCCGTGCCCGTGGTTTCTCGGCCAACCAGTTCCGCCTGAGCATGTCGCGCAATGAAATCGGCAACTACCTGGGCCTGGCGGTGGAAACCGTGTCCCGCGTGTTTACCCGTTTCCAGCAGAACGAGTTGATCGCTGCCGAAGGCAAGGAAGTGCATATCCTCGACCCGATCCAACTGTGTGCGTTGGCCGGCGGCACGGTCGACGCCTGATCCAGACGCTGCGGCCGCGCCAACTGGCGAGGCCGCAGGTATACTTCGAGTCCGTTTCCAGCCCAGGACTCTTCGACGATGACCTTTGATTCGTTCGACATCAAATCCCTGATCCGCCCTGTCATCGACTTCCCCAAGCCTGGGGTGATCTTTCGTGACATCACCCCGCTGTTCCAATCGCCTCGCGCCCTGCGCCTGGTGGCCGACAGTTTTGCCCAGCGTTATGTCGAGGCTGACTTCACGCACATCGGCGCGATGGATGCGCGGGGGTTCCTGATCGGTTCGATCATCGCCTATCAACTGAACAAGCCGCTGATCCTGTTTCGCAAGCAGGGCAAGCTGCCAGCCGACGTGCTGGCCGAGGGTTACCAGACCGAGTACGGCGAGGCCTTCCTGGAAGTGCACGCTGACAGCCTGTGTGAGGGTGACTCGGTATTGATCTTTGATGATTTGATTGCCACCGGCGGCACCCTGATCGCCGCGGCGAACCTGGTGCGGCGCATGGGTGCGCAGATTTTTGAAGCGGCGGCGATCATTGATTTGCCGGAGTTGGGTGGGTCGCAGCGGTTGGAAGACAAGGGGATTCCGACGTTTTGTCTGACGCAGTTTGCGTTGACTGAAAGGTAACGGTTGCCTGGACTGGCCTTTTCGCGGGCAAGTCGAATCGTCGCACCGCCGCTCCCACATTTGATTGGGTCCACACATTCATATCTGTGGGAGCTGGCTTGCCTGCGATGAGGCCCGAAAGAACGCTGCAGCTCACAACCCCATCTGCTTGCTGATGATTTCATTCATCACTTCCCGGGTCCCTCCCCCGATGGACAGGATGCGGTTGTCCCGATACAGCCGCTCCACCAGGCTCCCACGCATATACCCCTGGCCCCCGAGTATCTGCACGGCGTCAAACGTCACGCGGTCGGCGGTGTCGGTGGCGAGATTCTTGGCCATGGAAATTTCCTTGATCACACTTTTTCCGGCGGCCATCTTTGCCGCCTGGCGATAGGTGAATTCGCGGGAGACTTCAACGGCGGTGGCCATTTCCGCCAGGCGATGCTTGATCACTTGGAATTTGCCGATAGGCTTGCCGAAGGCTTCGCGTTGCGCGGCCCATTTGAGGCTTTCCTCAAGTGCCAACTGTGCGGTCATGTTGGCCATAAGGGCCAAGGCCAGGCGTTCGCTCTGGAAGTTGCCCATGATGCAGGCGAACCCCATGTTCTCGGCGCCGATCAGGTTGCCCACCGGCACCCGGCAATCGTCGAAGAACAATTCAGCCGTGTCCGACGCCCACCAGCCCATTTTCTTCAGAGGCTGGCCGACGGTAAAACCGGGGGTGTCTTTTTCGATCAGCAGCAGGCTGATACCGGCAAAGCCCGGCCCGCCGGTGCGCACGGCCACGGTGTAGAAATCGGCGCGGATGCCGCTGGTGATAAAGGTCTTGCTGCCGCTGACGCGGTAGTGGTCGCCGTCGCGAACGGCGCGGGTTTGCAGGCTGGCCACGTCGGAACCGCCGCCCGGCTCTGTGACAGCCAGGGCGATGATCTTCTCACCCGACAACACCAGCGGCGCTACGCGCTGACGGACGTCGGGTCGCGCCCACTTGACGACAGGCGGCAGGCCGATATCCAGCGAACCCAGCCCCGCCACCACGCCGCCGGAGCCGCAGCGCATCAACTCCTCGCTGGCGGCCACTTTGGCGAACAGATCACCTTCATGGCTGCCCCCCAGGGCTTCGGGGTAACCGATGCCCAGTATCCCCGCCGCGCCGGCCTTGAGGTACAGCGCTCGGGGAAAACTCTCGGCCTCTTCCCACTGCTCGACGCCGGGCAACATTTCGCGTTCGACAAAACGGCGCACGCTGTCGCGGACCAATTGGTGGCTGGGGTCGAAGTAGTCCTGATAGGCAGACATCGGCAAGCTCCACGGAGAGGTGGAGCAAAATTACCAAGCGCTTGCTTGGTTATCAAGCCGGATGCAGATTTCACCAACAATACAAAGCCAGCTCCCACCGTTGTAGTGCGGTGTGCCTTTAGAGGGCGATGGGTTTGCGACCGGCGAAGGAATGCGCCAGCGTCCCACCGTCCACCAATTCCAACTCGCCACCCAGCGGCACGCCATGGGCGATGCGCGAGGTGAT
Source organism: Pseudomonas sp. H1_A03 (assembly GCF_054685145.1). Classification (NCBI taxonomy): domain Bacteria; kingdom Pseudomonadati; phylum Pseudomonadota; class Gammaproteobacteria; order Pseudomonadales; family Pseudomonadaceae; genus Pseudomonas; species Pseudomonas sp. H1_A03. Next base: position 5,803,659 of record NZ_CP162829.1, read on the forward strand.
CAGGCCTTTGTTACTCAGGAGTTGGGCGATGTAATGCGCGGTCGCCTCACCTTCCACCGTCGGATTGGTGGCCAGGATCACTTCGGTAAAGGTGCCCTGCTCTTCAATTCGCGCCACCAGTTGCGGAATGCCGATGGCTTCCGGGCCCAAGCCGTCCAGCGGCGACAGGTGGCCCTTGAGCACGAAGTAGCGCCCGCGATAGCCCGTCTGTTCCACCGCGTACACATCCATCGGCCCTTCCACCACGCACAGCAGCGTGTCGTCGCGGCGCGGGTCGGCACATTGCGGGCAGAGTTCCTCTTCGGTGAGGGTGCGGCACTGGCGGCAGTGGCCCACTCCGGTCATGGCCTGGCTCAGGGCCTGGGCCAACCGGGTGCCGCCGCTGCGATCACGCTCCAGCAGTTGCAGCGCCATGCGCTGGGCGGTTTTCTGGCCCACGCCCGGCAAAGTGCGCAGGGCGTCGATCAGTTGGCGAATCAGGGGGCTGAAGCTCATGGGCGAAAGGTCCGACAAAACAACGAGACGCGGTTTATACCCGCGCCTCGGATTAGCGTCAAATGCTCAATCCTGTGCGACGCGCACCACCAACTTGCCGAAGTTGCGTCCCTCCAGCAAACCGATGAAGGCTTCGGGCGCCTGCTCCAGGCCGTCGACCACATCTTCGCGGAACTTGATCTTGCCATCGCGCACCCACGGCGCCATGGCGCTGAGGAACTCGGGCTGGCGATCACCGTAGTCGTCGAACACGATAAAACCCTGGATGCGCACACGCTTGGTCAGCAACGTACGCTGCAAGGCCGGCAACCGGTCCGGCCCGCTGGGGGCTTCATGGGCATTGTAGCCGGCGATCAACCCGCACAGCGGAATGCGCGCCTTGGGGTTGAGCAAGGGCACCACGGCGTCGAAGACTTTGTCGCCGACGTTCTCGAAATAGATGTCCACGCCCTTGTCGCACGCCTGCGCCAATTCGTTGGCAAAGTCCTCGCTCTTATGGTCGATGCAGGCATCAAAGCCCAATTCGTCCACCACGTAGCGGCACTTGTCCGCCCCCCCGGCGATCCCGATGACGCGCAAGCCCTTGAGCTTGGCCACCTGCCCCACCACCGAACCGACCGCGCCGGATGCCGCTGCCACTACCAGGGTTTCCCCCTCCTTGGGCTGGCCGATGTCCATCAGCCCCATGTAGGCGGTCATGCCCGGCATGCCCAGCACACCCAGGGCCATCGACGGGCTGGCGAGCCCTTTTGGCACCGGCATCAGGTTGCGACCATCGGAAATGCTGTGGCTCTGCCAGCCGGTAGCACCGACTACCAGGTCGCCTACTTCGAATTTCGGATTACGCGACTGCTCGATACGGCTGACAGCGCCACCGGTCATCACTTCGTCGATTTCCACCGGCGCTGCGTAGGACGGTGCGTCGCTCATGCGTCCGCGCATATACGGGTCAAGTGACAGGTACAGCGTCTTAAGCAGGACCTGGCCGTCTGCCAGGTCCGGCAGATTCACCCGCTCCAGGCGGAAGTTTTCCGGGGTGGGGGCGCCCTGCGGGCGTGAGACCAGGACAATGCGCTGGTTCAGGATCGGTTCTTGAGACATGAGGGGGCTCCTTTATCGAATTCATCGGTATAGGGTGCAGACACCGGCTGATACCTCGAGGTTCTATAGAGTCACCGACTCGTAGCAGCTGTCGAGCGCCAGCGAGGCTGCGTCGGCCACACCAATGTCTTGCGCCAGGCGAATATCCGAGGCGCCCCCACGCAGCCTCGCTGGCGCTCGACAGCTGCTACGGGCGAGTAAAAAAAATGCCAGGCACGAGGCCTGGCATTGGAGTCTAGCTAAAGCTTGCCGGTCAGAACGGCAGCTTCATGCCCGGTGGCAATTGCATGCCAGCGGTCACGCCGCCCATTTTTTCCTGGCTGTTGGCTTCGATCTTGCGCACGGCGTCGTTGACGGCCGCGGCGAACAGCGCCTCGAGCATTTCCAGGTCATCTTCGCTGGTGCCTGGCAATACGCTTGGGTCGATGCTCACGCGCTTGATGTCGTGACGACCGGTCATTACCACACTGACCATATCGCCACCGGCCTTACCGGTGACTTCGGCGTTGGCCAGTTCTTCCTGCATCTTGGCCATCTTTTCCTGCATCTGCTGCGCCTGCTTCATCAGGCCGGCCATGCCACCTTTCATCATGGGAATCACCTCAAAAGTACGTGGATCAATGAGTAGCCCGGTGTTATGACGCTTGGGGCACCGGGGCTTCGACGGGTTCAATAGTATCGTGACGGACGACCGCACCGAACTGTTGCATCATTTGCTGGATGAGCGGATCAGCGTGGATCGAGTCCTCTGCTTCACGCTGGCGGTTGATACGCCGGCGGCTCGCGGCCTGGGCCGGGGTTTCCTGCTCAGGCTTGATCAGCTCGATGGCGATGGTCAGCGTGCGCTCATGGTACTGGTTCAGCGCATCGTTCAGGCGGCGCTGCTGGGTCGCGTTGAACAGGGCGCTGTGGGCCGGGTCCAGGTGCAACAGCCAGTGGTCGCCCTCAATGGAAATCAGTGTGCAGTTGGCGGCGATGCTGCCGGTCATGCCGGAGATCGGCAGTTTCGGGAACAGCTCCAGCCATTGCAGGGCCAGGCCGGTGGCCGGGGCTGCAGCGGGTTCCGCCTCGGGCTCAGGGGCCGGCTCGGCGGTGTGTTCGCTGGCCAGGTCGTCCAGGTAGCTGTAGGCCGAATCCATGTCCGGCTCGATATAGTCTTCGTCCAGCGGCGGTTCGTCGTCGAGGTCGATGCCTGGGGTGGCAGCTTCCACTTGGGCCACGGTTGGTTCGGGGACAGGCGCAGAGGCCCACTCAGGGGCATCCGGCACCACGCTGTCCGGGGTCGGCGTGGGCATCGGCGTCAGCTCGGGCTGCTCGCTGCTGGTTTCCAGCACGGGCTCCACGGCAGGCACCTGCTCGACTTCAGCGTCGGCGTCTACCGGATCATTCCAAGGCAAATCGACGACCGGCTCAGGCTCGACCATCGGTTCCGGCTCGACCACTGGCGCAGCAACCACGGGCTCAGGCTCAGGTGCCGGTGCGACCGGCGCGGGCGCAGCCACCACTGGCGCAACCACCGCCGCGCCAGCCACTGGTTTGGCGGAATCAACTGTGGCCTGGCTGATCCCCACTGGCTTTAGCGGCTGTCTCGGCGCATCGGCCGAGTCGGCGGGCCGGAAGGCCAGCATGCGCAGCAGCACCATTTCAAAGCCACCGCGCGGGTCCGGCGCCAAAGGCAGGTCCCGGCGACCGATCAGGCCCATCTGGTAGTAGAACTGCACATCTTCGGCCGGCAATGCCTGGGCCAGGGCCAGCACGCGGTCGCGGTCGCCATGGCCATTGTCGACACCTTCCGGCAGAGCCTGGGCGATGGCAACGCGGTGCAGCACATTGAGGATTTCCGACAGCACGCCGTTCCAGTCCGGGCCTTGCTCCGACAGGTGACGCACGGCTTCGAGCAACGCCTTGGCGTCGCCTTCGATCAGCGCGTGCAGCACGTCGAATACCTGACCGTGGTCGAGGGTGCCGAGCATGGCGCGCACGTCGGCGGCCATGACCTTGCCTTCACCAAAGGCGATGGCCTGATCGGTGAGGCTCATGGCGTCCCGCATCGAACCATCGGCGGCGCGGCCGAGCAGCCACAAGGCGTCGTCTTCAAACGGTACGTTCTCGACGCCCAGCACGTGGGTCAAATGCTCGACCACTCGCTCGGGGGTCATGTTTTTCAGGGAGAACTGCAGGCACCGCGACAGAATAGTTGCAGGTAGTTTCTGCGGGTCGGTGGTGGCCAGGATGAATTTGACGTAGGGCGGCGGCTCTTCCAAGGTTTTCAACAAGGCGTTGAAGGAATGGCTGGACAGCATGTGCACTTCGTCGATCAGGTAGACCTTGAAGCGGCCACGGCTCGGCGCGTACTGCACGTTATCCAGCAGCTCGCGGGTGTCTTCGACCTTGGTACGGCTCGCGGCGTCGATCTCGATCAGGTCGACAAAACGCCCTTCGTCGATTTCCTTGCACACCGAGCAGGTGCCGCAGGGCGTCGAAGTGATACCGGTTTCACAGTTCAGGCATTTGGCGATGATGCGCGCAATGGTGGTCTTGCCCACTCCCCGGGTACCGGTGAACAGGTAGGCATGGTGCAGCCGTTGGCTGTCCAAGGCATTGATCAGAGCCTTGAGCACATGGGTCTGGCCGACCATTTCGCGGAACGAGCGCGGACGCCATTTACGTGCAAGAACCTGATAACTCATCGAAAACCGTCGCAACTGGGAAGCGGAAGCCGGTAATGCTAGCGGAGCAAGGGGGAAATTGCATCCGGCACGCTCGCCTAATCTGACTAAGCTTGCCTGATTGGCCCCAAAAAGGCCTGAACCCGGAGAGCATATGCGCGTAGTCCTGGGCGCCTTATGGATGATTACCACGGCAAGCCTGGCAGCGCCCGCACCGTTGCGTTTCTCGGTTTCCGACAGCTGGGCGATGCCCATGGTGCAATTGGAGGGCGGACAGCCCACCCAAGGCATTTTGTATGACCTGATGTTGAGCCTGGCCACCCAGGTCGGCCACCCGGCCGAATTCCACGTACTGGCTCGCGCGCGAATTGCCAGCGCTATGGAGCATGGCGAGATTGATGTGCGCTGTTATGTCACCCAGGCCTGGGTCGACAACTTGTCCGGTGACTACACGTGGAGTATCCCGTTGATGGTGCAGCGCAACCTGTTGATCAGCACCCATATCCCTGCGCAGCCGGTTCAGGTTGTCAAACTTGCGCCACAAGCCATCGGCACGGTGCTCAATTATCGCTACGCCACCCTTGAGCCTTTGTTTGCCAGCGGCCAGCTCAGCCGTGACGATGCCCGCAGCGAAGAGCAGGTGCTGCAAAAACTGGTGGCCGGGCGCTTCAAGTTCGCCGTGACCAATGAATGGACACTCGACCGGTTCAACCAGCGGATGCCGGTCGGCAAACGCCTGCACAAGGTCGCGGTGATCGATCAACAGAACCTGGGCTGCACCGTGCGCAATGATCCGAATGTGCCCGTGCAAAAAATCCTGCGCACCTTATTGCGGATGAAGATATCGGGCGAGATCGACGAAATCATCAAGCTGTATACCGGAGAGGCCAGCGTAAACGCCCCTCCAGACTGATCGCTGCCACGCTGGCCAATACAATCACGCCGCCCAGCACCACTTGCAGGGCGATGTGCTCACCCAGCAACGTCGCCGCCATCACCATGGCGACCGGCGGGATCAGGTACATCGCCACCGAGGCGCGGCTGACCTCGACATGCTTCAACACGTAGCCCCACGCCAGGTACGCCAAAGCGCTGGGGAAAATCCCGAGCACCAGCACTGCAAGGTTCTCCGACAGCGGCGCCTGCATCACGGCAGCGGGCAGGCCTGGCAGGTTCACGCAGAGCATCAACGTGCCCACCCACACCATGTAGCACGCCATCGTCAGCGGGCTATAGCGATGGGCATAGTGTTTCTGGATGACGAAGTACAGGCTCCACGACACCGCCGCCAGCAGGATCAGCGAACCGCGCGGGTCGATATCGCCCACGCCGTGATCGCCCCAGATCACCACCAGCACGCCGAGCAAGCCAAGCAACACGCAGCTCCAGCGCCAGAGGCTGACTCGCTCCTTCAAGCAGAAAAACGCGATCAAAACACTGAACAGGGGTGCCGATTGCGCCAGTACGCTGGACGCCGCGGCACTCACGAATTGCTGTCCATAATTGAGGCTGGTGTGATGCAGGAACACCCCGAAAAAGCTCAACACCAGCAGCCACGGCACATCCCGCAGACGCGGCCGGCCGATGCCCATCACCAGCGCCACACCGGCCATGAACACCGAAGCGATCAGAAACCGCAGCAGCGCGAGCTGCCCGGGGCTGTAGCTGTGCAGCCCCATGTGCACGCCAATCGGCGAATAGGCCCAACAGAGGATGACGCTGGCGATGACTAGCGTAAGCTTCAGGGGCGACGGGGTGTTCATCGATGGCATCCGAAAACTGAGAAGGAATGCCGTCAGTCTTGGCCCGGGCAAGGCGTAGGACAATTAAGCGTTTCTGACTTCTGAAATCACTGGAACTGAGTAATGGAACTGGCCCAACTGAAAATGGTGCGAGCCGTGGCGCAGACCGGCAGCGTGGCCCAGGCCGCCCTGCAATTGCACTGTGTGCCGTCCAACATCACCACGCGTATCAAGCAGTTGGAAGGCGAGCTGGGCACGCCGCTGTTTATCCGCGCCGGGCGCGGGCTGGCGATCAGTGCTGCCGGTGAGATATTCCTGGAGTATTGCGAGCACATCCTGGCATTGGTGGACGAATCCAAACGCGCGGTGGATGCCAACGCCATTCCCCGTGGCACCCTGCGCATCGGTGCGGTGGAGTCCAGCGCCAGCGGCCGTCTGCCGCCGCTGCTGGCGGAATATCACCGGCGCTACCCGGATGTCAGCCTGGAGTTGGTCACCGGTGCCTGGGGTGAACTGCTCGATGACCTGCAACACCACCGCCTGGATGTGGCGCTGGTGGCAGCCGGCAACAAACGCGCGAAGCTCGAGCACAGCGTGGTCTACAGCGAACACCTCGTATTGATCGCCAGCGCCTCCAGCGCACCAATCCGCAGCGCCGAGGACCTCGCCGGCCGTACCCTGCTGGTGTGGCCGCCCGGCTGCCCGTATCGGGCGGCGCTGGAGAACTGGGTCAAGCCCCATGACTTCAAGCCGGCTATCGCCAGCTATGCCAGTTGGGGCACGATCATCGGTTGTGTCAGCGCGGGGATTGGCGTGGCGCTCGCGCCGGAAGGCATCCTGGCCCGCTATGAGCAGGCCAATCAGTTGGCGTCGTACCGGTTTGATGAACTGCAGGCCGTGGACAATTTGCTGTTCTGGCACAAGGACACCCAGCGGCACCTGGCGCGGGATGCGTTTGCCGGGTTGTTGCGGGAGACTTTTGGCTAACCCGTAACAGGTTCTTTCAGTTATTATTTTGCGAAATTAATTCAAAATGTAAGGGACTACCATGAATTACTTCCGCCTGTTGTTGGCGGCGGCCGTTTTGAGCCTGCCTGCCGCCCCCGCCTTTGCCGCTTCCACACCCGCGCCCGTTGAAGCCAGTGCGCCCGCCGAAACGGCCGAGCACTTCCTCAAGTCCCTCAAGCAGAAGACCGGCACGGTCACCCTGCCCAGTGGCATAGCAACCCTCAAGCTCAACGACGAGTTCTATTACCTCGACCCCGCCGACACCGAGCGCTTGCTGACGGACGGCTGGGGCAACCCGCCGGGCTTCAAGACCCTGGGCATGATCGTGCCGAAAGCCGTTAGCCCACTGTCGGAACGTGGCTGGGGCGTGATCGTCAGCTACAAGGCCGACGGGCACATTTCCGACGAGGACGCCGCAAAAATCGACTACGCCGAACTGCTCAAACAAATGCAGGAAGAAGACGAGGCCGAAAACAAAGAACGCCAGCAACAAGGCTACGCCGGCCTGCACTTGCTGGGCTGGGCCGAGCCGCCGCACTACGACGACACCACCCACAAGATGTATTGGGCCCGCGAACTGAAGGCCGACGACGCCGAGCAGACCACCCTCAACTACAGCATCCGCGTGCTGGGCCGTGAAGGCGTGCTGGAACTCAACGCCGTCGCCGCCATGACCGACCTGCCCACCATCAAGCAGGAATTGCCCAAGGTCTTGGCCTTCACCAACTTCACCGACGGCAACCTGTACACCGACTTCAACCCGAGCACCGACAAGCTTGCCACTTACGGCCTCGCGGCGTTGGTCGCCGGCGGGATTGCGGCCAAAGCCGGATTGTTCGCCAAGATCGGCATCTTCCTGCTGGCCGCGAAGAAGTTCCTGGTGATAGGCGTGGTGGCGTTGTTCGCCGTGATCCGTAAGCTGTTCAACCGCAACAAAGCCTGAACCCAGGCATGAAAACGCCGCAACGTGCGTGGCACGTTGCGGCGTAATCGGAGGTTCTGAGTTGGGCTGCGCGTGTCTAGGGTTTAGGCGCAGACAAACGGCTGTACTGATCCTGGCTGATCCAACCGGTAAACGAACGGCTCTGCGCATTGATGAATTCGACCTGCGCCCAACCATCCTTAAAGGCCAGCACGCCGACCACGTCGTTTTTGACAATGTAGGGGCGTTTCACGGGCTTGGCAGTTGGGGTTTTCAGCAAGTACGCCTTGTCGGCGGACACCGTCACCAGGCCGATCCATTTCTTGTTGGCGGTCTGGGTCAAGTCCAGGCCGGTGGCGATCTCCGGCATCAGCACATTCAAGCAACCGGGGTGCTGGCGGCCCTCTTTTACGGTCAGGGTCACGCCGTCCGAAGAAGGCGCCACGCTGCCAGGGTAGGCCTCATCGTTCCAGGTGGTCAGCGCGTCAGGCTTGCCTTGCAGGTAGAACGTGCAACTGCGCGTGACACCCTCACCCATCGCTTCTGCGTAATAGCCTTCGACCTGATGCTCGGGCGTCACCGCCAGCATCAACCCCTCGTACTTGCCCGAATGCAACGCGGGTGCACCGGCCAAGGCAGGCGCTACGGCGCACAACGACAACACACCCACTGCTAGAAAACGGATCATCTTATTTTTTCCCTTCAAGTTTCTCGTAGGCTTCTTTCATCAGGACGTCATAGTTGCCGTAGTCCTTGCCGTTATAGTTTCGCGCCATGGAAGTGAAATCCTTGGCTTTCATGGCCGTCATCAACGCTGAGCTGTTAGCGCAAAACGCGAGAAACGCCTTCAGTTGGTTACCGACATTCACTTTCAATGCCGCGGCAAACTCAAACACCGTCTTGTAACCGCATGAGGCGTAGTTGAACCCCATGGTCTGAAACATGCCCCACGACGCCGACATCAACGCCGCTTCCTGATCCAGGGCGAAGGCGGTGGCCATGGTTTCCCAGGCCTTGACCTGATCCTTGTTATTGACCTGCCACTGCGGCCCGGCCTTTCTTACATAGACGTACGAAAGCAACGGGTGCGCCTGGTCGTAGATATGCTTGGTGTACTTGCGAAACTGGTGCCCTTCAAACGCAATGATCGGCAACTTGGCCGGCCCAAAACCTGATCGACCACCGGACTCAACCGTGGCGAAGGCCCTGATGACATTCACCGAAATGCCGTTGCCCAACTGCTTGGCGGCATTCTGAAAATCCGCATCGGAGAGCGTCATGCCGCCGTCGCACGTGGCCTGGAGCATTAACTGGCGGTTACGTCGCTCGGCTTCGATCATCGCGCGCATGCGGTCCAGGTACACGTTGACCGTCGCCTGCACTGCATCACCCTGATTGTTACCGAATGCGTTCAGAAAGCTCGGAATGCGCATGCTCGGGAAGGCCTTCAGCGGCACCTTTACCGCTTCTTCGATCAAGCTGTTGAAGGTGCGACCGGTGGGGTCGATCACGCCATCGGGGTGGGCGTATTTGAGGTGACGGAACTGGTACTGGCTGATGCACTGCACCAACTGGCCATCGCACTTGCCGTTCTCGGCCAGCGGAAAACCCAGTTTGGGAATGATCAGGTTGAATAAATACTGGATGCACTGCACATCGGCGGGCAAGTTGCGGGCTTTACCGGGAGTCCCTACCGAAGCACTGATAAGACGGGGTAACCCTTGCAGGCTTTTCATCACAGACATCCTTGTTAGTTAAAGAAGTGATAGCACTTCAATATCAACTACACGCCCTTGTCATACTCTGCAACAAGTGGCTGGCGGAAACTAGCAAGGCGGTTTGGGGTTGTCCAGAAAGTGTTTTAAAAGCTGTGAGGGAGCCCTCAAGGACAGATCGGGAACACGCAGTTTTTCGACTGATAGGCAGTATTCAGCCGCCTGTTGGGCTACTGTCTCTCGCGCAAGATGCCTGCCTCACATTATTTTCAAGGATTGAAATGAAAATCACGTTAGTTGTTTTGTCTGTCTTGGCCCTGCTCTGCGGTTGCGCTTCGCCCCCAGCCACTGTTGCCCCCGACCTGTCGCGCCCATCCATTGCCGAAACCAAATCGGTGGTGTTCGACGGCAAGACCTTCGTCCTGAAATTTCAGAAACCCGGCCTATGGGAATACTTCCCGGCGCAGGAAAGCGTCGATGCCTGGAATGAGATGGTGGATTTTACCGTGGTCCCTCGCGAGATGAACCGTTTCGAACCCCTCGACCTCGCCAAGAATACCGTCCGGCTTCACCAGCAGGAAAACCCGAATATGCCGTCGATCCTCGCGACGGACAATGCCACCGGGATCGTGTATTTGGTGATGTATTTCCCCGAGTCTCTGCGCAAGGACGGACGTTTCTCTGAAGTCAGTTTCTTCAAATATTACCGGGACAGTGGCACCGGCCAGACCATCATCTTTCACTTTGCCAGGAACATTCCAACACCGAGCGATCCGCCAAAAACGGTAGAGGCGATGGGCCCCGAAATTGTCCCGGTGATCAAGGCATTCCCGGTGTACCGGCCGTAATATCAGTAACCGTGCGACCCGCTGAACCCCTGATAATGGTGATACTCGAGCCATTCGACCACATCGTAAGGGACGTAAAGCTGTTGCTTTGCGCGGGAAATTGCGATGTACACGGCACAGATCCGCTGATCGAACGCGTAGGCATCCTTGAACTTCACGTTGGTCAGCAGCTCAGGGGTCAGCAGCACCCGATTGAATTCCATGCCACCCGCCTCTTCCGCCAGCATCAGCAGGCAACGCTTGCCGGGGACCCCGACCAAGCGGTTCAAGCGTGTGATATCGGCGACATTGAAGCCTTTTTCCAGCTCACTCTCGACCCACAGGAACGACTCATCAAACTGGCTGGCATCACGCACCTGTTGCCAGTCAGCCATGTCGCTGAAATACACGTGCGGCCCGTTCTCGTTGTGCTCGTTGCTGTAGAACTGCGGCTTGAACAGGGCGATGGCGCTGATCATGAAGCGCTGGAGATCCTGCTGCGCCGCGTTGTCGGGTAACCCGAACGGGCAGTTGGCCTGCTGCAACTGAATGGCCCATTTCATCGTGTCCCAAGGCGACGCGGTCAACACCACGCAGCCTTCCGGCGGCACGAAGCCCTGGGGGTAATGTTCGATGCCGACGTCCGCATCCCGCGCGCCTTCGAAGGGGGTCTTGCACTTTTGCGAGTGCACGCTGATCAACGGGTTGACCAGCCGCTCGACGTTGCGGCCCGAGCGCACGGAATAGCTGATGTCGGTGTGCCGGACTTCGCGCTTTCTTCTGACCATCACACCGCTGGCCAATTGGTACTCATCGCCGAGGGTGATCAGCACTTGGCGGCCGCGTTCGATAATCTGCAACAACGAAGGCGGGATGTCCTGGCTTTCATCGATCAATACATGGGTGTACCGAGGCGGCACCACGCAACCGTCGAGACTCACGCGCTTGATCAGCAACAACGCCGCGAACTCGGGTGGGCTGGCCCATTGCGGGTTGGCCTCCAGGTAAGTCCACACACGGCTGGAATACTCCAGTAACACCTGGGCATCCACACCTGACAACGGTTGTTTGAAATGCGGCAAATGCCTGGCCGAGAGGCTGTGATGGCTGGAATGACAATAGCGTTCGAGCACCTTGAGACACACATCGACGGTCGCTGGACCCTCGTGGCCGCGCCACCCATGGATATCCAGGGTTTGCGCCACGGCCAGTTTGCCGGGCAACCTGGCCGGCGTTGCCTGCGCGGGCGGGCGTGGCCCGTGCAACAGGGCCTTGGCGAAACCGGCAAACGTCGAGCCGGCCTTGCTGTCGCGCCCCAACCCCATACGTTCGCGAAGAGTCGCCAGCTTTGCTGGCGTGCGCGCCAGTATCAGGGTCTGTTCAGGCCGCAGGCACTCCATCAAGGCGCCGAGCAGGTGGCTCTTGCCGATGCCCGCGTAGCCTTGAACATGCAAGTCTTCATTCAAGTTGGCCCGAAAGGTGCGCACCAGCTTGTCCTGAGCCGGGCTGAGCCAGCGTTCGCGGTGCCGGGGTGTAATCATTTGCTGGCTGAACGGGTCATTGCTGCGCAGATGGCGGACCTTGTAGCCGATATCCCATTTACCCGTAGGCAACAGGTAATCCCGCGCCGCCACTTCTTCAGCTGAAAGCAGGCGCAGGTTCACGCTTTTGAGCGCGTTAAACCCAAAGTAAAGCTTGCGCGGGTCGAACAGCCGTTGCGCTTCAGACAGCAACGTCGCAGCGCCCGAAGACGGTGAATCCACTGCCCAGCCGAGCAACTTTTCCAGGATGCGTTCAGCGCCAGCGCACGTCAGGTCTTTTTCCGCGGCCTGGGCCAGGTTCTGGATGACGAGCACGGCGGCCAGCTCCGGGTCCGTCAGGCCGACCAAGGCCTCGGCGCCGTTCGTGCCGAGCAGGGCGGTGCAGGTTTCGTCCGTGACGGGCAGGAAGACGGGGCTGGATAAATCAAAGTGTTCCGGTTGCATAGTTCCTCGCAGCCAGGGGCCGACGTACGTCGCGTGGATCAGGCATGGTCCTGGCTACCCAGTTCGAACCGATACTCGCCCAGGGAGCCTGACATCCCGCCGCAGTGGGCCGGCGAGTCAGCTCCAGAGGCCATCGCATTGATCTGCTGCTGGAGTTCGAAAACCGCCATCTCGAGCAACCTGCGCAAGTCTTCGGCACTCTGCGCGGCCACATTCAATTGCAGCGTGCAGGCGCCCGCGAGTGGTGGCGGCGCGGGCTGGGCGATCGGCGCGGGGGCATCCGTCACTTCCTCGACCCGGATCATTTGCGCCTCGCTGAGGATTTGCGCGTGTTCGTCGTCCATCAGGTCCAATACCCTCGACAATTCCAGGGTCTGTTCAGGATGCGATTGAATACGGTCCTTGATCTCCAGGCGCCGCATCTGCCATTCCCGCAGTTTTTCGCGCGTGAGGTCGTCGACTTTTTCCACGTGTGCTGTCTCCGGATGCCAGGCATAGGAGTATGCCGCCATGGACTGCCCGATGGCAGATGGCGTGAAAGCATTTTTGAATTGAAAGTGATGAGGTGTTGCAAGAAAGAGCGTTATGGAGGCAACCCCACCAGCCACACCCCGGCACACAATGTTCCCGCTGTGGCTGCTGCCTTCCGGCTCTGACCAGGTTCACGGGTAATCGTTGCGGGGGGACCGATGGGGTCACCATAACGACGCCTGCCTCTCGGCAAGCGGGGCCATTGTACCGATCTCATCGGAAGTTACAACCGTTGGGGCCGGATTAAAAATATGAAGGGGCTCAAGCACTTGTCTGCGCCCCAGGGAGCCACACAGAACCCTGTGGTAGCCGGGCTTGCCCGCGATGCTGACGACTCGGTCTGCCTGGGCTACCGAGTGATGCCATCGCAGGCAAGCCAGCTCCCACACACGGCGAGTTACTGCGCCTGTACCACCTCATCCGCCCTACCGCCCTCTTCCTGGATCACCAAGTGAATAAAGTGCAGCTTGGCGATTACTGCCGGTGGCAGCACGAAGGGATAGAAATCCGGCTGGCCCATGCTGCGCGACAGCTCGTTAAGCATGCCGGCCAGTTCGATCCAGGCATTGACGAACGACAGGAACGCTGCACCGCCAGGGTGTTCAGGGTCGTAGAGCGTGCTGAGCGGGAATGGCTGGTAATCCAGCTCCATCGTGCGGGCGCTCATGCCGAAGCCGAGGGCGGTGTCGACCGCGTCCATCATGTGCAGGTAGTGGGCCCAGGTTTCGGCCCAGTCTTCCCAGGGGTGCATGGTGGCGTAGGCACTGACGCAGGTTTGCTGCCAGTCGGGGCGTGGCCCGTTCTGGTAGTGCTGGTCGAGCGCATCGGCATAACTGGCGCGTTCGTCGCCGAACAGGTTGCGAAACGCTTCAAGCCAATGGGTATTGGCGACCAGGCGATCCCAGTAATAGTGACCGACCTCATGGCGAAAGTGCCCGAGCAAGGTGCGATAGGGTTCGCGCATTTGCACACGGACTTTTTCACGGTGGGCGTCGTCGGCTTCCTTGATGTCGAGGGTGATCAGACCGTTCGCATGGCCGGTCATGGGCGCGTTGCCTTCCAGGTCGATACCAACGAAGTCGAAGGCCAGGCCGTTATCTTCATCGGCACTCTTTGGCACAACGCGCAAACCCAAGCTGATCAGTTGCGCGACCAAGCGGCGCTTGGCGGTCTCGACCTTGCGCCAGCGGTCGTGGTTTTCCGCGATCGACAGGTCGGGGATGGTGCGGTTCAAGCTGCAGGCCACGCACAGCGATGCCGTGCTGTGGGCCGGGATCAGCCAGTTGCAGGCGGCCGGCGTGTCGAGGTTGGCGCAGCGGCGGAAGGCGCCGGCGGCGAGGTTGTCGTCCTGTAGCCAGGTGCCCTCGACGGGACCGGGCTGCAGGGAGGACAGGCGACTTTGTTGCGCTTGATACCCCAGCAACGCCTGGCAGGCCAGGCATTGGCTGTTGCGAAAAAACAGCGATTGACCGCACCGGCACTGCCACACCTTGCTATCGCGAGACGTGCCGGCTACGAACGGTGCAGCGATGCGCGAACTGAGTTGTTCGAAGTAGCGGAACATGGCGATCTCTTCCTGTCTTGAGTACCAAAAATAACCGCGTAGCCGCTGTCGAGCTTAAGCGAGACTGCGTCGGCAACACTGCCCATCCTGCGTCGGGCCCTGCACCGCATCGCCTCCAACGCAGCCTCGTTGGCGCTCGACAGCTGCTACGGGGCGCGCGTAGGAACTCTGAGCATCGCCAGTAAGAGATCGTTCAGTAAGAATCAGACCGTGATGTTGTGCTTGGCGAGGAAGGCGACGAAGGCTTCTTCATCCAATACCTTCAAGCCCAACTCGCTGGCTTTGGCCAGCTTGGAACCCGCCCCCGGCCCCGCCACCACGCAATGGGTTTTCGCCGAGACGGAACCCGCCACCTTGGCGCCGAGGCTTTCGAGTTTTTCCTTCGCCACGTCGCGACTCATCAGCTCCAGGGAGCCGGTGAGCACCCAGGTGTGCCCGGCTTCGGGCAAACCTTCGACGACTTTCTTCTCGCTCAGCCAGTGCATGCCGAAGTCCTTGAGCTGCTGCTCGATGGCCAGGGCGCGGTTGGCATTGCCTTGGTTGTCAAAAAAGTCGCGTACGGCCTTGGCCTGTTTCTCGGGCAGGGCCTGGCGCATATCCAGCCAGTCCGCCTTGATCACGCCTTCGAGGGTGCCGAACTTGTCCGCCAGTTTCTGCGCAGCGCCCGGGCCGACGCTCGGCACGTGCAACTTGTCGAGCAAGCCGCCCAAGGTGGTGCTGGCGGCGAATTCGGCACTCAGGTCGCCCTGCTCCTGCAATTGCAGACCGCATTCATCCGGCGACAGCAGCGCACCGATCACATCCTGGTTATGGCTGTCTTCAAAGAAGCTGTGGATCTCGTGCGCCACTTCCAGACCGACGTCCGGCAAGTACGTCAGCACTTCCGGCAAGGCCTTCTGCACACGTTCCAGCGAGGCCAGGGAGCGCGCCAGCACCTTGGCGGTCTCCTCGCCTACGTCGGGAATGCCCAGGGCATAGATAAAGCGCGCCAGGGTCGGGGTCTTGCTGTTTTCGATGGCGCTAATCAGCTTCTTGCTGGAAATATCGGCGAAGCCTTCCAGGTCGATGATCTGCTCGTACTTCAGTTTGTAGAGATCCGCCGGCGAGCCGATGAGTTTTTCATCCACCAACTGTTCGATGGTCTTGTCGCCGAGGCCGTCGATATCCATGGCACGACGCGAAACAAAATGGATGATCGCCTGCTTGAGCTGCGCGCCACAGGCCAGGCGGCCGACGCAACGGTACACCGCGCCCTCGCTGACGGTTTCCTTGCCTTTGCTGCGCTTGACCAGTTGCGTGCGTTCCACATGGGAACCGCACACCGGGCAGCGCTCGGGGATCGGCACTGGCCGCGCCGTTTCCGGGCGTCGTTCAAGCACCACCGACACGACTTGTGGGATTACGTCACCGGCACGGCGGATGATCACGGTATCGCCGATCATCACGCCCAGGCGCGCCACTTCGTCCATGTTGTGCAAGGTCGCGTTGGACACGGTGACACCCGCGACCTTGACCGGCTTCAGGCGCGCCACCGGCGTGACGGCACCGGTGCGGCCAACCTGGAATTCGACGTCGAGCAGTTCGGTCAGCTCTTCCAGGGCCGGGAATTTATGCGCGATGGCCCAGCGCGGTTCGCGGGCGCGGAAACCCAGTTCGCGCTGGGAGGCAATGCTGTTGACCTTGAACACCACACCGTCGATCTCATACGGCAGGCTGTTCCGCCGCTCGCCGATATCACGGTAGTACTCCAGGCAATCCTGGATGCCCTTGGCCAGCTTCAGCTCGTGACTGATGGGCATGCCCCACTGCTTCAGTTGCTGCAGGTTGCCAATGTGGCTGTCGCTGATATCGGTGGTCACGCCATAACAGCAAAATTCCAGCGGGCGGCTGGCAGTGATCTTTGAGTCCAACTGGCGCAGGCTGCCGGCAGCCGCATTGCGCGGGTTGGCGAAGGTCTTGCCGCCGACGTCCAGTTGCGAGGCGTTGAGCCGCTCGAAACCGGCCTTGGACATAAACACTTCGCCGCGCACCTCAAGGGTGGCCGGCCAGCCGCTGCCGTGCAGCTTCAATGGGATATTGCGCACGGTGCGCACGTTGACGCTGATGTCTTCACCGGTGGTGCCGTCGCCACGGGTAGCGCCCCGTACCAACTCGCCATCCTGGTACAGCAGGCTGACCGCCAGGCCGTCCAGCTTGGGCTCGCAGCTGTACTCCACCGCCGCGCCACCGCCAAACAGATCGCCTGCAGGCAGGTCGAGACCTTCGGTCACCCGGCGATCGAACTCCAGCATGGTGGTTTCATCAAACGCGTTGCCCAGGCTGAGCATCGGAATCTCGTGCTTCACCTGCGTGAACGCCGACAGCGCCGCACTGCCGACCCGCTGCGTCGGTGAGTCCCGCGTAATCAGCTCCGGATGCTCGGCCTCCAGGGCCTTGAGCTCATGGAACAACCGGTCGTACTCGGCGTCCGGAATGCTTGGCTCGTCGAGGACGTGGTAACGGTAGTTGTGCTGATCCAGTTCAGCGCGCAGTTCGAGGATGCGGGTAGGGGCGGCGGTCATGGGTGTTCTCTCATAAAGCAAAAGAGCAGCCGAAGCTGCTCAATATGTTAGTGCACGGATTCTACAGGCAACGCTTAAGATCAGGCCTCAGCGTTTCTGTGTCAGGGCGCGACGCTCGAACTCGACGATGCGCTGACGGTAATGTTCGATGGTCTGCGCAGTGAGGACGCTGCGCTGGTCGTCCTTGAGCTCGCCATTCAGTTCCTGGGACAGCTTGCGGGCTGCGGCCACCATCACGTCGAATGCTTGTTTCGGGTGACGTGGGCCTGGCAGGCCAAGGAAGAAGCTCACTGCCGGGGTGCTGAACAGGTCGATATCGTCCAGGTCGAAGGTGCCCGGCTTGACCGCATTGGCCATGGAGAACAGTACTTCGCCGTTACCCGCCATGCTTTCGTGACGGTGGAAAATATCCATCTCGCCAAAACGCAGGCCGCTTTCCAGGATGTTCTGCAGCAGGGCCGGGCCTTTGAAACCGGCGGCGTCGCGGCAGATCACGCTGATCACCAGCACTTCTTCGGCGGCGGGCTGGTCGTTGACCGATTGGCGCGGCGCGCTGGAGGTCTTGCCCACATTTTCGTCCGGGAAATCATCGTCGCGGCTGCTGAAGCTCGGGCCTTCATCGACGTCAAGGTTCAAGTCGCCCTGATGCGGCTCGGCAGCGCCGGCACTGGCGCGCTTGCCACGCTTGGACGACGGCTCGCGGGCTTCACGCAGCGGCGCGCTCATCGACGGCAAGTCGTGCTCGTCCAACTGAGGTTCTTTATGGGTATCGAGCACACGGGGCGGCCCCAGCAGCTCGGCGGCACCGTCGTCGTCAGGCAAGTTGGACAGGTTGCGGTCCAGACGAAATTTAAGCTTCCCCTTGCCACCGCGCATGCGGCGCCAGCCATCAAAAAGAATACCGGCAATGACAATGATGCCGATGACGATCAGCCACTCGCGCAGACCGATTTCCATGTAATCCCGTGCCTCTAATAAAAAATGCTGAAAAATAAGGGGTTTAGCACTGTGCAAACCGCTTTAAAACGTGGCGCCAACTCTATGTTCTGACTGACGTTTTGCCCACGCATATGAAAATTTGACATTAAACTAGCACGACCAAAGATAACTTTACACCGTCTGTCAAAATGGCTTGAACAAATATGTCCATTTGCCACTTTCGCCAGACCGGTAAAGCGTCTTACCGCATGCTATAAAAATTCTCCCCCGGCAGGGCTCAAGACTCCACCAACGCCATCGCTTCTTCGACATCCACCGCTACCAAACGCGAGCAGCCGGGCTCATGCATCGTCACACCCATCAACTGATCCGCCATTTCCATGGCGATCTTATTGTGGGTGATATAGATGAACTGCACGGTCTGGGACATCTCTTTGACCAACCGCGCGTACCGTCCAACGTTAGCGTCATCCAGCGGGGCGTCAACTTCATCAAGCATGCAGAACGGCGCCGGGTTCAACTTGAAGATGGCAAATACCAGGGCCAATGCGGTCAGGGCTTTCTCGCCGCCGGACAACAAATGGATGGTGCTGTTCTTCTTGCCCGGAGGCCGCGCCATGATCGTTACCCCTGTATCGAGTAGATCTTCGCCCGTCAGTTCCAAGTAAGCGCTGCCACCGCCGAAAACTTTTGGGAATAACGCCTGTAAACCGGCATTAATCTGATCAAAGGTATCTTTGAAGCGGTTACGGGTTTCCTTGTCGATCTTGCGGATCACGTTTTCCAAGGTGTCCAGCGCTTCCACCAGGTCGGCGTTCTGGGCATCCAGATAACGTTTACGCTCGGATTGTTGCTGGTATTCGTCAATGGCCGCCAAGTTGATCGCGCCCAGTCGCTGGATACGCGCAGCAATGCGTTCGAGTTCTTCTTCGGCCTCTTTCTCGTTGGCCTGGGCGGTCAGGGTGTTGAGCACGCCGTGCAGGTCGTAGCCGTCTTCCAGCAATTGGTCTTGCAGGGTCTTGCGGCGCACGGTCAGGGCTTGCCATTCCATGCGCTGCTGTTCGAGCTGACCGCGGATAAGCTGGGACTGTTGCTCGGCCTGGGTCCGGCGTTTTTCGGCGTCGCGCAATTCGCGGTCGGCGTCTTCCAGGGCGATCTGCGCGGTCTTGAGTTCTTCGTCGACGGTCATGCGCTTGTCGAGCAATTCTTCGAGCTTGAGGCGCAGCTCTTCCAACGGCGCTTCGCCCTCCTCCAGATTGAGGCTCAACTGCTCGCGCTTTTCGGTGAGGCGTTCCGATTGCATCTCCAGGCGCTCAAGGGCCTGAGCCGTGGAGTTGTGCTGGGCGCGCAGGGAGCCGAGGCGCACTGCCAATTGGTGGGCGTGGTCTTTGTGCTGGCGGGCTTCCTGGCGCACGCGGTCGAGGCGTTCGCGCAGGCTGTCGCGCTGGGCCAGCAGCAATTCACGTTGCTCGGTGTCGAGGGCCATGCTGTCGAGGGCCTCCTGCAACTGCAGGCGCGCCTCGCCGATCTGCTCGTGTTCGAGGGCGCGTTGTTCGCCCATCTCAGCGACTTCTTCGTCAAGCCGGGTGCGGCGCAGGGTCAGTTGTTCGGCCTTGGCTTTGCTCGCGGAGAGCTGGGCCTTGAGTTCGCCTTGCTGGCGCGCTTCGTCCTGCAACAGGCGGCGCAGGTGTTCGCGGCCGGTCTCTTGCTGGCGCTGGGTGGCGCGCAGGGTTTGCAGTTCGGTTTCCAGGCTTTCGAGGGTGGCTTCGCGTTCTTCGCGTTCGGCGCTCAGGTTGACGATTTCCTGGCCTCGGGCCAGGACGCCGCTTTCGGCTTCACTGGCACGGCGTACGCGCAGGAAATGGCGACCGACCCAGTAGCCGTCGCGGCTGATCAAGCTCTCACCGACGCCCAGCTGGCCGCGCTGGGCCAAGGCCTGCTCAAGTGATTCAACCGGTTTAACCTGGCCCAGCCAAGGCGACAGATCAATCGCCGCTTCGACCTTGTCCAGCAAACTGCCCGGCACCCGCGTGCCATCGGCCGCCGGGCTGAGCAAACGCAAGTCGCCCTGGGCAAAACCGGCCAGGTCAAAGCCGCCAAAATCATCCACCAGCACAGCCTGCAGGTCGGCGCCGAGCACGGTTTCCACCGCCAGCTCCCAACCTGCCTCGACCTTCAAGCCTTCCGCCAATCGCGGGCGTTCGGCCAGATGCTGATCGCGCAACCATTCAGCCGTACCGGTGCCTGGGTCCAAGGCGGCTTGTTGCAATGCCTCGAGGGACGCCAAGCGCCCATTGAGCCGCTGCAAATCACCCTGGGCCTGCTGCTGTGCCTGGGTCGCCTGTTGCAGTTGCTGACGCAATTGCTCCAGGCGCTCCACTTGTTGTTCTTCGCTGGCTTCCAGCTCCTCGAGCGTCATTTCGCTTTCGGCGAGTTGCTCGCTCAGCGCCATGATTGCCGCGTCTTCCGGGTCGGCGGCGAGCAACACACGCTCTTCCTGCAGACGACGCTGGCGTTCGGCCAGGCGCTCCATGCTGGTTTCCAGTTGCTGGATGCGCGACTGCTGCACCTCGGCCTGGCGACGCGGCTCGGCGGATTGCAGGTTGAAGGTGTCCCACTGCTCCTGCCAGCCGTGCATGGTGGTTTCGGCTTCTTCCAGGGCGGCGGCGGCCTCTTCGGCGGCGGCGCTGGTGATTTCCTGCTCGGGGGTGAGCATGTCCAGCTCTTCACCGAGGGTCAGCAGCAACGTGCGGTCGTGGCCCAGGTGAGATTCTGTTTCCAGGCGCGCGCGCTCGGCTTCCTTCAAATCATCCTGCAACTGACGCAAGCGCTGCTGGCCGTGCTGGATGCTCTGCTCGACGCGAGCAATATCGCCGCCCACCGAATAGAAGCGGCCCTGCACCAGATTGAAGCGCTCGGACAGGTCGTGGTGCCCATCACGCAGGCGTTCGATGCTGGCGTCGGCATTGCGCTGCTCGGCCACCAGCGCTTCAAAACTGATTTCCTGGGTGCCAATGATCGCTTCGCGCTGGCCAACCTGGTCATTCAACGCTTGCCAACGCAGGGCCGACAGTTGTGCCTTGAGCTGGCGCTCTTCGCCCTTGTATTCCTGGTACTTCTCGGCGGCCTGGGCCTGGCGGTGCAGGCGCTCCAACTGGCGCTCCAGCTCTTCGCGCAGGTCGGTCAGGCGGGCGAGGTTCTCGTGGGTACGGCGGATGCGGTTTTCGGTCTCGCGGCGGCGCTCCTTGTACTTGGAGATGCCGGCCGCTTCCTCGATAAAGTTACGCAGGTCTTCGGGCTTGGCTTCGATCAGCTTGGAGATCATGCCCTGCTCGATGATCGAGTAGCTGCGCGGGCCCAAGCCTGTGCCGAGGAAAATATCGGTGATGTCCCGACGGCGACACTTGGTGCCGTTGAGGAAGTAACTGTTCTGGCTGTCGCGCGTCACTTTGCGGCGGATCGAGATTTCGGCGTAGGCCGCGTACTCGCCGACCAAGGTGCCGTCGGAGTTGTCAAATACCAGTTCGATGCTGGCCTGGCTGACGGGCTTGCGGCTGGTGGAACCGTTGAAGATGACGTCGGTCATCGATTCGCCGCGCAGGTTTTTTGCCGAGCTCTCGCCCATCACCCAGCGTACGGCGTCGATGATGTTCGACTTGCCGCAACCATTGGGCCCGACCACCGCCGCCATATTACTGGGGAAGTTCACCGTGGTCGGGTCGACGAAGGATTTGAACCCCGCCAGTTTGATGCACTTGAGCCGCACGTTTAGGCGTCCGCCAACGCGGCGATGACCAGCGATGAACTGCGCTGGCAGTAGGCCGACAGCACCAGGCGAATCTGCACCAGGTCACGGGCCAGTACAGCGGCGAGCAGTTGTTCGAACAGGGCCAGGTACTCGCTCATGGACGCCTTGCGTTGATCCAGGGCCAGGTAATAGGCACGGTTCATCGCTGGCTGCAGGTTCTCGACGGTTTCCTGCAAATAGGGGTTGTTGGCGAAGGGGTACGCGGCGCGCATGACATTGAAGCTTTCTTCAACGAAGGCGCGGATGTCCTCGCGCTCATAGCTGAGCTGCAGGCGCTGCTGTATTTGCAGAAACGGCGCCATGTCGACCTGGCTTTGCCAGCCTTCGGCAACCGCATTGCCGAGCAGGATGTACATCTCGCCCATTAACGTACACAGGCTCTGCACCTTGTGCGCGGTGAGTTCGGTGACGTGGGCGCCACGGCGCGGCAGGATCGCGATCAGGTGGCGACGTTCGAGGATCAGCAAGGCTTCACGCACGGAACCACGGCTGACATTGAGTGCCAGCGTGACCTTTTGCTCCTGGATCCGCTCCCCAGGCTTGAGATCGCCGCGAATGATGCGTTCGGCGAGGTGGTGAGCGATTTGCTCGGCGAGACTGTCCGGCGCCTTGAACGTCATGTTTTCCCTTCAAAATCTTCTATCAATACAAGCGCGGCAGTGTAGCGCATTGGCCCGCTGATGGCGCTACGCCCACCGTGGCGAATTTGGCACGGAATAAGCAAAGATTGCAGTGCATAAGCCCGCAAAAACAACGGTTCCAGAAGACTGGACCATAATTGAACGTGTTGCGATCGCATTTTCTTGACCCTTAGGTCAGAAAACAATTGACCGAAAAGTCAGACATGACTAGATTCGGCGCAAAGCGGTTAACAACAATAATGAGTCTGCGAGGCCTTCCGTGATCCAGTTTTTACTTAACCAGGAACTCCGTAGCGAGCACGCCCTGGACCCCAACCTGACTGTTCTCAACTATCTGCGCGAGCATGTGGGCAAATCCGGCACCAAGGAAGGCTGCGCCAGCGGCGATTGCGGTGCCTGCACCGTGGTGGTCGGCGAACTGCACACGGACGATCAAGGCGCCGAGCAGATCCGTTATCGCAGCCTCAACTCCTGCCTGACCTTTGTCTCGTCCCTGCACGGCAAACAACTGATCAGCGTCGAAGACCTCAAGCACCAAGGCCAACTGCACAGCGTGCAACAGGCCATGGTCGAGTGCCACGGTTCACAATGCGGCTTTTGCACCCCCGGTTTTGTGATGTCATTGTTTGCCCTGCAAAAGAACAGCGACGCCCCCGACAGCCAGAAAGCCCATGAAGCCCTGGCCGGCAACCTGTGCCGCTGCACCGGTTATCGCCCGATTCTCGCGGCCGCCGAACAGGCTTGCTGCAACAAACCCCAGGATCAGTTCGACAGCCGCCAGGCCGACACCATCGCCCGCCTCAAAGCCATTGCGCCGACACAAACCGGTGAACTCAACAGCGGCGACAAACGTTGCCTGGTGCCGTTGACCGTTGCCGATCTGGCCGACCTCTACGATGCTTATCCCCAAGCGCGCTTGCTGGCCGGCGGCACCGACCTGGCGCTGGAAGTCACCCAGTTCCACCGCACGCTGCCGGTGATGATCTACGTCGGCAACATTGAAGAAATGAAGCGCATCGAAGAGTTCGACGACCGCCTGGAAATCGGCGCGGCCACCGCCCTCTCCGATTGCTACGCCGCGTTGAACGCTGAATACCCGGACTTTGGCGAACTGCTGCATCGCTTCGCCTCTCTGCAAATCCGCAACCAGGGCACCCTGGGCGGCAATATCGGCAATGCGTCGCCGATTGGTGATTCGCCACCGCTGCTGATCGCCCTCGGCGCGCAGATCGTGCTGTGCAAGGGCGAAACCCGCCGCACCCTGGCGCTTGAAGATTACTTCATCGATTACCGCGTCACCGCGCGCCAGGACAGCGAGTTCATCGAGAAAATCATCGTGCCGAAGGACCACGCGCTGTTCCGCGCCTACAAGGTTTCCAAGCGCCTGGACGATGACATTTCCGCCGTGTGCGCCGCGTTCAACTTGAAGATTGAAAACGGTGTGATCAGCAACGCCCGCGTCGCCTTCGGCGGCATGGCTGCTACGCCAAAACGCGCAAAAAACTGCGAGACGGTATTGCTCGGCGCCACCTGGAACTCGACCACCGTCGAACAAGCCTGCGCCGCCCTGGCCGAGGATTTCACGCCGCTGTCAGACTTCCGCGCCAGCAAGGAATATCGCCTGCTCAGCGCGCAGAACCTGCTGCGCAAATACTTCATCGAACTGCAAACGCCGCACATCGAGACTCGGGTGACCGCTTATGTCTAACCATCACGCCGTCGTTAAAACCCAAGCCGAACTTGCCGAGCTGTTCGCCCAGGACCTCACCTCTGGCGTGGGCCGCAGCGTCAAGCATGACAGCGCCGCCAAGCACGTCAGCGGTGAAGCGCAATACATCGATGACCGCCTTGAATTCCCCAACCAATTGCACCTGTATGCGCGCATGTCCGACCGTGCCCACGCGCGGATCATCAGCATCGACACCGCACCCTGCTATGCCTTTGAAGGCGTGCGCATTGTTATCACCCATGAAGACGTGCCGGGCCTGAAAGACATCGGCCCGCTGATGCCCGGCGATCCGTTGCTGGCGATTGATACGGTGCAGTACGTCGGCCAGGTTGTACTCGCTGTGGCTGCCCGCGACCTGGACACCGCACGCAAAGCAGCGATGGCGGCGGTGATCGAATACGAAGACCTGGAACCGGTGCTGGATGTGGTCGAGGCGTTTCGCAAAAAACACTTCGTGCTCGACAGCCACACCCACCAGCGCGGTGATTCAGTCGGCGCATTGGCCACGGCCAAAAACCGTATCCAGGGCACTCTTCATATCGGCGGCCAGGAACACTTCTACCTGGAAACCCAGATCTCGTCGGTGATGCCCACCGAAGACGGCGGCATGATCGTCTATTGCTCTACGCAAAACCCCACCGAAGTGCAGAAACTGGTGGCCGAAGTACTCGACGTGTCGATGAACAAGATCGTCGTGGATATGCGCCGCATGGGCGGTGGTTTCGGCGGCAAGGAAACCCAGGCCGCAAGCCCGGCGTGCTTGTGCGCGGTGGTTGCACGCCTCACTGGCCAGCCGACCAAGATGCGCCTGCCGCGTGTGGAAGACATGCTGATGACCGGCAAGCGCCACCCCTTCTATATCGAATACGACGTCGGCTTCGACGACAGCGGTCGCCTGCACGGCATCAACCTGGAGCTGGCGGGTAACTGCGGCTGTTCGCCGGACCTGTCCAACTCGATTGTCGACCGTGCAATGTTCCACTCCGACAACGCGTATTACCTCGGCGATGCCACGGTGAACGGCCATCGCTGCAAGACCAACACTGCGTCCAACACCGCCTACCGTGGCTTCGGCGGCCCGCAAGGCATGGTCGCCATCGAGGAAGTGATGGACGCCATCGCCCGCCATTTGGCGCTCGACCCGCTGGCGGTGCGCAAGGCCAACTACTACGGCAAGACCGAGCGCAACGTCACCCACTACTACCAGACCGTCGAGCACAACATGCTCGAAGAGATGACCGCCGAGCTTGAAGCCAGCAGCCAATACGCCGAGCGCCGCGAAGCGATTCGCCTGTACAACGCCAACAGCCCGATCCTGAAAAAAGGCCTGGCTCTGACGCCTGTGAAGTTCGGCATTTCGTTTACCGCCAGCTTTCTCAACCAGGCGGGTGCACTGATCCACATCTATACCGACGGCAGCATCCACCTGAACCACGGCGGCACCGAGATGGGCCAGGGTTTGAACACCAAGGTCGCGCAGGTGGTGGCCGAGGTGTTCCAGGTGGAGATCGACCGCGTACAGATCACCGCCACCAACACTGACAAAGTGCCCAACACCTCGCCGACCGCCGCCTCCAGCGGTGCTGACCTGAACGGTAAGGCCGCGCAGAACGCCGCCGAAACCATCAAGCAGCGCCTGGTGGAGTTTGCCGCGCGCAAGTACGACGTGAGCGAGGCAGATGTGGAGTTCCACAACGGCCATGTGCGCGTACGCGACCAGATCCTGACCTTTGAGGCGTTGATCCAGCAGGCGTATTTCGCCCAGGTTTCGCTGTCGAGCACCGGCTTCTACAAGACCCCGAAAATCTTCTACGACCGCAGCCAGTCACGCGGTCGGCCGTTCTACTACTTCGCGTTCGGCGCGGCCTGTTGCGAAGTGATCGTCGACACCCTGACCGGCGAATACAAGATGCTGCGCACCGACATCCTCCACGACGTCGGCGCCTCGCTGAACCCGGCCATCGACATCGGCCAGGTCGAAGGCGGCTTTATCCAGGGCATGGGCTGGCTGACCATGGAAGAGCTGGTGTGGAACAACAAGGGCAAGCTGATGACCAACGGCCCTGCCAGCTACAAGATCCCAGCCGTCGCGGACATGCCGCTGGACCTGCGCGTCAAGCTGGTGGAAAACCGCAAGAACCCGGAAGACACGGTGTTCCATTCCAAGGCCGTGGGCGAGCCGCCGTTCATGCTCGGGATTGCTTCGTGGTGCGCGATCAAGGACGCGGTGGCGAGCCTGGGTGATTATCGCCATCAGCCGAAGATTGACGCACCGGCGACGCCGGAACGGGTGTTGTGGGGGTGTGAGCAGATGCGGCAGTTGCAGGCGGCGAAAGCCATTGAGACTGAAACCGAGATGGCTTCGCTCTAGACCGAGGCGCTGCCATCGCGGGCAAGCCCGGCTCCCACATGTTGATCTGTGAACCCGATCAACTGTGGGAGCTGGCTTGCCTGCGATAGCGGTCTCACAGACACCACTGGAGGTGACTATGAACAACTGGATCAGCGCCCTCGCCGACCTGCAAAACCAGGGCGAACCCTGCGTCCTGGTGACCATCATCGAAGAGCTCGGCTCCACGCCGCGCAACGCCGGTTCAAAGATGGTAATCAGCGCCGCGCAGACCTTCGACACCATCGGCGGCGGGCACTTGGAATACAAAGCCATGCAGATCGCCCGCGACATGCTCGTACGTGGCCAGCAGAACACCCACCTGGAACGCTTCAGCCTCGGCGCGAGCCTGGGCCAGTGCTGTGGCGGCGTGACCGTGCTGCTGTTCGAACCCATGGGCCAAGTGCAGGCGCAGATCGCGGTGTTTGGCGCCGGGCATGTTGGGCGCGCATTGGTGCCGTTGCTGGCGAGCCTGCCGTGCCGGGTGCGTTGGATCGATTCGCGCGACCAGGAGTTTCCGGAACATATCCCGCAAGGCGTGCGTAAAATCGTCAGCGAAGAGCCGGTCGACGAAATCGCCGACTTGCCGGCAGGCAGTTACTGCATCGTGATGACTCACAATCACGCACTGGACCTGGAACTGACCGCCGCCCTGCTCAAACGCAATGACTTTGCCTATTTCGGCCTGATTGGCTCAAAGACCAAACGGGTCAAATTCGAACATCGCCTGCGTGATCGCGGCTTCGACGCCGCGCAGCTGCAACGCATGCGCTGCCCCATGGGCCTCACCGAGGTGAAGGGCAAATTGCCGGTGGAGATCGCCATTTCCATCGCCGGCGAAATCATCGCCACCTATAACGCGAATTTCGGCCAGCACACCGCCAGCGCCGAACCCATTGCCAAACTGCTGCCGGCTTCGCGTCGCAGCCAAGCCCTTTGAATTGAGACGATCATGCCTTTGACTCGCAAAGCCTACCGTGCCGCCATTCTGCACAGCATCGCCGACCCCGCTGAAGTGGGGATCGAAGCGTCCTACGAGTATTTCGAAGACGGCCTGCTGGTGATCGAAAACGGCCGGATCAGCGCGGTCGGCCATGCCGGCGATTTACTGCCGACGTTGCCCGCCGATATCGATATCACCCACTACCAGGACGCGCTGATCACGCCCGGCCTGATCGACACCCATATCCACCTGCCGCAAACCGGCATGGTCGGCGCGTATGGGGAGCAATTGCTGGATTGGCTGAACACCTACACGTTCCCGTGCGAAAGCCAGTTCGCCGACAAGGCTCACGCCGAGGAAGTCGCGGATATCTTCATCAAGGAATTGCTGCGCAACGGCACCACCACCGCGCTGGTGTTTGGCAGCGTGCATCCGCAGTCAGTGAATGCGTTTTTTGAAGCGGCTGAAAAGCTCGACCTGCGCATGATCGCCGGCAAGGTGATGATGGACCGCAACGCGCCGGACTACCTGACCGATACCGCCGAATCCGGCTACCAGGAGAGCAAGGCGCTGATCGAGCGCTGGCACGGCAAGGGCCGCCTGCACTATGCGGTCACGCCGCGCTTTGCGCCGACCAGCACGCCGGAGCAATTGGCGTTGGCCGGGCAACTGCTGGGCGAATACCCGGACCTGTACATGCAGACCCATATCAGTGAGAACAAACAGGAAGTTGAGTGGGTGAAGGCACTCTTCCCGGAGCGCAATGGCTACCTGGACGTGTACGACCACTACCAATTGCTGGGCGAGCGCTCGGTGTTTGCCCATGGCGTGCACCTGTGCGATGACGAATGCGCGCGACTGGCTGAAACGGGCTCGGCCGTCGCGTTTTGCCCGACCTCGAACTTGTTCCTCGGCAGCGGTTTGTTCAACCTGCCGATGGCCGAGAAGCACAAGTTAAATGTAGGCCTGGGCACGGACGTGGGCGGCGGCACCAGTTTCTCGTTGCTGCAAACCTTGAACGAAGCCTACAAGGTCATGCAGTTGCAGGGCGCGCGGTTGAGCCCGTTCAAATCGCTGTACCTGGCGACCCTGGGCGGTGCGCGGGCGCTGCGGTTGGAAGACAAGATCGGCACGTTGCAGCCGGGGACGGATGCGGACTTTTTGGTGTTGGACTACAACGCTACGCCGTTACTGAGCTATCGCTTGAAGCAGGCGAATAACATTGCCGAGACGTTGTTTGTGTTGATGACACTGGGGGATGATCGAACGGTGATGCAGACGTATGCGGCGGGGCAATTGGTGCACCAGCGCTAATATTAGTCACCACACAAAACCAAATGTGGGAGCAAACCCGCTCCCACATTTTTAATTCCGGGTGAGCCTGGGAAATTACAGTTTGACCGAAGAGCGCCCTGGCTTCTTGGTCTGCAACAAATGCGAAAACACCGCGTGCAAATCATCCGACGCGCTTTCCTCATCGAGGTTGAGCTTGCTGTCGATATGGTCCATGTGGTGCATCATCAAATTCACCGCCAACGCCGCATCCCGCGCTTCGATCGCATCGATCAGCTGGGTGTGTTCATCATAGGAACAGTGCGAGCGGTTGCCGCTTTCGTACTGGGCGATGATCAATGAGGTCTGTGACACCAGGCTGCGCTGGAAGCTGATCAGCGGCGCGTTCTTCGCCGCTTCGGCCAGCTTGAGGTGGAACTCGCCGGAGAGGCGGATACCCGCACCGCGGTCGCCACGAGAGAAGCTGTCGCGTTCGTCGTTGACCATCTGGCGCAGCTCGGCCAGTTGTTCGGCGGTGGCGTGTTGCACCGCCAATTCAGTGATCGCCCGCTCCACCAGACGTCGCGCGAGGAACACCTGGCGCGCTTCCTCGACGCTCGGGCTGGCCACCACCGCACCGCGATTGGGCCGCAGCAGCACCACGCCTTCATGGGCCAGGCGCGACAGGGCGCGGCGAATGATGGTGCGGCTGACGCCGAAGATTTCGCCCAGTGCCTCTTCACTCAATTTAGTACCGGGTGCCAGGCGTTGTTCGAGGATCGCCTCGAAGATATGCGCGTAGACGATATCGTCCTGGGTTCCGCTGCGACCGGCCTTGCCGGCTCGCGGTGTTTTCTTGAGAGGTTGCAACTGTTCGTTCATGGGCACTCGGGTTTGGAGAACGGCGGCGAATTAACGGTAATACGTCAACAGCGGGTCGCTGGCAAGTATCACCTAAAAACAGGGCACATTGTACACAACCGGATGCGCCAACACACTGTACGGCTGTTTGCGCCGTCGGCTGTATTGCAATGAGTCGTTACGTTTGAGTTTAGGCTTGAATCCGTGCCGCCAACGGCAAAAACCCAGGTAAAAGGAACGCCTCTTCATGAACGACGCCACCCAAGCGCCTTTGCGCCCGCTGGCCGACACGTCTGCGTCGGCCGTCGTCGCCGGCTTCATCGCCATGATGACCGGCTACACCAGCTCCCTGGTGCTGATGTTCCAGGCCGGGCAAGCCGCCGGCTTGACCACGGCGCAGATTTCTTCATGGATCTGGGCGATTTCCATCGGCATGGCGGTGTGCAGCATCGGCCTGTCCTTGCGTTATCGCACGCCCATCACCATTGCCTGGTCGACGCCAGGCGCGGCGCTGCTGATCACCAGCCTTGGCGGCGTCAGCTATGGCGAGGCCATCGGCGCCTACATCACCTGCGCCGTGCTGGTGACGATTTGCGGGCTGACCGGCAGCTTTGAAAAACTGGTCAGGCGTATTCCGGCGTCACTCGCGGCCGCCCTGCTGGCGGGTATTCTGTTCAAGATCGGCAGCGAGATCTTCGTTGCCGCGCAGCATCGTACCGGGCTGGTGCTGGGGATGTTCTTCACTTACTTGATCATCAAACGCCTGTCGCCGCGTTACGCGGTGCTGGCCGCGCTGGTGATCGGCACGGGATTGTCGGGGTTGATGGGGCTCCTGGATTTCAGCGGGTTTCACCTGGAAGTAGCAACGCCGGTGTGGACCACGCCGCACTTCTCGCTGGCGGCGACCATCAGCATCGGCATTCCACTGTTCGTGGTCGCGATGACCTCACAGAACATGCCCGGCGTCGCGGTACTCAGGGCCGACGGTTACACCGTGCCCGCCTCGCCCCTGATCACCGCCACCGGCCTGGCGTCCCTGGTGCTGGCGCCGTTCGGCTCCCACGGCATCAACCTGGCAGCGATCAGCGCGGCCATCTGCACCGGGCCACATGCCCATGAGGATCGTAACAAGCGCTACACCGCGGCGGTGTGGTGCGGGGTGTTCTACGGAATCGCGGGAGTGTTCGGCGCGACCTTGGCGGCCTTGTTCGCAGCCTTGCCCAAGGAACTGGTGCTGTCGATTGCAGCCCTGGCGTTGTTTGGCTCGATCATCAATGGCTTGAGTATCGCCATGAATGAGCCGAAGGAACGGGAAGCGGCGCTGATCACCTTTATGGTTACCGCGTCTGGCTTGACGCTATTTTCCATCGGTTCGGCGTTCTGGGGAATTGTGGCGGGGGTGTTGACGCTGCTGATTCTGAACTGGCGCAAGGCATAAAAAAACGGCGACCCTGAGGTCGCCGTTTTTTTTAGTATCACTTAGCCGCGTTGATCGGCTTTTCCGGATACCACACGTCCAGCAACGGGCTGACTTCAGCGCTTTTCAGTTCGCTGCGGCCTTTGAGCCAGCTTTCAACAGCTACGCGCTGTTCTTCGTTGACGGAGCCACGCTTCTGCAGGCAAACCAGACCGAAGTCATCGCCGCCGACATAGCCCAGACCATTGGCTTCCATGGCTTCTTTGATGAATGCTTCGAGGAAAGCATCGGTAGCTTCTTCACTCAGGCCTTCTTTGAAGTCCAGGTTCAGTTCGAAACCCAGCTCTTGAAATTCATCAACGCACAGTTTTTTGCGCAGACGCTGGGAACGGTTAGTCGCCATTGGAACAATCCTCATAAGTAATAACGGGCGGCACTTTAGCAGTTTAAGGCGACGATTGCCCGACTCTCTGGGACAGGCGGCACAATGCCGGCAAAAAAAACGCTGAATACCCGCTATCGTTCAGCTACAAGTGAGCCTACCTTGGGGCATAATGCCGACACTTTCATGACCATTGAGGGATTTTTCTTATTTACCCCTCGCCTTTTTCACCCTCCTCAGCAGTAGGGTTTTACTTCTTATGATCAAATCTTTGCGTTCAGTGTTTTTCGCCGGTCTTATTCTGCCACTGGCCTTTTCGGCCACCGCTGCCCCCGTCAACAACACCCTGCCGCCGAATGTTCAGCAGGCCCTTTCAAAAGCCAAACTGCAAAACAATGCGTTGTCCCTGGTAATGATCCCTTTGAACGGCCCGGGCACGCCTACCGTATTCAATGCCGACGTCTCGGTGAACCCAGCGTCCACCATGAAACTGGTCACCACTTACGCGGCCTTGGAAATGCTCGGCCCCAACCACCAGTGGAAAACCGAGTTCTACACCGACGGCACCCTCAGCGGTGGTGTGTTGCACGGCAACCTGTACCTCAAGGGCGGCGGCGACCCCAAGCTGAACATGGAAAAACTCTGGCTGCTGATGCGCGACCTGCGCGCCAACGGCGTGCAGCAAGTCACCGGTGACTTGGTGCTGGACCGTGGCTTCTTTATCCAACCGCAATTGCCCGAGTTCAATGACGATGGCAATGACGAGAACAAGCCGTTCCTGGTCAAACCAGACGCGCTGCTGGTCAACCTGAAGGCGCTGCGTTTTGTGACTCGCAATGATTCCGGCCGGGTACTGGTGTCGGTCGAGCCGCCGATTGCCAGCATCCGCATCGACAACCAGGTCAAGGTCTCCAACGCCAAGCAATGCACCGGCGATGTGCGCTACAACCCAGTCACCGCCGCCGATGGCAGCGTGACAGTAACGGTCAGCGGCCAATTGGCCGAAGGCTGCAGTTCGCAGACCTATCTGTCGCTGCTGGACCACGCCACCTACACCGCCGGCGCCGTACGGGCGATCTGGAAGGAATTGGGCGGCACTATCCAGGGCCGGGATATCCAGGCGCCCGTGCCCAAGGATGCCAAAGTGCTGGCCCGGGCGTTCTCGCCGGACCTGGCGGAAATCATCCGCGACATCAACAAATACAGTAACAACACCATGGCCCAGCAGTTGTTCCTGAGCCTGGGTGCACAGTTTCGCAACGATGCCGATGGCGACGATGCCAAGGCGGCGCAACGCGTAGTGCGCCAGTGGCTGGCGAAGAAAGGCATCACCGCGCCGCACTTGGTGATGGAGAACGGCTCCGGCCTTTCCCGTGCTGAACGCGTCAGCGCCCGCGAGATGGCAGCCATGCTGCAAGCGGCGTGGAAAAGCCCTTACGCGGCGGAATACATCAGCTCGATGCCAATTGCCGGCACCGACGGCACCATGCGCAAGCGCCTGAAGACCACTGCCATGCGCGGCGAAGCCCACGTCAAGACCGGCACCTTGAACACCGTGCGCGCCATCGCCGGGTTCAGCCGCGACAACAACGGCAATACCTGGGCGGTGGTGGCGATTCTCAACGATCCGAAGCCATGGGGCGCTTCGTCGGTGCTGGACCAGGTGTTGCTGGACCTGTATCGCCAACCTAAATTGGCAGCGGCTGCACCTGTCCTCTAAATAGCAACAGCTCCCACATTGATAGTGTTTTGCCTAGAAGACCCTGTTAATCAAGCCCGAAGCCGTTCCGCCTCGACGCGGTCGCGGCCCGCCTGCTTGGCCACGTACACCGCTGAGTCGGCGCGCAGCAGCAACCCGTCGACACCTTCATCCACCCGCCAGCTGGCCACGCCAAAGCTGGCGGTGACAGTGCCGACCGGCTCCATCGGTGCGCTGCGCAGTGACTTCCACAACTCTATGGCCAGGCTGTAGGCCTGCTCGCCATCGGTATGGGGGCACAGCACCATGAATTCCTCGCCTCCCAGGCGACAGAACACATCAGTGCGGCGCAGGCGCTGGCTGATGCGTTTGCACAACTCCTGCAATACCCCATCGCCGACGGCATGCCCATGCCTGTCGTTGATGCGCTTGAAGTGATCGATATCCAGCATGATCACCGACAGTGCCCCCGAGGTGCGGTTGAGCTTCACCATCTCGGCCCTCAGGCGATCCTGAAAATAGCGGCGGTTATGAATCCCGGTCAGGGAGTCAGTGATGGAAAGCGCGCGTAGCTCCTCTTCCACCCGCTTCAAGTCGGAAATATCCGACACATAGCCATGCCACAGCGTGCCGCCTCCCGGTAACTCTTCCGGGGTGGCCTCCCCACGAATCCAGCGCAGGCCGCGTTGTGGCAACTGCACCCGGTACTCTTCGCGCCAATGGCTCAACTGCAACGCGGACAAGCGGATCGATGCGCGCACCCGTTCCACATCCTGCGGATGGATACGCTCAAAGACCCTCTTCGCGTCTTGCTGCAATACGCCGGGCTCGATTTCATAGATGTCGCGCATGCCATCACTGGCGTAGATGAATTTCCAGTTGTTCTGGGGCTCCAGGGTGAACTGGAAGATGCCGCCGGGGACATGGGCGCTGAGTTTCTTGAGCAGGCGGTCCCGCGCCGCCAATGCCTCGTAGGCACGCTTTTGCTCGGTAATGTCCAGGTAAATCGCCAGGTGGCCGATCCACAAACCATGGTCGTCCAGCAGCACGGTGGCCAGCATGTTTACGGTCAACTGGCTGCCGTCTTCGCGGACCAAGGTCCATTCGCGGGCTTCGTGCAGGTTGTCCGGGCTTTCCACCAACATCGCCTGGCTCGCGGGAATACGCTTGCCCAAGGCCACACTCAAAGTGGCGGAACGCGCCTCCAGTTCCACCGCCAGGTGCAGGCTTTCCAGGGTGTGTGTGCCCACCACTTGCTCGGCCTCGAACCCCAGCATCTGCTCCGCACCGGCGTTGAAGGTGTTGATGACGCCGCGCAGGTCGGTGGCAATGATTGCGACCTGCGTGGCCGCATTGAGCACGCTGCGCAACTGGCCATGAGCCGCGCGTAACTCCTGCTCGCGCATACGCAGTTGCACGGTACGTTGCTCCACCAGTTTCAACGCGCGTTGGCGTTGGCTCACCAGTACATAGAGCAAGGCACTGAGCAACAGGCTGAGCAGGCCCCCCATGGTCAGAATCGCGGACAACGAAGAGTGGTTGGCCTGTTCGAATACCTGGCTCGGACGCAGGTTCAGGGCGTAGACGTGATCGCCCAGCGTCAGGCGGCGCGTGCCGACAAGGTCGTTTTTGCTGGCCCCGAACGTGCCGGACTCGAAAAGCACGCGCATGTGCAGGTCGGAGGTGTCGACTATCTGCATCATCAGGTTATCCCGGTCAGGCTTGGGCAAACCGTCGGCCACCAGCTGGCGAATGCTGATCACCGCCATCACATAGCCGTAGGGCTCGTTCTGGGATTGTCCGGAGATGGGCAAGTGGCTCACCGGCGCGACCAGTAACACTCCAGTGGCATAGGCCGGTTCTACGCCCACCCATTGCATGGGCTGGGACACCGCCAGCTTGCCGGTCTTTTGCGCACGCTCAAGGGCTGAACGCCGCAGGGGCTGGGCCAGCAGATCAAAGCCGAGTGGTGCACCCATCGGGTTTTGGGTCTGGCTGTACAACATTGGCACGTATTCATCGCGCTCGGTCGCAGGGGCCAGCTCACCCGCCGAATTCAACTCACGGATAACAAAGGGCACGCCTCCCCGCTCGGACACGTTTTGCTCAAACTGGCTGCGTTGTTCGCGATACACCCGGGGCGCCCAGGAGTATGCGAGGGTGCGCAACAACAAGGGCTGGGCAAAACCGTCGAATTCTTCGTGGGACACATCATCGGAATTGACAAAGAAACGCCGCAGGCTGTTCAGCCGCTGCTCCTGGTCTTCGAAACGTTCCTGCAGGCGGGTATAGCGTTCATTAACCAGCAATTGAAAGCGCTGGCGCAGTTGCTGCTGATAGAGGTCGGAGGCTGCCCAGGCAACAATGGCCGTCAAGGCAAATCCCGCCAGTAACACCACCAATGCCACCAGCCAAGCCGACGCCTGCTCATTGATAAAGCCTAGGATTTTCGGGCGAACAGCTTGCAGCGACATAGGCAACACTCACAGCGCCAGCGTGCGGGGGTGTCACTTTGGCTGGACCTTAAGTTATAGCCATCGACCTTGAGTTTGACCAGCGTAAAAAAGCCGCAAGCCCGGAATAATCCAGGCTTGCGGCTTTTTAGTGGCGGCGATCAGCGAGCAGTGATTTTCCACGCCCGGTGGATCTTCGCATTACGTGCGAAATCCGGGTCGATGGTCTTGTCACTGATCTCCTCGACCGCATAGCGTTCGCTGAGGTTGTCCTCCAACGCAAACTTGCGGAAGTTGTTCGAGAAGTACAGCACGCCGCCCGGTGCCAGGCGTGCCATGGCCAAGTCGAGCAATTGCACGTGGTCACGCTGTACGTCGAAGATGCCTTCCATGCGCTTGGAGTTGGAGAAGGTCGGCGGGTCGATGAAGATCATGTCGAACTCATCGCGGCTGGCTTCCAGCCACGCCATCACATCACCCTGCTCCAGGCGGTTCTTGTCGGAGAAACCGTTGAGCGAGAAGTTGCGACGCGCCCAGTCCAGGTAGGTCTTGGACAGGTCGACACTGGTGGTGCTGCGCGCACCGCCCTTGGCCGCGTGCACACTGGCGGTAGCGGTGTAGCAATACAAATTGAGGAAGCGCTTGCCGGCGGCTTCTTTCTGGATGCGCATGCGCATCGGACGGTGGTCGAGAAACAGGCCGGTGTCCAGGTAATCGGTGAGGTTGACCAGCAACTTCACGCCGCCTTCACTGACTTCGGTGAACTTGCCTTGGGCGCTCTGACGCTCGTACTGCTTGGTGCCGCTCTGACGCTCGCGGCGCTTGACCACCACGCGGCTCTTGTCGATGTTCAGGGCCTGGGGAATCGCAGCCAGGGCATCGAACATGCGCGCGGAGGCTTTTTCCGGGTCGATGGACTTCGGTGCGACATATTCCTGCACGTGGACCCAATCGTGATACAGGTCGATGGCCATGGAGTATTCCGGCATGTCGGCGTCGTACACCCGGTAGCAATCCACGCCTTCGCGCTTGGCCCACTTGCCCAGCAGCTTGAGGTTCTTCTGCAGGCGGTTGGCGAACATCTGCCCGCCTTCACTCAGGCGCGGCTGCTCAACCACAGGCGCCGGAGCGGGTTTGATCGGGTTGCCGTTCTTGTTGTACTGACGCTCTTGCGGCTCAGCCGGGGCTTGATCGTAAGCGGCTTGCTCACGTTCGGCCAAGCGCTGTTCCGGGGTGCGACGCTCACCGGTGACGAACTGGTCCGGGTTGACCTTGATCAGCAACAATTTGCACGGCAGGGCGCCGTTCCAGAACGAGTACTGCTTGTGGCTACGGATACCCATGCGCTTGCCCAGGTCCGGCGCGCCAGTGAATACCGCCGCTTCCCAGCCCATGCACGCTTGGCGCAGACGCTCGCCAAGGTTCTGGTAGAGGTACAACAGGCTGGCTTCGTCACCCAAACGCTCGCCGTACGGCGGGTTGCAGATGACCAGGCCTTTCTGGTTCTGGTCCGGGCGCGGCTCGAAGGTGCCGACTTCGCCCTGGTACACCTTGATCCAGTGGCTGAGGCCGGCACGCTCGATGTTATTGCGCGCGGGCTGAATCAGACGTGGGTCGGCTTCGTAGCCGCGAATCCACAGCGGCGGCTTGTTCATGCCGACGGCGGCACGTTCGGTGGCCTCGGTGTGCAGTTTTTTCCACAATGCCGGGACGTGACCCAGCCAGGTGGTGAAACCCCACAGTTCGCGATTCAGGTTGGGCGCCATGTCGGCAGCGATCATCGCGCCCTCCACCAGGAAGGTACCCACGCCGCACATTGGGTCGCTCAGCGCGCCGCCTTCAGCCGCAATGCGCGGCCAGCCGGCACGGATCAGGATCGCGGCCGCCAGGTTTTCTTTCAGCGGTGCCGCGCCCTGCTGCAGACGGTAGCCACGCTGGTGCAAGCTGTGGCCGGAAAGGTCGAGGGACAGGATCGCTTCGCCGCGGTCTAGGCGCAGGTGGATGCGCAGGTCCGGGTTGATCTTGTCGATGGACGGGCGTTCGCCGGTGGGGGTGCGCAGCTTGTCGACAATCGCATCCTTGACCTTCAGTGCGCCGAAGTGAGTGTTGTCGATGCCCGAACCATGGCCGCTGAATTCAACAGCAAGTGTGCCATCGGAGACCATATGGTCGGCCCACTCGATATCCAGCACGCCGTGGTAGAGGTCTTCGGCGTCCTTCATCGGGAAGCGCTTGAGTACCAGCAGCACGCGGTTGGCCAGGCGCGACCAGAGGCACAGGCGGTAGGCGGTTTCCATGTCGGCCATGCCGCGCACGGCCGAGGTGTGCTCGCGGGCTTCCTCAAGGCCAAGCCCGACGGCTTCCTCGATCAGCAGGCCTTCGAGGCCCTTGGGGCAGGTGAGGAAGAGTTCAAAACGGTCCGACATGGGGCATTCCAGGCTTTTCAGCAATAAATGAACGGGCGACGCATCGCCGGCTCGGTTTTCAATCAAGCACTTTTCTTGAAGAGTGCTCGCGTGGCACGAATGTGCCGTCCCACCCCGTCTGCCGGGCCCTTGGGCCCTCATCGACGAGGCAGAGAGAACTGTTTAACAACAAAACGCGTAACAAAAAGAAATATTCCGCCCTTTCGTCGAATAATAACCGACCGCAACGGACGGGCATTCTCACTAAAGGATTAAACCCATCCTCTTTGCAGGGCACATCATAGCTGGGTTTGCCGGATAAATGGGGCGAAAAGCCAGCCCAGCTTATGGCTATAGCATCGTTATCGTTACGTGCTTATGACAAAACGATCATTGAATCCATGTGACCTATTGGTTAGAACTCAACACAGGTTGGCGCCGTAACGACGCCGACACATAGGCTCGCCACGCCGGCAGCGAGCCCACCAACGGCAGAAAAACTCTGCCCGGCCCCAGACGAGGCCGAAGGATATCAAGACAGTCAACAAGTGAGGGAAACACCCTATGAGAAGACTTAAGCGTGATCCGTTGGAAAGAGCATTTTTACGCGGATATCAATATGGCGTTCATGGCAAATCCCGTGAGCTTTGCCCATTTACTCTACCGTCGGTACGCCAAGCCTGGATTAACGGCTGGCGAGAAGGACGCGGCGACAACTGGGACGGTATGACTGGCACTGCGGGAATCCACAGACTCAACGAACTTCACGCCGTCGGCTAATCAAGGGCAATTAATTCCGACATCACACCTTTGAATGTGTAACGACTTAACCACGCACGTCCTATCCGGGCGGCGGGCTTCGGCCCAGGGGGCTCCTTCAAGGAGCCCTTTTTATTGGCTGGCGCATAAGGGCCTGAGTCGCCTGTACCTTTATGGCGACGATTCGTAAGGCTGAAAAATCTTTTTGTAGTGAGCGGGCTTGCCCCGCGCTGGGCTGCGAAGCTGCCCCAACAAAGACACCTCCGAGTTTCAGGATAAACCCAGGTCGCCTGGTTTGGGGCCGCTTCGCAGCCCAGCGCGGGGCAAGCCCGCTCACTACAAGGTTGTGTAGATACCTTTAGCTATCGCAGTGCAGCGATTGCATCCACCGACTGGCGGATCAGCGCCGGGCCTTTATAGATGAAGCCGGAGTAGAGCTGCAGCAGGCTGGCACCCGCGGCGATCTTCTCGGCTGCGTGCTTGCCTTCGGTGATGCCACCGGCGGCGATAATCGGCAAACGCCCCGCCAATTCGGCAGCCAGCACCTTGACGATATGCGTGCTCTGCTCGCGCACCGGGGCACCCGACAGGCCACCCGCTTCATCGCCATGGGCCAGGCCTTCGACGCCTACGCGGCTGAGGGTGGTGTTGGTCGCGATCACCGCGTCCATGCCTGAGTCCACCAGGGCCTGGGCGACCAGCACGGTTTCCTCGTCGCTCATGTCCGGGGCAATCTTGATCGCCAACGGCACGCGCTTGCCATGGAGCACAGCCAGGTCTTCCTGGCGCTGACGCAAGGCTTCGAGCAGTTGCTTGAGGGAGTCGCCGAACTGCAGGCTACGCAGGCCCGGGGTGTTGGGCGAGCTGACGTTGACCGTGACGTAGCTGGCGTGGGCGTAGACCTTGTCCAGGCAGATCAGGTAGTCATCCACGGCACGTTCAACCGGGGTATCGAAGTTCTTGCCGATATTGATGCCCAGGATGCCTTTGTACTTCGCCGCTTGAACCCGCGACAGCAGATGATCAACCCCCAGGTTGTTAAAGCCCATGCGGTTGATGATCGCCTCGGCTTCCGGCAGGCGGAAGATACGCGGCTTGGGGTTACCCGGTTGCGGCCTTGGGGTCACGGTGCCGATTTCAACAAAACCGAAACCCAACTGAGCAAAACCATCAATGGCCGCACCGTTTTTATCCAGGCCAGCCGCCAGCCCGACCGGATTGGGGAAATCAAGCCCCATCACCGATACCGGCATTTTTGCCGGCGCCTTGCATACCAGGCCATTGAGCCCCAGGCGACCACCGGCACCGATCAGGTCCAGGGACAGATCGTGTGAAGTTTCCGGGGAGAGTTTGAACAACAGCTGGCGGGCCAGGGTATACATGGGCGGGCTAGACTCGGATGGCGGCGAAAGGTGGCGGCGATTATAGCCGGGGAGGCAGGGAGCGCGCGAGGCGTGAACCTCAATCGTCAGTAGCGATGCGCGACCAACTGCTCGTAATACGCCCAGATTTTCTGCGCATACCGCATGCGCAACGCCTCACGCTCGGGCCCGGAGCCCGTCCCAACGTTGTAGGAACCTACCGCTGTCCAGTTGTAGCCAAAGCGCTGGATGAACTCGGCGAGAATCGAAGCGCCCACCTCAACCGACAGGCAGGGCTCGTTGATCAGCCGTTCCTCGGTAATACCCTGCTCGAGCAGGCGAGGCAAATGGATGCTGTTGATCTGCATCAGGCCAATGTCCCGAGTGCCATTACGGTTGGCAAGATTCATCGCTTGTGCCCGATTACCTGACTCCACGACGGCGATCGCTTGCAGCAACTCGGGTTCGATATCGTAGTGCCTGGCGGCCTCCTCCCAGCAATAGGCCAAGGCTTGATGACTGGTCATCACCAGGCTCAACACCAAGCCTTTGCTCCAGAACCTAGCCACGGTTTATCGAACCAGGGCTGACTTGGCCGCAGGCCGAGCACACATGTCTCATGCAGCCCGGCGCATGCTCCTCGGCGGTGACCGGGCAAGTAAAGCGGTACCCTTGACCGTAGATCGTCTTGATAAACCCCTTGTCGACGCCAAGGTACTTGCGTAGTGAGTAAATGCAGCGCGTCAACGACTCCTCGGCCACCTCCCCCTGCGGCCAGGCCAGCTCCAGCAAGCGATCCTTGGTCATCAACGCGCCACCGGATGCCAGTAGCAGTCGCAACACCTGCCATTCCTTGGGCGGTAACTGAACATCCGAACCCTCGCCGGTCAGGCGACCGTCGTGATGCAGGGTCCAACGCGAAAAAACCAGGGAAGTCGTCGTCCCTGCATCATCCATGACGGCCATCATTACCTCGGCATCCGACTACTGACATTGAAGTCCTCATTTGCATCACTGGCTCATGTACCTAGGTCACGACTATAAAAACCTGCGTCCCGACTCACGCTAGGAAAAAGCCCATTCATCCAGCGGTTTTCGATACTGCTCTGTAAGACCTTTCGCTATCCGCCGCCTCCAGGCAGCCACGCCTGATACACCTCATGCAACTCAACCCCTAGCCTGTCCTCCAACTGCACCAGTTCGCCCAAGGCGAGTAATTGCCCATTCACCCGAACTTCCACGCAGTGGGTTATCTGCTGCGTCAATGGCAATATCTTTCCGGGCGCGAAGGCTGCCAGGCGCCTGCGGCTGATCAGCTGTTCCTGTAGAAGAATTTCCAGATGCATGGGTTACCACCTTGTTTACGGTGAAACATCGCGCCCCGGCCGCACAAAAGCACGTTGAACGCGCTCATATTGCGCGGCGGTCAAGGGTGGTGGCCCTACGCCCTCGTCCGGCCCCTTCAACGCGCCGCCCACCGCTCTGGCCTGGATCACAAATAGGCGCACTAGTGCCGGGCGACCAGCCCCCCGTCCTTCTGACTCCCTTTGAAACGCGCCCAGCCATAGGCGTCTGCCTTGGGGCACACGCACCACACTGTTGACGCCCACTCGTCCCACCGCTGTGTTTTTTTCACGCCGTCCCGGCTCGGTCATCTGGCGACCCTCGTCGACCTCAACGCGCATCTCGATCTGGTTGGCCTCGGCAAAACGCGGCAAGACACTGACTTGGGTGCCGTAACGCACTGGTGTCCAGCCGGTTTTGTCGTTTTCGGGAGGTGGCAGATAGAACGTGTGGTTGTCCTGAAACACCGCCGGCACGTTCTCCTGGGTGAGAATCACCGGCAGTGTTGTTACCTTCGCGCGCCGACGACGCTCCAATGCGCTGATCTGCACCATCAGGTGGCTATCGTCCAACGGCGCTAACACGCGCGATGTCGAAGCCTTGCTTTGCGTATCCCAATCCAAGCCCAGCGTCTTCAGTTCGTCGCGCTCCACATCCACCCACCACAGCGAGACCTCGATCGCGCGCTTGGGTATGTCGAGTTCCGCTACCAGTTTCTGGATG
Source organism: Pseudomonas sp. H1_A03 (assembly GCF_054685145.1). Taxonomy (NCBI): domain Bacteria; kingdom Pseudomonadati; phylum Pseudomonadota; class Gammaproteobacteria; order Pseudomonadales; family Pseudomonadaceae; genus Pseudomonas; species Pseudomonas sp. H1_A03. The sequence continues at coordinate 5,845,904 of NZ_CP162829.1, forward strand.
AAACTTACCTGCGCTGGCTTACCCTTGATAAGCAGGCTGTTGCTATCCGGGTAGGCGATAACGCCAAGGCTCTTGTCGGACAACAACCCCTTGTACTCGCTGGCCAGCAGGGTGTCGATCATCGACGCCATTCCCGGGACGGTGACCGGGCTGTCGCTTGTGCCGTACTGATGGTCCGCCACATCGGTGTTGAGCACTTGCACGACGCCAAAGGCCTGTGCCGCCACCCGTAACTCAGCCCTTTGACGGTCCATCAACTGGGCCAGGCGCAGCACCTGGTCGACATAATTCGGTGGGCCGGACACATAGAATGTTCGGCCGGTACTTTCACGCAAGGGATAGCGCGACTCATCCAGGCCCGAGCGGCGCATGAGGCTACGCAGCCTGTCGACGGAAATATGCCGCAAGGTCACCGCAGAGCTTTTAGCCTCGCCCGCGTCATAGACATACAGCGCTTGCCCGTCGCTGTACCAGATCAATCCTTGTTGCAACGCAAGCGTCTCCAGGGCCTGTTGCGGTGCATCGAAATCCAGCGCTGCGCTGAGGCGTTTGCGTGCCACCTCACGGCTGACAACGATGGGCAAGCCCAATGGCTCCGACAGTGCGGTAAACACGGTATGCAGGCTTTCATCCTGCGCCTGGTAAAGCCCGGCCCAGGCAACCGCACTTTCGGACACCAGCACGGCAAGCAGCGCAGTAAAAAACAGCCAGCGGCGGGGCATCGTTGCAAGGAAGTCGGCGTACACCGTGGGGTTTCCTGGGCGGTCTGGCATTAAGAATGCGGCCATACTGAAAGGCCGCCCGATTTCAATCTTGATGGAAAGTTGACGGCTGCCCGGGCCTCACCCCCGTGGCATGTGCCTTGCTATGCACTCTGTATCAGAGCACGCGCCAACGGCGGAGCGAGCTTACGGACAAAGGCGTCGTTACCCGCACTGGCTTACATCGCCATCTGAGGGAACGACGCTTTTTTTGAAAGAAAAGGTAGGTATTGATGAACGATTCTGTTGGCAACAGCCCGATGAACGACCCACTGGCGTGGGTCAACGGCAGTGATGCCCCGGAAAAGAGCAGCATCGACCTGGGCTTCATGGCTTTGAGCGACTGCGCATCAATAGTGGTAGCGGCCACCCAGGGCTTCGCTCAACCCTATGGCCTGACCCTGAACCTCAAGCGCCAATCGTCCTGGGCCAACCTGCGCGACAAACTGGTCAGCGGCGAACTGGACGCCGCCCACAGCCTGTACGGGCTGATTTATGCCGTGCACCTGGGCATCGGCGGCGTAGCGTCCACCGACATGGCGGTACTGATGGGGCTTAACCAGAACGGCCAGAGCATCAACCTGTCCCACGGGTTGCAGCAACAAGGGGTGATCACTCCTGAGGCACTGGAACGCCATGTGCACCAAAGCCGAACAAAACTGACCTTTGCTCAGACCTTTCCCACAGGCACCCACGCCATGTGGTTGTATTACTGGCTGGCGAGCCAAGGCATTCATCCCTTGCGGGATGTGGACAGCGTGGTGGTCCCGCCACCGCAAATGGTTGCGCACCTGCACGCCGGACGCATCGATGGTTTTTGCGTCGGCGAACCCTGGTGCGCCAGTGCGGTCAAGCAAAACCAAGGGTTTACCCTGGCAACAACCCAGGCGATCTGGCCGGATCATCCAGAAAAGGTGCTCGGCTGTACCCAGGCGTTTGTCGACCAGTACCCCAACACCGCGCGCGTACTGGTAATGGCGATCCTGGAGGCCAGTCGATTTATCGAAGAAAGCACCGAAAACCGCCGTTCCACCGCGCAACTGCTCAGTGGCCGCGAGTACCTCGACGCCCCACTCGACTGCATCGAACCGCGCCTGCTCGGCGCCTACAACGATGGCCTGGGCAACCGGTGGCAGGATCCCCACGCCTTGCGCTTTTTTGCTGATGGCGAGGTGAACCTGCCCTACCTCTCTGACGGCATGTGGTTCATGACCCAGTTTCGGCGCTGGGGCCTGCTGCGTGAAGACCCGGACTATCTCGGCGTTGCGCGCCAAGTGCAGCAGTTGCCGCTGTTTCGCCAGGCGGCCGACGCGCTGGGTATCACGGCGAAAGACCAGGACATGCGCAGCAGCCAACTGATCGACGGCAAAATCTGGGACGGTTCCGACCCCGCCGGCTATGCCCGCAGCTTCCGCCTGCATGCCCTGGCCAACACCACCCACCGCCAAGCCTTGCGCTGACAGGAGGACTTCCATGCTGCGAATCCTGTTGATCAACGACACACCGCGCAAAGTCGGCCGACTTAGGACGGCGCTGATCGAGGCCGGTTTTGAAGTCATCGACGAGTCCGGCTTGACCATCGACCTGCCCGCACGCGTCGAAACAGTGCGCCCGGACGTGATCCTGATCGATACCGAGTCACCGGGCCGTGATGTGATGGAGCAAGTGGTATTGGTCAGCCGCGACCAACCCCGGCCGATTGTGATGTTCACCGACGAACACGACCCAAGCGTGATGCGCCAGGCTATCAAATCCGGTGTCAGCGCTTATATCGTCGAAGGCATCCAGGCCGAGCGCCTGCAGCCGATCCTCGATGTGGCCATGGCGCGCTTCGAAAGCGACCAGGCCTTGCGCGCTCAGCTTCACGCTCGAGACCAGCAACTGGCCGAACGCAAGCGCATCGAGCTGGCCAAGGGCATGCTGATGAAAATGAAGGAATGCAATGAGGAAGAGGCCTACACCTTGATGCGCCGGCAGGCCATGAGTCGCCAGCAGAAACTGATCCAGGTGGCGGAGCAGATTATCGCCATGAGTGAGTTGCTCGGCTGATGTGGCGCAGCTCTTGCTAAGTAAACATCACAGGTAGCCAACGGCGGTTGCCCCTCCACGACAAAGACGTCGCACACCCGGTTTGCCCTCGCGAACCCGGTGGCGGCGTTTTTTCGTTTTGGCCCCCGCTAAAGGGGCCGGTGGGGCGGCCTTAACCGGCTGTTCCATCACCAGGCCTTCTTACAAGACTCCCAACCGTTGAGGTGCGTGATGAAATCAAGCTTCTGGAAATCCGGGCACACCCCGACCCTGTTTGCCGCGTTCCTGTATTTCGACCTGAGCTTCATGGTCTGGTACCTGCTGGGCCCACTGGCGATACAAATTGCCGCCGACTTGCACTTGACCACTCAACAGCGCGGCTTGATGGTCGCAACGCCCATCCTCGCCGGTGCGATTTTGCGCTTTCTGATGGGGATGCTGGCTGACAAGCTGTCGCCGAAGACCGCGGGGCTGATTGGCCAGGTGATTGTGATCTGCGCCCTGTTCGTCGCCTGGAAGCTGGGAATCCACAGTTACGAGCAAGCCTTGCTGTTGGGCGTGTTCCTCGGCATGGCCGGCGCATCGTTTGCCGTCGCACTGCCACTGGCCTCCCAATGGTACCCGGCAGAACACCAGGGCAAGGCCATGGGCATCGCCGGCGCGGGCAACTCCGGCACTGTATTCGCCGCATTGTTGGCGCCTGTGCTGGCGGCCGCTTTTGGCTGGAACAACGTCTTCGGCTTTGCCGTGATTCCACTGGTGTTGACCCTGATTGTCTTTGCCTGGCTGGCGCGCAACGCCCCTGAACGCCCGAAAGCCAAATCCATGGCTGACTACTTCAAGGCCCTGGGCGACCGTGACAGCTGGTGGTTCATGTTTTTCTACAGCGTGACCTTTGGCGGGTTTATCGGCCTGGCCAGCGCCCTGCCCGGCTACTTCAACGACCAGTACGGCCTGAGCCCGGTGACCGCCGGTTACTACACCGCCGCCTGCGTGTTCGGCGGCAGCCTGATGCGCCCCCTGGGTGGCGCCTTGGCGGACCGTTTCGGCGGGATTCGTACCCTGTTGGGCATGTACAGCGTGGCGGCGATTTGTATCGCAGCGGTGGGTTTCAACCTACCGAGTTCCTACGCGGCACTGGCACTTTTCGTCTGCACGATGCTCGGCCTGGGTGCCGGGAATGGCGCGGTGTTCCAACTGGTGCCACAGCGTTTCCGTCGCGAGATCGGCGTGATGACCGGCCTGATCGGCATGGCCGGCGGTATCGGCGGTTTTGCTCTGGCGGCGGGCATGGGCGCGATCAAACAAAGCACCGGCAGCTATCAACTGGCCCTGTGGCTGTTCGCCAGCCTGGGCGTGTTGGCCTGGTTCGGCTTGCATGGCGTGAAGCGTCGCTGGAGGACCACCTGGGGCTCGGCTGCCGTGACGGCTGCGCGGGTCTGATGAGCCTGCAACTGAGCGTCGCCCAAGCCAGTGCCATCGGCCCACGGGCGGAAAACCAGGACGCGCTGCGGGTGGTGACTCCTGTGGCCGAACTGGCGGCGAGCAAAGGTTACTTGTGCGCCATCGCCGACGGCGTAAGCCAGTGCGCCGACGGTGGTCTGGCCGCGCGCACGACCCTGCAGGCGCTGGCGTTGGATTACTACGCCACGCCGCAAACCTGGGGCGTGGCCCAGGCCCTGGAACGTTTGCTGCTGGCACAGAATCGCTGGCTGCAGGCGAATGGCGGTGGTCAGCCCTTGCTGACCACCCTCAGCGCCCTGGTGTTTCGCGGCCAGCGCTTTACCCTGGCGCACGTCGGCGATTGCCGGGCCTATCGTTGGCTGGATGGCGAATTGCAGCGCATCAGCGAGGATCACGTGTGGGAACAACCGGGCATGCAACATGTGCTCAAGCGCGCGCTCGGCCTGGATCAACACCTGGTGTTGGATTTTCTCGACGGCCAACTGCGCGAAGGCGAATGTTTCCTGCTGCTCAGTGATGGCGTATGGGCGACGTTGGGTGATCAGCGCATCCGCGCGATTTTACGCGAGCAAACGGACCTGGATCTGGCGGTCAACACGCTGGTGAGCGCCGCACACCTGGCCGGCAGCCAAGACAATGCCAGCGCACTGCTGGTGCGCATCGACAGCCTAGGTGCAGCCATGCTCGGCGACGCCTTGGTGCAGTTGCAGCAATGGCCCCTGCCACCACCGCTGAAAGCCGGGCAACACTTCGAAGGCTGGCACGTGGAGACCGTTCTGGCGCAAAGCCGACAGTCGTTGTTGTACCGGGTAAGGGACGCCCAGCAGCAACCCTGGCTGCTGAAAACCCTGCCGTTGAGCCGTGACGATGATCGCGACGCCGGCCAGGCATTGCTGTCGGAGGAATGGTTTTTAAGGCGGGTTGCAGGGCGGGCATTTCCTGAAGTGCATGTCGCCAGCGGGCGCCAGCATCTGTACTACGTGATGCGTGAATATTCCGGTGAAACCCTGGCTGAACTGTTCCAGCGCCAAGGTCCATTGCCCCTGGCGCAATGGCAGTCTATGGCCGAACGCTTGCTGCGGGCGGTGGGGATGCTGCATCGGCGGCAGATCCTGCACCGTGATATCAAGCCGGAAAACCTCCTGCTGGGGGACGACGGCGAACTGCGGGTGCTGGATTTCGGCCTGGCGTACTGCCCAGGCCTGTCGGAAGACCATCCCCATGCACTGCCGGGCACGCCAAGCTTCATAGCACCGGAGGCATTCAATGGCGACCGTCCTACGGCCCAACAGGATTTATACAGTGTCGGCGTCGCCCTTTATTACCTGCTGACCGGGCATTACCCCTACGGTGAAATCGAAGCCTTCCAACGGCCAAGGTTTACCCACCCTGTCAGCGCCAGCCGCTATCGCCCCGACCTGCCGGATTGGTTGCCCCTGAGCCTGGAAAGGGCCGTGGCTGCCCATCCGACAAACCGCTATGAAACCGCCGAAGAGTGGTTGCGGGTGCTGGAACAGGCTGACCGGCAGGAACTGAGCATCCGCCCCAGGCCGTTGCTGGAGCGTGAACCCTTGAAGGTCTGGCGCGCGCTGGGGTTGATCTCAATGCTGATCAACCTGGTGCTGTTGTACTCACTCTTTCACAGCTGACGTCATCCCTGGACGAGGAAAAACCTATGAACGCAAAAGTCTGGCTGGTAGGCGCAGGTCCCGGTGACCCGGAGCTGTTGACCCTCAAGGCCGTTCGGGCCATGCGCGAAGCCGATGTGGTACTGATCGATGATCTGGTCAACCCGGCGGTGCTGGAACACTGTGCTCAAGCGCGGGTGATTACCGTGGGCAAACGCGGTGGCTGTCGCTCGACTCCACAGGATTTTATCCACCGCCTGATGCTGCGTTATGCGCGCCAAGGCAAATGCGTGGTGCGGCTCAAGGGTGGCGACCCGTGCATTTTCGGCCGCGGTGGTGAAGAAGCAGTGTGGTTGCGTGAGCGAGGCGTCGAGGTGGAATTGGTCAACGGGATTACTGCCGGCTTGGCCGGCGCTACGAATTGCGCGGTTCCGTTGACGTTACGCGGGGTAAGCCGTGGCGTGACCCTGGTCACGGCGCACACTCAGGACGACAGCAGCCTGAATTGGCGTGCGCTGGCAGAGGGCGGGACAACCTTGGTGGTGTATATGGGCGTGGCGAAACTGGAGGAAATTCGCCAGCAATTGCTGGATGGCGGGATGACGCCGGATATGCCGGTGGCGATGATTGAAAATGCATCGTTGCCGCAGCAAAGGGAATGCCGCAGCGATCTGTCCCATATGCATGAGGATGCCCGTGCGTTTGCCCTGAAGAGCCCGGCAATCCTGGTGATCGGCCGCGTTGCCGCCACCGAACAGGCTGTTTGCCTGGCAGAGGCAGCCCGCGCCTGAGGCAAATCCCAGGCGAAAAAAAGCCCGGCCTAAGCCGGGCTTTTTTCTACAACTCAGTAATTACTGAGCGGTAGCTTCAACCGACGCTTCTACGCGACGGTTAACAGCGCGACCAGCTTCAGTTGCGTTGTCAGCAACTGGGCGGGATTCGCCGTAACCTACTGCAGTTACACGGCTTGGAGCAACGCCGTCTTTAACCAGGACTTGCTTAACAGCGTCAGCACGACGCTGGGACAGCTTCTGGTTGTAAGCGTCTGGACCTACGGAGTCAGTGTGACCAGCAACTTCTACGTTGGTAGCTGGGTACTGAGCCATGAAGTCGGCCAGGTTTTTAACGTCGCCGTAGCTGTTAGGCTTAACAACAGCCTTGTCGAAGTCGAACTTAACGTCCAGCTCAACACGAACAACCTGAGCAACTGGAGCTTCTGGCTCTGGAGTTGGCTCTGGAGCTGGTGCTGGGGTAGGAGCTGGAGCTGCTGCGCCAGCGTTACCGCCGAAGTTCACGCCCAGGCCGACCAGTGCGGAGTAGTCCCACTTGCCGTTGTCCAGACCGTAGTCAGCTTCAACACCGGCACGAGCGTACAGGTTGTTGGTGAAGTAGTACTTCACGCCAGTACCAACGGTAGCGAAAGTGGTCTGGTCGCGACCGCTGTGGCCGTCAGCTTGAACGTTGGTACGGCTCTGGTGGCCGAAACCGCCTTCTACGTACGGACGCAGGCTGTCTACGCCAGCTTGACCGAAGTGATACTGGGCAACCAGGCTGCCGGTATCGCCTTTGATCTTCTGGTTACCAGTACCGTCGTTCGAACGGGTGTGGTTGGTCTTGTCGTAGGACAGGTTCAAGGACAGGTCGTCGGTCAGGAAGTAACCGATGCGAGCGCCAGGATTGAAGCCGTCTTCGATGTGCTTGACGCTATCGTTGTACTGCTTCTTGTAGAACAGCTCGCCTTCAACTGCGCCTTGGCCTTGTGCCAGAACGCCGAAAGAAGTAGCGGCAATAAGAGAACCAATGGCCAAGCCCAAGGTGTTTTTCAGTTTCATCCGTTAAATCCCCATCTGGTGATTGTAAAGCAGTCCCACAAACCGGGGGACAACTCGGCGACAAGTCTAACAGAACTTGCCTACACGTAAGAGATATTTGCCACGCACTAAGTTTCAGTCTCGCCCGCAAATTTCTCACGTAATTTATCAAGAGCACGTTTGTAACGCATTTTTGTAGCACTCAAACCCATGTGCATGATGTCAGCGATTTCCTGAAATTCCAGCTCTGCGACAAATCGTAGCACCAGAATTTCGCGGTCAATCGGGTTCACATACACCAACCAGCGATCAAGTCCGCCCTTCTCCTCGGGTGCCGGCGCCTTTTCTTCAGACGCCTCCTCAAGGGGGTCAAGACTCAAGGCGTCCATCAAGCGACGCTTTCGCCGTTCCTTCCGATACTGCGTGATGCACTCGTTGTACGTGATGCTGTACAGCCACGTCTTGAACTTCGATTTGCCCTCGAAGTTCTTCAGGCCGTAAAGCACCTTGAGCATCACTTCCTGACAGACATCATCCGCATCTCTATCGTTCCCTAAATACCTTGAACAAACGTTGAACAGAGTGCGTTGATATCTGCGCATCAATTCTTCATACGCACGAGTTACGTGAAACAGCTCCGTGTGCGAGCGCGCGACCAACTCCTCATCAGAGAGCTCACGGGGGTCATAGCGCGTGGACAGCGTTTGGGCTTTATTCAAAACAAGTCGTGCCGACAGTCAGGTCAATGTCCGCCACAGCCCGGTCAGCCGGGTTCGCGGCGGCGTACATTAGCAGGGTTTTCCGGATTAGCGGCTACTGACCTGCTGCTCGAGGAGAATCCGGTTGGACAACGACACCAGGTCGCCGTCATCGGTGAGCACGGTCGTCTTGACTGTGCCGATCTCTTCGATTTGCCCTTCGACCTCGCCCACACGCACCTGTTGCCCTACCTGATACAGCTCACGCACATAGATTCCCGCAAGAATCTGACCGGCAATTTCCCGGCTTCCCAAGCCCATGGCCAGCGCAACGGCCAGACCAACGGTAATCAAAACGATCACAATCACGTGGTTGAGCAGGTCAGTCTTGACCTCCAACTGGCTGATCGCGACCGAAATACTGATGATGATCACCAGTCCCTGAGCAATTCGCCCAAGACCGGCGGCATAGTCCAGCCCCACTCCTTCAGCGGCGCCGCGCACCAGCCCATTGGCCAATTGCGCCAGCAAAACGCCTACCAGCAGTACCAGCGCGCCGCCGAAAACTTTCGGCAAATACAGCGCCAGCATGTCGAGCGTAGCTGAAACTCGCTCAAGTCCAAGGGATTGAGCCGCAGAAACCAGAAAAATCAGCAAAACAAACCAATAAACGATCTTGCCGATCAATGTGGAGATCGGCACCTGCAGCCCTGCGCGGCCCAGCTGCTTAGTCAGGCCAGTGCCTGCCATCAAGCGGTCGAGGCCCAATTTTGCAAGCAGCTTGGACAGCAGGGTGTCGAGCAACTTGGCCACGACAAAGCCCAGCAGTACCAGTACCAGTGCACCAAACAGGTTGGGAATGAAATTCGCCACCTTGGTCCACAATGCAGTCATCGCAGTGACCAGGCTCTGGGTCCAGAGATCAAGTTCCATATTCAATCAGCCTTATCAGCAGTGCGAGCAAGAGGTTTACGACGGGAAACCGGCGATACGTGGGCCGAACCGTTGTTCAGGGCCATCATCAACGCCGGTACCCAGCGGCCGAGCAGACCGAACAGGTCACCCGCACCCACCTGACGGTTGGCGGTTTTCAACACGCGACCCAGGCAAGCATCGTCGTCACGGTTGGACGGCGAGGCATTGAGCATGTCACGCAAAGACTGTTCGAACGGATCGTGCATATAGACCTCTCGCAAGTGATTTAAAAGACGAGGGTAAAATTCTTGGGGTCACATAGGCCCCTTCCTACGTTCAGCTCATATTCAGCTCAAACCCAGCGCAATCGTCGAAAAAGCCACCACTGGCCGAGCGCAACCGAGGCCATCAACAGGCACGCAATCATGAATCCATAGGGGCTGGCGGAGAACGGAATCCCCCCCACATTTATACCCAGCAGACCGGTGAGAAAACTCATCGGCAGGAAGATCCCGGTAATGATCCCGAAGCGGTACATGGTGCGGTTCATACGCACGCTCAAGCGCCGATCTTCGGCCTCAAGCACAAGCCCCACGCGCTCTCGGGTCAATTCGAGCTCTTCCAGATAACGGGTCAGGCTGTTGTTCAATTCGTTCCAGTAGTCGGCATCGTCGTCACAGAACCACGCTAATTTGATGCGTGTGAGCTGGGCAAAAATATCCCGCTGCGGCGCGAGGAATCGCTTCAGCCCGGCCGCTCTCCGGCGGATCTGCAAAATGCTGCCATGTTCCGGGGTATACCGTTCGTCGGTATCGAGTTTTTCTTCCTCGGCGTCGACGACTTCCGACAGGTCGGCGACCAAATCCTGCACTTTATGGGTCAGGTACTGCGCCATATAAAGGATGAGTTCCGAAGCGGTTCTAGGCCCCTTACCGTCCGCCAATTGCACCAGCAGCTCATCAGTGGCGCGCAACGGGCGCAATCGCAGGGAAATCACACGGCTGGCCGCTGCGAAAATACGCACCGAAACCATATCCTCCGGTTCTGCGCCCGGGTTGAGGTTGACCCCACGCAGGAACAACAGCAATTCCGAGTCCGGCAGCGGCAACAGACGCGGCCGGGTGTTTTCCTCCAGCAACAGGTCACAGGCGAACTCACTCAACCCACTGGATTTACGCAACCAGGTCTGGGTTTGCGGGTGGCTGCGATCCCAATGCAGCCAGAGGCTTTCCTGGGGCTGCAGTTGCAAATCATCGAGCTCAGTCCGGGCAATCGAACGCGCACCGCCTTTACCGTCCAGCACCAGGGCATGCACCAGCCCCCATTGCGCGTTTTCTTCCTCGAACATCCTCACTCCTGTCTTATTCAGGCATTTTCAGCGGGCTGGGTGAAACGATCACGCCGTTGTTATCGGCGTATACGTATTCACCCGGGCGAAACGTCACGCCTGCAAACGTGACCACTACGTTCAGGTCACCGATACCGCGCTTGTCAGTCTTCATCGGATGGCTGGCCAGCGCCTGAACACCCAGGTCGGTCTGGGCGATCACATCGACGTCACGAATGCAGCCGTAGATCACCAGGCCTTCCCAGCCGTTTTTCGCGGCTTTCTCGGCAATCATGTCGCCCAGCAGCGCGCGGCGCAGCGACCCCCCGTCGACCACCAGCACCTTGCCAGCGCCAGGCTGGTCGGCTTGTTCCTTGACCAGGGAGTTATCTTCGAAGCATTTGATGGTGACAATCTCGCCGCCAAACGAATCTCGGCCGCCGAAATTGCTGAACATCGGCTCCAGCACTTGCACCAGGTCCGGGTAGGCGTCGCACAGGTCGGGAGTCACGTAATGGTTCATTGAAAAATTCCTTTCTGTCAAAGAGGTGTCTTTCGAAAGAAGCGCCAGGCCAAGCAGGTGCGAAACATCCCATCCGCTTCGCCGCAACGCAATAGCCACTGCGCGACTGAATATGACCAGAAGCGTTTAACGCGTCATATCTTAGCCGCAACCACACACGAGTGAAACGCCCTTGGCAGAGCGCTCCTTCAAACCTCGGCCAATACCTCGGCTTGCGCGCCAGTCAAGGGTGTGAGCGGATCTTTCAGCCACTGCGCCACCAAAGGCCACACTTCGACCTGCGCGGCTTTGCTGACGAGCATTTCCACATGCCCGAAATCCCCGCTGAACCCTTGTTGGCGGCCCAGGCACAAGTATTGGCGGTGCTCGGAGCCGACTTGCTCGAACAACGTGCGGCAGGCCCAGTCGGGGTCTTGATGATCCCCGGCAGCACTGACAGCCAGCAGCGGTACATCGACGCTTGCCAAGCCTTTCCACCAGTCGTGTTTACCTTCGCCAAACCGCCCGAACAGGCCATTCCAGCGCATCGCCTCGATCAACACGCCCGCAGGCTCGTCCTCCGGGCCGCGCTTGAAGCGCGAACCAGACAGCTCGCCGAAGCGTTTCAAGAGCAAGCGGCCCGTCCATTCCACCGGGGGCAGTTTCAACGGCCAGTGGGTGCGACTGACCTGACAGCCAAACAGTGCCACTGAAGCCACTGCCGGCGCGCCAAGGTGCTGCCCACCCAAGGCCGCCGCCAGGCTCGTCCCCCCCAGGGAGTGGCCGATCCAGTGTGGAATCTGCCCGCTTTGCTCACGCACAAACGCGCCAATGGCCGGTAAGTCATAGCGTGCATAGTCCGCGACGCGGTTGCGCGCGTAGTGATGATTGCGCTTGGACAGGCCGTGACCGCGCATTTCCGGGATCCACACATCAAAGCCCTGGCGTGCCAGATAAGCGCCCAGGCCAATCCCCTTGGGCGAGTACCAGAAGCGCCGATTGGAAAAACTGCCATGCAACAAAATAACCGGAATGCCCCGGCTTTCCGGGACATCGGCCAAGCCCAAACGGGTAACCGCCAACTCGACGGTGCCGTCGGGGCTGTTGCCGGGCTTGAGGCGGTACACATCTTCACTCAGGTCGCCACGACGTTCAGCGCTGATCAGGGCGACGGGAAACAGGTTGCTGCTGCTTTGCATAATGCTCTTGCACAAAAAAGGGCGGCGTCCGGAAGGAGTTCCGCCCTGCACAGATAAGAATGCCAGTCACCCTCAGCGGGTGACCGGCACTTTTGACGTGACGACCTTAGGCCGGCGCTTGGCCTTCCGCCAGGAAGAACCAGGTTTCCAGCACGGAATCGGGGTTCAGCGAGACACTTTCGATGCCCTGTTCCATCAGCCATTTGGCCAGATCCGGGTGATCGGAAGGACCTTGGCCGCAGATACCGATGTACTTGCCGGCCTTGTTACAGGCCTGGATGGCGTTGGCCAGCAACTTCTTGACGGCAGGGTTACGCTCGTCGAACAGGTGAGCGATGATCCCGGAGTCGCGATCCAGGCCCAGGGTCAGTTGGGTCAGGTCGTTGGAGCCGATGGAGAAACCGTCGAAGAATTCCAGGAATTCTTCAGCCAGGATGGCGTTGGACGGCAGTTCGCACATCATGATGACGCGCAGGCCGTTCTCGCCACGGGACAGGCCGTTTTCCGCCAGCAGGTCAACCACCTGGCTCGCTTCGCCCAAGGTGCGCACGAACGGCACCATGATCTCGACGTTGGTCAGGCCCATCTCGTTGCGCACGCGCTTGAGGGCGCGGCACTCGAGTTCGAAGCAGTCACGGAACGCTTCGCTGATGTAACGCGAGGCGCCACGGAAGCCCAACATCGGGTTTTCTTCTTCCGGCTCGTAGAGTTTGCCGCCGATCAGGTTGGCGTATTCGTTGGACTTGAAGTCCGACAGGCGCACGATGACCTTTTTCGGGTAGAACGCCGCCGCCAGGGTGCTGATGCCTTCCACCAGCTTCTCGACGTAGAAGCCCACCGGATCGTTATAGCCAGCGATGCGCTTGTCGACGCTTTCTTTGATATCCAGCGGCAGGCCGTCGTAGTTCAACAGGGCCTTGGGGTGCACGCCGATCATGCGGTTGATGATGAATTCCAGGCGGGCCAGGCCCACGCCGGCGTTCGGCAACTGCGCGAAGTCAAAGGCACGGTCCGGGTTGCCGACGTTCATCATGATCTTGAACGGCAGGTCAGGCATGGCGTCGATGGAGTTCTGCTTGATATCGAAGCCCAGTTCGCCTTCAAAGATAAAGCCGGTGTCACCTTCGGCGCAGGAAACCGTCACGCCCTGACCGTCCTTGAGCAGTTGGGTGGCGTTACCGCAACCCACTACCGCAGGAATCCCCAGCTCACGAGCGATGATCGCCGCGTGGCAGGTACGCCCACCCCGGTTGGTGACGATGGCGCTGGCGCGTTTCATCACCGGTTCCCAGTCCGGGTCGGTCATGTCGGAAACCAGTACGTCACCTGGCTGGACTTTGTCCATTTCGGACACGTCCTTGATGATCCGCACCTTGCCGGCGCCGATGCGCTGGCCGATGGCACGGCCTTCCACCAGTACGGTGCCGGTTTCTTTCAGCAGGTAGCGTTCCATGACATTGGCCGAAGTGCGGCTCTTCACGGTTTCCGGACGGGCCTGCACGATGTACAGCTTGCCGTCATCACCGTCTTTGGCCCATTCGATGTCCATCGGGCACTTGTAGTGCTTTTCGATGATCATCGCTTGCTTAGCCAATTCGCTGACTTCAGCGTCGGTCAGGCAGAAACGCGCGCGCTCGGCCTTGTCGACATCAACGGTCTTAACCGAGCGACCGGCCTTGGCCTCGTCGCCGTAGATCATCTTGATGGCCTTGCTGCCCAGGTTGCGGCGCAAGATGGCCGGACGGCCGGCTTCAAGGGTGTGCTTGTGTACGTAGAATTCGTCTGGGTTGACCGCGCCTTGTACAACGGTTTCGCCCAGGCCGTAGGCACCGGTGATGAACACCACGTCACGGAAGCCCGATTCGGTATCCAGGGTGAACATCACACCGGCGGTGCCGGTTTCCGAGCGCACCATGCGCTGTACACCGGCGGACAAGGCCACCAGCTTGTGGTCGAAACCTTGGTGCACACGGTAGGAAATCGCGCGATCGTTAAACAGCGAGGCGAAGACTTCCTTGGCTGCGCGGATCACGTTTTCCACGCCGCGGATGTTCAGGAAGGTCTCTTGCTGGCCGGCGAAAGAGGCGTCTGGCAGGTCTTCGGCGGTGGCCGACGAGCGCACGGCGACGGCCATGTCCGGGTTGCCAGCCGACAGGGTAGCGAAGGCGACGCGGATTTCTTCGTTGAGCTTCTCGGGGAACTCGGCTTCCATAATCCACTTACGGATCTGGGCGCCAGTCTTGGCCAGGGCGTTGACGTCATCGACGTCCAGAGCGTCCAGCGCGGCGTGGATCTGAGCGTTAAGGCCGCTCAGTTCGAGGAAATCGCGGTAAGCCTGGGCCGTGGTGGCGAAACCACCGGGCACCGACACACCTGCGCCTGCAAGATTACTGATCATCTCGCCGAGGGATGCGTTCTTGCCCCCCACGTGCTCTACATCATGGACGCCGAGCTTATCGAGGGAAACTACGTACTCTACCAAGGTGATCTCTCCACTAACTGTGTTGGAAAAGCTCAGGACGCCGGCAGCTCAGTAGGAGCATTCGCCAGCGCTTGTGGCCTGGACCTGGAAAATAAGTGAGAATGCGGCCCACTGCGGGACGGCAAAATCGCGCCTATCATATCCAAGATTCGCCATCAGCTTAAGGCCCAGGGCTCAAATGAAACGATCTGCTTTCTTTATCTCCGACGGCACCGGCATCACAGCCGAAACATTGGGTCAAAGCCTGCTCGCGCAGTTCGAAAACAATACCTTCGCCAAATTCACGCGGCCCTATATCGACAGCGTGGATAAAGCGCGGGCCATGGTACAACAAATCAATCTGGCGGCTGAAAAAGACGGCTTTCGGCCGATCATTTTTGACACCATCGTCAATCAAGACATCCGTGAGATCCTCGCAACCTCCAATGGTTTCATGATCGACATCTTCTCGACGTTCCTGGCGCCGCTGGAGCAGGAGTTGAGTGAACACTCCTCCTATTCAGTAGGAAAGTCCCATTCCATTGGTCATAACTCCAACTATATGGAGCGGATCGAGGCCGTCAACTTCGCCCTCGACAACGATGACGGCGCCCGCACTCACTATTACGACAAAGCCGACCTGATCCTGGTGGGCGTGTCGCGTTGCGGCAAGACCCCGACCTGTCTGTACATGGCTATGCAATTCGGCATTCGTGCGGCCAACTACCCGCTGACCGAAGATGACATGGAGCACTTGACGCTGCCGGCCGCCCTGCGCGCGCATTCGCACAAGCTGTTTGGCCTGACTATTGACCCGGACCGCCTCACTGCGATCCGCAATGAGCGCAAGCCCAATAGCCGCTATTCCAGTTATGCCCAGTGCGAGTTCGAGGTGCGCGAGGTAGAAAATCTGTTCCGTCGCGAGAATATTGCGCATATCAATTCCACGCATTTTTCGGTGGAAGAGATTTCGGCGAAGATTTTGGTGGAGAAAGGGGTGGAGCGCCGATTCAAATAATCGATTGACCGGACTGACGCTATCGCAGGCAAGCCAGCTCCCACATTTGACTGCATTCCAAAGTTGGAACTCGGTCAAATGTGGGAGCTGGCTTGCCTGCGAAGAACGATAACTCGGTAAGCCTGCCTACAAATGAAACCGCCCGCCCCCCTGCCCCAGCGCCGTGGCCAACGCATCAAACCCCGCCCGCAACAATTGATCATCCCCCGACGTATTACAGATACTCGCCCGAATAAACTGCGGCACTGCCGTCTGCCCCACGGCAAACGCCTCGGCCGTAGCAATCAAGTAGTTGTTCTGCCTGAGCTCCGCCTCGATTTCCGACGCACGCCACGGCTCCGGCACTTCAATCCAGAAATGCGGGCTGTTGAGGTGGGTGCGGTATTCCAGGCCCGCCAGAAGATCACGTACCAGCGCCTTACGCCGGCTGATCTCATTGATCTGCTGGCGCAACAGGTATTCCGCCGTGCCGTTTTCAATCCACTGGGTGGCCAGCTCAAGGGTGACGGGCGTGGCCATCCAGCAGGTAGAACGCAGCGCCGCCGAAATACGGCTGACCAACGCCGGCGGCGCATGCACATAGCCCACACGCAGCCCGGCCGACACCGCCTTGCTCAGGCTACTGATCAAAATCGCACGCTCGGGGGCGAAATGGCTGAGGGGCGGCGGTCGGTCTTCGACCAGCACCCCGTGGGCCTCATCCTCAAGAATCAGCAGGTTGTGTTCCCGACACACCCTGACCAAGGCTTCGCGACGCGCCACCGAGAGCACCGCGGTGGTCGGGTTCTGGATCGTCGGCGTGCAATACAGCGCTGAGACCCGGTGATTACGACAGACTTCATCCAGCGCGCTCGGCAGCACACCTTCTTCGTCCATTTCCAGGCCGATCAACCGGATACCCAGCATGCGCGCGGCGGTGATCAAGCCGGGGTAAGTCAGTTGTTCGGTGACCACCGTATCGCCGGCCCGCAACAGCGCCATCATCGAGCACAGCAAGCCATGCTGGCCGCCGTTGACGCAGATGACTTGCTCGGGGATCGGATGAAAATCACGCTGCACCAGCCACTGCGCACCGGCTTCACGGTAGCGCGGCAGGCCGGCGTCCGGGGTGTAGGCACTGATGTCCTGGAGGAACTTGGCGTTGGTCGACAGGGTTTGGAAGCTCTGGGCCAGAAACAGCGTTTCCTGCCCCGGGATGTGCATGTTGCGGCTCATGTCGAAAAACTGGCGCGGCTCTTCGCTGAAGTTGCGAAAACCTTCATCGCGCTGGCGCTCCATTCCACGCTTGCGCACGAACGTGCCGTCACCGACCCGCGCGACAACTAACCCCAGGCGTTCCAGCTCGCCGTAAGCGCGGCTGATCGTGCCGATGGTGACGCCAAGATTGTCGGAAAGCACCCGATGGGGCGGCAGTTTTCGTCCGGGTTCAATCAAGCCTTCAAGGATGCCCCGTTCCATGACATCGGACAGGCGCTTGTACTTCACGCCCTGCCCGTTGGACAACCCATCACGCATAATTGACACCATGTCAATATTTGTTTTGACAGCCATCTTTCGCCCTAATAGTGTGCTTTTACGGGTTCAATCGCCGAATTTTACAACTCATTACAAGCTCAATATAGAGTTCAATTCCGGCTCAGGGAAGCAATAAACGATGCCAATGTCCGCCGTTCTCGAAAACACTGCCAAGACAAAAACCCAAAAACAGTGGTTGGCTGGCTTGGTCACCAGCGTGATGTTCCTGATCGTGTGCCTGAGCTGGGGCACAACCTGGCTGGGGATCAAGATTGCCGTGGAGAGCGTTCCTCCACTGACCTCCGCCGGTTTGCGCTTCCTCATCGCCTTCCCGCTGTTCCTGTGTTTTGCCATGGTGCGTCGCGAGCCGATCCTGTTTCCCCGTGAGAGCCGCTGGTTCTTCGTGTTCGTGACCTTGTCCTACTTCAGCGTGCCCTACTACCTGCTCAACTACGGCGAGATGCATGTCTCATCTGGCCTCACAGCGCTGTTATTCAGCTGCATGCCGGTATTCATCCTGATTTTCTCCGCGCTGTTCCTGCGCGAACGTATCTACTTTTCCCAGGTGGTCGGCATCGGTATCGGCTTCGGCAGCCTCTACATGATCATCAAGAGCCAGGGCCTGCACCTGGACCACGCGGAGTTCTTTGGCGTCCTGGCGATCCTGACCGCCGCGATCATGCATGCCTTGTGCTACGTGATTACCAAGCAAAAAGGCAGCGCCATCAGCGTTATTACCTACAACACTTTGCCCATCGGCATTGCCGGGATGATGCTGTTCGTCGCCGGCTTGTGGTTTGAAACGCCGACATTCGAAGACATCACCCTGCGCTCCTGGAGTGCCCTGTTCTACCTGGGGCTGGTGGCTTCAGTGGGTGGGTTCATCGTGTACTTCATGCTGCTCAAGCGCTTGAGCCCGATCATCCTGTCGTTCGTGTTCATCATCTTTCCGGTGTTCGCGGTGATCATCGGTGCCTGGTACGAAGGCTTGGCGATTTCCCGCGACCTGATGCTGTATTCGGCCATTCTGCTGGCCGGCTTTGCGATTACCAAATTGCCCATCGAGAAACTCATGGCCAAGAAAAAATTGACCCTCCTTTCCCATCAACATGAGCAACGCGAGAGAAACATGGACGTCCTCCGCCCAAAAGCCCTGGAACAGATTTACGCCCACGCCAGCCGCAGCTACCCCGAGGAGTGCTGTGGCTTTGTCTTCGCCGACGGCAGCGTGTACCTGGGCAGCAATATCCAGAATGAGCTGCACCGCAAGAACCCTGAGATGTACCCGCGCAGCGCGGCCAATGGCTACACGTTTTCGGTGGCCGACACCCTGCTGATGAACAAGGCGTTTCGCAGCGACAACCCGGTGGTGGTGATCTACCACTCCCATCCGGATGTGGGTGCCTATTTCAGCGACGAAGACCAGGACAAGGCACTGTTCATGGGCGAGCCGATCTACCCCGTCAGCTACCTGGTGGTAGACGTTCGCCAGGGCCAGGCCCTGGGCTCCAAGCTGTTTGCCTGGGACGGCAAGCATTTCGCCCTTAAACCTTTCAACGACCTGCACACGGAGTTGTCCATGAACGCTGTCTCTTTCCCTGACATTCTGGTTCGCGTGGCCAAGCTGCCGGAATCGACCCTCGAGGGCACCGGATCGACATTGCGCGAAGTCATTGAAAACCTCTGCAGCAGCCACCCGCAATTGCGTCCGCACCTGTTTCACGAGAAGAACAACCAGCTCAAGGAACACTTCCTGTTTACCGCTGAGGAGGCGCTGGTTGATCCCGATGAACGGCTGCCGGAAAAAGCCAGAATCGAAGTACTGCTCGCCACGTCGGGCGGCATCGACGTCGACACTTTGAGCAACGAGGAAGTACAGCGCTATGTGCGCCACATCACCCTGCCGGGTGTCGGTCGCGAAGGTCAGTTGAACCTCAAGAAAGCCAAGGTGCTGATCATCGGCACCGGTGGCCTGGGTTCGCCGATCAGCCTGTACCTGGCAGCCGCCGGCATCGGCACCCTGGGGCTGGTGGACTTCGATGTGGTGGAAAGCAGCAACCTGCAACGCCAGATCGTCCACGGCAACAGCACGTTGGGCATGCCAAAGGTCGAATCGGCCAAGCAGCGCCTGCAAGACCTCAACAGTCATATCCAGATCAATGCCCACGACACCGCCCTGAATGCCGACAACGCCCTGGAACTGGTGGGCGCCTACGACCTGGTGATCGACGGCACCGACAATTTCGACACCCGCTATTTGGTCAACGACGCCTGCGTGCAACTCGGCAAGCCCTTGGTGTACGGCGCCATCTACCGCTTCGACGGGCAGATCAGCGTGCTCAACTACAAAGGCGGCCCATGCTACCGCTGCCTGTTCCCCAGCGCGCCGCCTGCCGAACTGGCACCCAATTGCAGCGCCGGTGGCGTGATCGGCGTACTGCCCGGCGTGGTCGGGATGATCCAGGCGACCGAGGCCATCAAGCTACTGATCGGCATTGGCGAGCCTTTGTCCGGCCGCTTGATGCGTTTCGATGCGCTGGCGATGAAGTTCAGCGAGATCCGCTTCAAGCGCCGCGCCGATTGCCCGTGCTGCTCGGAACTGCGCCACAGCCAGCCCCACACACCAGCGGTCTGCGCCGACGCCGTACCGAACAAGCCTTCACTGGCCGAAGAACGCTACATCAAGCCCCGCGTGCTCAAGCAACTGCTCGACCACCCACGCAGCGCCGACGTACTGCTGGACGTGCGTGACGCCAGCGAACTGGAAGTGTGCAAATTGCCGGGCGTGGTGCACATCCCCCTCGCCGAACTGGATGGGCACTTGGACAGCCTCAGTCGGGACAACACCCACTACCTGATCTGCTACGCCGGGACCCGGGCCGAACAAGCCGCCAGTACCTTGCTGGCAGCCGGCTTCGCTAACACCAAAGTCCTGCAAGGCGGCATGAAACACTGGGTTCGCGACGTCGAACCCGACATGCCTTTGTACTGAGCCGGGAGCTGACTGATGTTGCATAACTCCATTCTCGACGTGATCGGCCATACGCCGATCGTGCGCCTGGCGCAGTTTTCCGAAGACCTGGGCATCGAAGTGTATGCCAAGCTGGAATCCCTCAACCCGGGCGGCAGCCACAAGGCGCGCATCGCGCTGGGCATGATCCTCGACGCCGAACGCCGGGGTGTGCTGATCCGCGACTCCGGGCAAACCATCATCGAGCCCAGCGGCGGCAATACCGGCATTGGCCTGGTCATGGCCGGCAATGTGCTGGGCTACAAAGTCGTGCTGGTGATCCCCGACAACTACAGCCCCGAAAAACAGAAGTTGCTGCGTTTGTACGGGGCCAAGGTGGTGCTGTCGGACAGTCGCTTGGGGAACAATTCCCACGGCGAAAAGTGCATGGAACTGCAGCTGGAAAACCCCAGCTACGTGATGCTCAACCAGCAGCGCAACGGCGCCAACCCGCAAACCCATCGCGACACCACCGCACCGGAAATCCTCCGTGCGTTTGGTGATCTTCGTGTGGACTATTTTGTCAGCGGCATCGGCACCGGCGGGCACATCACCGGCATCGGCGAAACGCTGAAAGCCGCCTGGCCAGCCCTTCGCGTGATGGGCGTGGAACCGGAAGAATGCGACCTGCTGAAAGACCAGCATGCGCCGCACCACATCCAGGGCCTGTCGATCGGCCTGATCCCGAGCATCCTCAACCTGAAGGTGATCGACGGCATGCTCAAGGTCTCGCGCCAGGCGTGCATCGACATGATGAAACGCATCATGCGCACCGACGCCATCAGCCTGGGCCTGTCTTCCGCCGCCAACATGGTGGCCATCGCCAAGCTCGCCCCCGAACTGCCGCCCGAAACGGTGGTGTTGACCATGGTCTACGACAATGCCGACAGCTACCTGCCGAGTTTCGAATAATCGGTTTTCCAATCATTCAGAATGCGGGGGTGCCTCCATGGGCGGCTTTATCGACATGCAACAGTTGCACGATGAGTTGATCACTCACCTCATCAAGACCCTCACACCCTTGCAAATGAAACAGTTGGAACCGCATCTGGCACCGTTGATCCAGAATGCTGCCCAGGCAGTGGCCGAGGACCTGATCGCCTACGCCTACCGCGATCCTGCATCGCGTGGGCGCGGCGAGCTGATCCTGGAGTCCTACGCCTCGTTCAAGGCGGTGCTGTATTACCGCCTGGCGCACCTGGTGTGGAATTTTCCCGACCAGACCAACGGGATGTTTTCCCGCATCGCGCTCAAGCTCAGCAACCAGGGCAAAGTGCTCTCCGGCGCCGAGATCCACCCGGCAGCGCGGATCGGCCGACGCTTCGTGCTGGACCACGGCTACGGCACGGTGATCGGCGAAACCTGCGAGATCGGCAACGACTGCTACATCCTCTGCGGCGTCACCCTGGGCGCCCGTGGCATCGCCAACAACCCCGACGGCAAGCGTCACCCGCGCCTGGGCAATAACGTCGAAGTCGGCTCCGGCGCCCGCGTGCTGGGTTATGTGCTGATCGGCGACAACGTATTTATCAGCCCGTCCTGCGTGATCACACAGGACGTTCCCGCCGGCACCAAAGTGAAGGTGGTGAACCAGATCCAACTGCAAAAGAACGATGAGTCGGACCACAGCAACTACCTCGGCGCCTTCGCCCTGGATGAGCGGTTACATGTGGTTGGCGAGATCAATGTCAGCCACAAGGTGACGGTGCTGGACGCCGACTTTCACCCCTTGCAGGGCCTGATGCTGGAGCCCACGGTAAAAGAGCGTCACCACCTGCAGTTCCGGTTGCACCGGGTGGAGTCGGGCAACCAATTGCCGCGCTTGCCACTGAACCTGAAGGTCTGCGGCCCCGAATTTGAAATCACCCTGCTCTCACCTCCTGGCTTGAGTGCAATGGTGCGTTCCCTGCTGCAAGCCAGCCCACTGATCGTGCGAGGTTGAACATGTCTGTGCACACCATGGAAACCCTGGCGCTGTTCGACAGCGCGCCCTACCAGAATGCTTTCAGCGCCCGGGTGATTGCCGTCAGCGAACACGGCATTGCCCTGGAGCACACGCTGTTCTATCCCACGGGTGGCGGGCAGCCAGGCGACACCGGCCACCTCACACTGGCGGACGGTACGCGGGTCGAAGTGACGGGCACGGTGCGCGACCCGGTGCTGCGCTCGATCATCTGGCATCAGGTGGAACACTGCCCCGAGCAACTGGTTGCCGGGGTGCAGGTGGACGCCGGACTCGATTGGGATCGCCGTTACCAGCACATGAAAATGCACACCTGCCTGCACCTGTTGTGCTCGATCATCGACGCACCGGTAACGGGATGCAGCATCAGCGCGGATAAGGGCCGCCTGGATTTCGACCTGCCGGAAATGACCCTCGATAAAGACACCATCACCCGCGACCTGAATGCGCTGATTGAACAGGCTCACGCGGTCAAAACCCTGTCGATGCCGGCTTCCGAATACTCGACTCTGCTACAGATCACCCGCACACAAGCCGTGGCCCCGCCGGTGATTCAGGGCTCGGTCCGAGTGATTGAAATTGCCGGTATTGATATCCAGCCGTGTGGGGGCACCCATGTGATCAACACCGAAGAAATCGGCCGGGTGTTTTGCGAGAAGATCGAGAAGAAGAGCAAGCACAACCGCCGGGTGATCCTGCGGTTTGAGTGAACACGATTCAATGTGGGAGCGTCGAACCGCAGTTCCCACATTGACCCTGTTACGGCTTAGATCACGAACAGGTCCACAAACCGATTGACGGGAGTGGCCTCAAGCCGCGCCTGGTCCTTGCATAACGCAAAAATCTCAGCACTGCGCTGGCCGGTAAACCGCGTCGCCAGGTTGGCCTTGAACTTGTCTTCCAGCAACGGAATGCCATCCGCCCGGCGCCGACGATGACCAATCGGGTATTCAACCGCCACCTGCTCAGTGCTGCTGCCATCCGTGAAGAACACCTGAACGGCGTTGGCGATGGAACGCTTGTCGGCTTCCAGGTATTCACGGCTGTAGCGTGGGTCTTCGACGATGACCATTTTTTCCCGCAACTGATCGATGATGGGATGCGCGGCGTGGAATTCATCTTCGTACTGCTCGGCCACCAGATTGCCGAAGGCCAGCGGTACCGCAGTCATGTATTGCAGGCAATGGTCACGGTCCGCTGCATTCGCCAGTGGGCCGACCTTGGAGATAATGCGAATCGCCGACTCGTGGGTGGTAATGACGATACGCTCGATTTCATGCAGGCGATCTTTCACCCATGGATGCAAGGTCACCGCCGCTTCACAGGCCGTTTGCGCGTGGAACTCTGCAGGGAAGCTAATCTTGAACAGCACGTTCTCCATCACATAAGTGCCGTAGGGCTGGGACAGGCTGAACGCGCGTTTGTCCTCCGGCTTGAGCATCTGGTCCTTGTTGGTGTGGCTGAACAGCACGTCGTAGAACCCCCACTGCGGCGCGCTCAATACGCCGGGAATACCCATCTCGCCACGCAACGCGATATCTGCCAGCCGCACGCCCCGACTCGACGCATCCCCTGCCGCCCAGGATTTGCGCGACCCGGCGTTCGGTGCATGCCGATAAGTGCGCAACGCCTGCCCATCGACAAACGCATGGGACAACGCCGCCAGCAACTGCTCCCGGTTGGCGCCCATCAGCTTGGCGGTGACGGCCGTGGAGGCGACTTTCACCAACAGCACATGGTCTAGGCCGACGCGGTTGAACGAGTTTTCCAGGGCAATCACGCCCTGGATTTCGTGGGCCATGATCATCGCTTCCAGCACTGTGCGAACGGTCAGCGGTGCGTCGCCATGGGCCACGCGCTTTTGCGACAGGTGATCGGCGACGGCGAGGATGCCGCCGAGGTTATCCGATGGGTGACCCCATTCGGCGGCGAGCCAGGTGTCGTTGTAGTCGAGCCAACGCACGATGCAACCGATGTCCCACGCCGCCTTGACCGGGTCCAGCCGGAACGACGTCCCCGGCACCCGCGCGCCAAACGGCACCACCGTGCCCTCGACGATCGGCCCCAGGTGCTTGGTGCACTCGGGGAAACGCAGGGCCAGCAGGCCGCAACCGAGGGTATCCATCAAGCAATGACGGGCGGTGTCCAATGCGTCCTGCGAGTCGATCCGGCAGTTGAGGACGTAGTCGGCGATGTCCTGCAGGACCTGGTCGTAGTCGGGGCGGTTGTTCTGGTCGACGTTGGCGCTCATGGCAGTACTCCAAAAAATGGGTGGGGGGTAGTCCTCGGGTCACGGTTGATCGGGTTACGGCAGGTCTGGCGCCTGCCTATATGCGAAATGCACCACTAAACCATGTGGGAGCGGGCTTGCTCGCGAATGCGGTTTATCAGTCAGCTAATGTATTGACTGAATCACCGCTTTCGCGAGCAAGCCCGCTCCCACACTGGGTCGGTGCAGGCAGTTAGAAAGAATCGCCGGGCACGCGGACGAAACCTTCCATCAAGACGCGTGCGCTGCGGCTCATGATGGCTTTCTTAACAATCCATTCGCCATTCACTTGAGTGGCTTCGGCCCCAACACGCAAGGTGCCGGACGGATGCCCAAACCGCACGGCGTTACGCTCGATACCACCGGCTGCGAGGTTGACCAAGGTCCCGGAAATGGCCGCTGCAGTGCCAATCGCCACTGCCGCCGTGCCCATCATCGCGTGGTGCAGCTTGCCCATGGACAGCGCGCGCACCAGCAAGTCCACATCGTCGGCCTTGATCGCCTTTCCGCTGGAAGCCACGTAATCCGAAGGCTTGGCCACAAACGCCACCTTCGGCGTGTGCTGGCGCTGCGCGGCTTCGTCCAGGTGTTTGATCAGGCCCATGCGCAACGCGCCGTAGCCCCGCACGGTTTCGAACATGGCCAACGCTTTCGGATCGCTGTTGATTGCGCCTTGCAGCTCGGTACCGGTGTAGCCGAGGTCTTCAGCGTTGATGAAAATCGTCGGGATGCCGGCATTGATCAGCGTCGCCTTGAAGGTGCCGACACCGGGGACTTCCAGGTCATCTACCAGGTTGCCAGTGGGGAACATCGAGCCACCACCGCCCTCTTCTTCCGCCGCGGGGTCCATGAACTCCAACTGCACTTCGGCTGCCGGGAAGGTCACGCCGTCCAGTTCGAAATCGCCGGTTTCCTGCACCGCGCCGTCCGTGATCGGTACATGGGCGATGATGGTCTTGCCGATATTCGCCTGCCACACGCGCACCACGGCCACGCCGTTACGGGGCACGCGGGCGGGGTCAACCAAGCCGGCGCTGATGGCGAAGGCGCCGACCGCCGCCGACAGGTTGCCACAGTTGCCGCTCCAATCGACGAAGGGTTTGTCGATGGAGACCTGGCCGAACAGGTAGTCCACGTCATGCTCGGCGCGGGTGCTTTTGGCCAGGATTACGGTTTTGCTGGTGCTCGACGTGGCACCGCCCATACCGTCGATCTGCTTGTCATACGGGTCGGGGCTGCCGATCACCCGCAGCAACAGGGCATCCCGTGCGGCGCCCGGTACTTGCGCCGCTTCGGGCAGGTCCTGGAGGCTGAAAAATACACCCTTGCTGGTGCCGCCACGCATGTAGGTGGCGGGGATCTTGATTTGCGCTACGTGTGCCATGGTTCCCCCTCAGGCAGTCGCCGCCGATTCCAGGAAGTCCTGGGCAAAACGCTGCAACACGCCGCCCGCCTCGTAGATCGACACTTCTTCGGCGGTGTCCAGGCGGCAGGTCACCGGCACTT
Organism: Pseudomonas sp. H1_A03; assembly: GCF_054685145.1. NCBI lineage: Bacteria > Pseudomonadati > Pseudomonadota > Gammaproteobacteria > Pseudomonadales > Pseudomonadaceae > Pseudomonas > Pseudomonas sp. H1_A03. The sequence goes on from NZ_CP162829.1 coordinate 5,871,979, forward strand.
CGACACGTTCGCCATTCTTGCGGTTGATCACCAATGTCAGCGTGGCACGCGGGGTGCGCGCACCAACAACGTCATAGGTCTCGCTGCCATCGATCTTCAGCGTATGGCGATCCGTGCCCGGCAGGAACTCCAGCGGCAACACGCCCATGCCCACCAGGTTAGTGCGGTGGATACGCTCGAAGCCTTCGGCGGCAATCGCTTCCACACCGGCCAGTCGCACGCCTTTGGCCGCCCAGTCGCGGGACGAGCCCTGGCCGTAGTCGGCGCCGGCGATGATGATCAGCGGCTGCTTGCGTTCCATGTAGGTTTCGATGGCTTCCCACATCCGCGTGACCTGGCCTTCCGGCTCGATCCGCGCCAGGGAACCCTGCTTGACCTTGCCGTTTTCAACGACCATTTCGTTGAACAGTTTCGGGTTGGCAAAGGTCGCGCGTTGCGCTGTCAGGTGGTCGCCGCGATGCGTGGCGTAGGAGTTGAAGTCGACTTCCGGCAAGCCCATTTTCGCGAGGTATTCGCCGGCGGCGCTGTCGAGCAGGATCGCGTTGGACGGCGACAGGTGGTCAGTGGTGATGTTGTCCGGCAGCACCGCCAGCGGGCGCATGCCCTTGAGCGGGCGGGCGCCGGCCAGTGCGCCTTCCCAATACGGCGGGCGGCGGATGTAAGTGCTTTGTGGGCGCCAATCGTACAGCGGCGCGACTTTCGGGCCGGTGTCTTCGTGGATCGCGAACATCGGAATGTAGACCTTGCGGAACTGCTCCGGCTTGACCGAGGCCTTGACCACCGCGTCGATCTCTTCGTCGCTCGGCCAGATGTCCTGCAGGCGGATTTCCTTGCCGTTGGCGTCGAGACCGAGCTCGTCTTTTTCGATGTCGAAACGAATAGTGCCGGCAATCGCGTAAGCCACTACCAGCGGCGGCGAGGCCAGGAAAGCTTGCTTGGCGTACGGGTGAATACGCCCGTCGAAGTTGCGGTTGCCCGAGAGCACTGCGGTGGCGTATAGGTCGCGGTCGATGATTTCCTGCTGGATCACCGGGTCGAGTGCGCCGGACATACCGTTGCAGGTGGTGCAGGCGAAGGCCACGACACCAAAACCAAGCTGCTCCAATTCAGTGGTCAAGCCGGCTTCGTCGAGGTACATGGCCACGGTTTTCGAACCAGGAGCCAGGGACGATTTGACCCACGGTTTGCGCACCAGCCCCAGTTTGTTGGCGTTGCGCGCCAAGAGGCCTGCGGCGATGACGTTGCGCGGGTTGCTGGTGTTGGTGCAACTGGTGATAGCGGCGATGATTACCGCGCCGTCGGGCATTTGCCCCGGCACTTCGTCCCACTGGCCAGAGATGCCTTTGGCCGCCAGGTCACGGGTAGCGACGCGCGCGTGCGGGTTGCTCGGGCCGGCCATGTTGCGCACGACGCTGGACAGGTCGAAGGTGAGACCACGCTCGTATTGCGCGCCTTTGAGGTCATCGGCCCATAGGCCAGTGTGGCGGGCGTATTGCTCAACCAAGGTGACTTGTTCGTCTTCGCGACCGGTGAGCTTGAGGTACGCGATGGTCTGCTGATCGATATAGAACATCGCCGCCGTAGCGCCGTATTCCGGGGCCATGTTGGAGATGGTCGCACGGTCGCCCAAGGTGAGATTTGAGGCACCCTCGCCGAAGAACTCCAGCCAGGCGCCGACCACTTTTTGCTTGCGCAGGAACTCGGTCAGCGCCAGCACCATATCGGTGGCGGTGATGCCAGGTTGCAGCTTGCCGGTGAGCTCCACGCCAACACTTTCCGGCAGGCGCATCCACGAGGCGCGGCCAAGCATCACGCTTTCAGCTTCGAGACCACCGACGCCGATGGCGATTACGCCCAACGCGTCTACGTGTGGCGTGTGGCTGTCGGTGCCGACGCACGTGTCGGGGAACGCAACGCCGTCACGCACCTGAATCACCGGGGACATTTTCTCCAGGTTGATCTGGTGCATGATGCCGTTGCCCGGCGGGATCACATCGACGTTCTTGAACGCCTTCTTGGTCCACTCGATAAAGTGGAAACGGTCTTCGTTGCGACGGTCTTCGATGGCGCGGTTTTTCTCGAACGCGTCCGGGTCAGAACCACCGGCTTCGACGGCCAGGGAATGGTCGACGATCAATTGGGTCGGCACCACCGGATTGACCTGCGCCGGGTCACCGCCTTGCAGGGCGATAGCATCGCGCAGGCCAGCGAGGTCGACCAAGGCGGTCTGGCCGAGAATGTCGTGGCACACCACACGCGCCGGGAACCACGGGAAGTCGAGGTCGCGCTTGCGTTCGATCAGTTGGCTCAGGGACGCGTTGAGGGTGGCCGGGTCGCAACGACGCACGAGGTTTTCTGCGAGGACGCGGGAGGTGTAGGGCAAGGTGGCGTAGGCGCCGGGGGTGATTGCCTCGACAGCCGCACGGGCGTCGAAGAAATCCAGGCGGCTGCCGGGGAGTGGTTTGCGAAATTCAGTGTTCATCGTCAGGACTCGGTCACGGTAGTTAGGCGGCACGAACCTGCTGCAGGGGTCTGGATGAACTCGGTCCCTGTGGGAGCCGGGCTTGCCCGCGATGACTGACTGTCATTCAACACATGTGTCGACAGTAATACCGCTATCGCGGGCAAGCCCGGCTCCCACATTGACCCGGTTCCAACCATGAAAACCGGTGCCTCAGGTTCATCCCATTCAGCGACGTTCGATTGGCACGAACTTGCGCTGCTCAACGCCGGTGTATTCGGCGCTTGGACGGATGATGCGGTTGTTGGCGCGCTGCTCGAAGACATGCGCGGCCCAGCCAGTCAGGCGCGAGCACACGAAGATCGGGGTGAACAGCTTGGTCGGGATGCCCATGAAGTGATACGCCGAGGCATGGTAGAAATCGGCGTTGGGAAACAGCTTCTTCTGTTCCCACATGGTTTTGTCGATGGCTTCGGAGACCGGGAACAACACCTTGTCCCCTACCTCGTCAGCGAGTTTTTTCGACCAGCCCTTGATCACTTCATTGCGCGGGTCGTTGTCTTTGTAGATCGCGTGGCCGAAGCCCATGATCTTGTCCTTGCGCGCCAGCATGCCGAGGGTGCCTTCGACGGCTTCTTCAGCCGACGAGAACCGCTCGATCATCTCCATCGCCGCTTCGTTGGCGCCGCCATGCAGAGGACCGCGCAGGGAACCGATGGCGGCGGTGACGCAGGAATAGAGGTCGGACAGGGTCGACGCACACACCCGTGCGGTGAAGGTCGAAGCGTTGAATTCGTGCTCGGCGTAGAGAATCAGCGACACGTTCATGACCTTCTCGTGCAACTCGCTCGGCTTTTCGCCGTGCAACAGGTGCAGGAAGTGGCCGCCGATGGTCGGCTCGTCGGTCACGCAGTCGATACGCTTGCCGTCGTGGCTGAAGCGATACCAGTAGCACATGATCGCCGGGAAGGCCGTCAGCAGACGATCGGTAACGTCGCGCTGCACGCTGAAGTCTTTCTCTGGCTCGATATTGCCGAGGAACGAGCAACCGGTGCGCATCACGTCCATCGGGTGGGCGTCGGCGGGGATGCGTTCCAGTACTTCCTTCAATGCGTGCGGCAGGTCGCGCAGCTTGCTCAGCTTGGCACTGTAGGCGGCCAGTTCGGTCTTTGTCGGCAGCTCGCCATACAGCAGCAGGTAGGCGACTTCTTCAAACTGCGCATCGGCGGCCAGTTCACGCACGTCGTAGCCGCGATAGGTCAGGCCGGCGCCGGCTTGGCCGACGGTGGACAGTGCGGTCTGCCCGGCCACCTGGCCACGCAGGCCGGCGCCACTGAGTACTTTTGCTTCAGCCATGTTCTTTCTCCAATCTTGAATTTATTAGGGAGGCCGTTCGTTACTTCTTGGCTGCGAACAGCGCGTCGAGCTTCTGCTCGAAGGTGTGGTAGTCGATGCGATCGTAAAGCTCCATGCGGGTTTGCATGGTGTCGATCACGTTCTGCTGGGTGCCGTCGCGACGGATCGCGGTGTAGACGTTTTCGGCGGCCTTGTTCATGGCGCGGAAGGCCGAGAGCGGGTACAGCACGATGGAAACATCGGCAGATTTCAACTGTTCGGTGGTGTACAGCGGCGTGGCGCCGAATTCGGTGATGTTGGCCAGGATCGGGACCTTTACCTTTGACGCGAAGAGCTTGTACATCTCCAATTCGGTAATGGCCTCCGGAAACACCATGTCGGCGCCGGCTTCGATGCAGGCGGCGGCGCGTTCCAGGGCGGATTCCAATCCCTCGACGGCCAGGGCATCGGTGCGCGCCATGATCACGAAGCTGTCATCGGTGCGCGCATCCACGGCGGCCTTGATGCGGTCGACCATTTCCTGCTGGGACACGATTTCTTTGTTCGGGCGATGGCCGCAGCGCTTGGCGCCGACCTGGTCTTCGATATGGATGGCAGCCGCGCCAAACTTGATCATCGACTTGACGGTACGCGCCACGTTGAACGCTGAGGAGCCGAAACCGGTGTCCACGTCCACTAGCAGCGGCAGGTCGCACACATCGGTGATGCGGCGTACGTCGGTGAGTACGTCATCCAGGCCGGTGATGCCCAGGTCCGGCACGCCGAGGGAGCCGGCAGCCACCCCGCCACCCGACAGGTAGATCGCCTTGAAACCGGCACGCTTGGCCAGCAGCGCGTGATTGGCGTTGATAGCACCGACCACCTGCAAGGGGTGCTCACTGGCGACGGCGTCACGGAAACGCTGGCCGGGGGTGCTTTTATTGTTAGAACTCATGACTCACCTCTATCAGTAGCACCGCCTGGGAAGTGACGGGCAATGTTGCGTTTGGAAGCGCCGATATGCCGGCGCATCAACAGTTCGGCCAGTTCACCGTCGCGATCGGCAATCGCGTCAAGAATGCGGTGGTGCTCCGCAAAGGCCTGGCGTGGACGATTGGGGGTGGCGGAAAACTGGATGCGGTACATGCGCACCAGTTGGTACAGCTCGCCGCAGAGCATTTGGGTCAGGGTGCGGTTGCCGGCGCCTTGAATGATCCGGTAATGAAAATCGAAGTCGCCTTCCTGCTGGTAATAGCCGAGGCCGGCCTGGAAGGCTTCATCGCGTTCGTGGGTGTGCAGCACCTGGCGCAGCTCTTCGATTTCCGCATCGGTCATGCGCTCGGCGGCCAGGCGACAGGCCATGCCTTCGAGGGATTCGCGGATTTCATAGAGTTCGATCAGCTCGGCATGGCTCAACGACACCACCCGCGCGCCGACGTGGGGCACACGCACCAGCAGGCGCTGGCCTTCCAGGCGGTGGATCGCCTCGCGCAGCGGACCTCGGCTGATGCCGTAGGTGCGTGCCAGTTCCGGCTCGGAGATCTTGCTGCCGGGGGCGATCTCACCCTTGACGATGGCGGCCTGGATACGTCGGAAGACGTTCTCGGACATGGTCTGGGAATCGTCTTGCGCCACCACTGGGGATTCCAGCTGATCCAGCATATTGTCGACACCTTTAAAAGCAATGCCGCAAAAACTAGCCAATCAGACCAAGATAGTCAAAGAATAAATCAACATTGTCGACAATCGTCTAATAACCGCTGCTGAACTCGTGCAGGGCATGGCCGCCTGCCAGCGCTGGCGCCAAAAAAGCATCATGTTAGAATGCTCGCCGTATTTGCCTGACATCACTAGATGAAACGGCGCACGAGGGAGCTTGCGCAGTAATGCCAGTCGCCTTGAATCAAACATCGCACTGCACCGCCTCAGGATTTATGAGACTCAAGCCCTTCCCCCTGTTCTGCCTATTGTTCATGCCAGGCCTTGGCACCGCTGCCGAGAAGACCGTGTATGGCCTCAACGAATACGCCCAATTGGCCGGCATTAACCTGGAAGTCGCCGCCAAACTGGACACCGGTGCCAAGACCGCGTCCCTCAGCGCCCGCGACATCAAGCGCTTCAAGCGCAACGGCGAATCCTGGGTTCGCTTCTACCTGGCCATCGACACCGCCCATTCCCACCCCATCGAACGCCCCCTGGCCCGCGTCAGCAAGATCAAGCGCCGCGCCGGTGACTACGACCCCGATGAGGACAAGAACTACACCGCCCGTCCAGTGATAGCCCTGGATATCTGCATGGGCACCGCTTTACGCAGCATCGAAGTGAACTTGACTGACCGCAGCGCATTCCAATACCCGCTGCTGATTGGCTCCGAAGCGCTGAAACGCTTTGATGCGCTGGTCGACCCCAGTCTTAAATACGCAGCGGGCAAACCCGCTTGCGCCGCCGACGCTCATACCGCCGAGTAAAACGAATGCGCTCTCTGACCCTGCACCTGAAAATCCTGATCGCCATCCTGGTGGTGCTGGGTATTTCGGTCACCGCCTATCAGATCTTCGTGCTGGGGATCCCCGTTACCGAGGACGCCACCGACGACTTGTGGAACATCGACGCCAAGGTCGAGTTCGTCGCCAACCCGAAAGATCCCGTGAAAATCCAGATGTTCGTGCCGCCCTTGAGCCGCGACTTCGTCAGCCTCAACGAGAGTTTCATCTCGAATAATTACGGCGTGAGCGTCAACCGCACCGACGGCAACCGCAAGGTCACCTGGTCGGCACGCCGCGCCAAGGGTAACCAGACCCTGTATTACCGCCTGGTCCTGACCAAGCGCTACAGCGGCGAAAAGGTCAAGGTCAAGGGCCCCACCTTCCGCGACAGCATTGCCGTCGAAGGCCCGGAGAAAATCGCCGCCGAAGCCCTGCTTGCGCCGATCCGCCAGCACTCGGCCGACGTCGAGACCTTTATTACTGAAGCCATCAAGCGCACCAACAACCTCAACGACGACAACGTGAAACTGCTGCTCGCGGGCGATCCGTCGACGCCGCACAAAGCCAAGATCGTCGAATTGCTGCTGTCCATTGCCCACGTGCCGGTGGAAAAAGTCCACACCATCCGCCTGGTCGCCGACCAGCCGCAAAGCCCGGAACTGTGGCTGCGCAGCTTCAACGGCAATGACTGGTTGTACTTCAACCCGGAGACCGGCGAACAAGGCCTGCCCGCCGACCGCCTGCTGTGGTGGACAGGCGATGAAAACCTGATCACTGTCGATGGCGGCAAGAAGGCCATGGTGACCTTCAGCCTGAACAACAGCGAAATGAACGCGATTCGCCTGGCCAAGCTGACCGACGAGAACACCGACGCCAACTTCCTCGAGTACTCGCTCTACGGCCTGCCGCTGCAAACCCAGCAGACCTTCATGATCATGGTGATGATCCCGATTGGCGTGTTGGTGATTTTGATCCTGCGCAACCTGATCGGCCTGCAGACCTTGGGCACATTCACCCCGGTGCTGATCGCCCTGGCGTTCCGCGAGACGCAGCTGGGCTTCGGGATTGTGCTGTTTACGATCATCACGGCGCTGGGCTTGTCGCTCAGGTCGTACCTGGAACACTTGAAGCTGCAGATGCTGCCGAGGTTGTCGGTGGTGTTGACCTTTGTGGTGGTGCTGATCGCGGCCATCAGCCTGTTCAGCCACAAACTGGGGCTGGAGCGCGGGCTGTCGGTGGCGCTGTTCCCGATGGTGATTTTGACCATGACCATCGAACGCCTGTCCATCACTTGGGAAGAGCGCGGCGCCAACCATGCGCTGAAAGTGGCGATTGGTACGCTGTTCGCCGCATCCCTGGCACACCTGATCATGAGCGTGCCGGAACTGATCTACTTTGTGTTCACCTTCCCGGCGATCCTGCTGATTTTGGTGGGCTTCATGCTGGCCATGGGTCGGTATCGCGGCTACCGCTTGACCGAGCTGGTGCGATTCAAGGCCTTCTTGAAGGCTGATCAGTAATGTTCGGATTCTGGAAGACCTGGAAAGCGCTGGAAGCGCGGGGGATCATGGGCATCAACCGGCGGAATGCCGACTACGTGCTCAAGTACAACAAGCGCAGCCTGTACCCGATTGTGGATGACAAGATCATCACCAAGGAACGCGCGCTGGCGGCCGGCATCCATGTGCCGGAAATGTACGGGGTGATCTCCACCGAGAAGGAAATCGACAAGCTCGACGAGATCCTCAAAGGGCGCAGCGACTTCGTGATCAAGCCGGCCCAGGGCGCCGGCGGCGACGGCATCCTGGTGGTGGCGGACCGCTTTGAAGGGCGCTATCGCACGGTGTCCGGCAAGATCATCAGCCATGAAGAAATCGAACATCAGATTTCCAGCATCCTCACCGGCCTGTATTCGTTGGGCGGCCACCGTGATCGTGCGCTGATCGAATACCGCGTGGTGCCCGACCAGATCTTCAAGAGCATCAGCTATGAAGGTGTGCCGGACATTCGCATCATCGTATTGATGGGTTACCCGGTGATGGCCATGCTGCGCTTGCCGACCCGCCAATCGGGCGGCAAGGCCAACCTGCACCAGGGCGCCATCGGTGTGGGGGTGGACTTGGCCACGGGCCTTACCCTGCGCGGCACCTGGCTGAACAACATCATCACCAAACACCCAGACACCACCAATGCGGTGGATGGCGTGCAACTGCCCAACTGGGACGGTTTCATGAAGCTCGCAGCCGGCTGCTATGAGCTGTGCGGGCTGGGTTACATCGGCGTGGACATGGTACTGGACCAGGAGAAAGGCCCGCTGATCCTGGAACTGAATGCGCGACCGGGGCTGAATATCCAGATCGCCAACGACTGTGGTTTGACCCTGCGCACCCATGCGGTGGAGGCGCGGCTGGAAGAACTGAAGGCAGCCGGCGTGACAGAAACTCCTGAGGAGCGGGTTAAGTTTGCGCAGGAGATGTTTGGGCATATTCCGCCTGTAGAAGGCTGAGCGCTCCCACATTTAGACTGCGCTCTAGGATCAAACCCTTCGTGGGGACTACAATCCCCTCCCCCACGCCAACAGCTGATCCACCCCGCATGTCGACCTGTTCCGTACACCCGCTGCCCTACCGGGCCAACCCCGCCGAGTATTTCGCGGTCATTCGCCACGGGCCTGGTGCCGTACTGCTGGACAGTGGCCGGCCAGCGGCTGAACGCGGGCGGTATGACCTTCTCAGCGCTTGGCCGCAAGCGACGTTGACGGTGTCGCCTGATGAAAGCGGTGGCGATTTCCTGCAACGGTTGCGGGAAAATCTCACGCAGCTGGGTGAGGCGGATTTGCCTGTCGAGTATGAGCTGCCATTTGCCGGAGGCCTGATCGGCTACCTGAGCTATGACTTTGGTCGGCACCTTGAGCAGATGCCGCACCTTGCAACAGACGACCTGCACCTGCCGGATGCGCGCTTTGGGCTGTATGCCTGGGCGCTGGTCAGCGATCACCACACGCAGACCAGCCAGTTGGTGTTTCATCCGGCACTGGCCGATAGCGAGCAGCAACGTTTGATTGCGCTATTCAGCACTGGCGCTATCGACTCGCCCGCGTCCTTCAAACTTCACGGCCCCATGGCCCCGGACCTCACCGCCGAGGCTTACCGTCAGGCCATCGTGCGCATCCAGGATTACATTCAGGCCGGCGACTGCTACCAGGTCAACTTCGCCCAGCGTTTCCGTGCACCGTGCATGGGCGATCCATGGGTCGCCTACTGCGCCCTGCGAGAAGCCTGCCCGACGCCGTTCTCCGGGTTCCAGAGCCTGCCGGACGACGGCGCGGTACTGAGCCTGTCGCCCGAGCGCTTCGTGCATATCAGCAAGCGTCGCGTCGAAACCCGCCCCATCAAAGGCACCCGCCCCCGTGGCCTGACGCCCGAAGAAGACGCCGCCAACGCCGCCGAACTGCTGGCCAGCCCCAAGGACCGCGCCGAAAACCTGATGATCGTCGACCTGCTGCGCAACGACCTCGGCCGTACCTGCCGCACCGGCTCGGTGAGCGTGCCGGAGCTGTTCAGCCTGGAAAGCTACCCCAACGTCCACCATCTGGTGAGCAGCGTTATCGGCGAGTTGGCCGACGACAAAGACGCTCTCGACCTGATCGCGGGCAGCTTTCCCGGCGGCTCGATCACCGGCGCACCGAAGATCCGTGCGATGCAGATCATCGACGAGCTGGAGCCTACTCGACGCGGACTGTACTGCGGTTCTTTGGTGTATCTGGATGTTAGGGGGGAGATGGACAGTTCCATCGCCATCCGTAGCTTACTGGTCAAGGAGGGTCAGGTCTGCTGCTGGGGCGGCGGCGGGATCGTGGCGGATTCGCAGTGGGAGGCGGAATATCAGGAGTCGCTGACGAAGGTGCGGGTGTTGTTACGCACTTTGGAAGGCCTGTAATAACCAAGCCCCTCCAGGTTTCGGGTGCAGCGCTGGTCGGCAGGAAAAAGCCTGAATCAGAACGTCTATGGACGGAGTTTGCGCTGGTAGATAGCGTCCAGCCCCGACCGTCCACTGGCCGTCTGTGAGGGATCACATGAAACGACTGCTTACTCGTCAGAAATTATTTCCGAGATTGCATCTCAAACTAACCGCACCTATCATCTCCCAAATTGGGAGGTTTCAGCGATGCGGATTATCGCTCTCTCCACCCTACGCATATTTTGGGAAAGCCACTGCGCCTATTCCGACGCAAAAACACCCCTGGTCGAGCTGTATCGCCATATGGAGAAAGCAACGTACCCAACGCCGCAAGCGCTCAAAGCAGAGCTTAGAACAGCAAGCATTCTTAAAAGTGGCAGGGTTGTCTTCAACGTCGGTGACAACAAGTACCGAGTAATCATGGCGATCGATTATCAGCGACAGCTTGGGTTCATACGCTTCGTAGGAACTCACGCGCAGTACGATCAGATCAACGCGGAGACCGTGTGATGAACATCAAACCGATTCATTCCCAAGAGGATCTAACTGCAGCCCTCGCTCGTGTGGAGCAAATATGGGGAGCGGAAGTCGGCTCACCCGAAGGTGACGAGCTGGAAGTCCTCGCAATACTCATCGAAAAATATGAGGCCGAACATTATCCAATGCCCCCTTCGGACCCGGTGGAGGCGATCAAATTTCGCATGGAGCAACTGGGCATGACCGCCCGCGATCTGGAACCCTTTATCGGCACCAGTGGGCGGGTGTCAGAGGTGTTGAACCACAAGCGCAAGCTCAGCTTGTCGATGATCAAGCGCTTGCACGAGGGGTTGCGCATTCCTTATGAGAGCTTGCTGGCCTCATCGCGGCATAAGTATCCACACATCTTGAGGGAGCCCTCTGCTACGCAATTTCACATTGAAAATGTGTAGATACCTATGCCCATCGCGGGCAAGCCCGGCTCCCACATTTGATCGGGTTCACATCATTCAAATGTGGGAGCTGGCTTGCCTGCGAAGAGGCCATCAGCCGCGCTGAAGGACCTACAGGCTCAACTGCCGATTCGAGGCCTTGATGAACTCTTTCTTCAAGTCCTCAAACGTATGGACCGCCGGAAACTGCGGGAACTCGCGAATCACGTTCTCCGGCGCATGGAACAAGATCCCACGGTCGGCCTCGCCCAGCATGGTGGTGTCGTTGTAGGAATCGCCGGCGGCGATCACGCGGTAGTACAGGCTCTTGAAGGCCAATACCGACTGGCGCTTGGGGTCTTTCTGGCGCAGTTGATAGCTCACCACGCGGTCGGTTTCGTCGGTGATGAGGCGGTGGCAGAGCAGGGTCGGGAAACCCAGTTGGCGCATCAGCGGCTGGGAGAACTCGTAGAAGGTGTCTGACAGGATCACCACCTGGAAGCGCTCGCGCAGCCAGTTGACGAACTCGATAGCGCCGTCCAGCGGCTTGAGGGTGGCGATCACTTCCTGGATGTCGGCGAGCTTGAGCCCGTGTTCGTCGAGGATGCGCAGGCGTTGCTTCATCAGCACGTCGTAGTCGGGAATGTCCCGCGTGGTGGCCCGCAGGGATTCAATACCGGTTTTTTCGGCGAAGGCGATCCAGATTTCCGGAACCAGTACCCCTTCCAGGTCAAGGCAGGCAATTTCCACAAGACACTCCCATTTAGATGTTGTTGATTGAGCGGGCAAAAGGACTGCCGAACTCTAGCGACTCACGCTCGCCGCCGCAACGCAGGGCGGATTTTGATACCATCGCTCCCCTATAGAGCGCTCAGCGCCACTGACCTGTAGGAAACCGTCCTGATGAACCAAGCCTTCGACGTCGTTGAACTCGCCACGACTTACGCCAACAAGTCTGCGCAGGACATTCTCAAGCTGGCGTTCAGCCAGTTCGGTGATGACCTGTGGATCTCCTTCAGCGGCGCCGAGGACGTGGTGCTGGTAGACATGGCCTGGAAGCTGAACAAGAACGTCAAGGTGTTCAGCCTCGACACCGGCCGCCTGCACCCGGAGACCTACCGGTTTATCGAGCAGGTGCGCGACTTCTACAAGATCGACATCGAGTTGATTTCACCGGACCAGAGCAAGCTGGAGCCCTTCGTTAAAGAGAAGGGCCTGTTCAGCTTTTACAAGGACGGCCATGGCGAATGCTGCGGCGTGCGCAAGATCGAGCCGCTGCGTCGCAAACTCTCCGGCGTAAATGCCTGGGCCACCGGCCAGCGCCGCGACCAGAGCCCGGGTACACGGAGCCAGGTGGCGGCACTGGAAATCGACACGGCGTTCTCTACGCCGGAGCGCACCTTGTACAAGTTCAACCCGCTGGCGCAAATGACCAGTGAGGAGGTTTGGGGTTACATCCGCATGCTGGAGCTGCCGTATAACAGCTTGCATGAGCGTGGTTTCATCAGCATTGGCTGCGAACCTTGCACGCGTCCGGTGTTGCCGAACCAGCATGAACGCGAGGGGCGTTGGTGGTGGGAAGAGGCTACGCAGAAGGAATGTGGGTTGCATGCGGGGAATATCATCAGTAAGGCTTGATGCCTGGCGCGATATGAAAATGTGGGAGCGGGCTTGCTCGCGAATGCAGTGTATCAGTCACTTATTCGGTGAATGACACACTGCATTCGCGAGCAAGCCCGCTCCCACATTTGTTTTGTTTTGACCCCTAAAATGTACACAAAGATGTAACCATCGGTGCCATATATGTGTGCGATCCTCCTTGATCCGCACCATAACGTAACACCTCTACTCGCCCTCTTTTTCCCATCGCGATCCGTCGCTTTCCCACAGAAAAATAAATAGCTGTTCAAACGGTCAATTTATATCGCTTTTAATTCAGCTAGTTATTTAAAAATTCTACAAAAAGGAAATTATCCGCCGTTTTCATAGATCGAAAACTGGCACGCATGTGGCTTAAGGTGAAATACGCTTTGTATACAATAAACACAAAACCTACATACACTTTGCCATCCGCGGCCCGACTGCTGATGTGCTGGAGCCTGCCGGAATGCGTACTAGCCTCTCGAATAACATCGCACTGGATCCGCCCTCCTCCCTGAACCCCGAGGCCACACGGCCGGGCCCGCTGGTACTCAGCCCGCGCCTGCATAACAAGGACCTGGCGCCCACCAAGGTCGAAGGCCGGCGTTGGGGGCGCTACAGCATCTTTGCGTTATGGACCAACGACGTACACAACATCGCCAACTATTCGTTCGCCATTGGCTTGTATGCATTGGGCCTGGGCGGCTGGCAGATCTTGTTGTCCCTCGGCATCGGTGCGGCGCTGGTGTACTTCTTCATGAACTTGTCGGGCTATATGGGGCAGAAGACCGGCGTACCGTTTCCAGTGATCAGCCGCATCAGTTTCGGCATTCATGGCGCACAGATTCCGGCGTTGATCCGCGCGGTGATTGCGATTGCCTGGTTTGGTATCCAGACCTACCTGGCCTCGGTGGTTTTCCGCGTATTGCTGACGGCGATTCATCCAGGCTTTGCCGACTATGACCACAACTCTATCCTCGGTCTGTCCTCCCTCGGCTGGGCGTGTTTTGTGGCGATCTGGCTGGTGCAGCTGGTGATCCTGGCCTACGGCATGGAAATGGTGCGCCGCTATGAAGGCTTCGCCGGGCCGGTGATTCTGCTGACGGTGGCTTCACTGGCCGGTTGGATGTATTTCCAAACTGGCGGCAACATCGCCTGGTCGATCCGTGAACCGCTGAGCGGTGGCGAGATGTGGCGCAATATCTTTGCCGGCGGCGCGCTGTGGCTGTCGATCTACGGCACGTTGATTCTCAACTTCTGCGACTTCGCCCGCTCCTCGCCATGCCGCAAGACCATCCAGGTCGGCAACTTCTGGGGCCTGCCGGTGAATATCCTGGTGTTCGCCGCAATCACGGTGCTGCTGTGCGGCGGGCAATTCCAGCTCAATGGCCGGGTGATCGAAAGCCCGACCGAGATCATCGCAGCCATCCCTGATACCGTGCTTCTGGTACTGGGTTGCCTGGCGTTCCTGATCGTCACCGTGGCGGTGAACATCATGGCCAACTTTGTCGCGCCCGCCTTTGTGCTGAGCAACCTGGCGCCCAAGTACCTGAACTTCCGTCGCGCCGGGTTGATCAGCGCCACCGTGGCCGTATTGATCCTGCCGTGGAACCTCTACAACAGCCCGCTGGTGATCGTGTATTTCCTGTCTGGCTTGGGCGCACTGCTGGGGCCGTTGTACGGGGTGATCATGGTCGATTACTGGTTGATCCGTAAAAGCCAGGTGGACGTGCCGCAGTTGTATAGCGAAGACCCCCGTGGTGTTTATTACTACAGCCGCGGGGTCAATTTACGTGCGGTGGCGGCGTTTGTTCCTGCGGCAGTGATCGCCATTCTCCTGGCCCTGCTGCCCGGTTTCGCCAGCGTCTCACCGTTTTCCTGGATGTTTGGCGCCGGTATTGCAGCGCTGCTGTATGGGCTGATCGCCAAGCGCCAGCCGTTCTACGCCGATGTCAGCGGCGAAAGCATTGCAGTCGATAACGTCAGTCACTAATCAAGGACATTCCATGCGTATCCTCGTGGTCAACGTCAACACCACCGAATCCATCACTGAAACCATCGCCCAGCAGGCACGAGCCGTGGCCGCGCCGGGCACCGAGATTGTCGGGCTCACGCCCTACTTCGGCGCGGAGTCGGTAGAGGGCAATTTTGAAAGCTACCTGGCGGCCATCGCGGTGATGGACCGGGTGATGGCCTACGACCAGCCGTTCGACGCGGTGATCCAGGCCGGCTACGGCGAACACGGCCGCGAAGGTTTGCAGGAGTTGCTCAACGTGCCGGTGGTGGACATCACCGAAGCCGCCGCCAGCACCGCGATGTTCCTGGGCCACGCCT
Organism: Pseudomonas sp. H1_A03; assembly: GCF_054685145.1. Lineage (NCBI taxonomy): Bacteria > Pseudomonadati > Pseudomonadota > Gammaproteobacteria > Pseudomonadales > Pseudomonadaceae > Pseudomonas > Pseudomonas sp. H1_A03. Next base: position 5,887,104 of record NZ_CP162829.1, read on the forward strand.
ATTCGGTGGTCACCACGCTGGACCGCACTGTGCCGCTGATCGAAGACCGCCTGAAACTCGCCGGCCTGTACCAGCGTTGCGCCTCGGTGCGGGCCAGTGGAATGGCGGTGCTGGAGCTGGAAGAAGACCCGTTGGCGGCGATGGAGGCTATCGTGCGTCAGGCCGAACTGGCCATCCGCGAGGACAAGGCTGAGGTGATCTGCCTGGGGTGTGGCGGCATGGCCGGGCTGGATGAGCAGATTCGCCAGCGCACCGGGGTGCCGGTGGTGGATGGCGTGACTGCAGCGGTGACCATTGCTGAGTCCTTGGTACGGTTGGGGTTGTCGACGTCGAAGATCAGGACGTATGCGACGCCGCGGCCGAAGAAGGTCATTGGCTGGCCGGGCCAGTTCGGCCGGTAGACCGAGGTGTGGCCATCGCAGGCAAGCCAGCTCCCACAGGGGAATGCATTTCAAGGTGGGAGCTGGCTTGCCTGCGATGGCCGCGACGCGGTGTGTGAGTGCAATCAAATGGCACTGAATCGCTGGCTCAGTTGCTGCTCGGCGAACTGCTCAATGATGAAGTCCACAAACGCCCGGGTCTTGCCGGGCAGCAGTTTGTGTTCGGCGTAGTAAATGGAGATGTTGCCGTCGTCGACATACCAGTCGGGCAATACTCGCACCACGGCGCCACTGTCGAGGAACGGCACAGCCATCGGCATACTCACCAAGGCAATGCCCAGGCCCTGGGCGCTGGCGCAGCAGGCGGCTTCGGAGTCACTCATGGTCATCCTTGGCTTGAGCACCAACGGGCGTTGCTCTCTTTCACTGCTGGTCAACTGCCAGGAGCGGATGCGACCGGTTTGTGGTGAGCGGATCAGGATTCCCGTGCAACGTGCCAAGTCTTCAGGCGTGTCTACCGGCGGTCGTTGCGACAGGTAATCCGGTGAGGCCACCAACACTCGGTGCGCGGGCGTGAGCTTACGGGCCACGACGCCCTGGGGCAGCTCAAAGCCACCGCCGATGGCCGCGTCAAAGCCTTGTCCGATCAGGTCAACCTGGCGGTTATCGAAATGCCAGTCCGGGCTGATGTCCGGAAAGCGCCGCATGAACGCTCCCAGCAGCGGCACCACATAGCGATTACCGAACACCGGGCCCATGCTGACCTTGAGCGTGCCCACCGGCCGGCCTTCGGCGCTGGCCAGGTTGGCCACGGCGTTCTGGATGGTGGGTGAGGCTACCGCTGACTTCTTCGAGAAACAGTTTGCCGGCCTCGGTCAGGGTCAAGCGTCGGGTGCTGCGCTGGAACAGACGCACACCGAGACGCGCTTCCAGCTTGGCAACGCTTTTACCTACCGCTGCAGGGGTCAGGCTCAGGTGCCGCGCCGCCTCTGCAAAGCTGCCCCCTTCGGCGCTGCGCACAAAGCATTCGATACTGCCAAAGCTTTCCATTCCATCCACTCTAAACTTTTGGTTTACACAGACTATAGCAATCACGGTCTACCGACAGTGACGGGTGAGGTCGATACTCGGTTCCAACAACAAGGCATCCCGCCTTGAACAGCTAGGAGATCGACATGACCACACAAGACCTCAGCGGTAAAGTCGCCTTGATTCAAGGCGGTTCCCGCGGCATCGGCGCCGCCATCGTCAAGCGCCTCGCCGCACAGGGTGCAGCGGTTGCCTTTACCTACGTCAGCTCGGCCGCCAAGGCCGAAGCATTGCAGAACAGCGTGATCAGCGAAGGCGGCAAAGCCCTGGCGATTCATGCCGACAGCGCCGATGCCGACGCGATCCGCAACGCCGTCAACGCCACTGTCGAAGCCTTCGGGAGCCTGGATATCCTGGTGAACAACGCCGGCGTGCTGGCCATCGCGCCGCTGGAAGACTTCAAGCTGGAAGATTTTGACCAGACCTTGGCCATCAACGTACGCAGTGTGTTTATCGCGACCCAGGAAGCCGCCAAGCACATGGGTGAAGGTGGCCGGGTGATCAACATTGGCAGCACCAATGCCGAGCGCATGCCATTTGGCGGGGGTGGCCCGTATGCAATGAGCAAGGCGGCGCTGGTCGGTTTGACCAAAGGGTTGGCGCGAGACCTGGGGCCTCGTGGGATTACCATCAATAACGTGCAGCCTGGGCCGGTGGATACTGATATGAACCCGGCGAACAGTGATTTTGCCGAGAGCTTGATTGGGTTGATGGCGGTGGGCAGGTATGGGCATGTCGAGGAGATTGCCAGCTTTGTGGCCTACCTCGCAGGGCCGGAGGCTGGGTACATCACCGGTGCAAGCTTGACTATCGATGGTGGCTTCAGCGCCTAGATTGTTGGAACACTGCAAACCAAATGTGGGAGCGGCGGTGCGACGATTCGACTTGCTCGCGAAAGCAGGGTGCCAGTCACTGGATACATCGACTGGTACACCGCTATCGCAGGCAAGCCAGCTCCCACATTTTTTTGACCGCGTTTTGGTCAGGGGAGCGGCGGCAGGCCGTAGGCGGCCAGGTCGAAATCCGCGAGCTTGCGAATGATCTGGTCGGCGTGGTGGTACTTGCTGTCGGCCATGGCTTCATCCGGCACGGCGATGGCAGTCATGTGGGCAGCCTTCGCGGCGGTCACGCCGAAGGGCGAATCTTCGAATACCAGGCAATCCTCGGGCGCGACGCCCAGGCGGCGGGCGGCGGTGAGGAAAATGTCCGGCGCAGGTTTGGCCGCGCCGACTTCCGGGTCGTCAGCGGTGACGATGGTGTCGAACAGGCCAAACCACTCGCGGTGCAACGTGGTTTTGTGGCCGAACGAATTGCGCGACGAACTGGTGCCCACAGCGATCGGGATATTGTGTGCCTTCAAATGCCGCACCAATGCTTCGGCGCCGGGCATGCCCAAGGCCTTGGGGAAGCGCTCGCTCATCAGCGGTTCACGGATCTCGAGAAACTCGGCCGGTGTGATCGGCAAATCCAGCGCCTTGACCACGTAGTCGGCCAAATCCTGAGCGCCACGCCCGATGATGTGCTGCTTGATGCTCCAGTCGTAGGTACGGCCGTAGCGTTCGGCGATGATCTGCGTGACTTCGGTGTAGATGCCTTCAGTGTCCAGCAACAACCCGTCCATATCGAAAATCACGGCCTTGATCGGACCGACTGCGCTACGCGGTGCATTCATCACTACAGAACCCTGGAGGAAGGACTAAAAGGATTCAGCACAATAACGGCCACGCTTGTCAGCTAGCAACCCTTTAGACTATCCACCTCCCCTTTCGAAGTGTCCGCGATGCTCTACCGCCTAGCCGCCGACAGCCTGGTGCTGTTTCACCTGTGCTTTATCCTCTTTGTTCTGTTCGGAGGCCTGCTCGCGCTTAAGTGGCGTAGTGTGATGTGGTTGCACTTGCCCGCTGCTGCATGGGGCGTGGCCGTCGAGGTGTTTCACCTGCCTTGCCCATTAACCCGTTGGGAAAACCTGTTTCGTCATCTCGCCGGGCAGGACGGTTATGGCGGTGGGTTCATCGAGCATTACATCCTCACACTCATCTACCCCGCCGGGCTGACCCCACAGATCCAGTTGGGGCTGGGCGCGCTGGTGCTGATGATCAATATCGCGGTGTATGCGCGGTTGATCCGGCGTTACGTACAGGCTTGAGACAGCTTCGCTGGTGAAGAATCAGACGCCCTCATTCCCTTCACAGACGCCGCCATGTCCGAAGCCTTCGAAGTCCCCAGCCCCCACGAAAAACACATCGAACACACCACCGAACATGCCCACGGCCGCGGGGACAATTTCGCCAGTCGCATCGCCGTGATGACCGCCCTCATGGCCACCCTTGGCGCCATGCTCAGCTACCAGGCCGGCTCCACCGAAAGCGAAGCGGCGATGGACAAAAACAACGCCGCCATCTTCAAGACCGAAGCCGCCAACCAGTGGAATTACTACCAGGCCAAATCCAGCCGACAAAACCTCGCTGAACTCGCCACGCACATTCCAGGTGTGGACGCCGTGCATTACAAGGAAGAGATCGAGCGCTACAAGGGCCAGAAGGAAGACGTGCGCAAGCAGGCCGAAAAGCTTGAAGCCACGTCAAAGGAATGGGATGAGAAGTCAGAGCAGGCGCTGCACCAGCATCATCGCTGGGCCCAGGCGATGACTGCGATTCAGATCGCGATTTCGTTGGCGGCGATTACCTTGTTGACGCGTAAGGAATGGCTCAAACGCCTGTCGTATACGGCCGGTGGCGTAGCCGTGGTGCTGGGCAGCCTGGCGTGGCTGCATATCTGACATAGCGCAGGCCAAAGGTAGGCGCTGGCTTGCCTGCGATGACCATAGGTATTGATGGTGCGTAGCAGCTGTCGAGCCCCAGCGAGGCTGCGTTTGCGGCCTGTCTGACACACCGCTGACGCAGCCTCGCCGGGGCTCGACAGCTGCTACGCCGGGGATGGCTAAAGATGTGTAGATACCTATGTTGCGATGACGGACCATCACTCAACATCATAGTTGACTGTCACACCGTAATCGCAGTCTGGCCAGCTACCAGATCTACTGCCTTGCGCAGGGCTGAATCAGGCCCGATTCGCCGCACTGCTGTGGTGGAAGTACAAGTAAGCCAGCCCAACCGGCGCAATGAAAATAGCCATGCTCCAGCAGATCGCCATGGTGAACACCTTGACGGTCAGCATCAGAATCGCATTCACGAAGAACACGTTGTTGCCAAAGATGTAATCCATGATGCTTTCGTAAACGAAGCGTGCGTAGGGGTAAAGCACGCTGTTGACCACGCAATAAAACAGAGCCCCCATTGTGAACACTCCGGTTTTCGAGTGGGTAAGCGCGGTATAGATCAGCACGGGAAAAATCAGCCCGAACAGAAAATTGCGAATGTAGTACTGGGCAGAAAGCCCGCCGAATGTCTTGCGAAGCACCGGATGCATTTAGATCCCTCTGAATGGCGTGTTGGAAAGGCGGCGACCTTAACAAGTCTTAGAATTCATGACCAGCATTTGTAAGCCCTTTGCCATCACACCGCGATAGAGTAAAACCTCAAACAAATCCGTCCCGTTTATCCATCTATCTACAAGGAAGTACTCATGCGGATGCTGTTTTTATCACTCTGCTGTTTGTTGATCACCGCCTGTGCAAGCAACCCGGCGACACTGTTTGAAGAGCAAGTCAAAAACAGCACCACGCCGTTAGCGCAAACGCCCGCCGACGCCATGCATAACACCCATGCGGTGCCCATGCCGGTCGACCCAGGCTGGCGGCCGCCCCAGTGGAAAATCACCGCCGCCGAGCCGCGCATCCTGATCAACGGGATACCCTCGAACTATCGATTGTTCAGCGTTGCCTTAACCAAAGACACACCCTTCCATATCGACGTTAACTCCTGGTGCGTCAATGCGTGCCTGGGGTTCAGCAAATACGCCCTGAACCCTTATTTGATCCTGATGGACGACCAGGGCAATGTGCAGGCGGAAGGCTTTGGCAATGCGACCGGCATAGTGGGAGTCATCAGCCAGGTGTTGAAGGGCACGGTGAAAAACAGCGGCACTTACTACCTGATTGTCGCGGCGGATAACCGGGCGCCGGGAGAAACCATTGTTATCGACAACGTGCTGCTGATGGGTGCGGCGGCGAGCCCGATAGCACCGTTGCGGATTGGGATGGGCAGCTATCCGTTTGGGTCGGTGGGGCCGTTATTGAACACGCAAGGGACACCCTGAACGAGCGGCGTACCATGGGCCTGACTTTCGGAGACGCCCCATGAACCTCAGCATTGTTTACGCACTTGCGGCAGCTGCCCTTTTCGGCGCCAGCACCCCACTCGCCAAAAGCCTCGGCCTGGGCCTCTCTCCCATCCTGCTCGCAGGGTTGCTATACCTCGGCAGCGGCCTAGGACTCGCCGCCTTGCGCCTTATCCGTGATCGCGGCTGGAAACCTTCCGGGCTGACGTCCTCGGAGTGGCCCTGGTTGCTGGGTGCCATTGGGTTTGGCGGCATCCTCGGGCCGGTTGCGTTGATGTTTGGCCTGACACGCACTGCCGGAGCGACCGCCTCCTTGATGCTCAACCTTGAATCGGTGCTGACCGCCGTTATCGCCTGGCTCGTGTTCAGGGAAAACGCGGATCGACGTATCGTCCTGGGGATGATCGCCATTGTGTTGGGCGGCGTGGTGTTGTCATGGTCCGACGGCGGCGGCACGGACCACGATTGGACGGGGCCGTTTGCGGTTGCCGTTGCGTGCCTGTGCTGGGGGATTGATAACAACCTGACGCGCAAGGTGTCCGCGTCTGACGCGCTATTTATCGCGGGCGCCAAAGGGTTGGTTGCTGGACTGGTGAACTGCAGCCTCGCGCTTTATCTGGGGGCACAGATTCCAGGTGCGGCGCAGCTCGCGCCTATCTTGCTGGTTGGGCTCCTGGGCTACGGCATCAGCCTGGTTATGTTTGTGCTGGCGCTACGCGGTCTGGGCAGTGCGCGTACGGGGGCTTATTTCTCCACGGCGCCGTTCCTGGGTGCAGTGATTGCGTTGCTGGTGTTGGGTGAGTCGGTGTCGGCGGCATTCTGGATTGCGTCGGCGCTGATGGCCGTTGGCGTGTGGCTGCACCTGACGGAGCGGCACTCGCACGATCATCAGCATGAGGCCACGGAACATGGGCATCGGCATGTGCATGATGAGCACCATCAGCATGAACATGGGTTTGAGTGGGATCCCACGATGCCGCATAGCCATGTACATGTGCACACTCCGATGAAGCACAGCCATGCGCACTTTCCGGATGTGCATCATCGGCATAGGCATTAAGGTTTGGGTTTGTCACGGAGGCCGTAAGTCGAGCGGGTGAAACGATGACTTTCACATTGTTCTCCTGACTGTTTTCCCGATGACAGGCAGGTATCGGAACATGAAATCTTCAGGCGATTGATTTCAATATGTTGCCCGAGCAATTAGAGTAGCGCCCCCTCGAGAATTGGATCTCGATATTTCGTCCATGGAGTTACACCGTGAAGTACGTCAGTAAAGCAGTTGCCGCAGCCGTTCTTGGTCTCGCCCTCGCAGGTTGCACCGGCACCGCCATCAAATCCCCGCAATACGACAGCAGCCAATACACCGTGCTGGGTCACAGCGAAGCCAGCGCCACTGGCATCATGCTGTTCGGCATCATCCCGATCGGCCAGAACAGCCGTTTCGTTCGCGCCCAGGATGCTGCCATCAAGGCAAAAGGCGGCGATGCGCTGATCAACACTCAGATCCAGGAAAAATGGTTTTGGGCGTGGGTGCTGAGCGGTTACACCACCAAGATTTCGGGTGATGTGGTCAAGCTGAAAACCGCACAGTAAAGCGGCACGCATAAAAAAACACCGGGCATTGCCCGGTGTTTTGGTTTTTTGAATGTGGATTTAATGCATTAGGCCGCCCATCACTCGTTTCAGACTCGAGCGGGTGACACGATGATTTTCACGTTGTGCTCCTTGTTGTTGACCAGTTCCTCGAAGCCCTGACCCACGATCTGTTCCAACTGAATGCGCCCAGTCACCAGCGGCGTGATGTCGAGCCGGCCATCCGCGATAAAAGCGATCACGTCAGCGAACTCACCGTTGTAGGCCAGTGCCCCCAGTACCTGCTTTTCCGTGGCCACCAACTCGAAAAAGTTGAACTCGCTGGGCTCCTCGAAAATCCCCACCAGTACGCATTTGCCGGCCTTGCGGATCAAATCGATCGCGAGCTTGGCCGTGTGTTTGTTACCGATGCATTCGAAACTGACATCCGCCCCGAGCCCACCCGTCAAGCGTCGTACCTCAGCCAGAACGTCGCATTGGTTGGGATCGAGCACATGCGTCGCCCCCACTTCCAGGGCCTTGGCCTTGCGCGCTGCGGACATTTCCAGAGCGATCACCTGAGCCGCACCCGCCGCCTTGGCACACATGATGGTACACAGGCCAATGGTGCCGGCACCGACCACCACCACGTGTTGCCCGAGCAGGCTTCCGGCTTTTTTCACCGCGTGCATGCCCACCGCCAGCGGCTCGATCAGTGCCCCTGCTTCAGCCGGAAAGTTCGCCGGCAACTTGTACAGCAGGTTGGCTGGCACATTGACCAGTTCGGCGAAGGCACCATTGTTCATCAACCCAGTGAACGCCAGGTTCTCGCAAATGTTGTACAGCCCGTGAGTGCAGTAGTAGCACGTGCCGCAATGTTGGCACGCATCGGCCGCCACCGGCTCGCCGACACTGAAGCCCTGCACGCCGTCACCGAGTTCGACGATCTCGCCACAAAACTCATGACCGAGAATGCACTGGCCCTTAATCCCGGTCAGCGGGTGCGGAGCGTCAACCGGTATGAACACCGGCCCCGCCACGTACTCATGCAAATCGGACCCGCAAATCCCGCACCATTGCACCCGGATCTGCACCCAACCAGCAGGCGGAGAAATCGGCAGCGGAACGTCCTCGACGCGAATATCGTTGCGGCCGTGCCAGACAGCGGCACGCATGCTGCGTTGCGGTTTGATCGAAAGGGTCATCGCGACATCTCCTTGAGACGGTGGGTCCTGGCGCCCCGCAACCGTCCGCCAGCAGGGCCTCAGTGCTGTTGAACAGCGGCCAAAACCAGTCGATTGAGCGGGACATCGGGCACTTCTTTTTATTATTGGTTGACCAGTCGGGCTGGGTGCTGGAGCTAGAGCAAGGCCGGTGCCAGGTCCGCAAAAACACCTGGACAACCCTTTTTTAGAGCGGCGGGATGGGTAATGAAGGATGGCGGGAGTCGGGTTCAGATGAGACGCTGCAGGTCAGGGCGCAAGAGGTAGCCACGAGAACGTGAGACGTTGCGTCTCAGCGCCAGGCCCGAGGAATGAAGCAAGTTGGGATCAATGAAGACGGCCACTCCAGCAGCCCGTGTTCCCATGGATATTCCCCAATGGGCTTTTTCGGCCCCCTGAAAACACAAAACCCCTGAAAACTTTTACGTTTTCAGGGGTCTTGTCGTTTCGAATTTGGCGGTGAAGGAGAGATTCGAAAGTACCCGCACCCTCGATTGCTCAACCGAGGCCCCGGTATACAAGGGCTCCAGCGGTGCCAATTGCGCAAAAGCATTCCCACGCCATTCCCACGAGCATCAGCATGCACCTCACTACGCGTGCGCATCACACGTATAGGGGGTTTGAATTCGAAATCTAGAGGGGGGCAAAAAAACAGTAACATAAGTAATCTTGACCATTTTTTACGCTCAAGCCATTGAAATTAAAGGGTTTTTCATTTCGACCAAAAGGTAATTTTTAAGTAATATTTAAGTAATCTGATTACTCTTTATAAATGTAATTCTTATGCTTATAAAAATCCTTTAAAAACAATAGGTTGGCAAATAATTACCTTTTCAATTACTTCTCTGTTACTCCTTTTGGTAATACCGAGCGCCACGGAATACGCGGCCTCCAGCCCATTACCCAGACGTGGTTACTGAAATTACTCTTTTTGAAATACCCCCGCCCACCTGCACAGCAACGCCTCCAGACCCTTCGGACAAGCCTCTTCTGACCCATTCCTGATAAACTGCCAACCCTTCGCATTATCCGTCCCAGATCCAAATGCCCTCCGACCTAGCTCGACCGTGATCTCTCTCGCGCCGCTTCTCCGTCGCCCCCATGATGGATTGGAACTACTAAAGCAAAGAGCCTTTAAAACAAAGGCCTACAGATACCCCCGCGTCAGCTCGTACCATTTGTGTACCATTGGGCTCCTTTCGACCCATACCTCCGCTCTGACTAGCCGCCTACGCATCAGGCAGATAACGGCCAAAAGCAGACCTTCCTTAAAACTTCAAATAGGTTTACAAACCAGATACCTTCACAAGTTTAGGCAAGACGGCATGACACTTTCCAAAGGCAGTATCATAAAGCTGATCACTATTGACCGAGCAGCGGTTGTACTCACGGACTGGTTGAACTCTCGTGAGGCGGCTCCTGGAGATATCGCCGTGGTGGAAAGGATTTCAATGGGGGAAGCTGGAGGTACCGTTCTCTTGTTGTGCGAGCCAGAAGTAGGATTCCTTGAGTGGAGAGCGTCATATTTTGAGGCTGGGTTGACCTATGAGGTAATTAATAGCATTCCCACTGACGTCGCATCTTGAATGTCTGTTCAGGGCCGATTTTTAGGCTATGGTAGCTTTCAGGATTTTAAACAAACATATGCACCTAAAAATCTGCAGACATTTAACAAATAAAACACAGCTTGCCTAGATCAAACTTTAAAAACCCCTTACTAACTCAAAATTTACAACCAGCATCAATACAATCATAACTCACATCAGCACCACAAATATACCAACTATGGAATCGCCAATAAGGTCTGGAGAGAGCACGAAATGGCAAATTACACGGAAACTGTAAAAAACAAAGCAAGACACTCAGTTATCAGCAACGCAGTAGAAGCATTAACAAAAAACCGAACCAACTCAACATTGGCGCGACGCTCCTACGTCCGAGATGTAAAGCAGCATATCCTTAATGAGGATAATTCTTATGACTCCATTGTCGCCACAAAATTATCGACATCGACGATTGAAAGATGGGAATCATTTTATGACTCAATAACACAATCTAGAAAACCAGAAAATCTCAAGGTTGCATATTTATCAGGACCTAACCCAGAAAACGACTTGAGGGTATTTTGTAGTCTCGGACTTCTTCCAGAAAACATCTGGGCATTTGAGTCTGAAAACTCCACATACAGCGAAGCTGTTATTTCTGCACTAGACTCAGAATTTCCCTTCATTAAAATAATTAATGGAGGACTTGACGCTTTCGTCGAAGCCTCACCCCAGCGCTTTGACATAATATACTTAGATTTCTGTGGCCCTTTACCAAGCAGGGGAAAAAAACAAAAAACACTGACAGCCTTAACAAGAGTTCTTGCAAAGCACTCACTAAATTCACCTGGAGTTTTGATTACGAATTTTTCGCTGCCAACTGAAGCTCAGGACCCAGTTGGTAGAGTCTTGCTCGCTAAGCTAGTTGCATGCTACTTGTATCCAAAAAGCTTTATAGAAAGCGAAGACAGCGAAAATGATTTCACTGAAGGGCCTATCGCTCAAAGCCTCGACCCTAATGAATGGCATCAAGTTGTATCGGAAAATCTTGACTATTACTATGGGCAGTTTGTTACGCGCCTGCTAATAGATCACGCGAGTTTAATCTCCCCTTACAACAGGTTTCCTCAGCACAACTCTTTGTTCAGTAAATTTTTTGATATTCGGGATATAGTTTCTCTCAAAAAATCGCTAGAAAGTCTTTTCCATTTTGACAAGGATGATGGCGGTGGTGATGTAATCGTCGACCCTGACATGTATCCACTTCTTTGGACGCTCGCCGCGCTTGATAAAAGCTTAAATAATAAAGATTCAAATTACCCGCAGTTTATTTTCCAAGATGAAGAGTTCTCAAACTATTCTGATCAGTTTCTCGCCCAGCTCGACATTAAAGGAAGCAAGAAAGAGCTAGTTGACAGCCTTAAGCTTCTCTCGTACTTATTATCCGAAGGTCAAGAGCAAAGTAAATATTTATCAGAACAATTTAAAAGCATGTACGACTCACACAAAATTTTCGACTACCATCAATTTTGCGACCTCGTACTATCCCACCAATCAATAGAAGCGCTCTTTAGGCAAGTTGCAACACCCTATCATGTAAATATTGAGAAAACACTTAGATGGTCATATAAAGCAAAAGACACTCCTATGTTTATGGACATGCTGGTGCTAGATGAATGCCGATACCTATACGATTGGATGCCTACTGTAGATATGTTTTCTAAAGCCACAAAGGACATTGAACGTCAGCTAGCATATCGTTTTGCGCTCGATGCAGTCGCAAAACATCGTCGTTGGTACAATCCAGAGTATTTTTTTGGTACTGCTGTCGTTGATCAGTTTACGGATGGCTTTAGAGCAAAGACGTTGCCCCCACGTAAACTCATCGAAGGTAGTGATTAACTTATTGCTGTGCACTTCAGCCAATCTATAACCCCCCACAAAAATCTGCCCTTGTTAACAGCTTCCCGAGGCACCTCTCAGATTCGCTAGGCGATGCCACATTCAGTAGGCACTGAAAACGTGCCTACCTTCGCAGGGTTCCGCAGGCTTATACCGGCCCAGGAACGCGCCAGAGCGCCCAGACCGGCGCCGTTCTGAGTAGGTTGCAGGGGTGCAGGAAAAGCGACCCATTTAACCCGCAGGCGAGGTGGGGGGACGACGGCGCGCGCCAAGTGTGAAGCACGTCACACGCCCGAAGTTCGCTCTTTTTTGGTGCGGGAAATTTAAGCCTTAGAAACCTCCAGTGCCCTACCTAAGGCAACCACAATCTCAATCCCTTCCCTCTCAACTGCCTTACGCCGTCAAAAGGTCACCATTCAGATGGAATAAATCTGGGTTCCCTACAACGTAAATTGGTATCCTTTTGCCTCCTCTGAGCTACGCAACACTCCGCTTTAGCGTCTGAGTCGCAGGCAAAGCCTGAGGGATTTTCGGGAAGGACAGAGGTTAGAGCGCGATAACTAACCCACGTGGGGTAGGAGGACGCATGAGAGCCGAATATGGAAAAATTATTCTGTTAGCCAACCTGTGCGAAAAACGCCCCCTATTTTGAAACAAGTGAGTATTTTTTCTTGAAAGTAAGAAGCACTATCAACATCGCTGATTTATTTTGCGGCATGGGCGGTTTGACCATTGGAGCTATCGAAGCAACTCAAGAAATCAATAGTGCTCTAAAGATCAGCTTCGCATGCGACATAGACAAAGAAGCATCCTCTTTTTATATTAAGAATTTTTCTCAGAATATCGGAAGCTTTCATGCGGGAGACATCTCAGATGTACTCAGCGACAACTTTATTAGCGAACCTACAAAGCTGGAAAAAAAGCTAGTCGCCAAAAATAAGAACATTGATTTCTTGTTTGCCGGCCCACCCTGCCAGGGGCACTCAAATCTAAACAATCACAGTCGCAGAAATGACCCTAGAAATTACCTATACCTCAAAACCATTAGATTTATTCAGATCACCAAACCACAATATTTTCTAATTGAAAACGTACCAGCCGTAGTCCACGCCCAAGAAAGCATCGTAAAACAGTCTATGCGTCTACTTGAAGGGTTCGGTTACTCTACCAAGGAAGTAATCATTGACTTCATGCGTCTTGGAATTCCGCAAAGTAGAAAACGCCACGTGATATTTGGAAGTCTTAATAAAGATTTAGACCGCATCATAACCGGAATATACACAGATCAAAAAAACACACTCGCGGATGTACTTGGCGACATAATGGACGCACCAGCAACGGATATATTCAACACACCATCCAAAATGACAAAAGAAAACATCGAGAGAGCTAAATATCTCTTTGATACAAACAACTACGACTTGCCTAACTCGCTTAGACCCCCATGTCATCAAGGAGTGCACTCTTACAAATCCATGTATGGCCGCCTAAGCTGGGATAGCGTTGCTCAAACTATTACGAGTGGTTTCGGCTCAATGGGACAAGGAAGATATCTTCACCCGTTGAGGCAGAGAGTCATTACTCCGCATGAGGCGGCGAGAATTCAGGGACTACCTGACTGGCTAGATTACTCCGGTATTAAATTAAGAAGTAGCCTGCAAAAAATGATAGGAAACGCAGTGCCTCCCGCGCTATCTAAACGATTTATTTTAAGTACTTTAGGACGATAACAATGGACCTATTTGACTCCACAGCAATAAGCTTAGAAATGGTCGACGACCAAATCTCAAGCTTTCAGTCGACAATAGCCTACGACACAAAGGAATATGTCGTTGAAGTTATCGTAAAGAGGTTCAATGAAAAAAAATTATTTGTCCCTCCATACCAACGAAATTTTACTTGGCCCGATCAGAAAAAATCAAAATTCATTGAATCGGTGCTTATGGGACTTCCCATTCCCTTTATGTTTGGGGTCCAGTGCGAAGATGGCACAGTAGAAATACTTGATGGAGCCCAGAGAATCCAGACACTAAAGCAATTTTGCGACAATGATCATCATCTGAAAAACTTAGAGCGTCTTGACTTATTAGAGGGCTATTGCTTTAAGGATTTACCCTCAGCCCAACAAAATAAGTTTTTGGACCGCCCTATGAGAATGGTAGTACTTCCGTCCTCAGTAAGTCTAAGCGTGCGGCTCGACATGTTCGAAAGAATAAATACAGGCAGCCAGGAATTGAAAGCGTCTGAAATTCGGCGCGGCGCTTACTCAGGAAAATTCTCGACTTTCCTAGAGAGATGCGCAGCTGACGACGACTTCAACAGGCTATGCCCGATGTCTGAAAACTCCAAGTCACGTCGAGAAAGAGAAGAACTTGTCGTCAGATATTTTGCGTACAGTGAGAAATACCAAGAATTCAAACATAGCGTGAAGGGTTTTCTAAATGACTACCTGATCGAAATGAACAAGCGCGACTATAATGAAGAAGATTTATGGGACAACTTTAAACGTATGCTGACATACGTGGAAAACTCATTTGAAGGCGGTTTTGCCAAAACACGATCTGCAACATCGACTCCTCGGGTTCGCTTCGAAGCACTAGCTATTGGCTCAAATCTAGCGCTCATGGTGAATCCAATGCTTAAATATATTGATGGCGAAACATTAACAGAAGACAAAGAATTTCAAAAGCTTACAACTTCGCACGGAAGCAACTCAGGGCCGAGACTTCGCGCCCGGATAGATTTCGTTAAGAATTTCTTACTGAGCGCTGGTGCATAATGAAACACTTCATGGAAGAATACAACAAACGAAAACTAGAAATTGAATCCTACCTTAAACTCGTCTCATTCATTAGTGGTGACAACGTCCTCATAAGTAACGATGATGATGAAACACACAAAATAACACCACTTGAGTCAACGACTTTAAAGGCATCATTTTACTTAGTTCTTTACAATATAGTCGAAGCAACTGTCCGCGAAGGGATAAGGAGTATTTATAACAAAATAGCTGACGACGGCCTTTCCTTCTTAGATCTGAATGAGAGACTACAAGAAATTTGGTGGCACGCTCACCAAGAGTCAATTTCAGCGACTCCTAGAGATACTCTAATTAGAAAAGTTTATGAGGTATACTGTTTATGCCGAACAGAAACCAGCCCAGCATTCCAAGACTTTATAGCAGGTATTTCTGGAAACTTAGATGCAGAGGGTGTCAGATCCGTATGCAGGAAATATGGAATTGAGACCATAGCTGATGGTCGAGATCTAAAAAAGGTCAAAGACAACAGAAACTGGTTAGCCCATGGAAACAAGTCTTTTTCCGAGGTTGGAAAAGACTCTACTCCTTCTGAGCTAAAGGAAGCCATGACCAAAGTTCTTTCGTTTTTAGACGAGTACGTCAACAACGTGACAGATTATTTAGAAAATGAAAAATATGCACTCGCCATGTAAAATTCTGACAGTAGAATCTATTACTCACCTGTTACGCCTCAGATGTTAGATCATACTTTTTAAACTTGATTATTTCTTCCCCTGCCCACTCATTTAGTTGTTGCATCCGTGACTGGATGGGCTCAATTTCATTTGCTACAAAAATTTGTGCCGCCTCCTTGATAGATCCAAAGCCCCCTGCGTTCTGCGGCACGATGCCCATCAACTGCGGTGGAATGCGCAAGCTCGCCAGCACATCGTCACGGGCCTGGTTTTTGATCGAGTTGAATTCATCTTTGGCTGCGACCTCACTGACAGGGATCAGCTGAATTCCGTCCTTCTTGCCGGTGGGTGAATACACGAACAGGTTGCGAAAATTGCCAGGCCCCTTCGAGTCCTTGAGCGCCTTGCGCAAAGCGTCAATATCGCTCTCCGTCTGCGCAGCATCGGTCATGTAGAGAATGAAACCGGCATGACTGCCGTTCTCGTAGTACTTGCGGCGGAATAACGTCGCAGACTCGTTGAGTAAAGCCGACTGCAAGGCACTGATCCACTCCGGCAACCCATAAATCTCCTGGTGCAGATCCGCTTCCCGCAGGTGAAAAATGCAGCCCGGCTCAAACTGGTGTTCATCCTTCCAGCCTTGCACCTGGTAATAACGCCCTTCCTGGCCGGTAACACACCGGCCAACCGGGAGCATGCAAAGCGCCTGGTGACGGTGATCGAATACGAGATCCAGGCCGGCACCTTCGATTACCGCCGGCATTTTCCAGAGTCGACCAAGTTGGCCGAGAACAGCTTCGGGCATTACCTGGACCTGTGGCTGACCATCAAGAGTAATAGCGTGGCGGCGACCTCTTTCCGTGGGTACAAGAACAAGGCCGAGGTCCACGTGCGGCCGCGCTGGGGTGGCATTCAGATTGATCAGATTGATCACCTGGACCTGCAAGAGTGGATTCAGGGACCGCTGTCGAAGCGGCTGAAGAACAAGACCATCCGCGACATCATCAGCAACGTACGTCAGGTGTTCCGGCTATACCGCACCCGTAAGAAGGTCGCCCACGATCCAACCGAAGGGTTATTTGTGCGTCTGCCCGATCCAGAGTCGCCAGACCCGTTCACTAGGGCGGAAATCAAGCAGATCCTCGACACACCCACCAGCCGCACCCAGGAGTTGCTGATGGTGCAATTCATGATTTGGGCAGGACCACGGGTGTCGGAGACCATTGCGCTGGCGTGGGAAGATGTGGATCTGGAACAGGGGACGGTGACTTTCCGGCGTTCCAAGGTACGCGGTGCATACCGAGTGACGAAACCCCGGCGCTCTACGCGCAAGGTGCGTCTTTTGGAGCCAGCTTGGGATGCCCTGCGCAAGCTGGACGCCATCAACCAGCTCAAGACTGTGGACACGGTCGACGTCGTAGAGCGGGACAACAAGACCATCCGCAAGCACAAGCTGCACTTCGTCTTCCTGAACACCAAAAGCGGCCTTCCGCACGTCAGCGACTTTGTCGTGAGGGACAGGTTCTTCAAAGCACACTTGAAAGCAGCCGGCGTTCGCTATCGCGGTCCTGGCCAATGCCGCCATACCTACGCCAGCCAACTACTGACAACCGGCGTAGCATCCGTCGACTGGATCGCCGAGCAAATGGGGCATACCAGCGCGAACATGATTCGCCAGCATTACGGGACGTGGATAAATGAGGATGGTCCGGATGTTGTGGGGATGCTGCAATTGGCATTGAAACTCTAGCAAGACAGCAGACGCTGCGAAATAGCATCCAAAACTTCTGCGCAGCACTATTACGCAACGAACTACCTTGATTGATAAAAAAGGCCTTCACACTTGATTACTGCGTGAGGCCTTTTTCATTCAGGCTCGGCTAGCGCGCCCCAACGCTGCGATAGCGGCCTTATGGACTGATGATCCTGTGCTGGACGACTTCATCACCGTAATCAGATAAGCCTGTGCTGCCTCACCGCCAGCCTCGCCTAGTGCACTCAATACTTGTAAGTGCACAGAACTCCCGCTGCTTGCCGATTTAGCAGCAGTAATCAAATGCTGCACGCCTGCATTACCGTTACTCATTACTACTTTCCTTGTGGCTGAATAGGGCTCTCTTGTTAGCACAATGACCACCAGAGTGGCAAATTAGCATCAATTGTATGTGCATGCTTCAATGCCAACCCTGATACGGACATGTGTTGTGTCCATCAATTTAAGGAGAAATGGTATGTGGCTGTGCGAGGGATCGAAAATTGACTGGACCGCTGTCGCTGCTTGTATAGCACTATCGATCTGGATTTTTGACAAATTTCAAAGAAGGGGAGAACGAGCCGCAAGCGCCAGACTCTTAGCTCAAATAATGATTTCCCACATCGCAACCACTCAAGGAGAATTGGCAAAATTCAGAGCTACAGTGGTGCCGGCCAATGGTGACCAATCTTTTCTGATGGATATCCGTGCAACACAAGACGCCCGCAGGGCCTTGCATCAAAAGCGCTATTAATATCTGTTGAATTACCATCGCAATTTCTAGACAAAGCAGATTTCTTCAACGAATTGCTCAGTAAAAATCTTGCAGATGCCCTCTTCCAAGTTAACCATCTAAAAAACTTCAGCAGATTGCTAGGCGAGACTCCCGACAGCTCCTCCGAAAAAGAGATCGATGCCCATCTGATGGCGGTGCTCAAACAGATCCAAGAGGCAGAGAGCGCGGTAGGTAAAGCCTTCGTAGCTCTGCGCCATGCTGGCACATCCTCCGTTTAAGTCACATCCAGCCGAGAGCAATTTCATCCATTGAAGGGTGATATCTGCCGGATTCCGTGAAGAACAGCGCTTGCGTTGCACTGAGCTACCCAATGAGCATCCGTGTTCCCATGGATGTTCCCATATGGGCCTTTTTTGACCTTATGAAAACACAAAACCCCTGAAAACTTTAACGTTTTCAGGGGTTTAGGCGTTTCAAATTTGGCGGTGAAGGAGAGATTCGAACTCTCGATACAATTTCTTGTATACACACTTTCCAGGCGTGCTCCTTAAGCCACTCGGACACTTCACCGTATCTCGTCAAACCAGTTCAGTCTGTCGAGGCGCGCTAATGTAGTCGAAAGCCTTTCTGATGGCAAAGGTTTTTTTCAGAATTTTCATGCGGTTAGCCGGTTATGGCTGGACGCATCCGGCAAGGGGTGGTGATTGTGCCATTCTCAGGCATCGGCGGTGTGCGTCTGGGACAGCCATTGTGCCCTGCCCCAGGCATTCCAGCCGCCTGTGTGCGGGAAAAGTCTGACTGGCCAGTCAGTCACAACGCTTTACCGGGACGGGCGTGGTGGGTAACGTCTGCGCATGCACGTCTATTAACATGCCTTCTATAACAAATCCTACAAGGAACCGCGTCATGAGTGAGTTGATTGCCTACCACCTCGAAGACGGTATCGCGACCCTGACCTTGAGCAACGGCAAGGTGAATGCCATTTCTCCTGCAGTGGTCAGTGCCTTTAATGAAGCGCTGGACCAGGCGGAGAAGGACCGTGCGGTGGTGGTGATCACCGGGACGCCGGGGATTCTGTCGGGTGGTTATGATTTGAAGGTGATGACTGCCGGCCCTAAAGAGGCGATCGGCCTGGTGACGTCGGGTTCGACGTTGGCGCGTCGTCTGTTGTCGCACCCGTTTCCGGTGATTGTGGCGTGCCCTGGGCATGCGGTGGCCAAGGGCGCGTTTTTGCTGTTGTCGGCGGATTATCGGATTGGGGTAGAAGGTCCGTTCAGCATCGGCCTGAATGAGGTGGCGATTGGCATGACCATGCACCACGCGGGTATCGAGCTGGCGCGGGATCGGCTGCGCAAGTCGGCGTTTCACCGTTCGGTGATCAATGCCGAAATGTTCGACCCACAGGGTGCGCTACAGGCTGGCTTCCTCGATAAGGTGGTCGCACCGGAGGAGTTGCAGGCAGCGGCGCTGGAAGCAGCGCGTCAGTTGAAGAAGCTGAATATGAACGCGCACAAGCACACCAAATTGAAGGTGCGTAAGGAACTGCTGGAGGCCTTGGACGACGCCATTATCCAGGACCAAGGGCATATCCTGAGCTAAGTCCTACATCTGATACGCCAGAGCCCGACCTTGAGTCGGGCTTTTTCTTACACCTCAAACCGAATCATCTTCAGCCGCTCTAGCCCGCCGGTGTCGGCAGATGTTGAAACATGCACTAAAACATCGGCTATCTCCTACCTCTACCGGGGTAATTGCCGAATCCAGTGCACATCCGTACACTGCGCCACCTTTTGTCTCGATAGGCCGTGTCGATGCTTTTTCTGTTGCGTATGTTGTTGATGAGCCTGCACTTTATGCTCGCCGGCGTGTTGGGTGTGCTGGTAGGTATCTGCCGGCCATTCAACCCGGACAACAGCCGCCTGTGTGCTCGCCTTTACGCGCTGCCGGCCATGTGGATTCTGCGTTTGAACGTAAAAGCCGATGTGGACTCGCTGCGCAACAAGCCCGGCACCTGCGTGGTGATCGCCAACCACCAGTCCAACTATGACTTGTTTGTCGTTGGCAATGTGGTGCCGTACCGCACGGTGTGTATCGCCAAGAAAAGCTTGAAATGGGTGCCGCTGTTCGGCCAGTTGTTCTGGCTGGCGGGCAATGTGTTGATCGACCGGGGCAATGCGCACAAGGCGCGCCGTGCGATGCTCACCACCACCCACACGCTGCAACATAAAGACACGTCGATTTGGGTATTCCCGGAAGGTACGCGCAACCTGGGTAAAGGTTTGCTGCCGTTCAAGAAGGGTGCGTTCCATATGGCGATCGCGGCGGGTGTGCCGATCGTGCAGGTGTGTGTCAGCAATTACGTCACTCACATGCGGCTTAATCGCTGGAACAGTGGTGATGTGCTCATACGTTCGTTGCCGCCAATTCCTACTACAGGCATGACGGTGGATGACATCCCGGCGTTGATGCAGGCCTGTTATGCGCAGATGGATGAATGCATTGCGCGGATGGATCGTGAGTTGCGGGCGGCCTGAATAACGATTGGGGGGCGCTTCGCACCCCAGCGCGAGCAAGCTCGCTCACTACAACAGCCGCTACAACGGAACGTCATTCAAGCTAAGCTGCCCAACATCTGTCCCCCCAATAAGAAGTGATCAGCACCATGGGTAGAGTTGTTGCGGCCGCCGTCTACAGCGCCGGTAAGAAAGTCTCTGATATCACCCTCGACGAAGGCGCGGCCTGGGCCGCCAAACCCGGTCACTTTGTATGGATCGGCCTGGAAGAACCCAACGCCCAGGAGCTGGCCAACTTGCAACGCCAGTTCAACCTGCATGAACTGGCCATCGAAGACGCCCTGGAAAAACACAGCCGCCCCAAGCTTGAAACCTTCGGCGATGCACTGTTTATCGTGACCTATTCACCGGTGCGCGAGGACGGCAAGCTGGTGTTTATCGAGACTCATATCTTCGCCGGTAACGGCTACATCATCACGGCACGCAACGGTCACTCGGCGTCCTATGGTTTTGTGCGCCAGCGCTGTGAGGCGCGACCGCTGTTGCTGGAGCATGGGGAAGATTTCGTACTCTATGCGCTGCTGGATTTTGTCACCGAGAACTACCAGCCGGTGAGCGAAGCTATCCATGCCGAGATCGATGAGCTGGAGCGTAACGTGCTGTGCAGTTCGCTGAGTGAACGCGACATCCAGAAGATCCACGGTCTACGTCGCGACGTGCTGCGGCTCAAGCGTTACGTGGCGCCGATGGTGGAGATC
Source organism: Pseudomonas sp. H1_A03 (assembly GCF_054685145.1). NCBI lineage: Bacteria > Pseudomonadati > Pseudomonadota > Gammaproteobacteria > Pseudomonadales > Pseudomonadaceae > Pseudomonas > Pseudomonas sp. H1_A03. Next base: position 5,908,251 of record NZ_CP162829.1, read on the forward strand.
AGCCAGGAGCTGCAGAAGCTGAGTTTCCCGTTTATCGACAAGAACATGCGCCCGTATTTCCGTGACGTGCAGATCCACGTGACACGGCAGATGGAAGACCTCACCACCCTGCGCGATATCGCCAGCCAGACCATCGAGATCGGTGTATTACTGGAGGCCTCGCGCCAGAGCGTGGTGCAGCGCAAGTTCGCCGCATGGGCGGCAATCCTGGCGTTCCCCACTGCGGTGGCGGGGATTTATGGGATGAACTTCCAGAACATGCCCGAGCTGCAATGGCACTACGGCTATTTTGCGGTGCTCGGGTTTATTGCGACCGGTTGCACCGGCCTGTGGGCCAGCTTCAAACGTTCGGGATGGCTTTAAACCCGGGCCTCGGGCTTGTGTGCCACAAAGCGCATCATCCATTCCGCCACAGTGGCGCCGTGGTGGTCGCGTTCAAGGCTGGCGACGCCGTTTGTGTAGACCTTTTCACCCAGCGTTGTCTGAAGAATCTCCAGCAATTCGCGGGAATAGTCGTGGATAAATTCCGGGTGGCCTTGGAAGCACAGCACTTGATCGCCGATGTGGTACGCGGCGAACGGGCAAAACGCGCTGGACGCGATGACCGTGGCATTTTCCGGCAGCGTGGTCACTTGGTCCTGGTGGCTGATCAATAGCGTCAGCTCTTCCACTTCCGGGCTCATCCACGGCGCCTTGGCGTCGAGCTTGTAATCGTGAATGCCGATGCCCCAACCCTGGCCGGCGCGCTCAGCCTTGCCGCCGAGCAGCAGCGCCAGCAACTGGTGACCGAAGCAGATACCGAGCAGCTTGTCGCCGCGCTCGTAACGTTCGAGCAGGTAGGTCTTGAGGGTCTGGATCCAAGGGTCAGTGCCGAAGGAGTCGGCCTTGCTGCCGGTCACCAGGTACGCGTCGAACACTTCATCGTCCGATGGGTATTCGCCGTTCACCACGTTGTACACGACAAACTCAGCGGGGATGGGTTGCTTGGAGAACAGGCGCTTGAACATCTGCCCATACCCTTGGTATTGATCGATCAAGCCTGGACGCAGGATATCGGTTTCCAGGATACAGACGCGTAGCGACATAAAAAATACCTGACACGGTGATGGGAATAATGCACACCCCAGAGCCTGCCTTGAAATACCCCTTCAAGGCAAGCCCCCTTGATCACCGGAACACGTCACCCTCGGCAGCTTTTTCCAGCAATAAAGCCGGCGGTGTGAAGCGTTCGCCATACTGCTCGGCCAGATAGCGCGCGCGGGCGACAAAATCGTTCAGCCCATATTGGTTGATGAACTGCAAGGCGCCACCGCTCCAGGCCGCGAAACCAATGCCGAAAATCGACCCCACGTTAGCGTCCGCCGTGGACATCAACACCCCCTCCTCTACACACCGCACGGTTTCGATGGCCTGGATAAACAGCAGGCGGTCGCGCACATCCTGTGGCGAGATGCGTTGATCGGGCCGTTCAAAGCGGCTTTTCAGCTCCGGCCACAGGTACTTCTGCCCGCCGTTGGGGTACTCATAGAAACCGCCTCCCGCCGCCTTGCCGACGCGTTTGTATTCGTTGACCAAAAGGTCGATGACCGCTGCCGCCGGATGCGCGGGCACTGCCTTACCTTCCGCCTGCAGATCCTTGGCCGTCTGCTGCCTTATATGGCTCATCAGGCTCAGAGAGACTTCATCCGACACTGCCAGCGGGCCCACCGGCATGCCGGCCTTGCGCGCTTCGGTCTCGATCATCGGTGCGGCCACGCCTTCGCCAAGCATGGCGATGCCTTCGTTGGTAAAGGTGCCGAACACCCGCGAGGTGAAAAATCCACGACTGTCGTTGACCACGATCGGGGTTTTCTTGATTTGCAGTACGAAATCGAAACCGCGCGCCAGGGTTTCGTCTGAGGTATGCGCGCCTTTGATGATCTCCACCAGTGGCATCTTGTCCACCGGGCTGAAAAAATGCAGGCCGATGAATTTGCCTGGATCCGGCACTGCTGTAGCAAGCCCGCTGATGGGCAAGGTGGAGGTGTTGGAAGCAATCACCGCATCGGCACCCACGACGCGTTGTGCTGCGGCGCTGACGTTAGCCTTGAGTTCGCGATCTTCGAACACGGCTTCGATGACCAGGTCGCAGCCGGCCAGGTCGGTATCGGAGGCCGTAGGATGAATCCGCGCCAAGATGGCTTCCCGCTGATCAGCGCTCAGTTGCCCACGGCTGACCTTTTTGTCCAGCAGCGCCGCGGAATGCGCCTTGCCCTTCTCGGCCGCCGCCAGGTTGACGTCCTTGAGCACGACTTCGACGCCTGCACTGGCACTGACATAGGCAATGCCTGCGCCCATCATCCCAGCGCCGAGCACGCCGACCTTGCCGGTGACGCAAGGCGTGAAACCTTGCGGACGTGAACTGCCGGCGTTGATCTCGTTGAGCTGGAACCAAAAGGTGCCGATCATGTCTTTCGCCACTTGCCCGGTCACCAGCTCGGTGAAGTAGCGAGTCTCGATGAGGTGCGCAGTGTCAAAATCTACCTGGGCACCTTCAACGGCCGCGCAGAGGATTTTCTCCGGGGCCGGGAAACAGCCGTGGGTTTTACTGCGCAAAATCGACGGCGCAATTGCCAGCATCTGCGCCACTTTCGGACTGGACGGTGTGCCGCCAGGCATTTGATACGCCTTGGTGTCCCAAGGCTGCTTCGCATCCGGGTTGGCCAGAATCCAGGCGCGGGATTTGGCTAGCAGCTCTTCGCGGTTTGCCGCCAACTCATTGATCAACCCGGCTTGCAGCGCCTGTTGCGGCCTGACTTTTTTACCTTCCAGCAAATACGGCAGCGCCTTTTCCAACCCCAGCATGCGCACCATGCGCACCACCCCGCCGCCGCCCGGCAGCAGGCCCAAGGTGACTTCCGGCAAGCCAAGCTGCACTGACGTGTCATCCAGCGCGACGCGATAGTGGCACGCCAGGCAAATTTCCCAACCGCCACCCAGCGCCGCGCCATTGATGGCAGCCACCACGGGCTTACCGAGGGTTTCCAGGCGACGCAGCTGCGCTTTCAGCACCAACACACCGTCGTAGAAATTCTTGGCATGGGCCTTGTCGACCTTGATCAGTTCATTGAGGTCGCCACCGGCAAAAAACGTCTTCTTCGCTGAGGTGATCACCACTCCGGCAATGCTGTCCCTTTCCGCCTCCAGACGCTCGACCGTTGCCGCCATGGCCGCGCGGTACACGCCGTTCATGGTATTGGCGCTTTGGCCGGGCATGTCGAGGGTCAGCACCACGATCCTGTCCTGGCCTTGTTCGTAACGAATGGCTTGGGTCATGAAAAATTCCTTGGGCTCAGAGGCGTTCGATAATGGTGGCGATGCCCATGCCACCGCCGACACACAGCGTGGCCAGGCCGTAGCGCTGCTGGCGTACTTCAAGCTCGTCGAGCAAGGTGCCGAGGATCGCGCAGCCAGTGGCGCCGAGCGGGTGGCCCATGGCGATCGAGCCGCCATTCACGTTGACCCGCGCAGCGTCGATGCCCATGTCCTTGATGAATTTGAGAACGACAGAGGCAAACGCTTCGTTGACTTCGAACAGGTCGATGTCTTCGACACGCAAGCCGGCCTTGGCCAGCGCTTTGCGCGTTGCCGGCGCGGGGCCGGTGAGCATGATGGTGGGGTCGGTGCTGGTGACCGCCGTGGCGACGATGCGCGCGCGCGGTTGCAGGCCCAGCTCGCGGCCCATGGCCTCGGAGCCGATCAGCATCAGCGCGGCGCCATCGACGATGCCGGAGCTGTTGCCGGGGGTGTGCACGTGATGGATGCGCTCGACGTGGCTGTAGACCCGCAACGCGGTGGCGTCGAAGCCCATCTGCCCCATCATTTCGAAGCTCGGCTTGAGCTTGCCAAGGCCTTCGAGGGTGGAGTCGCCGCGGATGAATTCGTCTTGGTCCAGCAGCACAATGCCGTTCTGGTCCTGCACCGCGATCAGCGATTTGTTGAAGGAACCGTCTGCACGCGCCCTGGCCGCTTTGTGCTGCGAATGCAGGGCAAAGGTGTCGACGTCCTCTCGGGTGAACCCTTCCAGGGTCGCGATCAGGTCAGCGCCAATGCCCTGCGGGGTGAAATGGCTGTGCATATTGGTTTGCGGGTCCAGAACCCAGGCGCCGCCATCACTGCCCATGGGCACGCGGGACATGGACTCGACGCCACCGACCACGACCAAGTCTTCGAAACCGGAGCGGACTTTCATCGCCCCCAGGTTGACCGCTTCCAGGCCTGAGGCGCAGAAGCGGTTGACTTGTACACCGGCAACGCTGATGTCCCAATCCGCCACCAGCGCGGCGGTCTTGGCAATGTCGGCGCCCTGATCGCCCACCGGGGTCACGCAGCCGAGCACGATGTCGTCCACTTGATGGGTGTCGAGGTCGTTGCGCCGGGCCAGCGCCGTGAGCAAACCAGCCACCAGGTTCACTGGCTTGACGCTGTGCAAGGCGCCGTCCGCCTTGCCTTTGCCACGGGGCGTGCGTATCGCATCAAAGATCAAAGCTTGGGTCATGACATCCTCGAACCGCTGTGCATGGATGCCTCTACCTTAGGCCCGATTGACACGGTTTCAATGACGGATGCGCTCATTGCTTTTGACCCCGACGCTCGGACGAACGGTAGCCACCTAAGTTAATTACGTGATTAATCGGTTTAGCTGTCTAGCCAAGGCATTGGCGCCAAGATGGCGTTATGCCTCATGCCTTTTTAAGCTAAATTGCTGATTAGCTGATACGAAATAGGTCTAAGCCACGAAGAACGAGGGCTCTAAGGTTGAATCAGTAAGAAGCTGCTGCCGGGTTTTGCTGGAGCAGCTGTAAGAAAAGTGACACGTCATCTCGCCATACTGAAATAAAACCGGCACGCATTTGACGCTCAGGAATAACAACAAAAGGCAGTCAGCCATGTTCAAACATTCGAAAGTACGTCAGGCGGGACTTATTCTGTTCGCCACCACACTGATCCTGATCTTGCCCAACTTGACCAAGGTTATTGGGTGACGCCTCAACACTCACATTGCGTGCCTACACAGCACCGGGTTTGCAGCTTTTGGCAGCACCTGCCGGGACATTGCGCATAGCGGTCCTGCAGGGGCTGCCTTTTTATGTATGGATTTCCGGTATCGTGAGCACCATCGCCACTGCGCACCGGGCCTCCCTCTTGAAAGTCATCTTCGCTCTCTTCGCCTTGCTGATCGGCCTGCCCGCTTCGGCGGCGCAATTGACCATCGAGCTCGACCACAGCAGCAAGACCTGGCAGACCGCCGACTTGCTCAAGCACCCACAAGCGCAAACGGTACAGATCGTTGATGACGTTTCCTACAAGCGCACCATGACTTATCGGGCCGTGCCGCTGGCCTTGCTCCTACCGGGACTGAAACCTGAGAGCCACCTGCAGGCTGTGGCCTTGGATGGTTTCGCCGCCGAGCTCACCGCTGCACCGCTGCTGGAAAAACAGGGCGCACGTGCCTGGCTGGCGGTGGAAGATCCCGCTCAACCGTGGCCTGCATTGACGGAAGGAAAACCGAGTGCCGGGCCGTTCTATCTGGTGTGGACCGATCCGCAAGCCGGGCATATCAGCCCTGAGCAGTGGCCGTTCCAGATCTCAGGGATCAAACAATTGAAGACCGTGGCGGAGCGCTTTCCGGCGTTGTTGCCCGACCCGAAACTGGCGGTAGATGACCCGATCAATCAGGGCTTTGCGCTGTTCCAGAAGAATTGCCTGGCCTGTCATCGCCTCAACGGTGCCGGTGACGCGCAGGTGGGGCCGGACTTGAATATTCCCTATAACCCCACCGAGTATTTTGGCGGCGATTTCCTCAAACGCTATATCCGCGCCCCACAGAGTTTGCGGCATTGGCCGCAGGCGAAGATGCCAGCGTTTGCGGCCACTGTGTTGCCGGACGGTGAGCTGGATTTGCTGGTTAGTTATTTGAAACATATGGCAGGGCGTAAATTGTAGTGAGCGGGCTTGCCCCGCGCGGGTGGCGAAGCCGCCCCAAAACCAGACAACTCGGTTCTGCCTGGAAAAGTACGATGGCAGGATTAGGGCGGCTTCGCCACCCAGCGCGGGGCAAGCCCGCTCACTACATCCGTTACTGCTGCTGGACTGAAATCACCGGCGTCGGCGCCACAAATACCTTGGCATGCATCTGCTCATGCCCGCCGCCACGGCGCATACCGCGTACCGGGCAGGCATCGAGGTAATCCAACCCCACCGCCAGTTTCAAATGCCGCTCCGGCCGGGCCAGTTGGTTGGTCACATCAAAGCTGTACCACGCGTCATCCAGCCAGGCTTCGGCCCAGGCGTGGCTGGCCAGGTGCGTACTGTCCTCAGTGTACAAATACCCCGACACATAGCGCGCAGGGATCCCAAGGCTGCGCGCGCACGCCAGGAACGCATGGGTGTGGTCCTGGCACACGCCTGCACGGCCAGCGAAGGCCTGGGCGGCGCAGGTGTCGACGTCGGTCGCACCGGGCGTGTAGACCATCGACTGGTTAAGCGCATGCATCAAATCAATCAGCGCCGTACGGTCGCGGCGTTGATGGCAGTGCTGGTGGGCAAAGCCGCGCAGGGCGTCATCAGGCTCGGTCAGACGGGTGCAACGCAGGAACGGGAACGCCGACTGGCTCTCGTGTTCGGCCTCGCGCAACTCGTCAATATCCACCTGGCCGCGGGCGCCGATGATGATGGCGTCGTGCGGTTCATCCAGGGTCAGCACGTGCAGGATGTTGCCGAACGGGTCCACCTGGGCGCGCACCGGACGCGGCAGGTCGAGCTGCCAACTGAGTACGCGCTGGCGCTCACTGTCGTGGGGTGTAAGACGCAGGTACTGGATGCTGGCGCGCACCTGGTTTTCGTAGTGGTAGGTGGTTTCGTGGCTGATGGAGAGTCTCATGCGGCCTCCAGGTAGGAACTGTAGATGGCGTCGCCCAACTGGCGAACCAAGGGAATGAAGTCGGTCAGCCAGGCGTGCAGGCCTTCCTCGAGGATTTCATCGATGGCGGTAAAGCGCAGGCGCGCGTCCATCTCGGCGGCCAGGCGCTGGGCCGGTCGGCCATTGAGGCCGGGCAGGCTGGCGAGGATCTGGTCGATCTCTTCGCTGCAGGCGCGTAATGAGCGCGGTACGTCGGCGCGTAGCAGCAGTAACTCCGCGACCTGCCGGGCGCCGGGGGCATCACGGTAAATCTCGGTGTAGGCCTCGAACGACGACAAGGCGCGCAGCAAAGCGCTCCATTGATAGTAGGCGTGGGCCGTGCCATCGCTGACGGCTTCGGCCTGGTCGCCGGCCATTTCATAGCGAGCGTCCAGCAGGCGCAGGGTGTTATCGGCACGTTCGATAAAGGTGCCCAGGCGAATGAACCGGAACGCATCGTTGCGCATGATGGTGCCGTAGGTGGCACCGCGGAACAGGTGGGACCGCTCCTTGACCCACTCACAGAACCGGCTCATGCCATAGCGGCTCAAGCCCTGCTGGGCGATGTCACGAATATCCAGCCAAGTAGCGTTGATGTTTTCCCACATGTCGGCGGTAATTCGCCCACGCACGGCATGGGCGCTGGCCCGCGCTGCGCCGAGACAGCTGTAGATGCTGGCCGGGTTCGCCGCGTCCAGGGCAAAAAAGTGCAACAGGCGTTCGGCGTGCAACTCGCCGTGGCGCGCGTGGTAATCCTCCAGGGTGCCGGTGATCAACAGCGGCATCGCCAGTTCATGCAGGCCATCACCGCGCCCATCTTGAGGCATCAGCGACAGCGAATAGCTGACATCGAGCATGCGCGCGAGGTTTTCCGCGCGCTCCAGGTAGCGCGACATCCAGTACAAATCCGAGGCAGTTCTACTCAACATGGCATCAGTCCTCGACCACCCAGGTGTCTTTGGTGCCGCCGCCCTGGGACGAGTTGACCACCAGCGAACCTTCACGCAATGCCACGCGGGTCAGCCCGCCTGGGACTACACGGGTTTCCTTGCCGGACAATACGAATGGGCGCAGGTCGATATGGCGCGGCGCAATGCCGTTTTCGACAAAGGTCGGGCAGGTGGACAAGCACAGGGTCGGTTGGGCGATATACGCATGGGGCTTGGCCTTGATGCGCGCACGGAAGGCTTCGATTTCGGCCTTCGTGGACGCCGGGCCGACCAGCATGCCGTAGCCGCCGGAGCCTTGGGTTTCCTTCACCACCAGGTCCGGCAGGTTGGCCAATACGTGGGACAGTTCGTCGGGCTTACGGCATTGAAATGTCGGAACATTCTTCAGGATGGGTTCTTCATCCAGGTAAAAACGGATCATCTCGGTAACGAAGGGATACACCGATTTGTCATCCGCCACCCCGGTGCCGATGGCATTGGCCAATACCACATTGCCGGAACGATAAGCCGCGAGCAGGCCAGGCACGCCGAGCATGGAATCCGGGTTGAAGGCCAATGGGTCGAGGAACGCATCGTCGAGGCGGCGGTAGATCACGTCCACGGCCTTGGGGCCATCGGTGGTGCGCATGAATACGCGGTCATCGCGCACAAACAGGTCGGCGCCTTCCACCAGCTCCACGCCCATTTCCCGGGCCAGGAACGCATGTTCAAAGAACGCGCTGTTAAAGCGGCCCGGGGTCAGCACGACCACGCTGGGGTTATCCAGGGGGCTGGAGCTTTTCAGGGTGTCGAGCAACAGGTTGGGGTAATGATCGATGGGCGCGATACGCTGGGCGGCGAACAGTTCGGGGAACAGGCGCATCATCATCTTGCGGTCTTCGAGCATGTAGCTGACGCCGCTCGGGGTACGCAGGTTGTCTTCAAGCACGTAGTACGTGCCGTCGCCGTCACGTACGAGGTCGACACCGGAGACGTGGGAATACAGGTCGCGGTGCAGATTCAAACCCTGCATCGCCAGTTGGTATTGCTCGTTGGCCAGCACCTGTTCGGCAGGAATGATCCCTGCCTTGATGATGCGTTGCTCGTGATACAGGTCGGCGAGAAACATATTCAGCGCCTTGACCCTTTGGATGCAGCCGCGCTCGACAATCCGCCATTCGCTGGCGGGAATGCTGCGCGGGATGGTGTCGAACGGAATCAGGCGCTCGGTGCCCTGCTCGTCCCCGTAGAGCGTGAAGGTGATACCGGCGCGGTGAAACAGCAAATCGGCCTCACGCCGGCGCTGGGCCAGCAGTTCAGCAGGGGTATCAGCCAACCAGCGGGCGAACTCGCGGTAATGCGGTCGGACCTGCCCTGCCCCGTCGTACATTTCATCGTAATAAGTGCGGATCATGCCGAACTCCTTGTCACCCGGGCGCTAGAACCATCGCAAGGCCCGTGCCAGCGGCATAAACACTTAAGAATCAGTGAGTTGAATAAGCACCGGAATCCATTCGCACCGTCCTGGTGCGCAGAATGCCCGGTGCACTGCCCCCTGCTTCATCGCAATGCGGGCTTTGACTATCAACAGCATAGCCAGAGTTGATTTCACTGCCCGGTCAAGCGTACGGATAATTACCAACATCTGCTGAACAGGACGTGTCCTACAGCTCAACCCTTTGCGCGATCGGTAACGTAGTGCTTCGTGTACCGACCGGCCTCCCGGTCTTCCCTTTTGGCCACCCTGCTCGGGTGGCCTTTTTTTGGCCCTGAAAAGACCTGGATGGGCGCCAAAAACAAAATCGGCCGACCCAAAGGTCAGCCGATACGCTGTGTTTCTCATACTGCTCGCTGCTACATGGGTAACCCACGCACCTCCTGCTTCACGCCCCATCCCTCGATGATCCCGCCCAGCGGCTCGACCACCGCCTCAAAGTCTTGCTCGAAGTCTCCTATGCCGTCGTAGGTGGCAGACATGATTTTGCTCAGTTCCAAGTACCAGGCGCCATCGTCGCGCGCACTGACCTGGGCATTCAGCGATTCCCCACGAAACTCACCCGCAGCCCTGCGCGCCCGTTCTTCATCAGGAAAAATGGCGTAGAACTCAATGGGGTGGAAGCGTGAAAAGTCAAAGCCGCCCTCTTTCATGCGGCGCAGAACATTGGTGCTGATGTCTTCTTGATAGGCTGTGCTCATGAAAAGTGCTCCTCAGACTGATGGATAGACTTTCCGTGCTTCCCGAAGCCCACGCCGTACTGGCGTGGGAGCTACGGCAATAACATCACCGCTGGAAAACAAGCATGTAGCTGACAAGACCAGTACCTAGCGATTCATTCGCTGATCTCACTTGCAGAGTAGCGCGAAGCTATCGCCTCCACCAGAGGTGCTTGAAGGGTGTACAGCGAATGTTCAGACGGCAGGAGAGATGTCGAGGATCTGGATACTGTTCTGGTCTTTGAGGATCTTGACCGTAGGATCGGACTGGCGGCCCTCAAGGTCATTGAGGTCGAGCTCGGCGGCGACAGGCACCAGTTTGTTGCGAATCATGTGCGCAGCATCTTCGAGGCTAGGTCTTTGTTCGCAGGTGAACTGCTCCACGGACTGTACGCCGTGATCATCAACGAAAGTAATCTGCCACTTTTGCATCGGTGCCTCCTCGATAAAGCCCGCGTGTGGGCTCACATCTATCTGGACCTTGAGGGTTCGGCAAACGTTCCACTCTGGGCAGGAAGCACCGGATCAAATGCGCTTATTTTTCAGCGTGTTCTTTCAAGGCTTTCAAGGTGTTGAACGGCGCGTCCACCACGAACTTGTTGGCCAACCACGATGGCACGCTGCCGCCTGGCTCGGTGTGTACCTGGTAAGTGACTTCGGTCTGGTTGTCGCCTTTTGGCACCAGTTTCCAGAAGCCTTCGACTTGGGCAACCCGTACGAAGCCTTTTTCTTCTGGCTGATAGGTCGGGACCTCCAGCAAGGTTCGGGTCACGCTGCCGTCAGCGCCCTTGGAGGTGGTGATTTTGAGGATCGAATCACGATTACTGACGGGGAACGGAGCATTGAACTGGGTGTAGGTGTAGCTGACGTCACCCTCGTGTTTCAGCAGTTTTTGCAATTTGCACTCGTGAATCCATTTGCAGGCACCCGCTACGTCTTCCTGCAGCGCAACAATCTTGGCAACCGGCGCCTTGACCACGGTCACGCCGCGATACGCCTTGTACTTGGAGCCGGCAACTTCGCTCAGGGACACCTTGATACCGTCTTCGTCCTTGGCGACTTGCCAATCCTCAGCCTGGGCAGTAGCAGCAAACAACACCGTAAAACCGCACAACACAGCCATTCGTTTCAGCGAACCCATAGGTGTATTCCTTATTGTTGAAGTTACGAGAGTAGAGCCCATCAAGCCGCCGTCATCTGCTCCCACCAGCCGATCAAACGGATGGCATCGGCCTGGTCGGTGCCGCAGACCTCGATGTCCGCCTTGAAATCACTGCACACCGCCGGGCGTTCCGGTTGCCCGAACAGCTGGCATAGCTGTTCGACCGACAGGTGCAGGCAGCGTTCGCCGGCCGGTTTGCCTTGTGGCATTCCAGGTAATGGCGAGCTGATGGAGGGGGCGATGCAGCAAGCGCCACAGCCTTCACGGCAATTCATGACCAGCAGGTCCTCGACGACTCAATGTGGATGGCCGGGCTAGAGTACGCCCTTAAACAGCCGTTTTAAAATGGTCTAACAGGGGTTTTTCGCGGAAAACAAAAGTGACTGGCCAGTCTGCGACAGATGGTCGAAGGGCGGCGTCACGTGTGTGGGAAAAGTTTACTGCTTGAACTCGAATTCCAACGCTGCGCCTTCCACTTCACGCCGCTCTTCATTGCGCAACTGCAGCTTCATCTCATTGCTGAGCAGGCGGCCGTTGATCTGGAATGCACTGTTGTCGGTGGGCTTCTCGCCAAACATCGGCGGCAGCAAGGGCACGCTTTTAGGCTTGGCCATGGTGCCAATGGGCTGAAGGTGCCTGACCATGTCCGTTGGCAATGACAGATCCAACTGTGCCGGTGGCAATTGTGTCTGCGCCACTTCACGGGACGATTTGGATCGACTTGCCGCACGTTTTTTGGCCGCAGCACTTTGCTTCTTCACGGCGGGGGCTTTCTTGGCGGGGGTCTTCTGTTCCGAACTGGCAGCGGGCTTGGTTTCGCTCACAGGTGCTGCCGCCAGCGCGGTGCTGACGTTGCACAGGCTTAACAGGCCAATCACACAAACAGCGCGAAAAATCGAGGTCATATTGCCTACAGCATTAACGGCAGAGGGCCATATGCTCGCTTGTTGTGCGCGGCATGACAAGTGCGCTGATTAGCGCGCTATAGGATTTTTCCCGTTTGTGCGCGTCAAAGGCCGGCTGCCGTTTCCTGGCAAAGCTGGCTGGCAAGCATCCCCAGCGTCATCAGCGCCCGCTCTGCCTCACGGTTCCAGGGCGTACCGCAGTTGAGGCGAATACAGTGATTGAACTGCTCGGTATTACTGAAGATCAGGCCTGGTGCAATGCTGATGCCCTGTTGCAGTGCGCGTACATGCAGTTCCTGGGTATTGACCCGTCCGGGCAAACTGACCCACAAAATGAAGCCGCCGGTCGGGCGGGTCATCTGCGTGCCTTCCGGGAAATATTGCTGCACCGCGAGCTGGAACGCGCTGAGATTCTTGCGGTACTCCTGGCGTATATAGCGCAGGTGCCGATCGTAGCCGCCGTTTTCCAGGTAGGCCGCAACGCCCATCTGGGTGACGCTGCACGCCGAGTGAGTACTGAACATTTGCAGGCGCTGCAGCTCCTGCTGGTATTTGCCGGCGATCATCCAGCCGATGCGCACACCGGGGGACAGCGTCTTCGAAAAGCTCGAGCAATAGATAACTCGGTCGAGGCGGTCATAGGCTTTCAGGGCCTTGGTGCGGCCCAGTTCGAACATCAGCTCGCCGTAGATATCGTCCTCGACGATCTGGATATCGAAATCCGAAGCCAGGCGCAGCAACTGTTTCTGACGTTCCTCGGGCATGGTGCCGCCCAAGGGGTTGCTCAGGCGCGTGGTCAACACCAGCGCTTTGATCGACCATTGGTTGGCCGCCAGTTGCAGGGCTTCCAGGCTCATGCCGGTGGATGGGTCGCTGGGGATCTCGATGACCTTGAGCCCCAGCAAGTCAGCCAACTGCAGCAAGCCGTAATAGGTTGGCGATTCAGCGGCAATCAAATCGCCAGGCCGTGTCAGCACCCGCAGTGACATCTGCAACGCATCGACACACCCGTGGGTGATCACAACTTCGGAAGGGTCCACCACCACACCCGCATCGCGCATACGGATCGCCACCTGGCGGCGAAGCGGCTCGAAGCCGGGGCTGAACATGTAACTGAACGCCCGCGGGCTCTGGAAGCGCGTGACCTTGGCCAACTGCTGGTGCAATGCGCGTACCGGCAGGTAGTCCACGCTGGGCACAGCAGCGCCCAATGGGAACACGCCTTCGCGCCGCGACTCGCCCAATACCTGCTGGATGATACTGCTGCGGGTGACCAACCCTGGGCGTTCGACCCGTGCGATGTCGGGCGTCGGCGCGGTGAGCGCTGGTGTCTGGTGCACGTAATAACCGGATTGCGGCCGCGCCCGGATCAGCCCCTGGTCTTCCAGGTTGGCGTAGGCCTGCAACACCGTGGCGTGGCTCACGTTCAACTGCGAGCTCATCTTGCGCACCGAAGGCACGCGCTCGCCCGGTTGATAGACACCGCGCCGGATATCTTCAGCCAGTTGCTGGGCGATACGTTGGTAAAGCAACAGATTGGTCATGACGCAGCACTCGATTTCACGGGTATTTTATTTTTGTGTGAAACATACCGGCACAGTTTAGAAGTGTACGGGGACAGTTGCCACAATAGTCGAGCGCGGGCGGGAGTGACAGTAAAAACTGTAAGGGTGGTGACAGGAATTTCAGGCATAAAAAAACCGATCATGGATCGGTGCACTCCCTGTGGGAGCTGGCTTGCCTGCGATTGCATCGCCTCGGTATGCCTCAGAAACCGCGTTGCCCGCATCGCAGGCAAGCCAGCTCCCACATTTTGACTGGTGCCAGACGCCTAGCGAGCGGCGCCCAATTGGCCCTTCTCGTCCGAGAAGACGATCTCTACCCGACGGTTCTGCGCCCTGCCCCGCTCGGAAGCATTGGCCTCCACCGGGAACTGGTCACCATAACCTTCAACCTGGATGCGCTTTTCGTCGATACCCAGGTCCACCAGCACATCCGCCACCGACTGCGCACGGTCGCGGGACAGTTTCAGATTTTCCCGCTCACCGCCCGTGTTGTCGGCATAACCCTCGATGCGCACCACGCGCTTGGGGTTCAATTGCAGGAACTGTACGATTTTCAGCACAGTGCGGTTGGCCGAGTTTTTCAGTTCTGCCACACCGGTATCGAACAGCACGTCGCCCAACGTCATCACCAGGCCGCGATCGGTCTGGGTGGTGGCCAGGCTGGCGATCTGTTCTTCGAGCCACTTGCCCTGCTGCTGCACGCTGATCAGCTTGCTTTCACGCAGGGCCAGTTGCAGGCGCTGGCGTTCCAGCTCCAGCTTGGCGGCGCGCTCTTCGTTGAGCGCCTGCTCGGTGTGCTCGCGGGCAATGGCGCTGTAGCGCTGGCTCAGGTAGGCGTAATGCACGACGTCGGAGCCGCTGCCCCAGTAACTGGACAAGCGGTCGGCACGGGCCAGGGATTCACCGGCACGGATCACGTCCTTAGGGGCGATGCGCAACACATTGGCGTCTTCCTTAACCTTCTGGAAGTCAGTGCCCGCCTGTTGCAAGGCCTGTTCGCTATCGGGATGGCTGGCGCAACCGCCCAGCACGGCAGTGCCCAGCAGCACGGCACCACTCAAACTGCGGATCATCGGGCTCATTGGGCTTCCCCCAACTGCAATTGCTTGCGCAGGCGGGTGATACGGGTGTTGAGCACGTTCAGTTGTTCCTGGCTCTTGCGCGTCAGCACCTTGGCTTCGGCCAGGCGTGCGTCCAGCTCGGCTTGCTCGAAACGCATACGCGCGTTTTTGTAGGATTCGTCGGCCATGCTCGACTTGGCTCGGGCGAATTTAGCTTCGGCCAATTTCAATTCAGGCGATTCATCCGCGTTGGCACCCACGGCACTGGCTTGCTCCAAGGCTTGCTGGGTCAGGCGCATTTGTTCATTCGGCGCAGGATCGGCTGCACATCCCGCCAGAGCGACAACGGCGAGGGCCGCGAAAAGAGGTCGAAGAGTCACTGAAAATCCCTACTTTGTTGGGGTGCCGACGGGTTGCTGCAATTGTGCTTTCCAGCGCTCCAGATTGCGCTGCAGCACCGCTTCCGCCACACCGGACGTCGGCAATTCTGTCATCTTTTTAGCAAGCTGTCCGCGCAACCACGGATCATTGCAGGCCGAGTTGTGTGAAATCGCCAGGTACAGGCCCGGCTGATCGATCGGCACATCGCGGGCGACCAGGTCGTTGCTCATGCCCAAGGTCTGCGCCATGGCCATGCCGGGATAACGCCCGGCGAGCACATAGTCCACCTCGCCCAGCAGCAGTTTCTGAAACGCTGGCGTCAGGGATGGCAGGCGTTGCAAGGTCAATTGCTGGCCGGCGAAGGTCTCGAAGCCCGCGCTGAGGCGCGCCCGCTCGGACACGGCGCCCTTGTGCCCATGCAGATCGGCGGCTGTGGTGTAGGCCAGCGCCGAATCCTTGCGCGTCCAGACCAGATAGTCGAGCTGCACCAGCGCCGGGTGGATGTAGTCGAGGGTTTCCAGCTCACCCAAGTTCAGCGGCGCATCGGCGAGGATGTCCATGCGCCCACTGCGCACTTCATCCAGGGCCAGGGAACGCTTGCCGCCGTAGAGCAGGTCGATTTTTAACCCGAGGTCCTTGCCCACTTGTTGCAACACATCGGCGGTGGCGCCGATCAGGTGCGTGGGGTCCTGCGGGTCGCGCCAGAGCAAAGGGGGTGTGTCCGGGCTGCCGGTGATCACCAGGCGATCGCATTTGCCCGCCGCCAGCGACAGCGTCGGCAGCAGCGTGAGGCCCAGCAAAACGCTCCAGGGGCGCAGTTCCATGGCGAAGCTCTCCGGTGTTCAAAAAAGGGGCCGCAAAAAAAAGCCCGGTCATAAGACCGGGCTCTTTATAAGTGAAGCGACTGGATTAGACCAGCTTCTCCAACTCAGGTACGGCTTCGAACAAGTCCGCCACCAGGCCGTAATCAGCCACCTGGAAGATCGGTGCTTCTTCGTCCTTGTTGATCGCGACGATTACTTTGGAGTCTTTCATACCGGCCAAGTGCTGGATCGCGCCAGAAATACCGACGGCGATGTACAGCTGTGGCGCAACGATTTTGCCGGTCTGGCCGACCTGCATATCGTTGGGTACGAAACCTGCGTCGACGGCCGCGCGGGAAGCGCCGACCGCAGCGCCCAGCTTGTCAGCCAGGGCGTACAGGTGCTTGAAGTTGTCACCGTTCTGCATGCCACGCCCGCCCGAAACGACGATCTTGGCAGCGGTCAGCTCAGGACGATCCGACTTGGCCAGCTCTTCGCCAACAAAGCTGGAAGTACCAGCGTCGTGGGCAGCCGCAACAGCTTCAACGGCAGCCGAACCACCTTCGGCGGCAACCGGGTCGAAACCGGTGGCACGTACGGTGATGACTTTTACCGAAGCAGTCGATTGCACGGTGGCAATGGCGTTACCGGCGTAGATCGGGCGCTTGAAGGTGTCGGCGCTTTCGACCGAGATGATCTCGGAGATCTGGTCAACGTCCAGCTGCGCGGCAACGCGTGGCAGGATGTTTTTGCCGTTGGAGGTCGCGGCAGCCAGAATGTGGCTGTAGCCAGCGCCCAGCTCAGCTACCAGCGGCGCGACGTTTTCCGGCAGTTGATGAGCGTAGGCCGCGTTGTCGGCGACCAGTACTTTGCTCACACCGGCGATTTTCGCAGCGGCTTCAGCCACGGCGCCAGCGCCCTGGCCGGCAACCAGTACGTGAATGTCGCCACCGATTTTAGCGGCGGCAGCCACGGTGTTCAGGGTGGCCGGAGCCAGCACCTTGTTATCGTGTTCGGCGATTACGAGGATAGTCATGATCAGATCACCTTCGCTTCGTTTTTCAGTTTCTCGACCAATTCAGCCACCGACTTGACCTTGATGCCTGCGCTGCGAGCAGCCGGCGCTTCAACTTTTACGGTCTTGTTGGTGGAGGCGGTGGAAACGCCCAAAGCGTCAGGCGTCAGCACTTCGAGAGGCTTCTTCTTGGCTTTCATGATGTTTGGCAGGGACGCGTAGCGCGGCTCGTTCAATCGCAGGTCGGTGGTCACGATGGCCGGCAGTTTCAGCGAAACGGTCTGTGCGCCGCCGTCGATTTCACGGGTTACAGCAACGCTGTCGCCGCTCACTTCGACTTTCGACGCGAAGGTGCCCTGGCCGTAACCGGTCAGTGCAGCCAGCATCTGGCCGGTCTGGTTGTTGTCGCTGTCGATGGCTTGTTTACCAAGGATCACCAGCTGAGGTTGTTCCTTGTCGACAACGGCCTTGAGCAGCTTGGCCACGGCCAGGGAGGTCAGGTCTTCAGCGGACTCGACCAGGATAGCGCGGTCGGCGCCCAGTGCCAGAGCGGTACGCAGCTGCTCTTGAGCAGTGGTAGGACCGATGGAAACCACGACGATTTCAGTCGCCACGCCTTTCTCTTTCAGGCGGACGGCTTCTTCCACAGCGATTTCGCAGAAAGGGTTCATCGACATTTTGACGTTAGCAAGGTCGACGCCGGAATTGTCCGCCTTGACGCGAACTTTCACGTTGTAATCGACAACGCGTTTGACAGCTACAAGAACCTTCATGGATTCCTCGTTACTCTCCGGTGAAAAGAAAGTCGCCTAGGCGAACCTGGCGGTTGATGCTCATCGGCACACAAGGGCACCTCCAAAAACCTCGGCGAGTGACCTGGCTCACGGGAAATGATGACCGTTCGTCAGTGGTGACTGAGAGGTCATTCTTTATCGCAGCGTGTAAACTGCGCGCCAAAGTTTGGGCACGCGTCACCTGTCTTGCTTTTGGACGTGCTCTTGAAACCTGCAGTCTGCCTACGGTAAGCGCGAAACCGACCGTATATTGACCGGAACACCTATTCTGGTCAATACGGCAAAATAGCCAGTCATAAGCCGCGCCTCTTTGATTTTCCTAGCCTGCGGGCAATTCAAACAAACGTTTGTATTGGACGCTAGCAGTGGTCTATATATAATGCGCCACCTAGAGAGAAAGGTGGGTCCGGCCCTCGCGCCAGACGACACCGAACCTCCACCCATTAGAAAAAAAAGCCTGTTGAGCCTTGAGTAGGAGATAGCCTGTGGAACGCGAATACATGGAATTCGACGTGGTCATCGTCGGCGCTGGCCCGGCGGGCCTGTCTGCCGCCTGCCGACTGAAGCAGAAGGCCGCCGAAGCCGGTAAGGAAATCAGCGTCTGCGTGGTTGAAAAAGGCTCCGAAGTCGGCGCACACATCCTCTCCGGTGCCGTGTTTGAACCACGCGCCCTGAACGAACTGTTCCCGGACTGGAAAGCACTCGGTGCCCCGCTCAACACCCCCGTGGTGCGCGATGACATTTATGTACTGCGCAGCCCGGACGCTTCCACCAAGGTGCCTGACTTCTTTGTGCCCAAGACCATGCACAACGAAGGCAACTACATCATCTCCCTGGGCAACCTGTGCCGCTGGCTCGCCCAGCAGGCCGAGAACCTGGGCGTGGAAGTCTACCCAGGCTTCGCCGCCCAGGAAGCGCTGTTCGACGAGAACGGCGTGGTGCGCGGGATTATCACCGGTGACCTCGGCGTCGACCGCGAAGGCAATCCAAAAGAAGGCGTATACACCCCGGGTATGGAGCTGCGTGGCAAATACACGCTGTTCGCCGAAGGCTGCCGTGGCCACATCGGCAAGCAACTGATCGAACGTTTCAACCTGGCCAGCGATGCCGACGCCCAGCACTACGGCATCGGCCTGAAGGAAATCTGGGAGATCGACCCGGCCAAGCATCAGCCAGGCCTGGTGGTGCACACCGCCGGCTGGCCGCTGGACATCATGGGCAACGAGAACACCGGTGGCTCGTTCCTTTATCACCTGGAAAACAACCAGGTGGTTGTCGGCCTGATTGTCGACCTGTCTTACAGCAATACCTTTCTGTCGCCGTTCGATGAGTTCCAGCGCCTCAAGCATCACCCGGTGCTTGCCCAGTACCTGGAAGGTGGCAAGCGCATCAGCTACGGCGCCCGTGCCTTGGCCAAAGGCGGTATCAATTCGCTGCCGAAGATGATCTTCAAGGGCGGCGCACTGATCGGTTGCGACCTGGGCACCATGAACGTGGCCAAGATCAAAGGCAGCCACACCGCGATGAAGTCCGGCATGCTCGCCGCCGACGCCGTGGCCGATCGCCTGTTTGCCGACTCCGAGGGCGGTGATGAACTGACCGGGTACGTCGACAGCTTCAAAGCCAGCTGGCTTTACGAAGAACTGTTCGCCAGCCGTAACTTCGGCCCGGCGATGCACAAGTTCGGCCCGATCATCGGCGCGGGCTTCAACTGGTTCGACCAGAACATCCTCGGCGGCAAAATGCCGTTCACCCTGCACGACACCAAGCCGGACTACGCCTGCCTCAAGCTGGCCAAGGACAGCAAGAAGATCGACTACCCGAAACCCGACGGCAAGCTGAGCTTCGACAAGCTGAGCTCGGTGTTCATCTCTGGCACCAACCATGAAGAAGAGCAGCCGTGCCACTTGAAGTTGAAAGACCCGAGCATCCCGATCGGCACCAACCTGCCGCTCTACGATGAACCGGCGCAGCGCTATTGCCCGGCGGGTGTGTATGAGGTGATCACCCAGGAAGACGGCGAGAAGCGCTTCCAGATCAACGCCCAGAACTGTGTGCACTGCAAGACCTGTGACATCAAGGACCCTTCGCAGAACATTACCTGGGTGACGCCGGAAGGCGCGGGTGGGCCGACTTATCCGAATATGTAAGTCAGCGGCTTGAAAAACGAGGCCCTCATTGCGAGGGCCTTTTTTTGTGCTCGACTCGGTCAAAATGTGGGCGCTGGCTTGCCTGCTCCCACATTGACCGGGTTGAATCACTAAGATTTATGCAGCCCGCTCTTCACCAGGGTTGCGCTCGAAGTAGCGCTTATATTCCCGGCTGAACTGCGACGTACTCTGATACCCCACGCTATGCGCCGCCTGCGCTACCCCCATCCCTTCCACCAGCAGCAACTGCTGGGCCTTGAGCAAGCGCAAACGCTTCAGGTACTGCACCGGCGACAACAGCGTGCAGCGCTTGAAGTGCTCATGAAACGTCGACGCGCTCATGTGCGCATAGCCCGCCAGCGTCTCGATATTCAGCGGCTCGGCGTAATGCGCATGCAGGTGATTCAGTGACGTGGCAATTCGCGAGAACTGCCCTTGCTGTTCGACCAGCGCGCGCAGCACATCGGCCTGCGGCCCGCGCAACGCGGTGAACAATAACTCGCGCACCCGCGCCGGGCCCATGATCCGGCTTTCCAGCGGATCGTGCAGGCACTGCAACAGCCGTTCGACACACCCGCGCATGGCATCATCGAGCACCACCGAACTCATCGACTCCAGCGTCTGCGCCGTCGGCGGCGGCCCGGCCTGAATGCCCATGGCCATCACCAGTTCGCCCAGCACCACGCGATCAATCCCCACCGTCACCCCCAAAAGCGGTGCATCCGGCGCCATGGCAAACGTCTCGCACTCGAACGGCACCGGCATCGCCTGGATCAGGTAATGCCCGGCGCCATACTCCAGCGTACGCGGGCCCAGGTAGGCGACCTTGCTGCCCTGGGCCACAAACATCAGGCTCGGCTCATAGATCTGCGGGCCGCGCGCCACGTCGCAACTGGCGCGCAGCACCTGCACGCCGGGCAGGTGGGTGGGAGAAAAACCGTCACGCGGCGTGAGGCCTTCAATCAGGGAAACCAGCGTGGCGTTGGCGTCGAGATGGCGAGTCAACAACATGGCAAAAAACTTCGCGAAAAAGGGATGAGAACATCATCGCAGGTCTGGCGACACAAAAATCCAATCAGGGGGCACTCCCGGACGAATAGGCATGAGACTCGGAGCAATCACCATGGCCGCATCAAGGCCCGGTGCGGAAAATGCGCGGCCTCTCCTGTCATTGCTTTTGCGAGGTTTCCCCCATGTACACCGCCATCGGTTACGCCGCCCAGTCGGCCACCACTCCCCTCGCCCCCATGTCCTTTCAGCGCCGCAGCCCACGCGTGGATGACGTGGCTATCGAGATCCTGTACTGCGGCGTGTGCCACTCCGATATCCACCAGGCGCGCAACGAATGGGGCATCGCCGTGTACCCGCTGATGCCGGGCCACGAGATTGTCGGCAAGGTCACCGCTGTTGGCGCCAACGTCACCGCACACAAAGTCGGCGACCTGGTCGGCGTGGGCTGCATGGTCGATTCGTGCCGTCATTGCGATGCGTGCAAAGCCGACCTGGAGCAATATTGCCTCGAAGGTCCAACCATGACCTACGCCACCCCGGACCGCGTCGACGGCAGCAACACCATGGGCGGCTACTCGGACAGCATTGTGGTCAGCGAGCACTTCGTGGTGAAGATCCCGGCCAAGCTCGACCTGGCCAGCGCCGCGCCGATCCTGTGCGCCGGCGTCACCATGTATTCGCCGATCAAGCACTACGGCATCAAGGCCGGCGACAAAGTGGGTGTATTGGGCATGGGCGGCCTGGGCCATATGGGCATCAAGCTGGCCAAGGCGATTGGCGCGGAAGTGACCTTGTTCACCCGCTCCGCGAGCAAGGCCGAAGAAGGCCGTCGCCAGGGTGCCGATCACGTGATCGTGTCCACCGACGCCGAGCAGATGAAAGCCGCCGCCGGGCACTTCGACTTCCTGCTGGACACCATCCCGGTGCAGCACGACCTCAACCCCTACCTCGACGTATTGCGCTTTGACGGCGTGCACATCCTGGTCGGCCTGATCGAACCGGTCGACCCGCCGGTCAACGCCGCCAAGCTGATCATGGGCCGTAAAGTGCTGGCTGGTTCGTTGATCGGTGGCATTGCCGAAACCCAGGAGGTCCTGGATTTCTGCGCCGAGCACGGCATCAGCTGTGACATCGAGATGCTCGATATCCGCCATATCAACGAAGCCTACAGCCGCATGATCGCCGGCGATGTGAAGTACCGCTTTGTCATCGACATGGCGACCCTGAAGGTCTAACCAAGCGACGCTCGCCCGTAGCCGCTGTCGAGCCTTGGCGAGGCTGCGTCTGAGGTGTGTCAGGTACACCGCTGACGCAGCCTCGCTGGCGCTCGACAGCTGCTACGGGAGGGTCAGGTTTTGGCGCCCAATTCTGCGGAGAGGCGCGCTGCAACCTGTTTGATCACAGGAATCAGCTCGGCCATTTTTTCCAGCGGCATGTAGGGCACGGTACTGGCGATGCTGATGCCGGCGACGATTCGCCGGCTGGCATCGCGCACCGGTGCGGCCACGCAGCGGATCGACGGCTCGTTGTCTTCCAGGTCGAACGCATAACCGCCCACCACGTATTCACGCATGCGCTGCTCAAACTGCGCCCAGGATTGCTCCGGGTGCTGCGGCCATTGCAGGTTCTTGCCGCCCTCCGGCAAGCTGGCTTCGTAGAGACGCCGCCATTCCTCAGCCGAGTCATCCAGCAACATCGCCTTGCCAACCCCGGTCCGTGCCAGCGGCATGCGATGACCGACCCGCGAACGCATTTCCGGGCCGTAGCGGCCAGGGTTCTTGTGCAGGTAAAGCACGTCGTCGTATTCGCGAATAGCCAGGTGAATGGTGTCACCGGTCAGGGCCGACAGCTTGTCCAGATACGGGATGGCCAGGGTCACCAATGGCAACTCTTCCCGCGCCTGAAAACCCAATTCGATCAACTTCGGCCCCAGCAGGTAACCGACCTGGGGCACCACGCGCAGGTAACGCTCGTCCACCAGGCAACTGGCCAGGCGGTGGGTGGTGCTGCGGGTGGTGCCGATGCGCCGGGCGATCTCTTTCAGATCCCGCGCACCGGCCGCCACTGCTTGTACCACGCCCAGGCCACGCAGCAGGGTCTGGGTGCCGGTGGGGGCGGTATCTTTGGTGGGGGTGTGGGCGTTTTCCTGCATATCGGGCCTATTGGGAAGTACGAAAACGGCGCCATTATGGCAAATACCATCCTCCAGAGCAGAGGAGATCCCATATTTTGATCTTCACATGGCAGGACGTCAGCGTTGCTTCATGCGGTCGATGATGACGGCCAGCAACAGGATCGAGCCCCGGATCACATACTGGTAAAACGTGTCGATGTTCTTCAGGTTCATCGCATTCTCAATGATCGCCAGAATCAACACCCCGGCAATCACATGGCGGATCATGCCGATGCCGCCGCTCAACGACACCCCGCCCAGCACACAGGCAGAAATCACTGTCAGCTCAAAACCCTGGCCAATCATCGGCTGACCCGAGGTCATGCGCGACGCGAGAATCACCCCGGCCAAGGCGCCAATCAAACCATGCACGGCAAAGATGATGATCTTGGTCCGGTCAACGTTTACCCCCGCCAGCAACGCGGCTTCCTGGTTACCGCCGATAGCCATGGTGTTGCGCCCGTAGGTGGTGTAGTTGAGCAGCCAGCCGAAGAACATAAAGCACAGCACGGTGATGATGATCGGCACTGGCACACCCAGCAGTTGGCCGTTGCCGAAGACGAAGAAGTCTTCGTTCATCACGCCGACCGCCTTGCCGTTGGAGAAGATGTACGCCAGGCCGCGCACGATCTGCATGGTCGCCAACGTCGCGATCAACGCGTTGATGCGCAGCTTGGCGATGACGATGCCGTTGATCAGCCCTACCACCAGGCCCATGGCCAAGGCCGCCGATACGCCAAGGACCACGCTGTCGGTGTCACGAATCACAATGCCCGCGACCACGCCGGCACAGGCGATCACCGAGCCCACCGACAAGTCGAAGTGGCCCGACGCCAGGCAGAACAGCATGGTGCACGCCGCAATGCCCACCGTAGAAATCGCCAGGCCCAGCCCGCGCATGTTCAGCGGAGAAAGGAAGTTGTCGATAAACAGCGCGCTGAGCACAAAGATGCCGAGTGCTGCCAACAGCATCACCCAATCGTCCAGGAACTTACGCTGGTTGAAACCCGGCCAGAAGCCCTTTGCAGTTTTTATCTCAGACATCATTCACCTCGAAATCTTCAAGCCCGCGAACGCGGGAGAGCCAGTTGCAACAGCCGTGCTTCATCCGCCTGATCGCGGGCCACTTCGCCGGTCAGGGCGCCTTCACTCATCACCAGGATGCGGTCGGAAATCCCCATGACTTCCATCAGGTCGCTGGACACCACAATCACCGCGATGCCACTGGCCGCCAAGTTATGGATGATCTGGTAGATCTCCGATTTGGCGCCGATATCGATGCCCCGGGTCGGCTCATCCAGCAGCAGCACTTTCATCGGCATCGACAGCCAGCGGCCGAGAATGGCCTTCTGCTGATTGCCACCGGACAGGTACATGATTTTCTGTTCGGCGTTAGGCGTTTTGACCTTCATGGCCTTGATTTGCTGGTCGGCGTTGCGCGTTTCCCAGCCGTCGCGCAGCAGCCAGCCAAAGGCGGAATGGGCACCGCGTGCGCTGATATTGATGTTCTCGGCGACGCTGGACAGCGGAATGATGCCTTCCTTCTTGCGGTCTTCCGGGCACAGCAACACGCCGGCGGCGATGGCATCGCGCGGTGAGCGCAGTTGCAGTTTTTCGCCGCACAATTCCAGGTGCCCTGCGGTCGTACGCGTTAATCCGCTTAAAAGCCGAAACAGCTCGGTACGCCCTGCCCCCACCAGCCCGAACAGGCCGAGAATCTCGCCCTTGTGGACTTGGAAACTGACCGGCTCACGCAGCCCCTGGACCGAGCAGCCCCTGAACCTTGAGTGCCACTTCGCCGCGTTCACGCGCACGGTAGTCGTAGATATCCTGGATATCGCGACCGACCATGCAGGTCACCAACTGGTCGTGGGTCAGCGCGCTCATGTCATCAAAGGTGCGCACGTAGCGGCCGTCCTTGAACACCGTGACCGCGTTGCAGATGCGGAATACTTCTTCCATGCGGTGCGACACGTAGAGCACCACTTTGCCCTCATCGCGCAGCCGCGTGATGATCGCCATCAAGCGGTCGATCTCCCGCGCCGACAGGCTGCTGGTGGGTTCATCAAACGCGATCACATGCGCACCACGGGACAACGCCTTGGCGATTTCTACCAGTTGGCGCTGCCCCAGGGACAGGCGGCCGAGCTTTTCATCCGGGTCGATTTCATCCGCCAGCCCCTTGAGGCAAGCCAACGCCTGCTGGCGCAACTGGCGGCGGTTGACCACACCAAAGCGCGTCGGCAAATGCCCAAGGAACAGGTTCTCGGCCACGGTCATTTCCGGCACCAGATGCAGCTCCTGGTGGATCACCGCCACGCCGCTGGCGATGCTGTCGGCCGCGCACTTGAAGGCCATGGTCTGCTCGCCGATTTGCAGCGTGCCGCTGTTGGGGATGTAGGCACCACCGAGAATTTTCAGCAGCGTCGACTTGCCCGCGCCGTTCTCGCCCATCAGCGCGTGCACCTCGCGCGGCCGCGCTTCAAAGCTGATCTGCGCCAGGGCCTTGACCCCAGGAAACTCCTTGCCGATGCCGTTGAAGCGCAAGGCCGCGCCGGTCATTTCCACAGCCCGATTTTGGTCAGTTCTTCCTGGAAGTTGGCGCGGGTGATCAAGGTTACTTCGTCCATGGCGGTGTATTTCGCCGGTTCCTTGCCGGTGGTGACCCACTCGTACATCGCCAGCGCGGTGTTGTAGCCCTCAATGTGCGGGCTGGGCAGCATCGAGCCAAAGAAGCCGCTGTCGGCTTTCTTCAATTCGCCGATGGCGTCAGTGCCATTGATGCCGATGCCGATCACGTTGGCCGCCTTGAAGCCAGCGCTTTCGGTGGCGCGCACGCCGCCCAGTACGGTGTTGTCGTTCATGCCGCCGATGATCAGGTTTTTCGCGCCGCTGGGCAGCTTGACCAGGGCTGAGTTGGTGGCGTCCATGCTGCCGGGAACATCAAGGGTCTTGAGAGCAGCGGTCAGGATGTGGTCTTTGGGAATACCCGCCTCTTCAAGGGATTTGATCGAACCGTCGGTGCGTTTTTTGCCGGTGTCGAGTTCGTTATAGGTGTTGATCACAGCGTAGGTTTCCTTCCAGTCCCAGCCGCGTTTCTTCGCTTCGGCGGCCATGGCGGCGCCCTGCTTCTGGCCGACTTCAAAGGCGGCCATGCCCAGGTACGGCACGTCTTCCATGAAGTTGCCCTTGGCGTCGACAAAGCGATCATCCACCGCCATCACCTTCAAGCCGTTGACCTTGGCCTTGGCGACGATGGCCGGGCCCAGGGAGACGTCCGGCGGGCAGATCACAAAGCCCTTGGCGCCATTGGCGGCCAGGCTGTCGATGGCCGAGAGGGTTTTCTCGCCATCCGGTACGGCGATCTTGATCACGGTAAAACCGTGTTCCTTACCGGCTTTTTCGGCGAAGGCCCATTCGGTCTGGAACCAGGGTTCTTCAGCCTGCTTGACCAGAAAGCCGATCTTCACTTCCTCGGCAAGTGCCACGCCGCTGAACGCCATCGCAAGCGCTACTGCGCCTAGAGTCTTCTTGAACATGAGCTACCTCTTGTTGTTATTGAGCGCTGCAGGTTTTAGTCGTGGTACATCACAGACCGCCCGCCATCGATCATCAGGCAGGTGGCATTGATAAAGGGCGCCTCGTCGGTCGCCAGGAACAATGCAGTCATCGCCACCTCGATCGGCTGGCCGATGCGCTTGGGCGGGTGCAGGTCGAAGGCGCGCTGGCGCTCGGCGTGGGGGTCGGCGAAGCCGTTCCAGTAGTCGACGTTGAGCTGGGTTTCGATATAGCCCGGCGCGATGGCATTCACACGAATGCCCCTGGGCGCGTACTCGATGCCGAGGGCCCGCGTAAGGCCGAGCAGGCCGTGTTTGGCCACGGGGTAGGGAAAACAGCCGGGAATGATGTGGCTGGAATGGGTGGAGGCAATGTTGATGATGTTGCCGATGCCCTGCTCGATCATGTGCGGCAACACCGAGCGGCAGCCGTACCAGGCGCCGTCGAGGTCGATGGCGAAGCAACGGCGCCAGTCTTCGTCGGTCATTTCCAGCGGGTCGCGGAACACATTGACCCCGGCGCAGTTGACCAGCACATCCACGCGGCCGAAGCGCTCAAGGGTCAGATTGACCAGCGCCTGCCATTGATCTTTAGACGTAATGTCGACGGCTTGCGCATAGATGTCAGCCCCGCGTTCGCGCCAGTGGGCGGCGACTTGCTCGACTTTCTCACCCTGGATATCGGCGATGACCAGGCGCGCCTGCTGAGCCTGGAAACACGCGACGATGGCCTCGCCAATGCCTTGGGCGGCGCCAGTGATGATCACCACTTTGCCTTTGAGCCGCTCGCCATAGGTGGGCTCGGGCACGGCGGGGAGTGACAACGGTTGTGCCTGCATCGCTTCACCTGTTTTATTTTTGGTAGTGAGTGCTGATGCAGCCGACTATAAACCTATCATTTGAAATATCTCAATATATAAATTTGCATCCCATATAGTGAGAGCGACACAAAAATAATGTGGGAGCGGGCTTGCTCGCGAATGCGATGTGTCAGTCACCAAAAATGTCGACTGATCCACTGCATTCGCGAGCAAGCCCCGCTCCCACATTTTGATCTTCAGTGTTTACAGAAGGGTGCTAGCCGAGGGCGAAGTCTCGTAGTGCATCGCCTTCCATGCGATAGCGCACCCACTCTTCCTGCGGCTGCGCGCCGATGGATTTGTAGAAGGCAATCGCCGGCTCGTTCCAGTCCAGCACGCTCCACTCAAAGCGCCCGCAACCGTTATCAAAAGCAATCTTCGCCAAATGGCGCAGCAGCTTCTTGCCCGCCCCGCCGCCGCGTTGCTCCGGGTTGATGTAGAGGTCTTCCAGGTACAGGCAGTTGCTGCCCAACCACGTGGAATAGCTGAAGAAAAACACCGCGAACCCAATCGGCACGCCATCGCGTGAGCAGATCAGGCCGTGGGCGGTGGCGCCCTCGCTGAACAGGCTGCGCTCAATGTCCACCACGCTGGCGATCACTTCATGCCGGGCTTTTTCGTACTCAGCCAATTCAGTGATGAACGTCAGGATCTGCGCAGCATCGCTGGGCACGGCGGGGCGAATCTCGATGGTCATGGGCGAGCCTTGGCAATTTCAAAGCACACATACTAAGGCGCTTTCATGACTGATTGCAGTGCATTTTCACTGGGGCCGGGGCGCTTTACTCCGCTGTGGAGCAATGCGAGCACCATCAACCACAGAACAATCCGCGCAGGCAGACATGGTAAACAGACGGCACACTTCCACGATTCGAGACGTGCCCATGCCTGCGATGCCCTCGGTGAGCGCGAAAACCTTCGCGCTGTTCTGCCTTGCCAGTTTCCTGCTGTCGCTGTCCTACGGCTCGACGTTTTTGCTGTCGCTGTTGATTCATTCACGCGGCGGCAATGAGCACGATGCCGGTAGCGTGATCTCTACGGCAATGCTCAGTACCTTCGTGGCGGTGGTGCTTTCCGGGCATTTGGCGGATGCGTTGGGTGCGGCGCGTGCGATTGCGGGGACGGGCATATTGCTGGTGGTGGCCTGCCTGGGTTTTGCGCTGGTGCCGGGGTTTGGTCAAGGCTTGATGCTTTTTGGGCTGTCACTGGGGCTGGGCTGGGGTGTGTTCTACACGTTGGGACCGATCATCGTGACGTTGCTGGTGGAGCCTCACCATCGAGCCAAGTACTTTGCGCTGCTGTCGGGCAGCATGTTGAGCGGCATCGGCGCGGGCCCTCTGCTCGGGCGCGCCGCCAGCGCGCTGGAGCTGCCACTGACAACCGCATTCTATATCGCCGGGTTGGCCAGCCTGGCAGGTGTCGTGATGTTCTGGCGCATGGGCGCACAGCTCAAGCATCACACCCACGTCCCCACGGCAAAGATTTCCTGGGGTGCCAGCCGTCGAGTGCTGTCTTCCAAAGCGGTGTTCGCCATCCTGATGGTCGGCCTGGGGGGTTGCGTATTTGGCGGGCTTTCATCGTTCCAGACCAGCTACGCCGCCGCCCATGGGCTGGATTATTCGCTGTTCTTCGCGGGTTTCCTGAGTGCGGCAATCACCAGTCGCCTGTTGATCGCCGGCTTTGTGGTCAAGCGTGATGCCTACCGGGCGGCCTGCGTGTTATCCGGGATCATGCTCGGGTCGATCGCGCTGTTTGCCTTTGGCGTGAGCGGAAACCTCAGCTATTTGCTGGCAGCGGCGTTGTTGGGGGTCGGGTACGGACTGACATATTCCGTGATCAACGGGCTGGTGGCCCATGAGGCGCCATCCGGCATGACGTCCCAGGCGTTGCTGCTGTTCAGCCTGGCATATTTTGTCGGAGTCTTCGGGTTTCCGTGGTTGGCGGGCAAGCTCATCGTCGACTACGGCTTGTCGGCGCTGATGATGAGCGTGCTGGGGGTGGCCACCTGCAATTGGTTAATCAGCGTCGCGCGATTGGCCTGGCGTCGAGTCTCGTCACACAAAATCTTACAGGTCACTTGATACCGTTCGTCGCCATCAAGGCACGATCAGGAAACGTCCACTGACCAATAGAGGGTAAGGACATTAATCATATGGAGACACCCTCATGAAGAATTCCACGTTTGCTGCCCTCGCGCTCACCAGCCTGCTGTCGGCAGTGTCCCTGAGCAGTTTTGCCGCCACATCGTCGACCGGCACCACCACGCCTGACGCGACCAGCGAGTCGCAGAAATCCATGGGCACTGGCCTGGATACCAATGGCGGCGCGGTCATCGACAATACCAATGGCGCTGACCCGCACACCAAAGGCCACGACGCCGAACGCCAGGCGCCTGCCGCCGTCGGCAACGGCAAAATGGGCCCATCCGTGAATGAGCCGAAGATCAATAAAGGTGATGATTCGAACCTGCCAGGCGCGCCGAAACAACCTGCGCCATAAACAGCGAATCGCTCTACAGACACCCGATCATTTCCCAGTGAAGAGGTATGCATGAACGTCGATAAAGACCTTGAAAAAGAAGTCCTCACCCGCCTGCTGCACGCTCACCCTCAAGGGTTGGGCAAGGAAGTGCTGGATAACTACCGCGGAGAAAAAGTGGTCGCCAGTGCCTTGGCATTTCTGCAGGATCGCGGGCTTATCAAGGATGGGCATGTGACCACCGATGATGCCGGGGAGTATTCGTTGAATCTGCCGATCAAGCTGACGGCGTCAGGGGTGGATGAGGCGCGGAAGCTGGAAAGTCAGACCGCCCAGTAATGTAGGGCACACCGCAAAACACTGTGGGAGCCGGGCTTGCCCGACTCCTACAATTTTGATTGGGTTTATTCAGTGAGCAGGGCATTGACCTCAGCGGTGCCAGGTGAGGTTGCTGGTCCCCAGCGTGTCACCGCCAGCGCCGCTGCCGCATTCGCCCGCTGCGCCGCTTCAGCGGGTGTAAGACCGTTCGCCAACCCCGCGATAAACACCCCCGCATGGGCATCCCCCGCGCCATTGCTGTCCAGCGCCTTCACCTTGAAGCCCGACACATGGTCGGCCTGGCCTTGTCGGCTGACCCAGCAACCATTCGGTCCATCACGCACCACCAACAATGCGGTCTCGGGCAGATGGTGCCTCAAGTCGCCCAGTGCATCCGCCAACGTACCCGTCCCCGTAAACGCCAGCGCCTCCGGGCCATTGCTGGTCCAGATATCGATACGCGGCAGCAGGGCCACCATCAGAGCAGAATCGGGTGCCTTGACCAGCGGGCCCGGGTCGAACACGACGGTGATGTGACGGGGCAGCGCCAGCAGCCAGTCGACCAACACCTGGGCCTTGCCTTCCAGCAACAGGCTGTAACCGCTGACATAAACGTAATCGTCCGATTGGGGCACCACGCCCGCCAAATCCTCGGCGCTCAAATCACCTTCCGCGCCGATATGGGAAATGAACGTGCGCTCGGTGCTGGCCTCGGTCAGCGAAACGCATAGCCCCGTGTCTTTATCCGTGCTGGGCGCCTGGGCGATTTCCACACCTTCGGCCAGCATCGCTGCGCGGGCCAGGTCGCCAAAGCGCCCGTTGCCGTGGCGCCCCAGATAGATCACCGACAGCCCATTGCGCTTGGCCGCGGCCATCACATTGAAGCCCCCGCCGGTTTCGAAGCTGGCCGATTTTGCCAGCACGTCGCCGCCGGATGCGGGCAAGGTATCGAGGGCCATGACCAGGTCGACGATGACTTGGCCGGTGTGCAGCAATCTAGACATTGGGGCTCTCTACCAAAGCCGGGCGACGGTCAGCCGCGCCGCCCAGTAGCGCATAAATCCCGCCGGCCACCAGGAAGGTGACGATCCAGCCCAAGCCGTTATGGCCCAGCCACGAGTCGGACAACGGCCCGGCGAACCAGGTGTTTTCGGCGGTGGTGCCAATGGTGGTGAAGCTGAAGCCCAACACAATCGCGAGGGCCCAGGCGCCGAATGCGCGCCACTCCACACCGCCGCGATACCAATAGGCGCTGCTTGGGCTCACGTCCAGCAAGTCCGTGGGGCTGTAGTAGTGACGGTGGATCAGGTCGACCACGAAAATACCGACCCAGGCCGTAATCGGCACCGCCAGCAACGAGATGAACGTGATAAATGGGCCATAGAAACTGTCGGCGATCAGCATGAAGTAAATCGAACCGGCGAAGATTGCCACGATGTCGACGATCACCGCGTGCACACGCTTGACCTTCAAACCGAGGGTCAAGGTGGTGAGGCCTGCCGAATACACCGACAGGTTGTTGGAGAGCAGCAGCCCGCCGAACGCCGTGATCAGGTACGGGACCGCCATCCAGGTCGGCAGCATGTCGCGGATCGCGATGATCGGGTCAGTGGCCGACGCCAAGTCGTTATTGCCCACCGACAGCAGGCCGCCGAGGGTGATCAGCAACACCAGCGGGATGCCCGCACCAAACGCGGCAGATGCCACCAGGCGCGCAGCTTTTACACTGCGGTGCTGGTAGCGCGACATGTCGGCGCCGGCATTGGCCCAGCCGATACCGGTGCCCGCGGCCATGGTGCCGACGCCAATGATCATCGCGCTGAGCGGTGCCGGCGTGGCATTGAACACTGCGCTCCAATCGATAGTGGCGCAAAGGAAGCCGCCGACCAGAATGTTCAAGGCGCCGAACACGTAGGTGGCCCACTTCTGGATCACCAGCAGGGTGGCGTGTCCGAGGCCGGATACGGCCAGGGTCAGCAGCACGAAGATCGCGATGAATATCAGGGTGAGTACCGGTGCGCTTTTCGCTTCCACCGCAGAACCGAACAGGATCGAACTCAACGACAGCAGCACAAAGGCCGCTGTGGTGGTGTTGACGGTTTCCCAGCCCAGGCGTGACATCAGCGACACCAGCGTTGGGCCGATATTGCCGCGCACGCCAAAGATGGCGCGGGACAGCGTCAAGCTGGGCGCGCGGCCACGCCGACCGGCGATGGAGATGATGCCTACCACGGCAAAGGAACCGGCAGCGCCGAGGATCGCCACGATGATTGCCTGCCAGATCGCCAGGCCGCGAAACGCCACCAGCGTCGCGCCAAGCGGTAAGCCAAGAATGCTGATGTTGGCCGCAAACCACACCCAGAACAGTTGCAGCGGGTGCCCGTTACACTCGCTTTCCGGGACCGGTTCGATACCACGTGTTTCCAATTGCCCAGCGCTCTGGCCGGAAGAGGTGCTGCTCATGAGGGACGCTCCTGGTGCCTGTATTGTTGTAATTGTGGCAAAGAATCCAATCTCTAAGCCGGTCATCCTGACTCAACGCAATCAGTGTGGGAGCTGGCTTGCCTGCGATAGCGGTCAACCCGTTAGTGCATCAATGGCTGGCACACCGTCATCGCAGGCAAGCCAGCGCCCACATTTTTTGCTCTGCGGTGTTCAGCGCAATGTGAGCAGCCCTTGAACCAACGGCTGCAAATCCAGGCCGTTGACCTGCTTGACCTGATCGATCATTGCCTCAGGCCAGCACTGCATGCCCAGGCATGCGCCCAACATGGCACCCAGAATCGCGGCGATGGTGTCGGTGTCGCCGCCAAGGCTGGCGGCCAGGCACAGGGCCTCGAAGGCATTCATCTCGCCCACCGCCACTTGCTGGGCCAAAGCAAAGGACACCACCACCGACTCCTGTGAGGCCACGGAGGTGCCAATCAACTCATACAGCAGGTCGGCGAACAGGACCTTGTCACCGCTGTCGACGCTCAACGTCCGCGCCCAACTGATGCGCGTGGAAATACGTCCGCCGGCAATCCAGTGGCCATGGTTTTCGGCTTGTTGGGCGATTTGCATACCGATATTGAGTGCCTCACCCAAATCCACGCCGTTAATGCCAGCCGACACCACCGCCGCTACCGCCGCTGCACTGGAGATACCCAGGGTGGTGTTATGGGTGACCTGGCAGGCCTGGATCACCGCCTGGATGAAGTGCGCCGGGTCGCTGACATCCGCGGCGATCCCCACCGGCGTGATGCGCATCGCGGCGCCGTTGGTGGTGCCATAGCGCCCGGACTCTTCCGGCGTGTGGCCGGCGAGGATCATGTCGATCGCGCGCTTGGTCGATGGGCCGAGTAAATCCTGCGAGCCCTTGGCACGCATGACTGCCTCCCAGTCGATCAGGCGCTGGGCGAGCACGGTGGGTTCAATCGTGCCCTGGCCTTCCACCAGCAATTCGCCCACCAGGATCGCCTGCTCGGTGTCATCGGTGATGGAGCCGGCGGGCATGTTTGGCGCGATGGGCTGGTCGGCATCGGCATCTTCCAGGCCGGTGATAGCACCGAAGCGCGCCCGGACTTGTTCGCGGCTCAAGGATTGGGTGGGCATGCCCAGGGCATCGCCCAAGGCCAGGCCGTAGAAGGCGCCGAGGGCGCGAGTGTGCGGGGTCATTTCGAATGTCCAAACTGCAGGTGCAGACGAAAGTGCAGAGGATCGAGCCAGCTTTCGACGTACTCCATGAAGCGCTCACGACGATCGTAGGTCGTGCGCGACGCCTTGAGAAACACCATGCCTGCAGGGCGACCAAGCAACTCGGCGTCTGCATCGCTGAGGGGCTCGGCACCGATCCACTGGTCACCTTCGGCCCCGACATACCCGTAGGCTGCCAGGGTGATGGTCAGGGAATCATCGATCAGGCCCACGTCAGGCAGGCTCTCCAGGCCTCCGGAGGCTGGCATCAGCGAGCGCTCCAGGGACACGGCGGTGCCGTCGGTAGTGCGGCGGCGCCGGTCGAGGGCGATGAATTGGTCACTGCCGAAACGGTTGAACAGGTCCGGGCGAGTCACCGCTTCCAGGCGCAGGATATCGGTGCTCACCCGCGCGCCGGTGTCGGCCAGGGCTTGGGCCCAACCGCTATGTTGGTCGAGCACCATGCCGTCAAAGGTGACGATGGAACCGACGCCGCTCTGGGTCGCGATGTAATTGCGCCGTTTGAGTTCAGCCAGGGCTTCGCGCAGGGTGCCGCGACTGACCGCAAACTCCTCGGCCAATTGGTGCTCACCCGGCAACAGAAAACCGTCGACCATCACTCCGCCCTCGATACGGCGGATTAGCTCGTCGACGACGCGTTTTTTCTTATCAAATCGAACATGTCTAATCATGTACAAATTGATAACCGAAACCGGTTATTTACAGCAAGCGAATTATTTCAGGAACGTGAAAAAACGGGCCCTAAGGTTCCAGCCCAATACGGAAAAACTCCCCAGCGCTCCAGACACCAAGCCAGTTCTGACCGTTGATCGGACGGCTCACCGCCAGCTCCACCAATTGGTAGAACGCGTTTCGATGCACCAAGGCTTCAAGGTTGGTGCGCACCCGAATGTAGGGCGCGGGCTCCTGGGTGAGCGGATCGATCACCACGCGCAACGGATGTTCAAGACCGGCTTCGACCTGCTCATCCACGTTGGTGGTAAAACGCAATACCTGGCTTTCGCCCTGCCCTTCGACTTCCAGGGTCACGGCGACAAACGGCGCATCGTCGACGGTGATGCCGACTTTTTCCACGGGAGTGATCAGGAAGTAATCATCGCCATCGCGGCGGATGATGTTGGAGAACAGCTTGACCATCGGCTTACGCCCGATCGGCGTACCCTGATAGAACCAGGTGCCGTCGCGGGCGATGCGCATGTCGATGTTGCCGCAGAAATCCGGGTTCCACAGATGCACCGGCGCCGGTCCCTTGCCTTTGGGCAGTTGGGCCAACAGATCGTTGGCCTTGGCGGAATCGGTCATGGGCTTCTCCTGGTGCTTATTGATCACTCATCCCAAGCAGGCCGCGGGCGTACTGCGCCAGGGGGCGGGCAATCAAGTCTTCTGGCTTATTGTCGTGGAACGTCAGTAAACCGCCACGACTGCGAATACGTGCAGTATCAATCAAATACTGGGTGCTGGTCTCGATCAACATGATCTGGATGACACCGTTGTCCAGGCCAACACGATCAAGGGCCTGCTGATCAGCCCACTCGTCGGCATTGCCGATACGGTCATCCGCTGCCGCAAATCGGCAGTACAACAGGTAGTGAGCGCCGGCTGCACGGGCTTCGGACATTGCCTGCTCCAAACCTTCCGGTTGGCGGGCGCGGCGGACCATGGGGAAGTATTCGACGAAGCCGTTGAAGGCTTCCTCTGCCACCACGTTAGGACGCGGGTAGGCACTGCCCGGCGGCACAAAGGCACCCTGGGCGATAAAGATGAAGGAGTCCGGCTGCACACGAATCGAGGCCGTGCGACGGGTGTCACTGTGGTCGAGCAAGCCGGCATCGCTCATCTGATAGCGGGTGCCTTCGGCCATATCGCTGACGGTCATGCAACCACTCAGCGTCAACGACGCCAGCAACAAAACCAGACTACGCATCCTAATCCTCCAGAAGCCGGTGACGGAAAACCGGCGAATGGGCGTGAGATGCAGATTCTGCGCCAGCTTGACGACAACACATAGCAAATGTGGGAGCTGGCTTGCCTGCGATGGCGGTCTGTCAGTGGCCTGATTGGGTGACTGACATTCCCCTATCGCAGGCAAGCCAGCTCCCACAGTGGCGGTATGCCGGATTGAAATTGATCAGCCGCCAATAATCTTCATGATGGTGGCACCGCCGGAGAACGCCACTTCCTGTTTATCCCCCAACGCCTTCATCAACAGACCTTGCAGCGCAGGCAGCGCTTGATGGCGCGGCTTGTCCAGCAGGTCGCCGACATAGTGACGGTTGCTCGACGACAGGCAGCCATGCAACCAGCCCGTGGACGACAACCGCAGCCGTGAACAGGTACGGCAGAACGGCACACTCTCGTTGGCAATCACGCCAAAGAAACCCTTGCCCGGTACTTCGTAGCGTACGGCGGTGGCGTCCACGGGGGCATTGGCTTGCAGGTATTCATACCATTCGCCGATCAGGCTCAGCAGTTGCTGCAAGCTGACAAATTGCTGCAGGAACGCGTTGGAGTCCTTGGCCAGGTGGCCCATGCGCATCAGCTCGATAAAGCGCAACTCGTAGCCGCGCTCCAGGCAGTAATCGAGCAGCGGCATCACTTGGTCGAGGTTCTGGCCGCGCAACGGCACCATGTTGACCTTGATCTTGATCCCGGCAGCGCGGGCCTGGTCCATGCCATCGAGCACGGTGGCCAAGTCACCGCCACGGGCGATGCTGCGGAAGGCGTCCGCATCCAGGGTGTCGAGGGAGACATTGATGCGCTTGATCCCGGCCTCCACCAGCAACGGCAGTTTGCGCGCCAGCAGTTGGCCGTTGGTCGTCAAACTGATGTCACTGAGGCCCATCTGCCCCACTGCGCCCATGAAGGCTTCCAGCTTGGGGCTGACCAGCGGCTCTCCGCCGGTAATGCGCAGGCGGTCGATGCCGGCCGCCTCAATAAGATAAGCCACGCCGCGCGCCATCGCCTCGGCCGAGAGTTCGTCCTGGGCAGCCACCAGCCGCTTGCCGTTAGGCACGCAGTAGGTACACGCGTAATTGCAGGCTGAGGTCAGGCTGATCCGCAAATTGCGAAAACGCCTGCCTTGACGATCAACGATCATGGATCACTCCGGCAGAGGATGATTCGGGCGCGCTAAAAGCTGACTGATAAATCAGCTTTTAGCAAGAGTCCATGCCTGAGTATATTCCTGGGGTACTGCGCGTGGCAGCAAATCATTACGTGGCGGGCGTTTCAGCCGGTGGCTGCTCGGCGCTGTGCTTGCGCTTGTTGCCCATGCGCACGCCGATATCCATCAGGAACTGGAAAAAACCTTCCTGATCTTCCAGCACATTGCTCCAGAACGGCGAGTGATACAGCGCGACAGCACCGTGTACCAAGGCCCAGGCGGCGCAATAGTGGAAATACGGCGGCACGTCTTCCAGCTTGCCTTCGCTGATGCGACCCTTGATCAGCAGCGTCAGGCGCTCGAAGTTCGAGGCGCGGATCTTGTGCAACTCCTCGACCATTTCCGGCACTTGATGGCCCTTGACCACCTTCTCTTCCAGACGGTCGAACAGGCGGTAGCGCTGCGGATCGCGCATGCGGAACTCGAAGTAGGCGCGGGACAGCGCTTCCTTGTCCTTGTCCACATCGGCCGAGTGCAACAGCTCGTTCAAATCACGCTCGTAGTCGAGCATCAGGCGCAGGTAAATCTCGGCCTTGGACTTGAAGTGCTTGTAGATCGTGCCTTTGCCGATACCCACGGCATCCGCAATCATCTCGACGGTGACGCTGTCTTCACCCTGTTCGAGGAACAACTTCAATGCGGTGTCGAGAATTTCCTGCTCACGGCGGCGAAACTCACGGACCTTACGGGGTTCTTTGTGCATGAGAAAGAGGTCTGCAGAGGTCGAAATAGGGAGGGTTGCGCAGGGCCACGGATACGTGGCGATACGATTTACCCAGTGCGAGGGATTATCCCGACTGAACGGTCGTTGGGCAATGTCTATGTGAACCCGTAATGCACTTTACTTTCAGCGCACCAACGTTTGCATTGATTTCAGTCAGAAATAATACGCAACAACTGCCCCTGTACACCTGCTTGATGAGAACTCAAGCGAAGCGCGCGTATTCCAAATCTGTTTAAAAAACGACCAGTCGCGACTGGACTGAATCGGATACTGATCAATACTTGAACTGTCGGCGTGACATCTCCCCCAAGTGACGCGTCGACCTGGGTACCAACGGACCGCGTGCCCTTGTTTTACTCCTAATGGTCTTAGCCCGGATTCACCCCCCCAGAACCCGGGTTTTTTTTGCCTGCGATTTAGTTATCTACACAATGCTGTAGTGAGCCGGCCACGTGAGCCAGCGGGAACAGGCGCTTGAAGTTCTCGGTGGTCTGTTCGGCAAAGCGCTCGTAGGATTCGCCGCGCAGCATCGCCAGGTAATCCGCCACATCGCGCACATACTCCGGCAGGTTTGGCTTGCCGCGATGTGGGATGGGCGCCAGGTAAGGCGAGTCGGTTTCCACCAGCAGGCGATCGGCCGGGACTTGGCGCGCGACGTCGCGCAGGGCGTCAGCATTGCGGAAGGTAACGATGCCCGACAGGGAAATGTAGAACCCGAGGTCCAGGGCCGCCTTGGCCATGTCCCAGTCTTCGGTAAAACAGTGCAACACGCCAGCCTGGGGCAGCGCGGCTTCGCGCAGCAGGGCCAGGGTGTCGGCACGGGCGCCACGGGTGTGGACGATCACTGGTTTACCGGTCTGTTGGGCAGCCTGCAGGTGCAAACGGAAGGAGGCTTGCTGCAACTCGGCGGCTTCGGGCTCGTAGTGATAATCCAGGCCGGTTTCACCGATGGCCACAACGCGCGGGTGATTGAGCTCGCCCAGCAGCCAGTCGAGGGCCGGGGCTTCGCCGGGCTTGAGGTCCAGCGGATGGATCCCCACCGAACAATCCACATCGGCATACCGATCAGCCAGGGCTTTGACGTCGGCAGCATTTTCAGCGCTGACGCCGATGCACAGGAAGTGCCCTACTCCGCGCTGGCGTGCCGCTTCGAGCGCGGCGTCAAGAGAGCCGCCGTGCTGGGCAAGGTCAAGGCGATCAAGGTGGCAATGGGAATCTACGAGCATAAGAGTTAAGTCACTGAAAGTGTTTGACCAACGATACCCGTCAGCCAGGGAAATTAACGCCGGCCAAGCAAACCGACCCACTGCACCAGCAGCGCTTCAAGCAACAGCACACGGTTGAGGTTGGCTTTGCCGAGCACCTTCTGACGCTGGGCGAGGATCCAGTCCTGGATCGTCAGCACTTTGTCCTGAGCACTTTTTTGCGCCAGGTACTGCACCACTTTGCGCATGTCCGGCAGGCCCAGGCCGTTTTCATCCTGGGTCAGCTGGTAGCGCAAGATCAGGCTCGACCAATCGCAGAACCAATCGAACAGCAATAGCAGGGGAACGTCCTTCCAGGCGGTTTCAGCCAACTGGGTGGCGGACACTTCCTGCTTGATCAGTTTCTTTACGCCCTCCACCACCAGTGCACGTTGCTCACGCACGCCTTGGGCTTGCAGCTTCACCGCGGCCAATGGCGAGCCCGCTGCCAGTGTCAGCAACTCGCCCCGTTCTTCCTGACTGCACTGCGGCAACGCCTGCGCCAGCCACTCAAGACTCAGGGCCTCGCTCGGCAGCGGGCACGCCTGCTGCACGCAGCGGCTGCGGATGGTCGGCAGCAAACGGCTCGACTGGTGGCTGACCAGCAACAACACGGTATCGCCAGATGGCTCTTCCAGGCTCTTGAGCAAGGCGTTGGCGGCGTTGACGTTCATCGCCTCCACCGGCTCGATCAACACCACCTTGCGCCCGCCCATCTGCGCGGTTTGTACTACGAAGCTGACGAGGTCACGGACTTGGTCGACCTTGATCGCCTTGTCGGCTTCCTCGGGCTCCAGCACGTAGTTGTCGGGATGGCTGCCGGCCTTGAGCAACAGGCAGGATTTGCACTCGCCACAGGCTTCCAGGTCGACCGGGCGCTGGCACAGCAGCCTGGCCATGAGTCGCTCGGCCAAGTCTCGCTTACCGATACCTACCGGCCCATGCAACAGGTAGGCATGGGCGTGGTGAGCACGGCCGGCCAATTGTTGCCACAGGCTGGCCTGCCACGGATAGGCTTCAGCCACGGGCGCGCTCCAGCAGTGTTGGCAACAGCGCGTCGATGGCTTGCTGCACCTGGGCCAGCGGTTGGGCCGCGTCCAGCAGGTAATAACGCGTAGGCTCGGCCGCAGCACGTTTGAGGAACGCAGTACGGACCGCGTCGAAGAAGGCCTGGCCTTCCAGCTCAAAACGGTCCAGGCGACCACGGGCACTGGCGCGGGCCAAGCCCACTTCCACCGGCAGGTCGAACACCAGGGTCAGGTCAGGGCGCAGCTCGCCTTGGACGAAGGTTTCCAGAGTGGCGATGCGCTCCAGGCACAAGCCCCGACCGCCACCCTGGT
The DNA here is from genome assembly GCF_054685145.1 of Pseudomonas sp. H1_A03. Classification (NCBI taxonomy): domain Bacteria; kingdom Pseudomonadati; phylum Pseudomonadota; class Gammaproteobacteria; order Pseudomonadales; family Pseudomonadaceae; genus Pseudomonas; species Pseudomonas sp. H1_A03. Next base: position 5,948,734 of record NZ_CP162829.1, read on the forward strand.
AGGCATAGGTGGAATCGGTAAACCGGTCGCAGATCACTACGGCACCGCGCGCCAGAGCCGGGCGAATCACCTCGGCCAAGTGCTGGGCGCGCGCGGCGAACACTAGCAGCAGCTCGGTGTCCGGGTTCATCTGCTCTTCACCCGGAGCGAGCAGCACCTCACGGATGCGCTCGGCCAACGGCGTGCCGCCGGGCTCACGGGTCAACACCACCTCGATGCCTTGGGTGCGCAAGCACTCGGCCAGGTAATCGCGGTTAGTGCTTTTGCCGGCGCCCTCGGGGCCTTCCAGGGTAATAAACAAGCCAGTCACAGGCAGTCCTTAGTCAGAATTATTGCGGGCTTGGCGGCGCAGTGGTGTCCGGCGCAGGCTCGGCCGGTTTATCAGCTGGCACATCCGCCGGTGGCGTTGCGTCTTCCGCAGGCTTCACCACCGGTGCCGGACTGGAGCGGTAATCGGCGCGGCGTTTGAGTTGAAACTCGCGCACGGCGGCATTATGCGCATCCAGGTCATCGGAGAAAATATGGCTGCCATCGCCCCGTGCGACGAAATACAGGCTGCTGCCCGGCACCGGATTCAGCGCGGCATGGATCGCCTCGCGGCCGACCATCGCGATAGGCGTCGGCGGCAGACCGGCAATCATGTAGGTGTTGTAAGGGTTGGCTTCCTTGAGATGAGCGCGGGTCAACTTGCCGTTGTAGCGCTCGCCCAGGCCGTAGATCACCGTCGGGTCGGTCTGCAACAGCATGCCGATCTTCAAGCGACGCACAAATACCCCGGCGATCTGCCCACGCTCCTCAGGTACGCCGGTCTCTTTCTCCACCAGGGAAGCCATGATCAGCGCTTGATAAGGGTCAGTGTATGGCGCATCGGCGGCGCGCTTGCTCCACTCCTGAGCGAGTACATCGTCCAGGCGGTTGTAGGCTTTTTTCAGGAATTCGACGTCGGTCATGCCACGCACGAAGCGGTAGGTATCGGGGAAGAACCGCCCCTCGGGGAACACGCCAGGGTGGCCGAGTTTATCCATGACTTCGCTGTCAGTGAGGCCCGAAAGGCTCTGCACGATCTTTTCATGCTTGGCTAAGGCCGAGCGCACCTGGCGGAAGTTCCAGCCTTCGACCAGGGTCAGGCTGTATTGAACCACTTCGCCACGCTGCCAGAGGCCGATCAAGCCCTGCGCCGTCATGCCAGGCGTCATGCGGTATTCGCCGCTGTGCAGTGGCTGGCCGTCGAGGTTGAAGCGCCAGTACAGGCGCAACCAGAACGCGCCGTCGAGCACGCCATCGGCTTCCAGGCGATTGAAGGTACCGGTCGGGGTCGCCCCTGCCGGTACATCGAGCAATTGCTCCTGGGTCAGGTTCAAAGGCTGCTTCAAGGCAGCATCGAACTTCCAGGCCGAATAGCCCAACAGCAAAGCCGCCGAGAACAGACCGACCAGCAGCAGTACAACCAGTTTTCGTATCAACTCAAATTTCCAATAGCGCGCGAACAATGCCCTGCAGTTTACGGGTGAGCGGGCCAACCGACCAGCTCATCGCAGCGTACCCGCGCACAGGCCAAATGCCATAAACGCTGTTGCACACAAAGACTTCGTCAGCCTGCTGCAACTGCACGAGGCTGATGTCGGCCACGGCCACCGGGGTGCCCAGCGCTTGAGCCTGGGCCAGAATCTCGGCGCGCATCACGCCGGCAACGCCGCAACGCGTCAGATCAGCGGTTAGTAACAAGCCGTTGCGCACAAGGAACAGGTTGCTGAATACGCCTTCGATGACACGCCCAGACATGTCCAGCATCAAACCTTCAGCGTGCTCGGCATCCTGCCATTCGGCACGGGCGATCACCTGCTCAAGGCGATTCAGGTGTTTGAGGCCGGCCAGCAGTGGCTGCTCGGCCAACCGGGTGGCACACGGAAACAGGCGGATGCCGTCGGCTCCATGGGCGAGGGGATAAGTAGCGGGCGGGTTGCCCTGCAAGATACGGCGCACTGGCGCGCCAGGGTTGATGCCATAGCCACGCAGACTGTCGCCACGGGTAAGGATCAACTTGAGGACACCGTCGCCAAGGGCGGCGGCATAGGCCAGCACTTCGTTGCGGATCAAAGGCTGATCTGCAACCAAAGCGAGGCGCCTGCAACCCTCATCGAGGCGTTGCAGGTGACGGTCGAGCAGCACCGGCTGCCCGGCCCTGACGGCGATGGTTTCGAACAGCCCGTCGCCATACGCCAGGCCGCGATCTTTCAGGGGCACGTTATCCGCTGGCTGACCGTCGACCCAGCTGTGCATCACTCGGCGAACCGGCGGAACACCAGGGACCCGTTAGTGCCACCAAAACCGAACGAGTTGGAGATCACCACGTCGATCGGCATCGGCTGCGCTTCGTGAGGCACGAAGTTCAGGTCGCAGCCTTCGTCCGGCTCATCAAGGTTGATGGTCGGGGGAGCGACCTGATCCTTGATGGCCATCACGCTGAAGATCGCTTCAACCGCACCCGCCGCGCCCAACAAGTGGCCGGTCATGGACTTGGTGGAGCTGACCGCCAGCTTGTAGGCATGCTCGCCGAACACCGACTTGATGGCTTCAGCTTCCGCCAAATCGCCAGTCGGCGTCGACGTGCCATGGGCATTGATGTACTGCACCTGGTCCGGGTTGACCTTCGCATCGCGAAGGGCGTTTGTGATGCAACGCGCAGCGCCGGCACCGTCGGAGGGTGGCGAGGTCATGTGGTAAGCGTCGCCGCTCATGCCAAAGCCGATCAGCTCGGCATAGATGGTCGCGCCACGCGCCTTGGCGTGTTCCAACTCTTCCAGCACCAGGGCACCGGCGCCGTCGGACAGGACGAAACCATCACGGCCTTTGTCCCACGGGCGACTGGCGCGGGTGGGCTCGTCGTTGCGGGTCGACAGTGCACGGGACGCACCGAAGCCGCCCATGCCAAGGCCACAGGCCGCCATCTCGGCGCCGCCAGCGATCATCACGTCGGCTTCGTCATAGGCGATGTTGCGCGCCGCCATGCCGATGCAGTGCGTGCCGGTGGTGCACGCCGTAGCGATGGCGTAGTTAGGCCCCTGTGCGCCCAAGTGGATGGACAGGAAACCGGAAATCATGTTGATGATCGAGCCCGGCACGAAGAACGGTGAAATTCGACGGGGCCCGGAATCGTGCAACGTGCGGCTGGTTTCTTCGATATTGGTCAAACCACCAATACCCGAACCCATGGCCACGCCGATGCGGTCACGGTTGGCGTCGGTGACTTCCAGGCCGGCGTTCCGCACTGCCTGAAAACCGGCTGCCAGGCCGTATTGAATGAACAGGTCGAGTTTGCGAGATTCTTTGACCGAGAGATATTCCTCGACATTGAAGCCCTTGACCGAGCCGCCAAAACGGGTGGAATAGGCAGAAAGGTCCGTGTGTTCGATCAGACCAATACCACTGTGGCCAGCCAGAATGCCCTGCCAACTGCTCGGCACATCCGTGCCCAGTGGCGACAACATACCCATACCGGTGACTACGACGCGTCTACGCGACACAGCACTCTCCTTTTTCTAATGACGACACTTTTGCTTCAGCGCTCACATTTCGTCAGGGCTAAAGAAAAAACCGCACGCCGTTACAGCAGTGCGGTTTTTCCCTGAAAGCAAGCGACGACTACAAACTATTACGCCTGGTGGCTAGTAACGTAGTCGATAGCAGCTTGAACAGTAGTGATTTTTTCAGCTTCTTCGTCCGGGATTTCGGTCTCGAATTCCTCTTCCAGAGCCATCACCAGCTCAACGGTGTCAAGGGAATCGGCACCCAGGTCTTCTACGAAGGAAGCAGTGTTGACCACTTCTTCTTCCTTAACGCCCAGTTGCTCGGCGACGATTTTCTTGACGCGCTCTTCGATGGTGCTCATACCTTGTTTAACTCCTAATGGACAAATTCAGGCAGCTGGCCAGTGGGTAAGTGTATAGAAAGCCATTTCAGCTTTTCAACTGAAAGCTTCACCCAGTACCCGGTCGGCCACCCGCCTATAAATTAAGTTGCAGCTTTATAACGGATTTTAGACAGCTCGTATGACATTTTTTTGAAGCGATCCGTCACAATTTAACTCATGTACATCCCGCCGTTCACCGGGATTGTAGCCCCAGTCACGTATGCCGCACCGTCGGATGCCAGGAAAGTGACCACATTCGCGATCTCTTGAGCCTGGCCCAGACGGCCCAGCGGAATCTGCGTCAGCAAGGCTTCACGCTGTGCTTCCGGCAACTCGCGGGTCATATCGGTGTCGATGAACCCTGGAGCCACCGAGTTGACCGTAATCGACCGCGAGCCGACTTCACGTGCCAATGCACGGCTGAAACCTTCCAGACCGGCCTTGGCGGACGCGTAGTTTACTTGGCCTGCGTTGCCCATGGCACCCACTACGGAGCCAATATTGATAATTCGGCCCCAACGCGCCTTGGTCATGCCACGCAAAACGCCCTTGGACAGGCGAAACAGACTGTTCAAGTTGGTATCGACCACGTCGTACCACTCGTCGTCTTTCATGCGCATCATCAGGTTATCGCGGGTGATGCCGGCGTTGTTTACCAGAATCGCCGGCGCGCCAAACTGCGCGGTGATCTCGGCCAGCACGGCGGCCACTGACTCATCGCTGGTCACGTTCAGCTCAAGGCCGGTGCCTTGCACGCCGTTTTCCTTCAGGGTCGCGGCGATACGCTCGGCGCCCGAGGCGGACGTGGCAGTGCCGATCACAATGGCGCCCTGACGGCCCAGCTCCAGGGCGATAGCCTGGCCAATGCCACGGCTTGCGCCGGTAACCAGTGCAACTTTACCTTGCAGACTCATGCAGGCTTCTCCTAAGTTCGGAAATTGAGGGTCAGACCAGGGCTGCGCGAGCGGCAGCAAAGGCGTCAGGTGTATTGAGGTTGGCCGTCGAGACGCCGTCGGCGCAGCGCTTGTTCAGGCCGGCGAGGACTTTGCCCGGGCCGCACTCAACCAGCTCGGTGGCGCCATTGGCCGCCAGGGTCTGGACCGATTCAACCCAGCGCACGGGCTTGTAGAGCTGCTCGAGCAGGTCGCGCTTGAGGGTGTCGAGGTCGGCCGCCACGGCGGCGCTGACGTTCTGTACCAGCGGGATCTGCGGTGCCTGCCAGTTGATGGCAGCGATGGACTCGGCAAAACGCTCGGCCGCCGGGCGCATCAATTCGCAATGGGACGGTACGCTGACCGGCAACGGCAAGGCACGCTTGGCGCCACGGGCCTTGCAGATTTCGATTGCGCGCTCAACGGCAGCCTTGGCACCCGCGATGACCACTTGGCCAGGGGAGTTGAAGTTAACGGCGCTGACCACGTCGCCCTGGGCCGCTTCGGCGCAGGCTTCGATCACCACGGCGTCGTCCAGGCCCAGGATAGCGGCCATGCCGCCCTGCCCTGCCGGAACGGCTTCTTGCATCAGCTGCCCACGACGCTCGACCAGCTTGACCGCTTCAGCCAGGGTCAAGCTGCCCGCCGCCACCAAGGCGCTGTATTCGCCAAGGCTGTGACCGGCGACGAATGCTGGACGCGCGCCGCCTTCCGCCAGCCACAAGCGCCACAGGGCGATCGAAGCGGTCAGGATGGCCGGCTGGGTTTTATCGGTTTGATTGAGTTGCTCTTCCGGCCCCTGCTGGGTCAGTGCCCACAGGTCGTAACCCAGGGCGTCGGAAGCTTCCTTAAAGGTGTCCAGGATCAACGGGTATTGCGCGCCCAGTTCGGCCAACATGCCGAGGGACTGCGAACCCTGCCCTGGAAAGACGAATGCGAGGGATGTAGACATGTAACAAGCCCCTAATGATCTGGTCGTCAAAAATGCGCACGCCTACGGTGGGAGCGCACGAAACTGACAGATTGGATGGTCAATTGAACTGGCCGGTCACATTTAAGCATTCCCGGGCCGATTCGCCTAAGGCAACAGATCCTCAAGACGGCCGTGCAAGCGTTGCGGCAGGTTCTCCTGGATCTCGATCACGGCCCGCGCAATAGCACTTTGAAAGCCCTCGACGCCAGCCGAGCCATGGCTTTTTACCACAATGCCCTGCAACCCCAGAAAACTTGCGCCGTTATGCCGCGCCGGGGCCAGGTCAGCCTGCAAGCGGCGCATCAACGGCAGCGCCAGGGCGCCGACCAGGCGCGACGCCAGGTTCTGCTTGAATAACGCCTCGATACGCGTGGCGATCATGGTCGCCAGGCCTTCGCTGGACTTGAGCAGGATATTGCCGACGAACCCGTCGCACACCACCACGTCCGCCTCGCCACGGTACAAACCATCACCCTCGACGAATCCGATGTAGTTCAAGCCGCGCGCGCTTTGCAGCAAGGTGGCGGCGAGCTTGACCTGCTGGTTGCCCTTGATGTCTTCGGTGCCGATATTCAGCAACGCCACCCGCGGCCGGGCCACGCCCAGCGCTTCGGCGGCCACCGAGCCCATCACGGCAAACTGCAACAGGTGCTCGGCACTGCAATCGACATTCGCACCCAGGTCCAGCAACTGGCAGTAACCTTTCTGCGTCGGAATCGCCGCCACCATCGCCGGGCGATCAATGCCCGGCAATGTCTTGAGCACATGCCGCGACAACGCCATCAAGGCCCCCGTGTTGCCGGCACTGACACAGGCTTGCACCTTGCCATCACGCAGCAGCTCCAGGGCCACCCGCATCGAAGAATCGGGCTTGCCACGCAGGGCTGCCGCCGGTTTTTCATCCATACCAATGGTTTCGCTGGCCGGCGTAATCGTCAGGCGCGCGCGATCCACCGCCGGATGGCTGACAATCAGTTCTTCAAGAAGGGAGGGTTGACCAACGAGGGTCAGGTGCAGCGAGGGTGTGGCAGACAGGCTGGCAATGCAGGCCTGAACAATGCTGCGGGGACCGAAGTCCCCGCCCATTGCGTCTATCGCGATGACTAGAGCAGACAAGTGATTACTCGTCAGCGCCCTTGTCGATCACTTTACGACCACGGTATACGCCTTCTGGCGATACGTGGTGACGCAGGTGAATTTCACCGGTGGTTTTTTCTACAGACAGAGTGCTCGCCGTCAGGGCATCGTGCGAACGACGCATGTCACGGGCAGAGCGGGATTTTTTGTTCTGCTGAACAGCCATAATTGATTAACTCCTAAACGTTTGGGTCACGCTTTAACTGCGCCAATACACTGAACGGGTTGGACCGCGTTACCTCGTCCTCGCTCGGTTCGGACTCGTCGCCGAGGTCCGCCGGCTGCTGGCATTCTTCCGGATGATGAGCAGGCACAATGGGCAAGGCGAGCAGAAGCTCCTCCTCGATCAGTGCATGCAGATCCAATGGATCTTCGCCCAGTTCCAGCACGTCATAACCTTTCGGCAACGACTGGGTATTCGCACCCTCTTTCACCACAGCATAACTGCATTCGCTGTGGATCGGCAGGGTGACCAGCTCAAGACAACGCTGGCAAACCATTTTGACTTCGGTGTCGATAACGCTGTGAATTACCACAGATTTACGTTCATCTCGTTCAAAAACGAATTTAGCCTGCACCGTACCGACAGTGTCGGAAAGCGGGTCGCAGAGTCTCTCCAAATTGGCCAACAGCAACTCACCTTGAAGGGAAGTGCCACGATCAGCCAGTTTGCGCGGGTCAACGTGAGGTGGAATCGGGTCATTCAACATAGGCGCAGCATTATAGGGATGCACCGGGCCATGTCAAAGGAAATTCAGCCCTGTGCGTCAGCCGGTCACGCGCTAGAATCTGCCACTGCCTTTGAGGAGTCGCCCATGCTGCCTTTATTACTCGCATCCAGCTCGGTTTATCGCCGGGAATTGCTGAGCCGCCTGCACTTGCCGTTCATCTGCAACTCGCCGGATATCGATGAAAGCCATCGCGCAAATGAGTCCGCCATTGAGCTGGTCAAGCGCCTGGCCGAAGAGAAGGCCCGCGCGCTAGCGGCCAGCCATCCAGGGCATTTGATTATCGGCTCTGATCAGGTTGCCGCGCTGGAAGGCCGGATCATCGGCAAGCCTCACACCTTTGAAAACGCGCGCGAGCAATTATTAGCCGCCAGCGGCAAGCGCGTCAGCTTTCTCACCGGCCTGGCGCTGCTGAACAGCGAGACAGGGCACTGCCAAGTCGACTGCGTACCTTTTACCGTGCACATGCGTGAGCTGGACGTTGAGCGTGTTGAGCGCTATCTGCGGATTGAGCAGCCGTATGACTGCGCAGGCAGCTTCAAGGCTGAGGGGCTGGGCGTGAGCCTGTTTCAGAGCACCGAAGGGCCAGACGCGACCAGCCTGATAGGCCTACCGCTGATTCGCCTGGTGGACATGCTGCTGGCTGAAGGCGTGCAAATCCCTTAATTCCACCACCAAACTACTGTGGGAGCTGGCTTGCCTGCGATAGCGGTGGTCCAGCCACTATAAATGTCGACTGGCCAACCGCTATCGCGGGCAAGCCCGCTTGTGTCTTGAACCAGGCTTAAACTGAAGGTGAGAGCGGTGAGTGACAAGCTGAATGCCCGAAGTGCTTAAAGCACGTGTGGGAGCCCATGCTGTCACTCACCTCTCCACTCTGGTCATTGAGCCCGAACAGTTGAACGAGCCCACCTCGAACAGTTACAAGCGTGGGCCAAGCCAGAGCGCTCTCACCTTGAGTGTAAGAGGATTTGGCTATGTTTTCCTATCCAGCAGGTATTGATGTCTCCAGCGGTAGCCTCGAGATTCGGGTTGATCAACTGGATGTAGCGATGAGTTGTTCCAATTCGCAGAGTGATTTTCCTGGGTTAATTGGATGGCTAACCCTGCATCGCGTGGGTCGAGTGTTGCTGGAGGCCACTGGCGGTTACGAGCGCAAAGTCATGAAAGCGCTTCAAGCTGCGGGCTTTGAAGTCATACGGATCAACCCTGGCCGAGCCAAAAGCTTTGCCCGGGCTATGGGGCAACAAGCCAAAACCGATCCGATAGATGCACGCCTTCTTGCGCAGTTCGCAGCGGTCATCAAATCGCCCGATAGCCGGGTTACCAGCGCCGAGCAGGATGATTTGCGCGCCCTAGTCCAACAGCGAGAGCACTTTGTTCAGCAAAGAGATGACGACAAACGGCGGCTTAAAACGGCCTCCTCTGACGTGGTCAAGCCTGCGCTGCAGAGTCATATCGACTATTTGCAAAAAGTGCTGAAGGAGCTGGAAAGCCTGATCCGCCAAAGTACAGAACGTCTGGATCGTAAAAAAGTAGCTCTTCTGTGCTCAGTCAAAGGCATAGGACTTGTTACAGCGGCCAGCTTGATGTCCTATCTTCCGGAGCTAGGCGAGGTGGGTAGACATCAGATTGCAGCATTGAGCGGCACTGCGCCCTACAACGACGATAGCGGCAAGCACAAAGGCAAGCGTCATATCAGCGGCGGCAGGTTCGCCGCGAGGCGTTCACTGTATATGGCCTGTTGGTCAGTGATCCGGTTTCAGCCTGAGTTTGCCGCGCGATATAAGGCGCTGCGCGAGAAAGGAAAATGCGCCAAAGTGGCACTCATCGCGTGTATGCGTGTTTTGCTGGTACGCCTAAACGCAATGATCCGTGATGGATCTGAATGGAAAGAGCACGCCGCCTAAAATCCTGCGGTAGCTATTTCCTAAAGCAGTTACACGGAGTACAGCCGTGGGAGCGTTGCCGCCTCTGGAAAAAATGGCTTGATGAAAACCATCAAGACAGTTGCTCCCACATTTGAATCTATACATCTCTTGGATCAGCGCAGGGTCGGGCCCTGGAAGCCCATGTACAACGCCAGCTTCTCCGCCACGCTGGCGCCCAGCTTCTTGGAGAACCGATCAAACGGCGATTCCTCAACCGTAAAATCCACCAGCTCCTTCTCGCCAATCACATCCCGCGCAACCAGACTGGCGCTGCCCAGGCCGTCGATCAAACCCAGCGGCAACGCCTGCTCGCCCGACCACACCAACCCGGAGAACAACTCCGGGTGATCCTTGTCCTTCAGACGGTCGCCGCGCCCCTGCTTCACGCTGGCAATGAACTGGCGATGGGTGGTGTCGAGCACGCCCTGCCAGAACGCGGTTTCATCAGCTTTTTGTGGCTGGAACGGGTCGAGGAACGACTTGTGCTCGCCCGAGGTGTAGGTGCGGCGCTCCACACCCAGCTTCTCCATGGTGCCGACAAAGCCATAACCGGCCGCTGTCACACCAATGGAACCCACCAGGCTGGCCTTGTCGGCGTAGATCTGGTCGGCGGCACTGGCGATGTAATAGGCACCCGAAGCGCCCAGGTCGGAAATCACTGCGTACAGCTTGATATCCGGGTGCAGGCCACGCAGACGGCGAATTTCGTCATACACATAACCCGACTGCACCGGACTGCCGCCGGGGCTGTTGATGCGCAGGATCACGCCTTTGACCTTGGGGTCTTCGAACGCAGCACGCAGGCTGCTGACGATATTGTCGGCGCTGGCCGGCTCCTTGTCGGCAATGACTCCGCGCACTTCGATCAGGGCGGTGTAGCTGGCGCCACGGGTCGCGCTTTTTTCCATGTCCATCAGTGGGCTGAACAATGCCAGCATGGCAATAAGCCAGACAAAGGTCAGCAGCTTGAAGAAAATCCCCCAGCGCCGCGCACGACGTTGCTCCTGAACGCTGGCCAGAAGGGTTTTCTCCAGCAGCTTCCAGCTCTTGTCATCACCGTTTTCAGCCTTTTCGGGCGCTTTCCATTCGTCACTCATGCCATTAACCCCAGCAAAGACTTATCGGGCCCGGTTTAGCCAGGCCTGCAATTCGGAAAAATGATCAATCGTCAGTCGCGGCTCATAGTGCTGCAAGGCCTCGGCAGCCTGGGCGCCGTAGCTGACCGCCACGCTGTCCATGCCGGCATTGCGCGCCATCATCAGATCGAAGGAGGCATCCCCCACCATCAAAGCCTGACGTGGCGACACGCCGCAATGCGCCAGGATCTGCTCCAGCATCAGAGGATGAGGTTTACTGGCGGTTTCATCGGCAGCACGGGTGATGTCGAAATAATCATCCCAACCGTGGGCCTTGAGCACTCGATCCAGCCCGCGGCGCGACTTGCCGGTGGCGACCGCCAAGTGGTAACCCTCGGCGCGAAAGGCCTGCAGAGACTGCGCCACGCCATCAAACAGCGGCGAAGGCTCAGCCTCCAGCGCAGTGTAGTGATCGGCGTAGTGCTCGCGAAACGCGACCAGCTCGACCTCGCTGATCTCGGGGTACAAGGTGCGGATCGCCTCAGGCAAGCCCAAGCCGATAATGCCCTTGACCGCAAAGTCGCTGCGCAGCTCGAAGCCCGAGCGCGTTGACGCCATGTGCATCGATTCAACGATCCGGCCAATGGAATTGGCCAGGGTGCCGTCCCAATCAAATATCAGCAGTTTGTAATCACGGTGCGACACTCAAACGCTCCACGGTCTTGGCCCACATCTCATCGACCGGCGCTTGCAGCTTCAATTCGCCACCATCCGGCAGCGGCACTGTGAGCATGTAGGCGTGCAGGAACAGGCGCTTGCCGCCCAGGTCGCGGATTTCCTTGGAGAAGTCCTCGTCGCCGTATTTGGTGTCACCCGCAATGCAGTGGCCAGCATGCAGCGTGTGCACACGAATCTGGTGGGTGCGACCGGTCACCGGTTTGGCCTCGACCATAGTGGCAAAGTCGCCGAAACGGCGCAGTACCTTGAACAACGTCAGGGCTTCTTTGCCCTCCTCGTCGACTTCCACCATGCGCTCGCCGGAACGCAGGTTGCTCTTCTGCAACGGCGCACGAACGCTCTTGATGGAACTGGCCCAGTTGCCGCGCACCAGCGCCATGTAGCGTTTGTCCACGCCATCGCCACGCAGCGCGGTGTGCAGGTGGCGCAACATGCTGCGTTTCTTGGCGATCATCAGCAGGCCGGAGGTGTCTCGGTCCAGGCGATGGACCAGCTCCAACTCCTTGGCGTCCGGACGCAACTGACGAAAGGCTTCGATCACGCCAAACGTCAGGCCGCTGCCGCCGTGAACCGCAATGCCGCAGGGCTTGTTGATCACGATCAGCTTGTTGTCTTCAAAGACAATCGACGCCTCGAGGCGCTGCAACAGACCCTGCGCCAATGGCACGGGCTCATCACGCTCGGGCACGCGAACCGGCGGCACACGGACGATATCGCCCGCCTGCAACTTGTACTCGGGCTTGATCCGACCCTTGTTCACCCGCACTTCACCTTTACGCAAGATGCGGTAAATCAAGGTCTTGGGCACGCCTTTGAGCCTGGCCAGGAGAAAATTGTCGATGCGTTGGCCGGCATATTCCGGCGAGACCTCAAGCAGCTGGACGCTGGGGGTCTGGGGGGCGGTATTCGTCATGGCGGCGATGATAACAATTTTTATGGAATTGAAGCACTTAATCATTGCTGCTATAGTCGCGAACGCCGCCAAAAGCGGCCTGGACAGAGGACTAGCGGCAAACTGCCGGCCCTGACCATCGCAATTCATCAGGACGCGAGGCCGTCCTACGGGGTGTTCGCCACCTTGGAAGGCTCAAGATTGTAACGAGCGCAGGTGACATGAGGCCTGAAGCGAGTGCGATGCGCAGAGTGAATACTCGCGTTTTGCGCCGATATTTACGGCCAGTTCACAAAGTGCAGTCAGTTCTGAGCCAGACCATGGTGAATGCTTCGGAAACAACGCCTGTTAAGAGCTGAGTGAGAGCGCAGTCGCCCACATTCAGTCTTGTTTAGCCATGAGCGTGGACTCCCCATTGGAGAACACGGTAAATGCCAACCCGCTGCGGATTCTGCGCGCGGCAGCACCCGAATTATCAGGGATACGTGTAGGGTGGAGATGCACAACCGTCGGACCGTGTAGCACTAGGCTTATATTTAGACGCTTCATCTCGTCCACAGTCGTCGGTTGATTCCTCCTCCTGACCTTAGCTTTTGTTGAAGTGGTGCCTTTGTCACCACCGCTAACAAGCAGGACGCGTCCGTCGCGATACGGCCCAATTGGCCTGTTATTGCTGGACACTGGAGTGGCCAACCACTCTTGACGCACCTGACACCGACCGTGAGAAGTCGTGTGTGCCGAACGCCGTTTCCGGCAGCCCGGAAACCGACGGTACAACATGAAAAGAATGCTGATTAACGCAACTCAACCCGAAGAGTTGCGTGTTGCACTGGTAGATGGCCAACGCCTCTACGACCTGGACATCGAATCCGGTGCACGCGAGCAAAAGAAGGCCAACATCTATAAAGGCCGGATTACTCGCATCGAACCAAGCCTTGAGGCTGCCTTTGTCGATTTCGGCTCCGAGCGCCACGGCTTCCTGCCCCTCAAAGAAATCTCCCGCGAATACTTCAAGAAAGCCCCTGAAGGCCGCGTGAACATCAAGGACGTCCTGAGCGAAGGCCAGGAAGTCATCGTCCAGGTCGAAAAAGAAGAACGTGGCAACAAGGGCGCCGCCCTGACCACCTTCATCAGCCTGGCCGGTCGTTACCTGGTGCTGATGCCGAACAACCCACGTGCCGGCGGCATTTCCCGTCGCATCGAAGGCGAAGAGCGCAACGAACTGCGTGAAGCGCTGAACGGCCTGATCGCACCCGCCGACATGGGCCTGATCGTTCGCACTGCCGGCCTGGGCCGCAGCAGCGAAGAAATGCAGTGGGACCTCGACTACCTGCTGCAATTGTGGACCGCCATCAAAGAAGCGTCCCTGGATCGTTCCGCGCCGTTCCTGATCTATCAGGAAAGCAACGTGATCATCCGCGCCATCCGTGATTACCTGCGCCAGGACATCGGCGAAGTGCTGATCGACAGCGTTGAAGCCCAGGACGAAGCCCTGACCTTCATCCGCCAGGTGATGCCGCAGTACGCCAGCAAGATCAAGCTCTACGAAGACAGCGTTCCGCTGTTCAACCGTTTCCAGATCGAAAGCCAGATCGAGACCGCCTTCCAGCGCGTGGTCGAACTGCCTTCCGGCGGCTCCATTGTGATCGACCCGACCGAAGCCCTGGTGTCCATCGACATCAACTCGGCGCGTGCGACCAAAGGCAGCGACATCGAAGAAACCGCGCTGCAGACCAACCTGGAAGCGGCAGAAGAAATCGCCCGCCAACTGCGCCTGCGTGATATCGGCGGCCTGATCGTGATCGACTTCATCGACATGACCCCAGCCAAGAACCAGCGCGCCGTGGAAGAGAAAGTCCGCGAATGCCTGGAAGCTGACCGTGCCCGCGTGCAAGTCGGCCGCATCTCGCGCTTCGGCCTGCTGGAAATGTCTCGTCAGCGCCTGCGTCCATCCCTGGGCGAAAGCAGCGGCATCGTCTGCCCGCGTTGCAACGGCACCGGTATCATCCGTGACGTTGAATCGCTGTCCCTGGCGATCCTGCGCCTGATCGAAGAAGAAGCCCTGAAAGACCGCACCGCCGAAGTCCGCGCACAAGTGCCGATTCCGGTTGCAGCTTTCCTGCTCAACGAAAAACGCAACTCGATCACCAAGATCGAACTGCGCACCCGTGCCCGTATCGTCATCCTGCCGAACGATCACCTCGAAACGCCGCACTTCGAAGTGCAGCGCCTGCGTGATGACAGCCCGGAAGCCCACAGCGGCCAGTCCAGCTATGAAATCGCCGCTGCCGCTGCCGAAGTGGAAGAAGTCCAGCCAGCCGCTGCGACCCGTACCCTGGTTCGCCAGGAAGCTGCGGTCAAGACGGCCCCTGCCCGTGCCAACGCACCGGTACCCGTTGAAGCAGCAGCGCCTGTTGCCGCTCCGGCCGTTATGCCTGAGCCAAGCCTGTTCAAAGGCCTGGTGAAATCGCTGGTCAGCCTGTTCGCCACCAAAGAAGAGCCAGCCGCTCCGGTTGTGGTTGAAAAACCGGCTTCCGAGCGTCCTGCACGCAACGAAGAGCGTCGCAACGGTCGCCAACAAAGCCGTAACCGCAACGGTCGCCGTGACGAAGAGCGCAAGCCGCGCGAAGAACGTGCGCCGCGTGAAGAACGCGCCCCACGTGAAGAGCGCGCACCTCGCGAAGCCCGTGAAGAAACCCCAGTGGTAGAACGCGCACCGCGTGAAGAGCGCGCGCCACGTGCCCCACGTGCCCCGCGTGAAGATCGCAAGCCTCGTGGCGAGCGTGAAGAGCGTGTGCGTGAATTGCGCGAGCCACTGGACGCTGCGCCAGCCGTTGCCGGTGCCGCTGTCGTTGCAGAAGAACGCCCGGCTCGCCAACCGCGCGAAGAGCGTGCGCCACGTGAAGAACGCCAACCGCGCGCTCCGCGTGAAGAGCGTCAACCACGCGCCGAGCAAGCGGCTGCCGCCAGCGAAGAAGAGGAAGTGCTGACCAGCGAAGAGCAACTGCAGGAAGACGGTCAGGAAGGCGCCGAAGGCGATCGTCCACGCCGCCGCTCCCGCGGCCAGCGTCGTCGCAGCAACCGTCGTGAGCGTCAACGTGACGCCAACGGCAACGTGATCGAAGGCTCGGAAGAAGCCGGCGAAAACGCAGAAGCCGCTACCAGCGAGCCAACTGGCGAAGAACTGGCTGCCGGCCTGGCCGTTACGGCTGCCGTTGCCAGCTCGGTTATCAGCGCACCTGCTGAAGCCCAGGCCCACGAGCAGGCTGAACGCGCCACCGCCGCCATCGAAGAAACCGCCGCTGTGGAAGCACCTGTTGCCGAGACCCCAGTGGTTGAAGCGCCGGTTGTTGAAGCGCCTGCTGCTGAAGCGCCAGTCGTAGAGGCACCAGTTGTCGAAGCGACCACCCCAATCGAAGCGCCGGTTGTACCGGAAGTGGAAGTGGCGCAGGCGCCTGAAGCTCAGCCAGAAGTTGAAGTGGCCGCTGTTGAGCCCGCACCTGTGGTTGAACCTCAGCCAGTGGTCGAAGCGTTTGTTGAAGCACCGGTTGTCGAAGCAGCGCCGGAAGTACGCGAAGTTCGTGAGGAACAGACCGCCTTCCAATGGACTGCCGAGCCTGCCGCTCCGGTTGAAGCGCCAGCCCCTGCCCCCGTGGTAGAAGAAGCGCCAGCACCGGTTGCTGAAGTCGTGGTTGCCGAGCCTGCCCCAGTGGTTGAGCCCGCTCCGGTCGTTGAACCTGCGCCAGTCGTTGAAGCGCCGGTGGTTGCCGAAGTGGCCGCTCCAGTGGTTGAAGCCGCACCGGCCAGCGCGCTGACCGAAAACGGCCGTGCACCGAACGACCCACGTGAAGTGCGTCGTCGTCGCAAGGAAGCTGAAGCAGCCGCCGCTGCTGCACGGGAAGCAGAGCACGAGCCTAAACCCCTCGTCTGATTCCAGCAGCGACTAAAAAAGCCCCGCCTGAGTGATCAGGCGGGGCTTTTTTAATGGCGACGAAAACACTGATTCATCGATTTGAAATGCAAGCAAAGGTGGGAGCTGGCTTGCCTGCGATAGCGGTGTATCAGTCACAGGTGTTTTGGCTGACAGACCGCTATCGCAGGCAAGCCAGCTCCCACACTTAGACCGGGGTGAAATTCAGGGACTGCGGCAAATCGACATCCCATAACACGCCGGGGTCATTCAGCTGCACTTCCCTCACCACCGCCTGCGCAAACAACGGTTTGGCCCCACGGTCACCGGTCAATGCCATCAACCCCGGCCCAGATGCCCGGTCAAACGCCACAGGATGCCCATACTGCCCATCCTGCAGCGGCACGCTGATGCCACCCGCCTCCAACCCATCGATTACTTGCTCAATGCTCGATGACTGAATAAACGGCATGTCCCCCAGCAGCACCAGCCAGCCGTCCGCCGGACCGCTGGCCACCACCGCCGCGGCAAGACTGTCGCCCATCCCCGCCGAGCGTAGCAGCAGGACGTCGCAGCCATACGCCTCAGCCAAACGGATCACCTGCGTTCGCTCCGGCGAGGTCACCAGCCAGCGCTTTACAACGCGCTTCGGTAAATTCACCAGCACCTGCTCGATCACTGGCCGAGTCACGCCATCCAGGCCGACGCAATCAGCCAACAGCTTATCCTGGTCAGCCCCCGCCTCGGCACGAAAGCGACTGCCCTGCCCCGCCGCGAGCACAATCGCCGTCAGCGTCACTCAGCTACCACCGGCAGCGGCTTTTTCTGCATGGGCGCCACACCGTTCTTGATCGCAACAATTTCCGCCATTAACGACAGCGCGATTTCCGCCGGCGTATGGCTGCCGATGTGCAACCCGATCGGCCCGTGCAGGCGCGCAATCGCTTGCGCCGACAACCCCAGCGCCGCGAGGTTCTCCCGGCGTTTCTGAGTGTTGACCCTCGAACCCAGGGCGCCGATGTAGAACGCCGAGGAATTCAGTGCCGTAAGCAGTGCCATATCATCCAGGCGCGGATCATGGGTGAGGCAGACGATGGCCGTGCGCTCATCGGTCTGGATATTCAGCACCGCTTCATCGGGCATGCCCGGTACGAAGCGGCCGTGCTGTTCTTCCCAGCCGTAGACGAACTCGTCGCGCGGGTCGCAGATCAGCACTTCGAAATCCAGCAACCGCGCCATTTCCGCTACATAACGCGACAACTGCCCGGCGCCGATCAACAGCAAACGCCAGCGCGGGCCATAGATAGCCCGCAGGCGTTCGCCGTCGAAGGTCACCCCATCGGTCTTGCTCGCGCTGCTCAAGGTGACGTTACCGGTGGTCAAGTCCAGCTCACGTGCGACGATCTGATGATCTTCACAACGCGCCAGCAGTTCCGACACCCATTCCCACGCGTCCACGCGCTCTTCAGTCAGGCGCAAGGTGCCACCACATGGCAGGCCAAAACGCGCCGCCTCGTCGCGGGTGACGCCGTAGGTCACCAACTGCACCGGCGGCCCGTCTTCAGGCAGTCGGCCATCCTTCAGGCGTGCAATCAAGTCATCCTCGATGCAGCCGCCAGACACCGAGCCGATCACCACGCCATCGCCGCGCAGCGCCAGCATGGCGCCCGGCGGGCGCGGCGCGCTGCCCCAGGTCTGGACCACGCTGTACAACACCACTCGCTGCCCGGCGCGACGCCATTCCAGCACGCTGCGCAGGACATTCAGATCCACACTGTCCACAAAACCTCCTGCAAGCGTAAAAAACCATTCACTTACTGTAAAACAAAAGCCACCAAAGTGACGCGCCAGAAACGCAAACGCCCCGAACCAGTCGGGGCGTTTGTGCGTTGCGGTCGGCGTTAGTTCACGCCATCAGCAGTTTACTTGACGACAGGTGCAGGGCCTTCGGCCACGCCCAGGTCATCCAGCTCGCGCGTTTCCGAGATACCGGTACCGCCGGACGCCAGCTCGCTTTGCAGCTTGTCGGTGTCCAGTTCCTTGACCCACTTGGCCACAACGATGGTTGCAACAGCGTTACCCACCAGGTTGGTCAGCGCGCGGGCTTCGGACATGAAGCGGTCGATACCCAGGATCAGCGCCAGGCCTGCAACAGGCAGGTGGCCTACAGCCGACAGGGTCGCAGCCAGGACGATAAAGCCCGAACCAGTCACGCCAGCAGCGCCTTTGGAAGACAGCAGCAGCACCAGCAACAGGGTGATCTGGTGGGTGATGTCCATGTGGGTGTCAGTCGCCTGGGCGATGAACACGGCAGCCATGGTCAGGTAGATCGACGTACCGTCGAGGTTGAACGAGTAGCCCGTCGGGATCACCAGGCCGACTACGGATTTCTTCGCGCCCAGACGCTCCATCTTGATCAGCATGCGTGGCAGTGCGGATTCGGAAGACGAAGTACCCAGTACGATCAGCAACTCTTCACGGATGTAGCGGATCAGTTTGATCACGCTGAAGCCGTGAGCGCGGCAGATGCCACCCAGCACCACCAGCACGAACAGCAGGCAGGTGATGTAGAAGCAGATCATCAACTGACCCAGTTGCACCAGGGAACCTACGCCGTAGGCACCGATGGTGAACGCCATGGCGCCCAGGGCACCGATTGGCGCGAGCTTCATGATCATGTTGATGATGTTGAACATCACGTGGGCGAAGCGATCGATGAAGTCCAGCACTGGCTTGCCGTAGGCACCCAGGCGATGCAGGGCGAAACCGAAGATCACCGAGAACATCAGCACTTGCAGGATGTCGCCGTTGGCGAAGGCGCCGACGATGGTGTTCGGGATGACGTTGAGGATAAAGCCAACGATGCTCTGGTCTTTACCGGCAGTGACGTAGGCCGCGACTTTGGAAGCGTCCAGGGTCGCTACGTCGATGTGCATGCCGGCGCCCGGTTGCACAACGTTGACCACGATCAGGCCGATCAGCAGAGCGACGGTAGAAACGATTTCGAAGTACAGCAGCGCGTAGCCGCCGGTTTTGCCCACCGATTTCATGCTTTGCATGCCAGCGATGCCGCTGACAACGGTGCAGAAGATGATCGGGGCGATGACCATTTTGATCAGTTTGATGAACCCGTCACCCAGTGGCTTGAGGGCCACGCCGGTCTGCGGGTAGAAGTGACCGAGCAAAATACCGATAACGATTGCGACGATCACCTGGAAGTACAGGGATTTGTAGATTGGCTGACGAGTCGTCATTGCAAAGTTCCTCAATCGTCCCGTGTGGCAAATATCCGCCATTGCCCACGACACTTGAATTGCGAACCCTCCTGCACTGGAGGGATTTGTTGTTTGCGAGCCCTGTAGAAACAAGCCTGCGCTGTAGTCCTTATCGCAAACGCCGTGCCACTTCTCTTAAAATCCGCAAAGGCCTTTAGGCATCAGGGCTTGGGACTTCCTGGCATCCTCCCAAGCGCATAAGCAAGTGGCGGATTTCCGCCCCCTCACCCAATCCCGTCCTACAATTTGGCGGATATCCGCCTTGTGACCCTCTCCAGCGCTGGCTACCATCCGCGACTCCATGGACGAGGCCTTCGCATGCGTGAACGTACCATCGCCAGTCATTTCGCCCGCGCTGCTCTCGGCGGGGCGCGTCGGGACGGTTACGACTATTCGGGGCTGCTGGACCAGGTGGGCATCACGCCGGAGCTGCTCACCGAACCCCGCGCCCGTATCGCGCCGGAGCAATTCGCCCGGTTGCTGCAAATGCTCTGGCTGGCGCTTGACGATGAATATCTTGGGTTCGCCGACGGCCCAAGCAAACGCGGCACCTTCGCGATGATGTGCCACGCGCTGATCCACTGCCGCACCTTGGAGAAAGCCCTGGAACGCGGCTTATTATTTTATAGCCTATTCCCACAAGGCCCGCGCTGGCAGCTGACACGTGAAGGCGAAATGGCCCGCTTGAGTCTGGACGACTCGCAGTTGTGGGACCCGGATCACTTCCTCAGCGAATGCCTGCTGGTGATCTGGCATCGCCTGGGCAGCTGGCTGATCGGCCAACGGATTCGGCTGCACCAGGCCACCTTCAGTTATCCGACGCCGGCTCACGCCGGCGAATATGACCTGCTGTTTCCCTGTGCCCAGGTATTCGGTGCGCCGAACAGTAGCCTCGTGTTTCCCGCGCGCTACCTGAACCTGCCGCTGCTGCAGGATGAGCGCACACTCAAGCACTTTTTGGAGCGCTCACCCGCCGACTTGCTCTCTCGGCCAGATGAAGGCGATAGCTTGAGCAGTCAGCTACGCCGCTTGCTCAGCCGCGACCGCACGCCCTGGCCGGACTTGGAAGCCGTCGCCCAGCACCTGCACATCAGCCCGCAGACCCTGCGCAGACATTTACGCGAAGAAGGCACCAGTTTTCAGGCTCTCAAGGATGAGCTGCGGCGGGACATCGCCATTTATCATTTGGGCCGAGCGGATTTGTCATTGCAGGAGATTGCCGAGCAGTTGGGGTTTTCCGAGCCGTCGGCGTTTCATCGGGCGTTCAAGAAGTGGACGGGGCTGACGCCAGGGGCGTATCGCGCGCAAGAGAGTTAGAGCTGTGTTGCTTGTGCGGGCCTCATCGCGGGCAAGCCCGGCTCCCACAGTGGATTGGGTTAACACATAGTGATTTGTGAACCCAATCCACTGTGGGAACTGGCTTGCCTGCGATGAGGCCAGTGGAGTCAATAGAGATCACAAGGCCGGAAAATGAATCTTGAATGCCGCGCCACCCAACGGTGAATCCCCCAGGGTCAAGCGTGCGCCGTAGCTTTCAATAATATCCTTGACCACCGCCAACCCAATCCCCTGCCCGGGATGCTGGCGATCCAGCCGTTCACCCCGTTGCAAAATCCGCGCACGCTGGTCCGCCGGCACACCCGGCCCGTCATCCTCAATGCACAGCTCACTGCCCTCCAGGCTTTCCACCAGGCTGATGCGCACTTCGCTCAAACACAGGCGGTAAGCGTTTTCCAGCAGGTTGCCGAGCAATTCCAGCAAGGCGCCTTTCTCGATGGGCACGTCGCATTCATCCGGCAGTTCAAAGGAGACGGTGACGCGTTTGTCGCGGTAGACCTTGTCCAGTGTGTCGCACAGGCTTTGCAGCACCGGCGCCAGGCGTACCTGGTGGCGCACCAGGCCGCTTTTGCGCAGGCTGGCGCGTTGCAACTGGTAACTGATCTGCTGGCTCATGCGCTCAATCTGTGACTGCAAAACCCAGGCCTGGTCGCGATCTTCCGGGCGCTGGGCCATGTCTTCGCTCACGCCCTGCAACACCGCCAGCGGGGTTTTCAGGCTGTGGGCCAAATCGTCAAGGGAGTCGCGGTAGCGCGCACGTTGCTCACGTTCGCTGTGCAGCAAACGGTTGAGGGAGCCGGTGAGGCGCAGCAATTCGCGGGGGTGTTGTTCACTAAGGCTTTCTCGGGTGCCGCCTTCGATCTGGTCGAGTTCCTGGCTAAGCCGCCGCAAGGCTTGCAAGCCCCAGGTCAGGCCCAGCCAGAGCAAGGTCAGCAACACCAGCAACGCCGCACCAAAGCCCAGGTAGAGGTTTTCGCGCAGGCCTTCGAGGGTCAGTTGGTATTCACGCACCGGTTGCAGGGCGACGATACTAAACGCCGCGCTCTTGCCGCCCAGCAGCCTGACCTCGACGTCATACACAAAGAATTCTTGACCATTGGCCTCACGAATTCGCGCAAATTCATTACCGCGCCCGTCGTAGCGCGGTTTGTAGTTGATGTTCTCTTCCTTGGTCGCCCGCGAACGCCACACCAGGTGGCCCTCGCGGTCGTAGATATAGCCGAGCAGGCGGCTGTCGGTGAGGTTGAAACGTTCGTCCGGCAACTGCGCCGGCATCTGCAGGCGGTTATTGTCGACCCGCGCGGCGGAAATCAGGGTGGTGACGTCCGACGCCAAGCGCTGCTCGATGGAGTCCTGCAACGCCAGGCTGAACGCCCCCTGCATGGCCGGCAACAAACCCAGCATAAACAGCACGGCCAGAGTGGCGGCCGCCAGCATCAAGCGCACGCGTAACGAGCGAATCAACGGCAGCGCTCATTGAAGAGGTAGCCCAGGCCACGCACGGTGTCGATCGGCTTGAACCCGGCCGGGCCTTCCAGCTTACGGCGTAGGCGACCGACCAGCACTTCGATGACATTGGGATCACGCTCGTCGTCATCGGGGTAAAGCTGCTCCATCAAACGGTCCTTGGCGACCACTTGCTGGTGGTGGCGCATCAGGTATTCGAGAATCCGGTATTCGTAGGCGGTCAGTGCCAGGGGCTGTTCGTCGAGGGACGCTTGCTTGCGGTTAAGGTCCAGCAGCAACGGCCCGGCCACGATGGTCGACTGGGTGAAACCACTGGAGCGACGCAGCAACGCGTTCATCCGCGCTTCCAGCTCTTCAAACTGGAACGGCTTGACCAAGTAGTCGTCGGCGCCGGCAGCCAACCCTTCGACCTTGTCCTGCCAGTTGCCGCGAGCCGTGAGGATCAGGATCGGGAAGGTCTTGGCCTGGGTACGCAGTTGGCGGATCAGGTCCAGCCCACCCAGGCCGGGCAGGCCCAGGTCGATGATGGCCAGGTCATGGTTGAATTGGCCCGTCTGGTAGAGGGCCTCTTCGGCATTGGCCACGGCCTCGACCACGTGGCCGCTGTCGGTCAGGCGGGTAAACAGGTGATGGCGCAGCAGCGCCTCATCTTCCACCACCAGCAATTTCATAAGGCTCTCCAAGGCAAATCAACTGTCCGACAGAGGGATATCATAGCGGCCCTGCAGGTCTTGCGGGCGCAGTTTAATACCATTGAACTGACCGGTCAGGTGTTCATAGCCAGCGCGGTACGCCGGCTGCGGGGTGACAAGGCCAAGGGATTGGCCCCAGGGCGTAGGTTGGCTGCCAGCGTCTTCGAGGCTGACACGCTGAATCAAGGTGCTGGTTTTTCGGGTCTTTTCTTTGCCGAATGCGGCAAAGGCACCATCAGCGGCCTGGACCCCAGCGGTGGCACTGAGCATGGTTAACGCCAACATCAGCTTTTTGATCGCACTCATGGTGCTTACCTCCACGCATTTTGGCTGTTAGGCCAGACTACGCAGGCGCCCCTGAACTCCCCCTGAACAGGCTCTGAACCGCACCTGAACCGCAGCGGGCTATCCTGTTGCCCATCAACTCGGCAAAATACCGCCCATGAATTCCCTACCCGCTTGCTGCACTCCACTCGACGCCCATTGGCCGCTGCCCGATCCCTTGCCGGGCACGGTGTTTCTCAGCACCCGGTTTGACCCTGCCTTATTAGCGCCAGGCGACTTCCAGCGCAGTGCCGTGCCGCCCCCCGCGAGCATCCAGCGTTCAGTGGCCAAGCGTCAGGCCGAGTTCCTGGCCGGCCGGCTGTGCGCCCGCGCTGCACTGCAACAGCTCGATCACCTCGATTGCGTGCCAGCCATCGGTGAAGACCGTGCACCGGTGTGGCCCGCGCACATCAGTGGCTCCATCACCCACAGCACCGGGCACGCCGCTGCGATTGTCGCGCACACGGCGCAATGGCGTGGGCTTGGGATGGACCTGGAGAATGTGCTGACGCTGGAGCGGGCTGAACGGCTGGCCGGGGAAATCCTGACGGCCGATGAAATGCGGCGTATGGCCGCCCTCCCGCGAGAGCAGATCGCTTTGCTGGTGACGCTGACGTTTTCGGCCAAGGAAAGCCTGTTCAAGGCGCTCTATCCGATTGTGCAGAAACGTTTTTATTTTGAGCATGCGGAGTTGCTGGAGTGGTCCGAGTCGGGCCAGCTGCGGCTACGGTTGCTGACGGATCTTTCCAGTGAGTGGTGCCATGGCAAGGAGCTGGTGGGGCAGTTTGCGGTGAGTGATGGACAACTGTTGAGTCTGGTAGCCATCCGCGCTTGATAGATCGCTATCGCAGGCAAGCCAGCTCCCACATTTGGAGTGCATTCCAAAGCTGGAACTCGATCGAATGTGGGAGTTGGCTTGTCGGGTCGCCGCACCGCTGCGATAGCGGTATCAGGGTTTGTCCTGATCCCTGGGCCAACTCAAGCTGAAGCACGCCCCACCCAAATTGTTGCTCTTGCTGATCAACGCCCGGCCGCCGTGCCAGTAGATAATCCGACGCACAATCGATAAGCCCAGGCCATGCCCACCCGAGGCGCGGGTGCGGCTGTCGTCCAGGCGCAGGAACGGCGTGAAGATGCGCTCCCAAGCGCTTTCCGGCACGCCGGGGCCGTCGTCTTCCACGTCGATACGGCAGCGCACCTGGCCCACCTGATAACTGATCAACACGTGGCCTTGGGCGTGGCGCATGGCATTGCTCACCAGGTTCTGCAGGGCACGGTGCAAATAACGCGGCTCGGCGTCGACCCAGGCGTCATCCCAATGCGTCGAAGACAGGCAGATACCCCGTGCCACGTTGATCTGCGGGCGCAGTGGCGATAATTCGCCGATCACCTGATCAAGCAGCGCATTCAGGTCGACTCGCTGGAAATTCAGCTCCGGCGAGCCCTGTTCCAGGCGCGCATAAGTGAGCATTTCATCGACCAGGCCATCAAGGTCCTGAATGTCGCTGTCCATGCCTTCGAGGTATTTGCGCCGTGCCTCGGGGGTGGTGGCATCGCCGACCATCTCCAGGCCGAAACGCAGACGCGCCACCGGCGTGCGCAGTTCGTGGGACACCGCGCGCACCAGTTCACGCTGGATCGCCAGCAACTGCTGCAAGTGCTCGGCCATGCCGTTGAACGCTGCAGCGAGGCGCCCCACCGAGTCAGCGCCACGGGCCGGCACGCGGACTTCCAGGTTGCCCTTGGCAATGCGTGTGGCGGCGGCTTCCAGGCCGCGCAAGCGGCGTTCAAGCTGACGCACCAATAGATAGACGATCAGACCGATCAGGGTCAGGCCGATCAAGGCGATCAGGATGAGCCACTGCGCCGGATAAGGGTTCATCTGATACAGGGGACCGAGTTCCAGCACCCACGGCGTGCCGACCATGCCGGCAAACACGCGGATCGAATCGCCGCCCTTGCCCAGGGCCATCACCGTATCGCCTTCCGATACGCGACGGCGCTGGTCCTCGTCCATATCAGCCTGGTCGAGGGTCATCAGGTGCATGTCGAAGCCAAAACCCTTGGCTTCTTTTATGTCTGCCAGGCGCTGCGGCTGTTCGGCCACCGGGAAGCGCACCAGTTCGTCGGCGAGCAGGTAGATCGTCGCGCGCGCCAGTTGCTCGCTGATCTGCTGCACCTCCCCCTCCAGCACGAGTGGTTCCTGGGCACTGACCAATCGCAGCACCCGCGCGGCGTGAGGACCCGTCTGTTGCACCAGCACTTGGCCACGTTGCAGGCTGTTGCGCTGGCTCAAGTCCAAGTGCACATCGGCCAGGGGGCGCAACTCCAGCGGGATACCCAGCAAACGCTCCCACACCGCCAGGGCGCGTTGGCGCTCGATGGGACTCATGGGCTGCAGGTTGTCGCCCATCAAGGCAAAGGTGCCATGGGCCAGGCGCTCGCGGTACTGGCCGCTGCGCACCTCGTTGAGCAGGTGCAGGGCCAGTACGCCGAGCAGCGCCACCAGAATCAGCGCTGCGCACATGCCGCCGTAGATACGCAGGAAGATCGAATTCACAGCGGCATGTCGGCGGCGGCTTCGGGGACGAACAAATAGCCTTTGCTGCGGACGGTCTTGATCAGGCGTGGGTGGATCGGGTCGTCGCCGATTTTCGGGCGGATGCGCGAGATGCGCACATCAATCGAACGGTCCTGGCCGTCGTAGCCGATGCCGCGCAAGGCGATGAAGATTTCTTCGCGGGACAGGATGCGACCGGCATTCGCCACCAGCAGCCAGAGCAGGTCGAATTCAGCACTGGTCAGCTCAATACCGTCATTATTCAACCAAGCCTCGCGCAGGGCATTGTCCACCACCAAAGGGCCAAATTGCAGGCGGCGCTGATTCTCTACCGCAGGCGGTTCCGCCGGTTCGCTGCGCCGCAGCAGGGCCTGGATGCGCGCCAGCAACAGACGCGGGCGCACGGGTTTGCACACGTAGTCATCGGCGCCCATGTCCAGGCCCATCACCTGGTCCATGTCGTCGGTGCGCGCGGTGAGCATCAGGATCACGCCGTCATAGCGCTCGCGCACCTTGCGGCAAATGCTCAGGCCGTCCTCGCCGGGCAGCATCAGGTCCAGGATCACCAGGTCCGGTTGCTCGGCGATGATACGCGCGGCCGCCTGGGCGCCATCGCCTTCCACTGACACCCGCAGGCCATTGCTCTCCAGATACTCACGGGTCAGTTCGGCCAGTCGCTGGTCGTCCTCGACGATCAGTATTTGCCAGGCTTCTTGCTCCACGGGTGGTCCTCGTTGTTATTAGAAACTGCGTTGGCCATACCCTGTTTGTCATGTTTTGAGGGCATAACAATGGCCGATTGTAGCCATGCCCCAACCCCCAAACACAAGCCGGGAAATCCATTCGGTGATCGCGTTTTTTTGTGATAGGGTTCGCGCCCTCAAAAATCCAACCCGTTGTTTTTATCTTGGAATATCCGGTGACAAACGGCCGAATCCAGCAGCAATGCGGCCTACACGGGTGTTCCACGTTTCATACACATTTTACCCACAACGTTATCCACAGGTAGTGCGTTGCTAAGCCCCCCAAAACGCATTATCTTGTAGCCCGGCGCAAAAAAACCCTACATGTAGGGTTTTGAGCGAAAAAAACCAAACACAGATCAGACAAGAAACTCAAGCCCTTTCTTGCACTCGTTTGGTTGAACCCACGCATTTTTTGAACGCCCAAACCGCGTACGCGGATGGCAGCCGTTTTCAAGCGCCTACAGCGCAAAACGGTACGGGTGTTGCAGTGTCTGAACCTGGCAACTGTCACCCACCAGGAATACGGCCAAGGGCTTTTCAGCCCCGAACCGAAGACTTCGGCATGGAAGCGGCGCGAACAGCTCCCTTCCTCCTGTCCCGAAGTTGTTATGCCAGGCCCAGGCCTGCTGTAAGTGCTTCAGGACGGAACGGTGGGCACCGAGATGGTGCCCAAATAAATATAGAATGTGGAGACAACCCCCCATGCAAACCGACACAACTCGCGAGAACCCGCAGGGCTCCGTGCCGCAGGCCGCTGATTCGAACCTGGATCTGTCCGCCACTGCACCTGGCCAATTGCGCGTGATCAAGCGTAACGGCACTGTCGTTCCTTACACCGATGACAAAATCACCGTCGCGATCACCAAAGCGTTTCTTGCAGTTGAAGGCGGCACCGCTGCCGCTTCGTCGCGCATCCACGACACCGTTGCCCGCCTGACCGAACAAGTCACCGCGACCTTCAAGCGTCGCATGCCCTCGGGCGGCACCATCCACATCGAAGAAATCCAGGACCAGGTCGAACTGGCCCTGATGCGTGCCGGCGAGCAAAAAGTTGCCCGTGACTACGTGATCTACCGTGATTCGCGTGCCAAGGAACGTGCCGTGCGCGCTCCGGCCGACGAAGCCGCCGTACAAGCGCACCCATCGATCCGCATCACCCTGGCCGACGGTACATTTGCACCGCTGGACCTGGGCCGCCTGAACACCATCATCACCGAGGCCTGCGAAGGCCTGGAAGAAGTCGACGGTGACCTGATCCAGCGCGAAACCCTGAAGAACCTGTACGACGGCGTGGCCCTGACCGACGTCAATACCGCCCTGGTAATGACCGCCCGTACCCTGGTTGAACGTGAGCCGAACTACTCGTTCGTGACCGCGCGCCTGCTGATGGACACCCTGCGTGCCGAAGGCCTGGGCTTCCTCGGTGTCGCCGACAGCGCTACCCACCACGAAATGGCCGACCTGTACGCCAAGGCCCTGCCGGCGTACATCGCCAAGGGTATCGAATTCGAATTGCTGAACCCGATCCTGGCCACTTTCGACCTGGAAAAACTCGGCAAGGCGATCAACCACGAGCGCGACCAGCAGTTCACGTACCTGGGCCTGCAAACCCTGTACGACCGTTACTTCATCCACAAGGACGGTATCCGTTTCGAACTGCCGCAAGTGTTCTTCATGCGCGTGGCCATGGGCCTGGCGATTGAAGAGAAGCACAAAGAAGACCGTGCCATCGAGTTCTACAACCTGCTGTCGTCCTTCGATTACATGTCGTCGACCCCAACCCTGTTCAACGCCGGCACCCTGCGTCCACAGCTGTCGAGCTGCTACCTGACCACCGTGCCGGATGACCTGTCGGGCATCTACCACGCGATCCACGACAACGCCATGTTGTCCAAATTCGCCGGTGGCCTGGGCAACGACTGGACGCCAGTACGTGCCTTGGGTTCGTACATCAAGGGCACCAACGGCAAGTCCCAGGGCGTTGTGCCGTTCCTGAAAGTGGTGAACGACACCGCCGTAGCGGTCAACCAGGGCGGCAAGCGCAAAGGCGCGGTGTGTGCCTACCTGGAAACCTGGCACATGGACATTGAAGAGTTCATCGAGCTGCGCAAGAACACCGGTGATGACCGTCGTCGTACCCACGACATGAACACCGCCAACTGGATTCCTGACCTGTTCATGAAGCGTGTCTTCGATGACGGCCAGTGGACCCTGTTCTCGCCCTCCGAAGTGCCGGACCTGCACGACCTGACCGGCAAGGCCTTCGAAGAGCGCTACGAGTACTACGAAGCCCTGTCCCAGTACCCTGGCAAGATCAAGCTGTTCAAGACCATCCAGGCCAAAGACCTGTGGCGCAAAATGCTCTCCATGCTGTTTGAAACCGGCCACCCATGGCTGACCTTCAAAGACCCGTGCAACCTGCGCAGCCCGCAGCAGCACGTGGGCGTGGTCCACAGCTCGAACCTGTGCACCGAGATCACCTTGAACACCAACAAGGACGAGATCGCCGTTTGCAACCTGGGCTCGATCAACCTGCCGAACCACATCGTCAACGGCAAGCTGGACACCGCCAAGCTGGAACGCACCGTCAACACCGCCGTACGCATGCTCGATAACGTGATCGACATCAACTACTACTCGGTGCCACAGGCGCAGAACTCCAACTTCAAGCACCGCCCGGTCGGCCTTGGCATCATGGGCTTCCAGGACGCGCTGTACCTGCAGCACATTCCTTACGGTTCGGATGCGGCGGTCGAGTTCGCCGACAAGTCCATGGAAGCGGTCAGCTACTACGCGATCCAGGCTTCCTGCGACCTGGCTGACGAGCGCGGCGCCTACGAGACGTTCCAGGGTTCGCTGTGGTCCAAAGGCATCCTGCCGCTGGATTCGCAACAGATCCTGATCGAACAACGTGGCCAGAAGTACATCGACGTTGACCTGGAAGAATCCCTGGACTGGGCGCCGGTACGTGCCCGTGTGCAGAAAGGCATTCGTAACTCCAACATCATGGCCATCGCACCGACCGCCACCATCGCCAACATCACTGGCGTATCGCAGTCGATCGAACCGACCTACCAGAACCTGTATGTGAAATCGAACCTGTCGGGCGAATTCACCGTGATCAACCCGTACCTGGTTCGCGACCTGAAAGCCCGCGGCCTGTGGGACTCGGTCATGATCAACGACCTGAAGTACTACGACGGTTCCGTGCAGCAGATCGAGCGCATCCCGCAAGAACTCAAAGAGCTCTACGCGACCGCCTTCGAAGTGGACACCAAGTGGATCGTTGACGCCGCCAGCCGTCGCCAGAAATGGATCGACCAGGCACAGTCCCTGAACCTGTACATCGCCGGCGCTTCGGGCAAGAAGCTCGACGTGACCTACCGTATGGCGTGGTACCGTGGCCTGAAAACCACTTACTACCTCCGTGCCCTGGCCGCGACCAGCACCGAGAAGTCGACCATCAACACCGGCAAGCTGAACGCAGTTTCCAGCGGCGGCAACCACGGTGATGACTCGGTACTCGCCGCGCCAGCCGGCCCGGCCCCGGTGCCAAAGGCTTGTGCGATTGACGAGCCGGATTGCGAAGCTTGCCAATAAGCTGAGGCGGTTACGGATCGTGATGATCCGGAACTGAAAAACGCCGACAAACCTGAGCATGATTAGGTTTGCCGGCGTTTTTTTTGGTCGTTAGAAAAGCACTGTATAAATGCCCGGTCCTGGAGCTCCACCTCGCCTGCCCCATAGCTCCTTATGATTGCCAATCACCGCCATGGAATGCGCATCCGTTTCATAAGTCCCCACCATCCCCCGCTCGAAATCACTTTGAAAGCCCGGCCTGTAGTGATTTTTCAGCCCAAGCCTGTGCAAGCCTTCACGGGAATGCTCACCATCATTCAGGCTTATCAGCGCATCTGTGTAGCTTCTCGTGGCATCTCTGTCGTTTTCTCCCGGTGAGCCACTGTTCCCTTCCATCTGGGCACGCTTGGCGCTCGCGGCGTATAGAAAGTTGGCGTTGGTCATTAACGTAGGGTCATCACCCTGGAAGCGCGCTTCTCGCGCAGCCATGCTCAGCTCATCTTTGGTCAGTTTGAGTTTGAATCCATCACGCATCTCCACCTCATAGGTATTTCCCTTTAACTCAACATTTTTGAAAATGTCTTTAGGGTCCTGACCAAAGTGCTGCATCGCTGCTTTTATTGAAGACACCGTCGTGCAATTGCCTTCGAAGCCCTGAGAGAAACCACTCCAAATGTTATCCGGCTTTTTCCCACGCACACTTTTATCGGGCTGGTAATCATGGTAATTCGCCCCCTCTGTGAGGGGCTTGTTGCTCATGGCGTCGGAAGGACCAAAATTCTCCCTGTTCACCCGGCCGCCACCGCCACCGCCCCCACCGCCCCCACCAATGTTTATGGGCTCAGGTGGAGAGGGAGATCCGTCATCAGTAAACAGCTCCGGAAAAAGCGCCTTCAAGAACGCGAGCCAACTGTCAGACGCGTCTTTCTTTAACGCCTCAATAACCTCCTTGAATCTCTCCTCGCCGAGCTTCTTGCGTACCTCATTGAGCTTGTCACGCAAATCCTGGACGGTTTGGCTCTTGGACGTTTTCTGAGCCTCCTCCAACGCCTTCAGGATCTTAGAAACGACCGCCTTGTCGGCATCCAGACTCTCGGCACCCTCAGTGTTGTCCTTGGTGTTTTCAGTGCCGTATGTGTAGCTTCCGCCGCCAAAAGAAATCCGAGCCGCTTGGCCTGCTACCTGTTGAGCCCATTGCATAGACTTCTCCACCCGTAAGCCACTGTCGGTTTACTTGGTAGGGAAAACTGTGCCGGCCGTTCCGGTAAAAACGAGTGGTCTCTAGGGACACGGACTGTATGAAAAATCACGCCAAACAAAATGAATGCAAAAAAAACCCTCGTAGAGGGTTTTTTTTCGTCAGGGTCTGACCAGCAGCATCACGTCATCTGAATGATGGTCTGCATGATGGTGCTCTGGGTGGAGATGGTCTTGGCGTTCGCCTGGTAGTTGCTCTGGGCCTTGATCAGGTCCACCAGCTCGTTGGTCAGGTTGACGTTGGAGTTCTCCAGGGAGTTGGCCACGATCGAACCCAAGGTACCGGCTTGCGGGGTGTCGTAACCCGGCTGGCCCGAGGCGAAAGTCTCTCTCCACGTGGTGCCGCCCGATGGCTGCAGGCCTTGTTCGTTGTTGAAGCTGGCCAGGGAGATCTGGCCGATGGCCTTGCTCTGCTGGTTGCTGAACGTGGCGAACAATACGCCGCTACCGTCGATTTTCAGGCCGGTGATCTGGCCGGTCGCGTAACCATCGGTGGTCGGCGGGTTGCGGTAGCTGGCCGAGTTGTACTGGGTGACGTTACCCAGGTTGACGGCAATATCCGGCGCTGTAGCGTCGTTTGGCGCCCAATTACCGTTGGTCACCGTACCCGGCACCCAACCCGTGAGCGTCAGGGTCGTGCCGACCACACCGGTACCGGTGACACCCGTAAGCTTACCGGCACCGTCAAAGGTGTAGGTCGCTGGCACGGGGGCGGTGGCGCCGGTGGTTGTAGGCTTAGTGCCATCCAGGTTACGGCCGTCGATCAACGTGTAGGCCTTCCACTCGTTGGCGTCCGATTTCACCATGTACTGCACCATTTCGTGGGAGTTACCCTGGGCGTCGTACAACGTGGTGCTGTTCTGGGTGGTGAAGGTGCTCGTGTCAGTAGGATCGAACGGCTTAGTGGTCTGGTTGATCACCGGCGACGACGAGTTCAGGTTACTGGTGGAGTCCACCTTGGTTGAAGCCTTGGGCGGCAGGTACGACAGGTTCAGTTGCAGGTCGGTCAAGCCGCCCTTGACGATGTTGCCGTCCGCGTCCGCGGCGTAGCCTTGCAAGCGCGAAGTGCCCGTATTGTTGGTGACATAGCCGTCTTTGTCGGCACGGAAAGCACCGCTGCGGGTGTATTCCAGCGAACCGTCGCTGCCCTTCTGAACGAAGAAGCCACCGCCCTGGATCGCCATGTCCAGCACGCCGCCGCTGTTGTTGACGTCACCCTGGGTGAACTGCTGGGACACAGCCGCCAGGTTCACACCGTTGCCGATGCTGTTCTGGCCGGTGCCCAGTTTGGAGGCGGCGTAGATGTCCGCAAACTCCGCACGGGACGACTTGAAGCCAGTGGTCGCGACGTTGGCGATGTTGTTGCCGGTCACGTCCAGTTGTTTGTTGGCCGCATAGAGGCCGCTAAGGCCGATATTAAAAGACATGTTTCTCTCCCTCTGCCGTATTTAGCCGGCTCTATGTACCGATAGTCTGGATTTGCGACAGCTTGACGCTGCCCATGCCGCCTGCAAGGTTCAGCAGCATTTCGCCGCCGGTCTTGCTCAACGTCACGCTGGTTACCGTTGCCGGCAGCGAAGTTGCCAAGGCAACCGCGTCGCCCTTGTCATTCTTGGTGGTGGCCGCGAAGGTGTAAGTGCCCGCTGGGGCGACCTCACCGTTGTCGTTCTTGCCATCCCAGATAAAGTCGGAGTTGCCTGCACTCTGGGCGCCCATATCAATGGTGCGCACCACGTTGCCGTCTTTGTCGGTGATCTTGATGGCGACGTTGCCTGTCGCCGCAGTCACGGCTACCGAACCGGTCATGCTCTTGCTGGTGTCCACCAGAGCCTTGTCGGTCTGGGTGATGATCGAACGCCCTACCAGCGACGACGCCTGCAACGCTTGCGACGAGCTGAAGTTGCTCGAGATGTTGTTCACCGAGTCGTTCAGGGTGTTGATGCCTTCCAGGCTGCTGAACTGCGCCAACTGGGCCACGAACGCACCGTTGTCTTGCGGCGACAGCGGGTTCTGGTTTTTCAGTTGGGTCACGAGCAGTTGCAGGAACGCGTCCTTGCCCAGCGACTGGCTGCCCGTCGCTGCCTTGGAGGCACTATTGACGCTGCTGGTGTCGGTCGCGGTCTTGACCTTGGAGTTGAAAAGGTCCTGGACTGCCGTGTTGTTACTCGTATCAACGATGGCCATTATTTGGCGCCCCTTATCACTGACCCAGGGTCAGGACCTTCTGCATCATGGTTTTGGCGGTGTTCATCATTTCCGCATTGGTCTGGAACGAACGGCTGGCGGAAATCATGTCGGCCATTTCCTCAACCACGTTGACGTTGGGGTAGTAGACATAACCCTTTTCGTTCGCGGCGGGATGGTTGGGTTCGTAGCGGGCTTCAAGGTTGCTCTGGTCTTCGACCACACCAAGCACCTGCACGCCAGAACCGGCATTACCCTGGTCCTGGAACAGCGAATCGCTGCCGCCAGCCTGGCCACCCTGGAACATGGTGGCGAACACCGGGTGACGGGCACGGTAGGTCTGGTCAATGCTCGAAGACACGGTCTCGGCGTTGGCGATGTTACTGGCGACGGTGTTCAAACGCGTGGTCTGCGCGCTCATGCCACTGCCGGCAATATTGAAAACACTGGACAGGGACATGGCTTACTCTCCGCGCAGGGCTGACATCAGCCCTTTGAATTTGCTGTTAAGCAGGGTGAAGCTGGCTTGAAAGTTCACCGAGTTCTCGGCATAGGCCGATTGCTCAAGCTGGGCGTCGACGGTGTTCTGGTCGATCGACGGCTGCATCGGTGTGCGATACAGCAACGACTCGTCACCATTGCTCAGGCCTTGCGCTTCAATATGACGGCTGTTGGTCATGTTCAAGGCGAAGGTGCCGTTTTTGGTCTTGTCCTGCTGTGCGGCGAGCACGGCGGAGAAGTCCAGATCCCGAGCCTTGTAGTTCGGGGTGTCGGCGTTGGCAATGTTGTTGGCCAGGACTTCAGCACGCTGGGCGCGGAAGCCCAGGGCTTGTTCGTGGATACCGAGCGCTTTATCGAAGCTGATGCTCATGGCGGAAACCTTTAGGCTGACCTGCTTTTCGTTAACAGGGTTATAGCAAGGTGCATGCCAATCTTGCGGAGGCCCGTATATCAAGGGTTTGCGGGGCGGTTGCCGGCGGCAATGCCAGAAAAGCGGCAAGAGGTTTCCGCGTGGCGCCAGTAAAGCGGCAATGGAGAGTTGCCGCTGTTGGGGAAATTGCCGCAAAAAAAATGGGAGCGGGTTTGCTCGCGAATGCGGTGGGTCAGTCAACTTATCTATGACTGATCCACCGCATTCGCGAGCAAACCCGCTCCCACATTTAGATTTGCGTACTATTTAGCCTGGTAAATGATCCCAGGGCTGCACTGCACCATCTGGTAATGATCCGGCAAACCGTTCAGCGCTTCGGATGCACCGAGGAACAAATAGCCGCCCCGCTTGAGCGTGCCGTGGATGCGTAGCAGGATGTCCTTCTTCACTTCAGCGGAGAAGTAGATCAACACGTTGCGGCAGAACACCATGTCGAACTTGCCCAGGCTGGCGTAGCTGTCGAGCAGGTTGAACGAGCGAAACTCCACACGGTTCTTGATCGGCGCTTTGATCGCCCAACGTCCCGCCCCTTTCGGGTCGAAGAAACGTTGCAGGCGCTCCGGGGACAGGCCACGGCCCAGCGCCAGGCTGTCGTACTCGCCGGTCTTGCAGTTGGTGAGCATGGTGCCGGACAGGTCGGTGGCCACGATTTGAGCACCGGCCTTCAATTGGCCCATATTGGTCCGCTCGAACTCATCGATGGACATCGAGATCGAGTACGGCTCCTGCCCCGAGGAGCACGCCGCCGACCAGATGCGCAGGCGCTGGCCCGGGCTGGCCTTGATGGCCTCCGGCAGCACTTTGCTCTTGAGCACTTCAAAGGGGTAGGTGTCGCGAAACCACAGGGTTTCGTTGGTGGTCATGGCATCGACCACCATTTCCTTGAGCCCGCTGCGCGGCTGGCCCTGGATGCGCTGGACCAGCTCACCCAACGACTTGATGCCCTGCTGCTCCATCAGTTTGTTGAGACGGCTGGATACCAGATACTGCTTGTTTTCACCGAGCAATATGCCACAGGCCTTTTCCAGGAAGACCCGGAACTGTTCAAAATCCAAATTACCCGTAGACACTGATACCGCCTCTTAAATCGTGTGACCGCCAGGGAAAAAGCCCCTAGCCGTGATCTGCTGCTTTGATCCGCTCGACGACCCGGG
This sequence comes from Pseudomonas sp. H1_A03, assembly GCF_054685145.1. NCBI lineage: Bacteria > Pseudomonadati > Pseudomonadota > Gammaproteobacteria > Pseudomonadales > Pseudomonadaceae > Pseudomonas > Pseudomonas sp. H1_A03. The sequence continues at coordinate 5,984,468 of NZ_CP162829.1, forward strand.
ATGCCAGGTCATCGGGGCGGAATTTGGCCAGGAAGTCATCGGCACCGACCTTCTTGACCATCGCCTGGTTGAATACACCCGACAACGAAGTATGCAGGATGATATGTAATTTTTGCATGCGTGGATCGTTGCGTATCTCCGCCGTGAGGGTGTAGCCGTCCATTTCCGGCATCTCGATGTCGGAGATCATCATCAAGAATTCTTCTTCCGGCTTCTTGCCCTCGTCCACCAGCTTGCGCAGGTAATCCAACGCCTGGCGACCATCGTTGAGGGCCACCACTTCCACGCCGACGGTTTGCAGGCAACGGGTCACCTGTTTACGGGCCACAGAAGAGTCGTCCACCGTCAACACGCGCAGGGAGACTGCCTTGTGCGCAGTTTCAGCGTCCACCACACCCACGGAAATCGACTCCGAGGTGGGTGCCACTTCGGCGAGGATTTTTTCCACGTCGATGATTTCGACCAACTGGTTATCCACCCGCGTCACTGCCGTGAGGTAGTGATCGCGACCCGTGCCCTTGGGCGGCGGATGGATCTCTTCCCAGTTCATGTTGACGATACGTTCCACCGAGCGCACCAGGAAACCCTGGGTCTTGGTGTTGTACTCGGTGATGATCACAAATGGATTCTGGCGGTCCTGCAAACCTGCAGAACCGGTGGCCAGGGCCAGATCAAGAATCGGGATCGTCGCACCCCGGATATTGGCAACGCCACATACCACCGGGCTGGACTTGGGCATGATCGTCAGCTTGGGGCATTGCAGCACTTCCCGCACCTTGAACACGTTGATGCCATACAGCTGTTTGCCATCCAGGCGAAAAAGCAACAACTCCAGGCGATTCTGCCCTACCAGCTGTGTGCGCTGGTTTACTGAATCCATTACTCCTGCCATGCCCAGACTCCTACGCTAAAACCTTTGAGGGTGCGACGCGCACCCAACGCTAAACGGCACGAGCTTTGCTATTTATTGATTATGGATATTAAAACGACGGTTTCCCGACGCGCCCCCCTACACGGCTTTGCAGATTGTTCTGCACACCGCTGGCGATACTCGCCTTGGGTCTGAGCGCCACAGCCCGCGCAGATAACGTCACCCTGCCTGATCTACTTATCGGCGTCACTCAAGGCTTTCTTGAGTTCACTGTAGAAGATTATCTGGCGACCACACAGACGCCAGGGCGTTATGAAATCCAGGTCAACCAGTTGGACCCGCGTTTGCGCATGCCAATGTGCGACAAGGAATTGACAGCCACCCTGGAAAGCCCGGCACAGCCCATTGGCCGCGTGACGGTCAAGGTTCGCTGCGACGGCGCCTCGCCCTGGACCGTGTTCGTGCCGGCCCAGGTCAAGTTGTTTCGCGATGTGGTGGTGGTGGCCCGCCCACTCAAACGCACCGGCATCATCGGTTTCGAAGACGTTGTGTTGCGCGAGCGCGACATCAGCATGATCAGTCAGGGCTACCTGACATCCCTCGATCAGGCCGTCGGGCAGAAATTGACCCGACCAGTGGTCACTGACCAGGTGATCACACTGGTGCATCTTGAGCAGGCAGAGGTGATTCGCAAGGGCGATCAGGTGGTCATTTCCGCCAGCAGTGGTGCACTGCAGGTAAAAATGCCGGGGGAAGCCTTGTCCAACGGCGGTATGAGCGAACAGATACGCGTCAAGAACCTCAATTCCAACCGGGTCATCAAGGCCAGGGTAACGGCGCCGGGGCAAGTCGAGGTCGCTTTATAGATTGCTGGTAGTGGACGCTGGGTTTTTCTACACTGTGCACGAGATGTTCCGTGCGGAGATTTATTGTCATTCGCGCCTAAAGTTAATCCGGGTATTGCCGAAAACATGGCAAGCGTCCAAATACCCAGAGGTTTTTTTATCATGGTCATCGATTTCAGTCGTTTGAATAACGCCCCATCAACGGCAGGCACTACGCGTTCCAAGGAAAGCGTGGAAGCCAAGGCCCAGCCACTGCCTGCCAAGGCAGAACAGGCCAGCGCCAGCCAGAGCGGGGAATCCGTACACCTGAGCAATGAGGCTCAACAGTTGCAGAAGGTCACTGACTCGCTGCGCGATCAACCGGTGGTCAATAAAGCCCGTGTGGCTGAATTGAAACAGGCAATCGCCGATGGCAGCTATAAAGTCGACAGCAACCGTGTAGCCAGCAAGCTGCTTAACTTCGAAGCCGAGCGCTAGGCAAAGGCCTGCGCCGGGCTTTTGGACGCTTAAAACCCAAGGCCAGCCATGCATCACGACGAAAATCTGCTACAGCTGATCATTGATGATCTAGCGCCGACGCAACAGCTGCTCGAGCTGCTCAGGGAGGAATCCCTGGCCCTCTACGGCCGCGATATGCCCCTGCTGGAAGAAATTCTGGCGCGCAAGCAGTCGTTGATTGTCCTGCTGGAACAGCACGGCAAAAAACGCAGCCAGATCCTCATCAGCCTGGGCCTGCCCGCCGACCAGGACGGCCTGGCGCAGTTGGCCAGCCACTCCTCGGTCGGCGACCAATTACTGGCCCAGAGCAAAGAACTCAATCAATTGCTCTCCCTGTGCCAGGAAGCCAACCTGCTCAACGGTCAGTCGATCCAGCTTCAGCAAGCTACGACCGCGAACCAGTTGCGTATACTTCACGGCGGTGAGCCTCCGGCGCTATATAACGCGCAAGGTTCTACCTCGCGCCTGGTCAAGCCAAGCACCCGCAGCCAAGCCTGACGCCCGTTTACAGCGCGGCCTATCCAAGGCGCGCCACATACTGGCAGAATGCCTGCTCTTGCGTGTAGTCGTATTTTGTCTGGAGATGGAAGAACCGTGTTCAACGCCCTTAATGCGGAAGATGCCCCGCAGCCACCCAAGGTCCTCACCACCCCTCTGGAAATCGCCGGCACCTTGCGGATGCTGCAAGAAAGCCATGACCCGCTGATCATTACCTTCCATGAACGCAGCCAACGCTTCCAGAGCTACTTGGTGGACGTCAATCGGGACGGCGGTACCCTCGCCCTGGATGAAATGATCCCCCGCGACGGCGAACGCCACCTCGAGAATGGCGAACCCTTCCGCATTGAAGGCTTCCATGACGGTGTGCGCGTCGCCTGGGAAAGCAACGGTACGCTGACCGTAACCGAAAAGGACGGCCACCGTATTTACACCGGCGGCCTACCGGACGAGGTGGTCTACCATCAACGGCGCAATGCCTTTCGCGCCGCGTTGAAGCTGGCGCAATTGGTCAACATTGAATTGGGCGGCGAGAAACTCCAAGCGCCGGTCAACGGCAAGTTGCTGGATATTTCCGCTACCGGCTGCAAACTGCGTTTTGAAGGCGACATTTCCGAGCGCCTGCAACTGGGCCAGGTCTACGACCGGTTTATCGCGGCCCTGCCCTTTGGCAGCATGACCACCTCGGTCGAACTGCGTCATCTGCATTTCGAAGAAAGGATCAACACCACCTTCGCCGGCGTGCGCTTCCACAACATGAGTGGTTTGGTGCAGCGTCAGGTCGAGCGTTTTGTCTACCAGCTCCAACGTGAAGCACGGCGTTTCGACAAAGACGACGATTTTTAAACCCTGACAACCGCAATAAAAAACGGGCAGATCCTTGAGGGATCTGCCCGTTTTTGCTTTCAGGGGCGCGCCCTGCTCAAGTCATGCGGATGCTCTTCGGGCCCCAGCGGCTCCGGCGGCCCCTCAAAGGGCGGCTCATCCGTCGGTGGTTGCGGCTCGATTTCCGGCTCCGGGTCGGGAACGGTGTTTTGCATCTGCTCTTGCACCACCTGCTCATCAACCCGCGGGTCCAGGGCAGCGACCAGCGGTGAACTGGACATACTGTCAGGCATTGCCACGTGATGCAGTGGCGCATCTTCCACTTGGTGCAGGTTGGTCACGGCTTTCGGCCGGATACGCCACACCAGGATCACCGCGCACAGGCTGAAGAACGCGTACAGCATCTGGCTGCCAAAGAGCTTCATCACCACGCCCGCCAACAACGGCCCGATGCTGGCGCCGACACCGTAGGTCACCAGCAGCATCGCTGTCAGGGAGACCCGACGATCGCCTTCGACATGGTCGTTGGAAAACGCCACGGCCAACGGGTACAGGCAAAACTGCACCAGCGAGCACAGGAACCCGGCGACAAACAGCACTTCCAGCGGGACTTTGGTCATGATCGCCAGCGGCAATGCCGCCACCGCGAGGCACAAGGCAAAACAGCGGATCAGCAGTGCTCGGTCATACCGATCCGACAACCAGCCCAGCGGCCATTGCACCAGCAAGCCGGCAAAAATGCAGCTACCCATGAACAAGCCGACCTGCTCGGTGCTGAGCCCTTGCTGCGACGCATAGAGCGGCGCCAGACCGTAGAAAGAACCGACAATCAAGCCCGCCCCCAGCACAGTACTCAGTGACTGCGGCACGCGCTTGATAAAGAAGCGCGGCTCCATCGGCGCCGGATGCAGCGCTGCCGGGTGAATACGCCGGGTCATGGCCACCGGCACCAGGCACAGGGCAAAACACAGCGCGACCAGCATCAGCAATTCAAGGCCAAGCTGGGGGTGCATGACCAGGATCAGTTGGCCGAGCACCAGGCCCAGATAGGACGCAATCATGTAGCCACTGAACACCACGCCACGCTGCTTGGCGTCGGCCTGCTCATTAAGCCAGCTTTCGATCACCATGTACTGGCACATCATCCCCAGGCCCACGATGATCCGCAGCACGATCCAGGCCGGCAGCCAGTCGACTAGGCCATGGCCCAGCACCGCCGCGCCGACAATGCCAGCACAGGTGGCATAGGCGCGGATATGCCCGACCCGGGCAATCAGGCGGTGCCCGATCTTGCCACCCAGCACCAGGCCAAAATAGTTGGCCGCCATCAGCGCACCCACCCACAGGCTGTCGACATGGTCGGCCGCCAGGCGCAAGGCCAGGTAGGTACTGAGCAAGCCGGAGCCGATCAGCATCATCAAAGAGGCGAAATAGAGGGCTCGAAAAGATTTCCAGATTTGGCGCATCGGCGTTCCGAGCGGCTCCTTGCGGTGAGAGGTAGGGCTATCGGCATGATAGTCCGGGGTGGCCGGGTCCGGACAGGCAACATGCGCTGTTTCCGGGGATTATTTTGCGTAATAGCTCAGACGCTGCCCGGCCACTTGCAAGGTACATAAGTTGCGATAAATACACCGCGCACGTGCTGAGAGCCCTGAACACCGACAAGGTTCGACAAAAGTATCGAAAATGCTCAGCTCTCAGGGCTTCTCGCTTTCACACAGCGTCACTCCACGTAACGCAACCACAGGTGCCTGCGACCGGAGATCGCCTCTGTGGCTACACGAACCTGTGCTGGCAGGCTTTCATCGCCAGTGTTGTAGAGCGCACAAAAATCCTTCGCGACGCGGTCAGCCAGGGATATATCGGGCGGCTCAGCACGAATGAAGCCGATGTAAGAGGCACCGACGCCCATCAGCTCATAGCCATGTAATTCTGAGAAGTGACGCGCAAGCCCCCCCTGCATTCTCCAGGTGATGGGCGCACGCTTTACACCGGAGTGACTGTGGACTGCTGAGCGGGGGCATTGCGCAAGTATGGCCTGCGCAGCTCGGGGCACGGAGATGCCGTACCGGGCAGAGGGAGGATAACTGAAAGCCTTGAAGTAGATGGTGTCCCAGGGCCGGTTCGAACGGCCAACCTTCCCCTTAGGAGGGGGATGCTCTATCCAATTGAGCTACTGGGACAAATGACAGTCGTCTGGCCAAGGGCACGGCGACGGACGGCGTGCATGTTAACGGCCGAGGTGGGTTTTGTCATGTCGTCCGTCGGCTTTTTGAGTGTAGGCCGATCCCTGCCGGGCTGATCGCAGTTTCGCCCCGTAAACCCGGGCACTTGCCGCCATCGTGCAAAATGCACTCCCTCAAAATGCCATCATTGCAAATTGCAACCTTTCGACCCTTTAAAGTACACTCAAGCCATTGATTTTAATGGATTAATAGATTGGCACGAGACCTGCAATACTTCTCCTACAAACTCAATAAGCCACGGCGTTAAGCGGAGAACATGACCATGAACAGTGCCCTTCTGTTAGCCCTCAACACCGTAGCCTTGGCTGTATTGGTTACATTCCATTTTCAATCGACTGGCGCTAACGATCCCGCGCAGATCAGCCAGGCTGTCCCGCATCACCTGCAACAGCGGCCGCAGCTGGCGGTAATGACGCCCAACGCGCAATCGCCGGTACGCCTGACCGAAGGCACCCACGCTGCACCTGCATCTGAACACTGGGTTTTCTAAGGAAATCGTAAATGACCAAATCTGCCTGGCTGTTTTTGTGCCTGACCGCCTTCACCGGCGCCGTGGGCTTGGGCGCCGAATCGCAAGACGGCCAAACCACCGCATTCATTGCCACCGGTGTGTTTGCCAGCCTGTTGTTGATCACCCTCATTGTCGGTCGTCGTATCAAGTTCGACCCAGTCCTGCGCTAATCTCCCCCTACCTTATGTCGCCTGGCTCTGGCTAATCGGCAAATTGCCACTAGTCTTAAACCTAAGGGCAAAGTGCCACTTTGCTATAGGATGTGCGGCCTCAAACCCTGTGCTGGTCTGGAGTTCCGGGAAGTTCCATCGCGGAATCACGCGTAGAAGATTTTTCCAACCAGTCCGCAAAAAAAAAAACGAGTGCTGGCATAAAGCCTTTAGTCGGTTCAATATTTGTCACAGAATTGACGCCAAGGAACTGGCAAATCTGAGGCATGATGCGGCCTCTTTGCAATTCGGGTTGAACTTTGGTCGTGAGTCTTGTCTTAACAATCATCTTGCGGCCAATTCCAAAAACCGCTCCCCTGAACTAACCGGTTAAATATATGCGCCCATTGAAACAGGCAATTTATTCCAGCCGTACGGCTGACAAGTTCGTCGTACGTCTGCCAGACGGAATGCGGGAACGCATTGCCGAGGTGGCTCGCAATCATCACCGCAGTATGAACTCCGAAATCATCGCGCGCCTGGAACAAAGCCTCATTCAGGAAGGTGCGTTGGGCGAAGAGTTGAGCATGCGCCTGGACAGCCCCGAGCTGTCGCTGCACGAACGCGAACTGCTGCAGCGTTTTCGTCAGCTTTCCCACCGCCAGCAAAATGCTCTCGTCTCGCTTATCGCGCACGACGTTGAGGCGGCCGCAGAAGCCAATTGATTTGCAGCTGAAAGCCGAAGCCAGCCATGTGCTGGCTTTTTTTTGCGCGCAATTCGGGAAGAGGATGTGAGGTGGGGGCAGATTTGCCCCCACTGGATGGAATCAGAGCAGGAATATCGTCGCCAGGCCCAGGAAGATGAAGAAGCCACCACTGTCGGTCATGGCTGTGATCATCACGCTGGCACCCATCGCTGGGTCGCGTCCAAGACGGGCCAGGGTCATGGGGATCAATACCCCCATCAGGGCCGCCAACAGCAGGTTGAGGGTCATGGCAGCAGTCATCACCACGCCAAGCGACCAACTGCCATAGAGCAAGTAGGCCACCACACCGATCACCCCACCCCACACCAAACCGTTGATCAGGCCCACGGCCAGCTCTTTGCGCAACAGACGCGATGAGTTAGCCGTACTCACTTGGTCCAGCGCCATCGCGCGCACGATCATCGTGATCGTCTGGTTGCCGGAGTTGCCGCCAATACCGGCCACAATCGGCATCAATGCCGCCAGGGCTACCAGCTTCTCAATGGAGCCTTCGAATAAGCCGATCACCCGCGAGGCAATAAAGGCGGTAACCAGATTGACCGCCAGCCAGGCCCAGCGGTTACGCAGCGAACGCCAGACCGACGCAAAGATATCTTCCTCTTCACGCAAACCCGCCATGTTGAGGACTTCAGTTTCACTCTCTTCACGAATCAGGTCGACGATCTCATCGATGGTCAAACGGCCAATCAATTTGCCGTTCTTGTCGACCACCGGCGCCGAGATCAAGTCATAACGCTCGAACGCTTGCGCCGCGTCGTAGGCATCTTCATCCGGGTGAAAACTCACCGTATCGCTGGCCATCAAATCCGCAACCATCTTGTCCGGATCATTGACCAGCAGACGCTTGATCGGCAGTACACCCTTGAGAATGCCTTCGTAGTCGACCACGAACAGCTTGTCGGTGTGACCAGGCAGCTCTTTAAGCCGGCGCAGGTAGCGCAGGACCACTTCCAGGCTAACGTCTTCGCGGATGGTGACCATCTCGAAGTCCATCAGCGCGCCGACTTGATCCTCATCGTAAGACAACGCAGAGCGCACGCGCTCGCGCTGTTGCGTGTCCAGCGCTTCCATCAGCTCATGGACAACATCACGTGGCAGTTCGGGGGCAAGGTCAGCCAGCTCGTCGGCGTCCATCTCCTTGGCCGCCGCCAGGAGCTCGTGATCGTCCATGTCGGCGATCAGGGTTTCACGGACTGAGTCAGATACTTCGAGCAGGATGTCGCCGTCACGATCAGCCTTGACCAATTGCCAAAGGGCCAGTCGGTCATCCAGCGGCAGGGCTTCGAGAATATAGGCGACGTCGGCGGAGTGCAGGTCATCGAGCTTGCGTTGCAGCTCGACGAGGTTTTGCCGATGGACCAGGTTTTCGACCAAGTCGTTATTCGGACCATCCTGGCGGTGCGTAAGGTCTTCGACCACGCGCTGGCGCTGCAGCAGCTCGATGACTTGAGCCAAGCGATCCTGCAGGCTGTCTTGTGTTTTTTTCTTTACTTCTACTTCGGTCATAGGCGAACTCCACTCCCAGCAGCGGGGCACGCCGGAAGGATCAATCAGTCAATTCATGATTGGTAAAACGGGGTACTGAGTAACTACTGGGTAAGTCCATGGAGGTATTCCACAAGCCCCGGCGGGGCTGACGGGCGCAATGATACACCGCCCGGCCACTTTAAACGTTAAAAAACTGGAAAGAACAAGCGCTTGCGAGCCAAAGCTAAGCATTGGCTGCATCTATGAACTGCGACGACGCAGTGTGGAAGGAAAACACATGAGAGAGGAGAAAAAGAACAAATCCTACACAAACCCCAGACGGCAAAAAGCCCGCACTAGGCGGGCTTTTTGTTTGTATGGTGCACTCGACAGGATTCGAACCTGTGACCGCTCGGTTCGTAGCCGAGTACTCTATCCAGCTGAGCTACGAGTGCAGATTGTGTTTTTAGACCAGATCACAACTGGTTGTAACCGAATCACCTGCATTGCTGCAACTGACTCTTAAATGGTGCACTCGACAGGATTCGAACCTGTGACCGCTCGGTTCGTAGCCGAGTACTCTATCCAGCTGAGCTACGAGTGCATTTGTTGCCGCGCATTATAGGCCGTTCAATCTCTATGTAAAGCTATTTTTTCGAGTAATTTCAACAACTTACCGAAAAAACCAGATTGCAACGTACTAAGCAAATAATGGCGGAGAACGGGGGATTCGAACCCCCGACACCCTTTTGAGGTGTACTCCCTTAGCAGGGGAGCGCCTTCGGCCACTCGGCCAGCTCTCCGCAACACGGGGCGTATATTAACCACGTTCATCCCCGTTTGCAAACATAAAAAACGATAAAAATTAAAGGCTTGGTTCTTCGTCCTTCTCTTTCTTGATCCGCAGGTAGATTTCCTCGCGGTGCACCGCTACCTCTTTCGGAGCGTTAACCCCGATACGTACTTGATTGCCTTTGACGCCGAGCACGGTCACGGTGATTTCGCCATCACCGATAATCAGGCTTTCTGCGCAACGACGAGTCAGAATCAACATACCTTTCTCCTCACGCATTTCAGTTCAGGAACAACAGTCTGCAAAAAAAAGGCATTCGACCTACAACCCAAAAGCCGTAGCCCTACCACCTAAGTATTGTCGAGCCCACGCAAAAGAACATGCGCCCTACAAAAAATGAAAGGCGCGGTAAACCGCGCCTTTCTGGCACTGCATCACTCGCCCTGTCGGGCCGGAGCGTCCAGCTCAAAAGCGGTATGCAGCGCACGTACAGCCAGTTCCAGGTACTTCTCTTCGATCACCACCGAAACCTTGATTTCGGAGGTGGAAATCATCTGGATATTGATGCTTTCCTTGGCCAGGGCCTCAAACATACGGCTGGCAACGCCGGCATGGGAACGCATGCCCACACCCACGATCGACACCTTGGCAATCTTGGTGTCGCCGATCACTTCGCGGGCACTGATTTCCTGCGCAGTGTTCTGCAGGATCCGTTCCGCCGCATCGTACTCGTTGCGGTGCACGGTGAAGGTGAAATCGGTGGTGTTATCGTGCGAAACGTTCTGCACGATCATGTCGACTTCGATGTTCGCGCCGCTGATAGGGCCCAGGATCTTGAACGCCACGCCCGGGGTGTCTGGCACGCCACGGATGGTCAGCTTGGCTTCATCACGGTTGAAAGCGATACCGGAAATGATTGGCTGTTCCATGGATTCCTCTTCATCAATAGTAATGAGGGTGCCCGGACCCTCTTTGAAGCTGTGCAATACGCGCAGCGGAACGTTGTACTTGCCGGCAAACTCCACCGCGCGGATCTGCAACACCTTGGAACCAAGGCTGGCCATTTCCAGCATCTCTTCAAAGGTGATCTTATCCAGGCGCTGAGCCACGGACACCACACGCGGATCGGTGGTATAGACGCCATCCACATCGGTGTAAATCTGGCATTCATCGGCCTTGAGCGCCGCCGCCAGCGCCACGCCGGTGGTATCTGAACCGCCACGCCCGAGGGTGGTGATATTGCCCTGCTCATCCACACCCTGGAAGCCCGCCACAACTACCACGCGGCCGGCTTTCAGATCAGTACGAATTTTCTGATCATCAATTTGCAGGATGCGCGCCTTGGTATGCGCGCTGTCAGTGAGGATACGCACCTGGCTGCCAGTGTAGGACACCGCCGGCACACCGCGCTTATTCAGCGCCATGGCCAGCAAGGCGATGGTCACCTGCTCGCCGGTGGACACGATCACATCCAGCTCACGCGGGAGCGGCTGTTGATCACCACTGATTGCCTTGGCCAGATCGATCAGGCGATTGGTCTCGCCGCTCATGGCCGACAGCACCACCACCAGGTCGTCGCCAGCATCGCGGAACTTCTTAACCTTGTCGGCCACCTGCTCGATTCTTTCGACAGAGCCGACCGAGGTGCCTCCAAATTTCTGTACGATCAAAGCCATTTCTAAGCCGCCTCAGCCCGTAAAGGGGCGCCTGATAACCAATCAACCAGCACCGAACCAGCCCGCGACTAGACCACGGGCTGATTAACAGTGCCTTAAATACCTGCCTCGACAAACGGCACGGTCAGGGCCAGGGCTGCGTCCAGGGCGCCAGCGTCTACACCACCGCCTTGCGCCATGTCCGGACGACCGCCGCCCTTCCCGCCCACTGCCGCGGCGGCTTGCTTCATCAAATCACCGGCCTTGAGTTGGCCAGTCAGGTCCTTGGTTACACCGGCAACCAGAACGACCTTATCCTCATGGACACCGCCGAGCAGGATCACTGCGCGGCCGAGCTTGTTCTTCAACTGATCGACCAAGGCCAACAGCGCCTTGCCGTCCTGACCGTCCAGGCGCGCAGCCAACACTTTCACATCCTTGACGTCCACCGCAGAAGCCGACAAATCGTCGCCCGCCGCACTGGCCGCCTTGGCCTGCAACTGCTCCAGCTGTTTCTCCAGCGCACGGTTGCGCTCCAGCACAGCGGACAGCTTGTCGATCAGGTTGTCACGGCTGCCCTTGACCAGGCTGGCCGCTTCCTTGAGTTGTTCTTCAGCCGCATTGAGGTAGGCCAGGGCCGCAGCGCCGGTGACGGCCTCGATACGACGCACACCGGACGCCACCCCCTTCGCTGATGATTTTCAGCAGGGCGATGTCGCCGGTACGGTTGGCGTGGATACCGCCACACAGTTCCACAGAGAAACTGCCGCCCATGCTCAATACACGCACGTTGTCGCCGTACTTCTCGCCGAACAGCGCCATGGCGCCTTTGGCCTTGGCGGTCTCGATGTCGGTTTCTTCGGTTTCTACCGCGGTGTTCTTGCGAATCTCAGCGTTGACGATGTCTTCCAGGGCCTTGATCTGCTCGGGCTTGATCGCTTCAAAGTGGCTGAAGTCGAAGCGCAGGCGCTGGCTGTCGACCAACGAACCTTTCTGCTGGACGTGCTCGCCCAGTACCTGGCGCAGCGCGGCGTGCAGCAGGTGAGTGGCCGAGTGATTCAACGCCGTCGCATGGCGTACATCGGCATCGACCTGAGTGTCCACCGGCGCACCGACCGTCAAGTTGCCCAGCACCAACACACCGTGATGCAGGAACGCACCGCCGGTCTTGGTGGTGTCGCGCACCTCAAAACGGCCGGACGTCGAACTCAGGAAACCACAGTCACCAATCTGGCCACCCGACTCGGCGTAGAACGGCGTCTGGTCCAGGACCACAACCGCCTCTTCGCCTTCACTCAACACGTCGACCGACTTGCCGTCTTTATAGATGGCAACGATCTTGGCAGCGCCAACGGTAGCCTTGTAACCGATGAATTCGGTAGGCACGTCAACCTTGACCAGGGTGTTGTAGTCCAGGCCGAAGGAACTGGCGGAGCGGGCACGCACGCGCTGGGCTTCCATCTCACGCTCAAAACCGGCCTCATCAATGGTCAGCTCACGCTCACGGGCGATGTCGGCGGTCAGGTCCATCGGAAAGCCATAGGTGTCATACAGCTTGAACACCACATCGCCAGGCACCACGGTGCCTTTGAGTTCAGCCAGGTCCTGCTCCAGGATTTTCAGGCCGTGTTCGAGGGTCTTGGAGAACTGCTCCTCCTCAGCCTTGAGCACGCGCTCGATATTGCTTTGCTGCTGTTTGAGTTCCGGGAAGGCTTCGCCCATCTCGGCAACCAGTGCGGCCACGATTTTGTAGAAGAAGCTGCCAGTGGCGCCCAGCTTGTTACCGTGACGGCAGGCGCGACGGATGATACGGCGCAGCACATAGCCACGGCCTTCGTTGGATGGCAACACACCGTCGGCGATCAGGAAACCGCAGGAACGGATGTGGTCAGACACCACCTTGAGCGAAGACTGGCTTTCATTGGCACAACCAATGGCCGCGGCCGACGCGCTCAACAAGTTGGTGAACAGGTCGATTTCGTAGTTGGAGTGAACGTGCTGCATCACCGCACTGATCCGCTCCAGGCCCATGCCGGTATCCACCGACGGCGCAGGCAGCGGATGCAACACGCCATCGGCGGTGCGGTTGAACTGCATGAACACGTTGTTCCAGATCTCGATGTAACGGTCGCCGTCTTCTTCCGGCGAACCCGGTGGGCCACCCCAGATGTCGGCGCCGTGGTCGTAGAAGATCTCGGTGCAAGGGCCACACGGGCCGGTATCGCCCATGGTCCAGAAGTTGTCGGAAGCGTACGGGGCGCCCTTGTTGTCGCCGATGCGAATCATGCGCTCGACGGGCACGCCGATTTCCTTGGTCCAGATGTCGTACGCTTCGTCGTCCGTGGCGTACACGGTTACCCAGAGTTTTTCCTTTGGCAGCTTCAACACGCCGGTCAGGAAGGTCCAGGCGAACGTAATCGCATCTTTCTTGAAATAGTCACCAAAGCTGAAGTTACCCAGCATTTCGAAGAACGTGTGGTGGCGGGCGGTGTAGCCCACGTTTTCCAGGTCACTGTTCTTGCCGCCGGCACGCACGCACTTCTGGCTGCTGGTGGCGCGGGTGTAGGCGCGCTTTTCCTGGCCCAGGAAGCAGTCCTTGAACTGGTTCATCCCCGCGTTAGTGAACAGCAGGGTTGGGTCATTGCCTGGGATCAAGGAGCTGGAGGCGACACGGGTGTGACCTTGCTCTTCGAAGAAGCGAAGGAAGGCTTCACGGATTTCTGCGCTTTTCATTAGGTTCTTCCACGGAGGCTGCGGCCAAAGGCCAATGCGCAACATCATCAGACGGAGCGACGGCAAAGGGCCGCATTATATCGGCCCTTTGCCGGGGGTACAGCGTGTTTATACGATTGAAAGGTTCAATTAGACGGTCTGCACGCTCATTTGCGCGAAAACTCGACGAATGCCTGCACGACTTGCTCGATCTGCGCCCGGCTGACATCCATATGGGTGACCATGCGCAGGCGCGGTGCAGTGCTCAACTTGATCCCGCGCTCGGCGGCAAAAACCTTCAAGGCTTCGGCCCGATCACCGATCTGCACGTAGACCATGTTGGTCTGTACCGGCTCCACTTCATAACCCACTTTGCGCAGCTCATCGCCCAGCCATTGGGCGTTGGCGTGGTCGTCGGCCAGGCGCTGCACCTGGTGGTCCAGCGCATACAGCCCCGCCGCCGCCAGGGAACCGGCCTGGCGCATGCCGCCGCCGACCATCTTGCGCAGGCGCCTGGCCTTGGCGATCAACGCCGTGGAACCGCACAACACCGAGCCAATCGGCGCGCCAAGGCCCTTGGACAGGCACACCGACACCGAATCAAAGTGCTTGGCAATCTCGCGCGCCTCCACGCCCAGCTTGACCGCTGCGTTGTAGAGCCGTGCGCCGTCCAAATGCAGGGCCAGGCCCTGTTCACGGGTGAATGCCCGCGCCTTCGCCAGGTAGTCCAGCGGCAATACCTTGCCTTGCATGGTGTTTTCCAGCGCCAGCAGGCGCGTGCGGGCGAAATGGAAGTCGTCCGGCTTGATCGCCGCCAGCACCTGGTCCAGGTCCAGGGAACCATCTGCCTGCATGTCCAGCGGTTGCGGTTGGATCGAACCCAACACCGCTGCGCCGCCACCTTCGTATTTGTAGGTGTGGGCCTGCTGGCCGACGATGTATTCCTCGCCACGCTCACAGTGAGCCATCAACGCCAGCAGGTTGCTCATGGTGCCGGTGGGCACGAACAGCGCAGCGGCAAAGCCCAGGCGCTTGGCCAACTCGGCCTCCAGACGATTGACGCTGGGGTCTTCGCCATACACGTCATCGCCGCTGACAGCAGTAGCCATGGCGTCGAGCATGCCGGGAGTGGGTTGGGTCACAGTGTCGCTGCGCAGGTCAATCACGGACATGAAACAAGCCTCCAGGGGTTCAGTAAGTTCTTTTTGTGAATGATTACTGCGGGCAAAGCCACGGAATATCAAGCCCCCGCTGCATTCAATCGAATACCAACCAAACAAACCGATATAGCTTATCGATACAGCGATCGTGCAGTTTGCGAAAAACCGTGTTAAAAACTCTCCGCCGCCAGAGTTCTGGTGGCAACGTTCTCAGGGCGGGGTGCAATTCCCCACCGGCGGTAATTACACGCAATGTGTATAGCCCGCGAGCGCTTGGCGCCTCGAACTGCTCACGCAGGACGGCGACAAGGTCAGCAGACCCGGTGTGATCCCGGGGCCGACGGTCATAGTCCGGATGAAGAGAGAACGGGATTGGCACCTAAGGGCCGCGCACGAAGTGTGCTTGCGTACCCTTAAATCCCATTCGATTCATAACGCCCTGTTTTTTTCTTAAACAGGAGTCAGAACATGCAACCCACTGCGATCGACAGCAAAAGCAAAAACCATCACGGCGAGCGCGTCGCGTTTATCCAGGCCTGCTGGCACAAGGATATTGTCGACCAATCGCGCAAAGGCTTCCTCGCCGAAATGATCGCCCAGGGCTACCAGGAATCGGATATTGATTTCTTTGAAGTCGGCGGCGCCTTTGAAATGCCCCTGCACGCCAAGCTGCTGGCCAAGACCGGCCGCTACGCCGGTATCGTCGCTGCTGCGCTGGTGGTGGATGGCGGCATCTACCGTCACGAATTCGTGGCCCAATCGGTCGTCAGCGGGTTGATGCAGGTGCAGCTGGAAACTGAAGTGCCGGTGTTCTCGGTATCGCTGACACCGCATCACTTCCATGCGGGCACTGAGCACCACACCTTTTTCTACGAGCACTTCGTGCACAAAGGCCAGGAAGCGGCGCGGACCTGCGCCGATACGCTGCATAAAGTGCGTGCGATCCGTCGCAGCGAGCCGCGTGCTGTAGCGGTCTAAACAACACCGCCAGGCCCAGCCTCAGAGCTGGGCCTGTGTGGGAGCTGGCTTGCCTGCGATGGCATCGCCTCAGCGTCACTGACGGACCGAGTTGATCCTATCGCAGCATAAGTATCTACACATCTTGAGCGAGCCCTCTGCGTAGCAGCTGTCGAGCCCTGGCGAGGCTGCGTCAGCGGTGTGTCAGACAGACCGCAAACGCAGCCTCGCCAGGGCTCGACAGCTGCTACGCACTATCACATTGAAAATGTGTAGATGCCTGTGCCTATCGCAGGCAAGCCAGCTCCCACATTTGATCGCGGTGGACCTTTAGATTCAGACCAAACCAGCGTCCGTCGTCGGCACAATCAATATCCCCGCCCGCAAGCCATTCTTCACCTTCGGGTTGGGAAATATGATGCGCGCGCCCTCCTCTTCGATCACCCAACGGGTCTTGGCCACGTCTTCGGCCAGCAGATAGCCCTTTTCCAGCTCCGAAAAGTTTTCCACATCCGTCGGCAAGTGCATCAGGAAGGCATCGCTGTGCTTGATCACTTCCCGCGCAACGGCGAACAGCTTCAGGCCTTCAAGGCTATCGGTCTCAGGCTCGGTGCCTTCGATGATCTGCTTGAGGCGGGTTTCCAGGCGCGACACGTCCACACCCTGGTTCTGCCCGAACGGTCGCGCCTTGCCCAGTTCCAGCGTGAAGGCCTCGGCTTCCAACTGCTCGTAGGTAAACGCGGTGAAGGTGATCGAGGTTTTGTTCTGCAACAACACCGCTTCCATGCCAGCGGCACGCAGCCGTTCCAGCTCACTACGAGAGTGCTGGCGACCTTCCTTCCACGGATACAGGGCGAACTGCTCGATCTTCGAGCCGCGAATGGCCGTGTGCAGGTCGTAATGCAGGCGCGAACGGTCAGGCACGCTGAAGAAGCTGCGGGCCAATTGCTCAAGCTCGGCGGCACGCATGGCTTCAGGGCCGATGTTTTTTTCATGACGGCCGTTGAACAGCCGGTTGACGTCCAGTTCGAGGTAACGCTCGCCGCGGCGCATGGCCTCGGGGTTGCCGAACAGGAACAGAATACGATTGCGGGGTTTGATCTCCCCACGGGCGATGCCATGCAACAGGCGGTCGAGCAGTTCGATCGGCGCGGTTTCGTTGCCATGGATGCCGGACGACAGCAGTAAGTCCCCGCCTTTGTCCTGGGCTTGCGGCGGGCGCACTTCAAGTGCACCCTCGCTGAGCCAGCGCATTTGCACGCCGTCGACGGTCAGTTGAATTTTTTGCGCCGGTTCACGTCCGGCGAGGGTCAGTTCAAGCAGTTTGCCGAGGGCGAGCATACGCAGCTTCCTTAGTGGTTGCAGCCTGGGCCGTGGACGTGATCGTCGTCATCACCTTCAACGTCGGCCGGTTCCATTTCCAGCTGCAGGCTCATCAGGTTGGTGGCCAATGGGCGCATCAGCAGGTTGGCGTATTCGGCGTCGCCTTCTTCCACGTCTACGCCGATCAGCAGTTGGCCACGGCCGTCGTGCTGAATCCAGATTTCCTTGCCCTGCCAGACCACAGCGACGCGGGTGCAGGAGGTTTCCAGCTGGGTGCCGTCGGTGTCTTCAAGGATCAGTTTCAGGGTGTCGGTGGTCATAAAATAACTCTCAGCCATGCGGCATTAATTGATCTGGAAAGGATAAACCGAGCCCAGTTTAAGGATTTGCGTCAGTTCATCCAATGCCGTCCGGCACTCCAGCAGCAATTGCGGGTCAGCCAGGTCGGTTTCACGCAGGCTGTCGCGGTAGTGCTTGTCGACCCATTGGGTCAGGGTTTCGTACAACGGTGCAGTCATGATAACGCCTGGATTCACCGCCGCCAGTTCGGTTTCGTTCAAAGCTACGCGCAAGCGCAGGCACGCCGGACCACCGCCGTTCTGCATGCTTTGCTTGAGGTCGAAGACGTTCACTTCGCGAATCAGCCCGCCGGAAGCCGTGAGGCCTTGCAGATAGTGCCAGACGCGTTCGTTGGCGCGGCACTCTTCCGGCACGATCAGCAGCATTGAGCCGTCGGCACGGGTCAGCAACTGGCTGTTGAACAGGTAGGAACGCACTGCGTCCTCGACGCTGACCTGGGCGCGGGGCACGCAAACAGACTGGAAGTTGCCGCCCAACTTGCCCAGTTTGCCTTGCAGCTCGCCAAGCATCTGCTCGGTATTGAGGAATGCGTCCTCGTGATAGAACAACACTTCACCGTTGCCCACCGCGATCACATCGTTGTGGAATACACCGGCATCAATCACCGCTGGGTTCTGCTGGGCATAGACCACGCCCTCATCCTTCAAGCCGTGCAGGCGTGCGACAGCCTGGGACGCTTCAAGCGTCTGACGCGCCGGGTACTTCTGTGGCGCCGGGTAGCGGGGGTCGAACGCACTGCGACCGAACACGAAAAACTCAACGCCGGCCTCACCGTATTCACGGCAGAAGCGCGTATGGTTGGCCGCACCCTCGTCGCCGAACTGCGCCACCGCCGGCAACGCAGCGTGGTGAGCGAAGTGCTTTTCATCGGCAAACATCGCGCCCAGCACACGGCTGGTGGTCGGGTGTTCGATGCTGCGGTGGTATTTGCAATTGAGGTTGGCAGCAGTGAAATGCACGCGGCCGTCGGCCGTATCAGCGCTCGGGCTGACGGTGGCGGCGTTGGCTACCCACATGCTCGACGCCGAGCAGCTCGCGACCAGCAAAGGCATTGCCTGCTTGGCCGCCTGCTGAATCACCTGAGCATCGGTGCCGTTGAAACCAAGGTTGCGCAAAGCGGCCACGTCCGGGCGCTCCTGCGGCGCAAGCACGCCTTGCACAAAGCCCATGTCCATCAGGGCTTTCATTTTTTGCAGGCCCTGCAACGCAGCTTCCTTGGGATTGGAATGCTGCTGGCTGTTGCTCTGGGACGCGACGTTGCCGAAGGACAAACCGCCGTAGTTATGGGTCGGCCCCACTAGACCGTCAAAATTGACTTCATAGGATTTCATCGGCGAGGCTCCACGAACATCTGTTTTTATAGGCAATCTTCAGCACACCACAGGTCTTTATCTGTGAACCCGCTCCCACACTCGATAGGTGGCATCTTTAGCTCAGCGTAATGCCGGGGGTGAGTGTGGCTGGAACAACCAAGTCAGGCGTTTCCAGCGACGCCACCGGGTACGCACAATAATCCGCCGCGTAATACGCACTGGCGCGGTGGTTGCCCGACGCCCCTACCCCGCCGAACGGCGCGGTACTGGCGGCGCCGGTCAGCTGTTTGTTCCAGTTGACGATGCCCGCGCGGCTTTCCAGCCAGAACTGCTGGTAGCGTGCCTCAGAATCCGACAACAAACCCGCGGCCAGGCCGTACTGGGTGTTGTTGGCCTCGACAATCGCCGCTTCAAAATCAGCGTAGCGGATCACTTGCAACAGTGGGCCAAACAGTTCTTCGTCTTCACGCTCGGTCACGGCCGTCACATCGATGATGCCTGGGGTCAGCAAGGCGGCCTGATCCTGAGGCTGAGTCATTTCCAGCAACGCCACAGCGCCGTTGGCCAGCATCAGCTCCTGGGCGTCCATCAAGGCTTTGGCG
Source organism: Pseudomonas sp. H1_A03 (assembly GCF_054685145.1). Classification (NCBI taxonomy): domain Bacteria; kingdom Pseudomonadati; phylum Pseudomonadota; class Gammaproteobacteria; order Pseudomonadales; family Pseudomonadaceae; genus Pseudomonas; species Pseudomonas sp. H1_A03. The sequence continues at coordinate 6,004,020 of NZ_CP162829.1, forward strand.
GCGCCGAGGGAGATCACCGAGCCCATGAACGGCGCCGGTTGCTGGTCAAACGCACCCACTTCAATCGTCGCGCTGACCGCCACCAGGCGCGCCAGCAACGCATCGCCCCAGGCGCCTTCTGGCACCAGCAAACGGCGGGCACAGGTGCAACGCTGGCCGGCGGAGATAAACGCCGACTGAATGATGGTGTAGACCGCCGCGTCCACATCGGCCACTTCGTCGACCACCAGCGGGTTATTGCCGCCCATTTCCAGGGCCAGGATCTTGTCCGGGCGCCCAGAGAACTGCTGGTGCAGGTGATTGCCGGTGCGGCTGGAGCCGGTAAAGAACAACCCGTCGATGCCTGGGTTGGCCGCCAGCGCGATACCGGTCTCCCGCGCGCCTTGCAGCAGGTTCAGTACACCCGCCGGCAACCCGGCGTCGATCCAGCACTGCACGGTCAGCTCGGCGACTTTAGGGGTCAACTCGCTCGGTTTGAACAGCACAGTATTGCCCGCCAGCAAGGCCGGGACGATATGCCCGTTCGGCAAGTGGCCAGGGAAGTTGTACGGACCGAACACCGCGACCACGCCGTGAGGTTTGTGACGCAATACAGCGGTGGCGTCGCCCAACGGGCCGCTCTTCTCGCCGGTACGTTCGCGGTAGCTTTGCACCGAGATCGCGATCTTGTTGGCCATGCTGGTGACTTCGGTGGCCGATTCCCACAGCGGTTTGCCGGTTTCTTCGCCGATGCAACGGGCGATTTCATCGGCGCGGCTTTTCAGGGTGGCGGCGAAGGCTTCCAGCACGCTGATGCGTTCTTCCAGCGGGCGCTTGGCCCACGCCGGGAATGCCTGGCGCGCGGCCTGCACGGCGGATTCGACCTGCTCGATGGTGGCGCCATTGCCGGCCCACAGCACTTGCTGGGTCACCGGGTTGCGCGATTCGAACAGTTCACCCTGGCCGGCCAGCCAGCTCCCTGCGATATACAGCGAATTCATTATTTCGACTCCCGGGCAGCGGACAACGGTACGGCACGCACTTGATCACCGGCGATCAGCTGCAGGCGCTTGGCGGTGAGCGGATCGACCACCAGGGTGCCTGCCGCCAGCCGCGCGGGGGCGGCGGTGATGCGGCAATCGTCGCGTTTACGGTTATGGATCAGGAACGGGGTGGCATCGTCGCCGGGCGTGCCGATCGCCAGCACCAGCGCTTCGCTGTCGCGGACCGCGCGGATCTTACTGGTCTCGCATTCCACCGCAGGGCCGGCATCGAAGATGTCGACATAGCCCTGGTAGCTGAAACCTTCACTCTTGAGCATGCTCAGCGCAGGTTCGGTGTCCGGGTGGACCTTGCCGATTACGTTGCGTGCGTCTTCCGACAGGAAGCAGCTGTACAGCGGAAACTTCGGCATCAGCTCGGCGATAAACGCTTTGTTGCCCACGCCGGTGAGGTAATCGGCCTGGCTGAACTCCATTTTGAAGAAATGGCGGCCCAGGCTTTCCCAGAACGGCGAGCGTCCGGCGTCGTTGGACACACCGCGCATCTCGGCAATGATCTTGTTACCGAACAGTTGCGGGAATTCAGCGATAAACAGCAAGCGCGCCTTGGCCAGCATGCGGCCGTTGAGGCCGGTGCGGTAATCGGCGTGCAGGAACAACGAGCACAGCTCGGAATTACCGGTAAGGTCGTTGGCCAGGAACAGCGTCGGAATCTCGCGGTAGATATTCAGCTCCTGGGAAGCGCTGACCGTCAGGCCGACCCGGAAGTTGTACCAAGGCTCACGCAGGCCGACAGCGCCGGCAATGGCGGAAATCCCCACCACGCGGCCTTCGTCGTTTTCCAGCACGAACAGGTAGTCGGCATCGCCGCGCCCGGCGTCGCCGCGAAAGGTTTTTTCCGCCCAGCCAACCCGGTGGGTCAGGCGCTCTTCGTTGGCCGGCAAGGTGGTGAGACCGGTGCCGGTGCTGCGCGCCAGATCAATCAGGGCCGGTAAATCGCTGCTGCGTACGGGACGAACGATCATGCTATCTCCTCAGACGGGCCGCCTGCTTCAGGCCACCCGCGAAACTCTGCTTTTAAACCGCTACCAAGCGCACGCTTGCGCCTTCGCCGACGCCCAAGGCCTCGGCGGCTGCCAGGTCCAGGGTCACCGGTTTGCCGGGCGCATAGTCCAGTTCCAGCATCACCGCACGGTAATCCTGCAACTGCGCGTTGCTCACCAGGTACTGGCGGCCCACACCCTTGGCCATTTCGCCGATCTTTACCGGCACCACGCGGCTCTGGGCGATGGAGCGAATGCCCGAGACCCGCGCATGCAGCGTCGGGCCACCGTCGAAGATGTCGATGTAGTGGTCGGTCTCGAAGCCTTCACGCATCAGGATGTCGAAGGTGATCTGCGCACGCGGGTGCACCTGGCCCATCGCCTCTTGGGCTTCGTCCGGCAGCAGCGGCACGTAGATCGGGTAGTGCGGCATCAGCTCGGCGAGGAATGTACGGCTTTTCAGCCCGCACAGGCGCTCGGCGGCAGCGTAGTTGAGGTCGAAGAAGTTGCGGCCGATGGCGTCCCAGAACGGCGAATCACCGTTCTCGTCGCTGTAGCCGACGATTTCGGTCACCACCGAGTCGGCAAAGCGCTCGGGGTGGCTGGCGACAAACAGCAAGCGGCCACGGGAGTTGAGTTCCGACCACGGCGAACCGACCAGTTCCGGCACCACGTAGAAACTGGTGAGCAGGCTGTTGCCGGTGAGGTCATGGCACTGGGAAAGCACGTGGATCTTGTTGTGGATCTTCAGCTCGCGGGAGGCGTGCACGAAGGTCTCGTTACGGAAGCTGTAGAACGGCTCCGAGTAACCGGCCGAGGCGACGATGGCCGAGCAGCCCGCCAGCTTGCCGGTCTCGGTGTCCTCCAATACGAAGAAATAGCTTTCTTCACCGTTGAAACTGACCTCGGCGGCGAAGGACGCTTCGCTGGCAGCGATCTTGTCGCTCAGGCGTTCCACATCATCCGGCAAGGAGGTGACACCAATCGGGCTGTCCGCAGCCAGACGCTGTACCTCGCCCAGATCAGCCATTTGCGCGGGGCGCATCACCAGCATGGTGTCACTCCTTAACTCGAAAACTTCATAGAGGGAAAAATGCCGGACACGAGATCTGAGTTCACATACATCTCGATGTGCAAGCAGATCCATGTGGGAGCTGGCTTGCCTGCGATGCAGGCAACTCGGTCTGTCAGTTGCACCGAGGTGATGCTATCGCAGGCAAGCCAGCTCCCACATTTGACTCGGTCCGGCATATAGAATTTTTGCTCGACGCCCGATCGCCAGGCGCCGAGCGGTAGATCAAACTTGCGTCAGTGCTTTTACAGCACGTTCAAAACGGTCCAGACCTTCGTTGATGTCCGCCTCTTCCACCACCAGACTCGGCGCAAAACGCACCACATCCGGGCCGGCTTGCAGGATCATCAGGTTCTCTTTCTCGGCCGCGTTGAACACGTCCTTGGCCTTGCCTTTGAACGCATCGCTCAGCACGCAACCAATCAGCAGGCCCATGCCGCGCACTTCGGTGAAGATGCCGTATTGCTTGCCGATCTGCTCCAGGCGGGCCTTGAACAGGTCGTGCTTGGCGTTCACACCGGCCAGCACTTCAGGGGTGTTGATCACGTCAATCACCGCCTCGGCCACCGCGCACGCCAGCGGGTTGCCGCCGTAGGTGGTGCCGTGGGTGCCAACGACCAGGTGCTTGGCCAGCGCTTCGGTGGTGAGCATCGCCGCAATCGGGAAACCGCCGCCCAGGCTCTTGGCGCTGGTGAGGATGTCCGGCGTCACGCCGTAATGCTGATAGGCAAACAGGTGGCCGCTGCGGCCCATGCCGGTTTGCACTTCGTCGAACACCAGCAGCGCGTTGTTCGCGTCACACAGTTCACGGGCGCCTTGCAGGTAAGCCAGCTCGGCCGGCAACACGCCGCCTTCGCCCTGGATCGGTTCCAGCACCACGGCGCAGGTCTTGCCCGAAACAGCCGCTTTCAGCGCGTCCAGATCGTTGTAAGGCACGTGGGTGATGCCGGTGATTTTCGGGCCGAAACCATCGGAATACTTGGACTGGCCACCGACGTTAACGGTGAACAGGGTACGGCCGTGGAAGCTGTTCAGCGCGGCGATGATCTCGTACTTCTCGGTGCCGAAACGGTCGAACGCGACGCGACGGGCCAGCTTGAACGCGGCCTCGTTGGCTTCGGCGCCGGAGTTGCAGAAGAACACCCGCTCGGCAAAGGTGGCGTCGATCAGCTTATGCGCCAGGCGCAAGGCCGGCTCATTGGTGAAGACGTTGGAGACGTGCCACAGCTTGTTGGCCTGTTCGGTCAGAGCCCCGACCAGCGCCGGGTGGGCGTGGCCCAATACGTTGACCGCGATGCCGCCGGCAAAGTCGATCAGCTCGCGACCGGCCTGGTCCCACACGCGCGAACCTTCGCCACGTACGGGGATGAAGGCAGCAGGTGCGTAGTTGGGAACCATGACCTGGTCGAAATCGGCACGTTGCACCGGGGCTTGCTCAACGGACATCGGAGTCTCCTGAAGAGGAACGCCTGCCTGGAACTGGCGGGCGATGCAGGGATTGTAAGGACAGTTTTCAGTAGGGCCTTGCCGCCAAGCGACAACTTCTTATAGCGCCAACCCGCGATTTTGGCGGGTTTACGCCAATGCGACAAATAGCATCGCAATGGCGCAGTTTAAACGGTGTGTTGCTGGAGAGGCAGAGGCACGGCTCGCTGATTTCTCTGCTTGCTTCATCTATCTACAGCCCCGGCGGCCGTCAGGCTGATGTGATGACGGTAAATTCACTCACCGAAGGATTCGCCGCATGTCCACGCTGACTTTAACCCCTATCACCCAACGCCTTGTAGAAGCAGCGAGCCGAGTGCCCGCCGGGGTTCATACGCGCCTGCCGAAATGGCTTGGAAATGCCTCGAGCGACAGGCGTCAAGCCTTGAAAAACATCCCACTGGAATTTGCCGCCTGGCAGGATGAAGCCAATCGCTCACAACACGCCCCCCTGAAAAAAGCCGTGCAGACCAGTTGGGAGGCGCAAAACCGGCTCGATACGGCCTTCGCAACGCTCCAGTCCCCCCAAGCCTTCGCGGCACCGTTACTGCAAGAGGCACTCAAGCAGCAGTTTGACGTTGAGTCCAATGTCACTACCACCTATCTGCGCCTGTATAAGCCTTTGACTTTACCCTTGGCGCCCCTCGAGACGGGCGCCAAACCCTGGACCGTGTCGCTGGTGGAGGCCGCGCTGCACAACTTCGACGCGGACGAAGGCAAAACAACGGCTTACACCGCAGAGTCAACCTTCATTACCGAACCGTCCACCACCGGGCAGTTCGACACGCTGCCGGGGCTGCGCGAGCAGATCAGCATCGCGCAATTCATCGGGTTGTGCCGCCAGCTGGATATCGGCGCGCACTATCAGCGCTACCTCAAGCATTTTTTCGGGTTCCAGGACGCTGTTCTCAAAACCCGGCTACGCAACAAAGTCATCCAGAGCCTGAAAGCCGATGCGCAAACGAGCCTGCAAATGGCCCGTCTCAAAAAGGATGTGACGCCCCCGGTCTTTGATGCACTTGGCCGCTGTCTGAATAACCTTGGCGCCGAGCTTGCCGGCAAGGCACTGCTCAGCCACGACCTTAACCTGATGAACGCGCCGCTGACCGGCATCGTACTGTTCGCTCCCGACCTGGAGTTACACCGCAGTGCAGCCCCGGTCGTGGCCTACATCCCCGGCGACCCACAGTCCCCGCTCAAGTACTACGTCAACGGCGCAGCATTTATGCAGGATCTGGCCAACAAGCTACGCAACACCGACTACCAGGCGTTTTTCAGCCGTTTCGTCAACCAGGAGCACCGTGGCTACTTCTTTGCCGGCCTCAACAGCCGCTTATCGCAAGTGGTCTGGCACGAGCACAGCGTCGGTGATCCACGACCCACCTGGCGCGACGAGCCGATAGCCCAACCCCGACTGCAATTTTACGCAGAGAAAATCACCGGCGATCTTTACCAACACCTGTACGAAAGCAAACTCAACAAGCTGCTCAATGATGCGCGGGTGACAGCCATCTCGACCGCCGACGCCGATAGCAAGGCACGCTGGCAACGCTGGGACATTGTGCAAAAAATCGGTAAAGCCATTCTCGAAATCGCCGCGTTCATTGCCGCGCCCTTCATTCCACCGCTGGGGTTGCTGATGCTCGGCTATACCGCCTATCAACTGCTTGATGAAGTCTTCGAAGGCATCATCGGTTGGGCAGAAGGGCTCAAGAAGCAGGCATTCGGGCACCTGATGTCCATCCTTGAACAAATGCTTCAACTGGGCATGTTCGCGGTCGGCGCACCGATTGCCGAGGGCCTGCTGAGACAGGCGCTACCGAAGGAGCTGTGGGACTTTTTCGACTCACTCACGCCGGTCACTGCCGGCGGCAAAACCCGCCTGTGGAACCGCGACCTGAAGCCCTATGCCCATGAGATTCAACTGGGTCCGGCGGCACGCGCAGACGCGCAGGGGCTGCATGCCCATGCAGGCAAACGAGTCCTGGCACTCAACGGGCAGCATTTTTCTGTCACGCAACACGCGGGCAACGCTTTCCTTGCACACCCCACCCATGCGCACGCCTACCGCCCGCGGATAATCGGCAATGGCAAGGGTGCCTGGATAACCCCAGGGGATCGCCCGCTGACCTGGGATCGCACCACCCTGCTGCGCCGCCTCGGGCCGCCGGCCGAGGGGATCAGTGAGGCAGGCCTTGAACTGGCCCACCGCATCAGCGGGACCGATGATGCGGCCCTGCGCAAAATGCACCTGGACCACCAGTCGCCGCCCCCACTGCTGATTGACACGCTCAAGCGCGTCAAGATCGATGAGCAGCTACAAGCCTTCATCGACCAGATGAACAGTGACGATCCTCAGGTTTATCAAAAAGCCGACCCACAGACCCAACTGTGGCTGCTCAGCCAGACCGGCTTATGGCCTGAATCCAAGACCCTGCGGTTTCTCAACGCAAAAGGTGAAACTGTCTGGGAGCACCAAGGCCGCAAAGATGCCGCTGTTGCACAAATACACGAAGCCCAGATGAACAATGGCGACCTGCTGCAAACCCTGCTGGAAACCTTGGACGAGTCAGAACGCAAAACCCTGCTTGAAGAGGCGTTCGGCAGCCCCACCACCCCGATGAACGTGCGTATTGCCACGCTGCGCAAACGCTTGGCACGCCAAGCCCAGGACAAACGTGCCAGCCTGTTTGACTCGCGCTATCGAAAAGAGGAAATCATCGATACCGCACGCCTGCAAAAAGTCATCGACACCACCTCCGGCCTGCCGACGAGCGCTGCCGAAGAAGTATTACGCGGTGCGACCGGGGAAGAGCTATCGGGCATCGACCAAGGCAAAGTGCCCGCATCGGTGATAGAGCGCGCACGCTGGGCTGCCCATGAAGTGCGCATCAGTCGGGCCCATGAAGGGCTGTACATGGACGCCCTGGAAAGCAATGACACACACCGTCTTGCCTTGCATTCGCTGGAAAACCTGCCGGGATGGTCGCCGCAGGTGCGCCTGGTAGTCACCGACTTCAGCCGTACCGGCAAGGTACGCGATGCTATCGGCAGCCCCCAGGCACCGATACACCGCACGCTCGTGTGCACTGTCGAGGGCGATTACATTCCCGAAGACGGCAAGGGCACCCTGTTTGGCGCAACCGACTTCTACACCGCCGTTCTCCAGGCACTGCCGGACGCGCAGCGCAACGCACTGGGCATTCATATCGGCCAGGGTCCGCTGCTGAGGCAAACCTTGCGTCAACACACGCTGGCGCGTGAAGCGCTGGGCACTCTGCTGGCCGAAGCCCCCGTGCGTAAACCCTCTTACGACCCGGCCCTGATGCGCCTGCCCGGCGGCATGGAAGGCTACGGCAGCAGCCCGGCAACCCCGAGCCCCCCTCTGGAGACTCAGTTATTACATGAGCTGTACCCGAGCCTGAGCCCAGCACAAGTGACCAACGCATTGAACTTCATGAGGTACCGGCCCGGCTCCCCCCTGCAAACGCTTCAATACTTGAAGAACGAATTTTTACAGTTAGAAAACAGCCTTTCGACCTGGAACTCCAACACGCCGCAAACCCTTCAGGGTACCGACATACCGCTCCCCCCCTCGACGATCGCCGATGAGCAACTCAATCGCTGGAGATGGACGCGCGAACTGATCCGCGCCTGGCGTCATGAAACCCCACCGGATCCAGCCTTCAGCGAGGGCCACCAGTTGCACCTGCCGCCGCTGTACGGCGAACTCCCCACACTCAATACACGCTTCAAGTTCATCTCCACCCTGAGTCTGAGGGGCTACCGCACCACCCGGGACGCACCCGCGTTCCTCACGCACTTCCCCAACCTGCGAACGCTGGCTATCCGCGATATTGCCCTCAACACAATCCCCCCAGAGGTCATTGGGCTGCCCCACCTCGACAGCCTGACGTTACGCAACTGCAACCTTCACCTGTCCCTTCAAAATCGTGCAGACCTTGCCACGCGGACCGGGCTTCGCCATCTGGACCTGTCTGACAACAACCAACTGTCGCTCACACCCGACCTCAGAGCCCTGGCCGACTTGCAGACACTGAATCTGAGCCAGACCAATATCTCCCAATTCCCCGAAGGCCTGCTCAACCGCCCTCGGTTGACGCGTGCCGACCTCAGTAACAACTATTTGAGGCGGCTACCCGAGGCCGCCTTCAGCGTGCCCCGCGCAACCGCCAGAGTCTTTGATCTGTCAGGCAACCCGCTGTCTCGCGCCACGCTGGAGCGCATCAAACGCTATTGCCAGAGAACCGGCGAACACTTTGGCGCAGACGCCCATCCTGCCGAGCGCCAGCGGGTCCTCGAGCTCTACCCCAGCTACACCGCCACTGAAGCCAATAACTTTATTTTCAAGCTGCCCGGTGGGTTGGATGACTCCATGGCAATCCTGGAACGCCTGAAAGTCGACTACGAGCGCCTGCAAGCGGACTTGGGAGAATGGGCGGCAAACGTACCCGACCCGCACGAGGGGGCGCCAATGGACGAAGACGCGCAGGCGCGACAACAAGTCCTGCGAGGCCAACTCAAGGCATTGATTGAGGAAGGCTGGCGCAGGGAGACCAGCCTGAATGCAGAGCATGAGCCACCCACCACCTCCCACAACATGACATTAGCCGTGCCGCTGCTCGGCGATCTGCCGGTGCTGAGGGTCGATTTCGAACATATTTCAAGGCTGGAACTGAGGGGGGAGGACACCACATCGATCCCCGCGGGATTTATCGAGCGTTTTCCCAACCTGGAGAGCCTGTTTATCCATCGGTATGCACTGCCAGACATTCCCGCCGGCGTATTCAAGCTGCCGAAGCTCAAGCGGCTCAACCTGACTCAAAGCACGGTCCGTTTGACGCAAAAAAGCGCCGCAGACTTGAGCGACCTGCACACCCTTGAATACCTGGACCTGAGTCACAACACAGACCTGGGCATTTCCCCCGACATCAGCAAAATGTCCGGACTGGAAACCCTGATGATTGAAAGCGCCGGCCTCACCGAGCCCCCTCACGGGATGTTCAACCTGCCCCGCCTCGATGTGGTGAGCCTGAGAAACAACCGAATGACCGAGCTTCCTGACGACCTGTTTGAACTGGACGCTGACAGGGCTGACGGCTTCAATCTCGGCGGCAACCGTTTCTCTACCGGGACGATAGACAAGCTGCGCCACTACTACCGGCGTACGGCCGTGGACTTTGACGTACCCGAAGCTCGACAGCCCGAGGCGACGCTGGCCGACACCGGCTCCGAAGAAGAGGGGGAGGAATAAAAAATGCTCAACCGCGCTCGGATGGCACCGACGACAGCTCGAACGGGCTGCTGCTGCGCCGCTGGTTGCGGTCTTCACGGGGTGTGGCGCCGAAGAAGTTGCGGTAGGCGCTGGAGAAATGCGGCCCCGAGGAAAAGCCGCACGACAGGCCGATCTGAATGATCGACTTGCTGGTTTGCATGAGCATCTGGCGCGCCTTGTTCAGGCGCAGTTCCAGGTAGTACTGGCTGGGGACGCGATTGAGGTATTGCTTGAAGATGCGTTCGAGTTGTCGTCGCGATACACAGACGTGCTGGGCGATTTCATCGGTGGTCAGCGGTTCCTCGATATTCGCCTCCATCAACAAAACCGCCTGGGTCAGCTTCGGATGGCTGGAACCCAGGCGGTTTTGCAGTGGAATGCGCTGGCGCTCGCCGCCTTCGCGAATGCGCTCCACCACCAGCTCTTCGGAGACTGCACCGGCCAGTTCGGCGCCGTGATCACGAGCGAGTACTGCCAGCAGCAGATCGAGCACAGACATGCCACCGCAGGCGGTGAGGCGGTCGCGGTCCCAGTCGAACAGATGGCTGGTGGCGATGACCTTGGGGAAACGCTCGGCGAAATCGTCCTGCCAGCGCCAGTGCACGGCGGCGCGGTAGCCGTCGAGCAGGCCGAGCTGGGCCAGCGGGTACACACCCGCCGACAAGCCGCCAATCACGCAACCGGCGCGAACCAGCTGCTTGAGCGCGGTGCTCAGTTGCGAGGCGATGACGGTCGGCGGTTCGTCCGCCAGCAGGAACAGCTTCTGGAAGCCCTCGAGCTTACCGGCCCACGGCTCGCCCGGCAGTTGCCATGCGCCTTCGGCCGCCGGTTCCGCGAGCAAAAACGACAGCTCGTAGACCACGTCCGGATGCACCCGCTGAGCAACGCGCAAGGCCTCCTCAGCCAGCGCAAGCGTCAGGGCTTTTGTGCTGGGCCAAATCAGGAAACCAATTTTATGGGCGGTCATGGAGGGCTATCCGAAACGAAGAACGGTAATGAAGACAAGGGCTAATGCTAGCCCGTAAACCAACACAAATCTCAAAACATAGGGAGATCAAATGTGGGAGCTGCCTTGCCTGCGATAGCACTGGGTCAGCTGGTATATCTGTTTCTGATACACCGCTATCGCAGGCAAGCCAGCTCCCACAGGGGATCGGCGTCAACCTCAAGACTGTTGAGCATGCACTATTTCAGTGCATAAAAGCAGTCCTGATTATTTCAAGCTACCCGACAAGAACTGCTGCAAACGCTCGGACTGCGGGTTCACCAGCACTTCCCTCGGGTTGCCACGCTCTTCAACGATACCTTTGTGCAAGAACACCAGTTGGTTCGACACTTCACGGGCAAAGCCCATTTCGTGGGTCACCACCACCATGGTGCGGCCTTCCTGGGCCAGGTCCTGCATCACCTTGAGCACTTCGCCGACCAGTTCCGGGTCGAGCGCCGAGGTGGGTTCATCGAACAGCATCACCTCCGGCTCCATCGCCAAGGCACGTGCGATTGCCACGCGCTGCTGCTCACCGCCCGACATATGGCCGGGGAACGCATCCTTACGATGGCCCACCCCAACTTTGGCCAGGTAGTGCTCGGCCTTTTCACGGGCTTCTTTTTTCGACATGCCGAGCACGTGCACCGGCGCTTCCATGACGTTTTCCAGCGCGGTCATGTGCGACCACAGGTTGAAATGCTGGAACACCATGGACAGGCGCGAACGCATGCGTTGCAACTGCTTGGGGTCGGCGGCCTTCATGGCGCCGTCTTTGTTGGCCACCAGTTTCAGCTCTTCATTGTTGAGCAGAATCTTGCCGGCGTGAGGCTGCTCGAGCAGGTTGATGCAGCGCAAAAAGGTACTTTTGCCCGAACCACTGGAACCAATGATGCTGATTACATCACCGGCCGCGGCGGCCAGGGACACGCCTTTGAGCACTTCATGACTGCCATAGCGTTTATGCAGGTCTTGGACTTCAAGTTTGTACATGCGGTCGGTTCTCACAAAAACAGGTGGTCAGTCGTTGAGCAAGCGCCCGTGACGCAGCGCTTCGCGCCCCGCCACCTTGGCCAGCCAGAAACCCGCTTGGGCATAACGTAGCCGTTCAACGGCAAACAACACCCCCGAGGTGCCCGCGCAAACGGTGCTCACGCGGTCGTCCAGGGGGTCAATCACTTCAAAAATCGGCTCGCCTTTTTCGATCCACTCACCGGCTTTACGCAGGTAGCTGATCACCCCGGCGTGGGGTGCGAACAGCAGCTCGGTGCCTTCAAAAGGCATGCCTTCGCAGGGTTCGAACTGTGGCGCGGGCCATTCCCCCTTGATCAAGCCCTGCTCGGCGAGAAACGCGAGAATGCCTTCGGCGTGGAAGATCGCCTCGTCACGACCCGTGTCGGCCTGGCCGCCCAGTTCCAGGGTCGTCGCCAGGCAGGCCAGCGGGACCTGTGCTTCGGGGAACGCCTGGGACAAGCGCAGCCACGGCAGCGAGCAGGCTTCATCAAACGAACTGCCGCCGGAATCTTCCGCCAGCAGGCCGACCTTCACCCCCAAATGCGCCGACAGCGAGCGCCACTGCGGCCAGTGCTGCGGCAGCGCATACATGTGCAGTGCGGCTTCGGCGTCGCAATGCAGGTCGAGCACCACATCGGCGGTGCAAGCGTGGCTCAGCAGGATGCGTTGCATGCCTTGCAGCTGGCTGCTCGGCTCTGGCAACGCGCTGAGCACATCACTCATGGCCTGGCGGATCAAGCGCACATTGGCGTGAGGATCATCGCCCAACTTGCCCTTGAGCAACTCAGTGACCGGCTCGCTCAACTCGACGAAATCGCGGTTAAAGTTCTTGCCGCTGCCCACTTCGAAACGGCCCTGGTGGCTGCCTTGCAGCAACTGACCCAGGCCCATCGGGTTGGCCACCGGCACCAGCTCGATCACGCCATTGAGCGCACCTTGCTGTTCCAACTCGGCCAGGCGCTTTTTCAGCTCCCACGCGGCGCGCATGCCGGGTAATTCATCGGCGTGCAGGCTGGCCTGGATATACGCCTTGCGCTCGCCCTTGCCAAAGCGGAACACGCTCAGCTGGCGCTCGCACCCCAGGTGGCCCCAGGGCAACAGGTGATCGATACGTTCCATATCAGTGCTTCCGTGGAGCCAGGTAGCTGAGCCAGCGGCGCTCGGCCAACTTGAACAGGCGCACCAGGATAAAGGTGAGGCACAGGTAGAACACACCAGCGGTGATATAGGCTTCGAACGGCAGGTAGAACTGCGCGTTCACCGTGCGCGCGGCACCGGTGATGTCGATCAGGGTGACGATGGAGGCCAGGCTGGTGGTCTGCAACATCATGATCACTTCGTTGCTGTACTGCGGCAGCGCGCGGCGCAGGGCCGACGGCAGCAGGATGTGGCGATACAGCTTGTAGCGCGACATGCCCATGGCCTTGGCCGCTTCGATCTCGCCGTTGGGCGTGGCCTTGAGGCTACCGGCAATGATCTCGGCGGTGTAGGCGCTGGTGTTGATCGCAAACGCCAGGCACGCACAGAACGTGGCGCTGGATAGCAGCGGCCACATGAAACTCTCGCGCACCGCCTCGAACTGGGCCAGGCCGTAGTAGATCAAGAACAGCTGCACCAGCATCGGCGTGCCACGGATCACATAGGTGTAGAGCCAGGCCGCACCGTTGATGATCGGCTGCTTGGACACACGCATCAGGCCCAGGGGCAAGGCGGCGAGCAGGCCGAAGAACAGCGAGATGGCGAGCAGTTTCAGGGTGGTCAGCAGGCCGCCAAGGTACAGCGGCATGGCCTCCCAGATGACGTTGTAGTCGAAGATCATAGATCAGCCGCCCTTACGCCTACCGAGTAGCGCTTCTCAAGATAACGCAGGGCCAGCAACGACACGCTGGTGATCACCAGGTACATCGCCGCCACTGCGAGGAAGAAGGTAAAAGGCTCACGGGTGGCATCTGCCGCCTGCTTGGCCTTGAACATCATGTCTTGCAGGCCCACCACCGAAATCAGCGCGGTGGCCTTGGTGAGTACCAGCCAGTTGTTGGTAAACCCAGGGATAGCCAGCCGAATCATCTGCGGCACCATCACCCGGAAAAACACCTGAAAACTGCTCATGCCATACGCAAGGCCGGCTTCGGCCTGGCCCTTGGGAATGGCCATGAAGGCGCCACGAAACGTTTCCGAGAGGTAGGCGCCAAAGATGAAACCCAGAGTGCCGATACCGGCGGCCAGGGGGTTCAAGTCGATATAGTCGTCATAGCCAAGCATCGGCGCGACGCGGTTAAGCAAGTCCTGACCGCCGTAGAAAATCAGCAGGATCAGCACCAGGTCGGGGATCCCGCGGATCACCGTGGAGTACAAGTCACCCAGCCAAGCCAACCAGCGCACCGGCGACAGGCGTAATGCGACCCCGATCAGACCCAGAACAATGGCCAAGGCCATGGACGACAAGGCGAGCTGAAGCGTCAACCATGCGCCATCGAGGATGACGGCCCCGTAGCCTTTCAACATGATTCAGGTCCTCGAAAAGGGGGATGAAAAAATGGCGCAAACCTCAGGAACTCTGTTGCTTGCGCCATTCAGGACAGACAGCTACGACGGTTTACTTGGCTTCAGGGCCGTAAATGTCGAAGTTGAAGTACTTTTTCTCGATTTCTTTGTACTTGCCATTGGCACGGATCGCCGCGATAGCAGCGTTGATGCGGTCCAGGTTTTCCTTGTCGCCTTTACGTACCGCGATGCCGATGCCGTCGCCGAAGTATTTGGCGTCGGTGAAGGCCGGGCCGGTGAACGCGTAGCCTTTGCCGGCTGGGGTATCGAGGAAACCTTCCTGCAGCAGGGTAGCGTCAGCCACGGTGCCGTCGAGGCGACCGGCTTCCACGTCCAGGTAAATTTCGTTCTGCGAGCTGTAAGGCACAACCGTGGCGCCTTTAGGGGCCAGGACTTCCTTGGCAAAACGGTCATGGATCGAACCGCGCTGCACGCCGATTTTCTTGCCTTTCAGTTCATCCAGACTGTCGCTGACCGCAGTGCCTTCCTTCAACACCAGGCGCGCTGGGGTCAGGTAGTAGCGGTTGGTGAAGTCCACGGACTTCTTGCGGTCTTCAGTGATGGACATGGACGACAGGATCGCGTCGATCTTGCGCACTTTCAGCGCAGGGATCAGGCCGTCGAATTCTTGCTCGACCCAGGTGCACTTGACCTTCATCTCTTCGCACAGGGCGTTGCCGATGTCGTAGTCAAAGCCGACGATGCTGCCATCGGGAGCTTTAGAGGCGAACGGAGGGTAAGCCGCTTCGATACCAATTTTCAGCGGCTTGCCTTCAGCGAAAGCCTGCATGGACAGCACGGACAGCGCCAGGGCGCCCAACAGCACGAGTTTCTTCATCTTGGGACTCCATCGGTATAGGGCAAAAACAGCAGTATGAGCCATGGCCCACGATGCGACTTAAAGGAAACCGAATTGCGGTGCTGCGTCCTACGCCAGTTAAACCTGCGACGACGAGCGAGTGATCGGCATTCTAACGACAGGCTGGAAGCCGATATTTCCTCAATGCGACAACAATTTACAGAAGCACCGAGAAAGCCGTTCCAACTTATTGACAGCCTCTGGATTTTATGCAGAGACAAAAGACATTAAACCTGTAGACGCTGCAAATTGCGGGCCTATTATTCGCAAACCCTTCTGGCACGGCAAGTGTGGCGTTTAATCTTATTTGCTGGGGTGTCTGGAATGCGGTTTTTGCGGGCGGGGGCGTAGCACTTTGCCTCATGTTTGGGCGCGGGGTTACACATTTGCGTTCGACGGTAACATTCAGAAACCTCCTACGTGAGAAACCGATATTTATTGGTTTAGAAGTAACCCGGCCCGTCAGAACACCACCGAGGCCCGCGATGGAATACAACCCAAATGTGGGCTTGCTCGCGAATGCGGTGAGTCAGCTACATATGAGCCAACTGATCCACCGCTTTCGCGAGCAAGCCCGCTCCCACTGGGGATTTGCATCGACTCAATTCCCACAAAAAAGCCCCACCCGACTTACACCGAATGGGGCTTTATCTGACTATCCCGCGCTTACGCGACGTTCATGGTCTTGTGCGTCTCAATCAAATGCGCCACCACGCCCGGATCCGCCAGGGTGGAGATATCCCCCAACCCGTCATACTCAGCCGTGGCAATCTTGCGCAGAATCCGCCGCATGATTTTCCCCGAGCGCGTCTTCGGCAAGCCCGGCGCCCACTGGATCACGTCCGGCGAAGCAATCGGCCCGATCTCTTTGCGCACCCAGTTTTTCAGCTCCAGGCGCAGCGCTTCGTTCGGCTCTTCGCCATTTTTGAGCGTGACATACACATAGATGCCCTGCCCTTTGATGTCGTGCGGCACACCGACAACGGCCGCTTCGGCAACTTTCGGGTGCGCAACCATCGCGCTTTCAATCTCGGCGGTGCCCATGCGGTGGCCGGACACGTTCAACACGTCGTCCACACGCCCGGTGATCCAGTAGTAACCGTCCTCGTCACGCCGCGCACCGTCACCGGTGAAGTACATGCCACGGAACGTCTTGAAGTAGGTGTCGACGAAGCGGTCATGGTCGCCAAACAGCGTACGCGCCTGGCCTGGCCACGAATCGAGGATCACCAGGTTACCTTCGGCGGCGCCTTCGATCAGGTTGCCCAGGTTATCCACCAACGCCGGCACCACACCAAAGAACGGCCGTGCCGCCGAACCCGGCTTGAGCGCGTGAGCGCCCGGCAGTGGGCTCATCATGTTGCCGCCGGTTTCGGTCTGCCACCAAGTGTCGACAATCGGGCAACGGGATTGGCCGACGTTCTTGTAGTACCAATCCCAGGCTTCCGGGTTGATCGGCTCGCCCACCGAACCCAACAAACGCAGGCTGCTGCCATCGGCGCCTTCACAGGCAGCGGTGCCCGAAGCCATCATTGCGCGGATCGCGGTCGGTGCGGTGTAGAGGATGTTGACCTTGTGCTTGTCGACGATCTTCGCCACCCGGGTGATGTCCGGGTAGTTCGGCACGCCTTCGAACAGCAAGGTGGTCGCGCCATTGGCCAGCGGGCCGTAGACAATGTAGGTGTGGCCAGTGACCCAGCCGACGTCGGCGGTGCACCAGTAGATTTCGCCTGGGCGGTAGTCGAACACACGTTCATGGGTCAGGGCCGCGTAAAGCAGGTAGCCGCCGGTGGTGTGCTGCACGCCTTTAGGCTTGCCGGTTGAACCGGAGGTATAAAGGATGAACAGGGCTTCTTCGGCGCCCATCTCTTTGGGTGCGCACACAGTGCCGGCCACTTTCATCAGGTCTTCGTACCAGATGTCGCGATGCTGGTTCCACTTAATCTGGCCATTGGTGCGCTTGCACACGATGACTTTCTGGATGCTGCTGGTTTCCGGGTTGGTCAGGGCGTCGTCGACGTTGGCCTTCAGCGGAATTTTCTTACCGGCGCGAATGCCTTCATCGGCGGTGATCACCACCTTCGACTTACAGTCAATGATGCGACCGGCCAGGGCCTCCGGCGAAAAACCGCCAAACACCACCGAGTGAATCGCACCGATACGGGTACAGGCCAGCATGGCGACCACGGCTTCGGGGATCATCGGCATATAGATCGTCACTACATCGCCGCGGTGCACATCCTGGCCGCGCAGGGCGTTGGCGAACTTGCAGACTTGTTCATGCAGCTCGCGGTAGGTAATGGTGCGGCTCTCGGCAGGGTCATCGCCCTCCCAGATGATCGCCGCCTGGTCGCCACGCTCAGCGAGGTGACGGTCCAGGCAGTTGTAGGAAACGTTCAAGGTGCCATCGGCAAACCACTTGATGTCGACATGGTGATCGTCGAAAGAGGTCTGCTTCACCGTGGTGAAAGGCTTGATCCAGTCAAGACGCTTGGCTTGCTCGCGCCAGAAGCCATCGGGGTTGACCACCGACTGCTGGTACATGGCCTTGTAGGTTGCCTCGTCAGTCAGCGTGTTGGCTGCTACTTCGGGGCGAACGGGGTACAGGGAAGCCGCACTCATCTTTCTTACCTCGGTGACATAGTTGTTGTTGTATGGCCCTGTTGTAGCCGGGGCTGGCCTATAGAACCATTCGACGATGGTAGTAACAAGCCCCTACAAATTACCCTGACATCCCCGTTCACGCCCCTAGCCCGCGGGCTGCGGCGGTTCGCAGCATTGTGAAAAAAGCTTTACCACAGGATTGTTACAAAAACCGCCAAAAGTGTTTATCAAAAGTGCGGGTATATGAATATAACCCACACGCCTAGAATCACTTCCGCCAACACAGGCACTGCGATTGACAACGTAACAGCCCCCACGAAGGCAACGTTAATCCGAACTCACCAACCCTAAGTTACACACGTGGCCTCACAAGGGCCCCGTGACCCCTTTCGCCCTGAAGAAGGTAAGTAAAGAAATGAAAGTTTTATTAGTTATGGCCTTGAGCAGCTTGTGCGCCACCGCCGCCCTGGCCGACGAGGCCCCGACTGAACTGGCCGGCCAGAGCGCGCCGATTGTTGAGGACTACACTTACAGCACCCATCTGGACGTCGCCAAAGTATTATCGATGAGCAACATCCCGGAAGTTTGCGAAGTTGTACCGGTGAAGATGGAATATGAAGATTCGCAAGGTCAGCGTCATATTCTTAACTATCACGTGATGGGTAATGGTTGTTCTAACGGGTAATAACTTATTACGTCAGGTTTAACCCCGGATCTTGGTCGCCGCAAGAAATCGTTCTTGCGGCCAAGGACCCACCTCGAATCCCGCAAATCAAATGTGGCAGCTGGCTTGCCTGCGATAGCGGTTATAGCCACAACCACGCTGCAAAGCCTTACCCCACTCCCCCGCCCAAAAAACCTCCCGCCGTCCGTCAAAAATTTCGAGCCCCAGCAAAGCCTTATAAAACCGCACTCTGGCCGAAAAACACGCCATTCTGGCCGGTCTCCGTGACCATCCGTCCCAACACAAACCCATTTTTTTCCCCTACAATGCGCGAGTAAATCGGGCCTGCAATATCCCTTTACACAGGGACGAAGAGCCAGACTGAGGCCTCCGCAGGAGCAAGCACGCACCGCTCCGCACCTCAAGCCTCACGCAGAGTACCCGTAACCCTATTCCGTTTAATGCCTGCGCTAGCTGCTGCAACAAACGATTCCTTAAGATCCACCGCGGCCTCTGGGCCGTGTGAACACCCAACCATCCGGTTTCACACGGGCACCTTTGAGCCCTCACGCAGGAGACGACACGTCATGCTGAGCTGGGACGAATTCGACAAAGAAGAAGAAGGCGAGGTAGCCACCAAAGGCGCCAACGCCGGCCACGCCACCGAAGCCAACATGGACCGCCTCGACGGTGCCGGCGCTGCCGCCGCCCTTGAAGCCCGCGCCGTCACCGCCAGTGACTCCGCCGCCATCGTCCGCGCCAAGGCCGCCCTCGACAAACTCGACGTCGCCGAAGGCCTCGCCGAACTCGAAGGCGCCTCCGCCCGCGTCGCCGTTGACGAAAAGCGCATGATCAACTGCCGCGCCGACCTCAACCAACTCGTGCCCTTCAAGTACGACTGGGCCTGGCAGAAGTACCTCGACGGCTGCGCCAACCACTGGATGCCGCAAGAGGTCAACATGACCGCCGACATCGCCGTGTGGAAAGACCCCGAAGGCCTGACCGACGACGAACGCCGCATCGTCATGCGCAACCTCGGCTTCTTCTCCACCGCCGACTCCCTGGTTGCCAACAACCTGGTCCTGGCCGTGTACCGCCTGATCACCAACCCAGAGTGCCGCCAGTACATCCTGCGCCAGGCCTTCGAAGAAGCGATCCACACCCACGCCTACCAGTACTGCATCGAATCGCTGGCCATGGATGAAGGCGAGATCTTCAACATGTACCACGAGATTCCATCGGTCGCCAAAAAGGCTGCCTGGGGCCTGAAGTACACCCGCTCGATCTCCGATCCGAAGTTCGAAACCGGCACTGTCGAGACTGATAAAGAACTGCTGCGTAACCTGGTCGCCTACTACTGCGTGCTGGAAGGCATCTTCTTTTACTGCGGCTTCACCCAGATCCTGTCCATGGGCCGTCGCAACAAAATGACCGGCGTCGCCGAGCAGTTCCAGTACATCCTGCGCGACGAGTCGATGCACCTGAACTTCGGTATCGATGTGATCAACCAGATCAAAATCGAAAACCCGCATTTGTGGGATGCCGAGATGAAGGAAGAAGCGACCCAGATGATCCTGCAAGGGACTCAGCTGGAGATCGAATACGCGCGCGATACCATGCCGCGCGGCGTGCTGGGCATGAATGCGGCGATGATGGAGGATTACCTCAAGTTCATCGCTAACCGTCGCCTGTCGCAGATTGGGTTGAAGGAAGAGTATCCGGGCACCACCAACCCGTTCCCGTGGATGAGCGAGATCATGGACTTGAAGAAAGAGAAGAACTTCTTCGAAACCCGTGTGATCGAGTACCAAACAGGCGGCGCGCTGAGCTGGGATTAACTCCTAAGCCAAGCAACATCAAGGAGCCCTGACTTGTTCAGGGCTTTTTTATGCGCGTTGATTTGCCATTTCTTGAAGCACATCGCGCTGATCACCTCGCCGAGAAGGGTTCGGATCGTACAAGCAATGCTGTAGCCTTGCATCCCAATTGCCATCAGTGTTGCACCGATAAAGTATCGGTAGCCTTCATCGACGGGCTCTACAAAAGTCCAAAGATTGGCACGGGAGTAATCTCCCGCTGTCACACCTGACACGCACCTAAAAATACTAGATAGGACCGAGGCCAACCCGTGAACCCAGACATGCTCGAAGCCGGCCCCGCTGACGCCAAAGTACTCTCCGTCTTTGACTTCGACGGCACCCTCACCCACCACGACAGTTTCGTGCCGTTCCTCAAGTTCGCCTTTGGCACCGGTGAGTTTTATGGCCGGATGGTCAAGCTGGCGGTGCCAGGTCTGCGCTTTTTGTTGCAGCAGATCAGCCGGGATGAGTTGAAGGCGCAGTTGATCCGCACCTTTATGACCGGGGTGGAGAAGGCGTGGGTGCAGCAGAAGGCCGAGGAGTATTGCCAGCGCAATTGGGCGCGGTTGATGCGCCCGGCCGGCGTGCTGTCGGTGGAGCAGGAGTTGGGTTCGGGCGCGGTGGTGACGCTGTGCTCGGCGTCGCCGACGTTGGTGTTGCAGCCGTTTGCCGATCGTCTTGGGATCAAGTTGATCGGGACTGAGCTTGAGGTGGTGGATGGGGTGCTGACCGGTAAGCTCACCGGGAATAACTGCCGGTGTGAGAACAAGGTGTTGCGGCTTGAGGCGGTGTATGGGGACCTGGGGGAGTATCGGCTGCGGGCCTGGGGCGATACGCGTGGGGATCGGGAGTTGCTGGCGGCGGCGCAGGATGCGCATTTTCGGCATTTTCATGCGAAGAAGAAAAGGCGGGCTCGGTTGCAGCGGTGATGCGGGGGGTTGGGTTGGCGGGGGGATCGAGGTGATCCCATCGCAGCATGGCTGGGGTTCGACAGCTCCCAACGTTTGATCGGTGTCAGACTGGGTAACGCACTAGCATGGGGTGCCCGGGGTTGAGTGGCCGCATAGGCCCATCCCGATCACTCGTTAACGCTACCCGATTCTTGTTCTTCAAATGCGGATCGCACCGCTTCCACTACCCGTTCGGCTAAGTGAGCAACTTCCAACTGCGGATAAGCTTTTTTCAATTTCCCCGATATCTGCCAGCCATTTTCCTTTAGCGAGCGAATGACGCGGTTTGCGTCCTGATCCGGCATTTCCAGCACTTCTTTGAGCTGCTCCTGAGCGCGCTGAAAAATGACCAATACACGCGCTTCATCAGCCATTTCTGTCCGGACGGTATGCGCCACAACCTGTGCCGTATACAGGACATGCTCAGTCAAATCGGGATAGCGCCACGCGAATTGCGCATCTTCATAGTCATCAAAGACCAGGTTGCTGCGGGTGCCGTCCTCGTAGACGACGAGTTCGCCAAACCGATAAGACGCGGCGTAGCGTTGCATGAATGGTCGCGAAAACACCTCCAGCGTGCGATCGTAACGTGCCCGAAAATCAATCGAACTTGTGATCGTGGCTGATACCGGCAGGATCACGCCATCAGGCACCGCATTATCACGGATCAACGTATCGTTGATAAGAAAGCGATGGATCCGACCATTGCCGTCCCGCATGGGGTGGATATACACGAAGGCGAAAGCGATTACAGCTGCCCGGGCCAGCGACTCAGAACCTCGTGTTGCCAGCTCGAATGCTTTCAAGCCATTGAGCAGTTGCGTCAGCACCTCAAATTGCGGCGCAATGTAGTGCACGATGTCCTCGCGCATGGTCGCCTGCCCCACAAAGATCGGCGAGCGCCGCAAGCCCAGCCCGAGAGCCTCGCCTCCCAAAATACCGGCTTGCAACGTGTGCAGGCTTTCGTTGCTCAACGGATCCTCGATATGGCCACAGTATTTGGCGATCACGTGGGCAAACCGCTGGATCCTGTCGGCTTTGTCTGCCTCTCTCTCGATCAAGAAGCTGGCACGCGACTCCTTGAACGTCAGCCAACTTGCCGTGCGCATCAGGATATCGGCGCCAAAGGTCTGGTTCAGTTCTCGCAGTGCTGCACCCAGATCAAACTGCAGCGCGTCTTGTACAGCTTCGGTACGGCGGATCAGAGGGGAGAACGCTGGCACGCCGGGAAGATTATCGTTGATGCGCCAGCGTCGTATCCTCAGAGGCTCAACGCGGGTCAGGTAATGCTGCGATGAAACAGCATCGACATAGCCGCCATTGGTCACGTCTGGCACATCAAGCTGCCGTCCGGTTACCCATTCGTACAGGAATCCGGTGCGGCGGGCATATTGACCAAAGGGCGTTTGCCGGCACCAGGCTTCAACGGGTTCGGGGCCGGCGGCAGCAAATAGGCGAGCGAAGAATTCAAGGTGAATTTCTTCGTACTTGAGCCCGAACTCGAAATGCCCTGCAAAGTCGTCCGAGGGTTGGTAGCTGAGGGGGTACTTACGCTCGACATGTCCATTGCTCTCGTGGCTCATACGGGTCGTACCGATTACCGATTCGACGCGTAGTGGCTGTGCAAGCGCGATACGGTAGCGGTCAGCGAGTGCCTTGAAGCCTACCTGCATGGTCGAATCCCCTAACGAACGCTAAAAAACGATAACTATTAGGGAATGGTAGGCGAAAACGATAATTTTGTGAGTACGAAAATGCTAATGCGCTATTAAATTTGCTAACAATTCAGCTATTTCATTTGAAAACGATAACGACCTAAAAGAAAGCGATCCGAGTTGAGGGTCCGTCAGGAGACCGAGGCGATCCCTTCGCAGCCTCGCTGGGGCTCGACAGCTCCCACAGTTGATCTCTGTCGCTCGGAGGGACGGTGTTTGGCTTGAGTGTTATGTCGTGGCTTTGAGGTCCACACCCAGCGCCGTTGCAAAGGCTTTTACCATCGGGCTGCGCGGGGCGTTGTGGCGCAGGATGAGGTTGAAGGCGGTGCTCAGGTGAACTTGCTCCGGACACAGTGCGCGCAGGCGCCCTTTCCTTACCAATGGCGAGGCGTAGTGTTCGGGCAGGAAGCCGAGGAAGCGGCCGGTGAGGATCAGGATGGCGACGGCTTCGACTTGTGAGGCCGAGGCGGACTGGCTGTCGTAATTGACGAAGGTGGCCTTGTCGCGGTGGATCGCATACCGGTGGTTCACCACTTCGTATTGGCGCAGCACGTCGGGCGTGATGTCGCTCGCGCTGAAGAGTGGATGTCCTACAGCGCAGTAGACGTGGGCTTTTTCTTCGTACAGCGGGAAGTAGTCAAATTCCTCTCGGCGTTGGTACACCGGCACGATGCCGACGATCAAGCGGCCTTCCACCACGCCACGTTCAACTTCGTCCAATTGCGAGGCATGTAGGCGCAATCTAATTTTTGGTGATTCGCTATGTAATTTCCCCAACGCGGTAATTAGCGGGGAATTAACGTCGGACACGGTGTTATCAATAACCCCCACACTAAGGTCGCCAATGAGTTCGTTTTGCGCCGAACTAAGCTTGTCGCGAAAACTGTCCACCGAGGTAAATAACTCGATGGACGCCTGATACACCAACTTGCCTTCTTCGGTCAGGCCGAACCCTTCCCTCCCCCGTGTACACAGGCGCATGCCGATGCGGATTTCCAGGTCGGAGATTTGTTTGCTGATAGCCGCGAGCCCCACGTTCAGCTCGTTTTGCGCGGCGCTAAAGCCGCCGGCTTCGACCACGGCCATAAATACCCGCAGCAATTTGAAGTCCAGCCCGCTCAGCTGCAGGGGCGGTCGTGTGCCGGGTTTTGGCGGTAGGTTTCCAGAAGTGGAAAGTGGAGTTTCCATAATACGCGTTGACCTCAAGTGCCATATTCAACAGGCTTCAACCCAGTCCTTGAACATAGCCAGGCGGCGATAATGAACATAAACAACCGCCCTTGGCAACCTTGAATACGGCGCGTCAGACGCTGATTCAGTCTAGTTGAAAACTTATTTTTACTGCCTCCGACTCTTCTAAAAACAAGCGTGAGGAATACCCATGTCCCAGCCCACCGACCGCCTTTGGGGCGCTCGTTTCAAGACCGGTCCGTCTGGGTCCGTCTGCTGCATTGGCCGCGTTGTCGCGTTGCCCTGAGCGCTATTTTCGCCTGACGCCCTACGACCTGGCCGGCTCCCGTGCCCATGCCCGTGAGTTGCAGCGCGCCGGTTTGCTGGATGAGTCGGAGACCTTGCGTACCCTCGAAGCCCTGGAGGGGATCGGCGCTGACTTCGCCGCCAGCCGCCTGCATCCGACCCTGGATGACGAGGACGTGCACACCTTCATCGAACGCGTATTGACCGAGCGCCTCGGCGCCTTGGGCGGCAAGCTGCGCGCCGGGCGTTCACGCAATGATCAGACCGCGAATGACCTGCGGCTTTTCCTACGCGACCACGCGCGCACCATCACCACTGAGGTGTTGGGTCTGCAAAAGGCGTTGGTGGAACAGGCCGAGCAGCATGTGGAGAGCATCTGCCCAGGCTTTACCCATTTGCAGCAGGCGCAGCCGATTGTGTTTGCCCACCACTTGCTGGCTCATGCGCAGTCGATGCTGCGGGATGTGCAACGTTTGGTGGATTGGGATGCGCGTGCAGCGCTGTCACCGTTGGGTGCGGCAGCCATGGCCGGTTCGGCGATTGCGCGCCAGCCGGAGCATTCGGCCAAGGAAATGGGCTACACCGGGCCGTGCGAAAACTCGATTGACGCGGTAGCCAGTCGCGACCATGTGGCGGAGTTTCTGTTTGTGGCGGGCATGCTCGGGGTGAATATTTCGCGGCTGTCGGAGGAGTTTTGCCTGTGGTCGTCGCGCCAGTTTCGCTGGGTGGTGTTGGACGATGCCTACGCCACCGGCAGCTCGATCATGCCGCAGAAGAAGAACCCGGATATTGCCGAATTGGCGCGGGGCAAGGCTGGGCGCTTGATCGGCAACTTGACCGGGTTGATGTCGACGCTCAAGTCGTTGCCGCTGTCGTACAACCGCGATTTGAGTGAAGACAAGCACAGTGTGTTGGACAGCGTGGACACCTTGCTGCTGGTACTGCCGGCGATGGCCGGGATGGTTGCGACCATGAAGGTGCAGGTGGAAGAGCTGCGGCGTCAGGCGCCGATGGGCTTCACCTTGGCGACGGAGGTGGCGGATTGGTTGGCCACCCGTGGTGTGCCGTTTAAAGAAGCCCATGAGATTACCGGCGCGCTGGTGCAGGCCTGTGAGAAGCATGAGATTGAGTTGTGGGAAGCCTCGCCGGCGATGTTGGCGGAGGTGGATGCTCGGTTGCTGCCTGAAGTGCGGGACTGCTTGACCCTGGAGGCGGCGATTGCGGCGCGCAGTGGGTGGGGTGGGACGGCGCCGGAGCGGGTCAGGGAGCAGATTGGGCGGTTGAAGGTGGCGTTGGCTGAGCAGCAGCGATGGGCTGAGAGTTATCAGGGGTTTCGGATGTAAGCCTGGGAGATTTGTAGTGTTTGGGCTGGCGCTTTTGCAGGCAAGCCAGCTCCCACATTGGATCGGGTTTTAACTGTTGGATCGAGTAGAGCGGTAATCGCTTTTTTGGAGAATCACCATGAACCAAACCCCGGCCGAGCGCTTGGAAATAGAGCGCAAGTTGTCCGAGAACCAGTTCGATATCACGCAGTACGAACACGTGCCGCGTCGCTATTACGGGCGGATGTTTTTTGCCACGTTGATCGTGATCGTATTGGCCGCACTGTTGCGTGCATTCGCCAACGGCCAGATCGAATGGTCCTACATCGGTCAGTTCCTCACGTCTGAGGCCATCCTCTGGGGCCTGGTGAACACCATCGTCATGTCGATCCTGGCGATGGCGCTGGGCGTGGTGATCGGGGTGATCACGGCGATCATGCGCATGTCGGCCAACCCGATCCTGCGGTATGTGGCCATCACCTACACCTGGCTGTTCCGTGGCACGCCGTTGATTCTGCAGTTGCTGCTGTGGTTCAACCTGGCGCTGATTTTCCCGGTGATCGCGATTCCCGGCCTGTTCAGCATCGACACCGTCGACCTGATGACACCGTTCGTGGCCGCCCTGCTCGGCTTGAGCATCAACCAGGGCGCCTACACCGCCGAGGTGGTGCGCGCCGGCTTGCTGTCGGTCGACACCGGCCAGTACGAAGCCGCCAAGTCCATCGGCATGCCGAGCCTGCAAGCGCTGCGTAGGATCATTCTGCCGCAGGCCATGCGGGTGATCATTCCGCCTGTAGGCAACGAGTTCATCAGCATGGTGAAAATGACCAGCCTGGCCAGCGTGATCCAGTACTCGGAGCTGCTGCACAACGCGCAAAACATCTACTACGCCAACGCGCGAGTCATGGAGCTGCTGATTGTGGCCGGCATCTGGTACCTGGCGGTGGTGACTGTTCTTTCATTTGGTCAAAGCCGCCTCGAGCGTCGTTTTGCCCGCGGCGCCGGCAAGCGTTCGTAAGTCTGGGTTGAGGAGATTTGCCCCATGAGAAGCATCGTAAAGGCCGTCAACCTGAACAAGTATTACGACGAATATCACGCGCTGCGCGACATCAATATCGAGGTCGAGCAAGGCGAAGTCATGTGCATCATCGGCCCGTCGGGTTCGGGTAAAAGCACGCTGCTGCGTTGCGTCAACCAGTTGGAAAAAATCGACAAGGGTGGCCTGTGGGTCGACGGCGAGCTGGTGGGTTACCGGGTGGTCGGCAACAAGCTGCACGAGATGAATGAATCGCAGATCGCCCGCCAGCGCTTGGCCACCGGGATGGTGTTCCAGCGCTTCAATTTGTTCCCGCACATGACCGTGCTGCAGAACATCATCGAAGGCCCGTGCCAGGTGCTCAAGCGCTCGCCCAAGGAGGCCATTGAGGATGCGTTGGAGTTGCTCGCTCGCGTGGGCCTGGCGGACAAACGAAATGCCTACCCGGTGGAATTATCCGGTGGGCAACAGCAGCGCGTGGCGATTGCCCGAGCGCTGGCGATGCGCCCCAAATTGATGTTGTTCGACGAACCCACGTCAGCCCTTGACCCGGAGCTGGTAGGAGAAGTGCTGTCGGTGATGCGCGATTTGGCCACCACCGGCATGACCATGATCGTGGTCACCCATGAGTTGGGCTTCGCCCGCGAAGTGTCCAACCGCATGGTGTTTATGGATGCCGGCCAGATTGTGGAAGCCGGCAGCCCCGAAGAAATTCTAATAAGCCCACAAAACCCGCGTACCCAAAGCTTCATTTCTGCCGTTCGCACTTAACTAGAAAACTAACGAGAACGCCCCCATGAAAAAATTGTTTATCCCAACGTTGCTCGCAGGCCTGATGGCTTCCACCTGTGTATTGGCGGCATTGCCGGCGGCAATCAAGGACAAGGGTGAGATCAGCGCGGCCATCGTGCCGAATTATCCACCGATGGATTTCAAGGACCCCGCCACCAATAAGCTCACTGGTTTCGACTTCGACTTGGGCAATGCCCTCGCCGAACGCCTGGGCGTGAAGATCAAATGGCAGGAAACCGGCTTCGAGCAAATGCTCAGCGGCCTGACCACCAAGCGCGTGGACATCGTGCTGTCGGGCATGACCGACACCGCCGAACGCCAGAAGTCGGTGACCTTTATCGACTACTTCACCAGTGGCCCGCAGCTGTACACCCTGGCCAAGCGTGAAGAGATCAAGGAATTGACTGACCTGTGCGGTAAAAAAGTCGGCACCAGCCGTCGTACCACCTGGCCGTCGGAAATTGCCGCGTGGAGCAAGGAAAACTGCGAAGCAGCGGGTAAGCCAGCGATCGTGGTGATTGGTACTGAGGGCTCGGCGGATGCGCGGGCGCAGTTGCAGCAGAACCGCCTGGATGCGGCGATGCAGGGCAGCGAGACGATTCCTTATTTGATGTCGTTGGACAAGGGCAAGTACAAGCCGGTGGGCCTGGCGATTTCCAAGCAGTTTACGGGGCTCGGGATTGAGAAGAGCAACACCGAGTTGGTCACGGCGATCAGTGAAGCGTTGCAGGGCATGATTGATGATGGGACCTACGGCAAGATCCTGAAGAAGTGGGATCTGGAGCAAGGTGCAGTGGAAAAAATCTCCATCAATGCCGGCCAGTAAAATGATCTGAATGTGGGCGCTGGCTTGCCCGCTCCCACATTGATCTGTGTCCACATTTGATGTGTGGTGCATTGGCACAATAAAAAGGACGCTCGCCCACCGTGGTCACCTACTCCCTGGTAATCCGCCGCCTGCTGATCTGCTCGGTGACCATCGTGGTCAGCCGTGCCATGACCAGCCCGCTGCTGGCCTTGCTGCTCAGCACGCGCCTGGGCCTTAACCAGCAGGACATCGGCTTGCTGATGGGCATCGCCGTATTCATCGCGACACTGTTGGGCCTGTACGGCGGCTACATCATCGACCGCCTGGAAAAGCGCAAGCTGCTGATCCTGGCCATGCTGTCCAGCTCCATCGGTTTTCTGTTGCTGACCTTTGCCAGCAACCTCTACCTCACCACCTTGACCCTGGTGATCACCGAAGCGGCGTCGGCGCTATTCCTGATTGGCTCCAAAGCCATCATCAGCGAAAACCTGCCGGTGGGTGATCGCGCCAAGGTGTTTTCCCTGCGCTACACGCTGACCAACGTCGGCTATGCCACTGGCCCGATGGTCGGCGTGGTGATTGCCGGCCATATGCAGTTGGCGCCGTTTCTGATCGCCAGCGCCATCGCGTTTGGTAGCGTATTCCTGATGATAGGCATTCCACCCACCCAACGGGATGACAGCCACAAACCCTTGAGTTTCCTCAGCACCTTGCGCACGTTGCGCAGCGACCGCACGCTGATCCTGTTCACCAGCGGCAGCCTGCTGAGCACCATTGTCCACGGGCGCTACACCCTGTATCTGTCGCAGTTTTTGCTGGTGGCCTACAAGCCCGCCGAGGCGCTGAAGATTCTGTCTGCGGTGCTGGCCTGCAACGCCGTCACCGTGATCTTGATGCAGTACCAGATCGGGCGGTTTCTCAAGCGTGAGCAACTGCGTTACTGGATCGTGCTCGGCACCTTGCTGTTCATTGTCGGGCTGATCGGGTTCAGCCTGGCCGACAGCCTGCTCACCTGGTGCCTGGCGATGTTCGTATTCACCTTGGGCGAGATGATCATCTACCCCTCGGAGTTCCTGTTTATCGACACCATCGCTCCCGATGCCCTGCGCGGCAGTTACTACGGTGCGCAGAACCTGGCGGCGTTTGGCGGAGCGATGAGCCCGGTGATTTGTGGTTATCTATTGATCAATGCGGCGCCCGCCAGCATGTTCTATGCCCTTGGTGCACTCACAGCAATCGGTGGCACCTTGTGCTTCATGAGTGGGCGACGCGTGGCTGAGAACCCGCCGCCCCCAACACTACACATCTAATGTGGGAGGCGCTCGCTCCCACATTTTTGATCTCCATAGGGCTGATATTTGCGTAGTATCGCGCTACTCA
Organism: Pseudomonas sp. H1_A03; assembly: GCF_054685145.1. Taxonomy (NCBI): domain Bacteria; kingdom Pseudomonadati; phylum Pseudomonadota; class Gammaproteobacteria; order Pseudomonadales; family Pseudomonadaceae; genus Pseudomonas; species Pseudomonas sp. H1_A03. Next base: position 6,033,904 of record NZ_CP162829.1, read on the forward strand.
TCTCACGGACCCGAGCCCCATGAAATTCGACACGGCCTACTGCCTGAGTCTCGACGACAAGCTATCGATCTACGACGTACGAGACCTGAATTTCGACGAAACCGCTGATTTCGACTCAGACAAGGACAGTTTCCTGTGCCCCAATGATGCCTGCCGCGCAGCGTTTGATAAGGGCGGCAATACGCTGAGCACTTTCAACGCGAAGAACGTTAACTACCAGCGCACGCCGCATTTCAAGAACAAAACCAGCACCCGGCATATCGACGGCTGCCGCTACGCCAGCACGCACAAAACCGCGACGGATGAAGGTGACGACGAGCGCGAGGAAAATTTCCCATCGGAATTTGTGCTTACACGGCGTCAGTACGAGCGCAAGGCGCCACTGACCGGCGCGGAAGGAAGCAGCCCTCAAAATGCAGCGAAAACACCTTCAATTCGTGTATCCACATCCCACAGCACCAACGACAGCACCCCAGACAAAACCAGCGTCTTCGCCCACCCAGTGGAATGCTATGTGTCCAACATCGACGACAAGGACAAGCTCAAGAGCATGCCGTTGAAGATCGGCGAGCACACGGCAAGCTACTGGACGTTTTTCAAGAAGATCGAATACCTGCAAGACAACAAGGGCTTGATCTACTGGGGCAAGATCAAGGCGATCAAGGACTACACCAGCAGCTTTCGCATCGACTTCGAAAAGAAGGTGTGGCTCGATAAAAAGCCCTACTCAGTCAACGTGTACCTGAACAAAAAGCTTATCGAGAACTACCGCATGCGCACGGCGTTCCTGGAGCAGATCAAGGCTGCGGTGGACAGCGAGCGGGCGTTGTATTGCTTCTTCTACGGGGTGACCCCGGAGCTGAAACAGGTGCCGAGCAAGAAAAACCCCGAGCAGACATTTGGGGTGTTCAGCGCGAATATCGAGAACCTGGATCACTTGATCATTCGTGAGGCGCCGGGGGTGGATTAGTGGGTGAGTACAAATCCAGTTGATGAGCGGTCAAAACAACTGTACAAAAACACAGTATAGTTTGTCCTCCCCCGTCGAACCCTGGAGAAACCCCATGTCCTCTCTGGCAATGAGCTCTTTCGTAGAACAGCAGATCGTCCTGCATCAATTCACCGCCAAACACAGCGTACAGGCACGCGCGATGCTGGGCTGGAGCCGGGAAGACCTGGCCCGCCTGGCAGGTGTGTCGGCGGAGGCGATTCAACAGTTTGAAAGCCAGCGAGATGTGGGTGATGAAACCCGTCTGGCATTGGCATTTCGGTTGGAGGCCGAGGGGTTGGTATTTTTCCCGGGGTTTGCGCCGGGGTGGGGGATGAGTGTGCGCCGGTTTGACACGACCTCAACCGAGCCCACGCCCCAAGGCATCATCTCCCGCTTGCTCGGCACACCGACGGCATCAATTGACTCACCAACCCCTCAACCGAATGGTGCGTAGAGTCCAGCCGCATCACCGGGCAGGTCAGCGCCTTTAGCCAGGTTTCATGCCGGCGCAAGCTACGCAGGCTGTGGTTACCGCCATCATAGCGGGCGGCCCAGGCCAGGAACGCGACGCTGTTTTCATGGCGGCTACCACCTGGCAGGATCGCATCGCCGTAGCGTTGCACTTCCCGCAGGCGCAGACGGTGCAGGCGTGATTGCGAGTCGAGACGCAGGAATACTACGTGGGTGAAGTGCGGGATCATGGGGTCGCCCCAGCCGCACAGTGAGCCGGACAGCACCCAGCCTTCAAGATCGGCGGCTTGTTCCTGCAGCAAGCGGATGCGTTCATCTTTGGGTCGCGCGACGGTGAAAGGGTCTGGCGTCTGCTGCCAGTAGAAGGTGTCCGAATCGAAATAGGCAACGTTCAAGCGTTCGGCCAAGGCCTTGCCCAGCGTCGTGGTACCGGCGCCCGCTGCACCGAGGATGTGAATTCTGTAGGCCATGGCGGCCCTCCATGGCACTGAGTGTAGACGCCGGGAACCTCAGGACTGCGGTTGCAGTACCCGACGCCCCATTTGCGATGTGAAATTATGAGCCCGGTCAAAGCCCAGGTTTGATTGCCGCCTGGGCTGCCTGCTCATACCCATGGGCCACTGCCAACAACGTGGGCTCGGACCAGCGGGTACCAAAAAAGTAGGCACTGGTCGGTAGCCCGTCCTCGTTCGCCCCGGAAGGTACGGCGATCCCTGGGTAGCCGGCCGCTGCGACACCGAAGTAACTGTTGGTCTCGAAATCCGAGACCATGGCGTCGAGTTTTTCCGACGTGATCGGGTCGTCCACTGTGCTGCGAAAATCCTGGATCAATTCGTCCCACAGTGGCTTGCGCTGCTCCGGTGTCAGGGTTGAAGCGCTGATTTCCTTGAGCACCGGTTGATGATCCACGTCGGTGCCATCGCGCTCGTTGTTGAACTTGATCAACTCGGTCAACGACTTGACTGGTAACCCCGAACGCTTGGCCAGGTAACCGTTCAGTTCCTCCTTTACATCCGAAAGCAGTAACTCGTCGTAGCGTGAGGCATCCGCCAAGCGCATGTTGACCGGCACCAATACCGCATCCTGCTCGCGAAGCACCTCAAGTGTACGGCCAAATTGCACGCTATTCACCACTGGCAGGGTTTCGCCATTTGCGGAGAACGTCGCGGGATATCCAATACGCTTGCCTTTCAAGGCGCCCGGAACCAGTAGTTCGGTGTAATCAATACCTTGGGGCGCTCCTACACTCGCTGGGTCTTGAGGATCGCTGCCGGACATGGCATTGAGCATCAGCGCTACGTCGAACACCGAGCGAGCCATCGGGCCCGGTGTGTCCTGGCGCTGGCTCGCGGGGATAATCCCATTGCGATCCAGCAGGCCGACGCTGGGCTTGAGCCCGACAACACCATTGAACGCTGCCGGCACAATGATCGAACCATTGGTTTCAGCCCCCACCGCCAAGGGTGCCAGGCCAGCGGCGACTGCGGCGGCGGAACCGGAGCTGGAACCGCCGACGTCCGCACCGGGCTGGTGAGGGTTGCGGGTTTGCCCACCCCGGCTACTCCAGCCATCGGGGCCACCTCGAAACCCAGCCAGTTCGGTCATATTGGTTTTACCCAGGATTACCGCGCCCTGCTGAATCAGGTGATCAACCAACGGCGCGTTCTTGCCGGCCGTTGCGCCGACCAGTCCATACGCACCTGCACTGGTTTGCATGCCTGAGGTTTCAATGGTGTCCTTGAGCAAAACAGGAATGCCATGCAGCGGCCCGCGCACGTTGCCGCTGGCTCGCTCACGATCCAACTCGCGTGCGGTCTCAAGTGCTTCAGGGTTGAGTTCAATGACGGAGCTCAGTTGCGGGTCCACCTTGCGAATCCGTTCCTGCAGGTAAGTGACCAGATTGGCCGATGTGAGCCCGTCCGACCGGGCCATTTGCGTGCCTAGCTCTTTGACACTGAGGTATTCGGTACCTGGAGGAACTGCCTTTGACGCGACGGAAGCGTAGTCGCCAGCGAAGGACTGCACGAGTTGCCGAACGATGGAGCCCATACCATATGCGATACCTAACATAAGACCTCTTCGGGGGTAAGAAATGACGAAGGACCCAGATTGATCCGTGCCCCAGTCTAAAAACCCATCCCCCGTTCAGCAGCGCGACCCAGGTCATTTACAACGTAGGATTATTCAACGCTGTGGGTAGCCACGCCTGCATCCATCAGATCCCGGACGCTCCGATACCCCTGTACCAGGCTTTTCAGCGAATCCCTCGACCATTGCGCACCGTAGAACCATAGCGTGGCACCATCCCCCAGTGGTTCGCCAAGCACCGGATACCCACTCCTGCAAGCGCTATGGAAAGCGGCGCTGCGGCTGTCGGACACCAACGCGTCCAGTTGATATTCATGCACAAGCTCATCGATTTCATTGCGCGAGTACTGCGGGCCATTGCCTTGGTGTGCAAGCACCGGTACCGGCTGAGCCCCCGCCCGTGACAGGATGTCCAGCGCTCTCAGGAAGGATGAGTTGTGCTCAATGAGCTCGTGTTCATGGCCGCCGGCGAACCGCTCGGCAAACCCCACGCGCCTGCCGCTCAACGCTTGGGCTGGCGTAAAGGGGCTGTTGTTTTGGACGAGGGGCACTTGCACCATCACCGGCCCAGAAGGATCGACACCACTCAAGGCAATCAGTGACAGCGACGGGTCGCGCAGGGGTTTAAGGGGAAGTCCTGGGGCGTCATACCCCGGGACCGGAACGCTGCTCACAGGCTGATCATGAGCGCGGGGATCGATGCCAAAATTGATGCCTCTGAGGCTCGCATGATCCTTGGACGTAATTGCCTGACCTGACCGTTCAGTGAACACAGGTGCGGGGTGGTCTGTCGGACACGGCATACCCGCTGGCCAATATTTCCCACACTTACTCTCCATAAGATCTGCCTCCCGAAAAATGACTTTCCGGGAATCATCGCACCCTTGACCGGCGTCTGTCGCAGCTCTGAAACAGCTTGAAAACTCCTTTTTCCGATACCTCTTTCGTCAGCTGGCGAGGTGTTCCTGTGCGCCTTGGGTTTCCACCTCCAACCACCATGCATATCCACGCTCGGGTTGATTCAAGCTGAATGCCTGCCCCATCGGCGGCGTGGTAATCGAAACGCTGCGCTCCCACGCCAGGGCCATGATGCGGTCAAACGGTTCGTGCCACGCATGAAACGCCAGGTCGAAGGTGCCGTTGTGAATCGGCAGCAGCCAGCGGCCTTTGAGGTCGATGTGCGCTTGCAGGGTTTGCTCCGGCTGCATGTGCACATGGGGCCAATCGACGTTGTAAGCACCTGTTTCCATCAACGTCAGGTCAAACGGGCCGTACTGTTCGCCGATGCGTTTAAAGCCATCGAAGTAACCGGTATCACCGCTGAAAAAGATCCGCCGCGCGCCATCGATCATCACCCAGGAACACCACAGGGTCTGGTTGGCATCAAACAGGCCGCGCCCGGAAAAATGCTGCGCAGGCGTGGCGACAAATCGAATGCCATCCACCTCAGTGCCTTGCCACCAATCCAACTGATGCACTTTGCTCGCCTCCACGCCCCACTTCACCAGGGTGTCGCCCACGCCCAGGGGCGCAAGAAAATAGCGGGTTTTGTCAGCCAATTGGACGACAGCCTTGCGGTCAAGATGGTCGTAGTGGTTGTGGGAAAGAATTACCGCTTCCAACGGCGGTAATTCCTCAAGACTGATGGGCGGTTGATGGAAACGCTTGGGGCCGGCCCAACTGAATGGGGACGCGCGCTCGGCGAACACCGGGTCGGTCACCCAGAATTTACCGCGCATTTTCAGCAATACAGTCGAATGCCCGAGGCGGAACACGCTGTGATCCGGGGCCGCCAGTAACTGCTCGCGGGTCAGCGGTTGCACCGGGATCTGCCCCACCGGTCGCGTGCTGCGCGGCTTGTTGAACAGCATGTTCCAGAAAATGCGCAAGGTCTTGCCGAAGCCACCGTGCTGCACAGGGGCATCGTTGCTGAAGTGGCCCTGGTCCTGCCTGGGGGTTGCTGGCGAAGAATCGACACGGGACGAGATCGTGGCCATTACCGGGTGACTCCTACGGGTCGCTATAAATTACACTGCACAGTGTAGTTTCAAGATTGCAACAAAATCCGGAGCAAGTAAACTACCGAGTGTAATTTTCCCTGAAGAGCCGAGCGCTGCCCATGACTGCCCCTCAACGCCTCACCGACCGCAAACGCGAAGCCATCGTGGCAGCGGCCATCGCCGAGTTTCGCGAGAACGGTTTCGAGGTCACCAGCATGGACAAGATCGCCGCCACCGCCGGCGTTTCCAAGCGCACGGTGTATAACCACTTCCCCAGCAAGGAAGAGTTGTTCGCCGAAATACTCCATCAACTCTGGGCCAGCAGCGTCGCACAACTCGACGTCAGCTACGCCAGCGATCGCCCGCTGCGTGAACAATTGCGTGGGTTGCTGGAAGCGAAGATGAAGATGATGTCGGACGCCAATTTCCTCGACCTAGCCCGGGTCGCGATCGCCGCCACCATCCACTCCCCGGAGCGCGCACAAGACATGGTCAACCGCCTGAGCACGCGTGAAGAAGGCTTCACCCAGTGGGTACGCGCCGCTCAAGAGGACGGCCGACTCAACTGCAGCGACCCGGCATTTGCCGCGCACCAGATCCAGAGCCTGCTCAAAGCCTTCGCATTCTGGCCGCAGATCACGTTGGGCCTGCCGGTACTCGACGCGGCCAATCAGGCCAGCGTTATCGAGTCAGCCATTGACCTGTTTCTGGCTGGGTACGCGGTCCCCCCTTCAAGTCATCAGTAAGAAACCGTTGCTTGAGCGACATTCCTGGTCGTTTTTGACGTATTCGCACGCTGTCCTGCACAAATGGCTTGGAAGGACACTGATTATTCACACGCGAATCACTGACAATATTCACCATTATTATCCGATCAACGGTTCTACCCGCTGACGCACATCGCTGCACCCGCAGAAAAAAGAACTGCCCCAGGAATTTATGGAAAACAGACGAGGCAAAGGGCTTTCATTTGCCAGGCGTATCTACAAGCCAAGGATTATCGGCCTGGGTATCGGCTGCATCAGTGTCGCAGGCGCCCTTTATCCGCTGGCGATGCCGGGCTGGGTATGGGCATTCCTGCTGTTCAACGGTTTTGCCTGGGCGCATCTGGCATACCAACTCTCGACTCGTGCGCAATTCCCCTATCAGGCCGAGCAGCGCAATCTGCTGTACGACTCGTTGTGGGGTGGATTCTGGGCCACGGCCACGCAGTTCACGCCCCTCACAACCGTGACGATCCTTTCAATGATGACCATGAACAACGTCGCTGCGGGCGGCAAGCGTCTTTTCCTGCGCGGGTTGTTGGCGCAAGCCGCCGGTATCGGCGTCGCAGGTGCGCTGTTCGGCTTCACGTTCAACCCCAATGTCAGCCTCACTCAGGTTTACACCTGCCTGCCGATGCTGACGCTCTACCCCATGGCCATCGGGATGGTCTGCTACCAACTGGCGATCAAACTGTCCGAACATAAACGTGCCCTCAGCGCCCTCAGCCGCACAGACAGCCTCACCGGCCTGCTTAACCACGGTTCATGGAAAGACCTGCTGCACCTCAAGTTCCACAAGTGCCAGCAGCAACAAAGCCACGCCACGATTGCCTTGATCGATATCGATCACTTCAAACAGATCAACGACACCCACGGCCACATCGTCGGTGATGCCGTACTGCGCCAATTGAGCTTGGAACTGCGGCGCAACCTGCGTGAAAAAGACTTGGCCGGGCGTTACGGTGGCGATGAGTTCTGTGTGATTCTTCCGCAAGTACCGTTGGAAGAAGCGGCGCAGGTGATGGAACGCATGCGCGAAACCTTCTGCAACTATCGCAACCCGCAGATCCCAGAGCTGCGTGTCAGCCTGAGCATCGGCCTGGCAGATTTCCACCCCTACTTCACCGATGCCGCGATGTGGCTGAATGCGGCGGATCGGGCGCTGTACGCCGCCAAGGACACCGGGCGCAACCGGGTCAATGTCAGCGAAGAAGTGATCGCCCACTCCGCCTGAAGTTGTCCTACGACTCTTCGTCTGAATCTTCCTCTCGGCACCCGAGAAGGAAGCACAATGCCACCATTGGTCGGCTACCCAAAAAAGGTCCTGCCCCTGGGGCGAACTTCTTGCCAGGCTGATCACTCTGAACCCGTTGTTCACCCCCCTCTGTCAGCACAAGGAAGCTGACAATGAGCAAGTCAACCGTATGGCGGATGCCTTACGGGGGCAGGCGCATACCCACGGAAACCCTAGAAGTTTGCTTGCCCGAGCACCCGAACATGCTATTCAACGCCCATAAAAAAACCATCAACACCTTGCAACACACCATTGCCCAACAGGCCAGCCTGCTGGACGCTATCGAGCGCTCCATGGCGGTGATCGAATTCGACCTGTCCGGCAACGTGTTACGGGCCAACCCCAACTTCCTCCAGACCATGGGCTACCGCGCCGAGCAGGTCGAGGGCCAGTCCCATCGAATGTTCTGTACCCCAGCGTTCGCCCGCAGCGCCGAGTACAACCAATTGTGGTCGAACTTGCGCAATGGTCAGTTCCAGTCCGGCACCTTTGAACGCGTGGCCGGCGATGGCCAGTCGGTGTGGCTGGAAGCCAGCTACAACCCGGTGCGTGATGACGCGGGTCAAGTGATCAAAGTGGTGAAGTACGCCATGGACGTCACCCCACGGCTACAGGCCGAAAGCGAAGCCAATGCCAAACTCGAGGCCATCGGCCGTGCCATGGCGGTGATCGAGTTCAACCTCGACGGCACCATCATCACTGCCAACGCAAACTTCCTGCAGCGCATGGGCTACAGCCTGGCGCAGATCCAGGGTCAGCATCACCGTATGTTCTGCACCGCAGAGATGGCCAAAAGCTCGGCCTACAGTGATTTCTGGCAGCGCCTGAACCAGGGCGAATTGTTCAGCGGCCAGTTCGAGCGGGTGGATAAAAATGGCCAAACCGTGTGGCTCGAAGCCAACTACAACCCGGTGTACGACGCCAGCGGGCGCCTGTGCAAAGTGGTCAAGTTCGCCTCCGATGTCACCGCTATGGTGCAACAACATGCCGCCGACGCTGCCAGCGCGGCCCAGGCGTACCATATTTCCCTGACCACTCGGGACATCGCCGAAAAAGGCGCCGAGGTGATCCAGCAAACGGCCAGTGGCATGCGCGACATTGCCGCGGACATCGACAGCTCCTCGCAGCTGATCGCCAAGTTGGGCGAGCGTTCGCAGCAGATCACCACCATCGTCAACACCATTCGTGGCATCGCCGACCAGACCAACCTGCTGGCACTCAACGCCGCCATCGAGGCGGCGCGTGCAGGCGAACAAGGTCGCGGGTTTGCGGTTGTGGCGGATGAAGTACGCCAACTGGCGGCGCGCACCAGCGGTTCCACGACGGAAATTTCCAGCATGATCGCGATGATCCAGGATGAAACCCGCCAGGCCATCCACAGCATGGACGGCACCCGCGACCGCGCTGCGCAAGGGGTCGACCTGGCCAATCGCGCTGGCACCGTGATCCTGCAGATTCGCGAAGGCACCAGCGAGGCGGTCCAGGCGGTGAGTACGTTTGCCAATGAGCGCGGCGGCAACTGACCGGTTCTTCATGTGCCTGCCGGGGGGCTCGGTCTATAGTGCTTGATTGTCTGCAAGCAAAAGACCCGAGCCCGCCATGACCCCAGAAAAGCCCGAAGCCACGCCCGTTGACCACCTGCGCTTCCACCGCTCTCACGCCCACCTGGCACCGACCTTCGGCAACGACACCTTTGCCCTCAAGGCCGAAGCCTTCGCCCGCTTCTTCGGCACTCCCACCTTCCTCGGCGCGCAAACCGCAATCGTGGTGCTGTGGGTGGTGCTGAACGCAACCGGCATCACGCACTTTGATGTGTACCCGTTCATCCTGCTCAACCTGGCCTTCAGCCTGCAATCGGCCTACGCCGCGCCGCTGATCCTGCTGGCCCAGACGCGCCAGGCTGCCCGCGACAAAGCGCAGACGGACGCCGATGCCCTGCACCGCGAAGCCTTGGCGACTGCCAATACCGAGCGCCAGGCCCAGGCCGAGCAGACCACCAGACAGTTACTGGAACTGCTGGAGCAAAATACCCGGCTTACGGAAATGACCAAACAACTGACAGAACACATCGAAAGCCTGACGTGTGAAATGCATGAGCACTTTGTCCGAAAACCTCAAGAATTCCAGTGATCCCCGGTGGGAGCGGCGGTGCCACACTTCATCCCAATATGCCGCCCCAGTTCATCGAACAGCGTCACCACCGAGCGCAACGCCCGGCAGTCCGCGCGCGTGAGCAACCACAACGCCGTATCGTGCCCGGCCAACGCGGGGCCCAGCGGTTGCAGGCCTGCATCCAATAGAAAGTCCGGCAACGCCGCCACCCCCAACCCCGCCCGCACCAAGTCGGTGACCGATAACATGCTGTTGCAGCGATAACTGGGGCGCACACCGGGCAGGTGCTCGCAGCGCCAGGCGACCGTAGGGTGGTCGGGCAGGAAGTCATCCGGGGCGATCCAGGGCAGGTCGGCCAACTCACGGCCCGCGTGTTGGCGGGCGAAACCAGGGCTGGCGCATACCTGATAGGCCACGCTGCCAAGGCGACGGCCCACCAGATGCTCCGGCGGCGTGCGGGTCAGGCGCAGGGCGATGTCCGCGTCGCGGCGGCTGAGGTTGGCGAAATCATTCGACGTGCTCAGCTCCAGGATCAACGCAGGGTACTGCGGCATGAATTGCGCCAGGGCCGGCAGCAATAACCCCTGCAACACCGAATCGGTACAGGTCAGGCGCACCGTGCCGCTGATCACTTCACCCCCCTGCTCCACGCCAACACGCGCCGCCTCCAGTGCTTGTTCAGCGCGCTCCGCCTGTTGGGCCAGGTTGCTTGCCAGGCTGGTGGGCAAGTAGCCAGTACGGCTCTTTTCAAACAGTGTCTGGCCCAGCGCCGCCTCCAGGCGCCGCACTGCGCGGAACACCGTGGACACGTCCACCCGCAACAACGCCGCCGCCCGAGCGAGGGTGCCGCCGCGCACCAGGGCAAGGATCAGCGACAGGTCAGGGTAGTCAATTGAATAGTGCGTAGCTGCATTGAACATGTGGGAAAACGCCAATTTTAATTGCGTGCTCGCCAATCTATAGTGCACCCCAGGACACCACAAGCCATGGGACGTACACGATGAACGCCACACCCTTGCACCTCGCCCTGATCGGCGATTACAACCCCGATGTTATCGCCCACCAGGCCATACCCGTGGCGTTGCAACAGGCAGCCGACACCCTGGGCCTGACCGTTCATACCCAGTGGCTCGACACGGATGCCCTGCCCCAGTCACTGCATGGTTTCGACGGGTTCTGGTGCGTGCCCGGCAGCCCCTACCGCGATACCGATGGCGCACTGCGAGCGATCCGTTTTGCCCGCGAACAGCGGCGACCGTTTCTCGGCACCTGCGGCGGTTTTCAACACGCAGTGTTGGAATATGCCCGCAATGTGCTGGGCTGGAAGGACGCCGAGCATGGCGAACTCGCTCCGCATGCAAAGCGCGCGGTGATCACGCCACTGAACTGCACGCTGGTGGAAGCCACCGACACCGTGCGTTTGGCGCCCTACACCCGCATCGCCGAAGCCTACGGGACTCTTGATGTACAGGAAGGTTATCGGTGCCGCTATGGCGTGAACCCTGAGTTTCTCAATGCCCTGCTGGAAGGCGATCTGATCCCCAGTGGCCATGACTCGGCAGGTGACCTGCGCGCGGTGGAACTGCTCGACCACCCGTTCTTCGTGGCCACCCTGTTCCAACCCGAACGCAGCGCATTAAAAGGCGTCACCCCACCCTTGGCGATTGCCCTGCTCAAAGCCTGTCAGGCGGTGTCGGCATGATCGCGCGCACGCCTGCCCCGCCCTACTACGCGGTGATTTTCAGCTCACTGCGCACCGAGGGCGATCAAGGTTACGGCCACGCGGCCAACCGCATGCTGGAACTGGCGCGCGAACAACCGGGGTTTCTCGGTGTGGAATCGGCACGGGAAGATGGCCTGGGGATTACCGTGTCGTACTGGGAGAGTGAGGCGGCGATTTCGGCGTGGAAGCAGCACGCCGAGCACCAAGCGGTGCGCGAACAGGGGCGCGCCACTTGGTACTCGGCCTTTCAGACCCGGGTGTGCAAAGTCGAACGGGCCTACGCATTCCAAAATTGAAATAGTGCCTGAAGAGCAGCACAAAACCCTGTGAGGCTTGCTTGCGATAGCCAAAGGTATCTACGAAATATTGTAGTGAGCGGGCTTGCCCCGCGCTGGGCTGCGAAGCGGCCCTAAAACCTGACACTGCGTTTTGTCTGGATAACCGCGGTGGCTTTATTGGGGCCGCTTCGCAGCCCAGCGCGGGGCAAGCCCGCTCACTACAAACACCTATGGTTGTCGCCTTATTCAGCTCACCAGACTGCGCAACGCACTGATCTGCGCAATCTCCACCCGCCGCATGTACACCCGCAACGGTTCGGTGATGTTGATGCGGTCGTCGATGTTCTGGTCCAGCAGCAATTGGAGGCGTTCGCGGGACAGGGTCATGGTCTGCTCCGGGGCCGGCAGCCAGACAAACTCGGCGGTGGGGATGATGCCGTCATCGGCCACGTCCATACCGAAGGCGTCTTCGCTGAAACGTACGATGTACTGGCCGGTCTTGCGATTGAGGCCAACAAATCCGTGGAGTTGGTCGGCGGCCTGGCAGATAAGCTCGGAGGTGATGCGCATGGTAAACCTCACTGAAAAGTCCTACATGGACTGGAAAGATGGTTTACACGCGTGGCGGAAAGTACTGTCCTCTAACGGGGCAGCTTCGAGCAAGAGTACTGCAATGCATCCCATAAAAACCCGAAAATTTTGCCCGTGCGCACGTTAATGTCGGTTTGGTGATAGCGCCTTTCGCCATCAATTGTTAAAAAGGAGGCCTTCTCAAAGCCTCCTCCACGAAAGGACTTCGCATATGCCTGTCACGTTTACCAAGAGCGCCCTGCTGCTGGCCCTGATGCTCGGCCTTGGCCAAGCACAGGCTGCCGACCCGATCAGCCCGGCTGAATTGGCGACTAACGAAGGCATCCCCTACCCTGCCGTGATCGCCCACCGGGGCGCTTCATACGACGCCCCTGAGTCCACCGCCGCCGCCTACAAGGTCGCGCGTGACTTGGGCGCCGACTACCTGGAACTGGACCTGCAGCGCAGCAAGGACGGCGTGCTGTTCGCCCTGCACGACAACAACCTGCAGCGCACCACCGACGTGGCCACCAAGTTTCCCGACCGCAAGGACGCCCCGGCCAACGAGTTCACCTGGAAAGAATTGCAAACCCTCGACGCCGGCAGCTGGTTCAACGCCGCCTACCCGGACCGCGCCCGCCCGGGTTTCGTCGGCCTGAAAATCCAGAGCCTGGACGACATCATCAAGATCGCCGAAGGCAACCCGCAGCACAAACCCGGCCTCTACATCGAGACCAAGGAGCCCAAGCAATTCCCAGGCATCGAAGCCGACCTGAAGAACAAGCTGCTGGACAAAGGCTGGCTGAGTTCCGCTGGCTCCAAGCTGGGCAAGAGCAACACCGGCGTCGGCCAGGGCAAGGGCCGCGTGGTGCTGCAAACTTTCGAAGTGGCGAGCCTCAAAGAGCTGCAGAACGAAATGCCCAACACCCCGAAAATCCTCCTGCTGTGGGTGGGTGAAGGCAGCATCGAACCGAAAAACAAGCAGACCTTCGCCGAATCCGGTGAAACCACCAAGGCCGCCTACTACGCCAAGCAGGAGCCTAAGGACGCTGCTGAGTTCGAAAAATGGGTCGACGAAGCCAAGAGCCTCGGCGCCATCGGCACCGGCCCATCGGCCGAGCTGACAGACCACGGCGACCAGAGCTATACGGACTTAGTCAAACCCGAGATGAACAAGCTGACCCACGACAAAGGCCTGCTGGTACACGTCTACACCGTGGATGAGCCGGTCGACTTCGAGAAGGTAATGAAAGCGGGCGTCGATGGCATCTTCACCAACCGCGCCGCCGAACTGCTGAAGTTCTACAAACGCTGGCCGTCGTCCAGCGTGCAGGACCTGCTGAACGACTATAAGTACTGAGTGAAGGCCGAATGGTCAGGCCGCCTGTGGTTGGGGCGTGACTACGGCCTTATCCTCGGCGAGCTGGGGCGCACCGCGCCCCATGCACATTACGCCCACCAGTTGATGCTCTGCGCCCGGCCAATCACGGTCAGCCTCGATGGCCAGGTCACTACAACCCATCGCCTGTTTATCCCTTCGCGGCAGACCCACGCCATTCTCGACACTGAGGGTGAGGTAAAGGTGCTGTATGCCGAACCCGCCGTGTTTGATACCGCCCACTTGCAACACCTGTTGATCCACGAGCAGCTGTCCCTGGAGGGGTTGCGCCAACTCCCCCGGCGCACGCTGGATGATCCACGCGTGGAACGAGCCCTTGCTGCACTGGATCAACAGTTGAGCGGCAAGGTTTCTGCCCACGCCCTGGCCGAAGCGGCGCACCTGTCATTGAGCCAACTGGAGCGGCTGTTCTCGGATCAACTCGGCTTGCCCGTGCGCCGCCTGGTGCTGTGGCGACGCTTGCGCATCGCCCTGCAATTGGCAATTGCCGGCGGCACACTGACCGACGCTGCGCACGGTGCGGGTTTTGCCGATTCCGCGCACTTCTCACGAACCATGAAGCAGTTGTTTGGCGTCACGGCGGCAGCCTCATTGCGCCAGCTGGAGGTGCAGCTATTAGCGTAAATCGTCTGGCAGTGCCGGCTCCTTGCTCAAGGCAACCGGCCTGAACGGGTCACGCAACTGTTCCCCATATGCCACCGGGAAATCCGGTCGACTGCCAATCCCCAGGTCTCCCGGCCCCATGCGATACCCCTCGCGATAGAACGCCGTGCCCAGCAGCCAATCCCACAGATTGAAAAACAGCCCGAAATTCACATCCCCGGCGCGACCGTACTTCATATGGTGAAACCGATGCACCGGCGCCCAGGCGAACACCCAGCGCAACGGCCCCAGGCGCATGTCTACATTGGAATGCTGCAACAACAATTGAACGGCGATGGCCAATGCCAGCAACTGCGCCACCGGCGTGGGAATGCCCAGCAGGATCAATGGCAACAGCCCCGCCGTGGCTTCCAGCATCTGGTGCAACGGATGCTTCATCAAACCATTGAAGCCGTAAAGCCGCTGCACGCTGTGGTGCACCGCATGCAAACGCCACAGCGCCCCAATGCGGTGGCTGGCGTAATGCATCAAGGTAATACCGGCATCAGCGAGCACAATCGCCATCAGCAGTTGCTCCCACAGCGGCCAGCCACGCGGCCAGATACCTTCAAACGCCAACAGCGCCGTAAGCCCCGGCAGGATCAACAACCCAGCGGCATTCAGGCTTTCGTTGACCAAGGCGTGCAAGGTGTCGCGCCGACGATCGCCCAGGCTGCGATTCCACTGCGGTTCATAGGGCAACCACCGCTCTGCCAGGAATGACACTGCGACGGCTATCACGAACAGCAGAATCAAGCTGTTCGGCTGCCACAGTCCGCAACCGATAAATCCCAGCAAAAAGGTGGGCGCGTAGATCCAACTCACTAACCGTTTCATGCCGAGTCTCCTTTGAAGTGAGCCCCCAGCATGAAATCCCCCGCGCGCGTCGGATTGAACAAACTGCGCAACCGCTTGAAATAATTAAGGATGAATTAAGTTGCGCTGGATAACCTGATCCCACTTAAACAGCTCACCAGACAAGGACACACACCATGAAAAACCTGACCGCTTTGTTCGCCGCTACCGCCCTGACCCTGACCGCCGGCCTGGCCCAGGCCGATGTTCGCCCAGACCAGATTCCAGGCCTGTTGCAGTCCGGCGCCGTGAAGCCTTTCGAGCAGCTCAACAAAGACGCCGTTGCCAAACACCCCGGCGCCACCATCAATGACACCGAGCTGGACAACGAAGCCGGCCGCCTGGTCTACGAGGTGGACCTGACCGACACCACCGGCAAAAAGTGGGACGTGAAGCTTGACGCCAAAACCAGCGAAGTCCTGGAAAACAAGCTCGACACTTGAGTTGTCTTCTTAAAAAACCGCGCCACCTAAGGGTGGCGCGGTTTTTTTGTGCGCGCTCGTCGGCAAGCTGTAGGAAATTCATCCCGGCGACGAAGGAAGTTGCCTACATACACTGCAAGGCCGTTAGAATCCCGTGCATCAGCCAAGGCATGACGCCCACCGCACACCAACAGAGACAGCCAATGGGGCAAAAAGCTGCCGACATCGCCACTATCGGTCGCATCAGCGCCGTGCCGGCCATGCTCAAGGTCATCAGTGACATGACCGGCCTGCGGTTTGCCGCTGTTGCCCGCGTTACGGAAAACACCTGGACAGCCTGCGCGGTGCTCGACACCCTGGGTTTCGGCCTGGGTGTCGGTGGCGAGCTGGACCTGACCACCACCCTCTGCCACGAAATCCGCAGCTCCCACGTGTCTGTGGTGATCGATAAAGCCAGCGAAGACCCGCTCTACCACGACCACCACACCCCACAGATCTACCGATTTGAAAGCTATATTTCCGTGCCCGTGTTTCGAACCGATGGGCGCTTCTTCGGCACCATTTGCGCGCTCGACCCCAACCCCGCCTGCCTGCGCAACAGCACCATCCAATCGACCATGGAGTCATTTGCTCGCGTGCTGTCGCTGCAAATCGAGGCCGAAGAGAGCCAGCAACGAACCGAAACCGACTTGCAGGAAGAACGTCGCACCGCCGAATTACGCGAGCAGTTCATCGCGGTGCTCGGGCATGATCTGCGCAACCCACTGTTCGCGATCAATTTCGGCGCCGAACGGCTGCTGCGCAAGCACCCCGACCCTGCCACTGACAGCACCGTGCGGCATATCCTCACCAGTGGTCGGCGTGCGGCGCAACTGGTGGAAGACGTGCTGGATTTCGCCCGTGGACGTATGGGCAGCGGCATTCCGGTAAGCATGGGCGATTGCCAGGGCTTACAGGCCGCGTTGCAACATGTGGTGTCAGAGGTCCAGAGCGTCCACCCACAACGCGAGATTGTGGCGAATATCGGCGAACTTCGAGGGTTCAAGGGTGACCGGGAACGGTTGGCGCAACTGCTCTCCAACCTGGTCGCCAACGCCATCCACCACGGCAGCCACGATGGCCCCGTTGAAGTCACGGCCAGGGTCGAGCAGTCGCACTTCACGCTGACGGTGAAAAACCCCGGGCAGATCAGTGCACAGGCCCTGCCTCGGTTGTTCCAGCCCTATGCGCGGCCGGTCAAGGAGGCGCCCCAGGCCGGGCTTGGCCTGGGGTTGTACATCGTCAAGCAAATTGCCGATGCCCACGGCGGTGAGCTGAGCGTGTCCACCACCGAACAGCACGGCACCGTGTTCACGTTCAGCTTGCCGACCGCTTGATCAGGCGCCCAAACGCGCCGTCACCTCATTCAACTCGCTCGACAACCCGCGCAGGTTGTGGCTTGCCGCTTCGGTGCGTTTGACGTTATCGAGGTTGGCCGTGGCCACGGTGGTGATCTGCGTGATGTTGCGCGAGATATCCTCCGCCACCGATGTCTGCTCCTCGGCAGCCGTGGCGATCTGGCGGTTCATGTCGCGGATCGCCTCCACCGCCTGGGTGATGTGAGCCAGCATGGCGCCGGCTTGCGTCACCTTCTCCACGCTGTCATCACTGCACGACTGGCCGCTCAGGATGGCTTCGGCCGCGTCCACCGCGCCGGTTTGCACGGCCTCGATAATGCCGTTGATCTCGATGATCGACGCCGCCGTGCGTTGCGCCAGGCTGCGCACTTCATCGGCCACCACCGCGAAACCACGACCGGCCTCGCCTGCGCGCGCGGCTTCGATCGCAGCGTTGAGCGCCAGCAGATTGGTCTGCTCGGCGATCCCGCGTATCACTTCCAGCACCTTGCCGATGCGCACGCTATCGGTTTCCAAGCGGCGGATGATGGTGCCGGTGTTGAGGATCTCGTTGCGCATCTGGCCGATGGTGGCGATGGTGACCTTCATCACCTCACCGCCTTCGCGGGCCGAATGATCCGCCTCATCAGCAGCACGGGAAGCACTGGCGGCGTGGCGCGCAACTTCCTGAGCGGTGGCCGACATTTCCGTCATGGCCGTGGCCACCTGGTCGGTGCGGTTGAATTGATCACTGGTACCGTTGGCCATCTGCCCGGCGATAGCATTCAACTCGCCGCTGGAACTGACCAGGTCGGTGGCGCTGCGCTGCAGGCGGCTGAACGTTTCGGCAAGAAAATCGCGCAAGGTATTCGCCGCTGCGGCCAGATGGCCCAGCTCATCCTGGCGACGGCTGGCCACGCGCTCGGCGAAGCGACCGTGGCTCAGTTGCGTCACGTAATCGATCAGGCTGCGGATCGGCAGGATCAGGTTACGGTTGATCAACCACAGGCTGAACAGACCGATCAACACACCGGACAGCAACATAACCGCCAGGCCCACCAACACGGTGCGCTCAGCGTAGGCGCTGATGGCTTTGGATTGTTGGCTGCCTTGCGCACGCAGGTCGTTGACCAGTGCACTCATCTGCTCGCTGGCAGCGCGGTCCACGCCCTTGACCGCCGTGTCGCCAGCGGTTGCATCGCCGCCCGCGGCTACGTAGGCATCGCGGCCCTTCTGGTAGGCCACGCCGAGTTGCACGTGTTCCTGGCGCAGGGTTTCGATACGCCGGCTCAGGGTCGGGTCGCCGATGGTCTGGGTGACCAGCCGCGTGAGGATGCCTTGCACATCGCGCTGGCGGTCCTGGAACTGGCCCCAATATTTCTCCATGTCCTGAGGCTGCTTGCCGCGTAGCAGGACGTTTTTCCATTCCTGCACCTGCACTTTGAATTGCAGGTTGGCCTCGTCAATCATCTGTGAAGTCAGTAACGGCCCATCAATCAAACTGCGATAACTCTGCACCCCGTTGGACAGGAAGTTGAAACACGCCAGGGCGATCAGCAAGATCGCCAACAGGCTGCCACCGAGCAGCGACAGGATTTGTGCTCTCAAGGAGGTTCGCAAAACATTCATCGGGGAAAAGCCTCGATACAAGGAATTGGTGCGTGCACGCCTAACGTCCTTGTTGTTAAAGCACCGCCCATCCACAGCGGTTCATAACGCCCTGAATCGGCCGAGCTAGAGGCTTCTTGAACGGTTGCTGACAAACGGTCAAATAAATGTCACCGCAACGAAATAATTCCAGAATCGTCACAAAACTGTCATTTCCCCTTGCAATGATCGCCCACGCGACCTGTGAAACGTCCTACAGGCCATTTCTCTGCGAGCCCCCATGAACCACAGCATTGATCACAGCCACCAGGATCCCGATCTGTTTGGCTTGCTCTACGGTTTCCGTTTTCGGCCCGGTGAGAAGGGCGAGCAGATAGATTCGGCCACGGCGCTTCAGGCCCTGCAGCAACCGGCCGACCCGGAAGAGTTTTTGTGGCTGCACCTGAACCTGGCCCACGCGGCGTGCGAACGCTGGATGCAGGCACACCTGGACCTGCCGGAAGAGTTCTTCGAAGCCCTGCATGAAGGTTCGCGCTCCACGCGTATCGAACATGTCGACTCGGCCTTGCTGGCCGTGGTCAACGACGTGGTGTTCAACTTCAGCAGCATGGTGTCGTCGGATATTTCCACGCTCTGGGTCTGCGCCCGCAGCCGTCTGTTGATCAGTGCGCGCCTGCAACCGCTGCACTCGGTGGACAAGTTGCGCTCATCGGTGAAAGCCGGTGAGCGCTTTCGCTCACCGCTGGCCCTGCTGGTGCACCTGCTGCGCGACCAGGGTGAAGTACTGACGCAGATCGTGCGCAAGACCAGCATCAGCGTCGACCATATCGAAGACCAGTTGCTGTCCTCGCGCTTGTCCACCAACCGCGCCGAACTGGGTGCCGCGCGCCGGGTGCTGGTGCGCCTGCAACGCCTGCTGGCGCTGGAGCCGGGCTCGCTGCTGCGCCTGCTGAATCGCCCGCCGCAGTGGCTGCAAAAGGAAGACGTGAAGGAATTGCGCAAGTCCACCGAGGAGTTTGCGCTGATCATCAACGACCTGATGGCCCTGGGCGAACGCATCAAGCTGTTGCAGGAAGAGATCGCGGCCAACCTCAACGAGCAAAGCAACCGCACGTTGTTCACTCTCACCGTGGTGACGGTGCTGGCATTGCCGATCAATATCATCGCCGGTTTTTTTGGGATGAACGTCGGGGGCGTGCCGCTTTCACAGGATCCGGAGGGGTTTTGGATATTAGTGGCGTTGGTGGCGACCTTCACGTTAATCGCCGGACGCTGGGCATTCCGCAAATTCTCAAGCTGAAATGATATCAACTGTGGGAGCTGCGGTGCTTTATGGACCGGCGGCAAATCCAATTCCCTAAACACTGACCTGCGGCAGCATCTCTGTAACATTCTGCAATGACTATGAACGGCATCCTCACAACACTGGATGCTCCGGCATGGCCACCCCTTCCTTGACTGCCTCCACCCACACCTCAGTTGCAGACCCCAAACCCAGGCTGGACAAGAAACCCAGCCTGGTGACGGTGATCATCTTCTTCGCCGTACTCGCCATGGGCCTGTTGTTTACCGCCTACAGCCTGATGCATGACATGCACGAAATGGGCGCGCAACTCACCACCTGGACACCGTTCCTGCTATTGGGCGTAGCGCTGTTGATTGCCCTGGGGTTCGAGTTCGTCAACGGCTTCCACGACACCGCCAACGCGGTGGCGACGGTGATCTACACCAACTCGCTGCCGCCCCATTTTGCGGTGGTGTGGTCGGGCTTTTTCAACTTCCTCGGCGTGCTGCTTTCCAGCGGTGCGGTGGCGTTTGGCATCATTGCGCTGCTGCCGGTCGAGCTGATTTTGCAGGTGGGCTCATCAGCCGGTTTTGCGATGATCTTCGCGCTGTTGATCGCCGCCATCCTGTGGAACCTCGGCACGTGGTGGCTGGGGTTGCCGGCGTCGTCTTCCCACACGCTGATTGGCTCGATCATCGGCGTTGGCGTGGCGAATGCCTTGATGCACGGGCGTGACGGCACCAGCGGTGTGGACTGGAGCCAGGCGATCAAGATCGGTTACGCCTTGCTGCTCTCGCCGCTGATCGGCTTTGCGTTTGCGGCGATGCTGTTGCTGGCCCTGCGCGCCTTCGTCAAGAACCGCGCGCTGTACAAGGCGCCGAAAGGCGACACGCCACCGCCGTGGTGGATCCGCGGCATGCTGATCGCCACCTGCACCGGCGTCTCCTTCGCTCACGGTTCCAACGATGGGCAGAAAGGCATGGGCCTGATCATGTTGATTCTGGTCGGCACGCTGCCGATGGCCTACGCGCTGAACCGGGCGATGCCCGCCGAGCAGTCGTTGCAGTTCGCGGCCGTGGCCGAAGTCACCCAGGTCGCCCTGGTAAAAAGCGCGCCGCAAGCGCTGACAGGCGACCCGCGTCCGATCCTCTCGACCTACGTGCGCACCAAGGAAGCCACGCCGGAACTGGTGCCCGCCCTCGCCGCGCTCGCCGGGCAGATCGGGGATGAAGTCAAAGGCTACGGTTCCCTGGCCAAAGTGCCCGCCGAAGCCGTCGGCAACGTACGTAACGACATGTACCTGACCAGCGAAACCATTCGCCTGATGGACAAGGGCAAGGTCGGCAATTTCGACGCCGACACCCAGGGCAAGCTGCAACTGTTCAAGCAACAGATCGACAGTTCCACACGCTTCATTCCGCTGTGGGTGAAAATCGCCGTGGCCATCGCCCTGGGCCTGGGCACCATGGTGGGCTGGAAGCGCATCGTGGTGACAGTCGGCGAGAAGATCGGCAAGACGCACCTGACGTATGCTCAAGGCGCCTCGGCCGAGATGGTGGCGATGCTGACCATCGGCGCGGCGGACATGTACGGGTTGCCGGTGTCGACCACGCATGTGCTGTCGTCGGGTGTGGCAGGGACCATGGTGGCGAATGGCGGTGGGTTGCAGATGCGCACTATCCGTAATTTGCTGATGGCGTGGGTGCTCACATTGCCCGCGGCCATTCTTCTTTCGGGCAGCCTCTACTGGCTGTTCACCAAACTCTTCTGACACAACTCAGAGCAAAAATGTGGGAGCTGGCTTGCCTGCGATAGCGGATTAACATTCAACACATTTGTTGACTGAAAGATCGCCATCGCAGGCAAGCCAGCTCCCACAGTGGTTTTGCAGGTATTCAGTTGTTGAAGAGTCCAGTCATCGCTTTGACGCGTTTCTTGTACACCCGCCGCGCCTCCAGTGCTTCCTCCAGCGTCACCGCCACAAACCCCGCCCGCTGGTTCGGCTGCATCTGCCCGATCAAGTCCAGATCGGCACTGATCACCGTGCCAATCATCGCGTACCCACCGCCCGACACCGCGTCCCGATGCAACACGATCGGCTCCAACCCGGCCGGCACCTGGATCGAGCCGATCGGGTAGCAACTGTCGACGATATTAGAAGGATCGGAGCCCGCGCCAAACGGCTGCTCCCGTGGCTGAAAGCTCAGCGCACTGCCGCCTTTGAAGCGATAGCCGATGCGGTCGGCTTCGGAACCCACTGTCCAGGGCTCGGCAAAAAAGCTGTTTTTGGCCGCATCTGTCAGCCGCTCGTAATACAGCCCCGGCACCACGCGCAGGGTCACATCACCGCCCACCGAACGGCGCAACGCCATCGGTAAACTGTCGCCCGCACGGCCCGTACCACTGGCGTCACCGATGGGCAATTCGTCGCCTTCCTGCAAGCGCCGACCGTGAAACCCGCCGAGTGCGCCGAGGGTGTAAGTCGAACGACTGCCGAGCACCAACGGCACGTCAATACCACCGGCCACCGCGAGATACGTCCGCGCGCCGGCCTTGGGAAATTCAAAGCGTAAAACCTGCCCGGCGCGCACCTGGAACGCGGTGTCCTGGTGCACGACTTCACCGTCCAGGCGCGGCGACATCAAGGCACCGCTGAGTGCCACCAACGCGTCCTGTTGAAACGCCAGTTCGGGGCCTATCAGCGTGCATTCCAACCCCGCCGCGCCGACCGGATTGCCCACCAGGTGATTGGCTGCGCTCAATGCATATTGGTCCAACGCACCCGACGGCGGGATGCCCAAGTGGTAATAACCTTCGCGGCCAAGGTCCTGCACGGAGGTGGCGAGGCCGGGTTTGAGCACCTTGATCATGCCAGCGCCTCCTGCAGGGATTTCGGATAACCCATGGGGTCGGCGAGAAAGGCGTCGAGGGAAAATTCCACCGGGCGGATGCGCAGGTCGAAACGTCCTGCGTCCACTTCGGCCACCGCCAGGTCGTAGGCGTCACGGTCCATCGGTTTGAACTGCACGATATCGCCGGGACGGAAGAACACCATGTGTTCCTTGAGGTACGCCAATTGCTGCGCCGGGTCGTAGATCGGCGCCGGGGTCACGCCGAACATCTGGTAGCCACCTGCGCCGCGTACCGAGTAGATGCAGCCGAAACAGCCACCATGGCCGAGGGTCAATTTGGGTGTGTCGGTGCGCGGCCGCAGGTACTTGGGCACCTGCAATTGACGCTCGCGCTCGACCATCTGGAACATGAACGGCAAGCCCGCGACAAAGCCGACCATCGACACAAACCACGGCGCGCCACTGTGGGCGGCGATAAACGCATCCACATCGGCCAGGCCATTGATACGCGCCGCGTACTCAAGGTCGGTGCCGCTGGGGTCTTGGTGGCGGTCGCGAAAGCGCATCAGGGTTTCATGGGTCCAGGGGTCGTTGTAGAGCACCGGAATTTCAATGATGCGCGTGTGCAGGGTGCGTTCGGCCACGGCCTGGGCTTCGGCGGTCTGCACCGCATCGAGCAATACATGGGGCGCGATGCGGTCGGGGTCGAAGCGAATCTGGAACGATGCGTTGGCCAGGCACACGTCCAGCACGCCCTCCAGCGCCAGGCGCTCCACCGCACGCGTCACGGCCATGCCTTTGAAAAAGGCCTCCAGCGACATACTCTCGCTGACCTCGGCAAACAGGTGTTCATCACCGCCGAAGCTGTAGCGGATGGGGGACGTTTCAGCCATGTCTGTTCCTCTTGGAATCATTGTAGAAAGGCAGGCGAAAAAAAATGATGTTTCGATCTTATTGAGGTGTTTTGACGGTGATGCCCGCTTGGTCCAGGGCTTCGCGGGTCGCCTCCACCAGTTCAAGCGCGCCGGGCGTGTCGCTGTGCAGGCAGATGGAATCGAATTCGATAAACAAGTCTTCGCCTTCTACGGTGCGCACCAGACCGGTCTGACACGCACGCAGGACTCGCGCCGCCACGGTCGCCGGATCCAGCGCCCGCACATTGCGCGTAAACACGATGGAGCCCGTCAGATCGTACTCACGGTCGGCATAAAACTCGCGCACCACCGGCTGCCCGAGTTCCTGGGCGACGCGCCAGATCACTGAGTTGGGCATGCAGTACAGCAGCAACGTCGGCTCGATGATTTGCAGGTTTTGCACCAGCAGCCGCGCGGCTTCTTCGTCGCGGGCGAGGTGCATGTACAGCGCGCCATGGGGTTTGATGTGTTGCAGGGTCATGCCCTGGGCGCGCGCGATTTCACGCAGCGCGCCGAGCTGATAGAGCATGTCGTCCACCAGCTCCTGGGGCGGCGCGTTGATGTGGCGCCGGCCGAAGCCGACCAAATCACGGAAGCCAGGGTGCGCACCGATAGCGACACCCAGTTGCTTGGCACGCTCGACGGTACGGCGCATGGTGCCGGGGTCACCGGCGTGAAAGCCGGTGGCGATATTGGCCGAGCTGATATAAGCCATCAGCTCCGCGTCGACGCCGTCGCCAATGGTCCAGGGGCCGAAGCCTTCGCCCATGTCTGAGTTGAAATCCACTGCCTGCATCAGGGTCGCTCCGCCAAAAGGTGATATTGGAAAGTAGGCTGCCGCTTGACCCCTTGGGAAGATCTATTATCAGATGGCCCATCTTCTGAAAATCAGATAGCCCTACGTTTTGGAGAGGCAGATGTCCCTGACCTTGCGCCAAGTCCGCTATTTCGTCGCCACGGCTGAGATTGGCCAGATTTCCCAGGCGGCGATTCACCTGAATATCTCCCAATCGGCAGTGACCACGGCGATCAAGGAATTGGAGGCCATGCTGGGTGTGCAACTGTTCGTGCGCTCGGCCCAGGGCATGAACCTGACCGATGCCGGCCGGCACTTTCTCAACCGCGCCTATGTGATTGTGCGCAGTGTCGATGATGCGTTGAACAGCCCGTTGCCCGACTACCGCGCCAGTGGCGTGTTGCGCCTGGCGGCCAGCTACACGGTGCTCGGCTACTTCCTGCCCCACCACCTGCAGCGCATGGAACACTGGCACCCGGACGTGACCATCGAGGTCTTTGAACAGGAGCGCCAAGCCATCGAACAAGGTTTGCTCGACGGCCAGTTCGACATGGCGGTGGTGCTCACCGCCAACCTCACCCACCCGGATATCGTCTCGGAAATCCTGTTCAATTCGGAACGTCGCCTGTGGCTGCCCAGCCATCACCCCCTGTGCGAACGCGGCGCCGTGAGCTTGGCGGATGTGGCCCAGGAACCCTACATCCTGCTCACCGTCGACGAGGCCGAACACAGCGCCATGCGCTACTGGGAACAGGCCGGGCAAACGCCAGGGGTGCGGCTGCGCACCAGTTCGGTGGAGGCGGTGCGCAGCATGGTTGCCAATGGCAGCGGTGTGGCGATCCTGTCAGATTTGGTGCACAGGCCTTGGTCACTGGAAGGCAAACGCATCGAAACCCTGACCGTCACCGACCCGGTAACGCCCATGAGCGTCGGCCTGGCCTGGCACCGTGAGCGTGCGTTTACCCCGGCGATGCAGGCGGTGCGCGATTACTTCCACGACGCGTTCCTGGCGCCCCAGCAGTTGTCGGCACGACGCTAAAGCCGGGCTTGCAAGGTGGCAGCAAGCCAGTCCATGAATACCCGTACACGCTGCGGCAAATGTCGCTGGCCGGCGTAAAGCAGCGAGACATCCAGCGGGGGTGCCGGGTAGTCCGGCAATAGCGCCACCAACTCACCGCTTTCCAGCAGGTCACGAATGCCCAGCGCCGGTACCTGGGTAATGCCGAAGCCGCCGAGGCACGCCGCCCTGTACGCATCGGTGCTGTTGACTGTCACCCGCCCGGCCATGGGAACGCGCTGCACCTTGTTGCCCTGCACGTATTCAAAGCCCGCCGAGCGTGAGCCCAACGGCCGCACGTAATGCACCAACTGATGCTGCGCGAGGTCGGCCAGGGTCTCGGGCACGCCGTAACGTTGCAAGTACGCCGCGCTCGCGCAGTTGATCATCGGCAGGTTGCACAGCAAGCGTGCCACTACGGTCTGGTCCGGTTGTGCGCCGACGCGCAGCACGCAATCAAAGCCTTCCGCGAGCAGGTCGACCTGACGGTCGGTGGTGCTGATTTCCAGCTCGATCAGCGGGTGCGCGTCCATGAATGCCGGCAGTTGCGGCAGGATCAATTCCCGCGCCATCACGTTGGGCATGTCCACACGAATACGCCCGCTCAGCTGCGCTTCGTCCTGGCGAAACAGCCCTTCCAGTTCCTCCATGTGCGACAACAAATCCTTGCTGCGCTCATACAACACGCGGCCGTCCTGGGTCGCCTGGACCTTGCGCGTGGTGCGTTGCAGCAGGCGAGCGCCGAGCAGTTCCTCCAGCGCCTGCACATGCTCGGACACGGTTGAACGCGGCAGGCCCAGGCTCTCGCCTGCCTGGGTAAAACTCGACAGTTCGGTGACGCGCACGAAGGTGCGCAGCAGCTCAAGTTTGTTCATGGGATTGTTCGCTCTATCCGGCCAGTGATTCCGGTTTAACCCTGTTTATCACGTTATGACCGGACAAATACACTCAGTCTCACCACTACTTCAGAGGACTTCACCATGACCCGTAAAATCGCATTGATCACCGGCGCCAGCCGTGGCCTGGGCAAAAGCGCCGCACTGCACCTGGCGGCGCAAGGCGTCGATATCATCGGCACTTACCACAGCAAGGCCGACGAGGCGCAGGCCGTGGTCGCGCAGATCGAACAATTGGGTGGCCGCGCGGCGATGCTGCAACTGGATGTCAGCCAAAGTGCGAGCTTCAATGAGTTTGTTGGCAGCGTCGGCGATGTGCTCAAGGCGGTTTTCGCACAGGATCACTTCAACTTTCTGGTCAACAACGCCGGCATCGGCGCCCACGCCAGCTTTGCCGACACCACTGAAGCGCAGTTCGACCAATTGGTGGCTATCCACTTCAAGGGGCCGTTCTTTCTTACGCAAAAACTGCTGCCGCTGATCCGCGACGGTGGCCGCATCCTCAACATCTCCAGCGGCCTAGCGCGGTTCAGCCTGCCGGGCTATTCAGCGTACGCGTCGATGAAAGGTGCGATGGAAGTGCTCACGCGCTACCAAGCCAAAGAGTTGGGCGTTCGTGGTATCACCGTCAACATCATCGCGCCTGGTGCCATTGAAACCGACTTCGGTGGTGGCGCCGTGCGCGATAACGCTGCCCTCAATACCATGGTCGCCAACAACACCGCCCTGGGCCGAGCCGGCTTGCCGGACGACATCGGCGGGGCGATTTCGAGTTTGCTGGCCGACGGCAGCAACTGGATCACCGGTCAGCGCATTGAGGCTTCGGGGGGGATGTTTCTTTAAGCCCCAGGAGCTTCTCGCGCAGCACGTCATAGCCCCAGTGATACACATAGGTGTACGGCAGGAAAAACAGCAGTACACCTATGTCGAGGATGAACGCCTGGATCAGGCTGATGTTCAGCCACGCCGCGATCAGCGGCACACACACCAGAATCAGCCCGCCTTCAAACAGCAACGCATGCAACACCCGCGTCCACGGCGTGTTGGCCAGTTGCAGGCGCGCTTTTAGGCGGTCGAACAGGCCGTTGAAGATCACGTTCCAGGTCAGCGCGATCAGGCTGATCGCCAGGGTGACCATGCCCATTTCCAGGGCGGGCTTGTCCATGATCCACGCCAGCAATGGGGTGCAGATCAACAATGCCAATCCCTCAAAACCGATGGCTTGGCAAACACGTTCAGTAACCGACTTGGTAGGGCTCATAACCAGCGCTCTGTGAGTGACGAGGGTTGCCATGTTTACCCTTTGACTCGATACTTCATAACCAATAACCATCGATCAAGGCGATAGTCATGGCCTCCCATGAAGTGCTGCAGGCGTTCGTACAGGCAGCTACGCAAGGCTCGTTTTCCGCAGCGGCGCGCAAGCTGGGCAAGAGCCAGTCCACCGTCAGCGCGGCAGTGGCGAGCCTGGAGATTGATTTGGACGTGGTGCTGTTTGACCGCACTAGCCGCAAGCCGACACTGACCCCGGCCGGCCATGTGTTGCTGCAACGCGCCGAGCAGGTGCTGGAGGCCAGCAGTCGTTTGGAACTGGCGGCGAGCCAACTGGCCCAGGGGTTGGAGCCGAAGCTGACCATCGCCATGTCCGATACTTACCAGTCCGATCGCTTCGAGATCGCGCTCAGCGCCTTTGAGCAGCGTTACCCGGACCTTGAACTGGAATGCCTGATCGCTGAGTGCGAGGACTTGATGGCCTTGGTGCAAAGTGGCCGTGCGCACCTCGCTTTTATTGAAAAACAGGATAACTACCCGCCTGACCTCACCGGCGCGCCGGTAGCAGAAAGCACGGAAATCTCACTGTTCGTCGCGGCCAGGCACCCACTGGCCAAACTGAAAAACATCCCCGCCGACACGCTGCAGCAGCATCGCGAACTGCGCCTGGCCAGCATCATCAACCCGACTGAAACCCGCCCCAGCGGCCGCGTGTGGTCGGCGCCGAGTTACTTGATGTTGATGGAGATGGCGCAACTGGGCTTCGGCTGGGCACCGCTGCCGCGCTGGCTGGTGGAGCGTTTTGATGGCGGCCAATTGGTGGAGCTCAAAGCACGCAGTTGGCCGCGCTCGGTGGCGGTGGACGCGTTGTGGTCGCGGCAGCACCCGCCGGGGCCGGCGGGGAGTTGGTTGTTGGGCAAGATGCTCGAGTGATCCCGACCAGACAATGAAGATCAAATGTGGGAGCGCCTACCGTTAGCTCAATCCCTCATGCCTTCGGTGACCAGCGTCACCAGCCGATCCAGGCTCTGGCCCCAGCCGTCATGAAACCCCATGGCCTCAGGGGCTTTTTTATCTTCAGCGCTCCAGTGCATGGCGCGGGCGGTGTAGAGGGTCTTGTTGCCGTCGACCTCTTGCAGGGTCACTTCAGCGGTCATGAACGGCTTACCCGACGGGATCCAGCCCGGCGTAAACGCGTCGGTAAACACCAGGCGCCGTATTGTTGTGTTCAGAGATTCAATGGGCGCACGGGGCTCACTATAGTTCGCGTCGCTCAAGGTTTCCGGTCGACCCGACAGACGCCAAACCCGCTAGAATCCCCGCCTCTTTGTAGGATTTCGGATGCGCCCCCCCATGGAAACCCGCCTCGTCCCCTATGAGACGCTGAGCCTTGTACAGAAACAGCAGCTCGACACCCTGCAAGTGCATCCCGAGCAACTGGCGTATTCCGGTGATATCTACTGTGCGCTGAACAGCCTGCTGGTCAATCCCAATCCCGACGCGATCAAAGGCTTCGCCCTGCTCGCCGACGACCAGCCCGTGGCCTTCCTGTTGCTCAAACGCCCACCTTGCCTGCCCCATTGGGCGCATGAACACAGCGCGACGCTGCA
Organism: Pseudomonas sp. H1_A03; assembly: GCF_054685145.1. Taxonomy (NCBI): domain Bacteria; kingdom Pseudomonadati; phylum Pseudomonadota; class Gammaproteobacteria; order Pseudomonadales; family Pseudomonadaceae; genus Pseudomonas; species Pseudomonas sp. H1_A03. Next base: position 6,063,179 of record NZ_CP162829.1, read on the forward strand.
TGCATTGCAGGTGGACCGGCACCAGCAAGGGCGCGGATTCGGCAAGGCGTGTTTGCAGGCGTTGCCGGCGGCGGCATTGCAAGCGTGGCCACAGATCAAGGGCTTGGAGTTGTCGGTGGACGCGGACAATGTGGCGGCGATGCGGCTGTATCTGGCAGCAGGCTGGGTGGACAGTGGGGAGGCGTACAAGGGGCGGATTGGGTATGAGCGCCGGTTGGCGTTAGTATTTTGAACGGTAAGGAGGTGGTAAGCATGCTGGCAACCCTCGAACAACTCGACACTCTCTACGGCCTCCCCCACGAGCGCGCCGTGCGCAAGGAAATCCCGTTTCTCAACGAGGACTACCAGGCCATGGTGCGGGCGTCGCCGTTGGTGGTGGTGAGTTCGTCCGGGCCGGACGGCATCGACGGTTCGCCACGCGGCGATGTGCCTGGGTTTGTGCGGATTGTGGATGAGCGCACCCTGGCGATTCCGGATCGGCCGGGGAACAACCGCGTGGATACATTGCGCAACCTGATCCAGGACCCGCGGATTGCCTTGCTGTTCATCATTCCGGGGATTGGCGAGACCTTGCGCGTGAATGGCCGGGCGCAGATTTCCATCGAACCTGCGCTGCTGGAGAGTTTTGCGGTGAATGGCAAGCCGGCGCGGTCGGTGATTCTGGTGCAGGTGGAGGCCGCGTATTTCCACTGCTCCAAGGCGTTTGTGCGCTCGGACTGCTGGAACCCGGAGAAACAGTTCGACCGCTCGGCGTTGCCGTCAGCGGGGGCGTTTCACAAACGGCTCAATGATGGGCAGTTCGACGCCGAGGCGTATGACCGGGAGATGCCGGAGCGGGTCAAAAATACGTTGTACTGATATCCCGCAGAAGCCGGCTAGCCGGCTTCTGCAAGGCAGTCGTCAGCCTCTTTCGCCAACCGGCAACCAGATCTCCACCGTCCCGGTGCCTTTGCGCCCATCAAAGTCCGCACTGTACCGCTCGAAATCCGCACCCATCACTTTATAGCCCGAGTGCGGCAGCCATTCGAACATGATGCGCTCGTATGTTTGCTCAAGTGCCTGCACCGGCCCGTAATGCGGGAACACGGCATAGTTGAGCGGCGGAATTTCGATAGACTCGAAGTTGCTCGGCACCTCGGCTTTGCTCGGGACTTCAACACCGGCCATGTAATCGAATTCGCCATGATGGGGGTTATGGCAAACGCCATACGTCACGCCGCCCACGCGCTGCTTGATGTCCTTGATGCAGGTATCGAACAACTCCCAAAGCTTGGGGATATCACCCACGGTGGCCTTTGAATAACGCCCTTGTACGCCGGCAATCACCAGGGCCTTGCCCGCTTCCATGCGCGGTTCTAACGGTTGTTTTGTCTGCTGATCCATACGAACAGTCTCCTTCTTATGAGGGAACAAACCCGCATCGAGTATAGGGGCATATCCGTATTGGACTCCATGCAGAAAATTTTCCTACGCATCTGGACAACTGGCCATCACCGACCGTATTGTCTGCCCCGCAGGCCACCGCAGTGGCCGACGTCGCTCGGACGGTTCCGGGCGCTTACGTACCCTCGAGGCAACAATGGCTGACCAAGGTTTGCCGCGCCGCTTTGCGCGCATAGATCGACTCCCCCCTTACGTGTTCAATATCACTGCCGAGCTGAAGATGGCTGCGCGTCGGCGCGGCGAAGACATCATCGACTTGAGCATGGGTAACCCTGACGGCCCGACCCCACCGCATATCGTGGAGAAAATGGTCACCGTCGCCCAGCGTGAAGACACCCACGGCTACTCCACCTCCAAAGGCATTCCGCGCCTGCGCCGGGCGATTTCGCGCTGGTACAAAGACCGCTATGAAGTGGACATCGACCCAGAAACCGAGGCCATCGTGACCATCGGTTCCAAGGAAGGCCTGGCGCACTTGATGCTGGCCACCCTGGACCAGGGCGACACTGTTTTGGTGCCGAACCCGAGCTACCCGATCCACATCTACGGTGCCGTGATTGCCGGCGCCCAGGTCCGCTCGGTGCCGCTGATTCCTGGCGTGGACTTCTTCGCTGAACTGGAACGGGCGATTCGCGGTTCGATCCCCAAACCGAAGATGATGATCCTGGGCTTCCCGTCCAACCCCACTGCGCAGTGCGTGGAGTTGGATTTCTTCGAGCGCGTGATTGCGCTGGCCAAGCAGTACGACGTGCTGGTGGTGCACGACCTGGCCTACGCCGACATCGTCTACGACGGCTGGAAAGCCCCGTCGATCATGCAGGTACCGGGCGCCAAGGACATTGCGGTGGAGTTTTTCACCCTGTCCAAGAGCTACAACATGGCCGGCTGGCGCATCGGTTTCATGGTGGGTAACCCGGAACTGGTCAACGCCCTGGCGCGGATCAAGAGTTACCACGACTACGGCACGTTCACCCCGCTGCAAGTGGCGGCGATTGCGGCGCTGGAAGGCGATCAGCAATGCGTGAAGGACATTGCCGAGCAGTACCGCCAGCGCCGCAATGTGTTGGTCAAGGGCCTGCATGAGCTGGGTTGGATGGTGGAAAATCCGAAGGCGTCGATGTACGTCTGGGCGAAAATCCCCGAGCAGTATGCCGCCATGGGTTCGCTGGAATTTGCCAAGAAGTTGCTGCTGGAAGCCAAGGTGTGTGTGTCGCCGGGGATTGGGTTTGGCGAGTACGGGGATGATCATGTGCGCTTTGCACTGATCGAGAACCAGGACCGGATTCGCCAGGCCGTGCGCGGGATTCGCGGGATGTTCCGGGCGGATGGCCTGGTCACCAAGGCCTGACCCAATCTCCCTGAAGAAATGCGGTCAAACATGTGGGAGCTGGCTTGCCTGCGATAGCATCACCTCGGTGTATTTGCTACACCGAGGTGCCTGCATCGCAGGCAAGCCAGCTCCCACATTTGATCGGGTTACCACAGGGGTAACGGTGGTGCGGCTTACACCACCAACGACAACAGCATGATAAAGATCAACGCCACGATCGACAGAATCGTCTCCATCGCCGTCCACGTCTTGAACGTCTCAGCCACGGTCATGTTGAAGTACTGCTTAACCAGCCAGAACCCCGCATCGTTGACGTGAGACAGGATTAACGAACCCGCCCCTGTCGCCAACACCAGCAGCTCACGGTTAACCCCTGGAATCATGCCTACTACCGGCACCACAATGCCCGCGCCAGTAATGGTCGCAACGGTGGCCGAGCCCGTCGCGACGCGAATCACCGCCGCCACCAGCCACGCCAGCAGGATCGGGTTGATCTGCGCGTTCACCGCCATATGGCCAATCACGTCGCCCACACCGCTGGTCACCAGCATCTGCTTGAAGCCACCACCGGCACCGATGATCAGAATGATCGCGGCGGTCGGCGCAAGGCTGGCGTCGAGCAGCTTGAGGATTTGCTTGGAGTGAATGCCCTGGCGATGGCCGAAGGTATACAGCGACAGCAGCAACGCCAGCAGCAGCGCAGTGATCGGGTGACCGATCATGTCCATCCAGTTGCGCACCACGTTGCCTTCGGCAAACGCGATGTCGGCAAAGGTTTTGAGCAGCATCAGGAACACCGGCAGCAGCACAGTGACCAGGGTGATGCCAAAGCTCGGCAACGACTTGTTATCGGTCTCGCGGGCCAGTTGGTCGACCAGTTCCTGGGACGGGTTGCCCGGGATGTACTTGGCGATAAACGTACCGAAGATCGGGCCTGCGATGATGGCAGTCGGCAGTGCGACGATCAGGCCGTACAGGATGGTCTTGCCGATGTCCGCGCCAAACACGCCGATAGCCAGCAGCGGGCCCGGGTGCGGTGGCACCAGGCCGTGTACCGCCGACAGGCCGGCCAGCAGCGGGATGCCGATCTTGATCAGCGACACGCCGGTGCGGCGCGCGACGATGAATACCAGCGGGATCAGCAAGACAAAACCGATCTCGAAGAACAGCGGGATACCCACCAGGAACGCGGCAAACATCATGGCCCACTGGACCTTGTCCTTGCCAAAGGCGCGGATCAGGGTCTGGGCGATCTGATCGGCACCGCCGGATTCGGCCATCATCTTGCCGAGCATGGTGCCCAGCGCGAGGATGATGCCGACAAAGCCGAGCACCCCGCCGAAACCGTCCTGGAACGCCTTGATGATCTTGTCCACGGGCATGCCCGAGGTCAGGCCGAGGAAGCCGGCCGCGATGATCAGTGCAATGAACGGGTGCACCTTGAACTTGGTGATCAGAACGATCAACCCGATGATAGTGACCACTGCGTCTAGCAGCAGGTAGGACTCGTGGGACATGCCAAACATGGGGGGTCTCTCCTGTTTGTTGTTGTTATTAAAGCGGGTGTTGAATCTTTCGCCGGGGATAGCGCTATCTTTCCGGCAAAAAATTATCGGGTTCGTTCAAAGCCGTGTTGCAGCCACCAAGTGTTGGTCTGCTCGGCCAGTTCCTCGATGCTGTCTTCGCTGGCGTTGAGGGCCAGGGTCAGCGGTTCGCCTATCGGCGATTCAAGGGTGGCGAACTGGCTGTCTATGAGGCTTGCCGGCATGAAATGGCCGGGGCGATGGGACACGCGGTCGGCGGCCACTTCGCGGGTCAGCTCCAAAAAGACAAACCCCAGGCCCGGCGCGGCTTCGCGCAGGTGGTCGCGGTATTTTTTCTTGAGTGAGGAGCAGGTGAGCACCGGGTGTTCGCCGGCCTTGAGCGAACGGCGCAGTTCATCGCACAGGATGTCGAGCCAGCCGGCGCGGTCGTCGTCGTCGAGGGGGTGGCCGGCGCTCATCTTTTCGATATTCGCGGCGGGATGAAAGCTGTCGCCTTCAATGGCGGTGGCGCCGTTCAGCCGGCACAGGGCCTCGCTGACGCTGGTCTTGCCACAGCCGGCAACACCCATGATAACCAGGGCGGTAACAGGTTGACTCATGAAACACCTCAGGACGCAGATAGCGCTACCTTTGCACGCTGTAAGGCTAGTGCAAAAACAGGCTTTTCCCGCGCCTCTTGTCTTTTTTTATGGAGTGACGCGTGCATCCGCTCCAATCATTCGAACGGGATCAGGCAACCCAACGTTCAAGCATTTGCAGCCGTTTGGAGACAGCGCTACCTTAGTGCCTCGATTTTTGTTTGGCAAGCCGCCTGATGACCTCTAAGAACGATAAAAAATTGCGCACCACGGGTCGCCCGACCCTTAACGAAGTCGCCCGCCTGGCCGGCGTCAGCCCGATTACCGCGTCGCGCGCCCTGCGTGGCATCAGCACCGTCGCCACCGAGCTGGTGGAAAAAGTGCAGCAAGCCGCCGCCGAACTCAACTACGTGGTCAACCCCGCCGCCCGCGCGCTGGCCTCGGCCCAGAGCCATTCAGTGGTGGTGTTGGTGCCGTCGCTGTCCAACCTGCTGTTCATCGAAACCCTCGAAGCTATCCACCAAGTGCTGCGGCCCAAGGGTTTTGAAGTACTGATCGGTAACTTCCACTATTCCCGTGACGAAGAAGAAAACCTGCTGCGAAACTACATGGCCTACCAGCCACGTGGGTTGCTGCTCACCGGGTTCGATCGCACCGAAAGCGCCCGACGGATGGTCGAGGCCAGCAACGTGCCCTGCGTGTACATGATGGACCTGGACCCGAATGCCGGCGTGAACTGCGTGGGTTTCTCGCAACTGGCGGCGGGTGAAACGGCGGCAGCGCATTTGCTGTCCCGTGGGTACAAACGCTTGGCGTACATCGGTGCGCAACTGGACCAACGCACTTTGCTGCGTGGCGAAGGTTTCCGCCGGGCGCTGCAACAGGCCGGCCTGTATGACCCGGCGCTGGAATTGCTGACACCGCGGCCCTCTTCGGTCGGCTTGGGTGGCGAGCTGTTTTTGCAGCTGTTGGCCGCCCATCCGGATGTGGATGCGATCTTCTTTGGCAACGACGACTTGGCCCAAGGCGCGCTGCTGGAAGCCATGCGCCATGACATCAAGGTGCCGGAGCGCGTCGCGGTGCTAGGTTTCAACGATCTGCCCGCCTCTTCTTATATGGTACCGCGCCTGAGCAGTATCAGCACGCCGCGTGAAGCGATTGGCCGGCGCTCGGCGGAGCATTTGCTAACGATCATGGCGGGTAACAAGATCGCCAAGCCGGTGGTGGATATGGGGTTTGAGTTGCAGGTGCGCGAGAGCACGTAAGCGCTTTGCGGCGTGCATTCTGAGCCAAAACACAGCAGGTTGTACTCTTCTGACCTGTCAACTTTGACAGTAGGCAAGCACCGGTGGGCGCCTTATAAGTACATCCTCAAGGATATTTCCTGACACTTGGTTCTCACTGAAAAGGGTCTTGCCATGTACTCGCTCATCTCCAATAAAACGCTATTCGCCAAAGGTGTGATCGGCTGCAATGCATCGGTTACACCCCTCCCATTCACCTCAGACTCAGTGGATCTTCAAGACGCGAGCAATACCCAATTTGTAGTCGTTGGCAGCGACAAATCAAAGGATCGAGTTTTATTCATCTACCTAAACAAAAATATCTCCCCAGGAACCTACAACATTGGGCGAGACGAGGAAGTGTTTGCCTATTATTATCATCGTTACTCAGGCTTTGGATGGAGCTACTTTGCGGACAGTGGAACCTTCACGCTATTAAGTGTTGATTTTGCCAACTCGCTATTGGATGGGACTTTTAGCTTCAACGCGCCAGGCATGGAAGCTGAACCGGAAATGAAGATAACAAACGGTGTTGTTAAACTTACTGGCCCTTCACTTTGAAGAAGTATTTTTTATTCATTTGACGCGCTAAGGGCCCTTCGCTTGCCAGAGAGCTCTTAACGCCAGCGCCTTACGACGGTCTCGCTCCACCCGCATGTCCCTGCTAAATTGGCTGCTCTCCATCGCAAGGGAAGCACCATGGGACACTCACTGAAAATCCTCGGCCGTACGTCCTCCATCAACGTGCGCAAAGTGCTGTGGACCTGCCAGGAACTCGGCATCGACTACACCCGCGAGGATTGGGGCATCGGTTTCAAGCCTACCCAGTCTGCTGAATTCCTCGCCCTGAACCCCAACGCCCAGATCCCCGTGCTGATCGACGACCACGGCGTGCTGTGGGAATCCAACACCATCTGCCGCTACCTCGTGAACCTCTACCAACGGCATGACCTGCTGCCCGCCGAACCTGCACCGCGGGCCCGGGTCGAGCAGTGGATAGACTGGCAAGCCATCGAACTCAACCGCGCCTGGGGCGATGCGTTCACGGCCTTGGTGCGTAATAACCCGGATGGTCTGGACGCCGCGCAGATCGACGCTGCTGTGCAGGTTTGGAACGACAAGATGGGCATTCTGGAGCAACAGCTCGTTCGCACAAACGCTTACGTGGCCGGTGATGAATTCACCCTCGCCGACATCCTGATCGGGCTGTCGGTGCACCGCTGGCAGATGACGCCTATGGCACGCCCGCCCTACCCGGCTATTGCCGCGTACTACCAGCGGCTGAGCCAGCACAAAGGCTTCCAGACTTTCGCCCTCGACGGCCATAACTAAAATAAGGACTCCACCGTGAAAGGACTCAACGTACTGCTCACCGGCGCCTGCGGCAGAATCGGCAAGACGTTTTTCGAGGCCTCGAAAGACCGCTACCGTTTCACCCTCACAGACCGTATCGCGCCGGATGTCGACCTGGGCGAGCACCGTTTTGTGCACGCCGACCTCAGCGACCCATCCAGCCTCGCCGCCCTGCTCGACGGCATCGACGTAATCGTGCACCTGTCAGGCATTCCGCACGCCAACGCCTCATTCGACGAATTGCTGCCCAACAATATCCTCGCCACCACCTACCTGTTCGAAGCCGCCGTGGCCGCCGGGGTAAAACGCCTGGTGTTCGCCAGCAGCGCCCAGACCATCGAAGGCTATCCGGTAGACCGCCAGATCACCCCTGGCATGCAGGTGATGCCCGCCAACCTGTATGGCGTGAGCAAATGCTATGGCGAAGCACTGTGTGGTTACTACGCAGCCAAAACGCCACTTTCGACGATCGCCCTGCGCATCGGCGCCTTTGAATTTCCCGAAACCCACGACCTGAACAACGCCCGCGACCTCAGCGCCTGGCTCAGCCCGCGTGATGCGGTGCAGTTGCTGCAGCGCTCGGTGGAGGCTGAAGGCGTGAAGCACCTGATCGCCCATGGCATATCCAATAACCGCTTCAAGCGCCTGGACCTGAGCGAAACCACACGCGTGCTGGGTTACCAACCGGTGGACGACGCCTTCCAGACGTTTGAAATACCCGTAACCTACTGAGGCTCTGCGCCATAAAACCTTGAAAGATAGAGCTTTGGCGCAATAAATCGGTGAATGTGCGGCCAAACAAGCTCAACTTCACAAGCACCGATTTCCGTTAGCCCGCTAAGATTCCAGGTCACTGCCCCTGGAATCGCCTCCCATGTCCACACTCACCGCCTCTGCCGCCGACGGCATCGACCCCCTCCGTGCAGCCCATATCAGCGCGCGCATCGACCGCCTGCCCGCCGTTGCGACGGTCTGGCGCCTGGTGGCGCTGCTGTCGATTGGTGGCTTTTTCGAGCTGTATGACCTGTTCCAGACCGCCTATATCAGCCCCGGCTTGATCAGCGACGGGATTTTCCATACCGGCAGCGCGGGCGTATTCGGCTTCTCCGACCAGGCCGCGTTCGCCTCGGCAACCTTCCTTGGCCTGTTCCTCGGCGCCAGCCTGCTCAGCCCCATCGCCGACCGCTATGGTCGGCGGGCGATCTTCACCTTTGCGTTGATCTGGTACACCGTCGCCACCGTGCTGATGGGTATCCAAACCTCCGCCGTGGGCATCATCTGCATGCGTTTTCTGGTGGGGATTGGCCTGGGCATTGAGTTGGTGACCATCGACGCCTACCTGTCTGAACTGGTGCCCAAGCGCATGCGCAGCTCGGCGTTTGCCTTCGCGTTCTTTATCCAATTTCTGTCAGTGCCAGCCGTGGCATTGATGTCGTGGTGGCTGGTGCCGCAAGCGCCGTTCGGCGTGTCCGGCTGGCGCTGGGTGGTACTGTCGAGCGCGGTGTTTGCGTTGTTTATCTGGCAACTGCGCAAACGCCTGCCGGAGTCGCCGCGCTGGCTTGCGCAAAAGGGCCGCTTCGAAGAAGCCGGTGCGATCATGGACAACCTTGAGGCGCGCTGTCAGAAAGATCACGGCAAACCACTGGACGAGCCTGAGCCGGAAGCCGTCAGCGTGCAGGGCAGTGGCCGTTTTGCCGATATCTGGCAACCGCCGTACCGTCGCCGCGCGTTGATGCTGATTGTGTTTCATGTGTTTCAGGCCATCGGCTTTTTCGGCTTTGGCAATTGGTTGCCGGCGCTGCTTTCGGGCCAGGGCGTCAGCGTGACCCACAGCTTGCTCTACGCCTTTATCATCACCCTCGCCTACCCGCTGGGGCCGTTGCTGTTTGTGAAAGTGGCCAACCGCTTTGAAAACAAATGGCAGATCGTCGGCTCAGCCATGGGCGCGGTGATCTTCGGCAGCCTGTTCGCGCTGCAGACCACGGCGGTGGGGCTGGTGATCTGCGGGGTGATGATCACGTTCTGCAATGCCTGGCTCAGCTTCAGCTATCACTCGTACCAGAGCGAGCTGTTCCCCACCAACATCCGCGCGCGGGCGGTGGGGTTCTGTTATTCGTTCAGCCGCTTGTCCACGGTGTTCAGCAGCCTGTTGATCGGTTTTATCCTTGAACACCTGGGCACGCCAGGGGTGTTGGCGTTTATTGCCAGCAGCATGTTGATCGTGATGATCACCATCAGTTGGTTCGGGCCGCGTACGCGTAATTTGGCATTGGAAAATATCGCCCATTGACGGCAACAGTTGGCCGCCTGCGGGACAATGCTTGCCGCGGCGGCCACGTCATCCCCAACAAAACCGGGCGCTTCGCACCCGGCACGCTATTTGCTCCACCTGTGGCACCGAACATTCCACAGGTGACCGATCATGCTGGTTAACAACAACACCCAAGCCGTGTCGACCGTTCAACAGATCAAACGGCCTGATATGGACCCTGCCAACGCCGCTGCCAGCGCGCTGTACAGCGGTGCCCTGCAGGCGGCGCAGCAAAGCGTGACCGTGCCGGCCGCGCAAAAGGAACTGGACAAGGCCACCGACCGTATCGACGAAGCCTTCGCCAAGACCCGCGTGCAACTGCAGACCTCCGCTTCGGCCTCCGATGTGCCCGCGACCAGCGCTACCTCCGGCGCGCGGGCGGATTTTACCGACTACATGAGCAAGACGCCGGCCGAGCGTATCCGTGAGCAATTGCTCAAGGAACAGGGTTTGACCGAGGCGGATGTGCAGAACATGTCGCAGGAAAAGCAGGACGCTATTTCCAAGCAAGTGGCTGAGCGTTTGAAGCAGCAACAAGAGCAGCAGGTAGCGGCGAAGACAGCTGAGCCGCAGGCGCGGGCGGTGAAAGAAACCCTGGCCGCGATCTAAGCCACACCACTGATCAAATGTGAAAGCAGACGTGTGTGAGAGCTGGCTTGCCTGCGATAGCATCACCTCGGCCGACCTGATAGACCGAGGTGTCTGCATCGCAGGCAAGCCAGCTCCCACATTGATTCGGGTTACCAAATCCGCAGTGGCGTTATTGCAGTTGTAGGGTCGAGTTGAACTGACCGATCGCATCCACCACGTGCCGTGAGCCTTCCTGAATCTCCAGGATCACTTGCCCCGCTTCATTCGCCAGCTCCACCCCGAGCCCCGTGCGGCTCAAGCTCGATTGCATGCTCGACACGGCGCTCAGCGACAGGTCGTGGTTCTTGCGCACTACATCCACTATCTCCACCGTCGCCTGGCTGGTGCGCGCCGCGAGGCTGCGTACTTCGTCGGCCACCACTGCAAAGCCGCGCCCGTGCTCACCGGCCCGCGCCGCTTCAATCGCAGCGTTCAGCGCGAGCATATTGGTTTGCTCGGCAATGCCGCGGATGGTCTGCACGATGGCGCCGATGATGTCCGACTGCTTGTTGACCGCATCAATGCTCTCGGCGGCCTGGTTCAAGTCGTGGGAAATCTGTTCGATGATCTGCACGGTTTGCTGCACCACCTCCGAGCCCTTGCGCGCGCAGGCATCGTTTTGCACCGAGGTGGCGTGGGCCGAGTCGGCAGCGGTGCGCAGGGTGGTGACCTGGTCGGTGATGTCGCTGGCGAACTTCACCACTTTGTACAGGCGGCCATTGGGATCGAAGATCGGGTTGTAGGAGGCTTCCAGGAACAGGGTCTTGCCGTATTTGTCTTTGCGCTCGAAGCGGTGTGAATGGTATTCGCCGCGATTGAGGGACGCCCAGAATGCTGTGTAGGCCGGCGATTCCACTTCGTTGCGGTGGCAGAACATGCTGTGGTGCTGGCCGACGATTTCATCCAGGGAATACTGCACGGTCTTCAGGAAGTTTTCGTTGGCATTGAGAATCTGGCCCTGGGGCGTGAACTCGATCACTGCCATGGAACGGCCGATGGCGTCGATCAGGCTCTGGTTTTCATGTTCGTGGTGAACCCGCGCAGAAATATCCGACGCGACTTTGATCACGCTCTGCACCTGATTGTCTTTGTCCAGCACCGGCATGTAGCTGGCTTCAAGCCACACCTCCTGGCCGTGCTTGTTCAAGCGCATGAAGGTGCCACTCAGCGCCTCGCCCCGCGCCAAGTTGCGCCATAGCTTGGCGTAACCGTCGGTATGGGTATAGGCCTCGTCGCAAAAGAGGCGGTGATGCTTGCCGCGAATCTCCTCGGCGCTGTAGCCCATGGTTTTGCAGAAGTTGTCGTTGGCGTCGAGGATCACGCCAGTGGCGTCGAACTCGATCATGGCCATGGAGCGGCTGATGGCCGCGAGTTTGGCGTTGGTTTCGGTCAGTGCGCAGGAAAAGCGTTGGATTTCAAGCAGGTCGGATTTGTGATGGCGGTTGAACATGGTCAGATCACCCTGGATTCCCGGCGCCCGGAAGGCGCATTCCATTTCATATGTAACCATCCAAATCGCTTTATATCCCAAGCGTCATCAACGGTTCTGGGTGAGCATAGACAGGGCTAGGCGCTATGCAAGGCCACTAATCAGCCAGCATTTCTAATAAAGCGCGGGCAGCGGCTGACGGGTCACGGGTGGGCGAGCCGACCAAGGCAAACTCACGGTGCAGCGGCACCGTCAGCGGCATCACGCGCAAGCCTTTGCGCTGGGCCGGCAGAGCCATTTCCGGCACCAGCGTGACGCCAACGCCCTCGCGTACCAGGCTGAACGCGCTGTTCCATTCGCGCACTTCCACGCGGATATCGCGCAGCGTCAGCCCCGCTGCGGCGCCCAGGCTGCGCGCATTCGCGGTACACCCACCGGTGGCGAGCACGAACGGCTGCTCAAGTAATTCCTCAAGCGACACACTGGCATCGGCCGGACGTTGCGCCAACGCATGATCCACCGGTAGCACGGCCATCCAGAAGTCCCGGCCCAATACCGTGGCATTGCGTTCGGGCGTGGGGTTAAGCACTACACCCAGGTCGATCAGCTCCGCATCGAGCAAAGTGAGCACTTCGTTGTCGGTGACATCCAGGGTGGTCACCTCGATCCCCGGATAAAGCTGGGCAAAGCGCTGCAACAACGGTGTCAGGAACCTCGCCAGCACCATGGGAAAACTGGCGATGCGAATCGTCCCACGCAGCATTGGGCGGGCTTCATCCACGGTGCTGCGAATGGTCTGCAAGGCTTTGAGCATCACCCGCGCCTGTTCGATCACACTCAAACCCAGGGCGGTGGGCAAGGTCTTGCGCGGTGCACGGGTAAACAGCTGCGCGCCCAGCGTCGCCTCCATGCCGGCCATGGCCTGGCTGGCGGCGGATTGAGTCATACCGACGCGCTCGGCGGCGGCAGTGATGCTGCCGTGATCGGCCACAGCCACCAGCAGGCGCCAGTGCATCAGGTTCATCATGGCATTCGCTGTCCTTATGGCAGGGGTCTGAAGGTTTAATTTTACGCACGGTGCCATGCCCGCGAGACTGGCGCAAATTCAACGGAGCTGTTCAAGATGAAACTGTATTTCTTTCCCCACGCCTGCTCCCTCGCCCCGCATATCGTGCTGCGCGAACTGGCGTTGCCGTTCGACCTGGTGCGGGTCGATAACCAGGCCAAGACCACTGCCGACGGCGAAGACTTCCTGCAGATCAACCCCAAGGGCTACGTTGCAGCGCTGAAACTGGACAACGGCCAGGTGCTGACCGAAGCCAGCGCGATCCTGCAGTACCTGGCTGACCTGAAACCCACAGCAAATCTCGCGCCGGCCAATGGCAGCTGGGAGCGTGTGCGTTTGCAGGAATGGCTGAATTTTATCGCCACCGAAGTGCATGGTGGCTTGGCGGTGTTCTTCAACGATGCGATTCAGGGCGAGGTGCGAGCCATGTTCCAGGCCACGTTGTTCAAGCGTTTTGCGGTGCTGGTGCAGACGCTGGAACGCCAGGACTATTTGCTGGGCGCGCAATACTCGGTGGCGGATGCGTATCTGTTCGTGGTGCTGCGCTGGGCGGCCTTTCACGCGATTGATCTGAGCGAGTGGCCGGCGCTGGCGGCGTTTCAGCAGCGGGTGGGTGAGCGGCCAGCAGTGATTGCCTCGTTGGCCGCCGAATCCCCCGAAAGCTGAGTTCATTCAAAAACGGGTCTCAGTGACCGAACAGACCTGTCTCGGTTTTCTTGGCTTTCTTGTCAGCGCGTTTTTCATCGGCGGTCTTTGCCGGTTTTTTCTTCGCGGCTTTCTTTGAATCCATACCTTTGGCCATGATGCATGCTCCACTTAACAGGGGATGTAACACTGGGTATACCACCTATTGCGACGTAGAAGGCGCTTATAATCCCCAGCCCCTGATAACGCTGCCTGAACACCATGCCCGAATTACACATCGAACCGCTGGCAGAACCGTTGTGGCCGCTGCTGAACAAGTTTTACCGCAGCCATAATTCGCCGATGAAGGCGCTCAAGGGCGGCCGTTTGTGGGTGGCCCGGGAGGGTGAGATCGTCGCGGGGCTGTGCCTCACGCCGGTGGTGGGTGGGCAGTGGTTGACCGGTGTGTATGTGGCACCCGCGTATCGCGGCCAGGGGTTGGCGGCGCGGTTGATTCTTACGGCGGTGGCTGCTTGCGAGGGAACCGTTTGGTTGTTGTGTCATCCGGATCTGGAAGGGCTATACCAGCGCATGGGATTCACTCAGGACACGCTGCTGCCGCAATCGCTTAGCGAGCGGTTGGTGCGCTACAAACGCAACAAACCCATGATCGCGATGGGCTTAGATCGCTTGGTGAGGTCGATCTCGAATAATGTGTGATCAGCGCGCGCCAGTGTTCGGCAAACCGGCGTCGGCGGATGCCGTGCTCGGTGTGGAAGACCACCGGGCCAGGTATGTGGCGGTCAGGGAGTCGGATCGGATGACGTTGCGGTTCGTAAAGCCTGCTAGATAATCTGGCCAGAACGCGGTCTGAAAATGTGGGAGCGGGCTTGCTCGCGAATGCGGTGAATCAGTCGCCAAATATATTGACTGACACTCCGCATTCGCGAGCAAGCCCGCTCCCACATTTGGACTTCATTGGATCTGAAAGCTATTCGTCAGCAGTGGGTTCCAACTCCGGGAACATCACGTCAATAAACCCGAACTTACTGAAATCCGTAACCCGTGACGGGTACAACCGGCCGATCAAGTGATCGCACTCATGCTGCACCACCCGCGCATGAAAACCATCGGCAAAACGCACGATAGGCTCACCCTTCGGATCGAAGCCCTCATAACGAATCTGCTGGTAACGGTTCACCGCGCCACGCAGGCCCGGCACAGACAGGCAACCTTCGTAGCCCTCCTCCAGCACCGGGCTCAGTGGGGTGATCAGCGGGTTGATCAGGATGGTCTGCGGCACCGGCGGCGCGTCCGGGTAGCGTTCGCTGGACTCGAAACCAAAGATCACCAATTGCAGGTCGACACCAATCTGCGGTGCGGCCAGGCCGACGCCGCCCACGTGTTCCATGGTCTGGAACATGTCATCGATCAATTGCCACAGCTCGGGGCTGTCGAACATTTCCGGCGGAACCGGCGGCGCGATACGCAACAGGCGCTCGTCGCCCATTTTCAGGATTTCACGGATCATCGATCAGACTTCGTCAGGGGTGGGCTTGGAATGGTCCCGGCCAAGGCCTGAGACGTGCTGTTTTTCAGTGGTATGAGCCGGTGCATCAAACTCTTTTTCACCCGGTTCCTTACCTTCGGCGGACATGTGTTCGATCACTGCATTCATCTCCGCACCCAGCAGCAGCACCGCGGCGGAAATATAGAAGTAGAGGAGCAGTACGATAATTGCGCCGATACTGCCATACATGGCGTTGTAGTCGGCAAAGGTTTTAACGTAATAGCCAAAGCCCAGGGACGCGACGATCCACACCACCACCGCCAGCACCGAGCCGGGCGTGATAAAGCGGAATTTCTGTTCGACGTCGGGCATCACGTAGTACATGAGGGCCACGGCGAACATCAGCAGGATCACGATCAGCGGCCAGCGCAGGATGGTCCACAGGGTGACCACGAATTCCTGCATGCCGATCTGCGCGGCGATCCACTCCATCACCTGCGGGCCAAGCACCATCAGCGCGGCGGCGGCCAACAGCATGCCGGCAATACCGATGGTGTAGAAAATCGACAGCGGGAAGCGCTTCCAGATCGGCCGGCCTTCAACCACGTCGTAGGCGGCGTTCATCGCGCTCATCATCAGGCGCACGCCAGCTGAAGCCGTCCACAGCGCAATCACGATACCCACGGACAGCAGGCCACCCTTGGATTGCTGCAACTGGTCGATGACCGGGTTGACCTGCTCCAGCGCCTGGGGCGGCAACACCAGCTCCGACTGCAGGCGCAGCCAGGAGAAGAAATCCGGCAGGTGCAGGAAGCCGATCAGCGCGATCAGAAACAGCAGAAAAGGAAACAGCGAGAACAGCATCTGGTAGGCCAGCGCCGAGGCGTAGGTGGGCATCTCGTCATCGAGGAACTCGGTCACGGTGCGCACCAGCACTTTGTGCAGCTTGAGGCCTTGTAATACCGGAAAAAGCATAGCGTCTCCTTTCGCCGCAAAAGGTTGAGTTCGTGGGCGACTCAGGGGCCGTTTTCTACATCAAAGTAGCCCATTTGGCGACTTTGAAACAATTTCGAAAGTTTAGTTGCAGCGGAGGATACAAAAACGGCCATCCGTGGATGGCCGTCGGGCGGGTAAAACCAGCCAGCGATTCGAAATTACTTGGTCGCTTTTTTCACGGCGTCTTTGGTATCGCCGACCGCTTTCTGCACTTCGCCTTTCTTTTCCTGTACCACACCTTCAGCGCGCAGTTTGTCGTTGCCAGTCACTTTACCGACACCTTGCTTCACGTTGCCGGCCACTTCGTTGGCTGTACCTTTTACCTTGTCCGATGTGCTGCTCATGGTATTTCTCCTGGAACAATCGATGGTTTTTGGTCACTACGTAAAGATTGACCCGAGGCGGTTTGGCAGAGTTTCAATTATTTTTGCCTGTGCATTTCATCGCCAGCCGCAGGTTGGGCTTTATGTTTTGTGGCCAACCCACGAGAATGCCCGGCACATTCAGGCTACAACGCTGAATAACAGATCCCGTAGGAAGGTTATGAAACTCAATAAAGCACAGGCTATCGCCCGCAGAAACACTGAACTGGGCGGTGCCGTACTCGGCGTCAACAACTGCCACTTCACCGACCTGGACCAGAAACGCAACATCTGGTGGTTCGACCTGCCGCTGGGCCGTATCGCCGTGGGCCAGTACGAGTGGATTCATTTGTTGATGCACAAT
Source organism: Pseudomonas sp. H1_A03 (assembly GCF_054685145.1). NCBI lineage: Bacteria > Pseudomonadati > Pseudomonadota > Gammaproteobacteria > Pseudomonadales > Pseudomonadaceae > Pseudomonas > Pseudomonas sp. H1_A03. The sequence continues at coordinate 6,080,002 of NZ_CP162829.1, forward strand.
GCCGAGACTGACCAGTTGCTGCACCTGAAGGTGCCGACGGTGTTTTTGCGTGAAAAGCTCGAGGGTTTGGTGGTGCGTAATGCGGGCAAGCGCAAGCCGGAGATCACCCTGGAGTTGAGTGCGGATAAGGATTCGTTTCTAAAGGACGTACGCCCAGCAGGCGCTGGTGTCAGTTTCGCGCAGTTCTCCCTGTAAGAACGCGGTTAAGCCCGCTCCCACATTGGATTGCATTTCAACGCCCGCAAATCCGCAGGCAACAAAAAGCCCCGCATCTGCGGGGCTTTTTGTTTCAGGCCAGGTTACTTTTTCAGACCGAGCTTCTTCAGCTCTTCATCGCGCAACTCACGCCGCAGGATCTTGCCCACGTTGGTGGTCGGCAACGCATCACGGAACTCCACAGCCTTGGGCACTTTGTAGGCGGTGACGTTGGCGCGCATATGCTCCATCACCTGCTCCTTGGTCAGGGTTGCGCCCGGCTTTACCACGATAAACAGCTTGATGTGCTCCCCGGACTTCTCGTCCGGCACGCCGATGGCCGCGCACTGCAGCACGCCCGGCAGGCCCGCCAGTACGTCTTCCAGCTCGTTGGGGTACACGTTGAAGCCCGAGACCAGGATCATGTCCTTCTTGCGGTCGACAATGCGCATGTAGCCGTCGGGCTGGATGATCGCGATGTCACCGGTCTTCAGCCAACCTTCGCTGTCGAGCATCTCGTCGGTGGCGTCCTGGCGCTGCCAGTAGCCCTTCATGACCTGTGGGCCCTTGACGCACAGCTCGCCGGTTTCGCCCAGCGCCAGCTCGGTGCCGTCGTCGGAAATGACTTTACACACCGTGGACGGCACCGGAATGCCGATGGTACCCAACTGGATATGCTGGATCGGGTTCACAGTCGCCACCGGGCTGGTTTCGGTCATGCCATAACCTTCGCAGATGCCACAGCCGGTCACGGCCTTCCAACGCTCGGCCGCCGCCAGTTGCAGGGCCATACCGCCCGACAAGGTGACTTTCAGCGCAGAGAAGTCGAGCTTGCGGAACGCCTCGTTGTTGCACAGCGCCACGAACAGGGTGTTCAGGCCGACAAAGCCGCTGAACTTCCACTTCGACAGTTCCTTGACCATCGCCGGCAGGTCACGCGGGTTGCTGATCAGGATGTTGTGGTTACCGATCAGCATCATCGCCATGCAATGAAAGGTGAACGCATAGATGTGGTACAGCGGCAGCGGCGTGATCAGGATCTCGCAGCCTTCGTTGAGGTTGGAACCCATCAGCGCCTTGCATTGCAACATGTTGGCGACCAGGTTGCGGTGGGTGAGCATCGCGCCCTTGGCCACGCCGGTGGTGCCGCCGGTGTATTGCAGCACGGCCACATCACTGCTGGCCGGGCTGACTTCGTTGACCGCCTGGCCATGGCCCTTGGCGAGCACGTCGTTGAACTTGATCGCCTGTGGCAAGTGATAAGCCGGGACCATTTTCTTCACGTACTTGATGACGCTGTTGATCAGCAGACGCTTGAGCGGCGGCAACAGGTCGGCGACCTCGGTGACGATCACATGCTTGACGGCGGTCTTGGGCACGACCTTTTCCGCCAGGTGCGCCATGTTGGCCAGGCAGATCAGGGCCTTGGCACCGGAGTCATTGAATTGGTGTTCCATTTCCCGCGCGGTGTACAGCGGGTTGGTGTTGACCACGATCAGGCCAGCACGGATGGCGCCGAACACCGCGACCGGGTATTGCAGGACGTTAGGCAATTGCACGGCAATTCGATCGCCGGGCTTCAAGTCGGTATGCTGTTGCAGATAGGCGGCGAAGGCGCCGGACAGTTCGTACAATTCACCGTAGGTGATTGTCTTGCCCAGGTTGCTGAAAGCCGGTTTGTTGGCGAAGCGCTGGCAGGACTGCTTCAGTACCGCCTGAATATTCGGATACTCGTCTGGATTGATTTCTGCAGCAATCCCGGCGGGGTACTTATCCTTCCAAAAGTCTTCGTTCATGGAAGCCCACTCCTCAGCGACGCGAATTCATCATCGCATTTGATGCGATTATTATTGGTGTGTGTTTTTTTAGGTGAATCTGGCGCTTTAAAGCAGGCCGAGACGTCACAAAGCGCGCCGAGAGTAGCAGCTTTGCCAAGGGCCGCCTAGAGCCAAACGAGGGCCCTACGGTCATAAACATGACTCAAGAACAGCCAGTGGTCATTTTTAGAGCAAAGATTCTAGATCATTAAAAACGGCTCTGGAATGGGCATTCCAGAACAATAAATAATAATGTGGGAGCTGGCTTGCCTGCGATAGCGGTGTTTCAGTCACCCAATGTATCGACTGATAAACCGCTATCGCAGGCAAGCCAGCTCCCACCTGTTTGATTGCATTTCAATTCCGGGTCAGGCGATGTCGCGCAGCTCCCTGCGCAAAATTTTCCCCACCGGCGTCATCGGCAACGATTCGCGCAACACAATATGCTTAGGCACTTTGTACCCGGTGAAGTTGGTCTTGCAGTACGCCTTCAACTCCTCAAGGCTCACACCCTCCGCACGCGCCACCACAAACAGCTTCACCGCCTCCCCCGTGCGTTCATCCGGCACACCGATCACCGCGCAGTTGGCCACGGCCGGGTGGGCCATCACCACGTCTTCGATTTCGTTGGGGTACACGTTGAAGCCCGAGACGATGATCAGGTCTTTCTTGCGGTCGACAATGCGCACGAAGCCATCGTCATCGATCACCGCGATGTCACCGGTCTTCAGCCACCCCTCGGCGTCCAGGGCCTCGGCGGTGGCGGCTGGTTGCTGCCAGTAGCCCTTCATCACCTGCGGGCCTTTGATGCACAGCTCGCCACGCTCGCCCAACGGCAGCTCGACGCCCTGATCATCAATCACCTTCATCGCCGTGGCCGGCACCGGAATGCCCACGGTCCCCAGGCGGGATTTGTTGCCGTACGGGTTGGTGCTGGCCACCGGGGAGGTTTCCGTCAGGCCATAGCCCTCGCCAATCGCACAGCCGGTGATTTGCTCCCAACGCTCGGCTGTAGCCTTGATCAACGCGGTGCCGCCGGAGTTGGTGAGCTTGAGGTGGGAGAAATCCAAGGTCTTGAAGTCCGGGTGGTCCATCAACGCGACAAACAGCGTGTTTAGCCCCAGCAATCCGGTGAACCGCCACTTCTTCAGCTCTTTGATAAAGCCGCCGATGTCCCGTGGATTGGTGATCAGCACGTTATGGTTGCCGGAGACCATCATGCACATGCAGTTCGCGGTGAATGCATAGATGTGGTACAGCGGCAGCGGCGCGATCATCACCTCCTGCCCTTCCTTGATCAGCGGGTGGCCGTCCTCGCCGGTCTGGGACATGCAGGCGCGCACTTGTTGCATGTTGGCCACCAGGTTGCCGTGGGTGAGCATCGCGCCCTTGGCCAAGCCGGTGGTGCCGCCGGTGTATTGCAGCACGGCGATGTCGTCCAGGCTCACCGGGTGACGGGTAAGACCCAGGCCCGCGCCCATGCGCAACGCGCGCTTGAAGGAGACGGCACGCGGCAGATTGTAGGCCGGGACCATCTTCTTGACCTTATCGACCAAGGTGTTGACCAGCCAGCCCTTGGCGGCGGGCATGAAGTCGCCCATCTTGGCTTCGATCAGGTAGTCGATCTCGGTGTCGCCGCACACTTCCTGCACCCGCGAACCGAACAGGTTGAGGTAGACCAGCGCCCGCACGCCAGCGTCCTTGAACTGGTGACGCATCTCGCGCGGGGTGTACAGCGGGTTGGTGTTGACCACGATCAGCCCGGCGCGCAGTGCGCCGAACACGGCAATCGGGTAATGCAGCACGTTGGGCATTTGCACCGCGATACGCTCGCCCGGCTTGAGGTCGGTGTGCTGTTGAAGGTAGCCGGCAAACGCCGCGCTCTGGCGTTCAAGCTCGGCGTAGGTCAGGGTGATGCCCATGTTGCTGAATGCCGGACGGTCGGCAAAAGTCTTGCACGAGCGCTCGAAGACTTCGATCACCGACTTGTAGGCACCGAGGTCGATGTCATTGGGAACGCCCGCCGCGCGTTTGTCATTCCAGAAATCAGGTTGCATTATTCTTGTCCTCTTACCTGAGTGTGTCCGGCCGCTGCTGCTGCAAAAGTGTACAGCTATAAAAAGCGGAGCTTTGGGGACGTTAGCAGCTATGGCCAAACAGGCAAATACAGGAAGGCGCTTCATTGATTGCGTGAATCTTCCTACACGTGCCCGCACTGATCAGACGCTTGCGTGGGATGAGCGATACACTGCAACGCAGACCTTGAGCAGACCGTGAGCAAAGGAACCGCCATGAACCACAGCACCTTCTGGCTGACCGCGAATGACCGCAGCCGCCTGTACGTCAATCAATGGATGCCCGACGGCCCCGCCAAGGCCCTGGTGATGCTGTCCCATGGCATGGCCGAGCACAGCGGTCGTTATGCACGCCTGGCTGAAGCCTTGTGCGGCGCCGGCTACGGTTTATATGCGCTGGACCAGCGGGGCCATGGCCGTACTGCCGATGAAGGCACCTTGGGCCTCTACGCCGAAAAGGACGGCTGGAACAAAGTGGTGGGCGACCTCGCCAGCCTCAACCAGCATATCGGCCAACAGCAGCCGGGGCTGCCGATCATTCTGCTGGGCCACAGCATGGGCAGTTATATTGCCCAAGCGTACTTGCTGCACCACAGCGCCAGCCTGCATGGGGTGATTCTCTGCGGTTCGAATTTCCAGCCGGTGGCGCTGTATCGCGCCGCACGGGTGATTGCCCGGGCCGAACGCTTGCGCCAGGGCTTGCGCGGGCGCAGTGCGCTGATCGAATTCCTGTCGTTTGGATCGTTCAACAAGGCGTTCAAACCCAATCGCACCGCTTTCGACTGGCTCAGCCGTGACCCGGCTGAAGTTGATAATTACATCAATGACCCGCTGTGCGGGTTCCGCTGCACCAACCAGCTGTGGATCGACCTGCTCGGCGGCTTGCAGCAAATCAGCAAAGCGTCCAATCTCGCGCAGATCGATCCGGGCCTGCCAATCCTGGTGATGGGCGGCGAATGTGATCCGGTGAGTGAAGGCAAGCGTCTCAAAAGCCTTGCCCATGCGTTGCGTGAAGCCGGCTGCCAGCACCTGCACCTGAATATCTACCCGCAGGCGCGCCATGAAGTGTTCAATGAAACCAACCGCGACGATGTCACAGCGGATGTGCTGGCATGGCTCGACCAGGCGCTGACATTACGCAGGCCGACCCGTTGCGAATGATTTTTTATTTAAAATCAAATGTTTAAATTACCGATTAGCCACAGGATGCACCTTTAGATGACCCAGGTAACCAACACCCCGTACGAAGCCCTCGAAGTCGGCCAGACCGCCAGCTACAGCAAGCTGGTGGAAGAGCGCGATATCCAGCTGTTCGCCGCCATGTCCGGTGACCACAACCCGGTGCACCTGGACGCCGAATACGCCAAGGCCACCATGTTCAAGGAGCGTATCGCCCACGGCATGTTCAGCGGCGCCCTGATCAGCGCGGCGGTTGCCTGCGAGTTGCCTGGGCCGGGCACGATCTACATTGGCCAGCAGATGAGCTTCCAGAAGCCGGTGAAGATCGGCGACACCCTCACGGTGCGCCTGGAAATTCTCGAGAAGTTGCCGAAGTTTCGTGTGCGCATTGCCACCCGTGTATTCAACCAGCGTGATGAGTTGGTGGTGGACGGTGAAGCGGAAATTCTTGCGCCGCGTAAGCAGCAAGTCGTGACGCTGACCGAGTTGCCGCCAATCAGCATTGGCTAACACTTATGCAATACGAATGTGGGAGGGGCTTGCCCCGATAGCGGTAGATCAGTCACAAGATGCAGTGATTGACACTCCGCAATCGGGGGCAAGCCCCCTCCCACATTTCTTACAGCATTTAAAGCACAGGGCTTACGACTGAGCGCGAGCCTGGTTACGCAGGGCTTTTACCTGGTCGTGGTTGCGTTGTACGCCGTGGTACTGACGCTCAACCAGGTCACGAATGCCCAGCAGGTTGTGCTTGTTGATCTTCTCGATCGCTTCACGGTAAGCCTTCAGTGCGTGGTCTTCACCGCGCTCGGCTTCGTTCAGCACAGCTTCTTCATCTTTACCGGTAACCATCGACTTAACATCGACCCAGCCGCGGTGCAGAGCACCAGCAACGCTACCGGAATCTTCCGGATCGCCACCCAGGGCACGTACGGCGGTTTTCAGTTCAGCTGCAGCTGTCGCGCAATCAGCGGAACGCTTGGCGAACAGTGCTTTGAGTTCTGGGTGCTTGATGTCTTCAGCGCACTCTTTGAAACCTTTCTGACCGTCAATGCTGGTCTCGATCAGGTCGTTGAGTACGGAGATGGATTCTTTATTGATGTCAGTCATTTTTCAATTCCTTTGGCAGGTTAGAAGGTTGCAATAAGAATTGCAGCGTCCGTGCCAGCTTTTTGAAAAACTATTTTCCGTTATAAATCAAAAGCTTAAAAATTCTTGAACCTTCTGTATGTGCGTTTTTTGCATGATCTGTCATTTGGCCTTCATGCAGAATGCCTGTATTTTCCACTGCTACGACTGACCTTCACGAAGCGCCCATGAACCCCGAAAAACTCGAACTGCTGATCACCCGCGAAATGCCCTTCGGCAAATACAAGGGACGGATCATCGCCGACCTGCCAGGTCCCTACTTGAACTGGTTTGCCCGTGAAGGTTTCCCTCACGGCGAACTAGGCGGGTTGCTGGCATTGATGCAGGAAATCGACAGCAACGGATTGTCCGAATTGCTCGAACCGCTGCGCGCCAAACACGGTAAACCCGCCCCTCGTCATTAAGAGCGCCCTATGCCACGGAATGCAGACAACGAACGTCACTGGCAGGCCATCGCCCAGCGCTACGCCCTGGAACCCGGCCCGATCAATCTGGAAAACGGCTACTTCGGCCGCATGAGCCAAGCGGTGCAAACGCAGTACCTGGAACACGTTGCGTTTATCAACCGCAGCAACTCGCTGTATGTGCGCCAGACGTTCGAAACAGGCGAAAACGTCGAGATTCGTCGGCAACTGGCCGGGCTGATGGATGTCGACCCGGAGTCAGTGGCCTTTACCCGTAACGCCACTGAAGCCCTGCAATCGCTGATCCGCAACTACAACCGCCTGCAACCGGGCGATCAAGTGCTGATCAGTGACCTGGAGTACGACACCGTGAAAGGTGCCATGCGCTGGCTGGCAGGCTATCGCGGCGTGGAGGTGATCGAACTGTCCCACACTCACCCGGCCAGTTTCGACAGCCTGGTGCAGACTTATCGCGAGGCGTTCGTTAAGTACCCACGCCTCAAACTGATGGCGCTGACCCACGTTACCCACCGCACCGGGCTGGTCATGCCCGTCGCCGCGATTGCCCTGGCGGCGCGCGAGCATGATATCGACGTGATCCTCGATGGCGCCCATGCCCTGGGCCAGATCGAGTTCAACCTCGCCGAGTTGGGCATTCAGTTTGCCGGTTTCAACCTGCACAAATGGATCGGCGCGCCGCTGACCCTGGGCTTTCTGTACATCGCCCCGGAGCGCCTGGCCGATATCGACCCGGACATGGGCGAGTTTCACTACCCGGCTACCGACGTACGCGCGCGGACGTCCTACAGCACGCCGAACTTTCCAGCGCTGATGACCTTGCCATTGGTGTTTGAAGAGCACCGGGAATTGGGTGGCTCGGCGGCCAAGGGTGCGCGGGTTAATTACCTGCGGGATTTGTGGGTGAACCAGGTGCGGGCGTTGCCGGGGATTGAAGTGCTGACGCCGGATGATCCGAGGCTGTATTGCGGGATTACGGCGTTCAAGTTTGTCGGACGGGATCAGCAAGTGATGGTGGATCGGTTGCTCAGGGACTTTGACTTGTTTACCACCACGCGCGTGGGTGCGTCGTTCGGGACGTGCATTCGGGTGACACCGGGGCTAGTGACTTCAGCTGCGGATATCAGCGTGTTGTTGAACGCGATTACCCAACTGAACGCAGACTAAAAATGTGGGAGCGGCGTTGAATTCAAGTTTTCTACAGGCAAAAAAAAGCGGCACACCGACCAAGTGCACCGCAAAAATGCCGTTAAGCACAGCAACAACGATTCGATAAATCAGATCAATCCAACAGCGCCAGCGCTTCGGCGGTGACTTCCTGGATACGGGCCCAGTCGCCGTTCTTGATCCACTCAGGATCGAGCATCCAGCTACCACCTACGCACATCACGTTTTTCAACGCCATGTAGCTTTTGATATTGGCCGGGCTAACGCCGCCAGTCGGGCAGAACTTCACTTCGCCAAACGGGCCACCGAGGGCCTTGATGGCAGCAACGCCACCGCTGACTTCGGCTGGGAACAGCTTGAAGCGGCGATAGCCCAGGCCATAGCCTTCCATGATGCCCGAAGCATTACTGATGCCCGGCAGCAGCGGAATCGGGCTGTGCACCGACGCTTCCAGCAGGTCGCGTGTAATGCCGGGGGTGACGATGAATTGCGAGCCCGCCACTTCGGCCGCTTCGAGCATGTGGCGATCCAGCACAGTGCCGGCACCGGTGCACAGTTCAGGGCGTTGCTCGCGCAATACCTGAATGGCCTTGAGGCCGAACTCGGAACGCAGGGTCACTTCCAATGCGGTCAAACCGCCGGCTGCCAAGGCATCGGCCAGCGGCAGGATGTCCTGTTCGCGGGCGATGGTGATCACCGGCAGGATCCGCGCCTTCGCGCAGAGGCTGTCGATCAGGGCAACTTTATCCGCCATGGACACGGTCGGTTGAGGGCTTTTCATAGCGGCTGATCCTTGGCTCATGGGCACCAGTAAATCTCTAATGTAGGCTGCAAAAACGCGCGAATCGGCATGGCAGCGACATCGTCACTGGCCAGCGCGGCGCTCAAGGTGGTCAACTTCGAACTGCCGGAAATCGACAGTACGGTGTAGTGGGCAGTGGCAAGCAGCGCGCGACTCATGGTCAGGCGCTGATGGGGCACGGTCGGCGCCAGCATCGGCCAGCAACGGCGGGTACCGTCGGCCTGCAAGGCTTCAGTCAGGTTCGGGCTGTTGGGGAACAGCGATGCGGTGTGGCCGTCATCGCCCATCCCGAGCACCAGCACATCGATGGCTGGCAACTCGCCCAGCAGGCGATCAGCCTGCTCGGCAGCGTCTTCAAGGTTGGCCGCGGCGCTGTACAGGCTGAGAAACTTGGCCTTGGCCGCCGGGCCCTGCAGCAGGTGTTGCTTCAACAGGCCGGCATTGCTGTCGGCGTGTTCCACCGGCACCCAGCGTTCGTCGGCCAGGGTGATGGTGACCTTGGACCAGTCCAGGCCTTGCTTGGCCAAGTGCTGGAAAAACGCCACGGGGCTGCGGCCACCGGACACCACCAGGGTCGCTTCGCCACGGGCACTGATGGCTCCGCGCAGTTGCTCGGCCACATCATTCGCCAGGCCTTCCGCCAACAGCACCGGCGTGCGGTACTCGTGGGGGATTACGCCCTGCGGCAGTTTCAATTCAGATATCGCCATACCACGACCTCCCATCCCGCGTGATCAGTGCAATTGAGCTCATCGGCCCCCAGGAACCCGCCGCGTACGGCTTGGGCGCATCACCAGATTTTTTCCACCCGGCAATCAACTGGTCACACCACTTCCACGCGGCTTCGATTTCATCTTTGCGAACAAACAGGTTCTGATTGCCGCGCATGACTTCCAGCAACAACCGCTCATAGGCATCGGGAATCCGTGCGCTGCGGTAGGTGTCGGAAAAATTCAGTTGCAGTGGCCCGCTGCGCAGTTGCATGCCTTTGTCCAGGCCCTGCTCCTTGGTCATCACGCGCAAGGAAATACCTTCGTCCGGTTGCAGGCGGATGATCAGTTTGTTGCTGATCTGCAAGCGCTGCTCGGGGGCGAAGATGTAGTGGGACGGTTCCTTGAAGTGGATGACGATCTGCGACAGCTTTTGCGGCATCCGCTTGCCGGTGCGCAGGTAGAACGGCACCCCGGCCCAACGCCAGTTGCGGATATCGGCACGCAGGGCGACGAAGGTTTCTGTGTCGCTCTGGGTGTTGGAGTTGTCTTCTTCCAGATAACCCGGCACTGGCTTGCCAGCGCTGTAGCCGGCAATGTACTGGCCGCGCACCACTTGGGTGGTCAGGCCGTCCGGGCTGATGGGCGCCAGGGCCTTGAGCACCTTGACCTTCTCGTCGCGGATGCTGTCGGCGGACAGGTCGGCCGGCGGGTCCATGGCGATCAGGCAAAGCAGTTGCAACAGGTGGTTCTGGATCATGTCGCGCAACTGGCCGGCCTTGTCGAAGTAGCCCCAACGGCCCTCGATACCGACCTGCTCGGCCACGGTGATTTCCACGTGGGAAATGTAATTCTGGTTCCACTGGGTTTCGAACAGGCTGTTGGCGAAACGCAGCGCGATCAGGTTCTGGACGGTTTCCTTGCCCAGATAGTGGTCGATGCGGTAGGTGCGGTTTTCCGGAAAATACTGCGCCACGGCGTCATTGACCTTGCGCGAGGACTCCAGGTCCGAACCGATTGGCTTTTCCAGCACGACGCGGGTGTTTTCCGCCAGGCCGACCTTGGACAGGTTTTCGCAGATCGCGCCGTAGACCGCTGCAGGCGTAGCGAAATAGGCGATCAGACGCTGCTCGGTGCCGGCGATTTCCGCCAGGGCCACGTAGTCATCAGCCTTAATGAAGTCGACGTGAACGTAAGTCAGGCGCGCGAGGAAACGCTGGGCGATGGCTTCGTCCAGTTCCTTGCCGACGTATTTGCGCAGTGCTTGCTCGATGTGGGCCAGGTGCTGTTGCTCGGAACCGGCTTCACGGGCCAGTGCCAGGATGCGCGTGTCGTCGTGCAGCAACCCGGCGCCATCGAGTTGATAGAGAGCAGGAAATAACTTGCGCAGCGCCAGATCACCCAAGGCGCCAAACAGGGCAAAGGTGCAGGGTTCTACGGTTATCGAAGGCATGATGTTTGTTCTTTTATCAAGTTAAGCTACAAATACCTTTTTTCAAGGCATCACTCAAGGAAAAATGTAGTAATAACCACAACATTTTCCCGAAATACGCATTGCGAGTGGTGGTGTTCAGCTACCCTCAGTAGGATAGGCCACCGCAAAAGACCACTCATCGATTGGTCGCCACCTTTTATTTGCATCGTCGCCCGAAGGAAAGACTGAATGGACCGCGTGCGAAATCTTCTGGAACAGATCCGGAACCGCCTCGAAGAATTAAACAAGGCCGAGAAAAAAGTCGCCGAGGTCATCCTGCTCAACCCGCAGCAGGCGACCCGCTTCTCCATTGCCGCCCTCGCCCAGGCTGCCTCGGTCAGTGAACCGACGGTCAACCGTTTCTGCCGTTCGTTCGGCGTGAGCGGTTACCCTGAACTGAAATTGCAGCTGGCGCAAAGCCTGGCCAGTGGCGCGGCGTATGTCAGCCGCGCGGTGGAGGCCGATGATAACCCTGAGGCCTACACCCAGAAAATCTTCGGCAGCGCCATCGCCTCGCTGGACAGTGCCTGCCAGGCGCTGGACCCTGCCCTGATCAGCAAAGCCGTGGATTTGTTGATCCAGGCACGGCAGATCCACTTCTTCGGCCTGGGCGCTTCGGCCCCGGTGGCCATGGATGCGCTGCACAAGTTCTTCCGTTTCAACTTGGCTGTTACCGCCCACGCCGACGTGCTGATGCAGCGCATGATCGCCTCGGTGGCGCACACAGGCGAGTTGTTCGTGATCATTTCCTACACCGGGCGTACCCGTGAGCTGGTGGAAGTGGCGCGGATCGCACGGGAAAACGGCGCTTCCGTGCTGGGCGTGACGGCTGAGAATTCGCCGCTGGCCAAGGCCAGTACGGTAAGCCTGAACATTCCGCTGCCCGAAGACACCGACATCTACATGCCGATGACCTCGCGGATCATCCAATTGACGGTGCTGGATGTGTTGGCGACCGGCATGACTTTGCGTCGTGGCGTGGATTTCCAGCCGCATTTGCGCAAGATCAAGGAAAGCTTGAATGACAGCCGGTATCCGGTGGGCGATGAGTTTAACTAAACACACATTTGAGGTGGCACTACTGGCCTAATCGCGGGCAAGCCCGCTCCCACATTTGGAATGCACTCCCCTGTGGGAGCGGGCTTGCCCGCGATGGTGCCATCAGCCACACCGTTAAACCCCGGCTCTAGCCTGCAAACTCAAATGCGCCCTCTCCCCCGGCGCCAAACTGGCCCCGGCCATCGCCGACTCCACGCACACAAACCCCGACGCCTCGTTAAAGCTCACCCCCAACAGCGGCCGGCTGCCGGGATGCCACACCACCGTGTCAGCGCTGTCACCCGTATCAATGCACAGTTCACGCTGCCAGGCGTGATCCTTGAGCTGCAACTCACCCTCGTGCTGGAACACCCGCTGGCACCCGCCCTCTACCCTTAGCTCACCTTCCTGCTGGCAAACCTGGCGATTGAGCTGGTCGTAACCTTGCGCGCCATCAAGCCCAGACAGCGCTACCTCATCAACGTGACCAATACGCCAATAAGCGTGCAAAGCATGGCTCAGCTGGCACGGGAGCTCGTCCTGGTGCTCGGTGCTCAGGCGCAGTTCCAGGGTCTCCCCGAGGTGCGCGTGCAGGTCGACCTGCCAGTCGCACAACTGCAATTGCCAATGCAGGCGCACGCCCTCATCGTCGGTGCTGCTGTCGAGCAGCTTCCAGTCGATCAGCCGCGCCCAGCCATGGGACGGCCACGCATTTTCGCTCGGGTGGCGGCCATACCACGGCCAGCACACCGGTACGCCACCACGAATGGCACCGACCTGTGGCCATTTGGCTGCACACCACAGCCAGGGTTTCTGGCCACGGGGTTGGAAGTGCAACAGCTGCGCGCCCTGACGACTGAACACCGCCTGGCACAGCGGATGGTCGATCACCAACACGTCGCGCATCTGAAAGCGCTCCCAGGCGAACACCGGACGCTCGCGCAGGGATTTGAAAAAGCGTTGCAGCGGTTGCTCATGCATGTGCCACGGTCCTGAATATCTTCACAATGCGACCCAAAAAAAAGCGGATAGCCATGGCTACCCGCAAAATGCGCACAGAGAGAGGAGCTTATCGCAACAGCGTTAGAACGTAGACTGAATTTTCAGACCCGCCACGAGCGCGTTGTCGACTTTATCCACGCCGCCAGGCTGGACGACGTATTGCAGGTTAGGACGCACGGTCAGCCAGTTGGTAACGTGGAAGCCGTAGTTGATTTCGAAGTTGTACTCGGTCTCGCGAATGGGCGAGAACAGCGCATTGTCGTAATCATTCACGCCATTGGCGACGTTCAGCAGCTCAGCGTTTTTCTTCACGTCATCGTTGACGTGCAGGCGAGCAGCACCAATGCCGACGTCATCTTTTGGACGCGCGTCGAATGGGCCTTTGTACACCAGCATCAACGACTGATAGTTGTCGACCAGGTTGGTCTCTTTGTCGTGGAAGGTGGCGTTGGCCGCGATATTCAAGCCGCGGGAAGCGTCGCCGTTATGCGTGGTGAGTTGCTGTTGGGCAACAAACCAGTAGCCTTTCTTGCTGCTGCGGGTACGGTACGCGGCGCCAGTGGTAGCCGCATCGTTGCCGTTCACGTCTTCACGTACGTCGGCAGCATCAGCCGCGCTCTTGTAGTAACCCACACGGTATTCGCCCGGCAGGTTGTTGACCTTCGGCGACCAGACCAATTCCACCGGAATCACGGTGCCCTTGGTGCCGCTGCCGCTGAGCTTGAAGCCGTTGCCGTGCTCAAGCTGCGATGGGTTCTGGTTGTAGGCACCGATTTGCGCATACAGCTCAGGCGTGATGTTGTACTTCACGCGGATCGCGGCCTGGCTGACGGGCCAGTTGTACCAGGTGTTTACATAGTTACCGACCTGGGAGCCGCAGAACGACAGGTTCTGGAAGTCGCACGGGAAGGTGTTGAAGTCTTCGCCTTCACCGAAGTAGCCGAGTTTGACGTCCAGCTTGTTGTCGAACATCTGGTGCTGAATCCAGAACTGGGTCAGACGCACCATGTGGCCACGGCCGTAGACTTCCATCGACGAACTGAGCGTGCCGGCACGTGGGTCGCCGATGCGGTCGTTGGAGATGTTCTGGCCATTACGGTTGGTGAACTGGATCTTGGCCTGGGTGTTGTCCCAGCCCCACAGCTTTTGCAGGTCCAGCGCTACGCCCAGACCGAACTGGTCAGAGTAACGGCCGGTCCTGTCGTCGTTATAGCCGCCGCGCAGGTTGGCGCCCATTTCCCCTACGTAGTCAGCCTTGATGTCGATACCTTGCTCGATCAGCTTGGTACGCTCACCACCCCAATCGCCGGTCATCCACTTGGAGTCGGCACTGAATGCATCGGCCGCCATCGCATTGGCGGACAAAACCAGGGCTGCTGCAGCTGACATTTGGCAGATCAGCCGAGTGTTGTTGTGTTGCTTTTTCATCCCTACATCCTCGTCTTTATTGTTATTAAACTGTTTTTATCTAACGCGGGTTACTTTTTTATTTAAAACAACAACTTAGCTGCTTCAGCGGCCTTTGAATTGGGCCACGTTGTCGGCATGCCCCTGTGCGGGCAATGAAGAAGCAGTGCCTAGGCGTTCGCCAGTGTTGGCGTCGAACAGCAATACCTTGGCCGGATCAAATTGCAGGGTCAGGGTCTCGCCGACCTGGGGCGCCACATCCGGCGCCAAACGGCAGCAGACCTTGGTGTCATTGAGCTGCACGAACACCAGGGTGTCCGGACCGGTCGGTTCGGTGACCTGGACTTCAGCGCGAATGCTCGACGAACCGTTGCCCTCACCCGCCGCCAACACGATCTGCTCCGGGCGCAGGCCCAGAATCACATCACGGTCCTCCAGGCCTGCGTCGTTCATGCCTAACGGCAATTCGCAACGGGCCTGGCCGCTGTCGAGCAGCGCGACCAAACGACCTTCCTTGCGTTTTAGGCGCATAGGAACGAAGTTCATTGGTGGTGAACCGATAAAGCTTGCCACAAACAGGTTGGCCGGGTCGTTGTAAATTTCTTTCGGCGTGCCGAATTGTTGGATGATGCCGTCCTTCATCACCGCCACTTTGTCGCCCAGGGTCATCGCTTCGATCTGGTCGTGGGTCACGTAGACCGTGGTGGTCTTGAGGCGCTGGTGCATCAGTTTCATTTCGGTGCGCATCTCAACGCGCAGCTTGGCGTCGAGGTTGGACAGCGGTTCGTCGAACAGGTAGATCTTCGGCCGGCGCGCCAACGCACGGCCCATCGCCACACGCTGTTGCTGCCCGCCAGAGAGCTGGCCCGGCTTGCGGTTGAGCAGGTGTTCGATCTGCAGCAGCTTGGACACGCGCGCCACTTCAGTGTCGATCTCGGCCTGGGGCATCTTGCGGATCTTGAGGCCGAACTCGATGTTCTCGCGCACGCTCATGGTCGGGTACAGCGCGTAGGACTGGAACACCATGGCGATGTCGCGATCCTTGGGGCTCATGCCGCTCACGTCTTGATCACCGATCATGATCGCGCCGCCGGTGATGGTTTCCAGGCCCGCGATGCAGTTCATCAGCGTGGATTTGCCGCACCCCGAAGGGCCGACCAGGATCAGGAATTCGCCTTCCTTGATCGACAGTTCGATGTTCTTCAAGGTGTCGGGCAGGCCGGCGCCATAGGTCTTGTTTACATTGCGAAGTTCAAGCGTAGCCATGATTACCCCCTTGACCGCGCCGGCCGTGAGGCCGCGCACGAAATACTTGCCTGCGATCACATAGACCAGCAGGGTCGGCAGCCCGGCGATCATCGCCGCCGCCATATCCACGTTATATTCCTTGGCCCCGGTGCTGGTGTTGACCAGGTTGTTCAGCGCCACCGTGATGGGTTGGGAGTCGCCACTGGAGAACACCACGCCGAACAGAAAGTCGTTCCAGATCTGGGTGAACTGCCAGATCAGGCAGACCATGATGATCGGGGTCGACATCGGCAGGATGATCAGGCGGAAAATGGTGAAGAAACCGGCACCGTCCAGGCGTGCCGCCTTGATCAGCGCATCCGGAATGCTCACGTAGTAGTTACGGAAAAACAGCGTGGTGAACGCCAGGCCGTAGACCACATGGATAAACACCAGGCCGGTGGTGGTGCTGGCGAGGCCCATCTTGCCGAGGGTGAACGAGGCCGGCAGCAGCACGGTCTGGAACGGCAGGAAGCAGCCGAACAACAACAGACCGAAGAACAACTGCGAACCCCGGAAGCGCCAGAACGACAACACGTAGCCGTTCAACGCACCGATGGCGGTGGAGATCAGCACAGCGGGAACGGTGATCTTGATCGAGTTCCAGAAGTAGCCATCCACGGTGGCCCAGGCCTTGACCCAGCCGATGCCGCTGACCACGGTCGGCCAGCTCAGCAGGTTGCCGGTGCTGATGTCTTCCGGGGTCTTGAAGCTGGTCAGCAACATCACCACCAGCGGCACCAGGTACAGCAGCACGGCGAGAATCAACACCGCATAGATCGCGATGCGACTCAGGCTGATGGGCGATTTGGAGACGAGACTAGTCATTACGTTTGGTCCTCAGCTCGGAGTAGAGGTAAGGCACGATGATCGCGAGGATCGCACCGAGCATCAGGATTGCACTGGCCGAGCCCATGCCCATCTGGCCACGGCTGAAGGTGAACGAGTACATGAACATCGCAGGCAGGTCGGACGAGTAGCCGGGGCCGCCAGCCGTCATCGCCGCCACCAGGTCGAAACTCTTGATCGCAATGTGCGCCAGGATCATCACCGCACTGAAGAACACCGGACGCAGGCTTGGCAGCACCACGCTCCAGTAGATGCGCGGCAGGCTTGCGCCGTCGATCTGCGCAGCGCGGATGATCGATTGATCAACGCCACGCAGGCCCGCAAGGAACATTGCCATGATGAAGCCCGAGGCTTGCCATACCGCGGCGATCACCAGGCAATAGACCACGCGGTCCGGGTCGATCAGCCAGTCGAGACGGAAGCCTTCCCAGCCCCAGTCACGCAGGAGTTTGTCCAGGCCCATGCCCGGGTTGAGCAGCCATTTCCAGGCCGTACCGGTGACGATCATAGAGAGCGCCATCGGGTACAGGTAAATGGTGCGGATGAAGCCTTCGCGACGGATTTTCTGGTCGAGGAAGATCGCCAGTGTTACGCCGATCACCAGGGTGATGCCGATAAACATCCCGCCAAACAGGGCCAGGTTCTTGCTCGCGACCCACCAGCGGTCGTTGTCGAACAAACGCTCATACTGCGCGAGACCCGCCCATTTGTAGCTTGGCAGGAACGTAGACGTCGTGAACGACAGTACAAACGTCCACAGGATGTAGCCGTAGAAGCCCACCAACACGATGAACATGCTGGGCGCAAGCACCAGTTTGGGTAGCCAGCGCTGCAGTGCATCGAACGGCGAGGCTTTGCTGAAGACAGCAACAGAACTCATGGGGAAATCCAATACAGGGAAAAAGGACCAGCCAATAAACCTTGTGACGCTGGCTTTGTGGGAGCGGGCTTGCTCGCGAAGCAGGCGACGCGGTGTAACCGTTACACCGCGGTGATGCCTTCGCGAGCAAGCCCGCTCCCACACAAGCCCGGCTCCTACAAAAAGCCGCTACCTGGCCTTACTTAGCCGACTTGATCGCAGCGCCGAGTTTCTTGGCGGTGTCGGCCGGGTCAGCTTTCGGGTCGTTGATGTAGTTGGTCACGACGTCAAAGAACGCACCTTGCACAGCCAGGGTCGTGGCCATGTTGTGCGCCATGCTTGGCTGCAGGCCGCCGGTCTTGGCGTCTGCCAGGAAGTCCTTGGCAGCGGTCTGGGCGCACGAGTCGAAGCCGTACGAATCCATTTTGGTCAGCATGTCGTTACGCACAGGGATCGAACCCTTGTTGATGCTGAACACTTTCTGGAAGTTTTCACCCAGCACGACCTTGGCAATATCCTGCTGACCCGCCGCAGTGCCTTTGTCTTTCTGCTTGAACACCGCCAGGGAGTCGATGTTGTAGGTGAAGGCTTTGTCGGTGCCTGGGAAAGCTACGCACTCGTAGTCCTTGCCGGCGACTTTCTTGGCGGCGGTCCACTCGGACTTGGCCCAGTCACCCATGATCTGCATGCCGGCCTTGCCGTTGATGACTTTGCCCGCTTCGAGGTTCCAGTCCTGGCCTTTGCCGTCGACGTCCATGTAGGTCGCGACTTTCTTCAGCTCGGTCAGCGACTTGACCATTTCCGGACCGGTCAGTGCAGCGTTATCCAGGTCGACCAGGGCTTTCTTGTAGCCATCGGCCCCCATCACCGACAGGACGACGGCTTCGAAAACGGTGCTGTCCTGCCACGGCTGGCCACCATGGGCGAGCGGAATGAAGCCCGCGGCCTTGAGCTTGTCGCCCGCTGCGTAGAATTCTTCGAGGGTGGTTGGGTTCTTGGTGATGCCGGCTTTCTTGAAGACTTCCGGGTTGATCCACAGCCAGTTCACGCGGTGGATGTTGACCGGTACGGCAACGTAGTCACCGTCGTACTTCACGGTGTCGGAGACTTTCTTGTCGAGCAGGGAGTCCCATTTTTCGTCTTTGGCGACAGATTTCAGAACGTCGGTGTCGAGCAGGCCGGTGGACGCCCATTCCTGGATGTCGGGACCTTTGATCTGGGCAACGCCGGGCGGGTTGCCGGCGACCGCGCGGCTTTTCAGCACGGTCATGGCCGTTGCGCCACCGCCACCTGCGACGGCACCGTCTTTCCAGATGAAACCGTCTTTCTCAACTTGGGCCTTCAGGACATCTACAGCCGCTTTTTCACCGCCCGAGGTCCACCAATGCACAACTTCAACCGTCCCTTTCGAGTCGGCGGCAAATGCACTGAGGGGAAACAACGAGACAATGGAAATAGCTACGGCGAGGCGATTAATCGCGTTCATCTGAATACCTTTCTTGTTGTTATGCATGCAAGTCTTAAGCTTGCGCTGCACGGAGTTTAAACATGGATTTTTGAGGCGCAGGTAACAAAGGGATGCACAAATGTCACCAACTGGTGACATAACACCCAGCCCCGATGGCACTGGCCATACTCGGTGCCAAGGGCAGTGCAGGCAGCACGACCGCTTGCCAAGCATGGTACAGGTCTGGCTTGCCGCCCCAGATGTTGCTGCTGGGTTGGTTGTGCGGGCTGAGTTCGTGGTGCCAACTGCCGTGGAGACGATCGATAAAGTGGGCCTCGCAAAACTCCCAGAAGCGCCGGTACCACGTTTCGTAGTGCAACTCGCCGGTACGCTTGAGCAGCGCCTGGGCAGCGGCGCTGGCTTCGGCGTGGGTCCAGTGCAGGCGTTCGCGCACCACCGGGCGGTGGTTCCAGTCCAGCGTGTAGACGATGCCGGGGGCGCCATCCACGGACCAGGCATATTCGCAGGCGCTGGCGAACAGGCCCTTGGCGTCGGTCACCAACCATTCTGGTGTGACGAGCCCGGCTTGCAGGCGCGCTGCCTCCAGGTGCAGCACCAGCCGCGCCCACTCGAAGCCGTGGCCGGGCGTGATGCCGTAGGGGCGGAAGCCGTCGGCGGGGTTGTCTTCGTTGTAACCGAGCAGCGGTTGCCAATGCGCGTCGAAATGCTCGATCACCATGAACTGGTTACCGGCGGCGTGGGTGTGGATCACACGCTCGACGATCCGCAGCGCGCGGTCCAGCCAGCGTGTATCGCCGGTGACATCGGCCAAGGCGAGGAAGGCTTCGGTGGCGTGCATGTTGCTGTTGGCGCCGCGGTAGGCCTCGACGCCGCTCCAGTCTTGGGCGAACGACTCAAGCATCACGCCCTCCTCCTCGCTCCAGAAAAACTGGTCGATGATATGGATGGCGTCGTTCAACAGGTTTTGTGCGCCGGGAGCGCCGGCTACCACCGCCGAGCTGGCGGCCAGGGCGACAAAGGCGTGCAGGTAAGCAGCCTTGCCACGGTTGCCATCGATGGCCTGGGGTGCGGCGAACCAGCCTCCGTGCTCAGCGTCGCGCAGCGGGCCACTGAGGGCTGCGACACCGTGTGCGACCAACTCGGCATACCCTGGCAAACCCAGGGCGTGGGCCATGGCAAAGCTGTGGGTCATGCGGGCGGTGTTCATGGTTTCGGCGTGGGCATTGGCCGGCAGTTGGCCTTTGTCGTCGAGGTTGCCGAAACCGTCAGGCAGTCGAGACGCCTTGGCGAATGCCAGCAGACGCTGGCCTTCGGCGGCAAGCCAAGCGTGATGGGCAGGCGCGTTCAGCCAACTGCTGGCAGGCAGTGGTTGCGTGGTCATGGGTGGCCCTTATTATTTTTTGTGGGGTGACCGGAGTCTAAACAAGGGCGCGGTGGGGGCATGTAACGAAGGGGATGGGAAATGTCACCGAGTGGTGACATTCAAGATTCGCATCACTCCCCACACTTGACCCTTGGAAACCGCCATTCAACTTGATGTTGATCAATTGAGACCTTTTCAGGTATCAAAACGCTACCGGACGGTAAGAACAACACCTGACCTACACCGTTGAAAACCGCGCCATTACAATGGTACTTACTGCTGAAATCAGCATACAACGCCACGTGTATGGCAAGCTCCCGCGCCTGCAATGTTACAGCATTGGCAGTTCCCATGAGCATGCTGACGCCTAGCAACAGTAAAATGCCGCCCGCAAGTTTCCGAAAAAAACCCTTGGCCGATTGCTCTTCGTTTATGAGCACCAGTAACAGCCACAGTGGTACGTAGAAGATCATGCCCGTCAGCAGCACTAACGCGAACACCAACACCACATTCTTGAAAAAATATACGATAGCAAGAGCAGTAACCGCCCAGGGAAAATTCCCGGCCGCCTCGGCAAATACCTGGTTCACCTCGCTGGCGGCCCATATGTACGCCAACGCTCCGTAGAACGTTACCCCGACGCCAATGACAGCCTTGCCCCAGACCGTATCGGAAAGTTTTTTATATAGAATATTTTCGGTCAGCAGCATTACGATCAAAGCAAAAGGAACAAGCAACGTGCAAAGCAGGCTGAGGAAAATGATGGGCGCGGGCAACTCAAACCAGACAGACAGGCCTACTAAAATATAAACAAGAATTAAACAGAGTGTGAATTTTGCAACGGTGTGCTTCAACGCTTGAAGCCAGACCCAGCATTCAGACAATTTTGTTTCAAATGACATTCGCATCAATTCCTTTTTTTGCGCAAAACTAATAACGTAATTACCACTTTACAGGTCATTCATCGACCCATGAGCGCGCGATTGTATTTATGATGCCCGCCCAGAGCAACGTGTCACCACCGACGCGTCCGTTTCAAGCGTCGGAACCCATCACTCAACTGCCGCAAACAAAGGACTGACATGCAACAACACACCACAACGACGAAACTTTCTTCCGGCAGCATATTTTATAATATTGGTTTAGGGCTTGGCATTGCCGGACTGGTCGCTCAACTAATATTCCAAAAGATTTGGCTGACAGAGACACTTATTCTTTGCGCAGGTGGATTATTCGGCATCGGCTACCTCACCTTTTTGTTCAACTTCATCAAGCATCGCTGGGCTTCATCCTTCGGCAAGGTATACCTGACTGTCGCCCACACCGCGATATTCTTTATTGCGTTTATACCTGCGCGCTGGTGTGTATCCAGCGTGATGGGGCTTCCAGCACAGGATTTCGATATAACGGTCAGCGTGGTCAGCGCACTGATTTATCCCAGCCTTTGGTTAATGGCTGCTTCCCTCATTATTCTATGCAATGCCTTAGTTGCGATACTGTTAGGCGTTCTCGTCCATATTTCCACGTTTCCAATTATTGACGACATCTTCAGGCTGTTAGCCCTGGCCTTTCCTGATGGGTCAGCCAAGGCCTTCATGCAGGCCGGCCGAAGAGAGTTCGCAGGACGCATGATCAAACACTGGGCGGGCGCTATCGTGGTGTCTCTTGTAATGAGTTTCGCGGGCGCTTGGCCGATGCAGGCGCTGGTGACCTATAAACAGCCGATAAAATGGATCGCTATCGCTGCCGATTATCAGCAAGCAGACCTTATGCCCGGAATCGAGCAAGACACCCGCTACCGCTTGCACGAGAATGGAGTGGTCTCCTATGCCAGCTTTGCAGACTGGCAAGTCTCAATCCGCGTTTCAATGGTCGGCAAGCCGATGGCACCCTTGATAACAGAATAGGAAGGGATTCTCGAGGCCGCTCGCCACAAGAGCCACTCCCCCGCCAGAGTGGCTCGACTGATTACTGAGGTTATTGCGTCGGCGTTGCGATCTGTCGTTGCAGGTTCTGCACCTGGCTCTGCAACGTGGTGATGTTGCGCGTGGTCTGGATACGGAACACGTCGAACTCTTTATTGGTTGGCGCGTCGCTGTTGGCCGGCTGGTTATCCTGCGCGCTTTTGAGCACTACCAGATCCTGCTCGATCCGGGCGATGGCCGCACTTGGGTTGCCCTGTTTCTTCAACGCGGCCACGTCAGCGGAAAGCTCCTTGATTTCGGCATCGCGCTTACCTGCGTCACCTTGCGCCGCCTTAAGCGTCGCCACGGCGTCGGTCAGGGCCTGGACCTGGCCTTGCAGCTTGCTGTTGGCGTTGGAGAGTTCAGTGGTGCTGGCCGTCATTTGCGCCAGCCGCTTATCCAACTCGGTGGCCTGGCCGGCCACGCCGACCTGCTGTTTGCCCTGCTCCAACAACTGGCTTTCGAGCTGCTTGATCTGCAGTTTCAACGCTTCGCTGCCGTTGTTGACGCTGGCTTCACTGGCCACCACCTTGCCGGAAATATCCTGCAGGCGCCCCGCCGCTTCTTCGCTGATGCGCGCAAAACTTTCCTGGGTGGCAACCAATTGCTGGCCCATCAGGGAAATCTGCTGGAAGCTCCACCAGGCCAGGCCCGCAAAAGCGATCAGCAGCGCGCCGATCAACGCCCATAACGGGCCGGTGCTGGCGCCCTTGACCTTGACTACCTTCGTGTTGCGCGAACGCACCGAGGTGGCCGGGGTCGGTTCGAAATCATCGTCATCCCCGACATCGGCCCGCAGGCTGGGAACGTTGTCGAAGTCGTCTTTAGCATCGTTGCGCATGAATCAACCCTGAATCGGTGAAATGGCGAGCGACGGGAGTATAAACCGCCTTCCCGGCGCACTGGTCGACCTGGAAGGCCAGATTCGGTTCCCCAAGTGTTGCCTGTTGTGTGCTCACTTGAACCCTGGGTCCTGGGCCTTCCACCAACTGCAGAACTCGTCGAGGGCGGTCCACAGGCTGACCTTGGGCTCGTAGTCCAGATAATGCCTGGCGCGGCTGATGTCTAACGTGAAATCTTTGTTCATGACTTGCATGCCCAGGCGCGACAATGCTGGCTCCGGACGCCCGGGCCACATCGCGCAGAAGGCCTCGTTGAGGGCCGCCACGCTGTAGGACAAACCGTAGGACCGATACCGCGTTACCTGCGGCAACTCCATTTGGCGCATCACGTAGTTCACCACATCCCACACCGGCACTGGCGTGCCGTTGCTGATGTTGTAGGCCTTACCCAGTGCTGAACCGGTGGCGAGCAGGCTGCTGAGCAGCGCTTCATTGAGGTTGTGCACGCTGGTGAAATCGACCTTGTTCAGGCCGTCGCCGACGATAGCCAGGCGGTTCTTGCGCTGCATTTTCAGCAGGCGTGGGAAGATGCTCATGTCGCCGGCGCCGGTAACGAAGCGCGGGCGCAGGGCCAGCACTTCGAGGCCGAACTCCTGGGCGCCGAACACCTTTTGTTCCGCCAAGTATTTGGTGGCGGCATAGGGATGCTTGAAGCGCTTGGGGACTTGCTCTTCGGTCAGGCCCAGGTGGTCGCGGCCGTCAAAATAGATTGATGGCGACGACAAGTGCACCAGTCGGCCGACCCGTTGCTTGAGGCAGGCCTCGACCACGTTCTCAGTGACCTGCACGTTGCCTTGATGAAAGTCCTGATAGCGCCCCCACAGCCCGACAGCACCCGCGCAATGCACCACGGCTTCGACATCGCGGCACAGCCCGCGCACCAGGTCGGCGTCATTCAGATCACCCTGGATAAACTCGGCGCCGCGCCTCACCAGGTGTTCCACACCTTCAGCGCGCCGCCCGTTGACCCGCACGTCCAGGCCCTGCTCCAAGGCGAAACGCGCGAAGCGCCCGCCAATGAAGCCGCTTGCGCCGGTGACCAGAATCTTCATGTGTTACCCCGTGTGCTTTCGTTTTTCATCGCTGTTGCCTTGACGCGCGCCATTACTCCAACGGCACCAACCATTGGCCACATGCCTGGGCCAGGTGATCCGTCAACAAGCCCAGCAGTTGCCCGCCACTGCGCCAATGATGCCAGTACAACGGCACGTCGATGGGCTTATCTGGCAATAACTCGACCAATACGCCCTTTTCCAGTTGGTCGCGCACCTGCAATTCCGGCACCAGCCCCCAGCCCAGGCCTGCTTCTGTCAAACGGATGAAGCCTTCGGACGAAGGGCACAAATGGTGCTCGAAACCACCGTCCACGCCGAGGGACGCCAGGTAACGGTGCTGCAGGAAATCATCCGGGCCGAACACCAGTGCCGGGGTGCGCGCCAGTTGATCAGCGCGTACGCCATCCGGAAAGTGCCGGGTTATAAAAGCCGGGCTGGCCAGCGCCCGGTAGCGCATAGCGCCCAGCAACAGGCTGCGTGCCCCGGCAACCGGGCGCTCGCTGGCGCAGATGCAGGCGGCCACTTCGCCAGCACGCATGCGTTTGAGGCCCACGGTCTGGTCTTCCACCACCAAATCCAGCAGCAAATGGTGTTCGGCGCAAAAATCGCTGACGGCCTCTGCCCACCAAGTGGCCAGGCTATCGGCGTTCAACGCGATGCGCAGGCGCTCGGGCATGCCTTCCTCGTCCAGTGCCGGCACCTGACTTTGCAGGTCGCGTTCCAACAGGCGCACCTGTTGCACATGGTTGAGCAGGCGACGGCCGATCTCGGTAGGCGTCGGCGGCGTGGCCCGCACTAGCACCGGCTGGCCGATGCGCGCCTCGAGCAACTTGATGCGCTGGGAGATCGCCGATTGCGAGAGCCCCAACACTTGCGCGGCGCGCTCGAAGCCAGCCTGTTCCACCACCGCCGCCAGGGCAGAAAGCAATTTATAGTCGAACATCAGTTTCTCTAATGAGCGATCAGCAATATTTGTTTTTCTTATACAGCCTGTGCCAAGAGAATAGCCAGCATCGCTTCTCTTGGCAGCGGACACGGAGTAATCCCTATGTGGCAAAGTTATCTGAATGGCCTGCTGGTCGCGCTCGGCCTGATCATGGCCATCGGCTCCCAGAATGCCTTTGTATTGGCGCAAAGCCTGCGTCGCGAGCATCACTTGCCGGTCGCGGCGTTGTGCGTAGTGTGCGATGCCCTGCTGGTAGCCGCCGGGGTGTTCGGATTAGCGACGGTGCTGGCACAAAGCCCATTGCTGCTGGCGATTGCCCGTTGGGGCGGCGCAGCTTTCCTGATCTGGTACGGGGCTTGCGCACTGCGTCGGGCCTGTTCAAAACAGAGCCTGGAACAAGGCGACAACCTCAAGGTGCGCTCCTTGCGCGCCGTGTTGCTCAGTGCCTTGGCGGTGACGCTGCTCAACCCTCACGTGTACCTGGACACTGTTTTGCTGATCGGCTCTCTCGGCGCGCAGCAAACCGAGCCCGGCGCCTATGTGGCCGGTGCCGCCAGCGCCTCGTTCCTGTGGTTCGCCACGTTGGCACTCGGCGCGGCCTGGCTGGCCCCCTGGCTGGCGCGCCCCGCCACCTGGCGCCTGCTGGACCTATTGGTAGCGGTGATGATGTTCAGCGTGGCCTACCAATTGATCAGCGCCTGAGGAATATTCCAAAACGCTCTGGAACCTCTATCCCACACAGTTGTTGCGTGGTTTTGCCGCACCCCCGGTGCTATGATCCGGACCCTGCGCCGCAAAGAGTACAAACTCCCCGGCGCTTGTTTGGCCGCCCGTGATCGGCCTTGCGCTCACCGCAACTGACCTGATTAGGAGAATCATCATGGCTTTCGAATTGCCGCCGCTGCCCTACGCACACGATGCCCTGCAGCCGCACATCTCCAAGGAAACCTTGGAATTTCACCACGACAAGCACCACAACACCTATGTCGTGAACCTGAACAACCTGGTGCCAGGCACCGAGTTCGAAGGCAAGACCCTGGAAGAGATCGTTAAATCCTCTTCGGGCGGCATCTTCAACAACGCTGCTCAGGTCTGGAACCACACTTTCTACTGGAACTGCCTGGCGCCAAACGCCGGCGGCCAACCTACCGGCGCGCTGGCTGAAGCCATCAACGCTGCGTTTGGTTCGTTCGACAAGTTCAAGGAAGAGTTCACCAAAACGTCCGTCGGCACCTTCGGTTCCGGTTGGGGCTGGCTGGTGAAAAAGGCTGACGGTTCCCTGGCCCTGGCCAGCACTATCGGCGCCGGCAACCCGCTGACCAGCGGCGACACCCCGCTGCTGACCTGCGACGTATGGGAACACGCCTACTACATCGACTACCGTAACGTGCGTCCAAAGTATGTGGAAGCGTTCTGGAACCTGGTCAACTGGAAGTTCGTGGCTGAGCAGTTCGAAGGCAAAACCTTCACTGCCTAAGCACCGCTTGCAGCAGAAAGAGCCCGGCGATTGCCGGGCTTTTTTGTGGGTGTTCCACAACGTCGACCTGCCCAGAATCGTGGAACGCGCGGAAGGGAATGTGCCAACCATCCAGCGAGAGGAATACCCCTCCCACACGCTTCTGGAGAATCAATGATGGAAGAAATCGGAAAAGCAGGCGCACAGATGGCGATGCAATTAATCACCGGACTTATGAAAGGCCTCGCCGGCGGGGCGGATGGCGGTGATGGCGCTGCTGCCAGCCCTCCCAGCAAACCAGGCGAGGACATGATGCCGCCGGCGCCACCAAAGATCGAGATTTCAGCCTATCAATAAAAGCGGCCACGGCAGGAAAGGCATTTGCCTGACCACACGTACGCCGAGCCCCCCACGCGGCGGAGCAAATCCGCCGTTTTTTCTGGTTTTTTCTCCCTCCCCACCGCCAAGACGTCTCCAGCCCTAATGTTCCTTTGACTGGCCTCACGGGATTGCCAATACTCATGGCATATTGAAGGCCACCCGCATGAGACAAGGAATGCCCCTTTGAAGCTGGAACTCAAGAACAGCTTGTCGGTGAAGTTACTACGGGTTGTGCTGCTGTCGGCATTGATCGTGGGCGTAGCGCTGAGCGTGGCGCAGATCGTTTTCGATGCCTACAAGACGCGCCAGGCCGTGGCCGGCGATGCCCAGCGCATCCTCGACATGTTTCGCGACCCCTCGACCCAGGCCGTCTACAGCCTGGACCGCGAAATGGGTATGCAAGTGATTGAGGGCCTGTTCCAGGATGACGCGGTGCGCATGGCGTCCATCGGCCACCCCAACGAAACCATGCTGGCCGAGAAGAGCCGCGCCTTGCAGCACGCCCCGAGCCGCTGGTTGACCGACCTGATTCTTGGCCAGGAACGCACGTTTACCACGCCTCTGGTCGGCAAAGGCCCCTACAGCGAGTATTACGGCGACCTGAGTATCACCCTCGACACGGCCACCTATGGCCAGGGATTTATCGTCAATTCGGTGATCATCTTTATTTCCGGTGTATTGCGCGCCCTGGCCATGGGCCTGGTGCTCTACCTGGTTTATCACTGGCTGCTGACCAAGCCGCTGTCGCGGATTATCGAACACCTGACGTCGATCAACCCGGACCGGCCCAGCGAACACAAGATCCCGCAGCTCAAGGGTCACGAACGCGACGAATTGGGGCTGTGGATCAACACCGCCAACCAGCTGCTCGAGTCCATCGAGCGCAATACCCACCTGCGCCATGAAGCCGAAACCAGCCTGCTGCGCATGGCCCAGTATGACTTCCTGACCGGTTTACCGAACCGCCAGAAACTGCAGGAGCAACTGGACAAGATCCTCATTGACGCAGGCCGCCGACAACGGCGCGTAGCGGTGTTGTGCGTGGGGCTGGATGATTTCAAAAGCGTCAACGAACAGTTCACCTACCAGGCCGGTGACAAACTGCTGCTGGCGCTGGCCGACCGTTTACGCGCGCACAGTGGGCGCCTCGGCACCCTGGCCCGTCTGGGCGGAGACCAGTTCGCGCTGGTCCAAGCCGATATCGAACAGCCTTACGAGGCCGCCGAGCTGGCACAAAGCATCCTTGATGACCTGGAAGCAGACTTCGTCCTCGACCACGAACGGATCCGCCTGCGCGCCACCATCGGCATCACCTTATTCCCAGAAGACGGCGACAGCACTGAAAAGCTGCTGCAAAAAGCCGAACAGACCATGACCCTGGCCAAGACCCGCTCGCGCAATCGCTATCAATTCTATATCGCCAGCGTCGACAGTGAGATGCGCCGCCGCCGGGAGCTGGAAAAAGACCTGCGCGACGCCCTCAGCCGCAACCAATTCCACCTGGTGTACCAGCCGCAGATCAGTTACCGCGACCACCGTGTGGTGGGCGTGGAAGCCCTGTTGCGCTGGGAGCATCCGGAACACGGCCTGGTCCCGCCGGACCTGTTTATCCCGCTGGCGGAGCAGAACGGCACGATTATCCCGATAGGCGAATGGGTACTCGACCAAGCCTGCCGCCAATTGCGCGAATGGCACGACCTGGGCTTTACCGACCTGCGCATGGCGGTCAACCTGTCCACCGTGCAATTGCACCACACCGAATTGCCGCGGGTGGTCAATAACCTGATGCAAATCTACCGCTTGCCGCCGCGCAGCCTGGAACTGGAAGTCACGGAAACCGGCCTGATGGAAGACATCAGCACCGCCGCCCAGCACCTGCTGAGCCTGCGCCGGTCCGGTGCGTTGATCGCGATTGATGACTTCGGCACCGGCTACTCATCCCTCAGCTATTTGAAAAGCCTGCCCTTGGACAAGATCAAGATCGACAAGAGCTTCGTCCAGGACCTGCTGGACGATGACGACGACGCCACCATCGTGCGCGCGATCATCCAGCTGGGCAAAAGCCTGGGCATGCAGGTGATCGCCGAAGGCGTGGAAACCGCTGAGCAAGAGGCCTACATCATCTCCGAAGGCTGCCATGAAGGTCAGGGATACCACTACAGCAAACCCTTGCAGGCCCGAGAGCTGGCGGCTTTTTTGAAGCAGTCGGAGCGCAATAACGCCGCCATTCTCTGACTTGGCATAACGATACTGAATATTTCCCGCGTATAACCCTTTACACAAAATGCAAATCTTTCGCATTATGTCGCAGTTTTGCGCGCCCCCGCGCGCCCTCTCAACAACCGAAGCAGGATGTTCGCCATGATTCGTATGCCCCTGGCCACCGCCAGTCTGCTGGCCATTGCCATTTCTCTCGCCGGTTGCGGCGAAGGTAAAGACAAGGCCCCTGCAAACCAGGCGCCGACCCCGGCTGCCAGCACCACCGCTCCAGCCGCTGCCACCCCTGCCGGCCAGGTCGACGAAGCAGCCGCCAAGGCCGTGGTCGCGCATTACGCAGACATGGTGTTTGCGGTCTACAGCGACGCCGAGTCCACCGCTAAAACCCTGCAAACCGCGATCGACGCGTTTCTCGCCAAGCCGAACGACGAAACCCTGAAAGCCGCGCGTACCGCCTGGGTGGCCGCCCGCGTTCCGTACCTGCAGAGCGAAGTGTTCCGCTTCGGCAACACCATCATCGACGACTGGGAAGGCCAGGTGAACGCATGGCCGCTCGACGAAGGCCTGATCGACTACACCGACAAGTCCTACGAACACGCCCTGGGTAACCCAGGCGCTACCGCCAACATCATCGCCAATACCGAGATCCAGGTCGGCGAAGACAAGGTCGACGTGAAGGACATCACCCCGGAAAAACTCGCCAGC
Organism: Pseudomonas sp. H1_A03; assembly: GCF_054685145.1. Lineage (NCBI taxonomy): Bacteria > Pseudomonadati > Pseudomonadota > Gammaproteobacteria > Pseudomonadales > Pseudomonadaceae > Pseudomonas > Pseudomonas sp. H1_A03. The sequence goes on from NZ_CP162829.1 coordinate 6,109,891, forward strand.
CTCAATGAGCTGGGCGGTTCCGAGGCCAACGTCGCCACCGGTTACCACGCCATCGAATTCCTGCTCTGGGGCCAAGACCTGAACGGCACCGGCCCAGGCGCCGGCAACCGTCCTGCATCGGACTACCTGACCGGCGACGGTGCCACCGGCGGCCACAACGAGCGTCGCCGTGCCTACCTGAGCGCTGTGACTCAACTGCTGGTCAGCGACCTGGAAGAAATGGTCGGCAACTGGAAACCCAACGTCGAAGACAACTACCGCGCCACCCTGGAGGCAGAACCTGCCACCGACGGCCTGCGCAAGATGCTGTTCGGCATGGGCAGCCTGTCCCTGGGCGAGCTGGCCGGTGAGCGCATGAAGGTTTCCCTGGAAGCCAACTCGCCGGAAGACGAGCAGGACTACTTCAGCGACAACACCCACAACTCGCACTTCTACGACGCCAAGGGTATCCGCAACGTCTACCTGGGCGAGTACACCCGTGTTGACGGCACCAAAATGACCGGCGCCAGCCTGTCGTCCCTGGTGGCCAAGGCCGATCCAGCTGCCGATACCGCGCTGAAAGCGGACCTGGCAGCCACCGAAGCGAAGATCCAGGTCATGGTTGACCACGCCAACAAGGGTGAGCACTACGACCAGTTGATCGCTGCGGGTAACGATGCGGGCAACCAGATCGTGCGTGACGCCATCGCTGCGCTGGTCAAGCAGACCGGTTCGATCGAAGCGGCGGCAGGCAAGCTGGGCATCAGCGACTTGAACCCGGACAGCGCTGATCACGAGTTCTGATCGGTAGCGCGTTGAAAAAGGCGACCTTCGGGTCGCCTTTTTTGTGCGCGCTACCTGCTACCACACAACTCCTGTGGGAGCTGGCTTGCCTGCGATAGCGAGCTGTCAGTTGACGAATGTTTCGCAGACCCACCGCTATCGCAGGCAAGCCGGCTCCCACACTTGACCGGTTTCGCCTCGGACGCCCCGGTTTACAAGACCTGCACCGCAGGTAGAATGGCGCCTCTACCCAATAACCCCGAGCTCACTTCATGGCGTTGCCGACCCTACGCATCATCGGTTTCATCATCGGCATCTTCCTGATCACCCTCGCGATCGCCATGGTCGTGCCAATGGCGACCCTGGTGATCTTCGAACGCACCCGTGACCTACCCTCTTTCCTGTGGGCCAGCATGATCACCTTTCTCGCCGGCCTGGCCCTGGTGATCCCGGGTCGCCCCGAGCATGTGCACCTGCGCCCGCGGGACATGTACCTACTCACCGTTACAAGCTGGGTGGTGGTATGCATCTTTGCTGCGCTGCCGTTTCTGTTGACCCAGCACATCAGCTACACCGACTCATTTTTTGAAAGCATGTCCGGCATCACCGCCACCGGCTCCACCGTATTAAGCGGCCTGGACGCCATGTCGCCAGGCATCCTGATGTGGCGCTCGCTGCTGCACTGGCTGGGTGGCATCGGCTTTATCGGCATGGCGGTGGCGATCCTGCCACTGCTGCGTATCGGTGGCATGCGCCTGTTCCAGACCGAATCCTCGGACCGCTCGGAAAAGGTCATGCCCCGCTCGCACATGGTGGCGCGGCTGATCGTGGCGGCCTACGTCGGTATCACCATCCTCGGCAGCCTGGCGTTCTGGTGGGCCGGGATGGGCCTGTTCGATGCGATCAACCACGCGATGTCGGCGATTTCCACCGGGGGGTTCTCCACCTCCGATGAATCCCTGGCCCACTGGAAACAACCGGCGGTGCACTGGGTGGCGGTAGTGGTGATGATCCTCGGCAGCTTGCCGTTCACCCTGTACGTGGCCACGTTGCGCGGCAACCGCCGGGCGTTGATCAAGGACCAGCAGGTACAAGGCTTGCTCGGATTGTTGCTGGTGACCTGGCTGGTACTGGGCACCTGGTACTGGTGGACCACCAACCTGCATTGGCTGGACGCCCTGCGTCATGTGGCGTTGAACGTGACCTCGGTGGTCACCACCACAGGTTTTGCATTGGGGGACTACAGCCTGTGGGGCAACTTCTCACTGATGCTGTTCTTTTACCTGGGCTTTATCGGTGGTTGTTCAGGCTCTACGGCGGGTGGGATCAAGATCTTCCGCTTTCAGGTCGCCTATATCCTGCTCAAGGCCAACTTGAACCAGTTGATTCACCCGCGCGCGGTGATCAAGCAGAAGTACAACGGCCATCGCCTTGACGAAGAAATCGTGCGTTCGATCCTGACGTTCTCGTTTTTCTTCGCCATCACCATCTGCGCCATCGCCCTGGCCTTGTCGCTGCTGGGACTGGACTGGATGACCGCCTTGACCGGCGCAGCCAGTACCGTGTCCGGCGTCGGCCCGGGCCTGGGGGAAACCATTGGCCCGGCGGGCAACTTCGCCAGCCTGCCGGATGCGGCCAAGTGGATTCTGTCACTCGGCATGCTGTTGGGCCGGCTGGAGATCATTACAGTCTTTGTTCTGTGCATTCCGGCGTTTTGGCGTCACTGACGGCTGACGCTTCCAGCAACCGCGCCCGGTATTCGCCGGGCGTGGCGTCGAACCAACGACGAAACGCGCGAAAGAAGTTGCTCGGGTCGGCAAAACCCAACAGGTAGGCGATTTCCAATAACGTCATGCTGGGCTGCGCCAGGTACTGCTCGGCCAGTTCGCGACGGGTGTCATCGAGCAGGGTCTGGAAGCTGGTGCCCTCCTCCTGTAGACGCCGCTGCAAGGTGCGCTGGGAAAGGTGCAACGTCTGGGCCACCACTTCTCGCTTGGGCTCACCTTGGGGCAACAGGCGGCACAACACCTGCCGTGCCTTGTGGGTCACGCGGCTTTCCGAAAAACGCGCCAGGTATTCGCCGGCAAATCGATCATGCAGCAGCGCCATGGCCTCGTTGGCCGTGGGCAGCGGCGCGTCCATGTCGGCCCGCTCGAAAATCAGCGCGTCATAGGGCGCGTTGAATTCCAAAGGTGCATGGAAGGCTTGTTTGTAGGGCGACAGGTCCGCCGGTTGATCACCCTGCAACACTACCTTGCGCGGCTGCAGGGTACGGCCGGTCAGCCAACCGCACAGGGCCAGGGCACTGGCCAGCGACGCTTCGGCGCTTTGTCGGGTGGGCGGCAGGTGATCGCCATGCACCGTCAGAATCAGCGCATAACCTTCGGGGATCAGTCGGAAACTCAGGTCGGCACTTTCGGCGATGATGCGCTGGTAGCGCACCAGGCGCATAAAGCCCTCGGCAAGGGTATTGCTGGACATCAGTGCATAGCCAGCCACATGAAACGACGCCGGGCGCACCACTTTACCCATGTTCAAGCCGATCGCCGGGTTGCCTGAAAGCTCCACCGCCCGTTGCCACAGGCGCGTCATGGAGTCTTGCGGAAACCGCGCATCGGGTTCACTCAGGGCGGCGTAGTCCAGGCCGAGCTGCTTGAACAAGGCGCGGCAATCCAGGCCGTCCATTTCCAATGCCTTGACGATCCCCATCGCCCAGCTTGCAGAAGTTGTTCGTTCGCTCATGGCGTCTTCTTAAAAAAGCAGGTTCAAATGGCAGCCAGGAAGCCAAGGATACTAAAGTGGCGTCTATTGTCACTGGCTGTTACTACTGATCACTCTAGACTCAAATAAGCTCCCCGCCGAACACCTGTTGGGCGGCATAACAATCAAAGGGCCGGTCACTGTGGAAAACGTCAAGCAATTCAATAGCTTTGCTGAGTTCTATCCTTATTACCTGAGCGAGCACGGCAACAGCACGTGCCGGCGCCTGCATTTTATCGGCACCACGCTGGTGATCGGAATTTTGGCGTACGCCATCGGCAGAGGCTCGCTGGGCCTACTGATTGCCGTGCCGATTGCCGGCTACAGCTTTGCGTGGATCGGCCACTTCTTCTTCGAAAAAAATCGCCCGGCGACGTTTCAGCACCCGTTCTACAGCTTGCTCGGGGATTTTGTGATGTATCGCGACATGATCCTGGGCAAAGTGCCGTTCTAAAGGTAAGTGTGACCCCATGTCACTTGCGTTTGCAGGATGAAGGGTCGCCTATCCGTCGAGATAAAAGTCTATTTGTCATTTACAGTGCTGTATCCTGCCAAGGCTTTTTGAGAGCGCGGAATCACCTGCGATTGAAAAAACAGACCTTGCGAGGAGCGACGACGATGCACGAGATACCTAATCTCCCCTTCCCAAGCCTGCACCCTACAGAGCAGCCAACACCGCAGCAGGCCAGCGACAAGCAGCCTGAGGCCAGAGAAGCAAAACCAGTCGACAGCAAAAGCCAGGACTGACGCCGTACCAGACCGTGTGGAAAGCGCAGCTTTGAGCGCTTTCCACACTGCCTGAATTATCCGAGATACCTGCCATGACTGACTCCTCCCCCACTCCCCGGACACCGCCGTACTCGATGCTGCCCTGCAGATGGTCGAGGTCTGGAACCGCCTCAGCGCCGACAAGCAAGCCGTGCTGCTCAAGCGCTTCGGCACCCAGGAAAACGCGCTGGCCGCCCTGGTCACCACGCAATTGCTGGCCCCTGCGCAAACCTGAGGTCTTTGTGACCTGAGGTTTTTGCGTTTTACCGCCCTGCGCGGGCCAAACCACCGGTATCATTAGCAGCCTATCTTTACCTGCTGCGACAGTGGACCTCTCCCCATGCCAGATACCCAGCGCCCCATGGCGGTCACGCTGCAAGTTGTTTCCATCGTGCTGTTCACCTTTATCGGCTACCTGAATATCGGCATTCCCCTGGCCGTATTGCCAGGCTATGTCCACAGTGAGCTGGGCTACGGCGCGGTGATTGCCGGCCTGGTGATCAGCGTGCAATACCTGGCCACCCTGCTGAGCCGCCCCTATGCGGGCAAAATCATCGACAACTTGGGCAGCAAGCGTGCGGTGCTGATCGGTTTGGCGGGCTGTGGCCTGAGCGGCGTGTTCATGCTGCTCGCGGCGTGGTTTTCAAGCGTGCCTGCCGTGAGCCTCTGCAGCCTGCTGATTGGCCGACTGGTGCTGGGCAGCGCTGAAAGCCTGGTGGGTTCGGGCGCCATCGGCTGGGGCATCGGCCGGGTCGGTGCGGCAAATACCGCCAAAGTCATCTCCTGGAACGGCATTGCCAGCTACGGCGCCTTGGCCGTCGGCGCGCCATTGGGCGTATTACTGGTGAGAAACTTCGGGCTGTGGAGCATGGGCGTCAGCATCATCCTGCTGGCGGTCGTCGGCTTGTTGCTGGCCTGGAACAAAGTCGCAGCGCCGATCGTCACTGGCGTGCGCCTGCCGTTCATGAATGTGCTGGGCCGGGTATTGCCCCACGGCTGCGCCCTCGCGCTGGGCTCCATCGGCTTTGGCACCATCGCCACGTTTATCACCTTGTATTACACCACCCAGCACTGGGACAACGCGGTGTGGGCCCTGAGCCTGTTCGGCGCCAGTTTCATCGGCGCGCGCTTGCTGTTCGGTAACCTGATCAACCGCATCGGCGGTTTTCGCGTGGCGATTGCCTGCCTATCCGTGGAAATCCTAGGGCTGCTGTTGCTGTGGCTGGCGCCGGACGCCAACCTGGCCTTGGCCGGCGCGGCGTTGAGCGGCTTCGGCTTTTCCCTGGTGTTTCCGGCGCTGGGGGTGGAGGCAGTTAACCTGGTACCGGCGTCCAGCCGTGGCTCGGCGGTGGGGGCCTATTCGCTGTTTATCGATTTATCGCTGGGCATCACCGGCCCGCTCGCCGGCGCCGTGGCGGCTGGCTTCGGCTTTGCGTCGATCTTCCTGTTCGCCGCCCTCGCCGCCCTGGGTGGTTTGCTACTGAGCGTGTGCTTGTACCGCCAGGCCCCCAAGGCCCGTGAAGCGCGCGGCGACTAAAAGTCGACCTTGCCGCGCCCGGCCTTGATGCTGCCCCGCTTGGTCTTGGATTCGAGGCGACGCTTTTTCGAGCCCAGGGTCGGCTTGGTCGGGCGGCGCTTCTTCTCGACCTTGGTGGCGCTGAGAATCAACTCCACCAAACGCTCCAGCGCATCCGTGCGATTCTGCTCCTGGGTCCGGTATTGCTGGGCCTTGAGCACCAGCACGCCTTCGCTGGTGATACGGCTATCGCGCAGCGCCAGCAGCCGCTCCTTATAGAATTCCGGCAGCGACGACGCCGGAATGTCAAAACGCAGGTGCACCGCGCTCGACACCTTATTCACGTTCTGCCCACCTGCGCCCTGGGCGCGAATGGCGGTCAGCTCGATCTCGGCGTCGGGCAAGTGCACGTTGTTGGAAATCACCAGCATCAATCAAAACCCTTACGCAACGGACAAGCCCAACTCGGACAACAACATCGAGGCCTGGGCTTTGGAAATCACAGCGCCTTTGAACAGTTTGGCATCATTGAGACGGAAACCGCTTAAATCCGCACCGCGCAAATCGGCGCCGGCGAAATTGGCACCGTTGATACGGGCGTGGGCGAGGCTGCAGTCGATCAGTTCGGCCTTGCGAAAGTCGGCGTCCGACAAATCGCTGTCGGAGAAGTCCAGGTTATTCAGTACGGTGCGCGCAAACGACAGCCCGGACAGGAAAGCGCTGTTCAGTCGAGTCTCGCTGAAGCTCAGGCCCAGGGAAGCGCAATGGGTGAAGTTGGCCCCGGTCAACTTGCAGTGTTCAAAGCTCGCCTGGGACAGCTTGCTGCGCTGCCAGCGGGTGTTGTTCAGGTCGCAGCTGTGGAACTGCGCCTCCAGTAGGTTTGCCGCTTCAAATATGGCGTGGCCGGCCCGACAGCTTTTCCACTGGGTACCTTCCAGGCGCGAACCGAGGAAGGAGGTCTGGACGAGGATGCAGCGTTCAAGCACCCAGTGATCCAGCACCATGCGCGACAGATCGGCGCCACTCAGGTCGACGCCGATCAGGCGTAAGGGCCCGCCGTGCTGGTCGATGAGGTCTTCCAGATCAAAGCGCTGTAAAGCGCCGCCGTCGATGTCGGTGTGTTGCATGGGACCTCCGGGCGAGCGCTGGAAAAAACGAGGGGCGATTCTAACCTGCTGCCGCAAACAAAAAACCCGGCAAGGTGCCGGGTTTTCTATTTGCGGAAAGGTCCTACTCCAAAACTGTCCGCGTTGTGCTCGCGACCACACGGGCACTGCGCTTATTCTTGATCCAGTAGCACACCGCCATAAACGCCACCCACACCGGGATCGCGAACACCGACACCTGAATCCCTGGAATCATCAGCATGATCACCAGGATAAACACCACGAACGCCAAGCACACATAGTTGCCGTACGGGTACCACAACGCCTTGAACAACGGCACCTGACCGGTGCGGTTCATGTGCTGGCGGAACTTGAAGTGGGAGAAGCTGATCATCGCCCAGTTGATCACCAGCGTCGCCACGACCAGAGACATCAGCAGTTCCAGTGCGTGTTGCGGGATCAGGTAGTTCATCAACACCGCCACCAGGGTGATCGCCGCCGAGGCGAGGATAGAGCGCACTGGTACGCCGCGCTTGTCGATCTTCGCCAGTGCTTTGGGCGCATCACCCTGTTCGGCCATACCCAGCAGCATGCGGCTGTTACAGTAAGTGCCGCTGTTGTACACCGACAGCGCCGCCGTCAGGACCACGAAGTTAAGAATATGCGCGGCGGTGTTGCTGCCTAGCATCGAGAACACCTGCACGAACGGGCTGCCGCTGTAGGCATCGCCCGAGGCGTTGAGGGTTGTCAGCAGGCTGTCCCACGGTGTCAGCGACAACAGCACGACCAGCGCACCGATGTAGAAAATCAGGATGCGGTAGATCACTTGGTTGATCGCTTTCGGGATCACAGTGCGTGGCTGGTCCGCTTCGGCGGCAGTGAAGCCAAGCATTTCCAGGCCACCGAAGGAGAACATGATGATCGCCATGGCCATCACCAAACCGCCGACGCCGTGAGGGAAGAACCCACCGTGCGCCCATAGGTTAGTCACCGAAGCCTGCGGCCCGCCGCTGCCGCTGACCAGCATGTAGCTGCCCAGGGCGATCATGCCGACGATAGCCACCACCTTGATGATGGCGAACCAGAACTCAGCCTCACCAAAGACTTTGACGTTGGCCAGATTGATCAGGTTGATCAGCACGAAGAACGCCGCCGCCGAGACCCAGGTCGGAATCTCCGGCCACCAGTAATGCACGTATTTGCCGACAGCCGTCAGCTCCGACATGCCCACCAAAATGTACAGGATCCAGCAGTTCCAGCCCGACAGGAAGCCAGCGAAACCGCCCCAGTACTTGTGGGCAAAGTGACTGAAGGAGCCGGCGACCGGCTCTTCAACGATCATTTCGCCGAGCTGGCGCATGATCATGAAGGCAATGAAGCCGCAGATGGCATAACCCAGGATCATCGAAGGGCCGGCGGATTTGAGCACCCCGGCAGAGCCCAGGAACAGGCCGGTGCCGATGGCGCCGCCGAGGGCGATCAACTGGATATGCCGATTTTTCAAGCCGCGTTTCAGCTCGCCTGAAGAGGAATGGGGTCCACTCATGAAAAGGGTCTCACGCAAGGTTTGATGATGTTGAATGCACGTTGCTGCCTTGAATCTCGACTCAAGCAGCGCTGCTCAAACCCCAGCGCAGGCACCAGGAATACAGCGTCTTTCTAACGGTCATGCGTCACCTGTTTATTTTTATCTGTGACGAAATCGAACCCGTCTGGCTCGTGGCCGGGCGGAGTGATCAGGGTCGATAACCCTGAGGTCTTGGCCTTTTGCGTGGGTACGCAAGGGGCGTCACAGTAAAACGCGGCGGATTGTACACCGCTCGACAGCTTGGGGCCGCCCCGCAACGGTGCATGCGACGATCTGTCAGGCATTTCTTACACAGTTTCACCGCTCAACAAGCGCGCGACTTTATCGTCAAATAATCGTTACAGCGCGGAAAATCTACGTTACAGGCGTGAACTCACGGAAAATTGGCGGTGGGAAACTTCTTACAAATCCTCATGATCAGCCTGCTGTTTTTTATGAAAAAAAAGCTAATGGCCCTAAATAGAAAAAATTGTGTAATTGGAACCGTGTCAATAAATATTTTGCATTCTGAAACAGGCTCTCCTAGGTTCATTCCACTTGCCCAGCGCAGCCCGTTGGCAAGCCGTTCTCAAACAACGTCCTCTAGGAGATACACCATGCAAGCACTGGAAAACGACCTGGAAACCGAACTGCAACTCGACGATTGGTTTGAAGCGCCGACCCATGAGGCCGCCGTTAAAATGATGCAAGCCGATGCCGTCGTGCCGTTCGGCACCGCGATGTGGCCTTTCTAAAAATCGGCAGGTATCCGGCAGGTGCTGTGCACGGCACCTGCCACCCTTACCCAAGGCACAATAGGATGTACGTCATGGACAAGGCCCGCGCCGTCGAACACTTTCTCTACTACCTTGCGCACCACCCGGCCCTCAGCGGCCTGAATCGTCCCACCGTGTTACTGGGCCATACCGAGCGCTACGACGCCATTGCCCAGGCGATCACCCACAGCAGCGCCGCCCGCTTCAACTTTCAGGTGCAGCGCCTGGACCTGGCGGCCAGCGACACACTCGCCCAGGCCATCGAAACCTGCGACCTGTACCTGTTCCTCTACGATTCCTCCACCTTGCCCAATCCACGCGCCGAAGGCCCGGACTTTATCCGCACCCTGCAGGGCGTGATGGCCGAGCACTGGAAGAAATCCCTGCTGTTCAAGGATTACGGCGACTATTTCTACGACACCTTCAGCGTCGAGCCGCAGCGCATCGCCGACCTCAACGCCACACTGATCCGACGCATGTCCCAGGCCAATGTGTTGAGCTTCACCGACAAGCACGGCTCGCGGCTGGAGGCGCCGCTGAGCAGCATCAAGAAGTGGACCAATATCAACGGCATCGGCAACCACGACCTGGCACCCGGCGAGATCGCGACCCACAGCGAAGCCATCAATGGCCAGGTGCGGTTTGTCGGCACCTTTCTCAGCACCATCCCGTTTGCACGCAAATATGGCGTGCTGCAATCACCGCTGGAGCTGTGGATCGAGAACTCGACCGTCTGCAGCGTAGCCAGTGAGGTGCCGGGGTTGGCCGATGACTTCAACAAGTACCTGAATGCCAACCCGTCCAACCGGCGCGTGGAGGAATTAGGGATTGGGACCAATGAAGGGGTCAAGGATTTGTATGCGCGCAATGCCGGGTTTGAGGAGCGCCATTGTGGGTTGCATTTGGGCTTGGGGGGTGGGCAGAAAGGCAGCCATCACCTGGACCTGATCTTTGCCAGCGGGGTGTTGGCGCTGGATGACAAGCCGGTGTTTGATGGCAGGTTTGCGTTCTAACCACTGACCTCATGAACGCTGAGGCTCTAAATGTGGGAGCTGGCTTGCCTGCGATGCAGACACCTCGGTCTATCAGACAGACCGCAGTGATGCCATCGCAGGCAAGCCAGCTCCCACAGTTGAACGCATTTCAAATTCAGACCAAAAAAAACGCCAACCCGAAGGTTGGCGTTTTTTTATGCAGCGCTTAGCAAATCACTGCGGCTTCTTGCGACCAAAACCAGGACGCTGACCCGAACCGGCCGGGGCGCCACGGCGCTTGCCCGACGGCTCGTCCGCGACCAGTTTGGGGCCGGGGCGCTTATTTGCCGCCGGCTTGGCTGGACGCTTGGTGCTGGCGTTGTCGGCGGGGCGATCCGCTTCACCGCGATTGCTGCGACCACCGGCCGGAGCTGGGCGCGGCGTGCGTGGAGCACGCTCGCCTTCCTGGCGCGATGGCGCGGTCGGACGACGCTCGCCTTCGATCTGCGGCTCACGGGAAATACGACCGCCGGTAGCCGGTGCATTCAGCGCAGGGCGCAGGGTGCGGGCAACGCGCTCGGTACGAGCAACCGGACGCGACGATTTACGCTGCATACGCTCAAGCTTGTCTTTGCTCTTGGCGTTCATCTGCGGCATCGCGACTGGCGTCAGGCCGACTTCGGCGCTGAGGATGTCGACTTCGTACTGGCTCATTTCGCGCCAGCGGCCCATCGGCAGGTCGGAGTTCAAGAACACCGGGCCGAAACGCACGCGCTTCAGGCGGCTGACCACCAGGCCCTGGGATTCCCACAGGCGACGCACTTCACGGTTACGGCCTTCCATCACCACGCAGTGGTACCAGTGGTTGAAACCTTCGCCGCCTGGGGCCTGCTTGATATCGGTGAACTTGGCCGGGCCGTCTTCCAGCACCACGCCGGCTTTCAAGCGCTCGATCATCTCGTCATCGACTTCGCCACGCACACGCACAGCGTATTCGCGGTCCATCTCGTAGGACGGGTGCATCAGGCGGTTGGCCAATTCACCGTCAGTGGTGAACATCAGCAAGCCGGTGGTGTTGATGTCGAGACGACCGATGTTGATCCAACGGCCTTCTTTCGGCTTAGGCATCTTGTCGAACACGGTCGGACGGCCTTCCGGGTCGTCACGGGTGCAGATCTCGCCATCGGGCTTGTTGTACATGATCACGCGGCGCACCGATTCGGCGGCCTCTTCACGCTTGATGACCTTGCCATCAATGGTGATTGCATCGTGCAGGTCGACGCGCTGGCCGAGGGTAGCCTCGACGCCGTTGACCTTGATGCGCTTCTGGGTGATCCAGGCTTCGACGTCGCGGCGCGAGCCCACGCCGATACGCGCCAGCACCTTTTGCAGTTTTTCACCTGCTGGGCCGATTTCCTGGCTGTCGTTCTGGTCTTTGTCGTTCATCTTAAGCACCTCCCGGTGGGTCGATTCAGGCGTGGCCTGAAGAGTGTTGAAAGCGGGGCTTTGGCCGAATAGCTCGGCAAAGGGTCGCGAATCATACGCGCATGACGCGCGTTGCGCATCAGAGACTAGTCGATATGGCCCAAGTCATTTGCTTTTCCGCCGACCGGTGGCGCCCAGGGCCAGCAATCGGAGCTCGGCCTCGGCCAACACTGTGCGCTTGTCGACCTTGTCGAGTTTCTTCCAGGCACGGATTTCGCGCTTGTTGCGGCCACAGCCAAGGCAGATGTCGTCGCTGAATTTGCAGACGCTGATGCAGGGGTCTTTGGTTGAACTCATATGATTTCTCCCTGGCAACAATAATCAAATGTGGGAGCGGGCCTGGCGGATCGCGTTAGTCTTCAAACTCGCGGCGCTCGTTCTCGATGGCTTCGGCCAGGGCCCTGGCTTCGTCTTCTTCGTCGCTCAGCGGCGGCTGTTCGAGGGCGGCGACGGCGGCCAGGAGTTTCTCGCGGGCTTCGGCCACGCCGAGGACATCTTCTTCGGGCTCAGGCTCGGATTCAGGTTCGACCTCGGGCTCAACGTCCACGTTCACTTGGGCTTCAGGCTCTGCCGCGCCATCACGCAACAGGTCGTCGAAGTCGGTCTTGATGCCCTGCTCCATGTCGTCCAGCTCAAGCAACAACGTGTGGAAACTGGTCTCGTCCTTCGGTTCTTCCGGCTCGGCGCTGGCATCCGCCAACTCTTGCAGGCTGGCGGGCACGGGGGCGTCGTCGAAGTCCAGCACCGGGTCGGGTTCCATTTCGCGCAGTTCGGCGAGCGGCGGCAGGTCGTCGAGGTTTTTCAGGTTAAAGTGGTCGAGGAACACCTTGGTGGTGGCAAACATCGCCGGTTTGCCGGGAACGTCACGGTAGCCAACGATGCGGATCCACTCGCGCTCCAGCAAGGTCTTGACGATATGGCTGTTGACCGCCACGCCACGTACGTCCTCGATCTCGCCCCGGGTGATGGGCTGGCGGTAGGCGATCAGCGCCATGGTTTCCAGCATTGCCCGCGAATAACGTTGCGGGCGCTCTTCCCACAAACGCCCAACCCACGGGGAAAACTTCTCACGGATCTGCAGGCGATAACCCGACGCCACCTCGCGCAGTTCAAAGGCACGGCCGTCGCAGGATTTGCGCAATATCTCCAGCGCCTTCTTGAACACCGGCGGCTCAGGGCGCTCGGCTTCTTCAAAGAGTTCGAACAAGCGCTCCAGGGATTGCGGTTTACCCGAGGCCAGGAGAAAGGCCTCCAGCAGCGGCGCCAGTTCGCGGGGTTCAGTCAGATTCATCGATTCAGCTCTTTATTCGGCTCGCGCCCGCACGTGGATAGCCGCAAAAGGCTCATTCTGGACCAGCTCGACCAAGGATTCCTTGACCAATTCAAGGATCGCCATAAAAGTCACCACCACCCCCAGGCGCCCTTCTTCTTTCGTAAACAGTTCGACAAAAGGCACAAACCCGCCACCTTTGAGGCGATCCAGCACATCGCTCATGCGCTCGCGGGTCGACAACGCTTCGCGGCTGACCTGGTGGCTTTCAAACATATCGCCACGGCGCAGTACCTCGGCCATGGACATCAATAATTCTTCCAGGCTCACGTCCGGCAGCAACTTGCGCGCGCGGGCCTCGGGCGCGTCGAGTTTGGGCACGACCACGTCGCGGCCCACCCGGCTCAAGCCATCGATACCTTCGGCGGCCGCCTTGAAGCGCTCGTACTCTTGCAGGCGACGGATCAGTTCGGCGCGCGGGTCGTCTTCTTCGGCCTCAACCGTCTCCGAGCGCGGCAGCAGCATGCGCGACTTAATCTCGGCAAGCATGGCGGCCATCACCAGGTACTCGGCGGCCAGTTCCAGGCGCACCGACTGCATCAACTCTACATAGCCCATGTACTGACGGGTGATTTCCGCCACCGGGATGTCGAGGATGTTGATGTTCTGCTTGCGGATCAGGTAGAGCAGCAAGTCCAGCGGGCCTTCGAAGGCTTCAAGGAAGACTTCCAGGGCGTCCGGCGGGATGTACAAGTCCAGCGGCATTTCCAGCACGGCCTGGCCGTACACCATTGCAAATGGCAGTTCCTGCTGGGCGCCGGCCTGGCTGTCGACGGTTTCCACAGACGACATTCAGGCCTCAACCATAAATGGAGCAGGGTCGCCGCAACCCACACGGATGACCTCGGGTTCGCCGTCGGCCAGGTTGATCACCGTAGAGGCTTTGCCACCGCCGAAGCCGCCGTCGATGATCAGGTCCACCTGTTTTTCCAGGAGCTGGCGCATTTCGTACGGGTCTTCCAGCGGTTCGCTGTCGCCGGGCATGATCAACGACACGCTCATCAGTGGCTCACCCAGCTCGGCCAGCAGCGCCAGGGCAATCGGATGCTCCGGCACGCGCAGACCGATGGTACGTTTCTTCGGGTGCAGCAGCAGGCGCGGCACTTCGCGGGTGGCGTTGAGAATGAAGGTGTAGGGTCCAGGCGTGTGAGCCTTGAGCAGGCGGAAGGTGCCGGTGTCGACCTTGGCGAACAGCCCCAGTTGGGACAAGTCGCTGCAGATCAGCGCAAAGTTGTGGTTCTTGTCCAGGTCACGCAGGCGTCTTACACGTTCTACCGCGCCCTTGTCGCCGATCTGGCAACCAATAGCGTAGGACGAATCCGTTGGGTAGATCACCACGCCGCCGGCGCGAATGATCTCGACGGCCTGTTTGATCAGGCGCGCCTGGGGGTTTTCCGGATGAATCTGGAAAAATTGACTCACGTGTTCTACCTGTTCAGACGGTGGCAATAATGGGGTCATGCTTGAATCGCCCCCACAAGAGCGGCAAATCCTCCGGGACCTGGCGATACTCGCCGATCTCGGACCAGCCGCCTGGGCCATGAAAGTCACTGCCGGCACTGACCAGCAGACCAAATTCGCGAGCAAGAATCGCCAGGCTGCCCACCTGTTCGGCGGGTTGATGCCCGTTGACCACTTCAATCGCGTGACCACCCGCACCAATATAGTCGCTGATCAGCTTGCGGCGCTTGCTGCGGGTGAAATCGTAATGCCAAGGGTGCGCCAGGCTGACCCAGGCCCCGGAGGCGCGCAGGGTCTCGACGGTGTCTTCCAGGGTCGGCCAGTGCAACTTCACATCCCCCAACTTGCCGGCGCCCAGCCATTTGCGAAAGGCTTCGGCACGGTCTTTAACAAAACCTTCACGTACCATCCAGTCGGCAAAATGCGGCCGGGCCGGTGCGTTGCCGCTGTCGCCCAGTTCCTGCTGGATGGCGCGGGCGCCGTCGAGGGCATTGGGCATGCCTTTAAGGCTGAGTTTTCGGCTTATTTCTTCGGACCGCAGCCAACGGCCATCGTGCAAATTAGCGATGGCCTGCACCAGTGCCGGGGCTTTCTGATCAAACCCGTAGCCAAGCACATGAATGGTGGCGCCGCCCCAGGTGCAGGACAATTCCACGCCGTTGACCAGCTGCATGCCCAGCGCGTGCGCGGTTTCGCGGGCTTCGTCCAGCCCTTCGAGGGTGTCGTGGTCGGTCAACGAAAGGACTCGCACGCCTTTTTCAAACGCACGCGCAACCAGTACCGCAGGCGCCAGGGAGCCGTCGGAGGCCGTGCTGTGGCAGTGCAAATCAACATTCACGGGGCTTTGTAACCTCAAGTCAGCTGGCGCTTTCGCTACCAAGGATGTTTGTTATTATGCCGCCACATCCAGCTTCTGGCTCTTACTGTGAAACAATTCATCGACTTCATCCCGCTGTTGCTGTTTTTCATCGTTTACAAACTCGACCCCAGGGTCATTGATCTGGCCGGCCATGAGCTGACGTTCGGGGGCATCTACAGCGCCACCGCCGTGCTTATCATCAGTTCCCTCGTGGTCTACGGCGCCCTCTTCATCTCCCAGCGCAAACTGGAAAAAAGCCAATGGCTGACCTTGGTCGCGTGCCTGGTCTTCGGCAGCCTGACCCTGGCCTTCCACAGTGAAACCTTCCTTAAATGGAAAGCCCCGGTGGTGAACTGGCTGTTCGCCCTCGCGTTCATCGGCAGCCACTTCATCGGTGACCGCCTGCTGATCAAGCGGATCATGGGCCATGCGCTGACCCTCCCGGAGCCGGTGTGGGTGCGTTTGAACGTGGCCTGGATCGTGTTTTTCCTGTTCTGCGGTGCTGCCAACCTGTTCGTGGCGTTCACCTTCCAGGACTACTGGGTCGACTTCAAAGTCTTCGGCAGCCTTGGCATGACCGTGCTGTTCCTGGTTGCCCAGGGTATTTACCTGTCGCGCCATCTGCATGACACCGACCCTACCACGCCAAAAACCGAGGACTGACATGCTCTACGCCATCATTGCTACCGACGTTGCCAACTCGCTGGAAAAGCGCCTTTCCGTGCGCCCGGCTCACGTCGAGCGCCTCAAACAGCTGCAAGCCGAAGGCCGTATCGTATTGGCCGGCCCGCATCCGGCAGTGGACAGCAATGACCCGGGCGATGCCGGTTTCACCGGTAGCCTGATCGTCGCCGAGTTCGCCTCCCTGGCCGATGCCCAGGCTTGGGCCAAGGCCGATCCTTATGTTGCAGCAGGCGTTTACGCTGACGTCGTGATCAAGCCGTTCAAGCAAGTCCTGCCTTGACTCAGGTCGCGCCGAACCATTTCAGTTCGGCGCGCTCCTAATTGCTCATTATTCTGGGTAACCTGCCGACAACGTTCTGAATATTCGTGTGGAATCAGGAGTTCCGATGCGCTTACGTCAGTTGTGTCTGTTGGTAGTGTTAATGATCGGGGCTACGGCCCACGCTGAAGAAACCTCGAACACCGGCAGTTCCACGCCCCTGTCCCTGAGTGCCGGCGCCCAGATCACCGAGTTGCAGCAACGTTTGAAAGAAAGCGAACGCCAGCGTGAAGAACTGGGCAAGCAGCTGCAAAGTGCGGATGCCTCCCGCGAAAGCGCCCAATTGAGTCGCCTTCGCCAAGAGAACCAACGCCTGGCCCAGCAACTCAAAGATTCACAGGGCGGCGCCTTGAACCGCTGGCTGACCGAGCAACAGCAATGGTTTGTCACCGGAGGGGCCGTCGCTCTGATCGCCCTGCTGTGCGGGATCTTCGCCAGCGGTGGGCACCGTCGCCGTCGACAATGGCTAAATTGAGTGAGTCATGAGCGAGCTGTTACTGATAGATGATGACCAGGAGCTCTGCGAGCTGCTGACCAGTTGGCTGAGCCAGGAAGGCTTCCAGGTGCGCGCCTGCCATGACGGCTTGAGCGCCCGCAAAGCCTTGGCCGACAGCGCCCCGGCAGCGGTGGTGCTCGACGTGATGCTGCCCGACGGCAGCGGGCTGGAGCTGCTCAAGCAATTGCGCAACGACCACCCGGAGCTGCCGGTGCTGATGCTCTCGGCCCGCGGCGAACCCCTGGACCGCATCCTCGGCCTGGAACTGGGCGCCGACGATTACCTGGCCAAACCCTGCGACCCACGCGAGCTTACCGCTCGCCTGCGCGCCGTTCTGCGCCGCAGCCACCCGGCCGCCGTGTCCTCACAGCTGGAACTGGGCGACTTGTGCTTCAGCCCGGTGCGCGGCGTGGTCAGCATCGATGAACAGGAATTCACCCTCACCGTCTCCGAAAGTCGTCTGCTGGAAGCCCTGCTACGCCAGCCCGGCGAGCCGCTGGACAAACAGGAACTGGCGCAGATCGCCCTGGGCCGCAAGTTGACCCTTTACGATCGCAGCCTGGACATGCACGTCAGCAACCTGCGCAAAAAGATCGGCCCGCACCCGGATGGCCGGCCGCGGATCGTGGCGTTGCGTAGCCGTGGTTACTATTACAGCCTCTAAGCGCTAACCCTGTGGGAGCTGTCGAGCTTTAGCGAGGCTGCGATGGGATCGACTCGGTGCATCTGTGATACCGAGCCGATCCCATCGCAGGCAAACCAGCTCCCACAGGCGATACACCCAGCGCTGATAGTTTTGTCAGTTACCGACAAAATCCTCTTTACCGAAGCTTTACCCACACCTGACCGCCGCTGACCTTGATCTCCGTAATCTACTCACATCCGGAATCACCGGAATAGAGACAGGAGAATCACCATGCGCAAGACCCTTATCGCTTTGATGTTCGCCGCTGCCCTGCCGACCGTTGCCATGGCAGCAATGCCAGAAGGCCCAGGCCCAGGCCCAGGGCCGATGGGTGGCCCGGAAGGTCACATGATGGGTGGCCCGGGCCACGGCGGTGAACACGGTCCGCGTGGCAAAGGCGGCCCCTTCAGCCAGCTGGACCTGAGCAAGGAACAGCGCCAGCAAATCGGCAAACTGATGGGCGACCAATGGCACGCTCGCAAAGACCTGACCAAGAAGTACTTGGACAAACTGCCAGCCGCTGACCAGAAAGCCATGCAGGACGAAATCGCCGCCGGCAAGCAGAAAACCCAGGCCGATATCCGCGCGGTACTCAAGCCTGACCAGCAGAAAAAGTTCGACGAGATCGTCAAGAAGCAAGAACAGCGTCGTGCCGAATGGAAGGAATTCCAAGCCTGGAAAGCGCAACAACCGCAAAAAGCGCAATAATGCCCTCGCGTTAACGTTCCCAGCCCAGTGGCCCCCGCCACTGGGCTTTTCCTGTTTGAGGGTTTCCTGTGCGTTCATTGTTCTGGCGCATCCTGGCCAGTTTCTGGCTGGCCATCGCCCTGGTTGCCGGGTTGTCGATCCTGATTGGGCACATGCTCAATCAAGATGCCTGGATTCTCAGCCGTCACCCCGGCCTCAATAACCTGGCGCAAGAGTGGACCCAACTCTACGAAGCCCAGGGTGAGGAGGCTGCGCAGGATCTGCTGCAACAGCGCAAACGCCAGTACCACATCGACGTGCAAGTGCTCAACGAAAGTGGCGACCCGGTGGTGCGCGGTACTTTCCCACGTCGCGCCGCCGCCTTCGAAGCCCGCCAGAATGACAGCCAGGACGGCCACCTGCCCTGGCGCCGCCTGACTGCCGAATACACCAGCGAAAAAACCGGCGACACCTACCTGTTGATCTACCGCATCCCGCACCCGGAACTGGACGAATGGCACCGCAGTAGCCTGACGTGGCCGTTGAGTGCACTGGTGATTGCGCTGATAGTGCTGACCCTGTTCAGCCTGCTGGTGACGTTGTCCATCACTCGCCCGCTCAGCCGTCTGCGCGGTGCAGTGCATGACCTCGGCCAGGCCACCTACCAGCAAAACAGCTTGGCGCAACTGGCTAACCGGCGCGATGAGTTCGGCGTGTTGGCCACCGACTTCAACCGCATGGGCGCACGCCTGCAAAGCCTGATCGGCAGTCAGCGCCAATTGCTGCGGGACGTGTCCCACGAACTGCGCTCGCCCCTGGCCCGCTTGCGCATCGCCCTGGCCCTGGCCGAACGCGCCACCCCCGAAGAGCGGGAAAAACTCTGGCCACGCCTGACCCGCGAATGCGATCGACTGGAAGCGCTGATCAGCGAAATCCTGGTATTGGCCCGCGTCGACGCCGACAATGCCAGCGCCGAAGACGTCGACCTCAACCCACTGCTCAAGACCCTGCAGAAAGACGCGCAACTCGGTGCGCCGGACCAAGCAGTGAACCTGATCGCCGACACCGACCTGCACCTCAAGGGCTGGCCGACCATGATCGAACGTGCTGTGGATAACTTGCTGCGCAATGCCCAGCGCTTTAACCCGCCGGGATTGCCGATCGAGTTGCAGGCCCAGCGCCTGGGCGAGCGCATCCTGATCAGCGTGCGCGACCACGGCCCCGGCGTTGAAGCCGAATACTTGAGCCAGTTGGGCGAACCGTTCTATCGCGCTCCCGGCCAAACAGCACAAGGCCACGGCCTGGGCCTGGCGATTGCCCGTCGCGCCGCCGAACGCCACGGTGGCAGCCTGATTCTGGCCAACCATGCAGAGGGTGGCTTTATCGCCAGCATCGACCTGCCGTTGGTGCCTGGGGTTGTCACACCGGGCTGATCATCTCTTATAGTGGCCCTTCTCTTACGGAGGGCCTTCGATGACTGACCTGCTGACTCCCATCCAAGCTGCACTCAACCTACCGCAAACGCCCCTGACCTTTACCGAAGCCGGCGCCCTGCCCTCGACCTTCGCCGTGACCGAGCTGGCCAGCGCCAGTATCGGCGCTGCCGGCCAGGCCGTGGCCCAGTTGATCCAGCAACAGACCGGGCGCTTGCCCGGCATCAGCGTGGACCGGCGCCTCGCCTCTTTCTGGTTTTCATCCTCGATTCGCCCGGTGGGCTGGCAAGTGCCGCCGCTGTGGGACCCGGTAGCCGGTGACTATGCCAGCGCCGATGGCTGGATTCGCTTGCACACCAACGCCCCCCATCACCGTGCCGCCGCCGAGCGAGTGTTGGGCAACGTCACTGACCGTGCCGAGATGGCTGCCCGCGTTGCCCCATGGAGCGCCGCTGAACTGGAACAGGCGATTGTCGATGAAGGTGGCTGTGCGGCGCAGATGCGTGCCTGGCAGGCCTGGCAAGGGCATCCGCAAGGGTTGGCGGTGAATGCTGAAGACCTGGTGCAGCGCCAGACCTTTGAAACCGGCGCCGACAAACCCTGGCTCGGCTCGGTGACGCGGCCACTGGCGGGCATCAAGGTGCTGGACCTGACTCGCGTGCTGGCCGGCCCCGTGGCCAGTCGTTTTCTCGCGGGCCTGGGCGCCGACGTGCTGCGTATCGACTCGCCGACCTGGAACGAACCCGGCGTAGTACCGGAAATGACCCTCGGCAAACGCTGTGCCCGTCTCGACTTGAAGACCCCCGAAGACCGCCGGATTTTCGAAAGCCTGCTCAAGGAGGCCGACATTCTGTTCCACGGCTACCGTGCCGACGCCTTGGAGCAATTGGGTTACACCGCCAACGAACTGCAAACCCTCACCCCCGGCCTGATCGACGTGAGTCTCAACGCCTACGGCTGGAGCGGCCCGTGGCGAAATCGCCGGGGTTTCGACAGCCTGGTGCAAATGAGCAGCGGGATTGCCGACGCGGGCATGGCCTGGAAACAATCGGATAAACCGGTGCCGCTGCCGTTGCAGGCGCTGGATCACGCGACCGGGTATTTGATGGCGGCCAGTGCGATTCAAGCATTGAGTGAGCGGCTGAAAACCGGGCGTGGCGGTTCGGCGCGGTTGTCGTTGGCGCGTACGGCGAAGCTGTTGGTGGAGGCGGGACAGGTACCGGAGCAACCGGCGTTGCGTGCCGAGGAATTGAGCGATCAGGGTTTGGTGGCGGAGCAAACAGCCTGGGGCCAGGCTCATCGGTTGTTGGCGCCGCTGACCCTCAGCGGCACGCCGTTGCAGTGGGATTTGGCGGCTGGGGAATTGGGGTCGCACCGGCCGCAGTGGTGACCTGACCTGCGATGAGGCCAGTACAGACACTATCAATCTGACCGTTGCAACGACGTCCACAAATGCTGCGCCGCATAAGCCCTGAGCGGCCGCCAAGCCTCAGCCCGCCCACCCAACTGCCGCGCCGAAACCGGCCCACCCTCCAAGGCTGCCAGCGCATTGATCAAGCCGATATCCCCCGTCGCAAACGCATCCGCCTCGCGCATCTGGCGCATCGCGATGTACTGCGCCGTCCAATCGCCAATCCCCGGCAAGGCCACCAGCCGTGCCACGCCTTCCTTGAGGCTGGCCTTGGGTTCGAACACTTCAGGATCATCCAGCAACGCTTGTGCGACACCCGACAACGTGCGCCCGCGCGCCTTGGGCATGCCCAGGGTCGCCAGGTCCGCCGCCGCCAATACCTCGGGCGTGGGAAAAACATGCGTGATACCGGCGTGCGGCGTATCCAGCGGCTGACCGTATTGCGCCACCAGCTTGCCCGCCAAACGAATCGCGGCCACCACCGTGATCTGCTGGCCCAGCACTGCCCGAATCGCCAGTTCCAGGCCATCCCAAGTGCCCGGCACGCGCAGGCCGGGACGCGCTGCAACCAGTTGCGCCATCAATGGGTCCGTCGCCAATTGCGCGTTGATCAACTGAGGCTGGGCATCCAGATCAAACATCCTGCGCAGGCGCCGTTCGATCTCAGGCAGCGCCGCAGCCTCTGGAAACTCCACCCCCACGTCCAACCAATCGCCAGCCCCCGGCGTCACGCTGATCCAGCCGTGCTGGCCGCTCACGCTGATACTGCGCCGGTACAGGCCGGCTTCGACCGTCTCCATCCCAGCGATAGCGCGCGCCGATAGAAAACCCACCATCGCCGCCCAGTCATAAGGCGGCTGATACGCCAGTCTCACAGCGACAACACCCCGCTATACAACCCATACGCCGCCAACCCGGCGCCTGCGATCACGCAGCTGAAAATGCCTTTTTCCAAGTGGGTAAACAGGGGCTGGCCCTGCTCACGCTTGGCGAGGGCAAACAGGATCACGCCCGGTGCATACAGCAGCGCCGACAGCAGCAGGTACTTCAAGCCGCCAGCGTAGAGCAGCCACACCGCATAGCCGAGGGCGATCAAGCCCACCAGCAAGTCTTTCATGCGCTGGCCGTGAGCGCCTTCGTAGGTTTCGCCGCGTCCGCTCAATAGCACGGCATAGGCCGCCGACCATAGGTAAGGCACCAGGATCATCGATGAGGCCAGGTAAATCAGCGTGGTGTAGGTGCTGTGGGAAAACAGCGTGATCACCAGGAAGGCCTGGATCATCACATTGGTCAGCCAGAGCGCGTTGACCGGCACCTGGTTGGCATTTTCCTTTTTCAGGAAGGCCGGCATGGTCTTGTCATGGGCGGTGGCGTAAAGGATTTCCGCGCAGAGCAGCGCCCAGGACAGTAAGGCGCCGAGCAGCGATACCGCCAGGCCAATGCTGATTGCCATCGCCCCCCAGGGCCCGACGATGTGCTCCAGCACACCGGCCAGGGACGGGTTTTGCAACTGCGCGAGCTCCGGCTGGCTCATGATTCCCAAGGACAGCACATTCACCAGCACCAGCAACGCCAGCACGCCAAGGAAACCAATCAGCGTGGCGCGGCCCACGTCCGAGCGTTTCTCGGCGCGCGCCGAATACACGCTGGCGCCTTCGATGCCGATAAACACAAACACGGTGACCAGCATCATGTTGCGCACCTGGTCCACCACATTGCCGATGTCCGGATTGCCCAGGCCCCAGATATCCCGGGTGAAAATATCTGCCTTGAACGCTACGGCAGCGATCACGATGAACATCAGCAACGGCACGATCTTGGCCACCGTGGTGATCTGGTTGATGAACGCCGCCTCCTTGATTCCGCGCATCACCAGGAAATGCACTGCCCACAGCAGCAGTGACGCACAGCCGATGGCCACCGGCGTGTTGCCCTGGCCAAACACCGGAAAAAAGTAACCCAGGGTGCTGAACAACAACACGAAGTAGCCGACGTTGCCCATCCACGCGCTGATCCAATAGCCCCAGGCAGACGAGAATCCCATGTAATCGCCAAAACCCGCCTTGGCGTAGGCGTACACCCCCGAGTCCAGATCGGGTTTGCGATTGGCCAGGGTCTGGAACACAAAGGCAAGGGTCAGCATGCCGACGGCGGTGATCGCCCAGCCGATCAATACGGCACCAACCTCGGCGCGCGCGGCCATGTTTTGCGGTAGGGAGAAGATCCCACCACCGATCATCGAGCCCACTACCAAGGCAATCAAAGCACTGAGTCGAAGTTTCTGGGCCGGCTGGGACATGTGGACTCCTGAACAAATAACAGCTTGAGCTGACAGCCGTAAACTCAACTAATTAACTCAGCGAGTATAACGTTTATTAGAGACCGCGATAAAAACAACACACTCATAACCCAACGGCATGGCGGCTTGTATGATTGAGCTTATTTATAATTTAAATACGGCAAATACGTTGTCGCTTCCAAGCTACTTGCTGTCGCATTTTCGAAAAGTTTGCATAATCGAGAAAACAGTCTAGTTTCAAACGTCCTTACGCAACACTAAATGATTAACCAAAACGCAGGGGCCGCTCTGGAGAGCGTCTTTGCGCGGAAAAATATCGCCTGAGGCTTTCCACCCCAAGTTATTAATTCACAATGGAATGTGCCAATGAAGTGATCTGAGTCAGCTGATTGATTAGCGCACGGAATTATTCTGTGGTCTCTCTTCTCCTGCATTGGAGTTATGCAATGTCTGAATCTCCCGGAAAACTTCGATTAGGCGCGCTGGTTGCACTTGTCGTCGGTTCAATGATTGGTGGCGGGATCTTCTCACTGCCGCAAAACATGGCCGCCAGCGCCGATGTCGGTGCGGTGTTGATTGGTTGGGTGATTACCGCCATCGGCATGCTGACCCTCGCGTTTGTCTTCCAAACTCTCGCCAACCGCAAGCCCGACCTCGACGGTGGGGTGTACGCCTATGCCAAGGCCGGTTTCGGCGACTACATGGGGTTCTCCTCCGCCTGGGGCTACTGGATCAGCGCCTGGCTGGGCAACGTCGGTTACTTCGTGTTGCTGTTCAGCACCCTCGGCTACTTCTTCCCGATCTTTGGCGAAGGCAATACGCCGGCCGCAGTGATCGGTGCGTCGGTACTGCTGTGGGCCGTACATTTCCTGGTACTGCGCGGAATCAAGGAAGCGGCGTTCATCAACCTGGTGACCACCGTCGCCAAGGTCGTGCCGCTGGTGCTGTTCGTGTTGATCGCAGTGTTCGCGTTCAAGCTGGACATCTTCACCGCGGACATCTGGGGCGTGAAAAACCCGGACCTGGGCAGTGTGATGAACCAGGTGCGCAACATGATGCTGGTCACCGTGTGGGTGTTCATCGGCATCGAAGGCGCGAGCATTTTCTCCTCCCGTGCGGAAAAACGTTCCGACGTGGGCAAGGCCACCGTGATTGGTTTCATCACGGTGCTCCTGTTCCTGATGCTGGTGAACGTACTGTCCCTGGGGATCATGACTCAGCCAGAACTGGCCAAGCTGCAGAACCCGTCGATGGCCGCCGTGCTGGAGCATGTGGTGGGTCACTGGGGCGCGGTGCTGATCAGCGTCGGCTTGATCATCTCGCTGCTCGGGGCGTTGCTGTCGTGGGTGCTGCTGTGCGCGGAGATCATGTTCGCCGCCGCCAAGGACCACACCATGCCGGAGTTCCTGCGCAAGGAAAACGCCAACCACGTGCCGGTCAATGCCCTGTGGCTGACTAACGCGATGGTGCAGGTTTTCCTGGTGATCACGCTGTTTTCCGCCAGCACTTACCTGTCGCTCATCTACCTCGCCACCTCGATGATCCTGGTGCCTTACCTGTGGTCGGCGGCCTACGCCCTGCTGTTGGCAGTGCGCGGCGAAACCTACGAAACCGCCCTGGCCGAACGCAAGAAAGACCTGTTCATTGGCGCTGTCGCCCTGATCTACGCGATCTGGCTGCTCTACGCCGGCGGCACCAAATACCTGCTGCTCTCCGCCCTGCTCTACGCCCCTGGCGCGATCCTGTTCGCCAAAGCCAAGCGTGAACTGGGCAAACCGATTTTCACCCACGTCGAGAAGCTGATTTTCGCCGCAGTGGTCATTGGCGCCCTGGTGGCGGCATATGGGCTCTACGACGGCTTCCTGACTCTGTAATTGTATTCTCTGGAGGATGTGTAATGACCACGGAAAAAGTGAAATACGGCGTACATTCCGAAGCCGGCAAACTGCGCAAAGTCATGGTGTGCTCCCCAGGCTTGGCCCACCAGCGGCTGACGCCCAACAACTGCGATGAACTGCTGTTCGATGACGTGTTGTGGGTGGCCCAGGCCAAGCGCGACCATTTCGACTTCGTGACCAAGATGCGCGAGCGGGACATTGATGTGCTGGAAATGCACAACCTGCTGACCGACATCGTTGCCATCCCTGAAGCGCTCGACTGGATCCTGGCGCGCAAGATCACCTCCAACACGGTTGGCCTGGGCCTGGTTGATGAAGTCAGCTCCTGGCTGCGCAGCCTGGAGCCGCGCAAGACCGCTGAGTTCCTGATCGGCGGCGTATCGGCGGATGACCTGCCGAGCAGCTTTGGTGGCAAAACCATCGAGATGTTCCGCGACTTCCTCGGCCACGCCAGTTTCATCCTGCCCCCGCTGCCCAACACCCAGTTCACCCGTGACACCACCTGCTGGATCTACGGCGGCGTGACGCTGAACCCGATGTACTGGCCGGCGCGACGCCAGGAAACCCTGTTGGCCAGCGCCATTTATAAATTCCACCCTGAGTTCACCAACGCGGACTTCCAGATCTGGTACGGCGACCCCGACCAGGAACACGGTGCCGCCACGCTGGAGGGCGGCGACGTGATGCCGATTGGTAATGGCGTGGTCTTGATCGGTATGGGCGAACGCTCGTCCCACCAGGCCATCGGCCAATTGGCGCGCAACCTGTTCAAAAACAAAGCCGTGGAACGCGTGATCGTTGCCGGCCTGCCGAAATCCCGCGCGGCGATGCACCTGGATACCGTGTTCAGCTTCTGCGACCGCGACCTGGTCACCATCTTCCCCGAAGTGGTCAACCAGATCGTCCCGTTCACCCTGCGCCCTGACGAAAGCAAGCCGCACGGTATCGATATCCAACGCGAGAAAACCAACTTCCTTGAGACCGTAGCCGCAGCGCTCAACCTCAAGGCCCTGCGTGTGGTTGAAACCGGTGGCAACAGCTTCGCCGCCGAACGCGAGCAGTGGGACGACGGCAACAACGTGGTCGCAGTGGAGCCTGGCGTGGTGATCGGTTACGACCGCAACACCTACACCAACACCTTGCTGCGCAAGGCCGGTGTGGAAGTCATCACCATCAGCGCCGGTGAACTCGGCCGCGGCCGTGGCGGCGGCCACTGCATGACCTGCCCGATCATCCGCGACCCAATCGACTATTAAGGAGATCCATCATGGCTTTCAACATGCGCAACCGCAGCCTGCTCTCGCTGATGCACCACACCACCCGCGAGCTCAACTACTTGCTGGACCTGTCCCGCGACCTCAAACGCGCCAAATACACCGGCACCGAGCGTCCGCACCTGAAAGGCAAGAACATCGCGCTGATCTTCGAAAAAACCTCGACCCGCACCCGTTGCGCTTTCGAAGTCGCGGCCCATGACCAGGGTGCCCACGTCACCTATATCGATCCGGTTTCATCGCAGATCGGCCACAAAGAAAGCATGAAAGACACCGCCCGTGTGCTCGGGCGCATGTTCGATGCCATTGAGTACCGTGGCTTCGAGCAGGAAATCGTCGAAGAGCTGGCCAAATTCGCCGGCGTGCCGGTGTTCAACGGACTCACCGCCGAATTCCACCCCACGCAAATGATCGCTGACACCCTGACCATGCGCGAACACAGCGACAAGCCACTGCATGACATCAGCTACGCCTACCTCGGCGATGCCCGTTACAACATGGGCAACTCGCTGCTGATGATCGGCGCCAAGCTGGGCATGGACGTACGCATCGGCGCGCCGAAAGCCCTGTGGCCGCACGAAGATTTCATCAAGCAATGCCAGGCGTTCGCCGAAGAAAGCGGCGCGCGCATCACCATCACCGAAGACCCGAAAGAAGCCGTGAAAGGCGTGGATTTCATCCACACCGATATCTGGGTGTCGATGGGTGAGCCGGTGGAAGCGTGGGACGAGCGCATCGAGCAACTGCTGCCGTACCAAGTCAACGCCAAGATGATGAAAGCCTCGGGCAACCCGCGGGTGAAGTTCATGCACTGCCTGCCGGCGTTCCATAACAGCGAAACCAAGGTCGGCAAGGACATCGCCGCGCGTTATCCGAACCTGGCCAATGGCGTGGAAGTGACTGAAGAGGTGTTTGAATCGCCGGCCAACATCGCGTTTGAGCAGGCGGAAAACCGCATGCATACCATCAAGGCGATCTTGGTGTCGGCGTTGGCAGATATCTAACCCTTAAGTTGGCAATGAGGACAAATGTGGGAGCCGGGCTTGCCCGCGATGCAGGCACCTCGATCCATCAAGCAGACCGCGGTGATGCTATCGCAGGCAAGCCGGCTCCCACATTGACCGCGTTCCTTCATCAGAACTTTCAGAAGGACACTCTGTATGCGCATCGTCGTAGCCTTGGGCGGCAACGCCCTGCTCCGCCGTGGTGAACCCATGACGGCGGACAACCAACGCGCCAACATCCGCATCGCCACCGAGCAGATCGCCAAGATCCATGCCGGCAACGAGCTGGTGATCGCCCACGGCAATGGCCCGCAAGTCGGCCTGCTGTCATTGCAGGCGGCGGCCTACACCCAGGTTTCACCCTACCCACTGGACGTGCTCGGCGCCGAGACCGAAGGCATGATCGGCTACATCATCGAGCAGGAACTGGGCAATCTATTGGACTTCGAAGTGCCGTTCGCCACCTTGCTCACCCAGGTGGAAGTCGACGCCAAGGACCCAGCGTTCCAAAACCCAACCAAGCCCATCGGCCCGGTGTATTCCAAGGCCGAAGCGGAAAAGCTCGCCGCCGAAAAAGGCTGGGCGATTGCACCAGACGGTGATAAATACCGCCGCGTGGTCGCCAGCCCACGGCCGAAACGCATCTTTGAAATCCGCCCGATCAAATGGCTACTGGAAAAAAGCGCCATCGTGATCTGTGCGGGCGGTGGCGGCATCCCGACAATGTACGGCGAAGACGGCAAGCTCCAAGGCATCGAAGCGGTGATCGACAAAGACCTCTGCTCATCCTTGCTGGCTGCGCAACTGGACGCCGACTTGCTGGTGATCGCCACTGACGTCAACGCCGCTTTCATCGACTACGGCAAGCCCAGCCAAAAAGCCATCGGCCAGGCCCACCCTGACGAAATGGAAAAACTCGGCTTCGCCGCCGGCTCCATGGGCCCCAAGGTCCAAGCCGCCTGCGAGTTCGCCCGCCAGACTGGCAAAACCGCCGTCATCGGTTCACTCTCGGACATCGAAGCCATCGTCCAGGGCAGTGCCGGTACACGCATCAGTACGGCAAAACCTGGCATCACCTATCTGTGAAGTAGAGGAGATACGCCTATGGCCACTTTTGAACCGGGTCACTTGCACGTTGAACGTCACGCACTGAATGCCCAGGACTACAGCTACAACCTGTGCATCGACTATGAAGTCAGCCAGGACCCCAAGGAAGGCAAGGGGATGCTGTTCAAGCTGCATGGCTCGGTGCAGGGCAAGGACCTCAAGGAAGAGTTCTTCCTGCCCAAGGACCAGGCGTTCGACTTTGCGCGGCATGCGATGAACATTGCGCAGAAGTATGGAATGCCCAAGGTCGCGGTGCTGAACGGCTCGATGCACAAGCAGTACGACTTGATGTTCGAGGATGTGCGGCATCAACTGGATGTGAAGTCGGGTGATCCGGTCAAGCCGGAACATTTGGAGTAAGAACGACGCAAATCCCCTGTGGGAGCGGGCTTGCTCGCGAAGACGGAGTGTCAGTCACTTAATTTATCGACTGACCCAACGCATTCGCGAGCAAGCCCGCTCCCACATTTTGATCTCCATCATCTCCAAGGCATACTGGCCACCCTCCGCACTCTAGAATCAAGATCCGCCCCATGCGTATCCACGTCAGCTTCATCGACCGCGTCGGCATCACCCAGGAAGTCCTGGCCTTGCTCGGTGGGCGTAATCTCAACTTGGATGCGGTAGAAATGGTGCCGCCCAACGTCTACATCGATGCGCCAACCCTGAGCGCCGAGGTGCTGGAAGAGCTGCGCGACGCCCTCTTCAGCGTGCACGGCGTACAGGCGGTCACGGTGGTGGATATCCTCCCCGGTCAACGCCGCCACCTGCAACTCGATGCCCTGCTGGCCGCCATGACCGACCCGGTGCTGGCCCTGGATAGCGCGGGCAAGATTCTGTTGGCCAACCCGGCACTGATCGCCCTGTATGGCCGCGAACCGGCAGGGGAAAGCATCAGCGAGCTGTTCAACGACCCGACGCTGTTGGACACGTTGCTCGAACACGGCTTTCGCCTGCCGCTGCGTGAGATCAGCGTCAACGGCCAGACCTTGCTGCTGGACGCCACGCCGATCACCGACGCCGGCGCCCTGCTCACCCTCTACCCACCCAACCGTATCGGCGAACAACTGTCGGCGCTGCACCACGACCATGCCGAAGGGTTTGATGCGCTGCTCGGCGAATCCCCTGTCATCCGTACGCTCAAGGCGCGCGCGCAGCGGGTGGCGGCATTGGATGCACCGTTATTGATTCAAGGCGAAACCGGCACCGGCAAGGAGCTGGTGGCACGTGCCTGCCACGCCATCAGCGCGCGTCACAGCGCGCCCTTTTTGGCATTGAACTGCGCGGCGCTGCCGGAAAACCTCGCCGAAAGTGAGCTGTTCGGTTATGCACCGGGCGCCTTTACCGGCGCGCAGCGCGGCGGCAAGCCGGGGCTGATGGAGTTGGCCAACCAGGGCACGGTGTTCCTGGATGAGATCGGTGAGATGTCGCCGTACCTGCAGGCCAAGCTGCTGCGTTTTCTCAATGACGGCAGCTTCCGTCGCGTCGGTGGCGACCGTGAAGTGAAGGTCAATGTGCGCATCCTCAGCGCCACCCACCGCGACCTGGAAAAGATGGTCAGCGAGGGCACCTTTCGCGAAGACTTGTTCTACCGCCTCAATGTGCTCAACGTCGAAGTACCGCCGCTGCGCGAACGCGGCCAGGACATCCTGCTGCTGGCGCGCTATTTCATGCAGCAGGCTTGTGCACAGATCCAGCGTCCGGTCTGCCGCCTGGCGCCCGGCACTTACCCGGCGCTGTTGGGCAACCGCTGGCCGGGCAATGTGCGCCAGTTGCAAAACGTGATCTTCCGCGCCGCCGCCATCTGTGAAAGCAGCCTGGTGGACATTGGCGACCTCGACATCGCCGGCACGTCAGTCGCGCGCCAGGGCGACGGTGAAGTCGACAGCCTGGAGCAGGCCATGGAAGATTTCGAGCGCAGCCTGCTGGAAAAGCTCTACAGCAGCTACCCCTCGACGCGCCAACTGGCCAGCCGCTTGCAGACTTCCCACACGGCGATTGCCCATCGCCTGCGCAAGTACGGCATTCCCAACAAACCCTGACTGAACAAACCCAGCTCCCACAGGACCGTATTTCAAAATTTGGTCTGAGAACGACATCGGCTGTACTGAAAGCGCTACAGTGGAACGATATCGCTACAACCTTGTTTTTTTCTCGCCATGCAAGGCTTTGATCCGCATAGGCTTTTTTTCGCGCGTCGGAGTGTAGCGAAATCGCTACAGCCGAATTCCATATCGTCATGACCATTTTTATTAAGCCATTGATTTACAAGGCTTTAACAAGCTTGGCCGCGATATTGCTAAGTAACTCCCCATTATTCCAATCCCGTCCACCAGACGAATCTGGCCCCGAGGAGTTTCCATGAGCGAGTTGCGTTTCACTGAAGATCACGAATGGCTGCGCGCCGAAGCCGACGGCAGCGTCACCGTGGGTATCACCGCTTTCGCGCAGAACGCGCTGGGTGATGTGGTTTTCGTGCAACTGCCGGAGTTGCAGGCTTACGACAAGGGCGCCGAAGCGTCCACCGTCGAGTCCGTAAAAGCCGCCAGCGGCGTGTACATGCCGTTGGACGGTGAAGTGCTCGAAGTGAACGACAAACTCGATGGCAGCCCGGAACTGGTCAACGAAGACCCAATGGGCGAAGGTTGGTTTTTCCGCTTTAAACCGGCCGACGCCGAGGCGGTGCCTAAACTGTTGGATCAGGACGCGTACGACCGCCTGATCAAAGCCAACGCTGAAGCTTGAGGAGCGCGCAATGACCGTTCAACTGAACACCGCCAACGAATTCATCGCCCGCCACATCGGCCCGCGCCAGGAAGACGAGCAGCACATGCTCGCCAGCCTGGGTTTCGACTCCCTGGAAGCCCTGAGCGCCAGCGTGATCCCGGAAAGCATCAAGGGCACCAGCGTGCTCGGCCTGGAAGACGGCCTGAGCGAAGCCGAGGCCCTGGCCAGGATCAAGGCCATCGCCGGCAAGAACCAACTGTTCAAAACCTACATCGGCCAGGGCTACTACAACTGCCACACGCCGTCGCCGATCCTGCGCAACCTGCTGGAAAACCCGGCCTGGTACACCGCCTACACGCCGTACCAGCCAGAGATTTCCCAAGGCCGCCTGGAAGCGCTGCTGAATTTCCAGACCCTGATCAGCGACCTCACCGGCCTGCCGATCGCCAACGCCTCCCTGCTCGACGAAGCCACCGCTGCCGCCGAAGCCATGACCTTCTGCAAACGCCTGAGCAAGAACAAGGGCAGTAATGCCTTCTTCGCCTCGATCCACAGCCACCCGCAAACCCTCGACGTGCTGCGCACCCGTGCCGAGCCGCTGGGTATCGAGGTGGTGGTAGGCGATGAGCGCGAACTGACCGACGTCACCCCGTTTTTCGGCGCCCTGCTGCAATATCCAGCCAGCAACGGTGACGTCTTCGACTACCGCGAGCTCACCGAGCGCTTCCACGCCGCCAACGCACTGGTCGCGGTAGCCGCTGATCTGCTGGCCCTGACCCTGCTGACCCCACCGGGTGAATTCGGCGCCGACGTGGCCATCGGCAGCGCGCAACGCTTCGGCGTGCCGCTGGGCTTCGGCGGCCCGCACGCGGCGTACTTCTCCACTAAGGATGCGTTCAAGCGCGACATGCCGGGCCGCCTGGTCGGTGTCTCCGTCGACCGTTTCGGCAAGCCGGCCCTGCGCCTGGCGATGCAGACCCGCGAGCAGCATATCCGCCGCGAGAAGGCCACCAGCAACATCTGCACCGCCCAAGTGCTGCTGGCCAACATCGCCAGCATGTACGCCGTGTACCACGGCCCCAAAGGCCTGACCCAGATCGCCCGACGGGTGCACCAGTTGACCGCGATCCTGGCCAAGGGCTTGACCGCACTGGGCCTGAAAGTCGAGCAAGCCAACTTCTTCGACACCATTACCCTCAACACCGGCGCCAACACGGCCGCCCTGCACGACAAGGCCCGCGCCCAGCGCATCAACCTGCGTGTGGTGGACGCTGAGCGCCTTGGCGTGTCGGTGGACGAAACCACCACCCAGGCGGATATCGAAACGCTGTGGAGCCTCTTCGCCGACGGCAAGGCACTGCCAGTCTTCACTGCCAACGTTGACAGCGCCCTGCCGGCCGCACTGCTGCGCCAGTCGCCCGTCCTCAGCCACCCGGTGTTCAACCGTTATCACTCGGAAACCGAGCTGATGCGCTACCTGCGCAAGCTGGCCGACAAGGACCTGGCGCTGGACCGCACCATGATCCCGCTGGGCTCGTGCACCATGAAGCTCAATGCCGCCAGCGAAATGATCCCGGTGACCTGGGCCGAGTTCGGTGCCCTGCACCCCTTCGCCCCGGCCGAGCAAAGCACCGGTTACCTGGAGCTGACCTCCGACTTGGAAGCCATGCTCTGCGCGGCCACCGGTTACGACGCGATCTCCCTGCAGCCGAACGCCGGCTCCCAAGGCGAGTACGCGGGGCTGTTGGCCATCCGTGCTTACCACCAGAGCCGTGGCGATGAACGCCGCGACATCTGCCTGATCCCATCGTCGGCCCACGGCACCAACCCTGCCACCGCCAACATGGCTGGCATGCGCGTTGTCGTCACAGCCTGCGATGCGCGTGGCAACGTCGATATCGAAGACCTGCGTGCCAAGGCCATCGAGCACCGCGACCACCTCGCCGCGCTGATGATTACCTACCCGTCCACCCATGGTGTGTTCGAAGAAGGTATCCGCGAAATCTGCGGCATCATTCACGACAACGGCGGCCAGGTGTACATCGACGGCGCCAACATGAACGCCATGGTCGGCCTGTGCGCCCCGGGCAAGTTCGGCGGCGACGTGTCCCACCTGAACCTGCATAAGACCTTCTGCATTCCCCACGGCGGTGGCGGCCCGGGCGTCGGCCCGATTGGCGTCAAGTCGCACCTCACGCCGTTCCTGCCAGGCCACGCAGCCATGGAACGCAAGGAAGGCGCGGTCTGCGCGGCGCCGTTCGGCAGCGCAAGCATTCTGCCGATCACCTGGATGTACATCAGCATGATGGGCGGCGCGGGCCTCAAGCGCGCTTCGCAACTGGCGATCCTGAATGCCAACTACATTTCCCGTCGCCTGGAGGAGCACTACCCCGTGCTCTACACCGGCAGCAACGGCCTGGTGGCGCATGAATGTATCCTCGACCTGCGCCCACTCAAAGACAGCAGTGGTATCAGCGTCGATGACGTGGCCAAGCGCCTGATCGACTTTGGCTTCCATGCGCCGACCATGTCGTTCCCGGTGGCAGGCACCTTGATGATCGAGCCGACCGAGAGCGAATCCAAGGAAGAACTGGACCGCTTCTGCGACGCCATGATCGCCATCCGCGAAGAAATCCGCGCGGTGGAAAACGGCACCCTGGACAAGGATGACAACCCGCTGAAGAACGCGCCGCACACCGCAGCCGAGCTGGTGGGCGAGTGGACACACCCGTACAGCCGTGAACAGGCTGTGTACCCGGTGGCTTCGTTGATCGAAGGCAAATACTGGCCGCCGGTTGGCCGGGTCGATAACGTATTTGGCGATCGCAACCTCGTGTGTGCATGCCCGTCGATCGAGAGCTACGCGTAACTTGAGGATGTACTCGGTGTAAATGTGGGAGCGGGCTTGCTCGCGAATGCGGTGGATCAGTCACCAGGTGTATCAACTGAGAGACCGCTTTCGCGAGCAAGCCCGCTCCCACATTTGGCCGAGTACACCTGATAAATAATAAGAAACCGGAGAACAACTCATGTCTTTAAGCGTGTTCGACCTGTTCAAGATTGGCATCGGCCCCTCCAGTTCCCACACCGTCGGCCCGATGCGCGCGGCAGCTCGATTCGTCGAGGGCCTCAAGCGTGACAACCTGCTGAGCGCCACCACCACCGTCAAGGTGGAACTCTATGGATCGCTGGGCGCCACCGGCAAAGGCCACGGCAGCGACAAGGCCGTGCTGCTCGGACTGGAAGGCGAACACCCGGACACCGTCAACACCGAAACCGTGGCGACGCGCCTGGCGCAGATGCGCAAGGACGGCTGCCTGAATTTGCTCGGCGAACACAGCATTGCGTTCAATGAGAAAGAACACCTGGCGATGATTCGCAAACCCCTCGCCTACCACCCCAACGGCATGATCTTTCGTGCCTTTGACGCCGCCAACATCCAGATCCGCAGCCGCGAGTACTACTCGGTCGGTGGCGGGTTTGTGGTGGATGAAGACGCCGCAGGCGCTGACCGGATTGTCGAAGACGCCACGCCGCTGACCTTCCCCTTCAAACACGCCAAAGACCTGCTCGGTCATTGCACCACCTATGGGTTGTCCATCAGCCAGGTGATGCTGACCAATGAAAGTGCCTGGCGCCCCGAAGCGGAGACCCGCGCAGGCCTGCTGAAAATCTGGCAAGTGATGCAGGACTGCGTCGACGCAGGCTGCCGCAATGAGGGGATTTTGCCGGGCGGCTTGAAGGTCAAGCGGCGCGCTGCTGCGCTGCATCGCCAGCTGTGCAAGCACCCGGAATCGGCGCTGCGCGACCCGTTGTCGGTGCTGGATTGGGTCAACCTTTACGCCCTGGCAGTCAACGAAGAAAACGCCAACGGCGGGCGCGTAGTCACGGCGCCGACCAACGGCGCGGCGGGGATCGTGCCCGCTGTACTGCATTACTACATGCGCTTTATCCCCGGCGCGAACGAAGACGGCGTGGTGCGTTTTCTGCTCACCGCCGCTGCCATCGGCATTCTGTACAAGGAAAACGCCTCGATTTCCGGCGCCGAAGTCGGTTGCCAGGGTGAAGTTGGCGTGGCCTGTTCCATGGCGGCGGGCGCACTGTGCGAAGTGTTGGGCGGCAGCGTCTCGCAAGTGGAAAACGCGGCCGAAATCGGCATGGAACACAACCTCGGCCTGACTTGCGACCCGATTGGCGGGCTGGTGCAGGTGCCCTGCATCGAGCGCAATGCCATGGGTTCGGTCAAGGCGATCAATGCGGTGCGCATGGCCTTGCGCGGCGACGGCCAACATTTCGTCTCGCTGGATAAAGTCATCCGCACCATGCGCCAGACCGGCGCCGACATGAAAAGCAAATACAAGGAAACCGCCCGTGGCGGTTTGGCGGTCAACATTATCGAGTGCTGACGCCTAACGGCGCGCCAGCACGTTTTTCAGGAGCTGAATATGTCCACCGAAACCCTGTTGAAAACCCCACTGCACGCCCTGCACATTGAGCTGGGCGCGCGCATGGTGCCCTTCGCCGGCTACGACATGCCGGTGCAATACCCTCTGGGTGTGATGAAGGAACACCTGCACACCCGTGATCAAGCCGGGCTGTTCGACGTGTCCCACATGGGCCAGATCCGCCTCACCGGCGCCAATGCGGCCAAAGCCTTGGAAACCTTGGTACCGGTCGACATCATCGACTTGCCGGTGGGCATGCAGCGCTACGCGATGTTTACCAATGACCAGGGCGGTATTCTCGACGACCTGATGGTGGCCAACCTGGGTAACGACGAGCTGTTCCTGGTGGTCAACGCCGCCTGCAAGGATCAGGATCTGGCGCACCTGCGCCAGCATATCGGCGACCAGTGCAGCATCGAACCGCTATTCGAAGCGCGTGCATTGCTGGCCCTGCAGGGTCCGGCGGCGGTGAAAGTACTGGCGCGCCTGGCACCGGAAGTCACCAAGATGACCTTCATGCAGTTCACCACCCTGCGCCTGCTGGGTGTGGACTGCTACGTCAGTCGTTCGGGCTACACCGGTGAGGACGGCTTTGAAATCTCCGTGCCGGCCGCCAACGCCGAAAGCCTGGCCCGCAGCCTGCTCGCTGAGACCGAAGTACAGGCCATCGGCCTGGGCGCCCGCGACTCACTGCGCCTGGAAGCCGGCCTGTGCCTGTATGGCCACGATATGAACACCGACACCACACCCATCGAAGCCAGCCTGTTGTGGGCGATCTCCAAGGCCCGCCGCGCCGACGGCGCACGTACCGGTGGCTTCCCGGGCGCCGACAAGGTCTTCACCCAGCAGCAAGCCGGCGTAAGCCGTAAACGTGTCGGCCTGTTGCCACAGGAGCGCACGCCAGTGCGTGAAGGCGCGGAGATCGTTGACGAACACGGCACAGTGATCGGCAGCGTGTGCAGCGGTGGTTTCGGTCCGACGCTGGGTGGCCCGCTGGCTATGGGTTACCTGGACAGTGCATTCATCGCGCTGGATACCGAAGTGTCTGCGCTGGTGCGTGGGAAAAAAGTGCCACTACGTGTAAGTAAAATGCCATTTGTGCCGCAACGTTACTACCGCGGTTGATTGACTGTTTCTATAAGTAACGCGGTTGCGCCAGCGTGCACTAATCTGTAACGCAACCGCCACAAAACAGTGCATCACCGATAGTCTTTATCAAGTGTTTTAACCGATAACAAGTGACCAACTCTATCGAATAAGTCGACGCCTCATTATTCGCCAAAGTGTCATAAAGCCCAGCAAACACGGGGCATTTGCCAGGGCTTGTTTTTTATCTATTAGTTGGCGTAGAGTTTGCGCACTGTGTTTGCATGGGTCGCTTGGAACCTGGACCTGGGCAGTAGCTGAAGTAGTTGTGCTACAACCCGTTCGACGTCTCTTACTTTCCTGCAACCCAGCCCAGTACTCTTTCATGTGAAAGAGGCTGTCATTAATTTTAGCGTCAAGGAAATAAGAAAATGGCTGAACGTCAGAGCGGTACCGTCAAGTGGTTTAACGACGAGAAAGGGTTTGGTTTTATCACGCCAGAAAGCGGTCCGGATCTGTTCGTGCATTTCCGCGCCATTCAGGGCAACGGCTTCAAGAGCCTGAAAGAAGGCCAGAAAGTGACGTTCGTTGCTGTGCAAGGCCAGAAAGGCATGCAGGCTGACGAAGTACAAGCAGAAGGCTGATCCCAACTGCGACAAAAAGCCCCTGATGCTGACATCAGGGGCTTTTTTATGTGCGATTGCTCGTAAAATGGCTTTTTCCATTAGAGCGCCCTGCCATGTCGAAACCCCTGCTGAGCCCCACAGGCGATTTCCCCGCCGTTGGCCTGGGCCGTCGCTTGGCAGCGATGTTCTACGACTTCCTGTTGTGCACCGCGCTGCTGATCGTTACTGCGTTCATCTACAAGCTGATCTGGATCGCGTTTGTAGGCGAAGCCAGGATGCGCACGCTCACTGAGTCCGGCGCACTGGATGGTGATCCTCTGCTGTCGACGATTCTGTTGTTTGTACTGTTTGGTTTCTTCGCCAAGTTCTGGACACATTCCGGGCAGACCCTGGGCATGCAGGTGTGGGGCGTGCGCGTGCAGAACGCCGACGGCTCGCGGATCAGCCTGTGGCAGGCGCTGTTACGCTTTGTGGTGTCGATTGCGTCGTGGCTGTGCGTGGGGCTGGGGTTTATCTGGTCGCTGTTCGATAAGCAAAAGCGCAGCTGGCATGACATCTATTCGGATACGCAGCTGGTGCGGGTTCCGAAGCAGAAGAAGTAATTGCAGACGACACACATCAACTGTGGGAGCTGGCTTGCCTGCGATAGCGCTGGTTCAGTCACTGCAACATTGACTGATAGACCGATATCGCAGGCAAACCAGCTCCCACAGTTTGACAGTGTTCACAACGGGGTCAGGCGTTGCCGGCCAGCTTCAGGCGCGCTGCCTGGGTGAAGTCCAGCATGCGCTTGAGCGGGCGCACCGCATGCGGGATCACCGACGGCTCGACGAATATCTCGTTGCTGCCCTCACGCAGGCACTGCAGCGTGCGCTCCAGCGTATTCATCGCCATCCACGGGCAGTGTGCGCAACTGCGGCACGCGGCGCCGTTGCCGGCGGTAGGCGCTTCGACAAAAACCTTGTCCGGGCACAGCTGCTGCATCTTGTAGAAAATGCCGCGGTCGGTGGCGACGATAAAGGTCTTGTTCGGCAAGCGTTGGGCAGCCGCGATCAGTTGGCTGGTTGAGCCCACGGCGTCCGCCAGTTCGATCACCGCCGTCGGCGACTCCGGGTGTACCAGGATGGCTGCATCCGGGTACAGCGCCTTCATGTCTTCCAACTGCTTGGACTTGAATTCTTCGTGGACGATGCAGGCACCGTCCCACAACAGCATATCGGCACCGGTCTGGCGCTGGATGTAAGTACCCAGGTGCTTGTCCGGGCCCCAGATGATCGTCTCGCCGTTGTCCATCAGGCTTTCGACAATTTCCAGCGCACAGCTCGAGGTCACCACCCAATCCGCCCGGGCTTTGACCGCCGCCGACGTGTTGGCGTACACCACCACGGTGCGCTCGGGATGCTGATCACAGAACGCCGAAAACTCCTCCACCGGGCAACCCAGGTCCAGGGAACACGTGGCTTCCAGCGTCGGCATGAGAATGCGTTTTTCGGGCGTAAGGATTTTGGCGGTCTCGCCCATGAAGCGCACACCGGCGACCAGCACGGTCTTGGCCGGATGCGCGGCGCCGAAGCGGGCCATTTCCAGCGAGTCGGAGACACAGCCACCGGTTTCTTCGGCCAGGGCCTGGATCACCGGGTCACAATAGAAGTGGGCAACCAGCACCGCGTCTTGAGCTTTGAGCTCAGCGGCGATGGCCGTGCGCAGGCTCGCCTCTTCATCAGCGCTAAGGGCCTTGGGCTGCTTGGCGTCGAGATGGGCTTGAACCAGAAGGCGTTCAGAAATTTGCGTCATGTTCGCAAGACCTGCAGGCGCAGTAGCGCGAAAGTCGAGTGTACCACCGGCTCTGGAGCCCTTCGGGCGCCGCCGGACGAAGTGATTGTGTTCATCAAGCACGGGTAAAGGTGAAGCTCGGCAAGGCTACAGAATATCGAATGGATTCAAAAGCCTAATCTGGCATCTGCGGGCGCGTCTGTCGGGCAAAAAAAACGGGAAACCCCAGGGCGGGGTTTCCCGTTCTCGCAAGCGGTGTCAGCGCACCAGTGCGGATGGATCTTCCTGCAACATCACCGAGGCATGCAGGTCGGCCAGGGCATCTTTCAATGTGGACGCCGGCAGTGCATCTTTGGACTTCTTGCTTTCCTTGGCCGCGTACTCGAGAAGGACGAGGTAATCGCGTTTAACCGAGGCGTCTTTCGGCACAGTGGTGTCCTCCGTCAGCTTGCCCATCACGTACTTCTGCGTACGAGTGTTCTGGCTGGCACTCTGCTCGACGGATGCGTTGACCAGCATGCCGTCCTTGTAGGAGAGACTGGCCGAACTGCTGGCCTTGTCCTGCACTTGCACATAAAGATAGTTCTGCGACTCCGGGCTGCCATCCAGGGCCGGTGCCTTTCCACCCTTGAGGCCTTTATGGAAACTCGCGGAAAGGCTCGACTGCTGGTCCTGGCTGACGCTGCGGTCCAATGCGCTGCTGCCGCCGACGCGGGTCTTTTGCGACACTTCATAGGCAAAGCCGTCCACCTCGGACGGGCGCATCGGGTTGGGTGAGTCAGTGGCCTGCTTGATCGAAGCCTTGAAATCAGCAAGGCCGGTCAGCAGCCCCTGGTCGGTCGGGTTGCGGGTCAGCGCTTCCGGCAGGGAAATGGCCTGTGGATAATTGCTGTTCATGGCGCGGAAGGCATCCTTGAACATCGCCATCAACTCCGGCTTGGCGCTGCCGCGTTCCTGCGCGCGGTCAAACTGGGTGAGGTAGCTTTTCAGCGCGTTGGCCTGCTGTTTGGCGTCGCCCAGGATCGCGCTGTTTTTCAGGTCCACCGCCACGTTAAGTTCGCCCAGCGGGCTACTCATGCGTGTCGTGCGACTTTGACTGTCGGCGTGGAAGGCCAGGCTCAGGTCCTGACCGTCCAGGCCCTTTAGCTTGGCGTTGAGGTCCACCGAGGTCAGCAGCTTGGAATCAAACTGTGTCAGTTGGCTCAGGTCGAGCTTCGGCGGCGTCGCCGTCACCCCATCCACGGCGGCCTGGAAGGCGCTGCCCAATTTTCCGACCGCTTCGAGTTCGTCATCGCTCAAGGTGCCGCCATCCACCGTGGCCTGCACACCCAGGCCATCGGCCTGGCTGGAAAGGCTGAAGGTCACGGTCTTGCCGCTGGCGGTCTGGATGCTGAGGCTCAGCAGATTGTCAGCCTTGGTGTGCAGCAGGCTTTGATCGATCTTGAGTTCACCGGCGTTTTGCGCCCGATCGGCACTCGCGTACAAAACAGACTGGGAAACCCCCACCCCGCCGCCCTTGACGAACTGCGCAATCAAGCCGGTGCCGAGGCCACTGAAGCGGGTAGCTGTCGACAGCGAGTTGAAGTTGGTATTCAGGGTTTTGCTGAGCGCATCCTGGCTTTCGCTTTCCCAGGCCCTCACGGTCTCTTGACCCGGTAATTGCCCACGGCGGGAATACGTGTCGGCAAGCGTATCGGAGACAACATTGCCCAGGCTGACGACCAGGGACGGTCGCTTTACACTGACGTCCGTGCCTTGCGCCAGGGCGACGGTCGGCGTCTCGGCCGGACGGGGAATAAGTGCAGTGGCGGAGGTGATGGGCGAAAGCGTGGTCATGACGGTCCTTGTCCTGAGCTGTATAGCACTCAATCTACCCGCGATTCGGATCGTTTGACAACTAATGGGGAGCAAAAGCCTTGCCCCTGCGCTGACGCTTGCCGTCGAACAGATACAAAAAAGCCCCAGGCTTCTGGTCCGCCTGGGGCTTTGGGTATTTTCAAACAGGCAAAAAAAAACCCGGAAATCCTCACTTGCGTGGGCCTTCCGGATTTTCTAAACCGCCAAAAATGGTGGGTCGTGTGGGATTCGAACCTACGACCAATTGGTTAAAAGCCAACTGCTCTACCAACTGAGCTAACGACCCGCTGTGTGGTGGCGCGTATAATACTGATTTCTAAGGATTATTCAACACCTTATTTGAAATAAATCAGAAATAACGCGTTGGGTCAGCAATTCCGGCCGCTTGGAAGCCTTCTGTACGCAGTCGGCAGCTATCGCATTTCCCACAAGCACGGCCGTCATCGTCTGCCTGGTAGCAGGAAACAGTCAGCGAATAATCAACGCCAAGTCCTACGCCAGCCTTGACGATATCGGCCTTGCTCAGGTTTTGCAGCGGCGCGAGGATGCGAAAGCCCAGCCCTTCTACACCGGCCTTTGTCGCCAGGTTGGCCATGCGTTCGAACGACTCGACGAACTCTGGGCGGCAGTCCGGGTAGCCGGAGTAATCCACCGCATTGACGCCGATAAAAATATCACGGGCGTTGAGCACTTCTGCCCAACCGAGGGCCAGGGACAGGAACACGGTGTTACGTGCAGGCACATAAGTCACCGGGATGCCTTCGCTGGGTGCTTCCGGCACATCGATGCTGCTGTCGGTCAGTGCAGAGCCGCCAATGCCGTTGAGATTGAGGCCGATCACCTTGTGCTCGACCACGCCCATCTCACGAGCAACGCGGGCGGCGGCGTTCAGCTCGGCACGGTGGCGCTGGCCGTAGTCGAAGCTCATGGTGTAGCAGCTGTAGCCTTGCGCTTGTGCCATGGCAACCACTGTGGCGGAATCAAGGCCACCGGAAAGCAGAATTACCGCGCGTTTTTGATCCATTGTTTGTTCTGTCATATCAGCGTCCTGGCTCGTCGTTCCAAAGGTATTTATGCAACTGCAATTGCAGGCGCACCGGTAGATTGTCCGCCACGACCCAATCGGCAAGGTCACGTGCGTTCAGGTCATGGTGGCTTGGCGAGAACAGCACCTCGCCCGCTCGACGGTCCAGGCCATATTGAATCAGCTTGGAGTTTGCCCAGTCGTAATCGTCGCGGGAACAGATAACGAACTTGACCTGGTCGTTCGCCGTCAGCAGGTCGATGTTCTCGTAGCGGTTGCGATGCGCTTCCTTGGAGCCTGGGGTCTTGAGGTCGACCACACGGCTTACACGGGGGTCAACCGCAGAGATGTCTAAAGCGCCACTGGTCTCCAGCGACACTTCATAACCGGCATCACACAGCTGCTTGAGCAAAGGGATGGCATTGGGCTGGGCCAGCGGTTCACCGCCGGTCACGCAGACGTAACGCGGCTTGTAGCCGGCAACCTGCTCCAGGATGTCATCAAGGGTGCGCACCGTGCCGCCACTGAAGGCGTAGGCGCTGTCACAGTATTGGCAACGCAAAGGGCAACCGGTCAGCCGCACGAATACTGTGGGCAGGCCGGCCGTTCGCGTTTCACCCTGCAACGAGTAAAAAACTTCGGTAATTCGTAATGTGTCTTGCATAGTCGCCACGGGCGTAACAGCTAAACAGGCTGTCCGCCTCCGTCAGGCACTTCAAGAGACCTCGCCAACGCGTAGACCCCAGGAAGCGTGTTTCATAAAAGGGCGTGGATTCTAAC
Organism: Pseudomonas sp. H1_A03; assembly: GCF_054685145.1. Classification (NCBI taxonomy): domain Bacteria; kingdom Pseudomonadati; phylum Pseudomonadota; class Gammaproteobacteria; order Pseudomonadales; family Pseudomonadaceae; genus Pseudomonas; species Pseudomonas sp. H1_A03. Next base: position 6,152,870 of record NZ_CP162829.1, read on the forward strand.
GAAAAAACCCGCGCCAGGCGCGGGTTTCTTCTAAACGGGCGGCATCGCTTACAAGCGTTGCAGGTCCCGCTGGGCCAACTGGGCAGCGGAAGTACCCGGATATTGGGCCACGACCTGCTGCAGAATACCTTTGACCTTGTCGGTATGACCCAGGCGGCGTTCTACGTCAGCGAGTTTGTACAGCGAATCCGGCACCTTGGCGTGCTTGGGGTACAGCTGGCTGACCTTGGCAAATGCCTGGCCCGCCCCCTGCAGATCACCTTTGGCCAGGTTAACTTCGCCCAACCAGTATTGGGCGTTGCCCGCGTACTGGCTGTTTGGGTATTTGCGCAGGAAAGCGGTAAAAGCCTGGCTGGCCTTATCGAAATCCTTGGCTTTGATCAGGTCGAAGGCTGCATCGTAATACAGCTTTTCCTTCGCCGGATCACCCGGTTCGCTGCTGGCAGGGGCTTGGCTTGCAGCCCCCGCTGCGGCACCACCGGCAGCAGCGCTAGGCGCGCCACCGGCAGAAGAATTATCAGGAGTGGCGGCAGGTGCAACACCGGCTCCAATACGTCGATCAAGATCCTGGTAACGCTCCAGGCCTTCTTGCTTCAGCTGGTTCACTTGATTCTGCAGTACTTCAATGGTGCCTTGTTGCTGCGCCAATTGATCCTGCATGCGTTGCAGCTGGTTGAACAGTTCGCCCTGTGCCGAGGGAGCGGACGTAGCCGCTCCCCCCGCATAGGCGCCGTTCGTACCATAACCCGCTGGTGGATAGCTGCTCCCGCTATTGTTATAGCCTGAGTTGCTATCTTCCACAGGAACCGCAGCCCACACCGCAAGCGGTGCGAAGCTGAGAGCCAATACAGTTAGAGCACGACGGCACGTTCGCATGACGAATTACTTACGCAGTTCGACGCGACGGTTTTGAGCCCAGGACTGCTCATCGTTACCGGTGGCAACTGGACGCTCTTTACCGTAGGAAACCAGTTCCAGTTGGCCTGGAGCAACACCTTGCAGTACCAGGTAGCGCTGAACGGCTTTCGCACGACGCTCGCCCAGTGCCATGTTGTACTCACGAGTACCACGGGCGTCAGTGTTACCTTCCAGAACAACGCGAGCGCCGTTAGCTTTCAGGTCCTTCGCGTGAACGTCCAGAGCGCGCATGGCTTCTGGTTTCAGGTCCGAACTGTCGTATTCGAAGTAGAAAGTGGTGATCGCGCGCAGAGCAGCTTCTTCGCTCAGGGAGCCGTCAACTGCACCAGTGTTAGCGCCGTAACCAGCGTTTGGATCAACAGCTGCGCCTTCACCGGCATTGTCGCCGCCTTTAGACGAGCAACCAACGGCTACGGACAGAGCCAGAGCCAGAGCAGCAAACTTACCAAACTTCAGCATTTCCATCGTGAAACTCCTAATGAACCCCAGTGTGTTAAGTACTTCTTTTTGTAGCGCCGCGTCAGTTCAGGTAAGGGGACCAGGATGGTTCTCTGACTTCGCCTTGTGCGGTAGGAAGCGGGAGCCTTACGCGTCCATTAATGGACACGAGCATCAAGACTCCCCGGCCCTGCTGGCGGGTGGCGTAGATTACCATGGTGCCGTTGGGCGCAACAGTGGCTGACTCATCAAGGTTGGTATCTGTGAGGATTTTTACGGTTCCGCGCTGCAAATCCTGGGCCGCAACCCGGAAATTAGTGAAACCATCCTGACGGTGAATCATCACCAACGTCTTTTCATCGGCCGAAAGCTTAGGGTTGGCGTTGTAGTTACCAATAAAGGTCACACGCTCCGCACCGCCGCCATTCACGTTTGCCTTGTAGACCTGTGGCTTGCCGCCACGGTCAGAGGTGAAGTAAATGGTCGAACCATCCTTACCCCAGAACGGCTCGGTATTGATGCCAGGGCCATTGGTCACGCGGCTGATCTGGCGCGAAGCCATGTTCATCACGTAGATATCCGGGTTGCCATCTTTGGACAGCACGAACGCCAGGCGCGAACCATCCGGCGACCACGCTGGTGCACCGTTGAGGCCTTCAAAGTTAGTGATCTGCTCACGACGGCCAGTATCAATGTGCTGCACGAAAATCCGTGGACGACGCTGTTCAAACGACACATAGGCAATACGCTTGCCGTCCGGCGCAAAGCGCGGCGACAGGATTGGCTCACGCGATTGCAGCAGGGTCACTGCGCGTGCACCGTCGTAGTCCGAGCGCTGCAGCGTGTAGCGAGTGTTATCCACGGAAAAACGTTCGGCCGTTACATAAAGCAGACGCGTCGAGAACGCACCCTTGATGCCGGTGAGTTTTTCAAACGACTGGTCCGAGATGTAGTGGGCCATGTCCCGCAGTTGTTCGGCGGTGCCCGAAACGCTGCCGGTCAAGACCTGCTGCTCGGTCGCCACGTTGAACAAGGTGTAGGTGATTTGCAGGCGACCGCCGGCCGGCGTGATGTTGCCGACCATCAGGTACTGGGCGCCAACAGCCTTCCAGTCACGGAACACAACTTCGCTGGCCTGGTTCGGCTGGCTGATCATGTTGCCCTTTGGAATCGGTGCGTAGTAGCCGGAGTTGCGCAGGTCGTCACTGACGATCTGGGCCATGTCGTCCGGCAGCACGCTGCCGCCCTGCCAGCCGAACGGTACTACCGCGATCGGGGTGGCCCGATCGCTACCGCTGGTGACCAGGATGTTCTTTTCATCCGCCGCCGCTATCCCTGCCATACAGCAAATAACGACAAGCATTCCTCGAAGAAGGTTTCTCACAAGGCTAGATCCTCAGGTGTGAATGTCATCTTGAATGATCGATAGGGAGCGAAGTCGCTTGGTTTCATTCCCTGCATCTCGGTCAACCGGCCAATATTCTTGACCGCGGCAACCGCCGAACTGTCGAACGAACCGTCACCACTGGACTTGGCCACGCTGACCGAAGTCACCGTACCGTCCGGCAACATGCCGATCTGCAGCACTACTGTCATGCCTTTACGCGCCGAAGGTGGACGTGTCCAGCCTTCTGCTGCCCGCGCCCGAATCAGGTCGTCGAAACTGCCCGCGACATCATCGCCCTGCTCATCGGCCAAGGCTTGCTGACGCTGAGGCGTGTCGGAAAGCAAATCTGCCAAGGCCTGGGCCTTTTTCTCTTCGGCGGATTTACGCGCTGCTTCCTGGGCCTTTTTCTTGGTGGCGTCGGCGGCAGCTTTCTTCTTCGCGTCGTCGGCGATTTTCTTCTTCGCCTCGTCTGCTTCAGCTTTTTTCTTGGCGTCTTCGGCGGCTTTTTTCTTCGCGTCTTCGACTATTTTCTTCTTGGCGTCTTCAGCGGCCTTTTTCTTGGCCTCTTCTTCAGCAGCTTTCTTGGCTTCTTCTTCAGATTTCTTCTTGGCTATATCAGCCAATTGTTTCTCTTCAGCCTTTTTAGCTTCGGCAGCTTTCTCGGACTTCTTGGCTTCATCAGCCTTTTTCGCCTCGTCAGCTTTCTTGGCTTCGTCAGCCTTTTTCGATTCCTCGGCCTTTTGAGCCGCCTCTTCTTTCTTTTGTTCCGCAGCAGCCTTCACCGCTTCCTGCTCGACCTTCTTCTGTTCCATCTGTTCGACTTCAGTCTGGCGCGCAGCCGACTTCTGGGCCTCACCCGCAATCTTCTGATTGGTCTGGGTGGTGGCCTGACTTTTCGATTTCAGCTGATACAGGGTCGCCTGCACGATCGGCTTGGCTGGCGGCAGGTCCGGGGTCATGGCAAAGCTGACGAACAGCATGCCAAACACCAGGACGTGCAGGGCAATTGCCCAGACGCTAGGCCAGAAGAAGCTTTCCGAGGCGGACGGCTCTCGCTGTTGCTGCATCAGGGCGCCTCGGTAATCAAGCCAACGTTACCGACGCCGGCCTTCTGCAGCCCGCCCATGGCGCCCATGACGGAACCGTAGTCGACCGACTTGTCGCCGCGAATGAACACCTGGGTGTGCTTGCCGCCTTCGTTGCCGGAGCGAATGATCTTGGTCACGGCATCAGTCATCGCCGGCAAGGTCAGGGCCTTGTCCTGCTGCTTCTGGGTGTCGACTTCGCTGCCAAGGTTCCAGTAGTAGGTCTTGTCAGCCTTGATCGAAATGGTCAGGACCTGAGTGTTGTTGTCTTGCGGCAAGGCTTCACTGGAAACCTTGGGCAGATCAACCTTCACGCCCTGGTTGAGCATCGGCGCGGTCACCATGAAGATAACCAGCAGCACCAGCATCACGTCGATGTAAGGCACTACGTTCATCTCGGCGACCGGCTTGCGCTTTTTGCGAGCTCGAGCGATTAAAGCCATTGGGAATTACCTGCTTATTCTTCGCTGGTGTGCACTTTACGGTGCAGGATCGCCTGGAACTCATCGGCGAAGGTGTAGTAACGGCCAATCAACGTCTCGCTGGTAGCGGCGAAACGGTTGTAGGCGATTACTGCCGGGATCGCAGCGAACAGGCCGATAGCGGTAGCGATCAGGGCTTCAGCGATACCCGGGGCCACGGTGGCCAGGGTCGCTTGCTGGGCCTGGGCCAGGCCGCGGAAGGAGTTCATGATCCCCCACACGGTACCGAACAGACCGATGTACGGGCTCACGGAACCGACGGTGGCGAGGAACGGCAAGCTTTGCTCAAGCTTCTCTTCTTCACGGGAAATGGCGACGCGCATGGCACGGGCCACACCTTCCATGACCGCTTCCGGGTCAACGCCTGGCTGCTGGCGCAGACGGGAGAATTCCTTGAAGCCCGCGCGGAAGATCTGTTCGACGCCCGAATCCGGGTCCGGGTTGCTGCCGGCCTGGCGGTACAGCTTGGACAGGTCGATACCCGACCAGAAGCGCTCTTCAAAGCTCTCCAGGGCACGTCGACCGGCACGCAGCAGGTTGCTGCGCTGAAAAATCATGACCCAAGAGGTAACCGATGCGGCTACCAGGGTCAGCATCACCAGTTGAACCACAACACTGGCATTACTGACCAGGCTCCACATGGAGGAATGGTCGACGACGGTAGGTTCCACGCTAAATCTCCTGCGTTGATTGTTTACCCGCGCCGCTTACGCCGGCAAAGGCCGCACGTAGAGCTTCGGGAATGGCCCGGGGTTTCAAACTATTGGTGCGCACACAGGCCACCAGGAACTGCCCCTCACAGAGCAGCGTTGCATCCGTTGCCCGCCTGACCTGCTGCTTGAAACGCAGGCTGACACGGTTCAATTCGATTACTTCAGCGCTTACCAGCAATTCATCGTCCAGCCGCGCCGGCGCGTGATAACGCGCCTCGCTGGAATGCACGACGAATAACAGGTCCTCCCCTGCCAGCTCGGATTGGGCAAAGCCCAGCTCCCGTAGCCGCTCGGTTCGAGCCCGCTCCATGAACTTGAGGTAATTGACGTAATACACGATGCCGCCCGCATCGGTGTCCTCGTAATAAACGCGACAGCGATGTGCGAACGACTGATCCCCGTTTTGCGCGCGCATACTCTAGTGCTTACTCCTCAGGTTGCCAATCCGGCCAGGCAACTGTTTTTTCATTCTCTGAACCATATCCAGTGACTGAAAGACGACGCCAGCCACTAGGACAGCACAAACATCGAATAAATCGACTTGCGTGAAGCTTTTAATCGTCCACTGCATCGAGGAATTCGTCTACCACGGGCATCTCACCCAATCGTGACGGAATGTTTAACCCAAAGTGCAGGTAGGCATGGCGTGTAACGACCCGGCCCCTTGGTGTACGCATGATATAGCCCTGTTGGATCAGGTACGGCTCCAGCACATCTTCAATGGTATGGCGCTCCTCACTGATCGCCGCCGCCAGGCTGTCGACGCCCACCGGCCCCCCGTCGAACTTCTCGATCATGGTCAAGAGCAGACGTCGATCCTGGTGATCAAAGCCGTGCTCATCCACATCCAGCAGGTTCAAGGCCAGGTCGGCCACGGGCTTGGTGATATGGCCCTTGGCGCGCACTTCGGCAAAATCCCTCACGCGACGCAGCAACCGGTTGGCAATCCGTGGCGTGCCACGGGCCCGACGGGCAATTTCAAACGCGCCTTCCGGGTCCAGCGGCAAGCCAAGAATGCCTGCCGAACGGCTGACGATGGTCGCCAAATCCGCTGTGCTATAGAACTCTAGACGTTGAACAATGCCGAAACGGTCTCGCAACGGGTTGGTCAACATGCCGGCGCGGGTGGTGGCGCCGACCAGCGTGAAAGGTGGCAGGTCGAGCTTGATCGAACGCGCCGCAGGGCCTTCGCCGATCATGATATCGAGCTGGAAGTCTTCCATCGCGGGATACAGCACTTCCTCGACAATCGGCGAGAGTCGGTGGATCTCGTCGATAAACAGCACATCGTGCGGTTCAAGGTTGGTCAGCAACGCTGCCAGGTCGCCCGGGCGCTCCAGCACAGGGCCGGAGGTCGACTTGATCGACACACCCATTTCCTGGGCAATGATGTTGGCCAGAGTGGTCTTGCCCAGACCCGGTGGGCCAAAGATCAACGTGTGATCCAGGGATTCACTGCGCCCGCGCGCGGCCTGGATAAACAGCTCCATCTGCTCGCGCACGGTAGGCTGGCCGATATAGTCCGCCAGGCTCAGTGGACGGATGGCGCGGTCCTGGATTTCTTCACGGTCGCGCGGGCCGGTGGCCGCGATCAGACGATCAGCTTCAATCACTTAAATCATTCCCTTCAGGGCACGGCGGATCATGTCTTCACTGCTCAGGTTCTTATCCTTGATGGCCGATACAGCCTTGCTGGCTTCCTGCGGCTTGTAGCCCAGGGAGATCAGCGCGCTGACCGCATCACTTTCGGCGCTGGCGACCTGACCTGCCGGCATATCCGGCTGGTTCGGCACCAGGGCAAACATGCTCGGCACGACTTCCCAGGCCTTGAAGCGGTCCTTGAGCTCCACCAGCAGGCGCTCGGCGGTCTTCTTGCCGACGCCAGGCACCTTGGTCAACGCAGAGGTATCCTGGGCCGAAACGGCTCGCACCAGTTCATCCACTTCCAGGCTCGACATCAAGGCCAGGGCCAGTTTCGGCCCCACACCATTAAGGCGGATCAGCTCGCGGAAGAAGTCACGGTCGCGCTTGCCAATGAAACCATAAAGCAGTTGTGCGTCTTCGCGCACCACCAAATGAGTGTGCAGCGTTATCGGCTCACCGACCGACGGCAGGCGATACAAGGTGGTCATGGGCACTTCCAGCTCATACCCCAACCCATTTACATCCAGAATCAGGTGCGGCGGCTGCTTCTCAGCCAGGGTGCCGCGCAAGCGTCCAATCACGGTTCGATCCTTAAAGCTTGGGGTCAGATCAAGGCCTGACCGGAAATAACGATTGCGCTGATGCTATCAGAGACGCAGGCGCCCGCCACGACTGCGTGCCGTACCGAGGCCGTGCGGTAGCAGACTGGATCGGGTGTGCGCATGGCAAATGGCGATGGCCAGGGCGTCGGAGGCATCAATCTGCGGCTTGGCGGTGAGTTTGAGCATGTGCATGACCATCATCTGCACCTGTTCTTTGTTGGCCGCACCAGTGCCGACCACGGCCTGCTTGACCTGGGTCGCGGTGTACTCCGCAATCTCCATGCCCTCCTCCGCGCCGGCCACGATGGCCGCGCCACGGGCCTGGCCAAGTTTAAGGGCTGAGTCGGCGTTCTTTGCCATGAACACCTTCTCGATGCCCATGGTCACCGGCCCGTACGTCTGGATCACTTCACGCACGCCGCGATAGACAATCTGCAAGCGCTCGGCCAACTCGCCCGCGCCGGTACGGATGCAACCCGAAGCGACATAGATGCAGCCACGCGGGGTGTGCTGCACCACGCCAAAACCGGTGATGCGCGAACCGGGGTCGATACCTAGGATTAAAGTCATAACGCCTGCAGGTTGGGTTTGCACACATTTGTGTAACAGCATAGAACCCTGTGGGAGCTGGCTTGCCTGCGATGCAGACACCTCGGCGTGTGAGTTACACCGTGGTGATGCCATCGCAGACAAGCCAGCTCCCACATTGGATCCCTATCGTGCTTAAGCGAGTTGTTCGGCTACGGACTCTGGAATATCGGCATTCGAATACACGTTCTGAACATCATCCAGGTCTTCGAGCATGTCCAGCATCTTCAGCACTTTCTGCGCACCGTCCAGGTCCAGCTCGGCGCTGGTGGTCGGCAGCATCACGATTTCCGCGTCAGTGCCTTTGAAACCAGCGGCTTCCAGCGCATTGCGCACGGCATAGAACCCGGCAAACGAGGTGAACACGTCGATGGAGCCATCGTCGTTGGTCACCACGTCGTCGGCATCCGCCTCCATCGCGGCTTCGATCAGTGCATCTTCATCCACACCCGGTGCGAAGGAAATCTGCCCCTTGCGCTCGAACAGGTAGGCCACCGAACCGTCAGTGCCGAGGTTGCCGCCGCACTTGCTGAACGCATGGCGCACAGCTGCTGCGGTGCGGTTGCGGTTGTCGGTCATGCACTCGACCATCACCGCCACGCCGCCCGGGCCGTAGCCTTCGTAGCTCAGCTCGACCATGTCGTCGGTATCGGCGGCACCGGCGCCACGAGCCACGGCACGGTCGATGATGTCACGGCTCATGTTCGCGCCGAGGGCCTTGTCCAGCGCCAGGCGCAGGCGCGGGTTGGAGCCTGGGTCACCGCCGCCTTGGCGGGCAGCGACGGTCAGCTCGCGGATCCACTTGGTGAATATCTTGCCTTTCTTGGCATCCTGACGCTCTTTGCGGTGCTTGATGTTCGCCCACTTGGAATGGCCAGCCATAACACAACTCCGAAATTCTGTAGAAACCTTAACAATCCCACCCCTGGCAGGACTTCCCTCTTTAAAGCACAGCCCTTGTAACGCAAAGGCGCATCCGAAGATGCGCCTTTTTAGACTGCGTAAACCTCAGTGCGCTTTCACGCAGCGGCCTTACTCAGCCTTCGGCGTCTCGCGCAGACGAATGTGCAGTTCGCGCAATGCCTTGGCATCCACCACACCTGGAGCCTGGGTCATGACGTCCGCAGCACTCTGGGTTTTCGGGAAGGCGATCACTTCACGGATCGACTGGGCGCCAGTCATCAGCATCACCAGGCGGTCCAGGCCGAAAGCCAGGCCACCGTGCGGCGGTGCGCCGTATTTCAGGGCGTCGAGCAGGAAGCCAAACTTCTCTTCCTGTTCTGCTTCGTTGATACCCAACAGGCGGAAGACCGCTTGCTGCATCTCTTTGCGGTGGATACGGATCGAACCGCCACCCAGCTCGGTGCCGTTGAGCACCATGTCGTAGGCGCGGGACAGAGCGCCAGCCGGGTTGGCTTCCAGCTCAGCCGGGGAGCACTTCGGCGCGGTGAACGGGTGGTGCAAGGCGCTGAAGCTGCCGTCGTCGTTCTCTTCGAACATCGGGAAGTCGACAACCCACATCGGTGCCCACTTGCAGGTCAGCAGGTCGAGGTCGTGGCCCAGCTTGATGCGCAGTGCGCCCAAGGCTTCGCTGACGATCTTGGATTTGTCGGCGCCGAAGAACACGATGTCGCCATCGACCGCACCGACGCGATCAAGGATCGCGTTCAGGTTGTCCAGCGGGATGTTCTTGACGATCGGCGATTGCAGACCCTCAACGCCATTGGCGCGCTCGTTGACCTTGATGTACGCCAGGCCCTTGGCACCGTAGATGCCGACGAACTTGGTGTAGTCGTCGATCTGCTTGCGCGGCATGCTCGCGCCGCCAGGCACGCGCAAGGCGGCGATGCGGCATTTAGGGTCGTTGGCCGGGCCGCTGAACACCTTGAAGTCGACTTCCTTGAGCTGGTCGGCCACGTCCACCAGTTCCAGCGGGTTACGCAGGTCTGGCTTGTCGGAACCGTAGCGGCGCATGGCTTCTTCAAAGGTCATGTGCGGGAATTCGCCGAACTCCAGGTCCAGCACTTCCTTGAACAGGTTGCGGATCATTTGTTCGGTGATGCCCATGATCTCTTTTTCATCGAGGAAACTGGTCTCGATGTCGATCTGGGTGAATTCCGGCTGGCGGTCGGCGCGCAGGTCTTCGTCGCGGAAGCACTTGGCGATCTGGTAGTAACGGTCGAAGCCGGCCACCATCAGCAGTTGCTTGAACAGCTGCGGCGACTGCGGCAAGGCGAAGAAGCTGCCGGCGTGAGTACGGCTCGGCACCAGGTAGTCACGCGCACCTTCCGGGGTGGCCCGGGTCAGGATCGGCGTTTCGACGTCGAGGAAGCCGTTTTCGTCGAGGAAGCGGCGGATGCTGGTGGTCATGCGCGAACGCAGGCGCAGCTTCTCGGCCATTTCCGGACGGCGCAGGTCCAAGAAGCGGTAGCGCAGGCGGGTTTCTTCGCCCACGTCGGAGTATTCGTTGAGTGGGAACGGCGGGGTTTCCGACTCGTTCAGCACTTCCAGCTCGTAGCCCAGCACTTCGATGCCGCCGGACGCCATGTTCTTGTTCACAGCGCCAGCCGGACGCAGGCGAACCTTGCCGGTGATCTTCACAACGTATTCGCTGCGCACGCGGTCGGCGGCGGCGAAGCTCTCGGCGCGGTCCGGGTCGAACACCACTTGGGCCAGACCATCACGATCACGGATATCGAGGAAGATGACCCCGCCGTGGTCGCGGCGACGGTGAACCCATCCGCAAAGGGTGATTTCCTGACCTTCCAGGGTCTCGTTCAGTTGGCCGCAATAGTGGCTGCGCATCATGGTAGTGGTTTCACTTCTCGTAATTCGAAATTCGGTGGAGGCCCGCCTCGTCACCGTACATTAAAGCAGGGGACGGATAATGCAGGAGCCTGCGCGTAGAGTTCAACTCAGTCTGCTTTGTCGCCGCCGGCCAGGTTCTTCTTCGAGCCGGTCTTGAAGTCGGTCTCGTACCAGCCGCTGCCGCTCAAGCGGAAGCCCGGCATGGACAACATCTTCTTGAGCTCCGGAGCCTGGCAGGCCGGGCAATCGACCAACGGCGCGGCGCTGATCTTCTGAATGGCTTCCAACTGATGACCACAGGAAGCGCATTGATAGTCGTACATGGGCATGGAGATGTCTCGGCGATCAGATCGTTACTGCGCCACGCCTGCCCTGCGGGTTCGCAGCACGCGTAGCAAAGCGCGGGATTATATCTGGTAAATCGAGGCAGCGCAGCCGGCTTTCTGCCCTGGGCCAAACTCACTTCAGCGGACAACCCGTAGTGAGCGGGCTTGCCCCGCGCTGGGTGGCGTAGCCGCCCCAAACCAGGCGGCCTAGGCGTATCCTGGAACTCGCGGTGTCCTTATTGGGGTGGCTTCGCCACCCAGCGCGGGGCAAGCCCGCTCACTACAAGGGCCGGCCCCGGTGCCCGGTGCCCGGTGACTATTGCGGTGAGTATGAAGGTTCAATACGCCCTTTCAAGACGTGAACCACGCACACCACCCTGACCAACCCACTGAAGTTCTTCACACCGCCATAACGCAAGTGCACTTCCCGATCGACGTAAGACAGCAACGCACTGACTGAACAGGCGTTGATCCTGGCTATTTCCGTGAGGATATTCCAATAGATCTGCTCCAGCCGCAGGCAAGTGGAAAACCCGTTGAGCCTCACCGACCGGGACAATGGCTTGGCCAGCCCCATATCGAACCCTTTTGCAAAAGGGTCGACCTGTATCTTATGAAAACCACCGGTTTCCATCACTCCATTACCGACTCCACGTGACATACACCTGACACTCCATTGCCAAACAGCAGCCCACGGGCTATCCCCTTGGGCAATGGCCCTATAAAACAGCAGCGAGCGACGGGCAGCCAGAAGACGCGGGAGTTGATCGGCGTAGGACAACGCCAGGAAATGCGCGGAAACAAGCAAGCGGCGCCAGGACGGCGCCACTCAGGGTCGGTGTTTACTGATTTTCGAGCAGCGAACGCAGCATCCACGCGGTTTTCTCGTGAACCTGCATACGCTGGGTCAACAGGTCGGCCGTGGGCTCATCGCTGACCTTGTCGAGCAATGGGAAGATGCCGCGCGCTGTGCGCGTGACGGCTTCCTGACCGGCCACCAGTTGCTTGATCATCTCTTCGGCACTGGGTACGCCCTCTTCTTCCTTGATAGAAGAAAGACGGGCATAGATCGAGTAGGCACCCGGCGCCGGGAAACCCAGGGCACGGATACGCTCGGCAATGGAGTCCACTGCCAGGGCCAACTCGTTGTACTGCTCTTCAAACATCAGGTGCAACGTACGGAACATGGGGCCCGTGACGTTCCAATGGAAGTTGTGGGTCTTCAGATACAGTACGTAGGTATCGGAAAGCAGTCGCGAAAGCCCATCGACGATGGATTTACGATCTTCTTCACTGATACCGATATCGATTGCCATGTTTATCCCCTTCAGTTGACCAGCATTCATTGATCAGGTGCAGGACCACTCTAGCAAGAGTGCCGGTGATGCGCAGCCCGCCGCGGCAATTCGCCCCGGTGTAACGTGTCAGACAGCGCAGCCGCAGCCTTCGAGCCATGTGGGAAATATCTCTACCTGCCGTTTAAAAAGCCTGCACGTGTCTAGGACAAGCGTTTGACGCAGAAATGCCGCCCTCCTTGCAACACCCCGAAATGCTTGATTTGAGTAGGCACAGCCTTTGCTGTTAAATAGGCGGCGTGTCGTCGCCGTTACTTTCTGCGGCACCGACATAGGCTGATACCCGCGCACGTGCCCAACGCCTCCCATTGTTCAGAAGCGAACCGTGCCAGTCAGCTCTTCCTCGTGATCCGTCTTAACGTGAGTTAATCAAAATGTTGAAAATCGTCCACCTGCTAACGGGCGTTGCAGCTTTGCTGCTGTCCTTTATACCGAGCTTGCAACAGGGAAGCCCTCCCTACCTGGAACAACACGACGCTCTGTACCTGGCCTTGTTCGGCCTTCTTAACCTGACGCTGGCACCTGTGATCCCTTACTGGAACAAAGGCACACGTCATCAACTGCAAAACCTGGTCAGCGCGCTGCTGGTGCTGACCGTTGTCGTACAAACCCTCACCCTCCTGGCACCCATGCCTGAAGTCGGCGGCCACCCGGCCATCCTGCTCAGCCTGGTGATTGCTGTGGTCGCCATCGTTCTTCACCTGGCCATCAGCTTCTACCGTTCGTCTCCTGCGGCCTCGTCGCAAACCTACGACATGACCAATCGGGATACCGGTACCGTCAAGTGGTTCAACACGTCCAAAGGCTTCGGCTTTATTTCCCGTGATTCGGGCGACGATATCTTCGTCCACTTCCGGGCCATTCGCGGCGAAGGCCATCGCGTCCTGGTGGAAGGCCAGCGCGTGGAGTTCTCCGTCATGAATCGCGACAAAGGCCTGCAAGCCGAAGACGTGATCGCTGCACTGCCGCGTCGCTGATACCCGCCTTCGCAGCAAAAAAAACCGCGAGCCAGCATTGCTGAATCGCGGTTTTTTTATGCGCGGCTATCAATAGTGAGGCGGCGGCGCTTCTTCTTCGGAGGTCTCGAATTGGCCGCCCATCTCTTCCTGGCGCTTGAGCAGCGCGGTCATCTGCAACTGCAGGCGCTCTACCGCACGTTGCTGCGTGACGAGAATGTCGTTCAGGGTCTCGATGGTGTCATCCTGGAAGGCCAGGCGGCTTTCCAGGTCGGTAACACGGTCTTGCAAATCCATAATTCAGCCCTGGGTAAAGATGAAGTCGGCGGGTAGCAGCTCACGCAGGCGAGCGCGGATGGCTGCCACTTGCTCATCGGTATAAGGCTGAGCCGGATGCTTGCCCCACACCGGCGCCGGCCAGGCGGCATCGTCGCGCTTGCGCACGATCACGTGCACGTGCAACTGACTGACGACGTTGCCCAGTGCGCCGATATTCATCTTGTCAGCCGCAAGGCCTTCATTCAGCAATTGCGCCAAGGCGGTGGTTTCTTGCCATAACCGCTGCTGGTCGGTGACATCCAGCTGAAACACTTCGCTGATACCGTTGATACGCGGCACCAGGATGAACCAAGGGTAGTTCGAGTCATTAGACAGCAGCAGGCGACAGAGGGGGAAATCCCCCATCACCAGCGTGTCTTGTTGAAGGCGTTGATCTAAAGCGAACACCGCAGGCACTCCGTTCGGCAGGACAGGTTCAAGGCCGATAGCATACCTGCGAATCGGTACCGCTTCACGCGGCGCCCTATGCGCATTGGCAACGCATGGCAAAAAAAAGCGCACCATTTCGAGACAGTCGATTATTTCGACTACGCTCAATGACCAATACTTCAGCGATTGGCCAGATGCTGGTCGAACCATTGCGACGAGACCCTCGGTACAGAGGCCTCAACAAATACAGGCATTGAGCTATCACGGCAAACCGAGCCATGAGGGTTATTGCACCAAAATGACCCACTCATGCCTCAAAGCGAGCCTCCGTCTACCCACTGAATGGGGTGAACGGGTAACGTTTTTGCAAGGTTGAGGATTTATGCACCCGCGGACAGCTAAGGAGCATGGGCATCACGCTCAAACCAATCGGCTTAAAAACCCCGTGCTTATGCGGTTTTCACGAAGCTGCAACGTTTTTCACGAAAAAATGACATTCGGTTTACGGTTTGGGCGCGCTTGTTGCATTCATACCTCTATCGTCGGCAACGGCACCTAAAGGGACCCAGGTGTTTCGCGATGAAAAACAACAGCGGTTCAATGTGCACCAGGGAAGATTTCAAACTTTAAAGTACGTTTTCTACGCTCTTTTAATGGTTTGGAAACAGCATTGAAGTTGTCAGTCTCGTTACAGTGAGGCTGTGAAATTGCGACATGGATCTAGCAATTTACGACCAGCTCGTAAAGAAGCTGAAAGGAAAGTGGGGCAAGTATCGCCAACAATGTCAGCGTGATATAACTTTGCGCCGACACAAAAAGAAAGAGCCGCCCAGACAAAAATACAGGTGGGACGGCAGTACTCTTCCTAAAACCAAAGGAGCAAATCACGATGCGCGTGATGAAGTGGAGCATGATCGCCCTGGCTGTTTCAGCAGGCACTACGCAGTTCGCAATGGCGTCCGCCCAAAGCGATTCCAAAGGCTTTGTTGAAGACAGCACTTTCAGCATTAATACCCGCGCTCTGTACTTCAGTCGCGACTTCCGTAACAACCCGTCGGGCCCGGGCTCTCAGAGCCGTGCCGAAGAGTCCGGTCTTGGCTTCAACGCCCTGTACCAGTCGGGCTTCACCCAAGGCACCATCGGTGTCGGTGTTGACGTGATTGGCCTGCTGGGTGTCAAGCTTGACAGCGGCAAGGGTCGCGCTGGTACCGGTCTGTTCCCAACCGGTTCCGACGGTCGCTCGCAAGACGATTACTCCAAAGGCGGTGGCGCCGTTAAGTTCCGTATCTCTGATACGGTCCTGAAAATCGGTGACCAGTACACCACAGCACCTGTGTTCGCCTCTGACGACAGCCGCTTGCTGCCAGAGCTGCCACAAGGTATCTCGATCACCAGCAGCGAGATCAAGGGCCTGAAGCTGGAAGGCGGTCACTTCACCTCCAGCGTTGCGCAGAACCAGACTTACCATGACAGCCTGGGCCTGACCAAAACCGACTTTGTCGGTGGTGTGTACTCCTTCACTCCAGAGTTCACCGGTAGCCTGTACTACGCGAAGACCGAAGATTACTTCCGTAAGTACTACAGCAACCTGAACTGGACCCACGCGCTGAGCGACGATCAGTCGTTTGCCTTGGACTTCAACATCTACGACACCAAGAGCGAAGGTGAAGGCCTGCAACGTGCTTCCAAAGACAGTGCCCTGCCTTTCGCAGAGCGCACTAAGCTCGACAACCGCGCGTTCAGCTTGCAGGGTGCCTACACCATTGGTGCACATACCTTCACTCTGGCAGCCCAGAAAGTTACCGGTGACGGCGACTATGGCTATGGCGTAGACGGCGGCGGCACAGTGTTCCTGGCCAACTCCATCGCCCGTTCCGACTTCAACGCCGAAGGCGAGAAGTCCTACCAGGCTCGTTATGACATCAACATGGCAACCTTTGGCATTCCTGGCCTGAGCTTCATGACTCGTTACGTGACCGGTAGCGGCGCAAACACCGCCACCACCTCGAACGGTAAAGAGTGGGAACGCGACATCGAAGCCAAGTACGTGATTCAGAATGGCCCGGCTAAAGACCTGAGCCTGCGTCTGCGTCAAGCGACCTACCGTTCCGGTGATGGCGTTTACTACGGTTCGCCTTCGATCGACGAACTGCGTCTGATCGCGCAATACCCGCTGAACATCTTGTAATTGACGGTTTGATTACAACGATGACTTAAGGCTTCGGCCTTAAACAAAAAAAGCCGCTCCCTTGTTAACAAAGGAGCGGCTTTTTTATGGCTGTAATGTTTCAGCGCCAGAATAACTAGATTAACACCAGCACCTTGAACCTGACCTAATGGCCAAGTCCACGGTTATTGCTCGACATTACTTAGCGGCGGTTTCCTGCATTACACGAATAACGCGCTGCGGAAACGGAATATCAATCCCCGCCGCTTTCAAACGGTCACGTGCCAGTTCATTGAACAGGAACATCACATCCCAGTAATCCGACGTCTTCGTCCAGCAGCGCAAGGACACAGTGATTGAGCTGTCACCCAGGGTTGAAACCACGGCCACAGCTTCCGGGTCCGCCAGCACGCGCGGATCTTTCGCCAGTTCCAGCAGCACTTCGCGGGCTTTCTGCAGGTCAGCGTCATAGTCCACACCTACGTCAAACACCACCTTTCGAGTCGGCTGGCGATTGGTATTGGTAATGATGCCGTTGGACAGGATGCCGTTAGGTACGATTACCGTCTTGTTGTCGCCGGTACGCAGCACAGTGTGGAAGATCTGGATGCTGTCGACGGTACCCGAGGTGCCCTGAGCTTCGATCCAGTCACCAATACGGAACGGACGGAACAACAGAATCAATACGCCGCCGGCAAAGTTGGCCAGGCTGCCTTGCAACGCCAGGCCGATGGCCAGGGTAGCGGCACCGATCGCAGCAACGAACGAGGTGGTCGCCACGCCGATCATTGAGGCGACGCTGACAATCAGCATGACTTTGAGCGCAATGTTCGCCAGGCTGGTGACGAAGTGCTGCAGTGCCAGGTCCGCGTTACGGATGGCCAGCAAACGCCCCACTCGGTGGGTAAATACGTTGATCAGCCACCAACCAATGGCCAGGGTGATGACAGCGAGCAATACCCGGCTGCCGTATTCCATGATCATCGGGATCCACGACTGTGAGGTCTTGATCAAGTGATCCATTTCAGCGTTCAAATCCATCTACATTCTCCTGGTTACCGGATGTTCGGCGTATTCGGTGGCCACCAATGCAATTGAGCCCCGTAGGGCTCAAGAGCAGGCGTAGGTTTATGGGGCGTGGGACGTCAAAAACGCCCGCTGGTTCCCCAATGTGCCATCAGTCGCGGAAGTTATTGAACTGCAGCGGCATATCGAACGTCTTGGCACGCAAGGCCGCAATGGCCTCTTGGAGGTCGTCACGCTTCTTGCCAGTGATACGCACCTGCTCACCCTGGATGGCGGCCTGAACTTTCAGCTTGGCGTCCTTGACGTGGGCCACGATCTTCTTCGCCAGCTCCTTATCGATGCCTTCCTTGAGCACGGCTTCCTGCTTCATCAACTTGCCGGAGGCGTAGGCGTCCTTGATTTCAAGGCATTGCGCATCGATCTTGCGCTTGACCAGCGACAGCTTGAGGATTTCGATCATCGCTTCCAGCTGGAAATCGGCTTCAGCGGTCAGGTTGACGGTCAGTTCCTTTTCCTTGAATTCGAAGCTGCCCTTGCCTTTCAAGTCATAGCGGCGATCCAGCTCCTTGACGGCGTTCTCGACGGCGTTGGTGACTTCGTGTTTGTCCAGTTCGGATACCACGTCGAACGAAGGCATGTCATTTCTCCAATATAAGGGGCGGGCTCAGTAGAGATGGGGCGCGCCCGAGCTAAAATGCCGGAGCATTATAGCGGTTCTTTCGCCCCGTTCACTGTGAGCGACCCTACGGAGCACAAACTGATGTCGACCACCTGGCATATTCTCGGCGCTGGCAGCCTGGGCACACTCTGGGCCACTCGCCTGGCGCGCGCGGGCGTGCCCGTAAGGTTGATCCTGCGCGACGAGGCACGCCTGGCCAGTTATCAGGCTGCCAAGGGGCTGACCCTGGTAGAACAGGGCGTCGAACACACCTACCCGGTGATCGGCGAAATACCCGACAGCCCCGAACCGATTCACCGCCTGCTAGTGGCATGCAAAGCCTACGACGCCCAAGACGCTGTCGCACAGTTGCAACATCGGCTGACACCCGATGCCGAGCTGATCCTGTTGCAGAACGGCCTTGGCAGCCAAGACGCAGTGGCCGCGCAACTGCCCCAGGCTCGCTGCATCTTTGCCTCCAGCACCGAAGGCGCATTTCGCGATGGCGACTGGCGCGTGGTGTTCGCCGGCCATGGCTACACTTGGCTGGGCGATGTAAGCCACCCTACCCCGCCACTTTGGCTCGATGATTTGAACGCTGCCGGCATCCCCCACGATTGGAGCACCGATATCCTCACGCGGCTGTGGCGCAAATTGGCACTCAATTGTGCGATCAACCCACTGACGGTGCTGTACCAGTGCCGCAATGGGGAACTGCAAGCCCATCACTGCGAAGTCGCCACCCTTTGCGCCGAACTGGGTGAACTGCTGGAATGCTGCGGCCAACCCGCTGCGGCGCAGGACCTGCAGCACGAAGTAGAAAGGGTAATCCACGCCACGGCCGCCAATTACTCCTCCATGTTCCAGGACGTGGCTGCCGGCCGACGCACCGAAATCAGCTATCTATTGGGCTATGCTTGCCAGGCGGCCACCCGTCATCAGTTGAGCCTGCCGCATTTGCAACAGCTGCAAGTACGCCTGGTCGAGCAGTTACTTGCACGCGGATTGCCCCGCGGCTGAGCCACGCGCTACCCTGCCCGTCTGTCTATTACCTGGGAAAACCCTGATGCCGCTGCGCCAGCGTCTTGAAAACCTACCGGTCGGGCAGAAACTGCTGGCCGCCCTGCTGGTGCTGCTGACCACCGTCTTGCTGGTGGCCAACCTGACCTTTATCAGCGCCGCCTACTGGATCTCCCAGGAAAGCATGGCGCCCCAGGCGTTGCAGGCCATTGGCCGCCTGGTGTCCAACCCCGCGCTCGCCGCCGAGGCCCTTGAGTCGCCCGCGAAAGCTGACGCCCTGCTCAATGAACTGACCAGCTACTCCCCCCTGCGTGCCGCCGCCCTGTACGACGGTGCTGGCAATCTCTTGGCGCAGATGCAACACGGCGACCGCCTGCACCTGCCGGACCACTACCGTCATATCGAAGCCTGGCGTGTCACCGAGTTTCGCAGTAATCAGATCATCACCCTGCCCCGTGCGGGCCAACCGTCCGGGCATCTGTTGCTGGTAGCCAGCAGTGAATTGCCGGTGGCGTTCTATACCGGCACGCTCACGGCCAGCCTGGGCATCCTGATTTTCAGCGTGCTGCTGTGGCTGGTCATTGCCCGCCAGATCAAACGCCTGATCACCCGGCCGATCCACGAACTGGAAGAACTCTCGCGCCAAGTCACCCGCGAAGAGAACTACGCCCTGCGTGCCGGCCGTGGCAATCACGATGAAATCGGCAGCCTGGCCGAAGCCTTCAACACCATGCTGTCGCGTATCGAAGCGCGCGAGCAGCAACTCAAGCGTGCGCGGGACGACTCCCAGGCCGCCTACGACCAAGCCCAGGGCCTGGCCGAAGAAACGCGCCACACCAATCGCAAGCTCGAACTGGAAGTTCAGGTTCGCAGCAAGATCGAGAAAAAGCTCACCGGGTTTCAGAACTATCTGAACAGCATCATCGACTCGATGCCCTCGGCGCTGATCGCCCTGGATGAACAGCTCTACGTCACCCAATGGAACCAGGAGGCCAGCGCCCTCTCCGGCACGCGCCTGGATGAAGCCCTGAACCAGCCGATCTACCTGGCCTTCCAGCCGCTCAAACCGTACCTGCCGCAGATCAGGGCAGCCGTCGAACAGCACACCGTGGAGCGCATCGAGCGCGTCACCTGGTTCAAGGACGATGAACCCAAGCATTACGCCTTGACCTTCTACCCGCTGATGGGCGGTGCCGGGCGTGGCGTGGTGATCCGTATCGATGACATCACCCAGCGCCTGTCCCTGGAAGAAATGATGGTGCAGTCGGAAAAAATGCTGTCTGTGGGTGGCCTGGCCGCTGGTATGGCCCATGAGATCAACAACCCGCTGGGGGCGATCCTGCATAACGTGCAGAACATCCGCCGCCGCTTGTCTCCCGACCTGCCCAAGAACCTGGAGCACGCTGAACAGGCTGGCATCGAACTGGATACGGTCAACCGCTATCTCGAAGGCCGCGAAGTGCCGCAGCTGCTCGATGGTATTCAGCAGGCCGGAGCGCGGGCGGCGAAGATAGTCACCCATATGCTCAGTTTCAGCCGCCGTAGCAACCGGCAAATGGCGCCTTGCGATTTGCCGGCGCTGATCGACCAAGCCGTGGAAATCGCCGGTAACGACTTCGACCTGGCCATCGGCTTTGACTTCAAGGGCCAGGCGATCACCCGCCAGTTCGACCCCCAACTGGGCCCGGTTCCGGGCACCGCCAACGAGTTGGAACAGGTGCTGCTCAACCTGCTGAAAAATGCCGCCCAGGCCATCCACCTGCGTGCAGACGGTAGCGAGCCGGGTCGCATTATCCTGCGTACCCGCCTCAACCCGCCATGGGCGGAGATCCAGGTGGAAGACAACGGCATCGGCATGAGCGAGAACGTGCGCAAGCGCACCTTCGAGCCGTTCTTTACCACCAAGGAAATCGGCCAGGGCACCGGGCTTGGGCTGTCGGTGTCGTATTTCATCATCACCAACAACCACAAGGGCCAGATGGAGGTGCACTCCACCCTCGGCCAAGGCACCTGCTTCACCCTGCGCCTACCCTTGGCCGGCAGCCAACTGCCCCCTACGAATTGAACCAACTGGAGCACTGACCATGGGCTTTCGCCTGTCGAAGATCTACACCCGTACCGGCGACAAAGGCGAAACCGGCCTCGGCGACGGCCGCCGCGTCCCCAAGGACCACCCGCGCATAGAGGCGATTGGCGAAGTCGACTCGCTCAACAGTCAGCTCGGGTTGCTGTTGGCCTATCTCGAAGGACTGGGCGGACAGCATCCGGGCCTGCAAGACGTGATCGAGGTGCTGAGCCCTTGCCAGCATCGGTTGTTCGATCTGGGGGGCGAGTTGGCGATGCCGGAGTACAAGGCGTTGAATGCAGCAGAAGTGGACCGGCTGGAAGCTGCGATTGATCGCTGGAATGAGGACGTGGGGCCGCTGGAGAACTTCATCCTGCCCGGTGGCTCAGCGCTGATCGCCCAGGCCCATGTATGCCGCAGCCTGGCGCGCAGTGCGGAGCGGCGGTGTCAGCACTTGAATGCGGTAGAGCCGTTGGAAGGGGTTGGGTTGGCGTATATCAATCGGCTATCGGATTTGTTGTTTGTGGCGGCGCGGGTGATTGCCAAGCGTCAGGGTGTTGCTGAAGTGTTGTGGCAGGCCGCGGCCAAGCCTCATTAATTATGAGGCGTCTGACCTGACGCCTTCGCGAGCAAGCCCGCTCCCACATTTGACTGCATTCCAAAGGTGGAACCCGGTCAACTGTGGGAGCGGGCTTGCTCGCGAAGAGGCCCGTCAGAACCCCATCAAACTTCCGGCCAGAACGCCCTGATCCCAGCGACACCTTGAGCCCCAGCCTCCCAAGCTTTTTCCCGCTCAGCAGGCCCAACCCCACCCAACAGAAATACCGGTTTGCTGAACCCGCTGATCAACTCAGCCGCCTGCTCCCAACCCAACGGCTGCGCGTCAGGATGAGTCTGCGTCGGCTGCACTGGCGACAGCGTGACAAAATCCACGTCCATCATTTCCGCCAGCGCCAACTCCTCGGCATTGTGGCAAGACGCCGCCAACCAGCGATCTTTAGGCAGTGGCCGGCCTTTGCTCGCGTATTTACGCAGTTGCGCCGCCGTCATGTGCCAGCCGGCTGCAGGAAAGTCCCCCAACCATTCAAACGGTCCCTTGAGCATCAACTGGGCCTTGCCCGCACACAAACCTACCGCATCCACCGCAAGATCGCGGTATTTGGGGTCGTAGCCGTTGGGTGCGCGCAGCTGAACCAGCTTGATGCCGCCGGCGATGGCTTGCTGGATACCGCGCAACAGTGTCGGGGTTTCCAGCTCGCCAGGGGTGATCAGGTATTCAGCAGGCAAACGCGCAGCCGCCACAATCGGAGCATTGGCTGCCGGGAACTCATAGTTGAGCAGATCCCGAGGGGCAACCCATTCCAGCGGCTGCCCTTCGGCGCCGTGAGGTTCGCCGGTAAAGGCCGAGACTTCCCAGACATCCAGCAACACCTGCTTGTCCGGGTAATCATGCTGCACCTTGATCAGCGGCCGCGCCGTGGTGACCTGGATGCCCAGCTCTTCCTGCAATTCGCGGGTCAGCGCACTGGCGACCGACTCATCAGCCTCCACCTTGCCACCGGGAAACTCCCAGAGGCCGCCCTGATGCTGGGTATCGGCGCGGCGCGCGAGCAGGATCCTGCCGTCGACACCGCGGATTACCGCTGCTGCTACATGCACTCGTTTCACCGCGCTTTTCCTCTCTGCGATCAGGTACGGTATTCCGCGTTGATCTTCACGTATTCGTGGGACAGGTCGGTGGTCCAGATGGTTTCGCTGCACTCGCCGCGACCCAGCTCGATGCGGATGGTGATTTCTTCCTGCTGCATCACCGCCGAGCCTTGGGCTTCGGTGTAGGTCTCGGCGCGGGCGCCACGGCTGGCAATGCACACATCACCGAGGAACACGTCGATCTTGCTCACGTCCAGGTCTGGCACGCCAGCACGGCCGACTGCCGCCAGGATACGGCCCCAGTTAGGGTCAGAGGCGAACAATGCGGTCTTGATCAGTGGCGAGTGAGCCACGGTGTAACCGACATCCAGGCATTCCTGGTGGTTGCCGCCGCCGTTGACTTCAACCGTCACAAACTTGGTCGCGCCCTCGCCGTCACGCACGATGGCCTGGGCCACGTCCATGCACACTTCGAACACGGCCTGCTTCAACGCCGCGAACAGCGGGCCGCTGGCCTCGGTGATTTCCGGCAGGTTGGCTTGGCCGGTGGCGATCAGCATGCAGCAGTCGTTGGTCGAGGTATCGCCATCGATGGTGATGCGGTTGAACGACTTGTTGGCGCCGTCCAGGATCAAGCTGTGCAGCACATCGCGAGAGACTTTGGCGTCGGTGGCGATGTAACCGAGCATGGTGGCCATGTTCGGGCGGATCATGCCCGCGCCCTTACTGATGCCCGTCACGGTGACGGTCACGCCGCCGTGCACGAACTGGCGGCTCGCGCCTTTTGGCAGGGTGTCGGTGGTCATGATGCCGGTAGCCGCTGCCGCCCAGTTATCCACAGACAGGTCATCGAGTGCGGCTTGCAGTGCGCCTTCGATTTTTTCCACGGGCAGCGGCTCACCGATTACGCCAGTGGAGTACGGCAGCACTTGGCTGGCGTCGACGCCGGTCAACTGGGCCAGCTTGGCGCAGGTGCGCGCGGCGGCCACCAGGCCAGGCTCGCCGGTGCCGGCGTTGGCATTGCCGGTGTTGGTCAGCAAGTAACGGATGGTGCCAGCCACGCGTTGCTTGGCCAGGATCACCGGCGCGGCACAGAACGCATTGAGGGTGAATACCCCGGCGACGGTCGAGCCTTCGGCGCAACGCATCACCACCACATCCTTGCGCCCCGGGCGCTTGATGCCGGCCGAAGCGATACCCAGTTCAAAACCGGCAACCGGGTGCAATGTGGGCAAAGGACCAAGACCAACAGCCATGAATGCGCTCCTTAAAAATCGGTGATGTCTGTACCGTCATGATCGACGGCGAAATTAATGGCAAAACGCCGCGACGGCAGAGGCCGGTCGCGGCGCAGGGTGTTGCAGCGTCAGGCGGAAATCTTATTCGATCTGGCCGTGGCAGTGTTTGAACTTCTTGCCCGAACCGCAATAGCACAGCTCGTTGCGACCCAGCTTCTGGTCGTTGCGAACCGGGGTTTGAGCCAGCGCCACATCAATCTCTTCGCCCAGTACTTCAGGGGCTTCCAGACCTGGCGCCTCGTCATGCTGGAACTGCATGCGTGCCGCCAGTGCCTCGGCCTCCTGGCGCAGGCGGGCTTCTTCCTCGATCGGGTCTTCGCGACGCACCTGAACGTGGGACAGCACGCGGATCGAATCGCGCTTGATCGAATCCAGCAGTTCGGAGAACAACGTGAACGACTCGCGCTTGTACTCCTGCTTCGGGTTCTTCTGGGCGTAGCCACGCAGGTGGATGCCGTGACGCAGGTGGTCCATGGTCGACAGGTGGTCTTTCCACAGGTCGTCCAGCACGCGCAGCACGATTTGCTTCTCGAACGTGCGCAGTGCTTCGGCACTCGCCTGCTCTTCTTTCTCGTTGTACGCAGCCAGCAGCTCGGTCATGAGCTTCTCGCGCAGGGTCTCTTCGTAGAGGTGATCGTCTTCGTCCAACCACTGCTGAACCGGCAACTCGACACCGAAGTCGTTCTTCAACGCGGCTTCCAGGCCGGCAACATCCCACTGCTCTGGCAGGGATTGTGGCGGGATGTGAGCGCTGACGGTGGCATTGAGCACGTCCTGACGGAAGTCAGCAATGGTCTCGCCAATGTTGTCGGCGGCCAGCAACGTGTTACGCATGTGATAGATCACTTTACGCTGCTCGTTGTTGACGTCATCGAACTCGAGCAGTTGCTTACGAATATCGAAGTTACGCCCTTCAACCTTGCGCTGTGCCTTCTCGATGGCATTGGTCACCATGCGGTGCTCAATCGCTTCACCGGACTGCATGCCCAGGGCCTTCATGAAGTTCTTCACGCGGTCCGAGGCGAAGATGCGCATCAGGCTGTCTTCCAGCGACAGGTAGAAGCGGCTGGAACCGGCGTCACCCTGACGACCAGCACGACCACGCAACTGGTTGTCGATACGGCGCGATTCGTGACGCTCGGAGGCGATTACCTGCAAGCCACCGGACTCCAGCACGGCCTGGTGGCGTTTCTGCCAATCCGCCTTGATCTGTGCGATCTGCTCTGGAGTCGGGTCCTCCAGCGAAGCCACTTCCACTTCCCAGTTACCGCCCAACAGGATGTCGGTACCACGACCGGCCATGTTGGTGGCGATGGTCAGCGCGCCTGGGCGACCAGCCTGGGCGATGATCTCGGCTTCTTTTTCGTGGAACTTGGCGTTGAGGACCTTGTGCTCGATGCCTTCTTTATTGAGCAGGTTGGACACGTGCTCGGAAGTTTCGATGGTGGCGGTACCCACCAGGATCGGACGACCCTGGGCCATGCCATCCTTGATGTCGTTGATGATTGCCGCGTATTTCTCTTCGGCAGTCAGGAACACCAGGTCGTTGAAGTCTTTACGCGCCAGCGGCTTGTTCGGCGGGATAACGACGACCGACAGGCCATAGATCTGGTGGAATTCGAACGCTTCAGTGTCAGCCGTACCGGTCATGCCGGACAGTTTGTTGTACAGACGGAAGTAGTTCTGGAACGTGGTGGAGGCCAACGTCTGGCTTTCAGCCTGGATGTTGAGCACTTCCTTGGCTTCGATGGCCTGGTGCAGGCCTTCGGACAGACGACGACCCGGCATGGTACGACCGGTGTGTTCATCAACCAGAACGACCTGGCCGTCCTGCACGATGTATTCAACGTTGCGATGGAACAGTTTGTGCGCGCGCAGACCGGCATACACGTGGGTCAACAGGCCCAGGTTGTGCGCCGAGTACAGGCTTTCGCCTTCGGCCAGCAGGCCGATCTGGGTGAGCATGTCTTCGACGAACTGGTGACCGGCTTCGTTGAGTTCGACCTGGCGGGTCTTCTCATCGATGGTGAAGTGACCTTCTTTGGTCACCACGCCTTCCACTTCCTCGATGTGCTGCTCCAGACGCGGGATCAACTTGTTGATCTCGGTGTACAGGCGCGAGCTGTCTTCGGCCTGGCCGGAGATGATCAGTG